>NZ_JBMOWE010000001.1:0-1438035 GCF_049310725.1 Pantoea sp. BJFS-204 | reverse complement strand
ACCGTCGGGGAACGCCGTCACGACGCGCTTTGTGTGGGAAGGCTACCGCCTGCTGCAGGAAATCCACGACGGGATCCCGCTGACCTACGTTTACAGCGACAGCCAGAGCTATGAACCACTTGCGCGTATTGATGGTGTGGAAAGCCCGGAAATTTACTGGTTCCATAATGCGGCCAATGGAATGCCGGAGCTGCTGACTGACGGTGAAGGGCAAAAAGCCTGGGAAGGTATCAACAGCCCGTGGGGCAAGCTGCTGCGTGAATCCAGCCAGCGGATGCCGGTCGTTCAGCAGAACCTGCGTATGCAGGGCCAGTACCTGGACCGGGAAACCGGACTGCACTACAATCTGTTTCGTTATTATGACCCGGACAGCGGACGGTTTACCCAGCAGGACCCGATAGGGCTGGCGGGCGGGATCAACCTTTACCAGTATGCCCCGAATGCGCTGGGTTGGGTGGATCCGTGGGGGCTGAGTAGATGTACGCTTGAGAAAAAAGGTCAAAGAATCCCCGACCATCATAAAGCAAATTTCACAGATGGTGTAATCACTAATAGACAGGTTAGTGGCGATGAAATATTTTATAAATATCATGGTAAAACCAATAGATTAGGAAGGGATTTCAATTACGTCACTAAAAAGAAATATACTTCAGAGGCAGAGTTAAGGAAAGATCTGGCCATCCTAAAAGAATGGGGCGTTAAGATAGATCGGGTTACAACCTTCAAACCTCAAAAAGGAACATGGGTCACTGAGGGTACTGCTGCTCCGCAAATAAGTACTAATAGATTGGAAGTTCTGGAAGGCGGAGGCTATCAAGGCCTGATAAGTATCAAGGAATTAGCAAAATCCACGATAATTAGAACAGACAGAGTGAGTTTCTAATAATATGAATATACAAAAAGCTATTGAAATTTTAATTGAACTGATCGACTTAGTAGAAAGGAAAAATAAATCACAAGGAAAGGAATTGTACAAGTCAGCATTGGATGTTTTAAAAAATGAAAATTGTTCAAATATTGATTTAGAGCTTTTGTACAGGAATTTTTGTGGGTATCTGGCTCATGGTGAATTTGATGAAGAAGAATATCAAAAGGTGTTGCAACTGATCAGTTTTTTAAAGAAATAAAATCTCATTTACTCATCGCTGTCACTACCCTGATGAGGGTGACAGTGCCTGAATAAAGTATCGCAGTATCTGCCGCTGTCGGACACCGAGTGGAGCCAGCAGGGCGAACTGGCGTGGGAGTATGACGCGCTGGGCAACTGCACTGCCTTAACCCTGCCGGATGGCCGCAACCTGAAGCAGCTTTATTACGGTAGCGGCCATCTGCTGAGCATCGCATTAGACAACCTGCCGGTCACTGAATTTACCCGTGACACGCTGCATCGGGAGCTGAGCCGGACGCAGGGCGGCCTGACCATGCGCAGTGAGTACGATCGCTTAGGCAGACTGCGCCGCCGTGACGTGTTTAAGGGTGACTCACAGCGTCCTGCACCGCGCGTCTGGTCCCGCCGGCGCGACTTCGATTACGGCAACAACCTGATCCGCGAAGAGCGCGACGATAATCCGTTCAGCCAGACATTATGGAACTACGATAACGCCTGCCGGCTGTTGTCACAGGAGGGTGCGCAACCGGGTAATGAACAGTGGCGCTGGGATGGCGCAGGCAACCCGCAGGATCGCCATAGTGCCGCCCATGTCATGCACAACCGTGTCACCGAACTGAACGGTATCCGCTGGCAGTACGATATCCATGGCCGCACCACCGAGAAAGATGACGGCCAGACCCGCTGGCGCTACCGTTACGATGGTGAGCATCGCCTGACGGACGTCATCAGCGAGCCGCGGGACCGTAATAGGCCGCGTACTAAGGTGAGTTTCCGCTACGATCCGCTTGGGCGCCGCATCAGTAAAACCAGCCAGCAGCTGTTGCAGGGAAAACCGTCGGGGAACGCCGTCACGACGCGCTTTGTGTGGGAAGGCTACCGCCTGCTGCAGGAAATCCACGACGGGATCCCGCTGACCTACGTTTACAGCGACAGCCAGAGCTATGAACCACTTGCGCGTATTGATGGTGTGGAAAGCCCGGAAATTTACTGGTTCCATAATGCGGCCAATGGAATGCCGGAGCTGCTGACTGACGGTGAAGGGCAAAAAGCCTGGGAAGGTATCAACAGCCCGTGGGGCAAGCTGCTGCGCGAGTCCAGCCAGCGGATGCCAGTTGTTCAGCAGAACCTGCGTATGCAGGGCCAGTACCTGGACCGGGACAAATTTGCTTAAGCAAATTTGAACATCGCTTCAGCGATGGCCCCAATGGGGTGAGGCACCGCAGGGGCCGAATCAACCGGACTACACTACAATCTGTTTCGTTATTATGACCCGGACAGCGGACGGTTTACCCAGCAGGACCCGATAGGGCTGGCGGGCGGGATCAACCTTTACCAGTATGCGCCGAACGCGCTGGGTTGGGTGGATCCATGGGGGTTGAGTAGGTGTAAAAACGAATGGAATGATTTCCAGAAAAAGTCGAATAAAAAACAATTCACTTCAAGGAAACAAGCATCCAAAGCATATGCTTTATGGAAAAAACAAGACTGGGCAGCGTTAGAACAATTTATGGGTGAAGGTGCTTGGCCTCCTAACCGCGGTTTTGTTACTTCAGTGAAAGAAACCCTTCAACCCGGAGAATACGTAGATCGTTATGGTGGATGGATTGAAGATGGTGTTTTCAGAGATCCTGGAACATTTCTTTCTCCGGCCGGAGCTTCGTTTGAGGGAAGGGCGCTTCCGGATTATACTTTAACAAAGCCACTATCCACCTATGAGGTATTAAAACCTTATGAAGTTGATTCAGGTCCGGCAATTCCTTGGTTTGGGAAACCAGGAATGAACAAACAATACGAAACAGCTGATTATATTGAAGATCTTATTAAAGATGGAGTCTTGAGAAAGTTATGAAAAATTTCATTCAAAATAAAGTTTTGTTACATGATGGTAATGAAACTGACTTTATCCATAAAAAGAATTTTTTTGAATGTCCATGCTGTTCTGGAAAAATAGTCTTTTCGGTATATGGTTCAAGAAGTTTCAATTCAGAAGAGTTAGATTTTAAGAAAACTTACTCAAAAAAAATAAAAGGAGTAAAGGAGAAAGTTAAAGATTCGGGTCGTTATCATTATGATGGAGAAGCTATCAGCTTTTTTGAGACGGAATGTGATTTTGAAAATCATAAGGTAGTAGTGTTTTTTACATTTTCGGAAATTCAACCTTCTAGATATTCTTCTCATTTGATTGGTCTTTTTCTAAAGGATTAATTTCTTTATTTTCATTTTAACTAAAGAACCTTTTAGTTAATTACATTGATTCTTTAGAGACTATACGTGATTCTTGCCGATCTAACTTCGATTACGGCAACAACCTGATCCGTGAAGAGCGCGACGATAATCCGTTCAGCCAGACATTATGGAACTACGATAACGCCGGGCGGCTGTTGTCTCAGAACGGTGCGCAGCCGGGTAATGAACAGTGGCGCTGGGATGGCGCAGGCAACCCGCTGGATCGCCATAGTGCCGCTCATGTCATGCATAACCGCGTTACCGGACTGAACGGTATCCGCTGGCAGTACGATATTCATGGCCGAACCACTGAGAAAGATGACGGGCACACCCGCTGGCGCTACCGTTACGATGGTGAGCATCGCCTGACAGACGTCATCAGCGAGCCGCGGGACCGTAATAGGCCGCGTACTAAGGTGAGTTTCCGCTACGATCCGCTTGGGTGCCGCATCAGTAAAACCAGCCAGCAGTTGTTGCAGGGCAGGCCGTCTGGCAACGCCGTCACGACGCGCTTTGTGTGGGAAGGCTACCGCCTGCTGCAGGAAATCCACGACGGGATCCCGCTGACCTACGTTTACAGCGACAGTCAGAGCTATGAGCCGCTGGCCCGTATTGATGGCGTGGAAAGCCCGGAGATTTACTGGTTCCATAATGCGGCCAACGGAATGCCGGAACTGCTGACTGACGGTGAAGGGCAAAGAGCCTGGGAAGGTATCAACAGCCCGTGGGGCAAGCTGCTGCGCGAGTCCAACCAGCGGATGCCGGTCGTTCAGCAGAACCTGCGTATGCAGGGCCAGTACCTGGACCGGGACAAATTTGCATAAGCAAATTTGAACATCGCTTCAGCGATGGCCCCAAGGGGGTGAGGCACCGCAGGGGCCGAATAAACCGGACTGCACTACAATCTGTTTCGTTATTATGACCCGGACAGCGGACGATTTATCCAGCAGGACCCGATAGGGCTGGCGGGCGGGATCAACCTTTACCAGTATGCGCCGAACGCGCTGGGTTGGGTGGATCCGTGGGGGCTGAGGCGTTCATGTAAACCTAATAACCCGACAAAAAATAATGATCACAACCAAGGCGCCTTTGCAAGACAGTGGCAGGGGAGAGGTGTCTATAAAGGCCGTGACACCTGGCAGAATACTATATTGAAAGAAAATGATATTGTTTATGGTGGTGTTCCTGGACAGTCTGGTTTTTATTTTGACAAAGCAACCTTAGATGCTGCTGCAGGAAGCAGAGAGTCACTTTGGAAAAGTTTACAAGTGTTACCACATCCGAAATTTGGCTATCGTGGGCAGATACAGGCTTACAGGGTAAAACGTGAAACAGTTGCTGGAACCGGCGAAGCACTGTCACAGGATCCGATAAAATTTGGTGCTGGTGGTGGAACGCAATTTTTCCTTTCTAACTTTAGAACAGTGCTGGAACCTGTTGGAAATCCATTCAGTATGGGGAAATAAAATGGATGTAAATAAAGACGATGGAAGGTTGAGTTTTGGAAATGGATTAGTTCTTTCTTCTACTTCGACTAGACAGGAGTTGTTTAGTATTGATGATATTTTTTGGGAGCCGTGGCCTGATAATGGTGTGAATACTGTTGCCTACCGAGCTGTTTTTAATATAAGTAAAAATAGACAGGGTGATATTTACTTAGTGGTTTTCTTTTCTTGTCCGAGTGATATGAATGATACAGTAAAAAGTTGGAGTTTTGCTCCTGATAAATTATTAATGGGCGAGCAAAACAAACCTGATGGTAAAGTCACCCGGAAGTTAAGGGATTGGTTTAAAGAGCAAACAAGTATTGACCTTCCTGCGTATGGTGCATGGGGGCATATTGATGCCGCATATGATCCTCATAACAGAACTGGTACTATCGTTTGTAATTATCGTTCAGGCTTTAAAGATGAAAAAGCATGGAAAGATTACATCAAATGGAATAAATTTAAAATTTAAATTAATAATAACAAAAATACGATGTGTGTCCTTCGGCTATGTTGAATGCATAGATCTTATAACACAGTTTAAAAAGAAATTTCGCAAGCTTGAAAAATATAGATAAAAACAATATTTTTCAAAAAACACTAAAGGACTTAAATGCTAAGCGCCATTATTGTAACTATATTAGATGATGAAAAGGTGGCATTTAAATCGGTGGGTTGCAGCCAGAACATATCATGTTTTTCAACGCGTGGATTTCTCGAGAAGGGGAGTTCATGTTGTGTTTATTTTGAAAGCGAAAGTGAAAAAATCATAGCGATAAAAAAACTTGTCGAAATTGGCGCTTTGTTTTCATATGGTCATGGATGGGCACCATCTCAGGTTATGGAGTATTTAAAGGAAAAGGGTAAGATCGATATGCCTTATAAGGAAATTTTCTGGCGCGGACCAGGGGATTATGTGATAACAGAAAGGTAAATGTTATTTTCTACAAAGTTGTGTTAAATGTTTATTGCTTTATTAAAATGGCAATAGATTTTTATAAGGTTGTTTTTCTGATTTAATATAAGTCTGTTATTGTGTGTCTTAATTTTAGAGTTCATGAATATAATGACTGGTGTTTTTTGTTCAATCAAGAAATGGTAAGCTTCTTCGTGTGTCGCCTATTTAATGATATGTAATTCTGATGCGGTAAGGATGAGGTTTCCATTTAGAGTTTAATGTCTTAATAACTCTCTTTTTATTATTTTAAGCCTATAAGGAGATAAAATGAACCTGCCAGGAATGAATCCCGAGAATAACTTACCGGGTTACGACATCGCCAGGATGACCGGTTATGGGGCACCTGATTTTGATTTCAAAGCGCTGGGTGCTGCAATGGATTGTACTCGGGAGTTTTATCAGGCTGGCATTATCTATGCGGATGGCGCACAGCGTTATCTTGTTCGGCCTGGTCAGCGTCATCCTAATGGTCAAAGTGGTATCGTTACACATCTGATTGTGACCAAAACGCCCAGACAAGCCACAGCGTCTAATACGGGCAAGTCACTTAGTGAAGCAGTAAGCGTAACCTCAATGGGAACGGAGATTGCCTCGACCGTGCTTTCCTGTGGTGCAATGATTATCACTGCTGGCGTAGCGGTTATCGGCGCTTCTGCAACGCCTATAACCGCTGGCAGTAGCGGCGTGCTTGTTGCTATTGGTTATGCTGGCGCTGCCGCAACAGGCGTGCAATGTGTCAATGGTATTTACCGGGTTTATGATCTCGTCGAAAATGGTGGTGAAAACGTAGCGTGGCTGGACTCTCAGGATTGGTACGTTGCCACTTCAACGTCTCTTGACCTTATTTCACTAGCCAGTGTGGGCGGTGCGTTAAAAGAAGCCCTTGCAACATGGCGAGCGATGAAATCAGTCTCTTCTTTAAAAGCAACGGAGTGGCTCCGGAACTATCCAAGGCAGGACCGGACTCGCCTTACTGAATTAATCATTAAGGCACAAAACCCTGGTATAAGTAATAAAGAGCTTAAAGCCGCCATCCGTGCAGGACTTTATCCAAAGCGTTTCCCTGTAGAGTCGGTGCAAAAAGAACTTGTTAAGCAACTCGCGCAGGTCGTTACGAGCGCAGCTGCTGTGGCAGGCAGTGCTGTCAGTGGTATCATTGCTGCTCCAGGTAATGTGCCACGCTCCGGGCGCTATATTGTGGGGACAATTCAATCACTGGCGGTATTTTAATGCAATTTCTATCATGGCTTGTCGGGCGAAATATCACTGAACTACTGCAACATGGTCGCGAAATAGATCAGCTAATCGCACGGCAGGATAATTCGATACTTGCCCGTTCCACTACAGAGCTTGAACGTTATTTTAAACAGCCTGCTGAGTCGCTTCCCCGGCAAAACGGCTTCCCGGTTGCGATAGTGCTGATGCTGTTGCTGGTTTCATTTGCATTTAATTTGCTGACGTTTCTGCACGCTTTACCTCCGCTCAGTCCACAGATACATGCGTTGAGTTTTTTTGTTCCCTCAATCGTCGTTATTGGCGCGATACTCACGGCCAGTTACCTGCTTGCGCGAGGCCATACAGCCGGTGTGGCGGGGCTGGCTTACGTCTGTGCGATGTTGTTTATATCGACCGTTTTACTCTTGAGCTACAGCGTAGTTACGGGTAGCCACTCGGGTCTGTGGCTGCTTCTGGCACTCGCGGCTTTGGTGGGTGCTCGCTGGATACTTAATGGGCAGGCTTTCATCCTGTTTGCCATTTACTGCCGGACACAACGCCTCGCCAGCGTCGCCCGGCAGCGTCGCATGAAATAACCCATACTGGTCTGAAGTGCTATTATCGCGGAATACCCATTCCGCGACTCTCTTTTATTTTTCTCTCAACACGATCTTTTTCCTATGACCCACTCCTTCTTTTAATCCATACCCTGTCCAATCCCCCTGAAAAACCCATCCATCATCACTATTACCTCTGGCTATAACCTGCCGTTATACCCTCCTGCTAAACAAGCATTCGTCACCTTTCAGAGCGCATGAAATAGTGGTTTCAGAACCTGATCTTTTGGCTGAAACGAGAGACAACATGCTAATCCCACAACCCTATTTACTCTTTCTTGGCGATGTTACCGATCCCCTTGCGGCAAAAACGGCGCGCGGTATTCATATCTGGCGGCCGGAGCAGTGCGTTGGCGAAATTAAACTGCCGGGCTGCACGGTCAGTCTGGGTCTGGATGAACTGGATATTCCCGGCGCCAAAGCGCGCGGCGCAAAAACGCTGGTGCTTGGCACTGCCAATGCCGGGGGCTATCTGCCAGCGCACTGGCTTGAAACGATCAAAAGTGCCATTAAAGCAGGCATGAATGTGGCCAGTGGGCTGCACCACCGACTGGTGGATGAACCGGAACTGGTGACGCTTGCACAGGCTTCTGGCGTTGAGCTTTTTGACCTGCGTCATATGCGTCCAGCGCTCAATGTTGGCAGCGGTAAGAAGCGTTCAGGTAAGCGGATACTGACCGTGGGTACAGACTGCTCAGTGGGCAAGATGTACACCTCACTGGCGCTGGAAGCGGCGATGCGTGCGCGCGGCCTGAGAGCTGATTTTCGTGCCACGGGGCAGACCGGCATTCTGGTCGCAGGGGAGGGCATTGCTGTGGATGCGGTCATCGCTGATTTTATTGCCGGTGCAGCAGAAGCGCTTTCACCGGCGAATGACGAGGACCACTGGGACATCGTTGAAGGCCAGGGCTCACTGTTCCATCCCTCTTATGCGGGCGTGAGTATGGGGCTGATGCACGGTGCGCAACCACACTGGCTGGTTATGTGCCATGAAATGGGACGACCCCACATGCGTCATTTGCCACACCAGCCCATGGTCAGCCTGCAGGCGTGCGTTGAAGCCAATCTGCGCGCCGCACAGGTGACCAGTGAGTCGGTTCAGCTGGCTGGCTTTGCTATCAATACCTCCAATTACAGCGAAGAAGAGGCGCTCGCTTATTGCGCCGAAATCAGCGCTGAGTTTGGCTTACCTGCCACAGATCCGGTGCGTTTTGGTATTGATGAGATCGCCGCACTGCTTCAGGAGCGTGGCTGAAATGAGAAAGTTGCAGATTGATGTGGTGGAGCTGCCGCTGGCGCGACCCTTTGCTATCGCACGCGGTACCCGTACCGCCGTGACGGTCATCCGTGTCACCCTGGAGCAGGAGGGATTCATCGGGCAGGGCGAATGCACACCAACGGCCCGCTACGATGAGACGCCGGATAGCGTTCAGGCCATGCTCGAAGCGGTACGCACTGACATTGAGTCGGGCCTCAGCCATCATGATCTGCAACACCGCTTACCCGCCGGTTCAGCGCGCAACGTGCTGGACTGTGCGCTATGGCGACTTGATGGCGCACGGGCTAATCAGACGCTTTGGCAAAAGAGCACCTGCTCTCAGCCAGAGTCGGTCATTACGGCAGAAACCCTTAGCCTCGATACGCAGGAATGTATGGCTCAGGCGGCGGCGGATGCTATGTCACGTGGCACCCTCCTGCTCAAAATTAAGCTCGACCGTAATGCGATTCTGGAAAAAGTGGCGGCGATTCGCGCGGCGGCACCGCATGCCACGCTCATTATCGATGCCAATGAAGCCTGGTCGGGTCTGGAACTGGAAAGCCTGCTGGTGGCACTGAAGGCCTTCAACATCGCGATGGTGGAGCAACCCCTTCCCGCCGGACAGGACCATGACCTGTTACGTTTCAAACATCCCATACCGGTCTGTGCCGATGAGAGTTGCCATACGCGGGCGGATATTGCCGGACTACGCGATCGCTACGAGATGATCAATATCAAGCTGGATAAGTGCGGTGGCCTGACTGAAGCGCTGGCGATGGTGGATGAAGCGCGGACGCTCAATATGCGCATTATGGTCGGTTGCATGCTGGGCTCGTCACTGGCTATGGAGGCCGCATTGCCCGTCGCGGTTAACGCTGAGTTCGTCGATCTGGATGGCCCCATCTGGCTAGCCGCCGACAGTTCTCCTTTCCTGAGCTACTCCCAAGGCCGTATCTGGCTATAACTCTGTGAGGCGACGATGACGGACACACAACGTACTTCCCCTGCAACCCGCGCTGCCTCTGCCTCTCCCGTGCTGGCGATTCAGGATCTCAGCGTCTCGTTTCATGGACGCAGCGGTGAGAATCAGGCACTCAAAGGCATCAGTTTTGACATTCATCCAGGTGAAATCGTCGCCGTAGTGGGTGAAAGCGGCTCAGGTAAATCTGTCACGTCGCTGGCTGTGATGGGCTTGCTGGCAAACAACGGACGTGTCGATGGCGGCAGCATGCAGTTCCGCGACCGTAGCGGAAAAATGCATGCGTTAGAAAAGCTGGATGACGCTCAGCGCCGCACGTTGCGTGGCCGTGAAATGGCGATGATCTTTCAGGAGCCCATGACCTCGCTGAATCCGGTGCTGCGCATTGATGATCAACTTACCGAGGCGTTACGCGATCATCAGCAGTGCGACAGAAAGCAGGCCCATACGCGGGTGCGTGAATTGCTGCGCCAGGTGCGTATCGCCGATGTGGATCGCGTCATGAAAAGCTATCCTCACTCGCTGTCAGGCGGCATGCGGCAGCGTGTGATGATTGCGCAGGCCCTTGCCTGTGACCCACAACTCCTGATTGCTGACGAGCCTACCACAGCGCTGGATGTCACCGTGCAGGCGCGCATTCTCCATATTCTGCGTGAGCTGCAGCGTGAGAAACAAATGGCGGTGCTGTTTATTACTCATGATATGGGCGTGGTAGCGGAAATCGCCGATCGCGTGGTGGTCATGCTGCGTGGCGAAGTGGTAGAGCAGGGAACCGTGTCTGAGATTTTTGCCGCCCCGCAGCATGCGTATACCAAAGCGTTACTGGCGGCAGTACCAAAACTCGGTGATATGCGGGAACACACATGGCCGCAACGCTTTCCTCTGCCCGGTGCCCGCGAGACTGTGCAAGGCGAACAGCATACCGCTCGCTATGACGTTGCGCCGCTGCTGGATGTGCGCGGATTAAAAGTCTATTACCCGATTCGCAGCGGCATCTTATCGAGCCTGACGCATCATGTGCATGCGGTTGAGCAGATTGATTTCAGTCTGTGGCCAGGTGAGACCCTGGCCATCGTGGGTGAAAGCGGCTGCGGCAAATCGACAACCGGACGGGCGCTGATGCGCCTCATCAACAGTGAAGCTGAAAGTATTCACTTTGAAGGAAAGGAAATTTCTGACCTGAAAGAGGCAGAATTCCAGCCGCTCCGCCGTGAAATTCAGATGGTGTTTCAGGATCCCTATGCGTCACTGAATCCCCGCCTGACAGTGGGTTTCACCATTGCCGAGCCGTTGCTGTTACATGGCATGGTCTCTTCGCTTGAACAGGCTTCCCCACAGATCGATGCGCTGCTGAAGAGCGTCGGTCTCCTGCCAGAGCACGCGCGTCGTTATCCGCACGAATTTTCTGGCGGTCAGCGTCAGCGTATTGCCATTGCCCGCGCCATGGCGCTGAAACCGAAAGTGATTATTGCGGATGAAGCGGTATCGGCCCTTGATGTCTCGATTCAGGCGCAGGTGGTCAATCTGATGATGGACCTGCAGCAGCAAACGGGCGTGGCATGGATTTTCATCTCTCACGATATGGCGGTCGTCGAGCGTATTGCTAATCGCGTCGCGGTGATGTACCTCGGCCAGATTGTGGAGCTTGGACCGCGTCAGTCGGTATTTAATCAGCCGCAACACCCCTATACCCAACGACTGCTGGCCTCCGTGCCGGTAGCGGATCCCGAAAACCGTCAGCCCCGTATTTTCGATGACAGCGAAATCCCCTCGCCGTTGCGTAAGGTGGGTGAAACGGTCACTAAAACCCGATATCGGCAGGTTGCCCCCCAGCACTGGGTAGCTGACGGCATTGCATTGCAATAATCCTTAACGACCAGGAGAATTTATGAAAACGCTGTTTCGCCGTACTTCGCTCGCCCTCGCATTGACGACGACGCTGGTCATGACTGCGCAGGCACAGGATCTGCGCATTTCAATGTATGCCGATATCACGGGGCTGGATCCGCACGACACCTCGGATAATGTCAGCTACTCGGTTCAGAGCGGCATCTTTGAGCGCCTTTTCCAGTTTGATTCCCGGATGAAGCTGCAACCCTGGCTGGCGACCGGTTATACCTCTAATGACAGTGCCACCGAATTTACGCTGACGCTGCGCAAAGGCGTTACCTTCCAGGACGGTACCCCTTTTGATGCAGACGCCGTCAAAGCGAACCTTGATCGTCTGGCAGATCAGAAAAAAGGGCTGAAGCGTAACAGCCTCTACAAAATGATTGATAAGGTCACGGTGCTGGCACCCGACCAGGTAAAAATCGATCTGAATCAGTCGTTCGGTGCCTTTATCAACACCCTGGCGCATCCTTCCGCAGTGATGTGGAGCCCGTCAATTCTTAAGCAATATCCGGACGAAGCGCAGTTGCGACTGCATCCGGTGGGAACCGGTCCGTTTACCTTTGTCGACTGGAAACCGGGCAAAGCCGTTACGCTGGTCAGATATGCAGGTTACTGGCAGCAGGGATGGCCTAAAGTCGACCATGTCATCTTCTCTCCAAGTCCCGAAGATGCGACACGGGTGGCAGCGTTGAAGTCGGGTCAGGTGGACGCCATCTGGCCATTGCCTTCAGACCTCATCGCAGCCGTTCAGCAGGACAGCCACCTCTCCATTCAGCGCGATCCGAGCATTTACCTTTATTACATGGCGATCAACACGCAGCACAAGCCGCTGGCCGATGTTCGGGTGCGTCAGGCAATCAACTATGCGATTGACCGTAATCTGTGGCTGAAAGTGGCCTTTGCCGGTCTGGGTAAACCTGCCACATCCGCGATTCCGGAAGGCGTACAGTTCTATCAGAAACAGGGCGATCCTGATTACGGCTATGCGCCGGATAAGGCCAAAGCCTTGCTGAAAGCGGCGGGTTATCCGGAGGGACTGGATCTTAAGCTCTGGGTGACCAACGCCACGGCCAGCGTCCGTGCCGCTCAGGTGCTGAAAGCGCAACTGGCTACGGCAGGCATTCGTGCCACGGTAACACCGATGGATTCCGGCACGCGCAACGCAAAATTGTGGGGCGTACAGGACCCGAAAAAGGCGGAGTTTGACCTCTATTATGGCGGCTGGTCGACCTCTACAGGGGATGCCGACTGGGCGCTGCGTCCGCTGTTTGCCACCGAGTCCTGGGTTCCGACCTCGTATAACGTCTCCTACTTCAGTAACGCTGATGCAGACAAAGCGATTGCTGCCGGGCTGGCGACGGCCGATCCGGCAAAGCGTGGCATCGCCTATGCACAAGCGCAAAAGGTGTTGTGGAAAGAAGCACCAGTGGCGTTCCTTGGCACGCCAGACAATCTGGTCGGCAAACGCAACACGCTGAGCGGCGTTTCGATGCTGCCTGATGGCAATTTACTGTTCACTCAGGCGTCCTTTAAATAAGACGGTCTCTTCTTCCTCGTCCCCTGTCCGGAACGGATGAGGGACGCGAGGAGGCCAGTCGTACCTCATTTCAGGGAATGGCATGTTTGCATACATCATTCGCCGATTGCTGGAGATGATCCCGGTTTTGCTGGTGGTCTCCTTGCTGGTTTTCGGTTTTATCAAGCTCATGCCGGGCGACCCGGCGCGTATTTATGCCGGACCGGATGCGCCGGTTGAGGCGATCGAAGCGGCGCGTCAGCATCTTGGGCTTAACGATCCGCTGCCGCAGCAGTATCTCCACTGGATCGGCAGCCTGTTGCAGGGCGACCTGGGCACCACGTATCGCACCCAGCAACCGGTGCTGGAGGTGATCAGGGAGGGCTTTATGCCGACGCTGTGGCTCGCCTTAGCGGGTTTTACCTGGTCCGTCATTCTCGGTTTGTTATTCGGCGTTATGGCTGCACTGAAACGTGGAAGATGGCAGGACTGGACGCTGATGAGCGTGGCGGTCGGCGGCATTTCGATGCCAGCCTTCTGGCTGGGGCTGTTGCTCATCCAGTTCGTTGCGATGCCTTTTGGGCTGTTCTCGGTCAGCGGCTTTAACAGGGCCAGCGATATTGTCCTGCCCGCCATTACGCTGGGTTCGTCGGTTGCGGCGGTAATGGCGCGCTTTACCCGTTCGGCCTTTCTTGAGGTGGCGCAGGAAGATTACGTGCGTACCGCCAAAGCCAAAGGGCTGCGTAACCGCCTGGTGACGTGGAAACATGTGATGCGTAATGCGCTCATCCCGGTGATTACCATGCTGGGCTTGCAGTTCGGTTTTCTGCTGGGCGGATCCATCGTGGTGGAGAGTGTTTTCAACTGGCCAGGGTTAGGCTGGTTATTGATTGAGTCGATCAAAGCGCAGGATCAGCCGGTGATTCAGGCGCTGGTGATGCTGTTCGTGTTTGAATTTATTGTGATTAATCTGCTGGTCGATCTGCTTTACGCGGTGGTTAATCCGGCCATTCGTCTGCGACAGGAGCCAAAATGAGTATTCAATCGCTGACTGAAAATCCGCCTCAGATTATTCGTTCGCCGTGGCGCGATTTCCTGCACGCTCTTGTGCGGAATCCTCTGGCGCTGGTCTCAGGCGGGTTTGTGCTGCTGTTGATTGTGGTGGCGATTTTTGCGCCCTGGCTGGCGCCCTGGGATCCCATGGCTCCGGACTGGATGGCGTTATCGTCGCCACCAACGGCGGCACACTGGATGGGGACCGACGAACTGGGGCGCGACCTGCTCAGCCGCATTATCTATGGCGCGCGGATCTCGCTCTATATCGGCGTGCTGTCGGTGACGATCGGCATGCTGGTCGGGGTCATGCTGGGCTTACTGGCGGGCTATTACGGCGGTTGGGTCGATATGCTGATCATGCGCGGTGCCGACGTATTATTCGCGTTTCCCGGTATGCTGCTGGCCATTGCGGTGGTGGCGCTGCTGGGGACGGGCCTGAACAATGTCATTATCGCCGTCGCGGTATTCAGCGTGCCGGTATTTGCCCGCATCGTGCGGGCTTCGACGCTCTCTCTGAAACAGGCTGCCTATGTTGAAGCCGTGCGCTGTGCCGGTGCACCAGACAGCGTCATTATTCTGCGGCATATTCTGCCCGGCACGCTTTCCAGCGTGATTGTCTATTTCACTATGCGCATTGGCACCAGTATTCTGACAGCCGCGGGCCTGAGTTTTATTGGACTGGGTCCGGAGCCTGACGTGCCTGAATGGGGCAATATTCTGGCGATGAGCCGAAGCATGATGATGGCCGGATCGTGGCACATGAGCGTATTTCCGGGGCTGGCGATCTTTATTACCGTGCTGGCTTTCAATCTGCTTGGGGATGCGCTGCGCGACACGCTTGATCCCAAACTCAAGGGCTGACTATGGATTTCCAACAATTGCAGTGCGATTTGCTGCTGAAACGCTGGCGTGATCTGCGTCAGCTTGGGCAGCCGCGAAGCGCCTGCGGACCCGCCAATCGAATCAGCGATGTTGCGGGCGTGCGTGTCGGACATTGCACGCTGAATGAAGGCGGAAAGCAGACTGGCGTAACCGCTATCGTACCGCCGGGCGACAATCTGTTTCTCACGCCGCTGCCGTGTGGGGTTGAGGTCCTGAACGGCTTTGCGAAACCCATCGGACTGATTCAGATAGAGGAGCTTGGCGTGCTTCAGACGCCGATTCTGCTCGGTAACACGCTGGCGGTCGGCACGCTGTTTACCTCGCTGGTGCGGGATGCCATCAGTCGTAACCCGGAACTGGGACGAACACTGCCCACGGTCAATCCGCTGGTGCTGGAGTGCAACGATGGCTGGCTGAATGATATCCAGGCGCTGGCCATCACTGAAGCGATGGCGCAGGAGGCGCTGCAGACGGCCTCAGCGGACTTCGCGCGCGGCAGCGTCGGCGCGGGGCGCGGGATGAGCTGTTTCAGCCTGAAAGGGGGCATCGGAACCGCCTCGCGGGTTATTCCCTCGCTCAACGCCACGCTTGGCGTGCTGGTGCTGGCCAATTTCGGCGCACTGGAGGCATTAACGCTTGATGGCGTTCGGGCTGGCGAGATGATTGCGCCGCTGCTGGCCGGTGAGTCGCCGCAGCTGGATGCCGGTTCTGTCATCATCATCATGGCGACGGATGCACCGCTGGACGCACGTCAGTTAAAGCGCATCGCGAAGCGAGCCGGTGCCGGCCTGGGACGGCTGGGCAGTTACTGGGGCCACGGCTCGGGCGATATTGCGGTAGCGTTTTCAACGCAACCTCTGCCGCAACCGCCACAGGACGACACGCTGGAGCCGCTGCTTGCTGCAGCGGCAGATGCAACTGAACAGGCTGTACTGGATGCTTTGCTGAGCGCTGAGGCTGTTACCGGCTTTCGCGGTCATCATCGCCCCTCACTGACGCAGATTCTGGATAGATTAACGACATGAAAATTTTTATCTCGGCCGACATTGAAGGCATCGCGGGGGTCATGCGCCCGGAGCAATGTACACCCGGTCACCCGGAGCATCAGCTGGCCCGTGGTCTGATGGAGCAGGAAGTGAATGCTGCGATTGAGGGGGCTTTTGCAGGCGGGGCAACGGAAGTGGTGGTGGCAGACAGCCATGCGCAGATGACCAATTTGCGTGCGGAAAATATTGATCCCCGCGCCCGGCTGGTGCAGGGGAAACCCCGTGTCCTGTCGATGGTGGAAGGGATAGAGCAGCAGACGTTCGACGGGCTGTTTCTGGTGGGATTTCACAGCGCAGCAGGTGAACCCGGCGTACTGGCGCATACCATCAACGGCCGGGCATTCTGGCGTATCCATATCAATGGTCTGGTGATGGGCGAAACCGATATTTATGCGGCCGCCGCTGCTGAGCACGGCACGCCATTGCTGCTGGTCACCGGCGACGATCAGTTACAGAGCTGGATTGCGGAACACTACTCAGCAGTCAATTACGTCTGTGTAAAACGCGCCATTTCGCATACCTGCGCGGAATCAATCAGCCCACAAGCGGCACAGCGTGCGATCGCTGCCGCAGCAAGCGCCGCACTGCAACATCCCCCTCAGGTGAGCACGAGCCGCCTGACGGCACCTTACGCTATGCGCCTTCAGGCCACTAAACCGGTGCTGGCCGATCTGTTCAGCCTGATCCCCGGCGTCACGCGCCTGGATGCCGTTACCGTGGCGTATCAGGCGGAGAATATGGAGACGTTAATCAGCTTACTCAGTGCATTCTCCTATCTGGCGAGCACACAGTCATAGCGAAATTATCCCGGGCTGCATGCAACGTCAGCCCGTTAAGCCCGCCGTTCCGGTTCTCCTGAAACCGCGCTGCCAGGCACACGCCTGTAGTGCGGGCTGTGCATGCGTATCTTCCTTCTGACGAGTCAGAATCGCTGCTGGCTTAAATCCGCGCAACCCACGCTGCTGACCAGCGCTCCTTTAACTGCACCACGGCAGCGCGAGACCCGCTCCCTGCAGAGGCTTCAGTCGGGACTGCCGGGTACGGACGGGGGCGAGACAGGCAGCTGAGCCTGCACCGGTTTTGCGGTACAGTTTTTGCAACAGGATAATGATTGCTTTCTCACCCTCCGCCTGGACCTGATCGTACAGCCTGTCGGAGAGGCCTTCGTTTTCGGTATTCCATCCAGGGTAAATAGTCATGCGGCTCCGCCATATAGAGGTCTTTCAGGCCATCGTACAGACCGGCAGCATCAGCGCTGCGGCGCGCTTGCTCAATGTCTCGCAGCCGAATATCAGCCGTGTTCTGAATCATGCTGAACAGCAATTGGGATTTGCGCTGTTTGAGCGACGTATACAGGGAATGAGTGTGACGGCAGAAGGACGACGTCTGCTGCCTGAAATAGACGATCTCTGCCAGCGCCTGCAATCTATCACCCAGCTTACCGAACAGCTGCGGCGGGGCGAAGGGCAATTAGTTCGCGTCGGCGCGGCTCACGCTTTTGGTCAGATGGTGCTGGCGCCCGCATTGGTCACCTGGCGGCAACAGATGGCCTCGGTCAGTGTCGAACTGGTCACCGAGCACTTTAGTACCTTATGCCAGATGATTCTGGATAATCAGCTCGATTTCGCGCTGGTTTTTGGTCAGCAGGTCGATGCGGATCTTCTGGCTGAACCTCTGTTTCAGTCTTCGATGGTCGCGCTGTTACCGCTCAATCACCCCCGTAATGAACCCGTTACGCTTGCGTGGTTATGCAACAATAATCTACTGATGATGCAGGCTCAGGATCCGCTTGGACGCGTACTTCACCGAGCGCTGCGCGATAAAAAACTGAATCCCGCCGTGTCGTTGTCGATTAAAACCTATTCGGTCATTGCGGATATGGTGCTGGCAGGCGGCGGCACGGGCGTCGTGGATCTCTTCACCGCCTGTCGCTATGCCGAACAGCTAAAGCTGCTACCCATAGCACAGCCCCTGCCGTTTGAAGTGATGCTGATCAGCCGCCGTGATCAGCCACAGTCGCAGTCCACTCTGCAGCTTAAGCAGGTCATCCGTAACAGACTGTGGGAGATCGCCCGGCAGTGTGAAACGCAGTTTATTCGGGGCTGAAGTAAGTGCCGTGCTTCACCGCTACCCATCCGGCTATTTTGTGAGATGCATCACAAAATTTTTAGAATTTCTTCCTGATTTGAAACCAGGCTCGCTCGCGCATCACTCAACCCTGACGCTGCGGGGTGAGTTGCTCATTTCGCAAGTTATCAACTGACCGGTTAGTGATAACCGGCACAACCTGGCGGAGTGAGAATTATGGATGGAATTAGACGCACACCTTCCCCTGTACATCACGAAACGATTGAAATGCCCACGCGCGGTGGGCCATCAACAACTGAAGTCACTGCTACAACCCCTGCTGCGAGGGCTCGTTCTGCAGAGATTAGCCGTATTACAGCTACTCTGCATAACGCGTGTAAAGGCGGAGAAAACGTGCGTGATTACCTGGCAGGAATCGCTGTCACCCTGCACGATGAATTGCACCAGACGGACGATCAGGTAAAAGATGTCATCAAACTGGCTCACAGCTGCGACACGATGATCATGGCCAAGGCAAAGGGGGCGATTGGAATGACCTATGCCCTTTCCGGTGTACCTGGCGATCTGGTCGGCAAGGGGATAGCTAGCGCAATGAAGCTGGAGCCGGGCACGCCCATGCACAACTTTGTCGCTGGCGTAGCGGGGGGGATGACTGCAGTGGCTTTTAAAGCGGTGCTCACTCGGGTTATCGGTAGCAGCATCCAGGATTCGAGATGGATGCAGGCAGATATGGATGCACTGGAGCCTCTTATGAAAGATGAGGCAGAAAAACGCGAGACATTTGGGCATAAATTAAAAATGACGGCGCTGGGCGGGACGGGCTTTAACGTCCGCAACCCGGTGACGGGTGGAATTTCCAGTGCAACCCAGCTATTACCCGAAAATAAGCCGCGGCCAGAGCCATTGGGGATTATACAGGGTGCGCTCAAGCCGGGTTATGCCATCAACCAGATTGCAGGTTTTGGCCTGACTTCCGCTGCCGGTGCATTGAGTGGAGTTGTGGAAAACTACTACGACAACCTGCATGGCGCGGAGTTTTTATTTGGCCGTAACGACTGGAAGGATCGTTATATGTCGCTGTCCAGCGGGCACACGAATAGTGGCGAGGGGAGCCACTTCGATGCGGTGTGGGAACACGCCAAAGCACCAAAACGTTGGGTTGAAGGCGTTACAACGCTGAGTGCATTAAGTGCGGTAGCCTCTGAGACGATGGAAGCGCTCGGTTTGGGCATCGGAGCGGGGGCGGCACGTGTGACCAAAGGTGGTGCAGAGAAGCTTTTCACCTCCGGCAAGACAAGTGCGGCAGAGACCGCTTTGGATCTGGCGAACAAATCCGGCTTCCGCGTTTCCCGCGAAAGCATTGGCAATGCGGCGGCCCTGGTGCCAAACGCCTATTCTTACCTGCAACAGGGGGTGTTCGGTCTTCTTTATCAGGAGGCTGAGCGAGCAGTGGCAAACAAGCTGCACCCGAAGCCCGCCGACGCGACAGAAGAGGAAGCCCCGGTGAGTTCAGGGGCGAGAACACCTGAAGGCGCGCCAGCACCCAGCGTGGGTACCGAGGCGAGAACGCCGGAAGGCACGCCAGCACCGAGTGTAGGTACTGAGGCGAGAACCCCGGAAGGCACGCCAGCACCGAGTGTCGGTACCGAGGCGAGAACGCCTGCCGGTACGCCAGCACCCAGCACCGGTACCCGGGCGAAAGGGCCGTCAGAAGAAGGCGAATCGGACAGCGACAGCGTACATTCGCATAACTCCGGGCCATTACGTAATACCCCGCCTGAGCGTTCATCAGAAATGCGCGCTGCGGGTGATACCTCTGCATGGTGGCACTCGTTCCCGGACCTGGCGAATATCAAAAGCCCACAGCCTGAGAAGTTAACCCAGGCTGACTATGAGGCCATCATCGCCGTCCTTGAAGCTGAAGCAGAGAAGATGAGCGAGCGCATTGCCGAGATGATACCGCTGCCGGACTCCTTACCGACATCATCAGCATCATCAGTGACATCCGGGTCATCTGCGTCATCAGAAGCTGCAGGGCCTGCAGGATCGCCAGAACCTGAAGAAACGAAAAAAGCCTCCTGATACCACACCTTAAAAGCCGCAGCGATGCGGCTTTTTTTTTACGCCGAATTTGCGCTGTCTCACGCGCTGCCCGGAACTCCCGCCTCGCGCTTTCCACTCAATCGTACCCCGGTCATAGCGGGAGAAAGGCGCCAGTCTGGCTGGCGCTAACGATGATGCTTTGTTGAGAGGAGAGAAGAATGAATATCTCGTCAGGTTCGGCTTTCGGGCCGATACAGCCGCAACTGCCTGATTTTAGCGCGCTCGATGAAAAAAATTTAGCCTCGTTTACTCCGCCAGATTCTGGCGCCAGTGGCCAGGCGATTAACTTTGGCAATGATGCCATGAGCGGCACGGATTTCAGTAGTCTCACCGCCACGCCCGACAGTGTGAGCAACCGGGATCCGATGCAGATGCAGGGGCTGATGCAGCAACTGGGGCCGCAAATAGAGGCATTGCTGCAACTGCTATTAATGCTGCAACAGCTCTTCGCTGGTCAGCAGCAAAATAACAGCGCAGGAGCCGGGCGTGGCGGCGGTGCCGATATGCCGGGCACCTCAGCAGAAGAGGGGGCTTCGCTCACCGCACCGTTTAATGCCGCGATGCAGCAGCCTGTTAACCCGACTGAATCCGCTTCTGCACAGCAACCGCTAACGGCCAGTACAATGCCACAGCCAGGTACGGATTCTGATGCTGCACTAAATACGCCTGCCCGGCAGACGCCAGCATCCGGCGGCGTCCCGCTGATAAAAGGCGAGTCGGGGTTACATTTACCTGCCCCGTTACTGGATCATGAGCAGGCGATAATGCGTGCCGCCAAAGAGACTAGCCAGGCGCCTGAAGTGCTGGCAGCGCAAATCTGGCAGGAGTCACGCGGAAAAACAGAGGCGACCACCGTGAACGGCGGTAATGGCCTTTCCGACAGCGGCCTGATGCAGGTTAATTCCAACACCTTCGCCGATCTGCAAAGCAGATACCCGCATCTGCTGGGGCCAGATGCCAGCGCGTCCAGCCCTGAAGACAGCATCATGGCTGGCGCGCTCTATCTGAAAGAGCAGCGGGAGGCTTTTGGGGGCGATCCCGGTGCCGGGTTGCGAGCTTATAACTCAGGCCCGGGGAATGTGAATGTCAACGATCTGACGGATATCTCGAAAACCGGAACCGGCGATCCGACCTATGTTGGAAAAGTGCTCAACTTTGCCGACATTATCTCCAGCGGCAAAGGCACGTTACCTGCATAACGCGCAAAAAAAGTCCCTGTACCGGGTACAGGGACAAACATGAGCAGCCTCAAAATCAGGCAAACGGCGGCGGTTCGTTCTTGCCTTTCCCCCCGCTATTTTCCACCGCAATCTGTACGGTATCGGTCGCTGCCGTGATGCCCCAGCCAATCGGCCCACGCGCCGCGCTCATTCCACCCTCGGCCAGTCCTTTCAGGCCACCGGTAAAGACTTCGCCCACATTGCGGGCTTCGCCAATATTGTTAAAGAAAGGCGCGGCAACAGATTTGAGAATCGGGATGTTCGACAATATTTTGCCGAACTCACCCATGCCCCACTGGAAGTTGTCTTTATTGGTACCATCCATACGAACGTGCGAATCATTCGTCTCCGGCAACTGTTTATTCTCCGGCAGCATCTTCAGACCCTGTTCGGCGATATCCTTCAGTACACCCGCCTCGGTACCGTGGCGCGCGTCACCATCTTTGGTGATGCCCTCTATTTTGTCGTTAGCTGAGATCTCCTTCCGCTCGCTGCCATCACGCGCATTCAGGCCTTTTATGCTGTTTAACACGCAGGCCATGTTATACGCCGCATCAGCACGACTCTTCGGATCTTTATTGGCATCCGTCCAGTCGCCGAAGCGCTCTTTTAGCTCTGCCTGCTTGATATCTTTCTGGTTGCCAAGGTTTTTCAGCACCGGGTTTTCATCAATGATCTGTTCGGCGCTGCGGTTATCACCCGGTGGACGACCCTTCAGATTCTCCTCCGTCGGCCTGACGCGGATGTCCTTCTCACTGGTTCGCATGCCATCGCCCGGTGCCTGTGGAATATCTTCACCGGATGTTTCGCTGGTAAATAACGCCGTGGGCACCGTCCCTTCTTCAGCGGCTGCCGGATCGACAAGCGCCCCCAATCCAGCCTGCGTTAAAAGCTGATCAAGCTCCCGGATCGGATCGGACAGGCCCGCCAGCGGCGTTCCGCTCCCACCGGAGTAGCTGATGGGGAGATCGCTGCCCGGGACCGGGAACGCGGAGCCGGGCAGGGGAGTGGATAATGGCAGGTTACCCGGCAGTGGCCTGCCGGGTGAAAAAGCGGGGGTTATTCCCCCCCCGCCAGGTATTGGCATAACCATACAAGCCCCCTGAGTTAGCTTTGCGGATTTTTCTGGGAAGATTGCCCCTCACCGCCGCCCAAAAGCCCCTGCAACAATGAAGAAAGCCCTAACAGGGACAGCAGGTTTTGCATCATTCCGCCCTGTTGCCCCCCATTGTCAGTTGCTCCCTGAGCCGGTGCCTGTGGTGCATTACCGCCAGATTCTCCGCTGTCTGCCCCTTTACCTTTATCTATCCCCATCATCTGCTGGAGCAGTTGCTGAAGCATCTGCATCAGCTGCTCAAGCGGATTGCCGCTGTGATTCGTGCCCTGTGAAGGTGCAGGCGTGCCCGGTTGCTCCGGCTGCTGCGCCTTATTACCGCCGCCCAACAGCTGTTGCAGGCCTGTCAGCATCATAATCTGCTGTAGTAAGCCGCCGCCCGACGGGGCGTCAGGCGAGTTTGCACCGTTTGCCTGGCCGTTTTTCTGACTTCCGCCTGAACCGGTCAGCGAAGCCAGTGTGCTCAGGCCGTCAAAGGCATTACTGGCAAAATTGAGCGGGCCTGTTTTCGCATTATTGAGAAAAGGTAACGACGATTTTCCGGGCTGATCGGGTAAGTCAGGTTTACCTGACGGACTGCCCCCCGTCTTGCCTGGCATATTTGCCGGAGGCATATCGATTTTGTTCGCGTTTGTAGCCCCACCACCAAATCCTGGAATCTTCATGAATTTATTCCTCAGAGTTAATAAGTCAGCGATTGATTGGGCAGCAACAGCTGTAACATTTTGCAATCCTGATCACTGCCAATTGCACAATTTTACCGTTCAGGCTGATGCTACCTCGCACTGTGAGTGGTAGTTGTCCCGTGATGGTTCCACTAAAAATGTTCCCTTTGTGATGCGGGTTCAGATTTATAAAAATCCAGCGGCACCGCCATTAAGAAATTATCATTCTGTTTTTGAAGGTTTTTCTGTGAGTCCTGTAGGGTAATCCTTACCGGGTGAGCGTCTATCCCTACAAGATAATAATCCTGGACTGATAGCGGGGATGACCTGATTGGGTGAGAGTGAGGCCGCGGTAAATTTGTAATTCTTTGCATCAGGCTCTGCTTCCAGAACATCCACAAGTGCTGAACGAGCAGCGCGCCTCATGTAAGGCGCGCTTATGCGAAGCTAATGGAGAATGTATGGTTCGTCTTTACAGGACACAGTCAGGCCACGGGACTGTCGATGAGGAGAGTGAGGATAACGTCTTACGCCAGGTTGATTCCCGCCCGGATGCGGCGGCGGGTTACCCGGAGCCCGTAACCGATATCCATACTCATCTGTATAAGATTTTAAATACGATTGCACCGTTAAACATAGATGTCTTAATCGAGGGAGAAACGGGTACAGGGAAAGATGCACTGGCCCAACGGCTGTATCAACTTTCCGGCTGTCGTGGCCCGATGGTGCCGGTCAACTGTGCGGCCATCCCGGAGACACTTGCCGAAAGCGAGCTGTTTGGGGTCATGGCCGGGGCGTTCACCGGCGCAAGCAGTTCCCGTGCCGGGTATATTGAGAGTGCTAATCACGGCGTGCTGTTTCTGGATGAAATAGACAGTATGCCGCTCACGATGCAGGCTAAGCTGCTGCGTGTACTGGAAAATCGCGCGGTAGAGCGACTGGGCAGCACCAAAAGTATCGGGCTGGATCTGCGGGTGGTCGTCGCCTCACAAATTCCACTGGCGCAGCTGGTGGCTCAGGGCCGTTTTCGTCGGGATCTCTTCTTTCGCCTCGACACAATTAAAATTGCCACGCCAACCGTGCGATCACGACCAGAACTGATTTTGCCCATGTTTCGCCAGTTTACGCAGGAGGCGGCGCTGCGTCTGAATCAGCCTCTGCCGGCAGGATCGCTCGCGCTTGATGAGACCCTGCTGCTGCATAGCTGGCCGGGAAATATCCGCGAGCTGAAAGCGGCGGCAGAACGCTTTGTGCTGGGCTTACCGCCGCTGTGCTGTGAGATAAAGCAGGAAGGGCGCGTGTTATTAAAAGACAGAATGCGGCGCATTGAGCGCAGCCTGATCCACGACTGCCTGAACCGGCACGACAATCGTATCGATGATGTCATTCTTGAGTTAGGAATTCCCAGGCGCACCCTTTATCACCGTCTGAAGCTGTTAAAACTTACCGCCTGATATATCGCCCACCTCTCTTGCCGTGGGCCAGCAGGCTTAATCTGCATAAATATTTTCTTTGCGATGGAACCGGATAGCTTCATTGATTACTTAATGAATGCAACACCCAACTACAACCTATCATCAACGCGAGGAATGACTATGTCAGGTGCTAGCTTACTTTCCAACGGGATCACCAACGCAGCTTCTGCTTACACTCAGGTTGCCGGTGCTTACAACGGTGCGAAATATATGGTCCGTTCGCAACAGGCGATGGACAAGATGCAGGAAAACCAGGCCGATAAAATGGATCGCGATGTAGAGTTCCAGCGCATTAACGGCATCGCCGAAAGTAATGCGCAGGCCGCGTCAGCCGCAGCCCAGGTCAAAATTCAGTACTAATCGACTCCGGCAGGGAGGTGTTTTTTTGTCTCCCTGCTCTCTAATGCCACAGGAGTTTTACTGATGAAAGTCTCTCAATCTTCCTTGCTCACTTCAGAACCGGTTCCGTCAGTCGAAATGTACCAGGAAGCACCGTCGGCGGAAGATATTCAATGGTTTAATGCAAAGCTTAATGGCCCTGCGCCTGACAGCAGCCAGATGAGCTCTTCAGAGCCTGGCGTGGTCGGCAATATTCTGCAATCGCTGAGCGGCAACCAGCGTGCGCAAAAAGAAGCCTTTAACGATCTCAGAGTCGCTTCGCGGTCATCCAGTGCGGAAGATTTCTCCCGCGCCAATGCGCAGCTCTCTGATTACTATATCGAGAGTCTGATGAACGCCAAAGTGATTGCCAAAACCGTTCAGTCAGTCGATAAACTCAGCAACCTGCAGTGAATCTTATGAATGGCGCTGTCATTAAATGCTTCTGTGCTCTGTGCCTGGCGCTGCTGCTTACCGGCTGCGGTGATCAGACTCAGTTGCACAGCGGACTGTCAGAAAACGATGCCAACGATGTGGTGGCAGAACTGAGCCGCTTTAAGATTGAGGCGGAAAAACAGGTTTCTAAAGAGGGGGTTAGCGTTAGCGTCGCGCGCAGTGACATTGAGCGGGCGGTGAATATCCTCAATGCCGCCGGACTGCCTCATCAGGCGCGAACCAGCCTTGGCGCGGTTTTTCAGAAAAGTGGTGTTATCTCCAGTCCGCTGGAGGAGCGCGCCCGCTATATCTATGCGCTGTCACAGGAGGTAGAAGCGACACTGTCACAAATTGATGGCGTCGTGGTGGCGCGTGTGCATGTCGTATTGCCCGAGCGTATCGCCCCCGGCGAGCCGGTTCAGCCCGCTTCCGCCTCGGTATTTATCAAATATCATGAAAACCTCGATCCGGACAGTATCGAACCGCGCATTCGCCGGCTGGTGGCAACCAGCATTCCGGGGCTGGGCGGGCGCGATGACCGCGATCTGGCGATTGTCTTTGTCCCGGCGAAAGCCTGGCAGGATAAAATTGAAATGGTGCAACTGGGGCCGTTTCAGCTTAGCCCGGAACATTACGGGATGATTAAGATAGTTACAACATGCTTTGGGGTGCTGCTGCTGTTACTCGTGGCAAATGCGTTCATTCGTCAGGCTCTGAGTCGTAAGCGCCTGGCTGCACAGGCGAAGTGATTGATTATGCTCAATGCTGCGCCTGATGAGGAAATTACCCTGCGCTGGTTACGCTGGTGGCACGCTGACTTTTGGTTACAGGCTGATGAAAGCTGGTGCACCCAGCCACTGGCCCGGTTGTCTGCGCCTTTGCAGAGGCACTATCTCCGCCAGCATGCCTCGTGCTGGCACCACACACTGGGTGTGTCAGGCGAACTGGTCGCGCCGGAGCCGATGGTGCTGGCCATCAGCGACTTAAGCTGCGAACAGCGCGCGCAACTGTTGATTTTAGTCGCGGAAATTTGCGCCGGAGCCATGCCGCTACCCGCAGAGCTAAAGATCTGGTTGCGGCGTCTGGCGAAAGGAATGCGCATTGAGTGCTGGCTGCCCGCCGGGCTTTTCACTACTGGCGGCAGCGCCGACAGCCTCTGTCTGCTGCAGGCGTTATTTCCGGCTATCTGGCCGCGCCTGCGGCTACTCTTCCCTGTAAGCGACGTGCCGGTAAACCCGGCACTTTCACTGCCTGGCCATCGTTTGCGTCCTTTATGGGAAACGGCGCTCTGGCAGGTGCAACAACATTCGGGAGAGACGCGCGATGTGGAAACTTAAAAGCCTGCATCTGCAGGGCGGCAGCGCCCCACCGGGTAATGTGCTGCGCCGCGAGGAAATTGCGCTCAGGCTTGAAGCGGCTTCCATTATCGAGCTGGCCCATAAACAGGCGCAAACGATCCGCGAGCAGGCACGCGCCGAGGCACAAGCCGAAAGGGCGGCCAGCCAGCGCGAAGGGGAAGCCCGGTTCTGGCAGCAGGCGCAGACGCTCTTTGCGGACTGGCAGGAACAGCGCGCAGCCGAAGAGACGCAGCTGGTGTTACTCGCTGGCAAGGTTCTGAACGAGGCACTGCAACACCTGCTCGATGAGGTGGATGATGAGCGTCGTTTTCACGCGTTGCTCAGACAGTTGTTGCGTCACTATCCGCGTCAGCAGCAGGCGACGCTGTATTGCGCCAGCGGGCAGGAGCAGGAGATTAACGGCTGGCTGGTCGCGCAGCCGCAGCTTCGCTGGACGCTGTGCGCCGACCCGGCGCTTGAGCCAGATCGCTTGCGGCTTATTACCGACGCAGGCGAGCTGATGGTTAACTGGCGGACGCTGTGCCAGCAGCTCGCGCCAGCGCTGGCAGAAGAGAATGCATAAAAAAAGCAAAAACAGTGGAACTGCTTCGCTTGTCGCGCCACTTAACAGGGGTGTCCAACAAGAGGAGTCAATATCATGAGTTCCAGCGATCTGTTACAGCGTCAGTTATCTTCCAACTCAAACCGCAAACATCATGAAGCCTATCAGTTTGCCCGCGATGTTTCGGGCGAATCGTTCAGCATTGCGGATATGTATGCTTTCCAGAATCGCCTGCAGGATATGTCCAACGCCAGCTGGGCAAGTTCGCAATACACCCAGTTCAGGTTTGGCATCCGTAAAGCGATCATCGACGCTGTTAACTAAGCCCCTGTCATCAAGGAGTCAGGCGTGTTTACGTTTTCTTTTCCGGGCCGCCTGCTGGCGGCCATTACCCTGCTGCTACTGAGTATGGGCATCACAAACGCTCGTGTGCCGGATGAGTGGAAGAATGGTGCGTATGCCTATTCGGCAGATAATACCCCGCTTAATATTATTCTTGACGATTTTGCCAGCAGCTTTGGTGTTGAGGTCAATCTTGGCACGCTGGGCGACAGCAATGTCACCGGTAAACTGCGCGCAGACAGCCCGGAAGCGTTCCTTAATCGCCTGGCGCTTGAGTATCGCTTTCAGTGGTTTGTTTATAACAACACGCTCTACGTCAGCCCGCAGGCAGCGCAAACTTCCCAGCGTATTGAGATTTCCCCGGAAGCCGCGCCGGATCTGAAAGAGGCGCTGCGCGGTGTCGGCCTGCTGGAACCCCGCTTCGGTTGGGGCGAACTGCCGGATGAAGGCGTGGTATTGGTGACCGGTCCGCCGGAGTATGTGCGCCAGATAACGGAATTTGCCCGTAAATCGGAAAGCAAACCTGAAGCCGGGGCCAATAAAGATATGATGGCATTCCCGCTGCGTTATGCGGCCGTGGCGGATCGCACCATTCGCTATCGCGATCAGGAGCTGCTGGTGCCGGGGGTGGCCACCATTCTGAATGAACTGCTGGGTCAGTCCAGCAACGCCTCTTCCGGAAGAATGTCATCAGGCCAGGGAGAGGATGAACAGGCAACACGTGAACAGTCGCAAAGTGTTTTAAACGAGCTGATTAATCGCAATATGCCGGCCTCCGGACGTAAAAAGGCGCCTGTCAGCAGTCTGGCGGGTAAAGTATCAGCGGATGTGCGTAACAACCTGCTGCTGGTGCGTGACGATCCGAAAACCCGGGACGCTTATCAGGCATTAATTAACGCCATTGATGTTCCGCAAAAGCTGATCGAAATTGATGCAGTGATTGTCGATATCGACCGCAGCGCGCTGAAACGCTTCTCCAGCAACCTGGCCGGTCAGTTTGGCAGTGTCGCCAGCGGCGCCAATATGCTCTCCGGTGCCAGTACACTGTTTGTGACCGATTTCCAGCGTTTTTTTGCCAGTATCGAAGCGATGGAGGGGGAAGGGACGGCATCCATTATCGCTAACCCCACTATCCTCACGCTGGAGAATCAGCCCGCGGTGATTGATTTCAGCGATACTGCCTTTATACGCGCCATTGGCGAGAGGGTGGCGGATATTCAGTCTGTCACCGCAGGCACCAGCCTGCGGGTGACGCCACGCGCAATCACCACTTCACAAAAATCGGCTATCCAGCTCATTGTTGATGTGGAAGATGGCAAGCTCAATAAAGATGATGAGGGCGATGCGCAGGGAACCCATAACGCAGCGGTCAGCACCCAGGCGCTGGTGGAGGCGCGACGCTCGCTGGTTCTGGGCGGGTTCCATTCCAAAGAGACGGGCGACCGTGAGCGACGCATCCCGATCCTCGGCAGTATTCCGCTGATCGGCAAGCTCTTTACCTCAACGCGCTATGAGACCTCCCAGCGTGAGCGGCTGTTTATTATTACGCCGCATTTAATTGGTGACCAGGTCGATCCGACCCGGTATATCGCTGCCGAGTCGCGCGAACAGCTGAATACCGCGATGGATGAGGTGACTAATCGTCATAAGTACACCGACGTCAAAGGGATGGTGGAAGGCGCGATGCGCGACCTGGCGCTGAACCGCGTGCCAGCGGGGATGACCAGCGGTGGCACGGGCCAGACGCTTTCCTCCCTGTGCCGCATTTCGGGCGCTTTCGGGAGCGATTTCCGCCGCCATCAGTGGTACGGCAACAGCAGCGTACAGATAACCGTTGGAGTGATCACCAATAGCACCCAGCAGACGCAGCGTTTTGATGAGAGTCTGTGCCGCAGTGACCGCACGCTGGCGGTAGCGGTCTGGCCGCGCGGAGAACTGCGCCCGGGTGAGTCGGCGGAGGTATTCGTCGCATTTGATAGCAATGCTCCGTCACGTCCTTCTCGCGCTTCGCTGCTCTCTTCAGCAGGCGGTGCACCGGCCAAAAACCTCTACTGAGCTGATAAGGAAAAAGCATGTTAGTGAGAATAATTGTGCTTACCGCCGCCGCGCTGGTGCTGAGTGCCTGCGCGCGGCCGCAGGGCGGATGTAATGACGTGGGCTGTCGCCCCTCTTCAGACCTGCATAACCTGACCATCTGGTGGCAACCACAACTGCGTAATGGCCCGAACGACTACACGCGGATAACGGTAGATAACTAATCACGTTTCGGCAGTCCCAGGCCCCGGCTGATCGATGGGGCCATATTTTAACGATAATCGACCATAGCTATTCACCTTCCGTTTCCGGGAAGCCTGTGTGCGGCGCACTCTTTGCCCGCATGCCAGTGCTGGTAATGCTATTCCATTACGTCAGTTTTCCTGCAGCAGACCGCAGGCGGCTCTGTTATCAGCAACCGCTTGCCGGTTTCACCCCGGCGTTTAATACTGGCTTTTATTCAGCAGGCCCGTGAGATGCAGATGTTAATGCCTGATAAGATAGTGCGGAGTTACCCTCCGCACTATTCTTCCCGAATCTCAATCACCTCATCCAGATAGTGATCCTCCAGCTCCCGCAGCAGACGATAGACGTGCGCGACGGCATTTAACGTTTCGCGTGGAACATAAGCCCCTTCGCGCGTGGTGCGCCACAGAGTGCGGGTCAGCCAGATAAAGCGGATAACCGGTCTCTTTTTACGCTGCGCCTCTTCAATTAATGCCCGCGCCTCTTCATCGCAAGCCTTAAACAGCAGACGCGGCAGCGGCGTTTCATCCGGGCGATAATAGAGACCGACGGCAAAATGGGTGGGATTAACCAGCAACACATCCGCGTCTTCCACGTTAATCTCACGGGCAGGCACCGGCTCTTCATTCAGGATCTCCTGAGCCAGCTGACGGCGGTGGCCTTTCATATGCGGATCGCCTTCGCTCTGCTTAAATTCGTTTTTGATATCTTCATGACTCATACGCTGCTGTTTGAGGAAGAAATAGCGCTGAATACCAAAATCGAACAGGCTGATTATTAGCATCACCATCAGCACCCGACGTGACACCTTCATAAACAGCGCCATCACCCCCTGCCAGAAACCATTGAGATCGCCAAGCGCCAGCTGAGCAAGGCCACCGAGGTCCGGCATGATCGCCTGCCATACCACCAGGCCTATCACCACCGCTTTAAAGATGCTGGTCAAAAGCTGGGTAAACTGGCGGGCGGAAAACATATTCTTCAGGTGATTAAACGGGTTAAGCGCATCCGGTTTCGGTGCCAGCGCTTCGGTGGAGAAGAGTGGGCCGAACTGCACCCAGCCGCCCACCACCCGCAGCAGCATGGCAATGGCGCACGCGATGCCCACCAGCACCAGCATTACGGTGACGCTATCACTTATTACTTCCTCCATCGCGTGATCGAATGGGTCGCGCAGACGCGTTAACGGCAGCAGCATCATCGCCTGCAACCGCTGCATCCCGGTATCCACCATAGCAAACAGGGTCTCAAGGATACCGATTGAGATAAGCAGCTTAGGGATATCCTGGCTCTGGCTGACCTGGCCTTTTTTGCGCGACTCTCTGAGTTTTTGCGGTGTAGCGTCTTCGGTTTTTTCGCTCATGGTGCGCTCCCGGCTGAAGGGGCAAATATCTGCGACAGGACAGGGATAAGATCGCGCAGTTCATACAACCGCGCATTACCCAGATGGTCCAGCAGTGGCAGATAGAGGATAAAAAACAACATGCCGAGCAGGCATTTCAACGGAATTGTCAGGGCAGTCGCCTGTAGCTGTGGGCTATAGAGACTCATCACACCGATGGCAAAATCGAGCAGCAGCATCAGCGCCACCGGCGGCCCGGCATAAAGCACCATATCGCTGAAGATTTTCCCCAAAAGCGTAAGCCAGACGTGAAAACCCGCCTCTGCGGGGAAAGGTATCCACTGGGTGGCGGACCAAAGATGATAGCTGTCCCAGATCACCTGGGTGATGGTCGATAATCCCAGCCCTGTGACCAGCAGCAATATCAGCACCTGCTGCATTAACTTACCCAGAGGCGTCACATCCGGCCCCAGCTGGGGGTTAATTTGTCCACCCATTAAGGCACCCCGCTGGTTATCGAATAACGCACCAACAGACTCATACAGCCAGAAAGGCAACGCCAGCAACAATCCGAGCAGGGTGCCTATCATCAACTCTTTGAGTACCAGCCCTGCCAGCGCCATCATTGTCGGCTCAAGCACATCAATTTGTTCTTTGATGCCTGGGGCGATAAACAGCGCCAGCGCCACAGCAATGGCGGTTCGCAGCAGCCCTTTTATGACGCTAAAAGAGAATATCGGTGTCAGTAACAGGCAGGGAAAGATGCGCGCCATGCCAAGTCCCAGCGCGAGGATGGCATGAAACGTATCGGTGAGTGGGTAACCTGTCAGCATCAGGAACTGACCGTTGACATCATCGCAAACGCCGCCTGCGCCAGCTCCATCAGTTCAACACCGACCCAGCGCCCGGTAAGCGCCAGCGTCAGGCCGACCGCGATAAGTTTGATGCAGAACGGCAGGGTCTGATCCTGCAACTGCATCGCGGCCTGTACCAGTGAAATAATTACCCCGGAGATCACTGCCACCAGCAGCGGCGGCGCGGAGAGGATAACCACCAGCAATAACCCCTGGCGAAACAGCGTCAGAATATCCATGATGACCTCATAAATAGCTGTAGAACAGGCCGTCGAGCAGCCGCGTCCAGCCGCTGATGAGCACAAACAGCAGGATCTTCAGTGGCAGCGAAACGGTCATCGGCGACACCATCTGCATCCCGAGCGCCAGCAGGATATTCGAGACGATCAGGTCAACGACAATAAAAGGAATAAAGATCAGAAAGCCGATTTTGAAACCGTTCTGCAGCTCCGATAGCACGAAGGCCGGGATAATGAGCAGCATATTTTCGGGGGTGACCGAATCTGCCATTTTCTTTGGCCACATACGCTGGGCATTTTCCTGCAGATGGATGACGATGTCCGGATCGGTATTTTTATGCATAAACGTTTTCAGCGGTTCGATACCATTAGCGGCGGTATATTCGAGCCGCTCCATACTGCTGAAATCGACAGGGATCGCTTTCAGCCTGTCGGTCATATCGCTAAATACCGGCGCCATAATAAATAGCGTTGCCGCCAGCGCAATGCCGTTGAGCGCCATCGTTGGCGGCACCTGCTGCACGCCCATCGCGTTGCGCGTCAATTGCAGCACCATCGTAATTTTCAAAAAGCTGGTACAGATAATGAGCATCATCGGCAGCAGTGCCAGTGCGCCGAGAAACAGCGCCAGCATAATCGGGTTGAGTGGCCCCATCTCCATCGGAATCACCTGTTCACATCCCCGACGCTCGCCACGCCCGGCAGCATGTGAGTAATCTGCAACCCCAGACGTCCTTCGACATCGACCAGTTCGCCTTTCGCCAGCGGAAACTCGCCGTGACATAGCAGTGCTTCACCGGGCACGACGTTTTCGACCGTGACCGTCGAGCCAACATCCAGACGATTTAACTCACCCAGGGTAAGTCTGAGATGGCCGCAGCGCACGGTCAGGGCCAGCGGCAGCGCATCAAAAGGTGATGCCACAGGCGCCGTTGTTTCAGTCAGGCCTTCATCCGCTTGAGGTGTATCGGCAGGCAGATTATCTTCGGGGGTCACATTCATGTAACTATTCTCCAGACGGGTAATAAGAAAACGGGCAGGATGCCCCTCCCCGAACAGCAATTCGCCCTTAAGGTGCAATTGCGCAAGGCGAAGCTCGCCGCGACCGGTCGGGAAAAAATACGAGGTAGCAGGGAAAATCACATCACCGGGGCGAAGTGTGCGTAACTGCGAGGGAGCAAACGACACCGCACCCAGTTCTATCGGCAGCGATAACGGCAGGGCGCTGCAAAGCGGTGCAGGGAGCGGAGCCCAGCCAGGCTGGTTTAACAACGCCGCCAATGTGGCGGGGGCAAGATATAACTGACTTTGCGCCTGCGCCTCACCGATCGTGACGCTAATCGCAAGCCACATCCCCTCAACCGGTGCGCAGAGCGCGTCCTGCGGCGTCAGGTCGCCAAATAGCGCGCGCAATGCCGGGCTGAGATGCTGGTTAAAGAGCGGCCAGTACCAGTCAGCGCACGCCCCGGGTTCTGGCAGCAGCGGGCAAGTGGAAAACAGACTCAGCAGCGCTTCGCTCTCCGCCAGAGATAACCCTCCCGCCTTGCATGAGAAGCTCTGCGTCGGTGGCCGCTCGCCGGGGGGGGCGAGCCGCAGCTGAAGCTCACCCGCTTCGCCTGCAAGGGTAAAAGGATAGCCAAGGCCGTGGCCGATACGCTGGCGCAGGCTGGCTTCTTCGCGCGGCAGAGTGCGCAGGGATAAGGGTTTCATTCCCGGCCTCCGCGCTGCTCAAAACGCAGGCGCACAGCGCAGGCCATCCGGCGGCGCAGGGACTCCCGGCAGCGTTCCTGATGGGCGGCCATCATCGTCATGGCAGGTGGCGCAAAACGCAGGCTGATATCCCAGCCCGCGGCAAAAGGACTCAGGCGGGCATCCACTTCGCCTAAAAGGGGCAGCAGTAGCGTCATCGATATCGGGCCAGCAGGCTGCTTTTCTGCCATGGCGCACAGGGGGGGCTCCAGTTGTTGCCAGGCCCTGGCCGGAGAAGCGGGAGCCACATGCTCATGGGATAACTGTGACCCAAAAGAGGGGGAGCCTTCCCAGGGTATGATAAGCGGTTGCGGCAGTTCGCTGGGGGTGAGCAACAGCGCGTCGAACAGCGAACCCTCTTCGCGAAACGGCTCGGCGCGGGATTTACGCTCGGATGTCGCGACGTCTGAAGGTCCGGTCTGCGGCGAACGGCGCTGCACCTCCGGCCGTGCAGGCGGCGCTGGATTATTTTGCGGGGGGTGGGGTAAGGCTGTCATCGTAATGCCTCGCTGTGCGCCATCAGATATTCCAGTTTTTCCACATCGCGCAGACGCGCCTGTGTTTGCTGCTGTGTGTGCTGCACCTGTTGTTGCTGCATAACCTGCTGTGCGCGGCACTGTTGCAGCTGATTACGCTGTCCACTCACCGCGTCGCTGGCCTGGCGCTCCCGGGCCAATCCCCCGACCAGATGCTCCTGTTTTTGCAGCCCCGACTGGTGGTGTCCGGCAAAGCTATCGCGCAGCTGCTGATAATGCTGTAGTGCGGCTTCAAGCTGGTGTTCCGCCTCGGCTGACTGACGTTGCGCTTCGCACAGCGCCTGCTCCGCTTGCCGTTGCAACCGTTCGCAGCGGCGTAAGCGCTGGCGGCGAATTGGCAGCAGCAGAGAGAAGGCCTGCTGCAATTCAGCGCTGCCCTCATCAGTCGTGATGTCGTGATCAGGTAGCGGATGACGGCGCATGCTGGCTTACCTCCGCTAAGTAATGCAGTGTGTCGTCATATCCGCAGGGCGCGTGCATCGCCTGTTGCAGATAGCCATTTATCGCCTCCTGAGCCGATACTGCCGCATCGGTCATGGCATCATGTCCCGGCTGGTATTCTCCCAGGCGGATTAACATTTCTACCTGCTGCCAGGCGGACATCATGCGGCGCAGCTGCGTGGCGTCGCGGCTATGCTCGCGAGTCGCAACGTTGCTCATGGTTCGGCTCAGGCTTGCCAGCACATCAATAGCCGGGTAGTGACCGCGCTCCGCCAGACGACGGGTCAGCACAATGTGGCCATCAATCAGGGATCTCACTTCGTCCGCGACCGGATCGTTCATTGAATCGGCTTCAATCAGCACGGAATAGAGGGCGGTGATGGCCCCCCGTGAGGTCTGTCCTGCGCGCTCCAGCAGGGTGGGTAATAAGGTATAAACCGAAGGCGGCAGCCCGCCGCGACCCGGTGGCTCGCCCAGCGCGAGGCCGATTTCACGCTGGGCGCGGGCAAAGCGGGTCAGGGAGTCGAGGATCAACAGCACGTTCTTACCCTTATCGCGCCAGGCTTCGGCGATGGCAGTGGCAGTAAAAGCGGCCCTGGCGCGTTCCATACTGCTGCGATCGGAGGTGGCGCAGACGAGCACCGTACGGCTGCGCAGCGCCTCATCCAGTTCGTGGTCGAGAAACTCACGCAATTCGCGCCCACGCTCGCCAATCAAACCAAAGACAATGACATCGCAGGGCGTATTACGGGCAATCTCTGCCAGCAGGGTGGTTTTCCCGCAGCCCGCGCCGGCAAAAATCCCCACCCGCTGTCCCACGCCGAGGGTCAGCGGACCATCAATGGCGCGAATGCCGGTCGGCAGCGGCGTATCGATGCGCGGACGATCGGTGGGTGCCGGGGCATCGCCCAGTACGCCCACCGCATCATCCACCGTACCGGGCAGGGCGAACGCGCCAGGCTGGCCTGCATCCAGTGGACGGCCAAAGCCGTCAAGTACCGTGCCGAGCAGGGCGTCCGACACCACAATACTGTGCGGCAGACGCAGCGGAACCACGCGCGCGCCCCGAGCAATGCCGTCGAGCTGGCCAAGGGCGGAAAGCAGTGTGTGCTGCGGGTTAAAGCCGACCACCTCTGCCAGCACGCTTTGCCCGTCATCCCGGGCGATCTGGCAGAGATCGCCAATCCGCGCCTCGGGCAGGCTGCTTTCGAGCAATATCCCGCTGATCCCGGTAATGCGACCAAAGCTTTCGACCGGCGAAAAGCAGGTCAGCCGCCGCCGCTGCTGCTGATACCACTGCTCCAGTGTCATCGTCATTACCAGCTCACCTTAATGTTATCGCGCCCGTTGAACTCGATCTGGTTACTGGTAATCGCCACCAGCCGCAGGTTGTCGACTTCATCGCCGATAAACAGACGCTGCCCATCATCAGTGACAATATTGGCGCGGCTACCGGTGGTGATTTGCACAATGCGAAACGGCAGTCTGACCTTCAGCAGCCTGACCTGGTTTTCCAGCGGGATATCGCTGGTGTACGTTGCGTTAAAGCGCTCCAGCATTCGTTTATAGATTTGCATCTGTGGCTTACTGAGGCGGCCTGTAAGACGCACTCGCTGATTATGCATGTCCACTTTCACGAGGCTTGCCAGATCGCGTTCGCGCAACATTTTCTGTAACGGAGCCTGCAATTCTGCGGGAGTACTCAGTGGCCGGGAGGAGGTGACCTGAGTCTGGGCTACGGTGGGCTGCAAAACCCAGCTCATTACTGTCAGGGTGAGCAGCAACATCAGGCTCCAGACCAGCGTGCGGATGCTGCGGGTGAATATCCCTTTACGGGCAGCGACCGGGGGTATGGCCTCATTCGGCGTTTCAGCAGATTCTTCTGGCATAGAAGGGGTGGCAGGCGGCATACAGGCGGCCCACGGCGTGTCGATACGCGCGACGCAGAGCCAGACGTCAGCGACCTGAAAAGGTTCTTCACTATTAATGGCATAGGCTTCCCCGCCGTGCGGTTGTGCCAGCCACCGGGTCTCTTCCCGGCGCAGCTCGCACTGGCGGGCAGCAACGCGAGCATCGCTAAGCATCAGATCGGCCTCATCGGCGTGGCCAATCAGCCATTTATCACCGAAGAGGGGTAACGCGGCGCCTAAATGCAGGCCAGACAGCACGCGCAGTTCGAACATGGTTAACTCTCCCACGTGGTAAGTGAGTAAGCGGCCGGATCGAGCTCTATACGCCCCAGCACATTTACTGCGAGATTGGGTTGCAGCTCTGCAAACGAGAGCACCGGCACATAGTGGAACTCTTCCTGAATAAGCCCGCGCATCGGGCTGCGCAAATCCTGGGCGACCAGCAGCACCGCGCTTTCCGGGGTGTCAACCGGGAATGCGTTGGCGATGAGCGGGAGAATGGCGCTGATCTGCTCATGGGTTAGCGCAAAGAACAGATCGTTTTGCGTCTGACGAAGCGAGTCACGCAACTGTTCTTCCAGTTCCGGTGTCAGCAGCCAGACATGCAGGCCGTCCGGACGGGCATACTGGTAACAGAGATGATTTTTTAACGAGATGCGCACCTGGTCGGTCAGCAGCCAGATGTCGCGCTCATGCTGCCCATGCTCGATCAGCGCTTCGGCAATTGCCCGAACCGATCGCAGCGGAATGCGTTCTGAAACCAGTTTTTGCAGGACGCTGGAGAAACGTGAGAGGGGCATCACGCGCTGTAACTCCTGCGACAGCTCCGGCTGCTCTGATTCCAGCCAGCTCACCAGCGCGCGGGTTTCCTGCAGACCAATAAAATGCGGGCTGCTGGCGTGAATAGCGTTCTCCATGCGCTTTACCAGGATTTCGCGCGCCGTCCAGCGCTCGACCTCTTCGTTTTGCAGCAGCGGATGATCCGCCGCCAGCCAGATAAGATCGCCTTCCTGACGCTGCTCGTCGCCCTCTGCCACGCTTTCCCTGTCGGTTGACGCGATCTCGTCCAGCCAGCGGCGTTTCACCGCCCGATGCGACACGTTAAATGTCCCTTTTACTTTCGGGATTTCATAAACCGAGAAGCGAAACTCATCCTCCGTCTGCTGGTCGAGAAACTCGATATCGAACGCTGGCAGGGTAAAGCCGAAGTGGTAAACGATACGGTTACGCAGGCGGCGAATATCCTGCACCAGCTCCAGCATCTCCGGATGGCCGCGCCATGAGGACGAGAAATTGATCAGATAAGGTCGTGTTGGGTTGAACTGACGTAAATCCTCCTTGCCGTTCAGCTCAGGGGGAATGACCTCATTTTCCATTTGCGGCTGCGCAAGGCTCAGGGTCTTTCTGACACGCCAGATCTGAAAACCGCCGCTAATCATCGTCAGCGCGGCCAGAAGCAAAAAAATTGCCGTTGGCATACCTGGCAGCAGGGCAAAGCCCACCATCCCCATTGAGGAGAGCAGCCAGGCTTTCGGCTGGCTGGTTAACTGCTCGGCAATCTCGCGGCCGATATTATTGTCAGCCGTCTGCTCATTGTCGGACGAGACGCGGGTAATCAGCATCCCGGCGGTCAGCGAGATCAGCAGCGCAGGGATCTGTGCAATCAGTCCGTCACCGATGGTCAGAATCGAGTAGATATGCATCGCTTCGCCAGCAGGCATGCCCAGCTGCAGCACGCCAATACTGATGCCGCCAATCAGGTTAATCACGACAATCACCAGCCCGGCGATAGCGTCACCTTTAACAAACTTCATCGCGCCATCCATCGCCCCGAATAACTGACTCTCTTTTGCCAGTTCATTACGCCGGTTTCTGGCCTGTACCCCATCAATCAGTCCGGCGCGCAGATCGCTGTCGATGGACATCTGCTTACCTGGCATTGCATCAAGGGTAAAACGCGCAGCCACTTCGGCTACCCTTTCGGAACCTTTGGTAATGACCAGGAAGTTCACCACGGTCAGGATCAGGAACATCACCATCCCTACCGCAAGGTTGCCGCCCACCACAAAGTTACCGAAAGCCGCCACCACATGGCCCGCATCCTGCTGAATTAAGATCTGGCGGGTGGTGGAGATAGAGAGTGCCAGGCGGAACATGGTGGTGAGCAGCAGCACGGCGGGAAAGGTTGAGAACGCCAGCGGCTTAGGCAGATACATGGCCAGCACGACCAGCAGAGATGACAGGCAGATATTCACCGCTATCAGCGCATCAATTAATGGCAGCGGTAAGGGAATAATAAGCATAAACACCAGCGCCATGGCAAAAGCCGCACCGACCACTTCGGAGCGTTGCATGGCGCTGATCGCGATTCGATTCAATATCTGAAACAGGGTATTCATCTTTGTTGCCTCACGACGCAGCGTTCCGGTTGCGGCGTTGCTGTTGCTGCTCAGTTTTAGTGACGTCCGTAATCATGCCGCGCAGCAGTTTTAACGCGTTGTCACGATTTTCCTGAGCGGGCCACAGCGAGGCTGGCACGCCGTGCAGGAGCGGAAAAAGCGAACTAAAAAAGAGCGGCAGATGTTGCCTGTTCTGGCCGACAATCTCGTCTGCCAGCCCGGTAAAATCACTCTGATAAGCGCCGTTATGGCTGATTTGCAACATCCGGCGTGCCAGAGTCAGGCTGTTCATGGCAACACTGGGCAGTTTGCTGCGCATACGCTGCAAAAAGGCAGTGCTGTCGCTCAGCGTCTGGCTTATCCCGGCAGCATCGCGCAGTCCGCGGTGGATACGTCCGAGGGTAATAACGCTGATTGAGGGGGCAAGTGCGGCGATATCATCCGCCAGCGCGCGCTGCAGAGTACGCAGCGTCGGGATCAGATTACGCGAGCCGATCAGCTCCAGCAGCATATCCAGCATCCTGGTTGCGGACTGATGGTGGACGATGCCGTCGTAATAGAGGTTGCGCAACGACTGTTTACGCTGCGGATCGCGGGTATACCCGGCGATGGCTGACGCCGTGTTGTTGCCTGCACGAATGGTCTGGCCGTGGGTTTGCTGTAGCTTATCCAGTTGGGCCCCGGCCAGCCCGGCCAGTTCCCCGTCGCCTTTATCCTGTGCCTGTTCGCCGATCACACGCAGTAGCAGGGCGGTGCGCGCCGGATCGCCGCCGGTCTTTTCCAGAAGTGTGTCGCTATCCGGCGGCGGATTCTGGCGCAGGGCGGCACGTAGCCACGCCATCTGCTCCAGCGTTTGTTGTTCATCGCCGCCGTCGAGTAGGGAAAATAGTGCATTCAGCTCTCCGACTTTGCTGAGCGCATGCTTGCCACGCTGCTGGTTCCGTGACGCATTACGGCGGTCCTGCGCCTTTTGCCTGCGTTCCATCTTTTCACTGAACGCGGCGCCCATTTCTTCCATCGCGTCATTCAGTGACGTTTCCCGCGCGCGGACATTATCCGGCACGTCGTTTTTACCTGCTGTCTGTGGCGTGTTTTTATGCAGAGCTTTTAGCGAGTGCGCCAGCGCCGGTATCGCATGTTGTATTTTGAGCATCGCCAGCCATCCTCAATGGTTATTACTCTCTTTCTGTGTCAAATAACGCTTACCGGTTCCGAAAAAAGCGGTAAAAAAAAGTGGAAATAATTTCATCCGGAAATCAGTGCAATTTTTTGCATTATTCATCGATAAGGAAGGGTAAAAACTGTCTCAGATAATTCTGTATGGAGAATTAATTGTTTTCATAAACAGCAGCTTATTTGTTGAGCAGCAGATGGCATATCTCTTGCTATGTAACGAAATCAATTGCTACTAATGAGAGAGATAAGAAAATGATTAATTCAACGCTCGTATCCGCTGTCGCAGAGTCACCCTTAGCAATTAACGTAAACTGGGATGAGATCTTCGTTACGCATAATAAGAAGCTGTTAAATTTCATTCGAAAACGTATTGCCAGCCATGAAGATGCTGATGACATCCTGCAAATGACCTGTCTGGAAGTGTTGTGTAATCGCCATAAGTTTCGCGGCGCATCCCGTCCGGAAACGTGGGTATTTGGCATCGCAGTTAATTTGATTCGCAACTACTACAAATCAAAACAGATCCACTATCTGTTTGATAATCTTAATGATGAAGTTATCGCCGATCTGCTGCTGGATAATGATCCCAGCGATCTGACGGAAAACAGGCAATTACTGAGTCATACGCTGGCATCCCTCGAAATTTTACCGAAAGACGTCAGGGTGATGCTGTCTATCCTTGTGGAGGAGGAGGGCAGCTATCAGGATATCGCTCAGCAGTTAGAAATCCCGGTAGGCACCGTGCGCTCTCGGCTCTCACGCGCGCGGGAAACATTAAAGGGGAGAATTTACGCCTGAATATGGGCCTGCGAAAAATGGCAATTTAACTGCTAAGCTTATCAGCTCGTTAATATTTAGCGGGTTATGACTATCATGCCGTCGGAACGTTATTCTCTGCGGCTTGATAAATCCGTGGAGGGAATAATGCTTTTACAGGGTGTATCTGACCAGAATGACAATGACAAAACTACTATCACCGGTTTATCAAATATTGCCTTAAACAAAATTCATGATGCGATATATTTGATAGACAGCCAGCTGCATATCAAATATGTCAATGAAAAGGCCTGCCAGTTGACGGGATATTCCCGCGAGGCATTTTCGCAGCTCAGCTTTGACATCATTGATAAAGAGCTGCGCGACAATGATGTTTTTGCCCTGTGGTGGAAACTCAGTACCCGCCCTGAAGGGATACAATTCACTTCACATCATACCGGCCGGCATAACGTTTTTCCCGTAGAAGTGAGTTGTAGCGGATATCACCAGGATGGTGAGCTGCATATCTTATGCATTGTGCGCGATATGCATGAAATTCGCCGGCAAAAAGAGCAGCAGCAACTTCGGGAAAAACAGCTGCATCAGGTAGTGGAAAATTCTCCCGACCTCATTTTACGGTTTGATTTGCAGACCCGTTGCCTCTATGCCAACCTGGCGGTCCGCAGCTGGTTTAATCTTAGCGAAAACGATATCAGTCGGGTGCCGCTGACTGAAAGCGTGCAGCGCGGGGGGATTGGACTGAGCCTGTTTAAGCTGGTCTCACGCACGATGGTTGATGAGAAAGTGGCCGAAGATGAGCTGGTGGTAAAGCATCAGGGTGATAAACGTACCCTGCATGTGCGCTGCGTGCCGGAATATGATTTACAGGGCGAGCTGGTTAGCGTGCTGGCGGTTGGGCGCGATATCACCGCAATCCGCAAGACCGAAGAGGAGTTGCGGCAGTTAACTCATAATCTCGAGCGGGCGCGGGAAGCGGAAAAAAAACAGCTGGCGCGTGATATTCATGACGAGCTGGGCCAGCATTTAACCGCTCTGCGTACAGGGTTGTCGCTGCTGGCGATGCGTAAAGATCAGCCTGTCGATGCGCAGCAGGCAAAAATTCAGCAGCTGATGGTGCATCTGGACAGCACGATTCAGGTGGTACGGGATGTCTCGACCCGCCTGCGGCCTAACGTTCTCAATCTTGGTTTAATTCCGGCGCTGGAATGGTTGCGCGATCAGTTTATAAAAAACAATGGAATCCGCTGCATTTTACTGGCACCTGATGAACATACCGTGGTGCTGGATGAAGCAACGCTGACGGCGGCGTTTCGCGTGGTACAGGAGTCTCTCACCAATGTCGTCCGCCATGCCAGAGCCAGCAATGTTTATATCTTCGTCAAACTCACGCCGGATGCGCTGCTCATCGAAGTTGTCGATAACGGTAAAGGTTTTCATCTGAATCGAGTGAAGAAAGGGACATGTGGGCTGCACGGCATCAGGGAGCGAGGACGCATGCTAAATGGAGAAGCGACCATCGATAGTACACCTGGTAAAGGGACCCGGGTTAAACTGAAATTCCCCCTCTCTGTAAGCGCTAAATCAGTCGCATCCTGTCCGAAAACCGGGAGTATTAACCGATGAGTAAATGCATACGTCTGATGATTGCCGACGATCATGCCATTATGCGCGAGGGCCTGAAGCAAATTTTTGCTCTTGATGACAATATCGACGTGGTATGCGAAGCATCGGATAGCGGCCAGGTGCTGGAGCGCCTGCGTCAGCACGAAGTCGATCTGCTGCTGCTCGATATTTCGATGCCTGGCATGAGCGGAGAAGATCTGATTACCCGCCTGATGCCTCTCTATCCCCGGCTGCGCATTCTGGTATTGAGTATGTACAACGAACCGCAAATTACCCGGCGGGTGTTAAATAATGGTGCGCTGGGCTATATCACCAAAGACAAGTCGCCGGATGTTTTACTCAAAGCGATTCGCACCGTGGCGCAGGGATCACGCTATATCGATCACGATCTGGCACAGGAGATTATCTTCTCCGACTACCAGAGCAATAATCGTGCGCCTCATGAGAGCCTGACGATGCGCGAACGGCAAATCATGATCATGCTGGCCCACGGGGAGTCGATTAATGCGATAGCCGATGCGCTCTCCATCAGTAATAAAACCGTCAGCACCTATAAATCACGCATGATGAAGCGAATGAAATTTACCAATAATGCCCATATTGTGAAATATTCCCTGCAGCATAACCTGGTGCAATAATGTCGTAAGGCTCCGCCTGATAAGCCTCGGGCGGGGTCGATCTGAAAGTGTTTTGCAGCACGGCTAATGGGAAGGACGTGTCCGCCTGAATTTTACCCCCGACCGCATAATGAAAAATCCACGCCATGGCGTGGATTTTAGGGAGTCTGTCAGACTTCATGGTTTTGATGGAACCCCATAAGACAACAATCTTTAATCAGACGTTAAACAGGAAGTTCATCACATCGCCATCTTTCACGATGTACTCTTTACCTTCTGAACGCATCTTGCCGGCTTCTTTAGCACCTTGCTCGCCTTTATAAGCGATGAAATCTTCAAACGCAATGGTCTGGGCGCGGATAAAGCCTTTCTCGAAGTCAGTGTGGATTTTACCGGCTGCCTGTGGAGCTGTCGCGCCAACCGGGATGGTCCAGGCACGTACTTCTTTCACGCCAGCGGTGAAATAGGTCTGCAGGTTCAGCAGGGAGTAACCGGCGCGGATAACGCGGTTCAGGCCTGGCTCTTCCAGTCCCAGCTCTGCCATGAACTCGTCACGGTCTTCATCTTCCAGCTCGGCGATATCCGACTCAACGGCGGCGCACACGGGCACCACGACTGAACCTTCCGCTTCGGCGATAGCGCGCACCTGATCCAGGTACGGGTTGTTCTCGAAACCATCTTCATTGACGTTAGCAATGTACATAGTGGGTTTCAGGGTCAGGAAGCTCAGATAGCGGATTGCCGCTTTGTCGTCCTCATCCAGATTCAGTGAACGCAGCATGCCCGCTTCAGAAAGATGCGGCAGGCACTTCTCCAGCGCAGCCAGCTCGGCTTTGGCATCTTTGTCGCCGCCTTTGGCTTTCTTCTGCACACGCTGAATCGCACGTTCACAGGTTTCAAGATCGGAAAGCGCCAGCTCAGTGTTGATCACGTCAATATCTTCAGCCGGGTTAACTTTGCCCGCAACGTGGATGATGTTGTCGTTTTCAAAGCAGCGCACTACGTGGCCGATCGCTTCGGTTTCGCGGATGTTGGTCAGGAACTGGTTGCCCAGACCTTCACCTTTCGACGCGCCTTTTACCAGACCGGCGATATCGACGAATTCCATGGTAGTCGGCACCACGCGCTGCGGCTTAACAATCTCAGAAAGCTGGTCGAGACGCAGGTCAGGCATCGGCACCACGCCCGTGTTTGGCTCAATGGTGCAGAAGGGGAAGTTAGCCGCTTCGATGCCCGCTTTAGTCAGCGCGTTAAACAGAGTGGATTTACCGACGTTCGGCAGGCCCACGATACCGCATTTGAATCCCATGGTTTGATACCCTTTATAACTGGATGGACAGTGCGCACGAAGGCGGACTGTCGGAGACGAATTGAAAAATTTCGCGCATTATACACGGAATCACGACGATTCGGGCGTTTAAGCAGGCTTGAAGGCGTGCAGCCGGTTCATCGCCTTGATACGATCCTCTTTCAGCCACAGTTCGGTGCAGCGCGCCGCCTCATCAATGGCATCATCAATCAGCTTCTGCTCACTGGCGGGCGGCTTGCCCAGCACAAATCCGGTCACCTTGTTGCGATCGCCGGGATGTCCGATACCGATGCGCAGCCGATGGAAATTGTTGTTGTTGCCCAGTTTGCTGATGATATCTTTCAGCCCGTTATGGCCGCCATGCCCGCCGCCCTGCTTGAACTTCGCCACGCCGGGTGGCAGATCGAGTTCATCATGTGCTACCAGGATCTCTTCTGGCGCGATGCGATAAAAGGTCGCCATCGCCGCCACGGCTTTCCCGCTCAGGTTCATAAAGGTGGTCGGCACCAGCAGGCGCACATCCTCTCCGGCTATCGCCAGGCGGGCGGTATAGCCGTAGAATTTGCCTTCCTCTTTCAGTGACTGATTGTGGCGCTCAGCCAGTAAATCCAGATACCAGGCACCCGCATTGTGGCGCGTGGCGGCATATTCAGCGCCTGGATTGGCAAGGCCCACAATCAGTTTAATGCTGCTCACAATGATTATCCTGCTGTTATCGCGAAAAGGCGTTAGTTTACTTCGCCACGAGCGAGATGACAAAGTACAAGCATCGAAATGGTTCAGGACAGTGATTAATCATTTTCTATCTAAATCAACAGACTGCAATCAGGGCCAGTTAATTATTTATGGCTGATGTGTGATCCACTCCGCAACGTTATCTTCACCCATTGCCTAAGCTTATGGCACTTAACATTGTGTGCGGTTATTGACTCATATGGATGGAGGTGCAGCATGAAACATCAACACTGCCGCGTAGCGGGTAACAGCTTGATGGTACTGGGATTAGTCACAATGGTGCTGGGCGTGGGTTTCTCAATTATGAACCAGCTTCCCTCGCTTGATCTGCCAGATGCACTGGCGCAGGGCGCAATCTTAGGCATCTTTGTTGGTGCAATGATGTGGCTGGTCGGGGCGGGTCTGAGTGGTCGTGAAAAGGTTGAAGATCGTTATTACTGGCATCGTCACTATGATAAACGTTGTCGCCGGTCGCACAATTCTCACCATTAACTGATGGCAGCAGTGACCGGATGCTGCGCGATGCGGTTCCGGCCGCTGGCCTTGGCGTGATAGAGCGCTTTATCCGCCAGTGCGAGTAAATCGTCAAAACCCTGCTGCTGATGTGTGACCGTGGCAAACCCAATGCTGACCGAATAGGCAATTGAATTGGGTTGTGACGCACAGACCTCCCGCCGAATTGTCTCGCACCATGCTTCTGCATCTGTTGCGGCCGCCGGAATTATCGCCGCAAACTCCTCTCCGCCCAGTCGCGCAAAACGCCCCTCAGCCGGTATCAGCCCTCTGACAATGTCGCAAAAGTGAATCAATATCAGGTCGCCCTGTTGATGGCCATACCGATCGTTAATGCTCTTAAAATGATCCAGATCGAACAGTATCGCGCTAAACGGCCGGTTCTGTCGGCGGCATCGCGCCACAATCTTCTCTGCTTCATTAAATAAAGCACGACGATTCCAGACGCTGGTCAAAGGATCGTGCATCGAGGCATGTTTTAAGACTGACTGCATCTGTTCATTCACCATGGCCAGGATAGTAAATGTCAGACCGATGACAAACAGAATCGATTCCAGGATGACGTAAATCGAGAAGTTTGATCCGCCAATGGCGCCAGGCAGCGTGCTGGGAATCGCGCTGTCCAGAAACAGGCGAGCCAGGTGAAACAGCAGATGGATCCACAGCAGCAACTGCGCAGGCCAGAAGGTCACCTTTAGCGTGGCACGCGCCAGCCAGACCAGCTGGATCAGTGCGGCGGTATAGGCGATGCAGGCGATGCAGAGCACCAGCACCCGTTTGGGTAAGCTGTAATAGAATGCCGGGAAACAGCAGAGGAGTGCCCAGAGCAGGGCGCCCAATAGCCAGTGAGTGCCGATGGGCTTGCCGCAGAAGCGCCGGAACGCATTTAACAATCCGCCGTAAGCCAGCATCACTAAAACGTTACCCACTGCAACGGGCAGGAAATGCAGGCCACTGCTGCGCAGGCTACTTAAGAATACCGCAATCAGGGTAAAAACCAGCGACAGGCAGGTGAAGCCGAGAACGCGATCATACTGCGATCCGATCCAGGCAAAAAACATGATGATGCTCAGAAACCCCAGCACATAAAGCTCGCAGACAAATAACGTATAGATATCGAGGCTCATGGCGGTCAGGGTTCTTATGAAAAGTGCGCTGCAAATTACCACTTAACGGCACAGGGCAGAAGCGGGGAACGCGGCGTTTTATCAAAAGAGTGGGTGGCGTTGAAAATAGGCGATTTTGGGGAAATTTATCGCGAAAATATCAGAAAAAGAAGCGCGTTAATCGGGCGCCCGGCAGGCATAAAAAAACCGGGCACAGGGCCCGGTTCCGCAAAGATTAATGCTCGAACATTGCCGAGATTGACTCTTCGTTACTGATGCGGCGAATGGCTTCGGCCAGCATGCCAGATAAGGTCAGCGTGCGCACATTCGGCAGTGACTTAATCTCCAGAGAGAGTGGGATGGTATCGCAGACGATTACCTGGTCGAGCACAGATTTACGCAGGTTTTCAACCGCATTGCCGGAGAAGATCGGGTGGGTCGCGTAAGCAAATACGCGTTTAGCACCACGCTCTTTCAGCGCTTCAGCCGCTTTGCACAGCGTGCCGCCGGTGTCGATCATGTCGTCGACCAGCACGCAGTCGCGGCCAGCAACGTCACCAATGATGTGCATCACCTGAGAAACGTTCGCGCGAGGGCGGCGTTTATCGATGATGGCCATATCGGTGTCGTTCAGCAGTTTAGCGATAGCACGGGCACGTACTACGCCACCAATATCGGGAGAAACAACAATCGGGTTTTCCAGACCGATCTGCATCATATCTTCCAGCAGGATCGGACTGCCAAATACGTTATCAACCGGGACGTCGAAGAAGCCCTGGATCTGCTCGGCGTGCAGGTCAACCGTCAGAACACGGTCAACACCGACGCTGGAAAGGAAGTCTGCCACTACTTTAGCGGTGATAGGTACACGCGCGGAACGCACGCGGCGATCCTGACGGGCATAACCAAAGTAGGGGATGACTGCGGTAATACGACCAGCAGAAGCACGACGCAGCGCGTCGACCATCACAACCAGTTCCATCAGATTATCGTTGGTGGGGGCACAGGTGGACTGGATGATGAAAATATCACCACCGCGTACATTTTCGTTGATCTGTACGCTCACTTCACCATCACTGAAACGTCCTACAGCGGCGTCTCCCAGGCTGGTGTAAAGGCGGTTGGCAATACGTTGTGCTAGTTCCGGGGTGGCGTTACCAGCAAATAGCTTCATATCAGGCACGAGAAGAACCTCAGGCTTTGCGTCCAGAGAATGAACGGCATGACTGTAACCGGCGCGTACGGTCATGTGCGTTCACACGGGTGTGTTGATGCGAAACGTGCAGTGTCCGGAACGTGGTGACACTGTCACGCATTCGCTAATCGCCTCGCAGGGTACGCTGTAGCGGCGAAACATTTACGCCCCGGGCTACAAATGCGCGTACCCCATTCGGGGCAAGCTCCAGCACCTGGCGGGCAGCAGACTCGGTGTCGAATTCAGCAAACACACAAGCGCCCGTGCCAGTCAGGCGTGACGGCGCGTATTCTAGCAGCCAGGAAACAAGCTCATCAACCTCACGAAAACGTTTTCTTACCACTGCTTCACAATCATTGGTGAAGGGTGATGCTAAAAGCGTCGATAAACTGCGCGATGGAGTATCTCGCGTCAGTTCGGGGTCGTTGAATACTACTGGGGTGCTGATATTCACGCCGGGATGGGCGACAAGATACCACTTTTCTTCCGGCTCTGCGGGATGAAGTTGTTCACCCACCCCCTGGGCGAAGGCCGCGAAGCCCTGGACAAACACCGGCACATCCGCGCCCAGCTTCACGCCCATCGCCGCCAGCTCATCCGGCGTGAAGCCGGTTTGCCACAGATGATTCAGCGCCACCAGCACGGTTGCCGCATCAGAGGAGCCGCCACCGAGACCGCCACCCATGGGCAGGTTTTTCTCAACGGCAATCTGCGCGCCCGCGTGAGCGGACAGGCGATTGTTATCCTGCGCCGCCTGTTTCAGCATGTTTGCGGCGCGGACAATCAGGTTATCCGCATCCGCAACGCCTGCCACGGGCGTTAACAGTGTAATCGAGCCGCTTTGATTGACGGTAATCTGCAGCTGGTCACCGTAATCAAGAAACTGAAACAGCGTCTGCAGGTTGTGATAGCCGTCGGGACGACGGCCGGTGATGTAGAGAAAAAGATTCAGTTTTGCCGGGGCAGGCCAGTGGGTGATCATTGAACGGTCCAGCCGTCCATACGCAGTTTAATCCGCTGGTCACCCTCTTTCAGCTCCAGGCTCGAAGGCAGCGGCGGGGTGACTTTGCTGTCGTAGCCCGCAATAGAGACCTGCCAGTTCTGACCGTCGCGGCTGTAGTTCAGGCTGCTCAGCTGATAGCTCTCATTGAGCTGATAGTCGGTGGCATCGCCTGGCAGACCCATCATCCACTGGCGCAGATTCGCCAGCGGAATGTTCATGCCGGTCAGCTGCGAAATCATTTTCTGCGCATCGTTGCTGACGTAACGCTTGCCTTTGTTATCGACGATCTGTACCACCGAGCCCTGCGCATCCAGCTGCAGTTCGGTGCTGCCCAGCGGATTGGTCAGCAGCAGGCGATAGCGATCGGGCGCGGTCTGCTGCCAGTTAAAGCGGGCATAGACTTTCTGCTTGTCAGAAAGATAGGCAAAGGCGCCGCGGGTCTGATAGTGCGTGACCTTTGAGACCGCCTGCTGATGCTGTTGCCACTGTGGCGCGGTAACGCTGGGGCCCGGGCCTTGCGGTTTGTTGACGCTACAGGCTGCCAGCAGCACGCTGGCAAGGGGCAAAAGGCGCAACAGATTGCGTGGTGAATTAAGCATCAAGTGGTCATCTCCTCGGACACATTTATTATTCGTAACGGATAACGCTAACCGTCCCGGTTTTAACCGTCAATGCTGTTATGCAGCAAATTGAGCACGATCGGGTTAATCTTATTACAGTCATAGCCTTTGTATGGCTTTTCTTGATCTGCCGCATCTTGTAGAATGCGCCTCACAAAACCCTGACATTATTGGGACATCCCAACCAAAACCGCTATGACGCTGCTCGCTCTCGGAATCAATCACAAGACAGCCCCCATTGCTCTGCGCGAACGCGTCTCGTTCGGGCCGGAGACGCTTGAGCAGGCGTTAAACAGCCTGTTATCACAGCCAATGGTGCAGAGCGGCGTGGTGTTGTCCACCTGTAACCGGACTGAACTCTACCTGAGTGTAGAGCAGCAGGCCGACTTACAGGCGCGTCTGGTGAGCTGGTTATGCAATTATCATCAGCTGGATGAAGAGGATGTGCGAAACAGCCTCTACTGGCATCAGGATAACGAGGCGGTCAGCCATCTGATGCGCGTCGCCAGCGGACTCGACTCACTGGTGCTGGGCGAACCGCAGATCCTCGGTCAGGTGAAAAAAGCCTTTGCCGACTCCTCACGCGGTCAGGCGCTGAGCAGTGAACTGGAACGCATGTTCCAGAAAACCTTCTCGGTTGCCAAACGCGTACGTACGGAAACCGATATCGGCGCCAACGCGGTGTCGGTGGCGTTTGCCGCCTGTACGCTGGCCCGTCAGATCTTCGAATCGCTCTCCTCCGTCAATGTCTTGCTGGTTGGCGCAGGTGAGACCATTGAGCTGGTGGCGCGTCATCTGCGTGAACATCAGGTCAAAAATCTGATCATCGCCAACCGTACCCGCGAACGCGCCGAAACGCTGGCGTCGGAAGTGGGTGCAGAGGTGATCACCCTGGCGGAGATCGACGCCCGTCTGGCAGAAGCCGACATTATTATCTCGTCAACCTCCAGTCCGCTACCGATTATCGGTAAGGGGATGATGGAGCGCGCGCTGAAAGCGCGACGTAACAAGCCAATGCTGCTGGTCGATATTGCGGTTCCGCGCGACGTAGAGCCGGAAGTGGGCGACCTGCCTAACGCCTATCTCTACAGCGTGGATGACCTGCAGGCGATCATCGAGCAGAACCTGGCGCAGCGCAAAGCGGCCGCGGTTCAGGCCGAAAGCATCGTAGTTCAGGAAAGCAGCGAATTCATGGCGTGGCTGCGCTCACAGGGCGCGGTGAATACGATCCGTGAATATCGTTCTCAGGCGGAAGAGATCCGCGCTGAGCTGGAAGGCCGTGCGCTGCAGGCGCTGCAGCAGGGTGCCGATCCGCAGAAAGTCATGCAGGAACTGGCGCACAAGCTGACCAACCGTTTAATACACGCTCCAACCAAATCACTTCAGCAGGCCGCCCGCGACGGCGATAATGAACGCCTGCAGATTTTACGCGACAGCCTGGGTCTCGATTAGGCACACCGCTGTCGCCACCTGTTACGGGAATCCCACATTTAAATGAAAACCTCTATAGTTGCCAAACTGGAAGCCCTGCAGGAGCGCCACGAAGAAGTGGAAGCGATGCTGGGCGATGCAGGCGTGATCGCCGATCAGGAGCGTTTCCGTGCGCTGTCACGCGAATATGCTCAGCTGACCGATGTGACCCGTTGCTTCCGCGACTGGCAGCAGGTGCAGGAAGATATCGAAACCGCGCAGCAGATGCTCGACGATCCTGAAATGCGTGACATGGCGCAGGAAGAGTTACAGGAAGCGCGTGAGAAGAGTGACGTGCTGGAGCAGCAGTTGCAGGTTCTGTTGCTGCCGAAAGATCCGGATGATGAGCGCGCCTGTTTTATCGAAGTGCGCGCCGGAACCGGCGGCGATGAAGCGGCGATTTTCGCCGGCGATCTCTTCCGCATGTACAGCCGCTATGCCGAAGCGCGTCGCTGGCGCGTGGAGATCATCAGCGCCAACGAAGGCGAGCATGGCGGTTACAAAGAAGTGATTGCCCGCGTCACCGGCGAAGGTGCCTATGGACGCCTGAAGTTTGAGTCAGGCGGCCATCGCGTGCAGCGCGTGCCGGAGACCGAATCCCAGGGCCGCATTCACACCTCAGCCTGTACCGTTGCCGTGATGCCGGAAATCCCGGAAGCGGAACTGCCGGAAATCAATGCGGGCGATCTGAAGATCGATACTTTCCGCTCATCCGGCGCAGGCGGTCAGCACGTTAACACCACCGACTCTGCTATTCGTATTACCCACCTGCCAACCGGTATCGTGGTGGAGTGTCAGGACGAACGTTCACAGCATAAAAACAAAGCCAAAGCGCTGGCGGTGCTGGGCTCGCGTATTCACGCTGCAGAGATGGCCCGCCGTCACGCCGCCGAAGCCAGTACCCGACGCAACCTGCTGGGCAGCGGCGATCGTTCTGACCGTAACCGCACCTACAACTTCCCGCAGGGCCGCGTGACCGATCACCGTATCAACCTGACCATCTACCGTCTGGATGAAGTGATGGAAGGGAAACTCGACAGCCTGATTGAGCCGATTGTTCAGGAGTACCAGGCCGATCAGCTGGCGGCGCTGGCTGGTCAGGATTAATGGATATTCGTCACTGGCTGAAACAGGCGGTCGCCACGCTGTGCGGTGGTGACAGTCCGAAGCGTGACGCAGAGATCCTGTTAGGTTTTGTGACCGGCAAACCACGCAGCTGGTTAATCGCCTTTGATGAAACGGTGCTCAGCGATGAGCAGCTGACGCAGCTGGATAGCCTGCTGGCGCGTCGCGCCCGCGGTGAGCCGGTGGCGCATCTGGTGGGCGAACGCGAGTTCTGGTCGCTGCCATTGCGCGTCAATGACGCCACGCTGATCCCGCGCCCGGATACCGAACTGCTGGTTGAACAGGCGCTGGCGCATCTGCCCCCGACACCGGCAACCATTCTGGACATGGGCACCGGCACCGGAGCGATTGCGCTGGCGCTGGCCAGCGAGCGTCCCGATTGTCAGGTCACCGGCGTGGATCGCATTGAAGCCGCCGTTGAGCTGGCAAACAGTAATGCGCAGCAGCTCAGCCTCACCAACACCACCTTTCTGCTCAGTCACTGGTTCCAGGCGCTGACGCCACAGCGCTTTACCCTCATTGTCAGCAACCCACCCTACATAGATGCCAGCGATGTTCATCTGGAGCAGGGCGATGTGCGCTTTGAACCGCGCAGCGCGCTGGTGGCGGATGAAGCGGGACTGGCGGATCTGCGTACGCTGATCGAGCAGGCACCCACGTGGCTGCTGCCGGGTGGCTGGCTGCTGCTGGAACATGGCTGGCAGCAGGGCGAGGCGGTGGCCACGCTGATGCGGCAAAAAGGCTATCACGCCGTGGAAACCGTCGATGATTACGGTGGCAATCCGCGTGTGACCTTAGGCCAGTTCCCTTCATAAAAGCGCTTTGAAAAGGATTCATGATGTTCGCCTTTTATCCCCTGATTAAAAATCTGCACATCTTAACGGTGGTGCTTACCGTGACGCTGTTCCTGCTGCGGTTTTACTGGCTGCGCCGTGGATCGGCAATGATGACGAAACGCTGGGTGCGCATCCTGCCGCACGCTAACGACACCCTGTTACTGGTGACCGGCGTCTCGCTGGTGATGATTACCCACTTCTATCCCTTTACACCGCAAGGAAGCTGGCTGACGGAGAAGCTTTTAGCGGTTATCATCTACATCGCCTTAGGATTTGTGGCATTGAGTCGCCGTCCACGCACTGATCGCACCCGCTGGATCGCTTTTCTGGTAGCGTTAATCGCCCTGGTGGCCATCATTAAGCTGGCGCTGACCAAAATGCCGTTATGGGGATAGCATGACCTCGACCGAACAATTAGATTTCAGCCAGACACCGCTGTGTGAAGCGGTGATTGGTGCCACGCTTGCCATCCGCGCCGATTTCCCGGCGTTGTCGGTGGAAGCACAACTTGCGGCGTTAGTCGCCGAAGCACGTGACTATGTCAGCCATACTGAAGATGCTGACATGCAGCTCGAAAAGCTGCTGGAACTGTTCTATCGCCAGTGGGGATTTTGCGGTGCCAGTGGCGTCTACAATCTTTCTGATGCCCTCTGGATCGACAATGTGCTGAAGACCCGTCGGGGCACGGCGGTGTCACTCGGCGTTATCCTGCTGCACATCGCCGCCGAGCTGGAACTGCCGCTGATGCCGGTGATCTTCCCGACGCAGCTGATTCTGCGCGCCGACTGGATTGATGGCGATAAGTGGATGATCAACCCGTTTAATGGCGAAACGCTTGACCGGCACACGCTGGAAGTGTGGCTCAAAGGCAATATCAGCCCGACAGCGCGTCTGTATGACGACGATCTCGACGAAGCCAAAACCGTCACGGTGATGCGCAAGATGCTCGACACGCTGAAAGCGGCGTTGATGGAAGAGAAGAAGATGGAGCTGGCGCTGAACGTCAGTCAGGTGCTGTTGCGTATCGATCCTGACGATCCCTACGAAATCCGCGATCGCGGTTTGATCTACGCGCAGCTGGAGTGCGAACATATCGCCCTGAATGATTTAACGTACTTCGTTGAGCAGTGTCCTGAAGACCCGGTCAGCGAAATGATCAAAGTTCAGATTCACGCAATCGAACAAAAACAGGTCACGCTGCACTAAGCGGACCCACTGAAAAGGAAAGGGCATGACACAGAAAGTCGTGAGTATTGGCGATATCAAAGTCGCAAACGATCTGCCATTTGTACTGTTTGGCGGGATGAACGTACTGGAGTCGCGCGACCTGGCGATGCGCATCTGCGAACACTACGTTACCGTCACCAGTAAACTTGGTATTCCTTACGTATTCAAAGCGTCATTTGATAAAGCGAACCGCTCCTCTATTCACTCCTATCGTGGCCCAGGCCTGGAAGAGGGGATGAAGATTTTCCAGGAGCTGAAGCAGGCTTTCGGCGTCAAAATTATCACCGATGTGCATGAAGCGTCCCAGGCGCAGCCGGTCTCTGAAGTGGTTGATGTGATCCAACTGCCCGCGTTCCTGGCGCGTCAGACTGACCTGGTTGAAGCGATGGCGAAAACCGGCGCGGTCATTAACGTCAAGAAGCCCCAGTTCGTCAGCCCGGGTCAGATGGGCAACATCGTTGATAAGTTCGCTGAAGGCGGCAACGAGCAGGTCATCCTGTGCGATCGCGGCAGCAATTTCGGCTACGACAATCTGGTTGTCGACATGCTCGGCTTTAACGTGATGAAGAAAGTCACCAAAAACAGCCCGGTGATTTTCGATGTCACCCATGCGCTGCAGACGCGCGATCCGTTTGGCGCGGCATCAGGCGGTCGTCGTGCTCAGGTGGCTGAGCTGGCGCGAGCCGGTATGGCGGTCGGCATTGCCGGTCTGTTTATCGAAGCGCACCCGGATCCTGAACACGCCCTGTGTGACGGCCCATCTGCGTTGCCGCTGGATAAGCTGGAGCCATTCCTGGTGCAGATGAAAGCGATTGACGATCTGGTGAAAAGCTTCCCGGAACTCGATACCAGCAAATAAGTTTGCTGCAAAAAAAGAGCGATTAATCGCTCTTTTTTTTCGCCTGAAGACGGGTGACGTTACAGCATGATGGTCATCAGATAACCGATAAACAACGCCAGATGCGCGGCACCATTCAGTACGTTTGTACGTCCGGTCGAGAAGGAGAGCTGACAGAGAATCAGCGACGCCATCATAATCACCATCTGCGGCGGCTCCAGACCAAATATCAGCTCCTGTCCGGTCAGGGTGGCGATAATGGTTACCGCCGGTACCGTGAGTGAGATGGTCGCCAGCACTGAACCAAAGAAGAGGTTCATGGCGCGCTGCACCTGATTCATCAGCACGGCCCTGATCGCCCCCAGGCCTTCCGGTGAGAGGATCAGCAGGGCCACCAGAAAACCGGTAAACTGTGCCGGTGCATTCAGATCCGTCAGCAGGCTTTCCAGCGTATTAGCATTCATCTTGGTCACGGCAATGACCGCAATCAGATGCACGATCAGCCAGCTGGTATGCCAGAAGCTGCTGTGGGCAGACGGTTTGCCATGATGCGGGTCGCCATCATCGCTCTCATCTTCATGCTCATAGACAAACAGGCTCTGGTGGGTTTTGGTCTGAATCAGCAGGAACACGCCATACATCGCCGCTGAAATCGCCGCGATCAGCAGTGCCTGAGTGACAGAGAAATTACCGCCCGGCAGTGCGTTGGGAAACACCAGCACCAGAATCGCCAGGGGAAAGATAGCGATCAGATATTGCTTCACGCCCGCCAGATTCACGTATTGTGTCGCAAACTTATTACCGCCCAGCAGCAGCGCAAAGCCAACCAGTCCACCGGTTACAATCATCACGATCGAATAGAGCGTATCGCGCATCAGCCCGGGTGCAGCATCGCCGGTCGCCATCAGCGCCGAGATCAGGCTCACTTCCAGAATCACCACGGACAAACTCAGGATCAGAGAGCCATAGGGCTCGCCCAGCCGGTGCGCCAGCACGTCGGCATGTCGTACAACGCTAAAGGCGCTGCTCAGAATGGCAACCAGCGCCACTAAGTTGATACCGACTACAATCGGAAATGATGTGGTTGCACCAAAAAAATAGAGTATACCCAGCGTGATAAGGGGAAGTATCAGCGAGAATTCCTTGTGACGTGTTTTTTCATGTGAAGGCATTCACCATCCTCTCTGGTTAATGATTATCCGGACACAGCGAGTGCTGCTGTTAGAAATATAATCAGTTTTAGGGCAGGGCGCAGTTTATCTTTTCACCGGTCCGAACGGGAAAAATTTACTGCTTTTTACTTAAATGCAATAAATGGTCGAAGCGGTATTAACCTGAAGTTATCTCAAATATTGCAATATTAATCAGGCCACAACAATTTCTCTTTAACCATCTATCTGACCGCCAAATGCCGTAAAATCTGTTTATCATTGTAACTTGTGTGGCCTGTTTCTGGTTTTTAATTTGAAGGGGAGATAAGTGGCTGTTTGTATTTTTATTCTGTTGCGCCAGGCTTAACAGGAATCCATAAACTGAGGAGCCGTTATGCCTTACTCTAAACGAACCGACTTACCTGACAACGTAAAACACGTGCTTCCCGCGCATGCGCAGGATATCTATCAGCAGGCATTTAACAGCGCGTGGGAAGAATATAAAGAGGCTAAGGATCGACGGGGCGATGATTCGCGGGAAGAGGTGGCGCACAAAGTCGCCTGGGCAGCCGTGAAAAAAGAGTATGAGAAAGGTGATGACGATAAGTGGCATCCTAAACGTTAACGCCGTCGCTAGCCTGTTCACGCCAAAGGGCCAGGATAATCTGGCCCTTTTTTTCATCTTCGCTATAAGGTTTATCTGGTTTTTTTTAACCTGCGACCGGAATCACGCTTGTAACCCCGCGCGGAAATAGATTAATGTCAATTTGATGAACGAAACGCAGCGCCGTTTTGGAGATCATGTTACAGGAGCCATTCTGCAGGACGCCGTTGATGTTGAGGAGGTCGCATTGCTTACCCGGGAATTTCTATTAAAAGCGGATTGTAAAACGTCGTTCGGGGATATCGAAGAGGCGTTGCTCTGGAGTTGCGAGCAGCGCGCGGCCTCGCTGGCAGCCACCCTGGCCTGTCGTCCCGATCACAGCCCGGTATGGATCTTTGGTTACGGCTCGCTGATGTGGAACCCGATTTTTGAGGCGGATGAAGTGGCGTCCGGTTCGCTGGAGGGCTGGCACCGTGCTTTCTGCCTGCGGCTGATTGCCGGACGTGGCACCGCCACGCATCCCGGCCGCATGCTGGCGCTGAAGCAGGGTGGCAGAACCACGGGTCTGGCGTTTCGTCTGCCGGAAGAGCGGCTGCATGAAGAGCTGGCGCTGCTGTGGAAGCGTGAGATGATCACTGGCTGCTATCTTCCAACCTGGTGTGAATTACAGCTGGAGGATGGTCGCAGCGTCACTGCGCTGACCTTTATTATGGATCCGCGTCATCCGCTGTATGAATCGGACTCCTGCCCGGAGGCGATTGCGCCATTAATTGCTGCGGCCAGTGGCCCGCTGGGCTCGAATGCGCAATATCTGTTTGCTCTGGAAGAGGAGCTGACCCGGCGCGGCATGGAGGAGGAGAGTCTGAGCCGGCTGGCCCATCAGGTGCGAACACTTCAGCAAGCCTGTCTGAAGCAGGCCTGAACCGGGGCATAAGCAGAGTAAAAGGGCGCGACAGTGTCGCGCCCTTTTACGAGCCGGCTGCAGTTTACCGGGCTTAATTACCCGGATTAATCAGCCAGGTACCGGGTTTATCGATGGTCAGGGATTGTGTGTGCGTCTTACTGCCATTTTTAACATCAATTTTGTACTGTCCCGCCGCCAGATTCAGCGCGGCAAATCCACTGCTGCCCGGTTTTACCTCGACCGGCTGTCCGTTAAGCACCACGCTTTCACCGCTCTCCAGCTTAAGATAGACGGTCGCCAGCGCGGCCGGAACGGCAGCGGCTGACGGAATCGATGCGGGCGCCTGCGTCATGGCTGAGCTGTTGTTAACCACTTCCGGTGTGGCACTGTGGCGATTCGCCAGCCAGATGGCGACAACCACGGCCAGAATAGCCACGGCAGCCAGACCCAGCAATCCAGGCGACAGTTTACGCACCGTGCGCGGCGTCACCGGCTCGGCGGACGCGGCGGCATGATTCATCGCCATCACCACCGGCGCAGCAGCCTCAACCGGCTCCTCGACCGGCAGAGCAGGCGACTCGCCCGGCACCGGGAAGCTGTTTACCACCGCTTCCACATCACTGACCGGCAGATCAATCAACGCGGCAAAGGCATCAATCGTTTGTGGGCGATCGCCTGGCTTCATTGCCAGCGCGCAGTCAATGGCATGCAGCAGCGGCAGTGAGTAGCCTTCTGGCTGGCGTTCCACCAGCGGCTGATAATTATCTTCAATGCAGCGCACCACGCTGACCGGCGGCGGATTACCGGTAATCAGGTTATGCAGCACCGCGCCCAGGGCGTAGATATCGGTCCACGGCCCCTGTTCAACTTCACCCTCTTCGCTGTATTGCTCAATCGGCGCAAAGCCAGGTTTAAGCATGATTTCCGTTTCGTCAGAGAGGTTGCCAATCTCTTTACGCGCCGAGCCAAAATCGAGCAGAACCGGCAGCTGGTTCTCCTGAATCTGAATATTGTCGAGCGAGATATCGCGATGCAGATAGCCGGCCTGATGGATGGTGCTGATGGCACCCAACAGCGGCGGCAGCAGGCGGCGGATCCAGGATTCAGTGATCGACGCCGGGCTGGTGACCTGCCACTCTTTCAGCGTCATACCGCTGTAGTAGAGCGTGCCCATATAGGCTGTGCCGTTCTGCTCCCAGAAGCGCAGCACGTGCAGCAGTCCCGGATGATTAAAGCGGGCCAGCAGACGCGCTTCCTGAATAAAGCTGGTGAGCCCGGCATTAAACAGCTTCTGGAAACGCTCACCGCGCAGCTCCAGCGTTAAATCGGCGGCACGGACTGCCAGCGACACCGGCATGTACTCTTTGATTGCAATAGTGCGTTCAAGCTGGTGATCCCACGCGCGATAGACGATGCCGAAGCCGCCGCCTCCGATCACTTCCTTGATCTCAAACTCATTGAAACGGTATCCGTCAGGCAGGGCATTCGGAACGGTTTTCGGATTATCATTTGCCGACATAGTGAACTCTCTGTACACGGCCTGCTCGCCAGGCTGCGCGGTAATTAATTGATGTTACGCCAGGCACCAATGGCAGGATCAACCAGATCCGCGTGCAGGGTGTCGATGAGTAACACATTCACTTTTTGCTGTGGCATGAAATAGGGCGCCCAGTGGCTGCGCAACGTATCAACTCGCGATTTCACAGCGTCAGCATCCTGCTGCGCAGCATTCTTATCCATCTTTATCAACAGGGCACCATTGAAGCGCCAGACATGTTGTTTGGCATCAAAGGGCAGCACCAGCCAGCTATCATTCGCATCCGGGCGTGTCACAATCATGCGCTGATTGTTCGCGGCGATAACCTCCAGCTTGCTGTCCGGGATCGTCAGATTGGCGATGGGATAGCCCTGATAAAAGGTGACTGCCACCGGCGTTGGGTGGTCAGGGGTCGCCAGCATCAGCTCACTTTTGCCTTCTGCCCAGCCATCCGGTGAGCACTGCTGCTTGCTGACATCCGGGATAAACAGGGTCTGGGCATTTTCATCCCAGGCGGTGCGAAAATGGCAGCCGCTGGGGAGATCAAAATGTTGCAGCGGCGTGCTGTTGGCGGGCCGAGACAGGTCGAGCGGTACAGCATTACTCTCACTGGCGCTGGCGGTGGCATCTGCCATCACGATAGGACGCCAGTTCTGCAGCTTACTGGCGCTGCCGCTGACCAGTACGCCACCCTCTTTACTGGTCATCTGCCAGGGCAGCTCGTCCAGTAATCCGCACTGATTAGCGAGCAGGGTGCCGACGCGCGGTAAAAAGGTGGTCAGCACCGCCGAATCCTTACTTTTGCCGGAGACGATGCGCAGTGGCAGCGTCTCTTTGCACCAGTCGTCAGGCGCTTTACTCACCACATTATCGATATAGACCTCCAGCGCCAGGCTGGGGGAGTAGACAACCCGATAATTTTCAGCCTGGGCGTGAAAGGCAATCAGCAGGGTGATGATGCCGGGCAACCACAGTTTCATAAGGATCCTTGGAATCAAAAACGAGGCGGCAGAAAGCGCGCCGAATCAGCCAGTGAATAGAGCAGCGTTGCCTCCTCCGGCTCACCAATCCAGACCGCCAGTGCGCTGAGATTATCTTTCTTAACGTTGCGGCTCACCGCCTGTTCCATCAGAGCCAGCCACTCTTCGCAGGCATTCACCATGCGCAGCGCCTGTTCCATTTCATGACTGGCCAGATTCAGCCAGAAGCCATCGGTGCAGACCAGAAACGCGTCGCCATCCTCCAGCGTAATCTCCTGCGAAAAGCTCACTAAGCGAGGCGGTTCAGCGCCGAGCGCATTATAGAGTAAATTACTGTTAATGCCGGTATTTTCATAGCCCGCTTCTTTCAGCTGCTGGGCCAGACTGTGATCGCGAGTGACCTCATGAAGCACGCCGCGGCGGAAGTGGTAAACCCGGCTGTCACCGGCATGCGCCCACCATGCGCGCTGTTTTTCACGGTCAATAAACAGGGCCGCCAGCGTGGTGCTCATGCGTGAATATTTCGGATTTTTACCCTGTGCCTCATGCAGCGCTAAGCGGCACTGTTCAATCGCCTGATGGGTTATCTCCGGCGTCAGATCGGCGTGCGCCTGTAACTGGCTCAGCAGGGTGTCACGCACCAGCTGCGCCGCCATCTCGCCGCCGGGCAGACCGGCCACGCCATCGCAGACCACAAAACAGGCTTTACGCTCATCCAGCTCTGCGCCGGTGCGATCCTGATTCTCATCGCGTAGCCCTTGCTGGCAGCGGCTGGCAAAAACGATTTTCATGGTTCATCTACCCGCGTCTGAGAGTCCTTATACTGATTCACCTCCATGTCATAGGCATGGAGAAAGGCCTCGCCAAACAGCGTATGGAAATCATCTTCGATCTCTCCGGCCGTACGCTGATAATTACGGGTGAAGTAGTCCCACAGCGCCGCCTTCTTCATGGCGGAAAAGGGCATTTTTGACACCACGCCATCGGCACGCGCCTGCTCTTCCAGCCGCTGCGGATTAAAGGATTGCAGCATCGCCGCAATAATGGCGCGGATACCGGCAATCATCCCCAGCTGGTGGGCCTGCAAATCGACCAGGGCATCGCGTACCGCCTGTTCCGGCGGCATAAACCCGGGCATCTGGCTCTGGTACATCTGCATCAGCACGGTTTTGCCGGAGGGCAGGATCTTGAACGGGTTGTTGGCCTCATTCAGGATCATCGTCATGTCCGCTTTGACACCACGCTTGAGAATGGATCGCGAAGAGAGCAGCGCGACGGTGCCCTGGGAAAAGAGGCTCAGCATCCGGCCAGTAATGCGCATCTGCTCTTCATCCACCGGCGTGGCGTGACCGTTGCTCAGCCCCATCCCCTCCAGCAGTGCGGCGATCAGCCGATCCTGATCCACCGGCTGCGCCGTCAGCGCCCGACGCGGCTCGCTGGCCTGGGGGTCGATAGCCAGTCGTGCATCGTTGTGGCGCTCGTGGCGTGAGGGCGTGGCCTCACTGACCAGCAGCCGGTCCTCAACCTCATGATGTTCGTGAATGCCCAGCGGATTCGCGGGCTGAGCGCTGTCGCCAGCAAACAGCGCCAGCGGATCGCTCTGCGTGTCGTGGCAGGCGGGGTCTCGTACTTCCAGCGCATAGTCACCGATGCGCAGCGCATCGCCATGCTTCAGCACGACCTGCATGCCGCGACCCAGGGTTATGCCGTTATGCTCCACCGGGGTCACGCTACCCTGGTTCGTCAGACGGCACTCCCCGTCATGCGACAGGTGAACCAGCGCCTGCAGACGCGAAATGGCCCGAGTCTCATCTGGCAGCACCAGATCGTTGTCCTGACTGCGGCCAATGGTGCCGCCAGGCGGTTGAAACGCAACGCTTCTGACCGGAACATCCGTAGTGCATTGCACAATGGTAAATTGCATGAGTTATCCCAGATTGAACGGCAAACGCTTCCGGCCTCACTCGAACATCGGAGGATAGAGGCCATTACGTCCCGGCTGTGAACCTGCCGCCGGGTTAAACAGTAACGAAAACAGTTGCGCGGTGAGGTTGCCGCTGTGCTTGTGGGTCGCGTGGACAAAACCATCACTGCGGTTACTCCACCAGTAGCTCATATGCTGCTGAGGGTCGAAACGTTCAGCCACTTCACGCCAGCTCAGCGTGCAGGGCAGATCCTGAAAACCGATCACATCCATGATTTCAGAGGGCTTCCTGGCCGGCACCAGCAGCGGTGGTAAAGCCTGTATCTGCTGCTCTAACTGCTCGCCGTTCAGCGGTGTCTGAACCGCCCGTAACAGTGTCGCGCCCAGATCCTGAAACCAGTCGCCGGAAATGGTCAGTTGAGCAGGATGCCACTGAGCCAGCGTGAAGCTGTGCAGGGCCAGCAGCGGCCAGGCGCGTCCGACGCGGTCACAGGAGGGCAGCAGACAGCCCATCTGTATCTGCGGCCGGGTCGCGGTAACCGGCAGCACAAAGTTCCACACCGGCGCATGGAGAAAGTCCGCGCTGTAGGAATACGCCTGCTGATGCCAGTGCATTAATCCCTGCTGGAACCAGTGATTCCACGGGCTAATCTGTTGCTCGCTCAGTCGATGGTGCAGAAAGTCACCGGTCGACGGCAGCTTGCCATACCAGCCGGGGGCCGTGTAAGCAGCCATGTTCACCTCACCATTACTCGCTATGCGAGTTTGATTGCGGGGCCGGGTGCCGCGGCGCTACCGCCAGCATGCCGCCCGCCTGGTCCGCAATTTTCAGATTCTCTGCAAGCTTGCGCATCATCAGTGCATTATCACGTGCATAAGGCGACGACTGAATCTGCTGATCCAGCAGCTGGCTCAGGTGCCAGTCAAGCTGCTGCAGGTCACGGGCGCTTACCGTATCGGGCAGTGAGCGCTGTAAATTTTGCAGCAGCCAGGCCCGTAAAAATTCGCCATCATAATTACGCGGTTGATAGAGCATCTGATAGGCGCGCAGCGCATTGCGGCTGTAGGCGTTATCATCACCCGGGTCGTTGCGCAGGATATTCGTGATCTGCTGCGCCACACGCGGCAGCAACAAAGACTTAAGCGCATTTTGATAAAGCACCCAGGCGGCATCGCTAATCTGATTACCCCGGTATAAGCCCGCCCGCATAGTAAGCGGCGGATTATCGAGGGAAAAGCGCGCCGAGAGCGGCAACTTCACCAGGTTATTAAGAAAGGGTAGCAGATCAAAAATATTATCAGCAGGCTGATGAATCACCTGCTGACTTTGCTCACGGATAAGCGGTACCCGTGCGGCAACCTGCTGCAGATACTGCTGATTCTGATAGTAACTGATGCCCCACAGGCTGGAGGCGATCAGCAGGGCGCCTGCCAGCACGCCGTAGCCAATCCAGTGGAACAGCTGATTACGGTACTCCCAGCGGCGATTACTGCCGGCCAGGCCGCTCTCTTTGAATATCAGATCGCTGAGCAGGTCACGAATAAAGAAGCTCTGGCCTTTGTTGCCGGGAATCGGACTGTTGCGATTAACGCTGTCCCAGGCCGCGATCGAGTGATCGCCCGCCTGACGCAACTGCAGTTTGCGGCTCAGTTCACCCATCACCCGATCAAACGGCAGGCCTTCCTGCGTTCCGCTGGTGAAGAAGAGGCCGCGCGGGCTCCAGGCGACCGCATCCTGATGGTCAGAAAAAACGATATCCAGATATTCGTTCAGCAGTGGACGCAGCGAGGCGAACTCCTGCGGGAAGAGGAAGCACTCAGCGCGCTCGTTCAGGTCGCGCTCATGGGTCATCTGCTCCGCCAGTTGTTGCTGGAGCTGCTGTTCCAGCCGCTGAAACTGCTGGCCAAAATGGCGATGCCAGTCATCTTTGTGCGGCTTGCCCAGCTCCCAGTTAAACGTGAAGCCCCAGATAGCATCACGCCGCGCTTTATCAATCGAGCCGAAGTAGCTCATAAAGCCTTTCAGCAGATCGGTTTTGGTGATCATCACATAAACCGGGAAGTGAATACCGGTCTGCTGATGCAGTTCTGCCATGCGCTCTCGCAGCGCGCTGGCCTGGGCGAAACGCGCTTCGGCTGAATCACTCAGCAGATCGGCGACGCTGATGGTCATGATCACACCGTTAATCGGCTGGCGGGTGCGATAGCGTTTCAGCAGGTTGATAAAACTGTGCCATTCCGCGGCATCTCGCACGCGCTGGCTCTCCTGCAACGCATAACGACCGGCGGTATCAATCAGCACCGCGCTGTCAGTAAACCACCAGTCACAGTTGCGGGTGCCCCCGACGCCGCGGACCGCATTTTTGCCCAGCGTATCGGTCAGCGGGAAATCGAGGCCGGCATTAAACAGCGCGGTGGTTTTACCGGCGCCGGGCGCACCCATGACCAGGTACCAGGGCAGCTGATAGAGATAATTAGCGTTAAAGCGTGAGAGCAGGTTCCCGCTATGACGACGGCCAAACTGGGTGCGTTTCAGCTGCATCGCAGCTTCGCTGAAGCGCTGGTTGAGCCGCTCTTCGGTCATCTGACGTTCCGCCGGGTCGTCGTTGCCCGACAGCTGAAGCTGGGTCAGTAAGCGGCTGTTGAACCAGGCACGATAGAGCGACGGGATCAGCTGGAACAGGATCCAGAGAAAATAGAGGGCGCTTACGGTGAGCTGGCGAGGCAGCACGGGTTCCAGTGGGCGCGATTCGCCCCATGACCAGAACGGTCCCAGCATCCAGACCAGACAGCTCAGCGCCGTGACGCCAATAAAGCTCCACAGCAGGCGATGCGTTAGCAGCAGGCGAAGGGAGGCGCGCATTATTGTGCTCCTTGATGATTACTGAGCGTTTCAGGCGCGGCAAACAGGGTGATTTCAACGCGGCGGTTGCGGGTCCGGTTTTCGCTGCTGTCGTTGGGCAGCAGGGGGTCGCTGTCGCCGCGGCCTTCGGAGCGAACCGTATGCCCGTCAGCCAGTTGCAGTTGTAACAACTGGGTGATGGCGCGGGCGCGGGCAAATGAGAACTCATAGCTGGAGGCAAAGCGGCTGTTATCCACCGGATGATCATCGGTAAACACCGACACCAGAATGGTCCCTTTGACATCTTTCATCGCGGTTGAGACGCGGGCCAGCAGGGCGCGCCCCACCGGATTGATCACCGTGCCCTGTTCGGCGAACAGTTTGTCCGCGGGGATGATCACTTTGCTGCCAAAGGCACCATCGCTGACCTCAAGCTGCCCGGCTGCAATCACATCATTCAGGCGCTGACGCAGATCGAGCAACGCCTGCGGGGAAGAGGGACGACGGCCCGCGGTAATCTGCGGCAGCGGCGTCTGATAGATGGTACGCAGCAGCGGTTCGGCGGCATTGCCGAGACGCCAGTTCAGGCCGCTGTAGATCAGGCAGCCGATCAGTGCGACCAGCATGGCACAGGCCCAGAGCGGCACCATCGGGCGGGCGAGGGTGCTCACCAGCGGATGCACTTCCACCAGTGGCGGTTGCGCTGTCTGGCGCTGGGCACGCGTTTCGTCAATCAGGGTTTTCAGGCGTTTACGGATACCGTCGCACTGGGCGCGACCATTTTCACTGCCGCGATAGCGGCCTTCATAGCCCAGCAGCAGACAGTATTGCACCACTTCCAGCAGCCAGAGGTGTTGTTGCGGGCTTTGTGAAATGCGCGACAGCAGTTGAAAGAATTTTTCGCCGCCCCAGCTTTCATTATGGAAGGTCACCAGCATGCCGTTGCCAGACCAGACGCCGCGCGTGCCCCATGGGGTTTGCGCCGCCGCTTCATCGAGCGCGCTGCAGATGCAGTAACGCGCGCCGATAATCATCTCAAACGGCAGCCCTGCCTGTTTACAGCGTTGTTCAAACTGGCGGATTTCATCGATCAGAGACTGGCGCAGACCCGCAGGGTCATCGTGGGTGGCTGCCTGACGAATTTGCACCACCGCGTTCAGCAGTGGCGCCGCAGCCTGAAGTAAGAGATTCTCATTGCCTGAGGGGGTCGCCTCACGCGCAGGGGATTCCACAGTCATTAATTCGTGATCTTCCAGCCAATGGCAAATCCCTGTACCCGCAGCCCGGGACGGTTCTGCGGGCAATATGCGCCGGATTTCATATTCAGTCTAAGATCCAGGTCGCGGTATCGTTAGTCCGGCAGGCTTTGCTGGCGCCGCCGACGGCCACACAGACCTGTTTCGTTTTGCGGGGACGGGGACGATCGCTCTGTACGGTGGCATCGTAACGGCTGCTCTCTACACCCGCTTTTAATGGCACATAACCGATCAGCGGGCCGTCAGCCTGGTCAGCAATCGCCAGCCAGCTGTGTTCCACATTACCTAATACTTCGAACGGTTTACCCGTTTCGAGATAGCGAACCACTTTGCCGCCGTAATCAGGCGAGGTCATGACGGATGCGCCATAAAGCGCCCGCCAGGTCTGATTGACCGGCTCAAATTCAGTCGGTGCCGCGACAGCGTGTCGATGGACCAGTTTGACGCCGTTAATTTCGCTGGTGACCAGCGTATCGTCAGTGACGGGCGGCGGCGGGGCCTTACAGCCTGCCAGGGTAAGAACCGCCAGCAGCGTTAACGCAAGACTCTTTTTCACCATGTTCCTCGTGATCTCATCAAAGTATCTGCATATTGCCAGGCCCGATGCCAGGAGGCGATCTTTATCGCGCCGCATCGTGCCGAAATTCTGTTTTTAAAAAAAGGGTCAGATTACATCGGGATAGTAACGCATTCAGTTTACCTAAGACTTTTGAGAATTCAAACCATTGCACCCGCTGCCGATGCGTGATAGCAGGCGCTTTTCAGGCAGGCTGCGATGTAAGAAAAGCACCAGGCAATGTGATAGTTAAAGCGAACTGAATTATCGCAGAGACAAACTGGTTGAGAACAGTGCCGCGCATTCTGACATGCAATGAATCCGATTGGAAACTATTAAGATTTACTAATAACTTGTTGCCGAAAAAATTTATCAGTTTGCGTTAAGAAACTTATTAAAATCAGATTTTACGCCCCTGCTCAGACCCTCTTTTTTCAGGAAAGCGGCACGCCTTTTGCTTCTGAAAGGTTTTAACCGCACTGAGGTGAGCAATGAGGGACGCCCTGACCTGGCTGCAGGCATCACGCGCGAGCGATATCGCCAGCCTGCAACGTCTTCTGGAAACCGGCGAGCTGATGGCTGCCGTCAGTGAACTGGTCCATCGGTTGCAGCGGGAACGTGGCGCAAACAATCTCTGGATCTGCTCTGACGGAGCGCTGTTCAGCGCCGAACGTCATGCCCGCCAGCAGGAGGTCAGCGCCGGCCTGGAGCATTTTTATCAGGCGCTGCCGGCCGCCATAGCGCAGCCCGGCTACAGCCGCTTCTGCAACCTGATTGCCGCTGCCCTGCAGGCGCTGGCCGGACTGCCTGCGCTGCGCCAGCAAATCAGCCAGCGTGAGCTTGATCAGGCCGCGGCGATGGCCGCCTTTAACCAGGTTATCCGTACTTTACTCAATCTGGTGTTTGAGGCGGCCGACACCGCCAGCTATCCCGGCATCTCCCGTGCACTGATCGCCCTGTTCAGTTTTATGCAGGGCAAAGAACTGGCCGGGCAGGAGCGGGCCATCGGCTCAGCCGGCTTTGCGGCGCGTCAGTTCACCCCCGACCAGCGCAGCCAGATGGTCGCCCTGATTGCGGCACAGGAGCAGAGCTTTATCACCTTCCGGGAGTTTGCTGACAGCGCCGCGTGTGAATCCTGGCAGCCGCTGGCTCAGGCCAGCCGCGACATCGAACGCCTTCGTCGCATCGCCTGCACCGGCGGCCGTTGTGATGAGACCGGCGCGCTGCACTGGTTTTCCCTGCTCTCTGAGCGGCTGGATCAGATGAAAATGCTGGAGGATGCCCTGACGGCGACATTGATGCAGCGCTGCCGGGCTGCCATTGATCAGGCACAACAGCAGGCGGCAGGAACAGTGGTGCAGGGCGACAGCAATTTTTCGCTTTACGTCTCCGGGGCGGACTGGCTGCCTGGCGCGGCGGCGCTCGACAGCGACGGTCTGGCCCCGCAGCTGGGGCGCTCGGTGCTATCGCTGATTGGCGAACAGTCGCAGCGTTTGCAGCAGCAGGCGGATGAACTGGCGGCGATGCGCGCCTCACTGGACGAGCGGCGCGTGATCGATCAGGCCAAACACTGGCTGATGCAGCAGCAGGGTTTCACAGAAGAGGCCGCCTGGCAGGCATTACGCAAAAGTGCGATGAATCAGAATAAGCGGGTACTGGAGATCGCGCAGGCGGTACTGGCGGTAGCGAAGACCCTGAGCAACTAACCCGGATGAGGTAGCTGCACAACCTTTGTGCGTGATCTGCGTCAGAAACGTGCAAAAACGGTTAATTTTTCAACAGTGCGTCACCGCAGATCGGCATTAAGGCTGTTTCGGCGATCTGGCACACCCTTTGCTTAATCCCTATAGAGAGTACGCATTGCTCCCGCCAATGGCGGTGGGGTCAGTGCTTTGGATAAAGGCGTCCATCCGCAGGCTTCGGCTTGTCGGAGGACGCCTTTTTTTATTTCTGTTCAGGGGCAACAAGATGAGCAAAACGCCATTTTCACTGACACGACGTCAGGCGCTGATCTCCGGCGCCGCGCTGGGTGCGGCCTGGATCGTTCCGGGATTACGAAATGCGGTCTGGGCAGCGGGATCAGATGCGCCAGAAAAAGCGCAGGTGCGGGTCGGCTTTATCCCGCTCACTGACTGCGCGCCGGTGGTGATGGCCTCTGTGAAAGGCTTCGACAAAAAGTATGGTCTCACATTGCAGGTCAGCAAAGAGGCGAGCTGGGCGGCGGTGCGCGACAAACTGACCTCCGGTGAGCTGGATGCGGCGCATGTGCTCTACGGCATGATCTACGCCCTGCAACTGGGCGTAGCGGGTCCGCAGCACGACATGGCGAACCTGATGACGCTCAACCATAACGGCCAGGCGATCACCCTGTCGAACCAGCTGAAAGCCAGTGGGGTCACCGATGCGGCCAGCCTGAAAAAGGCCATTGATGGCAGCGCCAAAGGCAGCTTTACCTTCGCCCATACCTTTCCGACCAGCACCCATGCCATGTGGCTCTATTACTGGCTCGCCAATGCGGGCATCCACCCGTTTGATGACGTGCGCACCGTGGTCGTGCCGCCGCCGCAGATGGTGATGAACATGAAAATTGGCAACATGAGCGGCTTCTGCGTTGGTGAGCCGTGGAACCAGCGCGCCATCAGCGACAACATCGGTTTTACCGCCGCCACCAGCCAGCAGATCTGGCCGGAGCATCCGGAAAAAGTGCTCGGCACCCGCGCAGAGTGGGTGAAAGAGAACCCCAACACGGCCCGTGCACTCACCGCCGCTGTGCTGGAGGCCGCGCGCTGGATTGATGCCTCGGACGACAACCGCCGCGAAACCGCGCAGGTGTTAGCCGGCCGCGCCTGGATCAATACCAAAGTGGAGACGTTACAGGGTCGGATGCTCGGTCAGTATCAGAACGGCCTGGGGCAGTCGTGGCAGGACGCTCACCCGATGCGCTTCTTTGACAACGGCAACGTCAGTTTTCCCTGGCTCTCAGACGGCATGTGGTTCCTGACCCAGATGAAACGCTGGGGCCTGCTTGCCAGCGATCCCGACTACCTCGCGGTGGCGCGCCAGATCAACCGCATCGACATCTACAAACAGGCCGCCAGCGCAGTCGGACAGGTTGCACTGCCCGCCAGTGAAATGCGCAGCAGTACCTTCATCGACGGCAAGGTCTGGGATGGCAGCGATCCTGCCGCCTATGCCGCCAGTTTCGCTATCAAACGTTAAGAGAGGTTGCTATGAAAACTGACGCGCGCGCCCTGGCGCAGCCGGTGCAGAGTCACAATAGTGCCACCGTTATTCCGTTACAGGTCACCCCGAAAGCCGCAGCCCGTCCGGCGCGTCTGCGTCCGCTGTTGCAGCGCGCCATTCCCGCCACCGGTGGCCTGTTATTAATGCTGCTGGTGTGGCAGATCGCGGCGCTGTCGCAACCGGGTTTCCCTTCGCCTTACGCCACCTGGCAGGCCGCTCAGGTCCTGTTCGCTGACCCGTTCTACAGCAACGGCCCCAACGATCAGGGCATCGGCTGGAACGTGCTGGCGTCGCTGCAACGCGTCGGCATTGGATTCGGCCTGGCCGCGCTGGTCGGCATTCCGGCGGGCTTTTTAATCGGTCGCTTTAGCTTTATGGCGCAGATGTTCAATCCCGTCATCGCCCTGCTGCGGCCGGTGAGTCCGCTGGCCTGGCTGCCGATTGGCCTGCTGCTGTTTCAGCGCGCCGAGCCTGCCGCCAGCTGGACCATTTTTATCTGTTCGATCTGGCCAATGATCATTAACACCGCCGAAGGGGTACAGCGTATTCCGCAGGATTACCTCAACGTGGCGCGGGTGTTACAGCTTTCTGAGTGGACGGTGATGCGCCGGATCCTGCTGCCCGCCGTGCTGCCCGCGGTGCTGACCGGGGTCCGTCTCTCTATCGGCATCGCCTGGCTGGTGATCGTCGCCGCCGAAATGCTGACCGGCGGACTGGGCATCGGCTTCTGGATCTGGAATGAGTGGAACAACCTCAACGTGGAAAATATTCTGGTCGCCATTCTGGTCATCGGCGTAATCGGGCTGCTGCTGGAACAGGGGCTGATGCTGCTGGTCCGTCGTTTTAGCTGGGATAAATAAGGAGAGCACGATGCAACAGATCATTCGCGTCCAGCAGGTCAGCCAGCGTTTTGCCACCGCCAGCGGCGAGTTTCTGGCGCTGGACAATGTCAGTTTTGATATTCACGAAGGGGAAACCCTGAGCCTGATCGGCCACTCCGGCTGCGGCAAATCGACGCTGCTGAACCTGATTGCCGGTTTAACCCGGCCCAGCAGCGGCGTGCTGCTGTGTGATAACCGCGAAATCACTGGCCCCGGTCCGGAGCGCGCGGTGGTGTTTCAGAACCATTCGCTGCTGCCGTGGCTGACGGCATTTCAGAATGTCGAGCTGGCGGTGCAACAGGTGTTTAAAGGGCGCTTCAGCAAAGCGGAGATGCGTGACTGGATCGAGCACAACCTTAACCGGGTGCAGATGAGCCATGCCATGCACAAGCGGCCCGGCGAAATATCCGGCGGTATGAAGCAACGCGTCGGTATTGCGCGGGCGCTGGCGATGAAGCCACGCGTGCTGCTGCTGGATGAGCCGTTTGGCGCGCTGGACGCCTTAACCCGCGCCCATCTGCAGGACAGCGTGATGCGCATTCAGCAGGAGCTGAACACCACCATCGTGCTGATTACCCATGACGTGGATGAAGCCGTGCTGCTGTCAGACCGGGTGCTGATGATGACTAACGGCCCGGCGGCGCAGGTTGGCGAGATCCTCACTGTCGATCTGCCACGTCCGCGTTCACGGGTGGCGCTGGCGGATGAGCCGCGCTACCACCAGTTGCGACAGAAAGTGCTGCATTTCCTCTATGAAAAACAGACCACTGCGGCGTAAGGAACAGACCATGAAGCAACGGTTGCTGGTGATAGGTAATGGCATGGCGGGAATGCAGATGGTGGAGAGCCTGCTGCAACGTGCACCGCAGCGCTTCGCCATCACGGTCATTGGCCGCGAGCCGCACGGCAATTACAACCGTGTGCTGCTGTCGCCGGTGCTGGCGGGTGAAACGCCGTTCAGTGAAACGCTGATCCACGATCGCGACTGGTATGAGCGGCACGGCGTCACGCTGCTGAACGACGAAACCGTGCTGCAGGTCGATCTGGCGGCACGTACAGTGCAGACCGATTATCGCCAGCTGGGCTGGGATCGGCTGGTGTTTGCCACCGGTTCACAGCCCCGTTTGCCCGCCATTCCCGGCATCAACGCGGATTGCGTACTGGGTTTTCGCAGTATCGCCGACGTCCGGCAACTCCTGGCGTGCCAGGGACCGGTGGTGGTGTTGGGCGGTGGTTTTCTCGGCATTGAAGCGGCGGCGGCACTCTGTGTCCGTGGGCGTGAGGTTACGCTGGTTCATCACAAACCCTGGCTGCTGGATCGCCAGCTGGATGCAAAGGCGGGCGAGCTGTTGCTGACGGCACTCCAGCAGCGCGGTATCCGCTGCGTGCTGAACAGCGGACTCACGGCGATTGACGAGGCGGGTGTGACGCTGACCAGCGGGCGTCACTGCGCCGCCACGCAGGTGGTGATTGCCATCGGCGTTCAGCCAGAGATAACGCTGGCGCAGGCGGCGGGTCTGCCGTGTCAGCGCGGCATTCTGGTCGATGGGCAGTTACGCACAGCGGTCCCGTCGGTGTACGCCGTAGGCGAGTGCTGCGAAATTGCCGGCGAAAGCTTTGGCCTGGTCGCACCCTGCCTGACGCAGGCGCAGATTCTGGCCGCACAGCTGGCGGGGTCGCCACTGGCGGACTTTGTCAGCCAGCCGCAGGCGACGCGGCTCAAAGTCAGTGGCATTTCGCTGTTCAGCGCCGGGGATGTCAGTGAGGCACCCTCCATCAGCAGTTTTGATCCGATCTCCGGCGACTACCGCCGTCTGTTTCTTCGTCAGGGCCGCCTCTGTGGCGTATTGCTCTCTGGCGACACCCGGCAGGGTCCCGCGCTGCTGGCGCGTCTGCTGCACACCGAAGCTGTCACGCTCGAAGCCCTGTTCGATTCCCGTCAACCTGAACCGCAGCCGCAGGCTGCAGAGAGTCCTGAGATGAGTAAACCGGTATTAGCCGTGGTGGGTCACGGCATGGTCAGTCACCACTTTCTTGAACAGCTGGTTGCCCGCGAACTGCATCAGCACTACCACATCGTGGTTTACGGCGAGGAGCGTCAGCAGGCTTACGATCGGGTGCATCTGTCGGACTATTTCAACGGCAAAACGGCCGACGATCTGTCGCTGGTCAGCGCGGACTTTTTTACCCTGCACGGCATCGAACTGCGCAGCGGCTGCGCAGTCGTAGCGATCGATCGTCAGCAGCGCAGTCTGCGTGACAGCGCGGGCAATGAGCTGGCGTGGGATAAGCTGGTGCTGGCTACCGGCTCGCGTGCTTTTGTACCGCCGGTACCGGGCCACGACGACGAACGCTGCTTTGTCTACCGCACGCTGGATGACCTTGATGCCATTGCTGCCTGCGCCCGCAATAGCCAGCGCGGCATCGTGATTGGCGGCGGCCTGCTGGGTCTGGAGGCGGCGAATGCGCTGCAGCAGCTCGGGCTGGAAACGCATGTGGTGGAGTTTGCGCCACGCCTGATGGCAGTGCAGCTCGATGAGGGTGGGGCGCTGATGCTGCGCCAGAAGATCGATGCGCTGGGCGTCACGGTTCACACCTCAAAACAGACCGAACTGATTGAGCGTCAGACCGACGGTAGCGTGGTGCTGCGCTTTGCTGACGGCAGCAGTTTACCCGGCGATCTGGTGCTGTTCTCCGCCGGTATCCGGCCGCGCGATGAGCTGGCACGTGAAGCGGGCCTGACGCTGGGACCGCGCGGCGGCATTGAGATTAACGATCGCTGCCAGACCAGCGATGAAGAGGTGTTTGCCATTGGTGAATGCGCATTGTGGAACGGTCAGATCTTCGGTCTGGTCGCGCCAGGCTATCAGATGGCACGCGTACTGGCCGGGCATCTGGCGGCTGAATCCACCGCCTTCAGCGGCGCGGACATGAGTACCAGACTGAAACTGCTGGGGGTGGAGGTGGCGTCGTTTGGTGACGCGCATGGCCGCACGCCGGGCAGTCAGCACTATCACTGGACCGACGGGCCAAAAGGCATCTACAAGAAAATCGTGGTTTCTGCCGACAGCACCCGGCTGCTGGGCGGCGTGCTGGTCGGTGACAGCAGCGACTACGCCACGCTGCTGCAGATGATGCTCAATGAGTTACCGCTGCCTGCCGCGCCAGAAAGCCTTATCCTGCCTGCGCTGTCGGGGGCGCCGAAAGCGCCAGGCGTCGCGGCGTTGCCTGACAGCGCCCAGGTCTGCTCCTGTCACAACGTCAGCAAGGGCGAAATCTGCGCGGCGGTGAAAGGCGGATGCGGTGAGATGAGCAGCATCAAAAGCTGCACCAAAGCGGCTACGGGCTGCGGCGGCTGTGCGGCACTGGTAAAACAGGTGATGGAGTTTGAGCTGGAAAACCTCGGTGTCGAGGTAAAAAAAGATATCTGTGAACATTTCAGCTATTCGCGCCAGGAACTTTATCACCTGGTGCGGGCCGGTGAGTTCAGAACTTTTGATGCGCTGCTGACGTCACATGGTCGGGGGCAGGGTTGTGAAGTGTGCAAACCGCTGGTGGCGTCACTGCTCGCCTCATGCTGGAACGACTATCTGCTAAAACCGGCGCATCTGCCGTTGCAGGACACCAACGACCGCTATTTCGCCAATATCCAGAAAGATGGCACCTATTCGGTGGTGCCGCGCGTCCCGGCGGGCGAAATCACGCCGCAGGGGTTGATCGCGATTGGCGAGGTGGCGGCGCGTTACGATCTTTACACCAAAATCACCGGCGGTCAGCGTATCGACCTGTTTGGCGCGCGGCTCGATCAACTGCCTGATATCTGGCAGACGCTACTGGCGGCGGGTTTTGAAACCGGTCACGCCTACGGCAAGTCGCTGCGCACTGTGAAGTCCTGTGTGGGGTCGACCTGGTGCCGCTACGGCGTGCAGGATTCAACCGCTTTCGCCATTGCGCTGGAGAACCGCTACAAGGGGCTGCGCGCCCCACACAAGATCAAGATGGCGGTATCGGGCTGTACCCGCGAATGTGCGGAAGCGCAGAGCAAAGATATCGGGGTGATCGCCACGGAAAAGGGCTGGAATCTCTATGTGTGTGGCAATGGCGGCATGAAGCCGCGCCACGCCGACCTGTTCGCCAGCGATCTCGATGATGCCACGCTGCTGCGTTATGTCGACCGCCTGCTGATGTTCTATATCTGCACCGCAGACAGGCTGCAGCGCACCAGCGTCTGGATGGACAATCTGGAAGGCGGCCTGGACTATCTGCGTCAGGTGGTGATTGAGGATAGCCTCGGTCTGGGCGAGACGCTGGAGCAGGAGATGCAGCGGGTGGTGGACGCGTATCAGTGCGAGTGGCAGACCACGCTGGCGGATCCTTCACGACTTGCGCTGTTTACCCCTACGGTCAACAGCGATCGCCCGGATGAGACGCTGCACTACAGCCGGGTGCGCGGTCAGCGTCAGCCGGAGGCCGTTACCGATCGTCCGCTGTTACCGCCGCCAGCCGAGCCGTGGAGCGCGGTGTGTACACTGGAGGCGATTCCTCAGCAGGCGGGGATCGGGGCGCGACTGGGTAGCGAACGTGTTGCGCTGTTCCGCTTTGGCGATGCGCTTTTTGCGCTGGAAGACCGCGAACCCGGCAGCGACGCCAGCGTGCTCTCACGTGGGATCCTTGGCGATGTGGGCGGCGAGCCGGTGGTGATCTCCCCGCTCTATAAGCAGCGGATACGGTTGCGTGACGGACAGAGCCTGGATAACCCGCAGCATCAGCTGCGCTGCTGGCCGGTGAAGTTGGAAGCGGGTCAGATCTGGCTGGCAAATCGTCCGCTGGATCAGCTGGCGCAGGCATCATGAACAGTACCTGTCCCTATTGCGGCGTCGGCTGTGGCGTCTGCGTCACCCCGCAGGGGGCGCATCAGGCAACCGTGATCGGCGATCCGCACCATCCCGCGAATGCAGGTCGGTTGTGCGTAAAAGGCGCAGCGCTGGGCCAGACCCTGACGCCGCAAGGGCGTTTGCTGAACGCCGAGGTTAACGGGCAGCGCGTCAGCCTGGACGCTGCGCTGGATGCGGCGGCGGCGGGATTGCGGGCGGTTATCGATCAGTATGGCCCGCAGGCGGTGGCGTTTTACGGCTCCGGCCAGCTGTTGACCGAGGATTACTACGTCGCCAATAAGCTGATGAAGGGCTACATCGGTGCAGCCAACATCGATACGAATTCGCGGCTCTGCATGGCGTCGGCGGTGGTCGGTTATAAGCGGGCGCTGGGGGCCGATGCGGTGCCCTGCTGCTATGAGGATCTGGAGCAGGCCGACCTGGTGCTGCTGGTGGGGTCTAATGCTGCCTGGGCGCATCCGGTGGTGTGGCAGCGGCTGATGCAGGCGAAGCTGCAACGTCCGGCGATGTGTATTGTCGTTATCGATCCGCGGCGTACGGCGAGTTGCGATCAGGCCGATCTCCACCTGCCGTTGCGGCCCGGCAGCGATACGGCGTTGTTTTCCGGTCTGCTGCACTGGCTGGCGCAGCAGGATGGCATTGATGCCAGCATGTTGCCGCACCTGAATGGTGTGGACGAGACGCTGACCGCCGCAGCGCAGTGGGGTGTGGCGCGAGTGGCAGAGGCATGTGACTTAACCGTGCAGCAGGTCGCGCACTTTTTCCAGCTTTTCAGCCAGCACGATCGGGTGCTGACGCTATGGTGCATGGGGATTAATCAGTCCGCCACCGGCAGCGACAATAACCAGGCGATTCTTAATCTGCATCTGCTGACGGGCAAAATAGGCCGCGCGGGCTGTGGTCCTTTTTCGCTGACCGGACAGCCAAATGCCATGGGAGGACGGGAGGTGGGTGGCCTGGCGAATCAGCTGGCGGCGCATATGAATTTTACTGAAGCGGATTGCGAACGGGTGCAGCGTTTCTGGCGCAGTCCGGCCATTGCCCGGGAACCGGGACTGACTGCACTGGATCTTTTCCGGGCACTGGCGGATGGCACGGTGAAAGCAGTGTGGATTATGGGCACCAATCCGGCGGTGTCGATGCCTGAGGGCAACCGCGTCGCGCAGGCGCTGGCGGCCTGTCCGCTGGTGATTGTATCAGATGTGATGGCGCAGACCGATACCAGCGCCTTTGCCAATATTCTGCTGCCCGCCCAGGGGTGGGGCGAGAAGAACGGCACGGTGACCAATTCCGAGCGGCGTATTTCACGTCAGCGCGCTTTTGCCGCCGCACCCGGTGACGCCCGGCCTGACTGGTGGTTGCTGTCGCAGGTGGCCAGGCGTTTAGGGTTTGATGAAGGCTTTAACTGGCAGCATCCGGCAGAGATTTTCCGTGAGCATGCGGCGTTGTCAGGTTTCGAGAACCGGGGCGCCAGGGCGTTTGATATCAGCGGCCTGGCGCAATTGAGTAATGCTGACTGGGATGCGCTGCGTCCGGTGCAGTGGCCGGTTAACGCGGCCTGTCCGCAGGGCTGCGCCCGGCTGTTTGGCAATCGTCGGTTTTTTCATCCGGATGGTAAGGCCCGGTTGCGGGTGCCGGCCACGCCGGTTGTCGCCCCGCGCGAACCGGCGTATCCGTTGTTGATGAATACCGGACGGGTGCGCGATCAGTGGCACACCATGACGCGTACCGGGCTGGTGCCGCGTCTGATGCAGCATTGCGATGAACCGTTTGTCGCGCTGCATCCGGCGGATGCGGCAACGTATGGCGTGACGGCGGGCGGACTGGCGCGGGTGCAGTCTGTTCAGGGCTGGATTAGCGTGCGGGTGCGTGTCGATGCCGGGATGCGGCGCGGCGAGCTGTTTGTGCCGATGCACTGGAACCGGCAGTTCAGTCAGCAGAGTCACGTCGATTTACTGGTGGCCGCCCGCGCCTGTCCGTTTTCGGGGCAGCCCGCGCTGAAGCAGACGTCGGTGCGGATTCTGCCGTTGAGGGTGAGCTGGCAGGGCTGGCTATGGCAGCGCGAGATAGCGCAGCCCACAGGGTTGCGTTACTGGGCGCGTACCCCCTATCCGGCGGTGCAGCGTTATGCGGTGGCGGGCGAGGGCTCGCCGCAGGTCTGGCTGGACGGGCAGGTTGTTCTTTCAGGCTGTCACAGGCAGTTTGCGACCGGCAGCGGCAATGATTACCGGTTGCTGGCATGGCGTGACGGCGAGTTGCAGCTGGCGTTTTATGCCGGCTCCGTGTTGCCGTCGATTGATAGTGCGTGGGTCGCCGAGGCCTTTAGTCATGCGCCGCAGGATGCGGCAGGGCGGCACAGTGTACTGGCAGGACAGCCCGCGCAGGGCGCGGCCACGGGACGGATTATTTGCAGTTGTATGGCGGTGGGTGAGCAGACGATTTTACAGGCGGTGGCGCAGGGGTGTCGTACAACTCAGGCGTTGGGCGAAAAGCTAAAGTGCGGCACGCAGTGCGGCTCCTGTATTCCGGAGCTGAAGCAGTTGTTGCTGTCCGAAGTGATGTCGGAGGAATGATGACACGAGCAATTGATTCTCTGGATAAGTTACTGGCCCCGGTGGATGCCGTGTCGCAACAGGGCGCGGTGTGGCTGGTGGGTGCGGGCCCTGGCGATGTGGAACTGCTGACCGTTAAGGCGTTGCGGTTGCTGCAGCGTGCTGAGGTGGTGGTATATGACCGGCTGGTGAGTGACGCGGTGATGGCGGAGGTGCCGGAGCAGGCGTTGTGTATTGATGTGGGTAAGCAGCCGGGGCAGCATGGTCTGAAGCAGGCGCAGATTAATCAGTTGCTGGTGGAACTGGCGCGCAGTGGACGCAATGTAATCCGGCTGAAGGGGGGCGATCCGTTTGTTTTTGGTCGCGGAGGCGAGGAGATGGTGAGCGTGCAGCAGGCCGGGATTCGCTGTGAGGTCGTGCCAGGGATTACGGCGGCTGTGGGCTGTGCGGCAGCCAGCGGAATTCCGTTGACGCATCGGGATTGCGCGCAGTCTTTGCGGTTGATTACCGGGCATGGGCGGAACGGCGAGCCGCAGCTGGAGGCGGCTGCGCTGACGGCGGTGAATCAGACGCTGGTGTTTTATATGGGGTTGAGCTGGAGTGCGTCGATCAGTGCGCAGTTGCAGGCGCAGGGACGTGATGCGGAGACGCCGGTGGCGATTATTGAGAATGGGACCCGGCCCGATCAGCGGGTGTTGATTACCACGCTGGGGGGATTAGCGGAGACGGTGGCGCGGGATAAGCCGGTGTCTCCGTCGTTGCTGATGGTGGGTGAAGTGGTGCGGTTTTATCGGGCGGATTTGCAGGTGCGGGGTGGGGAGACGGTGAGCCGGTGCGTCGTGCAGGAAAGACCTGCCTGATCGCAAAGGGATCCCGCATCCCTGCGGACTGAGCTCGCCATCCCTGGCTCGCACACTTTGCTCTTCAGGCAGGGCTTACCTGCACTGTTGGCATTGGTGCGGGGTTTTGCGGGATCAGGTCTGGATTGAGTGGGCGTATGTCTTGGTGGTAAGGCCGGAACGGTGCGGCAAGACGGTGCGGCGTGCAGGAAAGGCCTGCCCGATCGCAAAGGGATCACGCATCCCTGCAGACTGGGCTCGCCATCCCTGGCTCGCACACTTTGATCTTCAGGCAGGCCCTTCCTGCCCGGCTGGCGGCGGTGCGGTTTTTTTTGGGATCAGATCTGGATTGAGTGCGGTTGATGAGAGTGGAAGTGCCCGAGCAGGACGAAAAGAGCAGTCCAGTGTGGGAAGGCAGGTGAGGGTTGGTAAGACGGTGCGTCGTGCAGGAAAGGCTTGCCTGATCGCAAAGGGATCCCGCATCCCTGCGGACTGGGCTCGCCATCCCTGGCTCGCACACTTTGCTCTTCAGCAGGCCTTACCTGCACGATTAGCGATAGTACGTGCTTACAGTGGAGGCACCATCGTGCAGGTGCACTGTATAAAAGACGATGGAGCTTTAGCTGGCTTTAAAGCTCCTCCCACACAGGCAGGTTGTGAACCTTTTTTCGATATGCGTGAAACAGTGCCATTGTCGCACCGAAGAACAGACCTGCGATCAGATTGGGTATCAGCGAATAGTTGTCGTCAGACACGCCCGGAAGAGAAGGCAATAAGAGCAGCAGTGGCATCATAAGCGTGTACATGCTGGCAAACACCACAAGATTGAGCCAGAAAGGAGTGAAACTCGGGGGTGGAAGATGGATATTCATTTTCCATAACAAACGATGTAATGGCGGAGCAGAGTTACTCGGCCATATTTTCTTCGCTGCCATCAGGGCTAAAGCCCGCGCTTTCCTGCGCTCGAAAATCTCGTTTTTCATCGTTTTATCATCCGTTACATCCCTGCTTAGCATTCGCTCTGGAGCGTAACTTAATCCTGTGGCTGTCTGATGACAGCGAGTGGCTGAATCGATGTTGTTTCAACAAGCATTACATCGCCCGCTTCAGCGGCAGCGGGGCCACCAGCACTTTCACGCCTAGTGCTTCAAACGCTTTTACCTGCGCAGTACTGATGCCGCTGTCGGTGATCAGGTAGTGGATATTGCTCCAGTCACAGGGCAGCGCGAACATCGAAACCTTGTCGATTTTGCTGGAGTCAGCGACCACGTAAACCGTGCTGGCGGATTTGATCATCGCCAGCTTTACCTTGATGTCGGTTTCACTGGGGAAGCTCAGACCCAGACGCGGTGAGATGCAGGCGGTCGCCAGGAAGAGTTTACCGGCCAGCACGTTTTCGAAGAAGCTGGCCGCCTTTTCACCGGAGGTAGAGAGCGTCGGAAATTTAAAGGTGCCGCCGGTCAGCAGGATGTTGATCCCCGGCTCGCCGCCCAGTTTCAGGGCGATATTCACCGCGGTCGTCACGACCGACAGGCGGCGGATGTGGCTGATGGCATCGGTGATCGCGGTGGTCGTGGTGCCGGAATCGAAAATCACCGTGTCGCCATTTTCGATATGCTGCGCCGCCAGCCGGCCAATCGCCTCTTTCTCTTCCAGATGCGTCTGCCGCTCCAGCAGCATCGCCCCGGTATTCTGTTTGCCCGTCATCAGCGTCGCGCCACCATGATAGCGCTGTACAAAGCCCTGTTTTTGCAGCATGCGAAGGTCGCTGCGTAAGGTGGCTTCGGTCAGTCCAAAGGTCTCCGTCAAAGCTTTAACCGTGACCGTGCCATCCTCACGGATCATCTCCAGAATTTTCTCGCGGCGTTGCTGCATGTCAGCGAACTGCTCACTTTTGCTTTTCAATCGAAATGCTCCCTTTTCCAATAACCTGAGAAGTCGGGCGAACAAGGTCTTTGTGGCTGAGTTTAACGCGCCATTTTTATGAATGCGAGATAGCCTGATCTGCCTTTGGTTTTCGAACGAAAATATAAAATGTGCAGGTTATTGAATCTCTCACGCTTTCCGGATTGCAACCAGCTGCCTTTATTTCGGGACTGGAAGCCAGATCACGTCTTTTCAATCAGATAAGCCGCTTTGCAGGGCAGATGGTCGAAATTTGATCTGCTCCACACAACATTTCTTTTCGATAGCTTATATTTTTGTTCGAAAATGAGTGAGTCAACGGCATCGGCAAAAATCTGAGGGGAAGAGTGGGATGAGTGGTGAATATGACGTAAACCTGCGCTACGGCGTGGATACCGCAATGAATCTGGCCGGCAAAGTGGCCGTCGTGACCGGCGGGCTGGGCGGTATCGCGATGGCGACCAATGGCATGTTGCTGGAGAAGGGCGCGAGTCTGGCACTACTCTATCCGCCGTTTGTTGCAGAGAAGGTGGACAGCCTGAGGGCAGATTTCCCCGTCGAGCGGGTGCAGTTTGTCTGCTGTGACGTTACCGATCCCGCGTCGGTTGAACAGGCTTTTGACGATGTGGTTTCCCACTATGGCCGGATCGATATCCTGGTGAACTGCGCAGGCTACGTGATGCTGCAGCCGGTGATCGAGACCGATTTTGCCGAGTGGCAGAAGCAAATTGCGGTGAATCTCACCGGGCCTTTTCTCTGCTCACAGGCCGCCGCACGGCTGATGATCCGTGCCGGTGCGGGCGGCAAAATTATTAATATCGCTTCCCAGGCGGCATCCATCGCTATCGACAACCATGTCGCCTACACCTCAGCCAAAGCGGGCCTGCTGGGCATGACCAAAGTGATGGCCAAAGAGTTTGCCCCGCATCGCATCAACGTTAACACCCTGTCGCCCACCGTGGTGCTGACGCCGATGGGCGAAAAGGCCTGGCGCGGCGAGAAGGGCGAGCAGATGAAGAAACTGATTCCGCTCGGACGCTTTGCCTATACCGATGAGATCGCCGCTGCGGTGCTGTTTTTCGCCAGCAACGGCAGCGACATGATCACCGGCGCCGATTTGATGATCGATGGGGGCTTTACCATCTGGTAAGGCCAATCCAGCACCCGGGAATTCATACCCTGCCATAACGATAAGAGAGAACATCATGAAAAACCGTACTTTGCTGTGCACTGCCGTGGCTGCCTGTCTGGTTTCGCAGGCGGCGTTTGCCGCCGAAAAGGGCACCATTATGATTCTGGTTAACTCACTCGATAATCCCTACTACGCCTCCGAAGCCAAAGGCGCCAATCTCAAAGCGCAGGAACTGGGTTACAAAACAACGGTGCTGTCGCACGGTGAAGATGTGAAAAAGCAGAGCGAACTGATCGACGCCGCTATCGGTAAAAAAGTGCAGGGTATCGTGCTGGATAACGCCGACTCCACCGCCAGCGTGGCGGCGATTAAAAAAGCCAAAGATGCCGGGATCCCGGTGGTGCTGATCAACCGCGAAATCCCGGTGGATGATGTGGCGCTGGCGCAGATCACCCACAACAACTTCCAGGCGGGTTCAGACGTTGCCAACGTTTTTGTTGAAAAGATGGGCGAAAAGGGCAAATACGCCGAACTCGCCTGTAACCTGGCGGATAACAACTGCGTGACACGCTCGAAATCGTTCCATCAGGTGCTGGATCAGTATCCTGATATGCAGAGCGTGGCGCGTCAGGATGCCAAAGGCACGCTGATCGACGGCAAGCGCATTATGGACAGCATCCTGCAGGCGCATCCGGATGTGAAAGGGGTGATCTGCGGTAACGGCCCGGTGGCGCTGGGCGCCATTGCCGCGCTGAAGGCGGCCGGTCGCAACGATGTCATCGTGGTGGGGATTGATGGCAGCAACGACGAACGCGATGCAGTGAAAGCGGGCACGCTGAAAGCCACGGTCATGTTGCAGGCGCAGGCGATTGCCGCTGAAGGGGTGACCGATCTCGATAACTTCATTCAGAAGGGCGTGAAGCCGGAAAAACAGCGGGTGATGTTCCGCGGCATTCTGATTACCCCGGAAAATGCTAAAGGTGTACAGGACTTTAACTACAAGTCGTAATTAAACGCTGTCGCGCCTGCGAAAGCGGGCGCCAGGGAGAAGATGATGTCCCGAAGAGTCTGGCTGACGCTGGTGGTCTTGCTGTTAAGCGGCTGCAAAATTGTGTCGCAGCAGGAGCTGGCTGCCCTGAAAAATCCCCCCAATCCGAAAATGGCGAACATCGACCAGCTCTGGCAGCAGAAACTGGTGCCACAGGTTCAGGCAGAGGCTAAACCGCTGGCGACGCTGATGAAGTCGCTGCAGTCTGCTAAAGACTTCGACAGTGCCTGTCAGAGCTACGGCTATCGCAGTCAGGCTGAGAATCCCTGTGTCTTCAGCGTCTCGGTTAGCGGCGAGGTGACCGCCGTAAATACCACGTCACGCAGTGGAAAAATGACCGTGAAAGATGATTCAGGTGACAGTGTCACAATTCAGGTAGGGCCAATCATTCGTGGCACCGCTTTGCGGGATGTCTACAAAGGCGTGAGCTATCAGGACTTCAATGACCAGGTGCTGTTTGGTGATTACGGCAAGGCGATTAACCAGCACGCCTCCACTCTGATGCAGCAGTTTGCGCCGAAGGTGGGCGATAAAGTGAGGGTTTCCGGCGTGTTCAGCAGCTGGGACATTCCGCAGCAGCTGCCGGATATCACTCCGGCTGCGATCACCCGGCAATAAGGAGCGGCAGATGCAAAATCCTCAACCGCAACAGTCCGGCGACGTGATTATCGAAACGCGCAACGTGTCGCGTCTTTATCCCGGCGTTACCGCGCTCGATCAGGTCAGTTATCGGGTCTACCGCAATAAAGTTAACGTGCTGATCGGTGAGAACGGCGCCGGTAAGTCCACCATGATGAAGATGCTGGCGGGTGTAGAGACGCCGTCGTCGGGCGAGATTCTGCTGGATGGCAAGGTGGTGTCGCTGAACTCCACGCATCAGGCAGAGAAGCAGGGGATCAGCATCATTTTTCAGGAGCTGAATCTGTTTCCCAACATGAACGTGATGGACAACATCTTTATCGCCAATGAGTATTTCCAGCGCGGGGTGATCAATGAAAAGTATCAGTACGCGCTGGCAAAGTCGCTGCTGGAGAGGCTGCAGCTGGATGTCGATCCTTACGCGCCGCTGGGTGAGTTGGGTATTGGTCATCAGCAGCTGGTGGAGATCGCCCGGGCGCTGTCGAAGGATACCCGGGTACTTATCATGGATGAACCGACCAGCGCCCTGAGCCAGTCTGAAGTGAAAGTGCTGTTTAACGTCATCGATCAGCTTAAGCGGCGCGGTGTCACCATTATCTACATCTCTCACCGGCTGGAAGAGCTGATGGAGATTGGCGATCACATCACCATTTTCCGCGATGGCCGTTTTATTAGTGAGCGCGAGGTACGGGACGCCAGCGTGCCGTGGATTATCGCCCAGATGGTGGGTGACAAGAAAAAGCAGTTCGACTATCAGCCTGCGCCACAGGGGGAAACGGTGCTGGAGGTAGAGGGCCTGACTGCGCTGCATCAGAACGGCGGTTACAAGCTTAATGAGGTCAGTTTTACGCTGCGCAAAGGCGAGGTGATCGGCATTTATGGTCTGCTGGGTGCCGGACGCACCGAGCTGTTTAAGGGGCTGATTGGCCTGATGCCCTGTCAGTCGGGCCGGGTACGTTTAGCGGGCAGGGATCTGGCGAAACGCAGCTTCCAGCAGCGGCTGAAAAGTGGCATAGCGCTGGTGCCCGAAGATCGCAAAGGCGAAGGGGTGATTGAACTGATGTCGGTCACCGCCAACATGACGCTCTCTGACTTCAGCCTGCGCGGTTTTCGACGTGCGCTGGGGCTGTTAAATCCTGCCAGGGAGCAGCAGCGGGTCAGTGAGATGATCGGCCATCTGGCGATTAAAGTCAGCGATCCCGACCTGCCGGTTACGGCGCTGAGCGGCGGTAATCAGCAGAAGGTGGTGCTGGGTAAAGCGCTGATGACCGGGCCGCAGGTGGTGCTGCTGGATGAGCCAACGCGCGGTATCGACGTGGGTGCCAAAACCGACGTCTATCACCTGATTGGCAATCTGGCACAGCAGGGGCTGGCAGTGATGTTCTCCTCGTCTGAACTGGATGAGGTGATGGCGCTGGCGGACCGCATTTTAGTGATGGCCGATGGCCGGATTACTGTCGATCTGCCGCGCGCAGCGGCGACGCGAGAACATCTGATTGCGGCATCAACCCCGCAGGATTAAGAGCCTGACCCATCAGGCTATTTTATTTGTCCGTCTGAACCTGGGCAGTGGTCACACAGGCTGCTTTAGCAACCTGAACGCCCGTCAGGGCGGCCCTGAAGGGGCGAGCACAGCGAGTAATCCTGACGTACTGCGTGTACGTGCCGGTTGTTCCGCGCTGTCCGTGTCCAGACTGCCTGAAACCATTACGCCTGGCGGGCCAGGCTCTAAGCTGGCCGGAGAATTTCATGAACCAAAAATATCTGCTCTATATGTACCTGCTCAAGGCCCGCACCTTTATTGCGTTGCTGATTGTGGTCGGCTTTTTCAGCGTGATGGTGCCGAACTTTCTCACCCCCTCTAACCTGCTGATCATGACGCAGCACGTGGCGATTACCGGCCTGCTGGCCATTGGTATGACGCTGGTGATCCTGACCGGCGGTATCGATCTCTCGGTGGGTGCGGTCGCCGGGATCTGCGGCATGGTGGCGGGCGCGCTGCTCACCAATGGCATCCCGTTGTGGGGCGGCAATACGCTGTTTCTTAACGTGCCTGAAGTGATTCTGGTGGTGGCCATCTTTGGCGTGCTGGTGGGGCTGATTAACGGCACGGTGATCACCCGACTGGGCGTCGCACCCTTTATCTGCACCCTGGGCATGATGTATGTGGCGCGCGGTGCGGCGTTGCTGTTCAACGACGGCGGCACCTACGCCAACCTGGTGGGAGTGCCCGCGCTGGGCAACACCGGCTTTTCGCTGCTCGGCTCCGGCACCGTACTGGGCGTTTATCTGCCAATCTGGCTGATGCTCGGCTTTTTACTGCTCGGTCTCTACCTGACGCGCAAAACCCCGCTGGGTCGTTATATCTACGCCATTGGCGGCAATGAGTCCGCCGCGCGACTGGCGGGCGTACCGATTATCAAGGTGAAAGTCTTTGTCTACGCCTTTTCCGGCCTCTGCGCGGGGCTTGTCGGGCTGGTGGTGGCCTCTCAGTTGCAGACTGCGCACCCGATGACCGGCAACATGTTTGAGATGGATGCTATTGGTGCCACCGTGCTGGGCGGCACGGCGCTGGCAGGTGGACGTGGTCGGGTTTCCGGCTCGATTATTGGCGCTTTCGTTATCGTCTTCCTGGCGGATGGCATGGTGATGATGGGCGTCAGCGATTTCTGGCAGATGGTAATTAAAGGTCTGGTGATTGTGACTGCGGTAGTCATCGACCAGTTCCAGCAACGTCTGCAAAGCAAAGTGGTGCTGCTGCGTCGCCATGAAAAAAAGCAGCAGGCAGCCCCCCTTACTGATGTTCGTCACAGTTAACAGGAGCGATTATGAGCCGCGAACAACGTGGAAAAACAGTGGTGATAACCGGTGCCTGTCGTGGCATCGGGGCCGGGATCGCGGCGCGTTTCGCCCGCGACGGGGCCAGGCTGGTGATGGTGTCGAATGCTGACCGGGTGTTCGCTACAGCCGACCAGCTTCAGCAGCAGTATGGCAGTGAGATTCTGGCGCTGCAGGTCGATATCACGGATGAAGCTGCGGTGCAGCAGCTCTATCAGCAGGCCTTTGAACGCTTTGGTCAGATCGACGTCTCGATACAGAATGCGGGCGTGATCACCATTGATCGCTTCGACACCATGCCGAAAAGCGACTTTGAGCGGATTCTGGCGGTTAACACCACCGGCGTCTGGCTTTGCTGTCGTGAAGCGGCGAAATATATGGTGCAGCAGCGCAGCGGCAGCCTGATCAACACCTCATCGGGGCAGGGACGACAGGGCTTTATCTACACGCCGCACTACGCCGCCAGCAAAATGGGGGTGATAGGCATTACCCAGAGTCTGGCGCTGGAGCTGGCGCCGTGGAACATTACGGTCAACGCTTTTTGCCCTGGCATCATTGAGAGTGAGATGTGGGATTACAACGATCGCGTCTGGGGCGAGATCCTCAGCAGCGAGGAGAAAACCTACGGTAAAGGGGAGCTGATGGCGGAGTGGGTGAAAAACATTCCGCTGAAGCGTGCCGGTCAGCCGGAAGATGTCGCCGGACTGGTGGCGTTTCTGGCATCAGAGGATGCGCGCTACATCACCGGGCAGACCATCAATGTGGATGGCGGGTTGATCTTCTCCTGATGCGGTGAGAGATCGCAGGCCTGCTGTAAACGCAGGCCTTTTTCTGACCCGGACTTTTCTGTTATATGCACAATTCGCCGCTGCTGTCCTGCATCGCCGTCACAATATGTTAAGGTAATAGCTGATGATTTTTGTTTAATTGCAGCTACGAACTAATCAATGTGCCGGGTGACATGATACGGAAAACAGGGGTTCTCTCTTTGATTGCGCTGTCGCTGACTGCCACGCAGAGCGCCCGCGCCTTCCAGACTGAAACAGCGGTGTCAGAGACGCCATTCGACAATCCTGCGCGCTACAGCCAGTCGCTGCCGACGCTCGGCGGTGCCAGCGATCAGGATGAAGAGTGGAGCAAAAAGCTGGCGGCCGTGGCCAAAAGTATCGGTGAAGCGAGTAACAACAGCGACAGCAATGTCACGTTTGGTCAGCAGGCGGGCGTCTGGGCGTTCAATCATCTGCGCGATGAAGTGGCCGATCGGGTTGAGAGCGAAGGGCAGTCACTGCTTTCCCCTTACGGCACCGCGCAGCTGGATCTGAAAGTCGACATGAACGGAAACTTTACCGGCACCGGCGGCGATCTCTTCAGCGCCCTGGCCGACGAAAACAGCCGGCTCACCTTCAGCCAGCTTGGGCTGCACGATACCGGCGATGGCCTGGTTGGCAACGCGGGACTGGGACAACGCTGGGATGCCGGTGACTGGCTGCTGGGTTACAACGGCTTTGTTGACCGCGTGTTCAGCAGCGGCCTGCAACGCGCCTCTGTGGGCACGGAAGCGTGGAGCGATTCAATGCGCTTCTCGGCCAACTACTATCAGCCGCTTTCCGGCTGGAAAAATCTGGGCGATTCGCAGCAGCAGCGCATGGCGCGCGGCTACGATATTACCAGCCAGAGCTATCTGCCCTTTTATCGTCAGCTGGGCGTTTCGGTGAGCTATCAGCAATATCTGGGTGAGAATGTCGATCTGTTTAACAGCGGCAACCGCTATCACAATCCCTCCGCCATGTCGTTTGGCCTCTCTTACACTCCCGTGCCGCTGGTGACGCTGTCCGCTACCCATAAAACCAGCAGTGCCGGTGAGAGTCAGGATCAGCTGGGGCTGAAACTCAACTATCGCTTTGGCGTGGCGCTGCGACGTCAGCTCGATGCCGGAAACGTCGCGGAGGCGCACTCTCTGCGCGGCAGCCGTTACGATACCGTCACCCGCAGCGATACGCCGGTGCTCGCCTTCCGTCAGCGCAAAACGCTGTCCGTGTTTCTGGCAACCCCGCCCTGGCAGTTAAGCAGTGGCGAGAGTCTGCCGCTGAAGCTGCAGGTGCGCGCCAGCAATGCTATCAAGGCGGTAAGCTGGCAGGGCGATACGCAGGCGCTGAGCCTGACACCTCCGGCCAATAACGCCGATCCGCAGGGCTGGAGTGTGATCTTACCGCAATGGGATCCGTCGCCAGACGCCAGCAACGAATATCGCCTGTCGGTAACGCTGGAGGATAGCAAGCAGCAGCGTGTGACCTCTAACTGGATCACCCTGAAAATTCAGCCACCGATGACCGTGGACGAGGCCCCGCAGAACGATCGTTATGATTTGATGGCACCCGGCGGCACCACACTTTAGTTGGGATGCTTTACTGCACAGAAAGGATTGGGGGGAGTGAATAGCGGTGGTGGTGTGCAGACGCTGTTGTTAACGTCTGCAGGCCCGACAGCGGTTACTGGCAGAGATAAGTTGTCGGGATGACGAAGGCGCGGCAGAGTTGACATCACTATTGATCCTGAAATGAGAGCGGGAATCGCCGGGTGAAAGCAGGAACGACGCTGCGCAGCGGGCAGGGTATTTATATTAAGAAGGCGCGGGCAGCGCCGCCGTTTAGCACAGCGGCCCGGTTATCAGTTAACCATGCTCATCACAATACGCACCGCTCTGGCGTAGACCTCTCGCTGACCGTTTACCGACCGTGCCTGCTGATGCTGCAGGAATGCAATTATGTCCTGTAAGCCTGCCGTCTTGCCTGACTTCAGCAGGCTCGACACGGCCTGCCCTACAACGGCATGGACGTCAGCCATATCTGCCGGTTTATCGGTACTCAATAGAAACTCCAGCGCAACCGTTCTGTTGAATAGCACCTGAAGAGGTAACACTCAGGCGATTCAGCTTTATCAGCCTGGTCACAGGTTTTTTATAAGCCAGCATCATGGCAGGGCCTTAAGCAGCTTTTCGCGCAGCGTTGCCACCTGGGTTGTCAGCTCACCGAGTTCACTACAGGCGGTATCCATCACCGAGATCATATCAGCCGGGACGTCAGCCGCCGCGACTTTAAGCTGGTGGCCCTGTTCTGTCAGGGAGATCAGCACCCGGCGCTCATCATTTCCCGTGTCACGCTGGCGGCAGATAATGCCCGCGCTTTCAAGCCGCTTCAGAAGCTGGCTGAGCGTGCCGGAATCAAGCCGGACGCGTGCACCAATATCAGAGACGGTCAGGCGATCTTTCTCCCACAGCACCAGCAGCACCAGATATTGCGGATAGGTCACTCCCAGCGGTTTTAACCGCGACTGATAGAGCTTTGTCATGGCAAGTGAGGCGGAATAGAGCGCAAAGCAGAGAAACTGGTCGATGGTTTCAGGCGCTGCACTGGCGGGAGGCGTATCGGAGATCCCCGCGGGTTCGTCATTCATATCTTTACTCATTCTGAGTCCGGGGTGGGACAGCCAGACCCCAGGCTGTTGGTCAGCCGTGAAGTCTCGCGAATAGTATCTCGGGGAGATGTTGATTTCGGCAGCATCTCTTTCTGGTGTAAGACACCAGACTTTTAAGCGCTATCGCAGCGGGAGAAAAAGCCTTTAGCTGCGCCGCCGATTGAAAGTCGGCACAGTATTGAGTCAAATTAAATTGAAGTCAATATAACCGGTCGCAACCCTTGCGCACAACGTGCGCCGGGTGCAACGCAGCTAAGATCGGCAGGACAATTTCAGCATTTAACCCAGGCTGAAGCCGCCCGCCGATAGGGCTTATACGGTGAAGGTCTCTACCATGCCGCGCAGGTCGCGCGCCTGGGCCAGCAGTGACTGCGATGCAGAAGAGGACTCTTCCACCAGCGCGGCGTTATTCTGCGTGACGCCATCCATCTGACTCACCGCAATACTGACCTGGGAGATGCCCTGCATCTGTTCACCGGAGGAGAGGGAGAGGTTGTCCATAGCATCGGCCAGTTCACCGACGCGGCTGACAATCTTCAGGATGCGCTCACCCGTTCCGGCCGCTACGGTTACGCCATCCTCGACCTGCGTCACGGCCTGCTCAATCAGCTGCTTAATGTCGCGTGCTGCGGTGGCGCTGCGCTGGGCCAGTGAGCGGACTTCACCCGCGACCACGGCAAATCCGCGGCCCTCTTCACCCGCGCGCGCGGCTTCTACGGCGGCGTTGAGCGCCAGAATATTGGTCTGGAAAGCGATGCCTTCAATCACCGACGTAATATCGCGTACCCGAACGGCACTCAGCGAAATGTCATGCATGGTTTCTGACAGGCGCTGGACATCTGCTTCGCCCGCCTGGGCCAGGGTGGCGGCCTCGCGCGCTGAACCGGCAGTCTGCTGCGCGCCCGCGGCGTTGCTTTTTACCGTGGCGGTGAGCTGCTCCATGCTGGCGGCCGTTTCCTGCAACGCAGCAGCCTGCTGCTCGGTACGGGATGAAAGCTCGGTATTGCCCTGCGAAATCTCATCGGCCGCCAGCGCCACCGAGGCGGATGCCCCTTTGATCTGCGTAACCAGTTCGCGCAGGTTGGTCTGCATGCCGCTGAGCGACGCAAGCAGGCTGGTGCTGTCGCCACGGCGCAGCGTGACCGGCGAGGTGAGATCACCGGCGGCAATCGCAGCAGCCAGCGTCTGAGCCTGCACCGGTTCGCCGCCCAGCTGGCGCATCAGTATCCGCACAATAAACGCGCAGGTGACGACGGCAGCCAGCACGGAGAGCACCGCCAGGATGATCAGTATCCAGGTGGTGCGGGCGATAGCGATGCCGTTATCCACTACCGCATCCCGGCTGCTGCGCATCTCAAGCTCGGTCAGATCGTTTATCGCCTTCAGCAGGCTCTGCTGAGCCGGACGCGCCACCTTTAACAGATAGTCGGTGACCTCCTGCTGACGATTTTCCATCCCCAGTTTCCCGGCGGTCATCAGCGTGGAGAGAGCGGCTTCTTCAGTGGACTCGATTCTGCTCATCGCCTCCCGTCCTGCCTGTCCGGGGTCGGTCTGCATCATGCCTGAGAGTACTTCGCGGTTGCTGATGTAGAGCGCGCGCTGTTTTTGCAGACGTTCCCATTCTGGCTTCATGGCAACGGGATCGGTCAGCAGAGCAAGGTTACGCACCGCGATTGCCATATCCCGCACGCCACCGCGCATATCCAGCACCGTCTGGTACTTTTTCAAACGGACATTAACCACCTCGTCCATACCATCGCGAGCGCTATCCAGGGCGTGAATCGCGGTGCCGGTACAGATAATAAACAGCAGAATAAGCAAGCCAAAACCTGCGCTAAGGCGCGTTGAAATTTTCATCTCTCGTTCCGAAAGAGTTCATTGGGTAAACCGGTATCGGCAGGCGAGAGAACTTCTGGAGAGTTACGTTTAACTAAATTGTTCGCTATTTAATTTAACGAAATTAAAAACTGCACGTATACCCACCCCGTTATGCCACAAAAATCGTAACGGAATTGATAACGAAAACCCGGCCAATATCCTGATAAATCGCTTTTTATCGTCTGGCGAGTGTGCGCCTTTTCGCGCTGTTCAGCGGCGCGATACGCCAGCAGCGTAACCGGTTAAAAACACCGGAATGCACAAATTTAACCGGACGGGCCTGTTAATCTGGCCGCTGCTGCCGATAGAACACTATTCGACATTGATGACGTAACCGACACGCATCGGGCTTCGCAAAACGTCTGCCTCACTGCCGTAAGGCGGGTGAGAACGTGCAAATGCGATGAGTAAAAATAGCGGAGGGGTGATAATTGTCGGCAGCTTAGCAGGCATTGTATGAGAAGTACGCCCCGGTTTTTTACTGAAAATTAAAACAAAACTCTGACACTTGCCATCACCGGGAACTAACGCATGCGCCTGAAACTTTTCTGGCTCGCAATGCTGAATATTGCGACCATCATTTTACTCTCCACGCTGTGGGAATTCGGGCTCGAGGCGTGGATCTCCAGCCTGCTGGGCCTGAGCTATGATCCCGATTTTGAAACCAGTGAGCGGCTGCGGTTTATCCTGACCTCCACCTCGTTTGCCGGACTGGCAATGATTATTCCGGCGCTGCTTATCGCGGGTCTGATCCGCAACACGCTGCGTGCGGAAAAAAATGCCCTCAGGCTGGCCGGAACTGATGCGCTGACGGGAGTCATGAACCGCCGATCGTTCACTGCACATATTGCTGCGCTTGATGCCGACGGGACGCCCTACACCCTGACGCTGCTCGACATCAATGACTTTAAGAATATCAATGACCTGAACGGTCATCGTCAGGGCGACGCCACGCTGGTCGCGCTGGCCAATCTGCTGATCGCTTCGGCGGATACCGGGAGTCAGGTGTTTCGCATCGGTGGGGATGAATTTGCCATTGTTGCCCAGGCTTCACAGGCAGATCAGGCGCTGGCCGCCGCCGAAAGCTTCTGCCAGCATGCGGCATCCATCCGGACCGGTCCGCACACCTTCCTGAGCCTTTCAGCAGGCATCGCCAGCTCAGCCTGCACGGGTCAGGCCGATGTCGTGCGGGCGGCGGATCTGGCGCTGTACGAGGCGAAGCAGGATAAGTGCGCCTGTCTGGCACGATTCTCCCCGGACATGGAGCTGCGCTTTCGCCAGCGGGAAAGGCTGGAGCAGGAGGTTGTTGCCGCTGTAAGCGGTCACGCCATCGTTCCCTTTCTGCAGCCGCTGGTTTCACTGCGCACCGGTAACATTACCGGCTTTGAGATACTGGCGCGCTGGATCACTGCGTCCGGTCAGACGGTTTCGCCTGCAGAGTTTCTGCCAGTGGTGGAGCGGCTGGGGTTGATGGACAGCATGACCGTGGCGCTGCTGCAGGATGCTGTCAGTGCAACCCGGGCATGGCCAGCCGGGCTCTGCCTGTCGCTGAACATTACCCCGGAGCAGTTGCTGAGACCGTCGCTGACCAGCTGTTTGTCCAGCATTATGCAGCATGCCGGGCCGGTAATGCTGGAACTTGAAATCACCGAACAGAATGTCATGGCCATTTCTGACGATGCCCGCCAGGCGATCCGTCTGCTGAAAGAGGCCGGTATCGGAGTGGTGCTGGATGATTTTGGCACCGGTTACTCCAACCTGTCGGTTTTGCTGGGACTGGGTATTACCAAAATCAAAATTGACCAGACGTTTATCGCCGGAATCGTGACCGGATCTGAGCAGCGAAAAGTGGTGGAAACGCTGCTGGCACTCTGTCAGGGGCTTAATGTGATCATTACTGCAGAGGGCATTGAGGATGTCGCCACGCTGAGGTGGCTGAGAAAGCGCGGCTGTGATTACGGGCAGGGATATCTCTTCAGCCGTCCGGTTCCTGCCGGGCAGGCCACCACGTTGCTGGCGTCCGCTAACGTGGAGGAATTGATGCAGGAAGAGGCGATGGCCGTTAGCTTAGTCAGGTCGCTGGGCTGAAAGCGCGTAACACTTTCTGTGGTCGTGTTTAAAACAAAAAACGGGCCCGGCGGTCAGAGCCGGGCCCGCTGTCACATCAGAACTGGTAAATCAGACCCAGGGCTGTGATGTCGTCGGTCGGCAGGCGAAGCGGATTGTTATCTTTCAACAGGTTGATGCGGTATTCACCATAGACCGACATGTTCTTGTTGAAGTAGTAAGTGGCACCCACGGCGGTGTATTTAATGATGTCGGCATCGCCGATATTCTCAATTTCCTTGCCTTTGGATGAGACGTAACCCACGGACGGACGGAAGCCGTTCAGGAACTGATACTGCGCCACGGCTTCAAAGTTCTGCGCTTTGTTAGCGAAACCGCCAGTAATTGGCGTGGCATTCAGAGTTTCACCGTACATGGCAGCCAGATAGACCTGGTTCGCATCATATTTCACCGAGGTCGCCCAGTGCTGGGCTTTTTCGCCTTCTCCGCGTGCGGCAGCGTTCTGCGCCGTGGTGCGATCCAGGCTGGCAAACGCGCCGGCAAAACTCAGGCCGAAATCGAAGTCATAGGAAGCGGAGAGGGCGAAGCCGTCGCCGTTGGAACGACGCACGCCGTCAATGTTACTGCTACGATCGTTTTTGCCCTGATACTGCGCGGCAAGGTTTAAGCCGTCGACCAGACCAAAGAAATTGCTGTTACGCCAGGTCAGCACACCGGTTGAGCGGCCAGAGAGAAAGGCGTCGGTATAACCGGAGTCGCCGCCGAAGAACGGCAGCATATCGGTATAACTCAGCACGTCATAGACCAGGCCGTAGTTACGTCCGTAATCCAGCGAACCCGCCTCGCCAAACTTCAGGCCAGCATAGCCCAGACGGGTACGATTGGTGGCCTGGGCGTCACTGCCCTCGGAGTTATGCAGACTATACTGATACTGCCAGAAACCGTAGCCGGTAAGCTGGTCAGTAATCTTTGTCTCGCCTTTAAAGCCAAAGCGGGCATAAGAGGAGGTATCACCATCGTTGTTGTTATCGTCAGAAAAGAGGTGTGACACGTTAATCTTGCCGACCAGATCCAGCTTATTGCCATCCTTGTTATAAACTTCTGCGGCCTGCGCGGAGGAGAGACCGATCAGTAACGGCATGACAGCCGCCAGTAAAGTGCGCTTCATCATTTAATTATTACCCTGTATTCATTAATTATTATTCCCCTGATATGGGGTGAAAAGAAAATGACACAAAAAGGTAAAACTACAAAGTGCAATAAAAGTAACAAAATGTGATGTCTATATTCAGCTGATGGATAACAGCGAGGAACAGAAGATTAAATTGTAAAGTAATAAGATTTTCTTCTAATAAGTAATTATGAGTTATCTGATTTTATATCTTTATTTATCAATGGGTTATGTTTGTATGTAGTGGTCTTAAATGGGCATTTTTTGTACATTTTTAAATCAATATAACCCCTGATTTAATTATGGGTGATTATCCGCTAAGAATAGCCTTATAAGGCTTTTATCCTAACCATTAGTCTGCGTATTAATATTTGTTCATCTTTATAGAATATTCTTTCTGGCCCGATAATAACCTCCGGAATAATAGTCAGAGTCGCTGATTAAATATTGATCATCCTGTTTATAAAATAGCCTGATAAAGATACGCAGATTAATGTGTCTGCAGGGGGAAATGAAAAACTTTTGTTAAATAAAGCCAGGGTGTTCTGACATTTCCGGGCGAGTTCCCCGCGTAATCGCTGCACCATCGCGAGGCAAACTGCACTAAAACAGGGCAGTGGAGGGGCTTTTCTGGAGAGATAATTTATCAGCGATCACAAAAGCGATATTTCATCCCGTGAATGCATAATTCTGCTGTTTAAAACCCGGTTCTGGCGCTGCAATCAGACAACTATTCACTATATATGCAAATTAAGTGAATATTGTCAGCATCTAACTCATTGATATTACGTCATGAAGACCATTTTATGCATTAATTCTCTGGCTGGCACGTTAACTGCACTCTACAGTAGGGCTGCACTACAACATCTTTTAACAATTTTAAAACATAAGCTTTACCCGGCCGGTAAAGTAAAGCAGGAGAGTGGATTATGGCACTGCACGTTTCACGTCACGATTTCGATCAATGGATGATGCCGGTTTATGCGCCTGCGACTTTTATACCGGTTCGCGCGGAAGGCTCCACCGTCTGGGATCAAAACGGCAAAGATTATATCGACTTCGCCGGTGGCATTGCCGTCAATGCGTTAGGGCATGCGCATCCGGCATTACAACAGGCGCTGCAGGAACAGGCCGCACGTTTATGGCACACCGGTAATGGCTACACCAACGAACCGATCCTGCGGCTGGCGAAGCAGTTGATCGATGCCACCTTCGCTGACCGGGTGTTCTTCTGTAACTCCGGGGCGGAGGCGAACGAAGCGGCGCTGAAACTGGCGCGCAAGGTGGCACATGATCGTGTGGGTCCGCATAAAAGTGGCATCGTGGCGTTTAAGAATGCATTTCATGGCCGCACCCTGTTTACGGTAACAGCCGGGGGGCAGCCCGCTTACTCAAAAGATTTTGCGCCGCTGCCGCCAGAGATCCAGCATGCCCCGTTTAACGATCTGGCTGCGGCGGCTGAACTGATTAATGACCATACCTGCGCAGTCATTGTTGAACCCATTCAGGGTGAAGGCGGCGTGCTGCCTGCCGATCCGGCGTTCCTGCGTGGATTGCGTGAGCTCTGTGATAAGCATCAGGCTCTGCTGATTTTTGACGAAGTGCAGAGCGGCGTTGGCCGTACCGGTTCGCTTTATGCCTACATGCATTATGGCGTCACGCCGGATGTGCTCACCAGCGCCAAAGCGCTGGGCGGCGGCTTCCCGATTGGTGCGATGCTGACGCGCGAAGATCTGGCGCTGGTGATGGGCGTTGGCACCCACGGCACCACCTATGGCGGCAATCCGCTGGCGGGCGCAGTGGCAGGTAAAGTCATGGAGCTGATCAACCAGCCTGAACTGATGGCGGGTGTAACAGAACGTCACCAGTGGATTGTTGCGGCACTGGATGAGATCAACCAGCGTCTGCATCTGTTTAAAGAAGTGCGCGGTCTTGGCCTGCTGATTGGCGCGGTGCTCAGCGACGATTTTGCCGGTAAAGCCAAAGCGATCAACCTTGCCGCCGCGGAAATGGGCGTCATGGTGCTGATTGCGGGTGCCAATGTGGTGCGTTTTGCCCCGGCGCTGAATATCAGTGAGCAGGAAGTGAAGCTGGGCATGGCCCGCTTTGCCGAAGTGTGTGAAAGCCTGGTGCGAGGGTCAACATCATGATGGTAATCCGTCCGGTTGAACGCGATGACTTAAGCCAGCTGATGGCGCTGGCGGGCAAAACCGGTGGCGGGCTGACCTCGTTGCCGGTTGATAGCGCGACGCTACAGGCGCGTATCGATCGATCGCTGCAGACCTGGGAGGATTCTCTGCCACGTGCCGAGCAGGGCTATGTCTTTGTGCTGGCCGATAGCGAAGATAACCGCGCCGTCGGCATCTGCGCCATTGAGGTGGCGGTGGGGCTGCAGGATCCCTGGTACAATTTTCGCGTCGGTACCCAGGTGCACGCCTCAAAAGAGCTGAATGTTTATGCCGCGCTGCCTACCCTGTCGCTGAGTAACGACCATACCGGCAGCAGTGAGCTCTGCACGCTGTTTCTCGATCCCGATTACCGTGATGGCAAAAACGGCTATCTGCTGTCGAAGTCACGCTTCCTGTTTATGGCCAGTTTCCGTGAACGTTTCACCAACCGGGTGGTGGCCGAGATGCGTGGCGTCAGCGATGAGCAGGGCCATTCGCCGTTCTGGGAGAGCGTTGGCAGCCGCTTCTTCTCTATGGAATTCAGCAAAGCGGACTTCCTTAGTGGCACCGGACAGAAATCATTTATCGCTGAACTGATGCCGAAACATCCGCTCTACATCGACTACCTGACACCGGAAGCGCAGGCGGTGATTGGACAGGTCCATCCGCAAACCGCGCCTGCGCGGGCGGTACTGGAAGCAGAGGGCTTCCGCTACCTCAATTATGTCGACATTTTTGATGGCGGCCCGACCCTGGAGTGCGATATCGATCATATCCGTGCGGTGCGTAAAAGCCGTCTGCGCAGCGCAGAACGGGGCGAAAACCCGGCTGATGGCCCGCTCTGTCTGGTTGCCAATAGCGATTATCGCCAGTTCCGTGTGGCGCTGATTCCGGCAAAGGCTGACAGCGACAGCGTGCAACTCACGGATGAACAGATGCAGGCGCTCCATTGCCAGCCGGGCGACAGCCTGCGCGTGGTGACGCTCTGCAAAGAGGAGAAAACAGCATGACACATCTGATAAATGGACAATGGCTGGACGGTGACGCTGAGATTCTGACGAAAGCGGATCCGGTCAGCGGCGAGACGTTATGGCAGGGCCACGCGGCCTCAGCCGCTCAGGTCACCGCAGCCTGTGAGGCGGCGCGCGACGCATTTCCAGCCTGGGCCAGACGCCCGCTGGCGGAACGGCAGGCGATCGTTGAGAAATTTGCCGCCGGGCTTGAGGCGCATAAAACGGCGCTGGCGGAAACCATCGCCCGTGAAACCGGCAAGCCGCGCTGGGAAGCGCTGACCGAAGTGGGCGCGATGATCAACAAAATCGGCTTTTCGGTGAAGGCATACCATAGCCGCACCGGTGAACAGCATGAAGGCGAAAGCTCCCTGCGCCACCGCCCGCATGGGGTGCTGGCCGTGTTTGGTCCCTATAACTTCCCGGGACATCTGCCAAACGGCCATATTGTTCCGGCGCTGCTGGCGGGCAACTGTGTGGTATTTAAACCCAGCGAACTGACGCCGCTGACCGCCGAAAAAACCGTTGAGCTCTGGCTGGCTGCGGGCCTGCCTGCCGGCGTGCTGGCACTGTTACAGGGCGGACGTGAGACTGGTCAGGCGCTGGCCAACTGTCAGCAGATTGATGGCCTGCTATTTACCGGCAGCGCCCATACCGGCTATCAGCTGCATCGCCAGTTTGCCGGTCAGCCTGAAAAGATGCTGGCGCTGGAGATGGGCGGTAACAATGCCCTGATTGTTGAAGATCCGGCGGACACTGATGCGGCTGTCAACATCACGTTGCAGTCAGCCTTTATAACCGCCGGTCAGCGCTGCACCTGCGCGCGGCGTCTGCTGGTCAAACGCGGCGATGCAGGGGATGCGTTTCTGCAGAGGCTGGTGGAGGTGGCGGGGCGACTGCAACCCGCCGCCTGGAATACTGAACCGCAGCCGTTTATGGGCAGCGTGATCTCCACCGGCGCAGCAGAGAAGATTATGGGTGAGTGGCAACGGCGGGTTGAGGCGGGCGGCGAGGTGCTGCTGGCGATGCGCTGGCCGGATCGCCACAGTGCCATCCTGACGCCAGGTATTATCGATTTAACCGGCGTGCAGGGCATTCCGGATGAAGAGGTCTTTGGTCCGCTGTTAGGCATAGTCCGCTATGAGACATTTGAAGAGGCGATAGCGCTGGCGAACCAGACCCGTTATGGCCTGTCGTGCGGATTGATCTCGCCTTCACGCCAGCAGTTTGATCAGTTGCTGCTTGAAGCGCGTGCCGGTATCGTCAACTGGAACAAACCGCTGACCGGCGCAGCCAGTACCGCACCGTTTGGCGGCATTGGTGCCTCGGGCAACCATCGCGCCAGTGCCTGGTATGCGGCGGATTACTGCGCCTGGCCAATGGCCTCGCTGGAGACGCCTGACCTGACGCTGCCCGCCACGCTGTCGCCGGGCCTCGATTTCTCCACCCAGGAGACGACGTCATGAAGGCAACCGAGGCCAACTTTGATGGGCTGGTGGGGTTAACACACCACTATGCCGGGCTGTCGTTTGGCAACGAAGCCTCGACCCGCAATCAGCTGCAGCCGTCGAATCCCCGTCTGGCGGCAAAGCAGGGGTTGCTCAAGATGAAAGCGCTGGCCGATATGGGCTACGTGCAGGGGGTGATCCCGCCGCATGAGCGGCCCAATATTGCGGCGCTGCGCCAGCTCGGCTTTGGTGGCAGCGATGAGCAGGTGCTGGCTGCGGCCGGCAAAACTGCACCGGGATTACTCTCCGCCGTCAGTTCAGCCTCGGCGATGTGGGTCGCCAATGCTGCCACGGTCTCGCCGTCAGCGGACAGCCTTGATGGCCGGGTTCACCTGACGGTGGCGAACCTTAACAACAAATTCCACCGTGCGATAGAAGCGCCGGAAACGGCCTGGCTGCTGCGTTCCATCTTCCGCGACGATCGCCATTTTGCGGTGCATGATGCTTTGCCGCAGGTGGCGATGTTTGGCGATGAAGGGGCGGCGAACCATAACCGACTGGGCGACGCCTATGGTGAGCGCGGCGTGCAGCTGTTTGTCTATGGCCGCGACAGCAGCCATGAGGGCAAAGCCCCGCAGCGCTATCCGGCACGTCAGACCCGGGAAGCCAGCGAGGCGGTCGCCCGTCTGCATCAGCTCTCACCGGAAAGCGTGCTGTATGCGCAGCAGAATCCTGCGGTGATCGATCAGGGCGTGTTCCATAACGATGTGATTGCGGTAAGTAATCAGCAGATGCTCTTCTGCCACCAGCACGCCTTTGTTAATCAGCCTGAACTGCTGGCGCAGCTTCGGTCGCGCGTTCCCGGTTTTGTGGCGCTGGAAGTGCCGGAAAATCGGGTGTCAGTGAAAGATGCGGTGGAGACCTATCTGTTTAACAGTCAGTTGCTGAGCCGTCCCGACGGCACCATGATGCTGGTGCTGCCGGAGGAGTCACGTCAGCATCCGGGTGTCTGGCGCTATCTCTGTGAACAGGTTGAGGCTGACACGCCACTCAAAGCCCTGAAGGTGTTTGATCTGCGCGAAAGCATGTATAACGGGGGTGGTCCAGCCTGCCTGCGTTTGCGGGTGGTGCTGACACCACAGGAGCAGCAGGCAGTGAATCCGGCGGTGCTGATGAACGATCGGCTCTTCAGCACGCTGAATAACTGGGTTGACCGTCATTACCGCGATCGCCTGACCCAGGCCGATCTGGTCGACCCACAATTGCTGCGTGAGGGACGCGACGCGCTGGATGAACTGACGAAGCTGCTAGACTTAGGAAATGTATATGCATTTCAGCAGTGAAGGAGGGGGCAGCACAGTCTGCCGCCTGCTCAGGGCGAAAAGGAGGAACGATGCAGGACTTTTTACAGCAAACGCTCTCCGGCGAGGTGCCGCGTAAGCGTAGTGGTGAAACGGCGCATCTTCGCTGGCAATGGTTGTATCACGGCATACTGTTGATGGAGCCGACGGTGCCGGTTAAACAGGCGCTGGTGCTCTCTGCCGGGATCCACGGCAATGAAACGGCCCCGGTAGAAATGGTGAACCAGCTGGTTAATCCGCTGCTGCGGGGCGAAAAGCCGTTACAGCAGCGCATGCTGGTGATTCTGGGTAATCCCTCAGCGCTACGCACCGGTAAGCGCTATGTGCGTTATGACATTAACCGGCTGTTTGGCGGACGCTGGCAGCAGATTGATGATGGTGATGAGGCACGCCGCGTGCTGCGGCTGGAGCAGGCGCTGGAGACCTTCTGGCAGCTGGGCGAGTGCGATGAGACGCGCTGGCATCTCGACATGCACACGGCTATTCGTGGCTCTTATCATCCTCAGTTCGGCGTAATGCCGCATAATGAACGCCCCTGGCCGCCCACGTTTCTTGACTGGCTGGCCGCTGCCGGGCTGGAAGCGCTGGTGTTCCATCGCTCGCCGGGCGGCACCTTTACCCACTTCAGCTGCGAGCACTTCGGTGCGGCCAGCTGTACCCTGGAGCTGGGCAAAGCGCTGCCGTTTGGCGAAAACGACCTCAGTCATTTCAGTGCGGCACAACAGGCGCTGGCGTCTTTACTCTATGGCGAAGCGCTGCCTGCGGCGGCGGTTAAACCGCGTCACTATCGGGTCGCGCAGCAGATCACCCGACTGAGTGAGCACTTTACGCTGCATATGTCGCCGGAAACGCTGAACTTTACCGCGTTTCCACAGGGGACGTTGCTGGCGGAAGATGGTAGCACCCGCTATTACGTGCAGCAGGCGCGGGAGTATGTGCTGTTCCCTAACCCTAACGTGGCCGCCGGGCTGCGTGCCGGACTGATGCTGATTGAAGAGAGCGAACAGACCCAGGCGCTGCCGGTCTGATAGCGGTTGTTAACAGCGCAGACCCTCGGCGCTAAAAAACCGACAGGAAAAGTGGAAGATCGGCTTCCGCTTTCCTGTCGTAACCCTTACACTCCTCCATGATTTCTGCCAAATTCGCTTTAAATTCATAAACATTTTCAATTCCTCACGCCTTTCTTCTTATTCTCTTCATGATTGCCCGATTTTTATCTTTTATGCTTTCACGGCTTTACTCAGGCTCTGAGTAGTTGACGTTCAGCGTCGTATGCTTGTTTCCGAAGACGCGACAGAGTGCTGTCGTCATTATCATGAATTATAAGGACACTATTATGCGCAAACTGACTTCCCTTTTACTGGCTTCCTCGCTGGCGTTTGGTGCAGCCAGCGCCGTCCATGCAGCCGCTGACAACCTGACTCCACCGCCAGCAGGCAGCGAAAAAGCGATGCACAAGCCGCCAATGCGCCACGGCATGGAGATGATGTTTAAAGGTCTGAACCTGACCGACGCGCAGAAAACTCAAATGCGCGACATCATGAAAGAGAGCCACAAAGATATGAAACGCCCGTCACTGGACGAGCGTCGTGCGGCCCACAGCATTATTGCCTCTGACAGCTTCGACCAGAGCAAAGCAGAAGCACAGGCAGAGAAGATGTCCGCCAATGCCAAAGAGCATGCGCTGAAGATGCTGGAAACCCAGAACAAGCTCTATAACGTGCTGACGCCGGAGCAGAAAAAACAGTACAACGCTAACTTTGAAAAGCGTCTGACTGAGAAAGGCCCGCACGAGGGCAAAATGGCACCGCCAGCAGAACCGGCTGAATAACACTCGTTAAGTGAACGGTCTGAGACCGCCGGCGCTGTCCACTGAAGGTGAGTGGGCAGCGTCGGCGGTTTTTTTATAGCGGCAAAATAGGGTAGGCACCTGACAGAATCGGGTGGCAGAGGATTTTGTAGCCGTCGTGATCAAAACCGCCTTTGGGCCGCTGCAGTTTTCTGGCCTCATCCATGCTGCTGACCGAACCGAGATAGAACCAGTGGTCGATAACGTGGATCTGCGTCATCTCTTTGCCTTCCTCCACCAGCCCCACGGCACCCTGCCATGGCCAGCAGAACACCCGCACGTTTTCCAGCGCCTCCAGCAGTCGATCCTGATGATCGCTGACCGGCTCTTTTCCACAGCAGGCCCCGGCGCAACGGCGCAGTGCCGAGCGGAAGCAGCCTCGCCCCGCACTCAGCGCTTCCAGACCCAGCAGGCCATGACAGAGCTGATACTCATCCGCGAGCTGCTTGAGCCGTTCCAGCGCGGCGAAGCGACTGCGATAGAGCCCAAACAGGTTGGGGGACTGGCTGAAATCGAGGTCTTTTGCATAGACCACATTCGGTTTGCCGTCGGTAATCTGCAATGAACAGAGCTGCCGGTTTTTGCGCAATCGCTTATTGAACAGCGGCTGCTGGGTTTTGATCATCTGCGCTTCCAGCAGCAGCGCGCCGAGGTCACCCGCGGTAGGGATCCAGCTTACACGCCGCGACTGGCGCAGCATTTTCGCCTCATCCGGGGTGCGGAAATGGGACATCACCCGCGAACGCAGATTCACACTTTTACCGATATAGAGCGGCAGCGACTCACTTTCGCCATGAAAGGTATAGACGCCAGGATGATTTGGCAGGCCTTCCAGCCACTCACGCAGGTGTTCGGGATATTGATAAATTGCATTCGCGTCGGGTTCGGGGCGAAGTATGGCAGAACGTCTGACCAAGATGGACTCCATTTACTGGTTGTCCATACAGCATAACAGGCAGGTGAAATGATCGCCAGCCGTCTGGTTACAGAGACCGTGTTGCCCGCCAGCAGATCAGCGAGCCGAGCGTGATCATCGCCACGCCCTGCCAGAAGGCCAGCGGCGGCGTCAGGCCGAGCCACAGTGATCCCATCAGGGCCGACAGCACCGGCGTAAAGTAGGAGGCGGTGGCCAGCAGCGTCAGATTGCCCTGCTGAATCCCGTGATTCCAGGCGGAATAGGCGATGGCGGTGGAGAGCCCGACAAACAGCACCTCCAGCAGCGGCACCAGCGTAAAGGCCATCGGCACAGTGTGATCGCTGAAGGCATATTTCAGCCACAGCGCCAGTGCAGTCAGGATAAAAAACAGCGTGACGCCATTAGAACCACGGGCAAAGCGGCGGGTGAGATTATTGTAGAGCGCCCAGGTCAGGGCGGCGATAAAGGCCAATGCATAGGCGACCGGGTTGCGCAGCATATTCTGCCACAACAGCGTCGGCGATCCGCTGCCGCTGCCTTTCATTACCCAGACGATCCCCAGCAGCGACAGCAGCAGTCCTGGCCACAGCCAGACACGGAAACGCTGCTGATTAAACGGGATCGCCAGCACGATGGTCAGGCAGGGCCAGAGATAGTTAATCATTCCCAGTTCCAGCGACTGGCTGCGATCGCTGGCCAGCCCGATGGCCAGCGCCAGACAGATTTCATAGCCGACAAAGAGTACGCCCCCCAGCCACAGGTAGATAGCGGGCATTGCGCCAGGTCTGGGCAGGCCCCGGGTCAGGCAAAGGAGACACGCCGTAGTAGTGTAGATCAGCGCCGCACCACCGGTGGCGCCAAAGGCTTCACTGACGCTGCGCAGCAGGCCAACGGTCGTACTCCAGAGCAGAATGGCGACAAGCCCGATGAGGGTCGCGCGCGAAACGGTGGCAGGCATGCAGCGATCAACAAAGTCAGTGAGAGAAGCCTCCCTTGCCGCGGCAAGGGAGGGGCAGGATTACTTCCAGAAGTCGTCGAATACCGTGATCGGCGGACGACGTTTGTGCTCGGTTTTCTGATACCAGCCTTCGATGATACGGGCGCTGTCAGGATTGATGCTTTTGCCTTCCAGGTAGTCATCAATCATCTCATAGGTGACGCCCAGCGCCACTTCATCCTGCAGGCCTGGACGATCATCTTCCAGATCGGCAGTCGGTTTTTTCAGATAGAGATGCTCCGGGCAGCCAAGGTGTTTCAGCAACTGCTTGCCCTGACGCTTGTTCAGGCGAAACAGGGGATTGATGTCCGTGCCGCCATCGCCATACTTGGTGAAGAAACCGGTCACGGCTTCAGCCGCGTGATCGGTGCCGACCACTACGCCTTTGGTCATGCCGGCGATGCTGTATTGCGCTTTCATCCGCTCACGGGCTTTTTCATTGCCGCGGACAAAATCGGAAAGCGTAATACCCGCCTCTTTCAGCGCGCGCTCACTGGCCAGCACCGACTCTTTGATGTTTACCACCAGCGAACGGTCGGGTTTGATAAAGGCCAGCGCGTCCTGACAATCCTGCTCATCCGCCTGCACACCATAGGGCAGACGCACGGCAATAAAGGTGTAGTCGTTATCACCGCTCTCCTGACGCAGTTCGGTGATCGCCCGCTGCGCCAGCGCGCCCGCCAGGGTTGAATCCTGACCGCCGCTGATCCCCAGCACCAGCGTTTTCAGGCCGCTGTGACGTTTCAGGTAGGCTTTAAGAAAATCGATGCTGACGCGCACTTCCTGGTCGGCGTCGATAGTGGGCTTCACACCCAGGGCTTCAATAATTTCCTGCTGCAGTGACATGAACTTCTCCTCAGGTCAGTGGCCTGTCGGCTCGATGCGAACGTTTTATTAAAGCTAACGTGCCTTTGCGAAAACAACAAGCCAAAGCGGTAACTGATTACCATGAAACGTTGCGAAATCAGTGAGTTTTTACCTGCGGCAGCGGTTTTTTCGCCAGCACGCTAAACATCAGAATCGCCGTCATAAAGCAGCCAAAAATGGTGGCGCACATGCTCAGCACCGAGGTACCACCGATGCCGGTAATCGGCACGGTAATCGCACCCAGCGTAAACATCGTGACGCCAATCACCGCTGAGGCGCTACCAGCGCGATGGCCCTGACTCTGCATCGCCAGGGACGAGGCGGTGGTAGCGATAACGCCGTTGCTGGCAATGGTAAAGAACAGTGCCACCAGCAGCAGCGCTAAGGGAGCATGCAGCAGCGCGGCCAGCAGCAGCAGGCTGGAGGCGACAAAGGCCAGCGTCAGTCCGCCTTTCAGCACCCGATATTCGCCCCACAATGGACAGAGGCGGGCGCTGGTCTGTGAAGCAATCACCAGGCCAAACCCGTTGGCCGCAAAGCAGAAGCTAAAGGCCTGAGGCGAAAGACCATAGAGTTGCTGCAGCACGAACGGCGAGGCACCGATGTAGGCGAACATGCCGGACATCATAAACCCCTGGGTCAGGCAGAAGCCCATGAAGGGGCGATGGGTAATCACCTGACCCAATGCCGCGTAGGCGGAGAATATTGATCCTTTACTGCGGCGTACCTCAGGCAGGGTTTCATGCAGCTTCCAGCGCGCCAGCAGGATCAGCAGAATGGCAATGCCGCCCAGCACCATAAAGATGCCGCGCCAGTTTAAAATCGTCATCAGCACGCCGCCTAATACCGGTGCGCCGATCGGTGCCAGACCGTTGACCAGCATCAGCAGAGCGAAGAATCGCGTCAGCTCGTGGCCACTGTACATATCGCGTGCAATCGCCCGTGACAGCACCGCACCGCCCGCACCCGCTAATCCTTCGAACAGCCGCGCCAGCAGCAGCTGGTTAATATCCTGCGCCAGCGCACAGCCCATCGAGGCGATAAACAGCAACACCAGTGACAGGGTCAGCGGGCGCAGGCGGCCGAACTTATCGCTCATCGGGCCAAAGAGCAGCTGGCCAAAGCCGAGACCTAACAGTCCGGCGGTCAGACTCAGCTGCGCGGTAGCGGTTTCGGTGTGCAGGTCCTGGGCCATTTGTGGTAGTGCAGGCAGATAGAGGTCGATGCAGAGCGGGCCCAGTGCGGCCAGCAGGCCCAGCGTAATGGCATAAACCAGGCGATTGGAGTGTACAGGGGTCATTTATCCTCGGGATTGTCAGCGATGGGGTAAACAGAAGCGGGTAAGGCTACGAAAAACAGCGTCCGGTAACGTGACATTCACGCCGATCTGCGACTGCGCGGATGACGGTGCGGTCTCTGAAAACGGGGCGCTATCGGGTACCTGTTTTGCCGGGCAGTATACGTCTGCGTTGACAGCAAAACAGCCTTCTTTACGAAATCCTGACATTTGGCAGGCCACTAATTGTTCGTCATAAACTTGATAAATCAGCATTTATGTTCCAGGCTTGTTTCCACATGGACAATAAATGAGGAACAACAAGATGAATAAAGTGATGGGATGTATCGCTGCGGCGCTGACGCTGGCTGCACTGTCTGGTTGTACGACTTACGATCGTGCGGAAAGCTACGTGACTAAGCCAGTGGTAAAGGATGTTAAAAAGGGTATGACCCGTGATCAGGTTCGTCAGATCGCCGGTACGCCTTCTACTGAAATCACCATGGTTCACGCGCGCGGCACCTGCCAGACTTATGTACTGGGTCAGCGCGACGGTAAAGCTCAGACTTACTTCGTGAGCTATAACGACACCGGCCGTGTCATGAACTATGGCTTCCAGAGCTGTGCGGAATATGACACCGATCCGCAGGTTCAGCAGTAACTCATAGCACCCCTGAATAGCAAACGGCCCGTCATTATGACGGGCCGTTTTTCGTTGTGGCGCTGACTACAAACCTGCCGGGCGCGGCACCTCAACATAATCGCCATCTATCTGTCGCTGGTAGAAGTGGCCAGCCTGCACATAGAAGCGTTTGCCGTTAAAGTCGAGTACCCGCATTTCACTGCTGACCCGCGACTCTGCAGGCGGCTCTGTCACCACATACTCATCGCCGTGACGCTGATAATAATTGCCGTTGAGCAGATAGTAGGTCAGTCCGCCTATCAGCACCGCGGTTGCGGCTTCAGGCAAAAAGCGCACCGGCCCGGGTCCGCCCCAGTGTGGCCCGTGGCCGCCATGGCGATCCCATCCACCCGGCGGCCCCCAGTCGCCAGGATGGGCGAAAGCCAGAGCGGGTGTCAAAAGCGTCAGCGTCAGAAGCGAGGCGATTATCTTTTTCATCAGGTGTTCTCCTCATAAGACTGGATGCAGAATTCGCTTTTTACCCGGCAAAGACAAGCACTAAAGCGGCGATTTTTCGCCTGTTTACCATGCTTAACGCTTTCTTAACGGCGTTGCCATTAATGGGGGAGATTATGGAGAAGAAGGGCGGTAATAACCTGGCGCGGGCGCGCCAGGTTCAAAGCAGATTAGCGGTGCGCCAGTTCGGCGTTGTCGTCGCTTTCCAGGACGCGCTTATCGGTCAGACCTAACCAGCGACTGGTGAGAGAACCGGCGGTCATGGAACCGTTGACGTTCAGGGCTGTACGACCCATATCGATCAGCGGCTCAATGGAGATCAGCAGCGCCACCAGGGTGACCGGCAGGCCCATCGCAGGCAGGACAATCAGCGCCGCGAAGGTTGCACCACCGCCGACACCGGCAACGCCTGCTGAGCTCAGCGTCACGATCCCGACCAGCGTCGCAATCCACAGCGGGTCAAACGGGTTGATCCCGACGGTTGGCGCAACCATCACTGCCAGCATGGTTGGATAGAGACCGGCACAGCCGTTCTGGCCGATAGTGGCACCAAAAGAGGCCGCGAAGCTGGCAATCGACTCAGGCACGCCAAGACGACGGGTCTGGGTTTCCACGCTCAGCGGAATGCTGGCTGCGCTGGAGCGGCTGGTAAAGGCGAAGGTAATAACCGGCCACACTTTACGGAAGAAGCGCATCGGGTTGATACCATTTACCGACAGCAGCAGGGCGTGGACACCAAACATGATGGCCAGACCGAGGTAAGAGGCGACCACAAAGCTGCCCAGCTTGATGATGTCCTGCAGGTTAGAACCGGCAACCACTTTGGTCATCAGCGCCAGCACACCATAAGGTGTCAGCTTCATCACTAAACGCACCAGCTTCATGACCCAGGACTGCAGCGTATCGATCGCGACCAGCACGCGCTGACCTTTAACTTCATCATCTTTCAGCAACTGCAGTGCAGCTACACCCAGGAAGGCGGCGAAGATAACGACGCTGATAATCGAGGTCGGACTGGCTCCGGTCAGATCGGCAAACGGGTTTTTCGGGATAAAGGAGAGCACCAGTTGCGGCACGGTCAGGTCAGCCACTTTGCCGACATAGTTGCTCTGAATCGCACTGAGACGCGCAGTCTCCTGCACGCCCTGAACCAGACCTTCTGCGCTCAGGCCAAACAGGCCGGTCACAAAGACGCCGACCAGCGCCGAGATCGCGGTGGTAAACAGCAGTACGCCAATCGTCAGTACGCTGATTTTCCCCAGCGACGAGGCGTTATGCAGACGGGCGACCGCACTCAGAATGGAAACGAACACCAGCGGCATTACGACCATCTGCAGCAACTGGACATAGCCATTACCGACGATGTTAAACCAGCTGATAGACTCTTTGACCACTGCGCTGTTTTCGCCGTAGATCAACTGCAAAACCAGGCCGAACAGTACGCCGATTACCAGACCGGTCAGCACTTTTTTCGACAGGCTCCAGTTCTGACGGCTGAAGCGAGAGAGCAATACCAGCAGCACCACAAAGGCTACGATATTAAGCGTAAGAGGAAGGTCCATACTGAAACTCCAGAGTAATGCGGCCTTTCGCTCTGGAAAGGCCGCATAATGTTAATCACGAATTAAGACAGCAGGAATGGTAACAGCAGGCGAAGAGGGTGCCTTATATCCAAATGGCATGGTTTATAACTTAAAGGCGTTTTGTGCTGATTTATTGCGCAGTATGACTGGAAATCAACCGTCCGACGCCATTTTGTAGCGTATCGAACAGCTGTGACGGCCAGCCGTTTGCACCAAAAGATGGCATGCCCACCGGAAACCAGAGCGCATATCCCACCAGTCCCAGGCACAACGCCCGTTCAAGCTGGTTGCCTTTCTGACTGCGCAGAATCGGCAGCCGGAAGCGCCAGCGGCAGGGCCACAGCAGCGGAACCCCGGCTGGCGTCAGCATATCGGCCACAATGTGGCTAAGGTAGCCCAGCGTCAGACCCTGCAGGACATCAGGCGGTATTGGCGACGACTGGGGCAGGTTTATCTGAAAAAGCCATAAACCGGCGGCTATCGCCAGCAAACTGTGGGTAAAGCCGCGATGGCCGAACGCGCGCGCAATAGGATGGGAGAGCCAGCGCAGTCGCTGTCCCAGCAGAGATTTAGGGTGATCGATATCGGGCAACAGACATGTCAGCAGCGCTGAGGGAACAAGATGCCACCAGTCGGCCTGCGCCAGCACCGGTGTCAGCTCAGCACGCTTCGCAAAGATAGCGCTGGCAATGGCAAAAATGATGTGGCCTTCGCCCGTCATGATAGAACCTGGTTGCAAAGAAAACTGTCGATGCATCCAGTATAGGGATTTATCCAGTAAATGAGAACATGTGACGCTGTAACGAAGCATGAATATTATTAACAAGGCGGACAGCGATGAAACACTGTCCGCCAGTAAGATTAACGCGCCAGCCAGCCGCCATCCACCGCCAGGGTGTAGCCATTCACGTAGTCAGACGCGGAAGAGGCCAGGAAGACTACCGGGCCCATCATGTCATCCGGCACGCCCCAGCGGCCTGCCGGAATACGCCCCAGAATCTCTTCACTGCGCGACTCATCATTACGAAGCTGTTCCGTATTGTTGGTGGCCATGTAACCGGGAGCGATGGCATTGACGTTAATGCCATGTTTTGCCCACTCGTTCGCCATCAGACGGGTCAGTCCCATCACGGCACTTTTCGACGCCGTATAAGAGGGCACCCGGATACCGCCCTGGAAGGAGAGCATGGAGGCGATATTGATGATCTTGCCGCCATTACCCTGCGCGATAAACTGACGGGCAACCTGCTGCGACAGGAAAAACAGGCTCTTGCTGTTAAGATTCATCACGTCATCCCAATCCTGCTCACTGAAATTCAGTGCGTCCTCACGGCGGATAATGCCGGCATTGTTGACCAGAATGTCAATTTTACCGGCAGCGGCCAGCGCCTGTTCAACCACTGAGGCCACCACGCTGGTCTGCATCAGATCGGCCTGTACCGGCCAGAACCGGCGACCCAGCGCCTCCACTTTACTTTGGGTATCATCCGGGCCATCACGGTTAACACCGACGATATCACAACCCGCCTGGGCCAGACCCAGCGCCATACCTTGCCCTAAACCGGTGTTACAGCCGGTCACCAGCGCGACTTTACCTTCCAGGTTAAACGTACTCAGTACCATGGTATTTCTCCTCTGCTCAGCGCAGTTCACTGATTTTGACGTGGTCCATGTCATCAAAGACCTGATTCTCACCCACCATGCCCCAGATAAAAGTGTAACGCTGGGTGCCGACACCGGCGTGAATTGACCAGCTGGGTGAGATCACCGCCTGCTCGTTGTGTACCAGCAGATGGCGGGTTTGCTGCGGTTGCCCCATCATGTGGAAGACGGCGCACTCTTCGCTCATATCGAAGTAGAAATAGACTTCCATGCGGCGTTCGTGGGTGTGGCAGGGCATGGTGTTCCACAGGCTGCCTTCATCCAGTTTGGTTAAGCCCATGGTGAGCTGGCAGGTGGGCAACACATCCGGCACGATAAATTTGTTAATGGTGCGGCGATTGGAGGTCGCGGCATCACCCAGCGTCGCGGTTGCGGCTTCCTGCAGCGTGATTTTCTTGTCCGGGAAGGTGCTGTGTGCTGGCGCACTGTTGTAATAGAATTTGGCCGGCTGCGCCGGGTTCAGGCTGCGGAACAGCAGGTTGCGCGCACCTTTGCCGATGTAAAGTGCCTCTTCGTGACCGATTTCCCACGCTTTACCGTCAACTTCTACCAGACCCGGGCCGCCAATATTGATCATGCCCAGCTCGCGGCGTTCAAGAAAATAAGCGACGCCCAGCTGTTTTCCCATCTCATCACCGATAGTGACCGGATTATTCACCGGCATGACGCCGCCAATAATGATGCGGTCGATATGGCTGTAGGTCAGGGTGTAATCATCGGCAGTAAATATCTTCTCAATCAGGAACTCGCGGCGCAGTGCTTCAGTGTCGAGTTGCTTAGCGTGATCGCTGTGAATGCTTTGACGAACGTCCATCTCAGGCCTCTCTGCAGGTCAGGTTATTCATGCCCCAAACGGGGACGCTTTTGGCATCTTAGGCAGAGCGGGATGGGAATTCAATAAAAATGAAACGTTGTTTTATTTTTTGCGGGTCAGATCAAGTGGCAGGTGCAACAGGCAATAAAAAGCCCGCCATAAGCGGGCTGATATTATCCCTGCAGATGCTGCAGGCTAAGCTGGGTCAGATTGTCCAGCCGGACATCCGCCAGTGCCCAGCGGGGATCGTCACGGTGTTCGGCGGCGGGCACCACAATCGATCGCATACGCGCTGCTTTGGTGGCGATCATGCCGTTAAACGAATCTTCCAGCGTGACGCAGTTGAGCGGATCGATCGCAAGGCTGGCGGCGGCGTTGAGATAGACCTGCGGATGGGGCTTGCTGTAGGGCAGCGCTTCTGCTGAAGCCAGTACGTCGAAATAAGGGCGCAGATTGAAGATCTCCAGCACCTGTTCCAGCATCTTTAGCGGTGATGCGGAGGCAAGGCCGATTTTCAGCCCATGTTCCCGGCACAGTTGCAGCGCCGTTTCCACGCCCGGCAGCAGTGGCCGCGTCTGATCCACCAGCGTCATGGCGCGCGTAATAATCCGCTCAGTGACCTCCTGCTGAGAGGGGCCATGCCACGGCAGCGTTTCGTACCACATCCGAACAGTCTGATCGATGCGCAGACCCAGGGTATCGGGCATTTCACTGCGCCGTGACAGGTCAACATCCAGCGTTGAAAAGATATCCAGCTCAGCCTGATCCCACAGAGGCTCAGAATCGATGAGTAAGCCATCCATATCAAACAGGGCGGCAAGGACAGGGCGGTGATAAGGCATCAGGGGGTCTCCTTTTAAAGTCAGCTTTACCTTAACATCATTCTTTGCTGGCGCACGCTCTGCCCGACAGGCCACGCTTTATTTGGGAAATTTCACCGTTGGCAGGTAAACTGACGGCAAATTGGATTCCGGGTTCAGGAGATATTATGACCTATCAACAGGCTGGCCGTATCGCCATCCTCAAGCGAGTGGCAGGCTGGGTGCTCTTTTTAGTGGCGCTGCTGTCGACCATTATTTCTGTATTGAGCTTTATGTTTAAGCACAGCGAAAAGCAGCCAGGCATTGATGCCGTCATGCTCGATTTCGTCCACGTCATCGTCGATATGCTGCGCTTTAACACGCCATTCCTGAATGTCTTCTGGCATAACTCGCCGGTACCGGAATTTAACGGTCAGATGAACCTGGGTTTCTGGCTGATCTACATTCTGATTTTTGTCGGGCTGGCGCTGGAGTCGTCAGGCTCGCGGATGGGACGTCAGGCGCGTCACGTCAAAGAAGGCATTGAGGATCAGATGATTCTGGAGCAGGCAAAAGGCAGTGAAGGGCGTAGCCGTCAGCAACTGGAAGAGAAGGTGCGCGTACCTCGCCACACCATCTTCCTGCAGATCTTCCCGCTCTATGTCCTGCCGGTGGTGATTGCGATAGCCGGTTATTTTGCGCTGTCGCTGCTGGGCTTTATCTGACCGCGATTTTCGTCAGGCCGGTCTGGCCTGACTGGTGCCCAGCGCATCCTCATCCAGCAACTGGCCAATGGCGAACTGTGCATCGCCTGGCCAGTGCCCGCCAAAGACGTTAGCCCGGTTGAGCAGATAGTAGAGCTGGTAGACCGGCAGACGCTGCGAAAAACCATCCGGTAGCGGCCACACCGCCTGATAACCGTCGTAAATCTGGCGAGGCAGGTCAGGGTACCAGCTCAGCATGGCTAAATCGCACTCACGGTCGCCCCAGTAGCAGGCAGGGTCGAACAGCCAGGGGCCACTCTCACTGCTGGCGCAGTTAGCCGGCCAGAGATCGCCATGCAGCAGCGACGGTTGCGGATGATGTGACGCGAGTACCCGCTGCACGCAGGCAACGATCAGCTCTGTATCCCCGTACTGAATTCCCTTTTCTGCCGCCAGCTGCAGCTGCCAGCCAATGCGCTGTTCAGCAAAAAAAACCGACCAGCGTCGCAGCCAGCTATTGGGTTGGGGCGTCGTGGTGATGTTATTGTCGAAATCGAGGCCGAACTGCGTCTGCTCGCTCCACTGATGCAGATGCGCCAGTTGCTGACCGAGCTGATATGCACTCTGCTCATCAAGCGGCTGTGGCCTGATATATTCCAGCAGCAGAAAGCTCTCCTCGCGATGATGACCCACACCATAGACTTTAGGCACCCGAACCGTGCCGGTGCGCGCCAGCAAATCCAGCTGGTCTGCTTCCCAGGTAAAGAGCGACAGCATATCGCGGCTGTTACTTTTGACGAAGACGTCGTGATCACCGTAGCGGATCTGCCAGGTGGGATGGATATCACCCCCCGCGAGGGCGTGACGGTGAGTGATTTCGGCGTTGCCTAACTGCTCGCTTAACAGACGACTAATGGCTGACCACATTGGGCTATCCTCGTTATTCGCTGCGTAAGTTCGATTGTATTGCGTAAATATTCACCAAAAACCGCGCAATTGCACCCTTTATTCTGGCGCTGAGGTGGCAGGGCGATGATCGGCAGCATCGCGCAGATACTCTTCGAAGGTCGTGACGGTCACCTCGGGTTCCTGACCCAGCGCGCTTTCACCGGCCGTAGTGACCTGTTGCCGCAGATCCTCAGCCTCCAGCGTGCTGACGATGCCATAGCTGTTCGTACCGAGTTCATGCGGATGGCCGTCGTCATCTGTCATCGTGGTCGTGAAACCTGCGGCGGTCATTGCGCTGGTCAACTCCAGGATGTCACTTAAACCCGACTCCTGATAGTGAAAGGTCACGATATAGCGGGTTAAGGTGTTGCTCATGAGGCACCTCCGGGGAAGGGAAACTGAACTGAGCGTAGACCATGGTGAAAAATCAGGCGAATTATGAAGGAGATGCCGTGTGTGTGACGTGATGCATAGCGTAAATTCGTGTCAGGAGCCAGCAGCATAACGTAAAAATCTTCTGCCGTTGCGTCTGGCTTTTCATTTGGGCAGCACTATAATGCGCCACGTTAATAAGATGAGTCCCAATTAACAGGGGTTGTCAGGGCGATTCCAGGCATTTTGTGTAAGTTAATAATTTTTTACAAAACTTACCGTAAATTGCATTGAATGCCCGGCAAAACGCTTCAGACTCTCCGTTTTTTAAACAGTCGCACGGATCACATTTAATGAAAGCCTATAACAAGCTGTCTGCTGTTCTTTTGCTCTCCGCCGGAGCTTTTTGTCACCAGGCAATGGCCGATAACGCCGTATTTACGTCAATGGATGACCCTTCAACAGCTAAAAAGCCGTTTGAAGGTTCTGCTGCTGCGGGATATCTGGCGCAAACCGGTAACACCACCAGTTCATCAATGACGGCTCAGACCAATATGACCTGGTATCAGTCATCTATGGCTTACAGCTTGTGGGGTAACGCAGCCAACACCTCGTCAAACGATGAGCGCTCTTCTGAAACTTACAACATCGGTGGTCGTTCACGTTACAACCTCAACTCGTATGACTACCTGTTTGGACAGGCGAGCTGGTTAAGCGATCGTTTCAATGGCTACGATTCACGCGACGTGCTGACAGCCGGTTACGGTCGTCAGATTCTGAATGGACCGGTGCACTCGCTGCGTGCGGAATTGGGTCCGGGTGTACGTTATGACGATTATCACGCGGGTGGTCATCAGACCAAAGCGCTGGGCTATGGCGCAGTCAGCTATCAGTGGCAGCTGACCGACACCACTAAATTTATTCAGGGCGTGTCAGTGCTGAGCAGCTTCGGAGAAGACACCACGGTGAACTCCGAAACTGGTCTGCAGGTGGCTATCAACAGCCACTTCGCGCTGAAGCTGGCTTACAACGTCAGCTGGAACAACAATCCGGCGGAATCTGCGCCTGATCGCACCGATACCAAAACCTCAATCATGCTCTCTTACGCTATGTAAGCGCATTTTTGCAGCAGCATTCACAGCGGCCTGACAGTGTGTCAGGCCGCTTTTTTTTGATTTCTCCAGGGCTTAGCGAAAAAGGCATGGGTTTTTCTCGCCAGGGAAAACTGCTATCATCGGCCCCGCACTGAAATCCTGGCGACATTCCGACAATGTGGGTCTGATATCACGCCGGGTCACTAATTTTACATTACGTTGCATGTAGGCTTTCGTGTGGCTTACCACTGCAAATAAGGATATGAAATGCCTGTAATTACGCTTCCTGATGGCAGCCAGCGCGTGTTTGACCGCCCTGTCAGTGTGATGGATATTGCGCTGGACATCGGTCCTGGTCTGGCGAAAGCCTGTATCGCTGGCCGTGTTAACGGTGAACTGGTTGATGCTGTTGATCCCATCACTGAAGATGCCGCCGTAGCGATCATTACCGCTAAAGATGAAGCGGGTCTGGAAATCATCCGTCACTCCTGTGCGCACCTGTTAGGGCATGCGATTAAACAGCTGTGGCCGGATACCAAAATGGCGATTGGCCCGGTCATTGATAACGGCTTCTATTATGATGTCGACATCGATCGTACCCTGACCCAGGAAGATATCGACCTGCTGGAAAAACGCATGCATCAGTTGGCTGAAACCAACTACGATGTGGTGAAAAAGAAGGTCAGCTGGCAGGAAGCTCGCGACGTCTTTGCGGCGCGCGGCGAAATTTACAAGACCACCATTCTTGATGAAAACATCAGCCATGACGATAAGCCTGGCCTGTATCATCACGAAGAATATGTCGACATGTGCCGCGGTCCGCACGTGCCGAACATGCGGTTCTGCCATCATTTTAAACTGCAGAAGATCTCCGGTGCCTACTGGCGCGGCGACAGCAACAACAAAATGCTGCAGCGTATTTATGGCACCGCATGGGCAGACAAAAAGCAGCTGGCAGCCTATCTGCAGCGTCTGGAAGAGGCGGCGAAGCGTGACCATCGTAAGATTGGTAAGCAGCTGGATCTCTATCACATGCAGGAAGAAGCACCAGGCATGGTCTTCTGGCATAATGACGGCTGGACCATCTTCCGCGAGCTGGAAGTGTTTGTCCGCAGCAAGTTAAAAGAGTACCAGTACCAGGAAGTTAAAGGTCCATTCATGATGGATCGCGTCCTGTGGGAAAAAACCGGGCACTGGGAAAACTATAAAGAAGCAATGTTCACCACCTCATCTGAGAACCGTGAATATTGCATCAAACCGATGAACTGTCCTGGGCATGTTCAGATCTTTAATCAGGGTCTGAAATCCTACCGTGACCTGCCGCTGCGTATGGCAGAGTTCGGCAGCTGTCACCGTAATGAACCCTCAGGCGCACTGCACGGCCTGATGCGTGTTCGTGGCTTTACCCAGGATGATGCACACGTCTTCTGTACTGAAGAGCAGGTGCGTGACGAAGTGAACAGCTGTATCCGCATGGTTTATGACATGTACAGCACCTTCGGTTTTGAAAAGATTGTGGTGAAGTTATCCACCCGTCCTGAGAAGCGCATCGGTACGGATGAGATGTGGGATCGTGCCGAGGAAGATCTGGCTGCGGCGCTGAACGAAAACAATATTGAGTTTGAGTTCCAGCCAGGCGAAGGCGCGTTCTACGGTCCTAAAATTGAGTTTACTTTGTACGATTGTCTTGATCGCGCCTGGCAGTGCGGAACAGTTCAGCTAGACTTCTCCCTGCCAAAACGCCTTGAAGCAACCTACGTGGGTGAAAACAATGATCGTCAGACGCCAGTGATGATTCACCGTGCGATTCTGGGGTCAATGGAGCGTTTCATCGGTATTCTGACCGAAGAATTCGCCGGTTTCTTCCCAACCTGGCTGGCACCGCTGCAAGTCGTGGTAATGAATATTACCGACGGACAAGCAGAATATGTTGAGTCTTTGACGCGTAAGCTGCAGAATGCTGGCATTCGTGTGAAGGCAGACTTGAGAAATGAGAAGATAGGCTTTAAAATCCGCGAGCACACATTACGTCGCGTCCCTTATATGTTGGTCTGCGGTGATAAAGAGGTGGAATCTGGCAAAGTTGCCGTTCGCACCCGCCGTGGTAAAGACCTTGGGTCGATGGATGTCGATGTGTTTGTTGAGAAACTTCAACAAGAGATTCGCAGCCGAAATCTTCAACAATTGGAGGAATAAAGTATTAAAGGCGGAAAACGAGTACTACCGACGCGTCCGAACAAAATCAACAGTGAAATCCGCGCAACTGAAGTGCGCTTAACAGGCATGGATGGCGAGCCGATTGGCATTGTCACATTACGCGAAGCTTTGGAAAAAGCCGAGGAAGCGGGCGGCGACTTAGTCGAAATCAGCCCGAATGCCGAACCGCCGGTCTGCCGCATCATGGATTACGGCAAGTTCCTCTATGAAAAAAGCAAATCTTCTAAGGAACAGAAGAAGAAGCAAAAAGTTATTCAGGTTAAGGAAATCAAATTCCGTCCTGGAACCGATGATGGCGACTATCAGGTCAAACTACGCAACCTGATTCGCTTTCTGGAAGAAGGCGATAAAGCCAAAATCACGCTGCGTTTCCGCGGTCGTGAGATGGCGCACCAGCAGATCGGTATGGAAGTGCTTAACCGCGTCCGTAAAGACCTGTGTGAAGATCTGGATTTGGCCATTGTCGAATCCTTCCCTTCGAAGATCGAAGGCCGCCAGATGATCATGGTGCTCGCTCCTAAGAAGAAACAGTAGGCTTTCAAGTAACACTAACCGCGCAGCGTTCGCGCTGTGCGGTTAACTGTTCGCCTGTCTGGGTCATGTTATTAACAATGCGAAGTGGATATTTTTAAAATGCCAAAGATTAAAACTGTACGTGGTGCGGCTAAGCGTTTCCGCAAGACCGCTTCTGGCGGCTTCAAGCGTAAACACGCAAACCTGCGTCATATTCTGACCAAAAAATCTACTAAGCGTAAACGTCACCTGCGCCCTAAAGGCATGGTGTCAAAAGGCGATCTGGGTCTGGTAATTGCCTGCCTGCCGTACGCATAAGTAATTTTTTCATTAAATCAGAATATTAAACAGGAGAGCTAAATGGCTCGTGTAAAACGTGGTGTAGTTGCTCGCGCACGTCACAAAAAAATCTTAAAACAAGCTAAAGGCTATTACGGTGCACGTTCACGTGTTTACCGCGTTGCCTTCCAGGCTGTTATCAAAGCTGGTCAGTATGCTTACCGTGACCGTCGTCAACGTAAGCGTCAGTTCCGTCAGCTGTGGATCGCGCGTATCAACGCAGCGGCTCGTCAGAACGGCATGTCTTACAGCCGTTTCATCAATGGTCTGAAAAAAGCAGCCATTGAGATTGACCGTAAGATCCTGGCCGACATCGCGGTATTCGATAAAGTGGCATTCTCTGCACTGGTCGAAAAAGCGAAATCAGCCCTGGCGTAAGTCAGATGGAAAAGGGAGCTTGCTCCCTTTTTTATTGCCTGTAACTTACGCAAAAGATTGACATTTCCGGCGCTGAGCATTTCAATAGACCCCCTGTATCGCATGACAAGGTAACCGCAAGCATGAACGCTGCTATTTTCCGTTTCTTTTTTTACTTTAGCGCCTGACATCCAGGGGCTTTTGCGCATAAGAAAAGAAACGAAAAATCGCGCTAAAAGCCTCCCTCGTGGAGGCTTTTTTGTTTCTGGCGCTAGCATATTGGACCGGCAGGTCCCAACGAGAACTGACCAGCCTGACTGGAAAAAGAGGAAACTATGTCCCAACTCGCAGAACTGGTGGCCAGCGCCACGGCGGCCATCGACGGGGCGACGGATATCGCCGCCCTTGACGCGGTGCGCGTCGAATACCTGGGTAAGAAAGGACATCTGACACTGCAGATGACTACGTTACGCGAGCTGCCAGCCGAAGAGCGCCCGGCAGCGGGTGCGGTAATCAATGAAGCGAAGCAGCAGGTGACTGAGCGTCTGAATGCGCGCAAAGATGCCCTGGAAGCTGCGGTGCTGAATGCCCGTCTGGCTGAAGAGACCATTGATGTCTCTCTGCCAGGTCGTCGCATTGAGAATGGCGGCCTGCATCCGGTAACCCGCACCATGGATCGCATTGAGACCTTCTTTGGTGAGTTAGGCTTTGGCGTCGTAACCGGTCCAGAAATTGAAGATGATTACCATAACTTCGATGCGCTGAATATTCCTGCCCATCACCCGGCCCGTGCCGATCATGACACCTTCTGGTTTGACGCCACGCGCCTGCTGCGTACCCAGACGTCCGGCGTGCAGATCCGTACCATGAAGGCTCAGCAGCCGCCGATTCGCATTATTGCGCCGGGCCGCGTTTACCGTAACGATTACGATCAGACCCATACCCCGATGTTCCATCAGATGGAAGGGCTGATTGTGGATAAAAACATCAGCTTTACCAACCTGAAAGGCACGCTGCACGATTTCCTGAACAACTTCTTCGAAGAAGATCTGCAGATTCGTTTCCGTCCCTCCTATTTCCCGTTTACTGAGCCATCAGCAGAAGTTGACGTCATGGGTAAAAACGGCAAGTGGCTGGAAGTGCTGGGTTGCGGCATGGTTCACCCTAACGTGCTGCGCAATGTCGGCATCGATCCGGAAGTCTACTCCGGTTTCGCCTTTGGTATGGGCATGGAGCGTCTGACCATGTTGCGCTACGGCGTGACCGATCTGCGTGCCTTCTTTGAAAATGATTTACGTTTCCTCAAACAATTTAAGTAAGGGCAGGATATCCAATGAAATTCAGTGAACTCTGGTTACGCGAATGGGTAAATCCAGCCCTGGACAGCGCTGCGCTGTCTGAACAAATCACTATGGCCGGTCTGGAAGTCGACGGCGTTGATCCGGTTGCCGGTGCGTTCCACGGCGTCGTGGTCGGGGAAGTGGTGGAGTGCGGCCAGCACCCGAATGCAGACAAGCTGCGTGTGACCAAAATCAATGTGGGCGGCGATCGCCTGCTGGATATCGTCTGTGGCGCGCCGAACTGCCGTCAGGGACTGAAAGTCGCCGTCGCCACCGTCGGAGCCGTGCTGCCAGGTGATTTCAAAATCAAAGCGGCCAAACTGCGTGGCGAGCCGTCTGAAGGCATGCTCTGCTCTTTCTCCGAGCTGGGGATTTCCGACGACCACAACGGCATCATCGAACTGCCAGCCGATGCGCCGATTGGCACCGACATCCGCGCCTACCTGCAGCTTGATGACAACACCATCGAAATCAGCGTCACGCCTAACCGCGCTGACTGTCTGGGTCTTATCGGTATCGCCCGTGATGTCGCCGTCCTCAATGGTTTGCCACTGAACGTGCCGGAGATGCAGCCGGTCGCTGCGACGCTGAACGACACTTTCCCGATTCAGGTTGACGCGACAGAAGCCTGTCCACGCTATCTGGGCCGTGTAGTAAAAGGGATTAACGTAAAGGCGTCAACGCCATTGTGGATGAAAGAGAAGCTGCGTCGTTGTGGTATTCGTTCTATCGATCCGGTGGTGGATATCACTAACTACGTTCTGCTGGAGCTGGGTCAGCCGATGCACGCCTTCGATCTCGACCGCATCGACGGCGGTATCGTGGTGCGTATGGCGAAAGAAGGCGAAAAGCTGACGCTGCTGGATGGCACTGAAGCCAGCCTGCAGAGTGATACCTTAGTGATCGCCGATCATCAGAAAGCGCTGGCGATGGCTGGTATCTTTGGTGGCGAACATTCGGGCGTGAACGGCGAAACGCAGAATATCCTGTTCGAGTGTGCTTACTTTGATCCGCTCTCTATTACCGGCCGCGCCCGTCGTCATGGTCTGCATACCGACGCGTCACATCGCTACGAGCGTGGTGTTGATCCGGCGCTGCAACACACCGCACTGGAGCGTGCTACCCAGCTGCTGCTGTCAATCTGCGGCGGTGAAGCGGGCCCGATCATCGATCAGACTCATCAGGCAGCCCTGCCTGTGCCAGCGACGATCACGCTGCGTCGTGAAAAGCTGGACCGTCTGATTGGCCACGTGATCGCAGATGTGCAGGTGACTGACATTCTGACGCGCCTCGGCTGTGAAGTGACCGTGGGTGAAGGGCAGTGGCAGGCCGTCGCCCCGAGCTGGCGCTTCGATATGGCGATTGAAGAAGATCTGGTTGAAGAAGTGGCCCGTATTTACGGCTACAACAACATTCCGGATGTGCCGGTACAGGCGGGTCTGGTGATGACTCAGCATCGCGAAGCGAATCTGTCGCTGAAGCGCGCGAAAAACCTGCTGGTGGACAAGGGCTATCAGGAAGCGATTACCTATAGCTTCGTCGATCCGAAAATTCAGCAGCTGCTGCACCCGGGTGAAGAGGCGCTGTTGCTGCCGAGCCCAATCTCCAGCGATATGTCGACCATGCGTCTCTCACTCTGGACCGGCCTGCTTAGCGCGGTAGTCTACAACCAGAACCGTCAGCAGAGCCGCGTGCGCCTGTTTGAGAGCGGCTTACGTTTTGTGCCGGATACCCAGGCAGATTTGGGCATCCGTCAGGATCTTATGCTGGCTGGCGTCATCAGCGGTAACCGCGTTGAAGAGCACTGGGATCTGGCGCGTCAGACAGTTGACTTCTATGATTTGAAAGGCGATTTAGAATCGCTGCTCGATTTAACCGGCAAACTGGATGACATCAGCTTCCGTGCTGAAGCGAATCCGGCGTTGCATCCAGGACAGAGCGCGGCGATTTATTTGCATGATGAACATATCGGATTTATCGGCGTGGTTCATCCTGAGCTGGAACGTAAGCTTGATCTCAATGGCCGCACCTTAGTCTTTGAACTGCTTTGGAATAAGGTCGCAGACCGCGTCCTGCCTGACGCGCGCGAGATTTCTCGCTTCCCGGCGAACCGTCGTGATATTGCCGTTGTGGTGGCTGAAAACGTCCCCGCAGCAGATATCATCGCGGAGTGTAAGAAAGTTGGCGTAAATCAGGTAGTTGGCGTAAACTTGTTTGACGTGTACCGCGGTAAGGGCGTTTCTGAGGGCTACAAGAGCCTCGCAATCAGCCTGATTTTGCAGGATACCAGCCGGACACTCGAAGAAGAGGAGATTGCCGCGACCGTTGGCAAATGCGTTGCGGCATTAAAAGAGCGATTCCAGGCAACCTTGAGGGATTGAACCTATGGCGCTTACAAAAGCTGAGATGTCAGAGTACCTGTTTGAGAAACTCGGGCTGAGCAAACGCGATGCCAAAGAGTTAGTAGAGCTGTTTTTCGAAGAGGTACGTCGCGCTTTGGAGAATGGAGAACAGGTAAAACTGTCTGGGTTTGGTAATTTTGACCTGCGTGACAAAAACCAGCGTCCTGGCAGAAACCCGAAAACGGGTGAAGATATTCCGATTACTGCGCGTCGCGTAGTAACGTTCCGCCCAGGACAGAAGCTGAAAAGCCGCGTAGAGAACGCTACACCCAAAGAGACTGACTGAATTTCAGCGTTTCAAAAAGGCCGCGCAAGCGGCCTTTTTTCATGGTTTCAGTACGCAGTAATCCCGCTTCCCGCGCCCGTTAATCTCCCTGACGGCAAAGAGCAAACCGCCTCATCTGCCTTTCTTTTTTCTGCAATCCCTCTACAATCAAATCTCTGTTTTCTCAGCTAATCCCGCTTATGTCTCTGCTCGACCAGCTCGCGCGCCAGGCCGACCAGCGCGGCCAGAAATGGCTTATTGTGTTAGCACTTATGCTCTCTGCACTGCTCTGTCTCAGCCTGTGTGCCGGTGACAGCTGGATCGCGCCCTCAGACTGGTTCACGGAAAGCGGCAGGCTCTTTGTCTGGCAGTTGCGGCTGCCCCGTAGTCTGGCGGTGGTGCTGGTCGGGGCATCGCTGGCGGTATGCGGTGTGGTGATGCAGGCGCTGTTTACGAATCCGCTGGCGGAGCCCGGCCTGCTCGGCGTCTCAAATGGTGCCGGTATTGGCCTGGTGCTCGGCGTGCTGCTGGGCAGCGGCTCGCTGTGGAGCCTTGGGCTGGCGGCGATGGCCGGTGCGCTGATTATTACGCTCATCCTGCTGCATTTTGCCCATCGTCAGCTCTCGGTCACCCGACTGTTGCTTACCGGCGTGGCGCTGGGGATTATCTGTAGTGCCATCATGACCTGGGCGGTCTACTTCAGCACCAGCCTCGATCTGCGTCAGTTGATGTACTGGATGATGGGCGGATTCAGCGGGATTGACTGGCGCTATGGCTGGATGATGCTGGCGCTGCTGCCGGTGATGCTGGCCCTGGGGGCGACCGGGCAGATTCTTAATCTGCTGGCGCTGGGCGAGACATCTGCCCGCCAGCTCGGACTGTCTCTCTTCTACTGGCGTAACCTGCTGGTGCTCGCCATGGGCTGGCTGGTCGGCATCAGCGTCGCGATGGCCGGTGCTATTGGCTTTGTCGGACTGGTGATCCCGCATCTGCTGCGTATGAGCGGCATCAGCGATCACCGTTATCTGCTGCCGGCATCGGCGCTGGCTGGCGCCGGTGTATTACTGGCAGCCGATATTGTGGCTCGTCTGGCGCTGACGTCGGCGGAATTACCGATAGGCGTCGTGACGGCGACACTGGGCGCGCCGCTGTTTATTATTTTACTGGTGAAATCTTCACGCTAGCTTCGGCTGGCGACTCTGCATCCACAACAGCATCCACAACAGGAAACAGCATGAACATTTATCAAACTGAACTGGTTACGCTCGATGGGGAAAAAACCACGCTGTCACAATGGCAGGGCAAGGTACTGCTGGTGGTCAATGTTGCCTCGAAATGTGGTCTGACGCCGCAATATGAAGAGCTGGAGAACCTGCAGAAAGCCTGGCAGGATCAGGGCTTCAGCGTACTCGGTTTTCCCTGCAACCAGTTTCTGGAGCAGGAGCCGGGCAGCAGTGAGGAGATTAAAACCTTCTGCAGCACCACGTATGGCGTCACGTTCCCGATGTTTGCCAAAACCGAGGTGAATGGCGCAGGCCGTCATCCGCTCTATGCTCAGCTGATCGCTGCCCGACCTGACGCGGTGCGCCCGGAAGGCAGCGGCTTTTACGAGCGTATGGAGAGCAAAGGACGCGCGCCGAAAGAGCAGGGCGACATTCTGTGGAACTTCGAAAAATTCCTTATTGGCCGTGACGGCAGCGTGATCCAGCGTTTTGCACCTGACATGACGCCGGAAGATCCGATCATTCTGGAAACCATTAAGCAGGCGCTGGCAAAATAGATGCTGTTGCGCCTGCAACAGGCCGCCGTCCCCGGACGGCTGCTGCCACTGACCGGTGAGCTTGCCGCCGGTCAGCTGCTGCACGTGGCAGGCCCGAACGGTGCAGGCAAAAGCACATTACTCAGTGTGATTGCGGGACTGCAGCCCGCCTCCGGCACGGTGCTGCTGGACGAACAGCCGCTGAGTGACTGGAATGGCGCAGCGATGGCCCGGGTTCGCGGCTGGCTGCCTCAGCTGCAGGCACCGCTAAGCCAGATGCCGGTCTGGCACTATTTGCGTCTGCATCTGAAACAGGCGGCGGGGCAGACAGACGATCGCCTCAGCACGCTGCTGAAACGGCTTCAGCTGCAGGATAAGTTATCGCGTTCACTGACCCGGCTCTCCGGTGGTGAATGGCAGCGCGTCAGGCTGGCGGCGGTCTTTATGCAGATTGATCCTCACATCAATCCACACGGGCGGCTGCTGATCCTTGATGAGCCCATGACCGCGCTGGATATCGCCCAGCAAAAAGCGGTGGACGATCTGATTGCCGACCTGTGCGCGGCGGGCATCAGCGTTATCGCCAGCAGTCACGACCTCAACCACAGCCTGCAACAGGCGGATCGGGTCTGGCTGATGGATAAGGGAGCGTTGATTGCGCAGGGTGAACCGGCTGAGGTTCTGACGCCGCAGCGCCTGACACCGATTTACCAGATTGCTTTCCGGCAGCTTGAACTTGAAGGACGCACGCTGCTGACCGTATTGCCCTGACACTTGCTACCCGGCGGGCTTTACCGCTACATTAAGCCGGTTGCAACTTCTGATAAGGACATTTGGCGATGCGCCTGGGTTTGCTGATTTTAGTTCTGCTGCTGACGGGATGCAGTCATCACGCTCCGCCGATTAATGGCCGTCTTTCCGATTCGATCACCGTGATTGCGGAACTGAACGATCAGCTCGGTAACTGGCGTGGGACGCCTTATCGCTATGGCGGCATGAGTCGTAACGGGGTTGACTGCTCCGGCTTTGTCTATCTGACTTTCCGCGATAAATTTGCGCTGCAACTGCCGCGCACCACCTCAGCTCAAAGCGATATCGGCACCCGAATCAGCAAAGACGAGCTGCTGCCAGGCGATCTGGTCTTCTTCAAAACCGGTCGCGGGGAGAATGGCCTGCATGTGGGCATTTATGACACCGATAACGCCTTTATTCATGCCTCAACCAGCCAGGGCGTCATCCGCTCCTCGCTCGACAATGTCTACTGGCGAAAAGTGTTCTGGCAGGCCCGTCGTATTTAAACGCAGGTCCGGGGAATCAGACTTAAGTCCAATTTTAAATAGAGTTAAAACAGAGAGTAAAAGGTTTATTTTAAATGACAGTTATTGAGCGTGGGTTTTAATAAACATAATAAACGCTTATTTAATTCCACTAATAACCGCTGTTTTATCGCTACTATTTGGCTTAAGGGTGATCGCCTGCTGCCAAACGGCAATGGAAGAGTAAAGAAGTTCGTCTCTTCAATGATTTGGCACTATTGCCTGCGCCTGACCATTACTATACGATATCCCCATCGCCGCATATTCTGGCATTAAAATGAAAATTCATCTTTCGGCCGACTATCAGTCGGAAATCTGGTTTTATCCTGTCTGTGATGTTAATGGGCGACTGACCGCTGTCGAGCTGGTCACGCAGTTTGTGCATGAAAGTGCCCCCATCACCCTGCCGCAGGATCTGTTGCTGCCGCAGCTCGATGAGTCGCAGCAGCTGCGCCTGCTGCAAAGTCAGATTGGATTGCTGGAGCAGAATCGCGGCTTTTTTGAAGCGCATTCCGTGTCAGCATTTATACGTATTGATGAAGGCATGGCCCGGACGCTGCTGGCCAGCGAATTAGTGATGCGCAAAATAAAGCAGTTGCCATTCATTCTGTTGAATATCACTGAAACGTTTCCGCAACTAAAACTGGGAAAAAATAATCCCCTGCTGGCAAGCCTGCATGCTGAGTTTAATTTAGCGATTTCTCATTTCGGCGCGGGTAAGACCCCCTCTAATGCGGTCTACGATAATTTATTCAGCTGCATCTGCCTGGACAAAGAGTTTATTCATTCGCTGGCAAAGCGCGCTTCATTCGTGCCATTTATTCAGAGCATTATCGATAATTTCCGCGCCCATTGTGACCGGCTCATTATTTGTGGCATTGATGACGACGTGCTGCTGGATAAAGTCAGCCAGCTGAGCGGTGCCGAGTTTCAGGGTGCGCTCTTCCCGGTGGTAAAATCTGACGCGCTGCATTCACTGATCTGCGCCGACGATCGTGTGCCATCCGCGCAGCATCCCGGCTGATACTTCCTGTTAATCCCCGCTATCAGCGTTACACTAGAGGACTAACCTTAAGTAACGCTGAGCATCGCATGGGAGAAACAATGTCCTCAGGCAAGGCCTCTTTCGACAACACCTGGTTCCGTGAACTTACCGGGTGTTACACCGCGCTGAACCCCACGCCACTGGCAGGCGGACGCCTGCTGTATCATAACGCACCGCTTGCAGCCTCAATGGGGCTGGATAGCGCGCTCTTTGCCGATAAGGGTCATGCCGTCTGGCACGGTGCCGCACTGCTGCCCGGCATGCAGCCGCTGGCGCAGGTCTACAGCGGCCATCAGTTTGGCGTCTGGGCGGGCCAGCTTGGCGACGGGCGCGGCATTCTGCTGGGTGAGCAGCGTCTGGAGGATGGCAGCAAGCTGGACTGGCATCTCAAGGGCGCAGGCCTGACGCCTTATTCCCGCATGGGGGATGGTCGTGCCGTGATCCGTTCCAGCGTGCGTGAGTTTCTCGCCTCGGAAGCGCTGCATCATCTGGGCATTCCCACCACGCGTGCGCTGACCCTGTCGATAGGTGATGAACCGGTCTACCGCGAAACAACAGAGCGTGGCGCGATGCTGATGCGCATTTCACCGAGTCATCTGCGTTTCGGTCATTTCGAGCATTTCTTTTACAGCCAGCAGCAGGAGAAAGTGCAGCAACTGGCCGACTACGCCATTCGCCATCACTGGCCGCATCTGGACGCTGAAGCAGACCGCTATCAACAGTGGTTTACCGACATTGTGTTACGCACTGCGAGTCTGATTGCGCTGTGGCAGAGCGTGGGCTTTGCTCATGGAGTGATGAACACGGACAACATGTCGATTCTGGGTCTGACCATCGACTATGGCCCCTTTGGTTTTCTGGATGATTATCAGCCTGACTTCATCTGTAATCACAGCGACTATCAGGGGCGCTACAGCTTTGAAAATCAGCCAATGATCGGTATGTGGAATCTTAACCGGCTGGCACATGCGCTGTCGGGTCTGCTGACCACCGAGCAGTTGCGGACGGCACTGAGCGCCTACGAACCTGAACTGATGCGGGTCTGGGGCGAACGGATGCGGGCGAAACTCGGTCTGCTGACGCAGCAGAGCAGCGATAATGAGATTCTGACCGATCTGCTGGCACTGATGACGCAGGAGCATAGCGATTACACCCTGACGTTCCGCCTGCTTAGTGAGACGCAACAGGCTGACAGCCGTTCACCGCTGCGGGATGAGTTTATCGATCGTGAGGCGTTTGATAGCTGGTATCAGCGCTACCGCAGCCGTCTGATGGATGAGCAGGTCAGCGATGCAGAACGTCAGGCCGTGATGAAGGCGGCCAATCCGGCGGTGATTCTGCGCAACTATCTGGCGCAGCAGGCGATTGAAGAGGCGGAGCGGGGAGAGCAGGGGGCGCTGGCACGTCTGCATCAGGCGTTACAGCAACCCTTTAGCGATCAGACAGCCGCTGAATATCGTCAGCGGCCGCCAGACTGGGGCAAAACCCTGGAAGTGAGCTGCTCCAGCTGATGCAGACTCAGAGGCGGTGAGAAACCGCCTCGGCCAGCAGGGCGAGCACCTTTTCGCTCTCCTGCCAGCCGAGGCAGGGATCGGTAATCGACTTGCCATAGACCAGCGGTTCGCCGCTGACGACTTTCTGATTGCCCTCTTCCAGGAAGCTTTCAATCATCACACCAGCAACGGCCTGCGATCCCGCTTTAATCTGTTCTGCCACCTCTGCCGCGACATCCATCTGACGACGATGCTGCTTCAGGCAGTTACCGTGACTGAAGTCGATCACCAGCTGCTGTGGCAGATTAAATGCCGACAGACTTTCGGCTGCGGCGGCGACATCACTGGCATGATAGTTAGGCTGTTTGCCGCCACGCAGGATCACATGACCATGCGGGTTGCCGCTGGTCTGATAGATAGTCATCTGGCCCAGCTTATCGGGCGAAAGGAACATGTGGCTGGCGCGCGCGGCGCGAATCGCATCCACGGCAATCTGTACGTTACCATCGGTGCCGTTTTTAAAGCCGACCGGGCAGGAGAGGGCCGATGCCATTTCGCGGTGGATCTGGCTTTCGGTGGTGCGTGCGCCAATCGCGCCCCAGCTAATCAGATCGGCAATAAACTGGCCGATCACCATATCCAGGAATTCCGTGGCGGTAGGCAGGCCCAGCGCGTTGATATCAATCAGCAGCTGGCGGGCGATGCCTATGCCGCGGTTCACATCGTAGCTCCCATCCAGATCCGGATCGGAGATTAAGCCTTTCCAGCCCACTACGGTGCGCGGCTTTTCAAAGTAGGCACGCATCACAATCTCCAGCCGATCTTCATAGCGGCGGCGTAACGCGTTCAGACGCTCAGCATATTCCAGTGCCGCTTTCGGGTCGTGCAGCGAGCAGGGGCCAATCACCACCAGCAGGCGGGGATCTTCACCAGTCAGAATACGGGCAATACGTTTACGGGCAGCGGTGACATTGTCGGCAATTGCCGGAGAGACAGGATGCTCAGCCGCCAGGCTGGCGGGGGTAATCAGACTACCAATGCGTGCGGTACGCAGTTCGTCGGTTTTGTTCATGGGTTTCTCGAAAACGGTTCTTCGCAGCGGTGAAATACCGGGAAGTGATGGTGGTCACAATAAACCATTAGTCTGCGAATTCAACCCGGAATTTAATAATGAAATCAAAAGCGACGGCAGCGCCGCTTTACAGTTCAGCGCCGGTTACCCATCAGTACATGCGGCGAGTCAGGCCCATAATGTCGAGAATTTTGGTCGCAATCTCCTCCACGGAGTAGTTGGTGCTGTTGAGATAGCGGATCTGATGAGTGCGAAACAGCGCTTCCACTTCGCCCACCTCCAGCCGGCACTGACGCATCGAGGCGTAACGGGTATTTTCCGCCCGCTCCTGACGTATCGCAGCCAGCCGTTCCGGGTCGATGGTCAGCCCGAACAGTTTATTCTGATGCGCGCGCAGCGCGGGCGGGAGTTTAAGGTTATCCATATCGTCGGCAATGAATGGATAGTTGGCGGCGCGAATACCAAACTGCATTGCCAGATAGAGGCTGGTGGGGGTTTTGCCACAGCGTGAGACGCCTAACAGAATCACCTGCGCATCTTCCAGTCCGCGCAGCGAGATGCCGTCATCATGCGCCAGGGTGTAATCGATGGCCGCGATACGTGCGTCATATTTACCCAGGTTACTGGCATCCAGTCCATGGGTACGGTGTGCCACCGGCGCGGGCGATAACCCCAGCTCCTGCTGAAGCGGGGCGACCAGCGCCTGGACGATATCCTGACAAAAGCCGTCACTCTGTACGATGATGTCGCGCACTTCCGGCGTCACGATGGAGAAAAAGACCAGCGGCCGGACACCGCTCTGCTGATAGAGCGCGTTAATCTGGGCTTTAACCGCCAGCGCCCGCTGAACATTTTCCACAAACGGCAGCGTCAGGCTGGTGATATTGACCGGAAACTGCGACAGCACCGCATGACCCAGCACCTCAGCCGTAATGGCCGTACCATCGGAGATATAAAAAACGCTTCTGTCAGTTGTCATAACGAAATCAGCCTCAGACAAGAGTGAGCATTCAGCATGGGCCATGCGATTAAATAAATCATCTCTGATTTTAATTTCTGGAATGTCTGTCCGGATTATTTGTCTGTCGTTTCATCACGATACTAAAAATGAAAGGGTGGCTCGTTGAGCCAGCATTCTTTTTAATCCGTCGTTAAGCCGCAAATAGCCACGCAGTTGTTGCGCAACAAAAATGAATGCTTAAGTGGCTGAAAATCTGCCATTTCCTGTGGCATCAATCATTTAGAGAAAAAAGGCGACTTTGCGCAACAGCAAAATAATGCGCTCACAATTCCGAAACTGTGGCTGAAATTCTGCTTTAACGATTCAACAGATCGTTATTGAGAGGGTGATATGCCAGGCTGAAGACAGATTACTCCCTGTGTCCATTCATTGATAATTGATAAAGGATAAGCTCAATGTCCAGTAAAGGCGAACAGCCACTCGTGCTCTGGTATAACCAGCTTGGCATGCATGATGTTGACCGGGTGGGGGGCAAAAATGCCTCTCTGGGTGAAATGATTACTAATCTGTCGTCGCTGGGCGTTTCCGTGCCCAATGGTTTCGCGACCACATCCTACGCCTTTAACCTGTTCCTCGATCAAAGCGGGCTGAATCAGCGTATTTATGCGCTGCTGGATGAGACCGATATTGATGACGTTGATGCGCTGGCAAAAGCGGGTAAGCAGATTCGTCAGTGGGTCGTGGAGACACCGTTCCTGCCCGAGCTGGAGTCCGCCATTCTGGACGCCTATAAGCAGCTTTCTGCTGATGATGATGCCGCGTCGTTTGCCGTGCGCTCCTCTGCAACCGCAGAAGATATGCCTGATGCCTCTTTTGCCGGCCAGCAGGAAACCTTCCTGAATGTACAGGGCATCGACGCCGTCATGGTGGCGGTAAAGCATGTCTTCGCCTCGCTGTTTAATGACCGCGCTATCTCCTACCGTGTGCATCAGGGCTATGACCATCGTGGTGTTGCGCTCTCAGCGGGAATACAGCGCATGGTGCGTTCAGACCTGGCCGCCTCGGGTGTGATGTTCACCATTGATACCGAGTCCGGCTTTGATCAGGTGGTCTTTATCACCGCTGCACTGGGGCTGGGGGAAATGGTGGTGCAGGGTGCCGTTAACCCGGATGAGTTCTATGTGCACAAGCCAACCCTGGCAGCCGATCGTCCGTCGATTGTGCGCCGCAATATGGGCTCGAAAAAGGTTCGCATGGTCTATGCCGATTCCCAGGCGCATGGCGAGCAGGTGCGGATCGAAGATGTGCCTGAGGCCGAACGCGACCGTTTCTGCCTGAGCGATGAGGAAGTGCAGGCGCTGGCGAAGCAGGCGGTGCTGATTGAACAGCATTATCAGCGCCCGATGGATATTGAGTGGGCCAAAGATGGGCACACCGGCAAACTGTTTATTGTTCAGGCGCGCCCTGAAACCGTACGCTCAAATGGTCAGGTAATGGAGCGTTACACGCTGCAGGGGCAGGGCAGCGTCGTCGTGGAAGGTCGTGCTATCGGTCATCGTATTGGCGCAGGCGTGGTGAAGGTCATCCACGATATCAGCGAAATGAATCGCATTGAAAAAGGCGATGTGCTGGTGACCGACATGACCGACCCGGACTGGGAACCGATCATGAAAAAAGCATCAGCGATTGTGACTAACCGTGGCGGACGGACCTGTCATGCTGCGATCATCGCGCGTGAGCTGGGCATTCCGGCAGTGGTGGGCTGTGGCGATGCCACTGATCGGCTGAAAGAGGGGCATAACGTCACGGTCTCATGTGCCGAAGGTGATACCGGCTACGTTTATGATCAACTGCTCGACTTCGACGTCACCAGTTCGCAGGTCGATTCACTGCCTGAACTGCCGCTGAAGATCATGATGAACGTGGGGAACCCCGATCGCGCCTTTGATTTCGCCTGTCTGCCTAACGAAGGCGTGGGTCTGGCGCGGCTGGAATTTATCATTAACCGTATGATCGGCGTCCACCCTAAAGCGCTGCTGGAGTTTGACCAACAGACGCCGGAGCTGCAGCAGCAGATCCGTAAAATGATGAAAGGATTTGATGATCCGGTGGAGTTTTACATCGCTCGCCTGACTGAAGGAATTGCCACGCTTGGCGCCGCTTTTGCGCCGAAACGCGTAATTGTCCGACTTTCTGACTTTAAAACCAATGAATATGCCAACCTGGTGGGTGGAGAACGCTACGAGCCGGAAGAGGAAAACCCGATGCTGGGATTCCGGGGTGCGGGTCGCTATGTCGCTGACAGCTTCCGGGACTGCTTTGCACTGGAGTGCGAAGCGGTGAAACGTGTTCGCAACGAGATGGGCCTGACAAACGTCGAGATTATGGTTCCGTTTGTGCGCACCGTTGAGCAGGCGAAGGCTGTGGTGGAAGAGCTGGGGCGTCAGGGACTGAAGCGCGGCGAGAACGGGCTGAAGATCATTATGATGTGCGAGATCCCGTCCAATGCCCTGCTGGCGGATCAGTTCCTGGAGCATTTCGATGGCTTCTCTATTGGCTCAAACGACATGACTCAGCTGACGCTGGGGCTGGACCGCGACTCTGGCGTCGTCTCCGCGCTGTTTGACGAACGTAACGAAGCCGTGAAGATGCTGCTTTCAATGGCGATAAGGGCGGCGAAGCAGAAGGGGAAATATGTCGGAATCTGCGGGCAGGGACCGTCAGACCATCAGGATTTCGCCGCATGGCTGATGGAAGAGGGCATCGACAGTCTGTCACTGAACCCGGACACGGTGGTGGAGACCTGGGTGAGTCTGGCACAGTTACATAAAACAGCCTGATACGGGTTGTTAGCACTCTTCAGGGCCCGCTATGCGGGCCTTTTCTGTTTATATCTGGTCAGATTCAGGCAAAAAAAAAGCCCATCACAGGGGATGGGCAAAGACTACACACAGCAATTCTTTACTCTACTCAGGGGAATGAGATTGTCTGAAAATCATCAGGTTGATTTCGAACATAGGAAACATGTTATTCATACGGCTGGCTGACGTCTTTAAGAATCCTCTTATTAGTTTAAAGCCAATAATCTTTTGTGACCTTTACTTCGCCATTTGGCTTAAGAAACAGTGCAGAAAGTAATCTTTTTTGGCCCGAAAAGGTCACTTTCAGGCCAAAGGTGGCTTTTTTCTTAAAAATCGCTAATGGAAAACAGAATTTATCTGATCTGAGAGAAGGGGTGCGGTTAATCATCATTAACCGCACTAATCAATGCTTATGGGGGCTAGCGGCGCAGCGGGTTATTGCATCTCATCATACAGCAGGCGGGGTATCATCGTGATCCGCCAGGGCATCAGCCACGGCCAGTTGGTCACTATCCGGGGCAGGCGCTTCATGAACCCAGACGGAAACCAGACGATAAGAGACCGCCAGAACCACTGGCCCGATAAACAGACCAATCATCCCGAACGCAAACAGTCCACCAATAACACCAGAAAGAATCAGGATCATCGGCAGATCGGCACCCATACGGATCAGCATCGGGCGCAGCACGTTATCCATCGTGCCGACCACACAGCTCCAGACCAGCAGCACCGTTCCCCATGTCGTATCTCCGCTCCAGTAGAGGTAGATAATGGCGGGAACCAGCACCAGCAGCGGGCCGAGCTGTACCAGACAGCAGAGGATCATCAGTACCGTCAACAGCGTGGCGTAAGGAATGCCGGAGATCGCCAGACCGATACCGCCCAGCACGCCCTGCACCAGCGCCGTCACCACTACGCCAAGCGCCACGGCACGAATGGACTGCGCCGCCAGCAGTACGGCGGCATCACCGCGCCGTCCCGCCATGCGGAAAGCAAAGTGACGAATGCCCTGGGCAGCCTGTTCGCCACGCCAGTAAAGCAGCACGCTGAACAGTAACATCACGCCCAGATGGATCATAAAGCGTCCGAAATGACCGGCCTGCGCGACAAAAAAGCCGGTGGTACGGCCGATATAGGGCTGTATTTTCGCCATGACGCCGGCACCGCCGCTCGCCACCAGCGTGTCATAACTGACATAAAGCTTCTTGCCGACCATCGGGACATCGTTGAGCCATAACAGTCGCGGCATCATATGCCCCTGGGTAACCCAGGCAATCACCGGCGCGCTGTTATCAATCAGGCTGCTGACCAGCAGGGCGATAGGGATAATAAACAGCAGCAGCAGAAGCAGTGTCATCACGATCACCGCCAGGGAACGGCGTCCCCATAACAGTCGCTGGAATTTCAGCATCAATGGCCAGGTGGCAATCACCACCATGCTGGCCCAGGCAAAGCCCAGAATAAACGGCTGCACGACCCATAAACAGGCGACAATCAGCAGCAAGATGAACATCAGGGTGAAGAGTATTTGCGGTAAATCCATATCCCGGTACTGGCTTTTCATCATTGACTCATAACCTCGTCTTAATCCTTCATTTTCAGGCATTCGGATGCCCGTTTTTATCATGATCTATTTGCTGAGGTTTAAACAGAGTTGCGGAGAAAGGTTTTTGCCTTTTCTGAAAAAAGGGCAGGCGCAGGAAAAATATGATAAAACGAGAAATCGCTAATCTATAAACGCAAACGTTTACAACACCTTCGGTCAGACAATCATGATCCCACAGATTTCGCAGGCACCGGGCCTCGTTCAACTGGTGCTGACGTTCCTTGAGTCGTTGAAAGAGCAGGGTTTTACCGGTGACATGGCAACCAGCTATGCCGACCGTCTCTCACTCTCCACCGATAACAGCATCTATCAATTGCTGCCCGACGCCGCGCTCTTTCCGCGCTCGACTGCGGATGTTGCGCTGCTCGCCCGCGTGGCCGGAGAAGCGCGCTTTGCCAGTCTGGTATTTACCCCGCGCGGCGGCGGTACCGGCACCAACGGTCAGTCGCTGAATCAGGGGATTGTGGTGGATATGTCGCGCTACATGAACCGTATCCTGGAGATCAATACCGATGAGGGCTGGGTGCGGGTTGAAGCGGGGGTGATCAAAGATCAGCTTAACGCCTGGCTGAAGCCATTCGGCTTTTTCTTCTCGCCGGAGTTATCCACCAGTAACCGTGCCACGCTGGGCGGCATGATTAATACCGATGCGTCCGGCCAGGGCTCACTGGTCTATGGCAAAACCTCGGACCATGTGCTGGGCCTGCGCGCCGTGCTGCTGGGCGGCGATATCCTTGATACGCGTCCAATGGCCACCGCGCTGGCTGAAACCCTGGCGCAGACGGCGACGCCCGAAGGCCGGCTCTATCAGCAGGTGCTGACGCGCTGCCGCGAGCATCGTGCGCTGATTCTGGAAAAGTTTCCAAAGCTGAATCGGTTCCTGACCGGATATGACCTGCGCCATGTATTCAGCGACGATATGCAAACCTTTGACCTGACGCGCCTGCTGTGTGGTGCAGAGGGAACGCTGGCCTTCGTCACGGAAGCGCGGCTTGATATCACGCCGCTGCCTAAAGTGCGCCGACTGGTGAATATCAAATATGACTCCTTTGACTCCGCCCTGCGCAATGCGCCTTTTATGGTGGAAGCGCAGGCGCTCTCGGTAGAGACCGTTGACTCTAAGGTGCTGAACCTGGCGCGCGAAGATATTGTCTGGCACTCGGTGCGCGAATTGATCGCCGATGTACCCGACAAAGAGATGCTGGGTCTGAATATTGTTGAGTTTGCCGGTGACAACGCCGCGCTGATCGATCAGCAGATTGAACAGCTTTGTGGCCGCCTTGACGCACTGATGGCGCAGCAGCAGGGCGGTGTGATTGGCTATCAGTTCTGTAACGACCTGGATGGCATTGAACGCATCTATAACATGCGTAAAAAAGCGGTGGGTCTGTTGGGAAATGCCAAAGGCCGGGCTAAACCGATTCCCTTTGTGGAAGATACCGCGGTCCCGCCGGAAAAACTGGCGGACTACATCGTCGAGTTTCGCGCGCTGCTCGACAGCCACGGGCTGAGCTACGGCATGTTTGGCCATGTCGATGCAGGTGTACTGCATGTGCGTCCGGCGCTGGATATGTGCGATCCGCAGCAGGAGATGATGATGAAACAGATCTCCGACGAAGTCGTAGCGCTGACAGCGCGCTACGGCGGCCTGCTGTGGGGTGAACATGGCAAAGGATTTCGTGCCCAGTACAGTCCGGCATTCTTCGGTGAGACGCTGTTTAACGAATTGCGCCGCATCAAAGCGGCCTTTGATCCGCTCAATCGCCTGAACCCGGGCAAGATCTGTACGCCATACAACAGTAATGATGAAATGATGCAGGTCGATGCGGTGAAGCGCGGAACCTATGATCGTCAGATCCCGTTAACGGTCCGGGATGAATGGCGAGGCGCGATGGAGTGTAACGGCAACGGGTTATGTTTTAACTTTGATGCCCGCAGCCCGATGTGTCCCTCCATGAAAATCACCCGCAACCGCATTCACTCGCCCAAAGGGCGGGCAACGCTGACGCGGGAGTGGCTGCGGCTGCTGGCCGGGCAGGGCGTCGATCCGCTCACCCTGGAAAAGCAGCTGCCTGAAAATCGGCTGTCGCTTCGCACCCTGATTGCCCGTACCCGCAATAGCTGGCACGCCAGCAAAGGGGAGTATGACTTCTCGCACGAGGTGAAAGAGGCGATGTCGGGCTGTCTGGCCTGCAAAGCCTGCTCTACCCAGTGTCCGATTAAAATTGACGTGCCCGCTTTCCGCTCGCGCTTCTTACAGCTCTACCACACCCGTTATCTGCGTCCGGTCAGCGATCACCTGGTGGCTGCAGTGGAGGGCTACGCGCCGCTGATGGCAAAAGCACCGAAAGTGTTTAACTTCTTTCTGCGCCAGCCGTGGCTGAAAGAGATAAGTAAAACCCATATCGGTATGGTCGATCTGCCGCTGCTTTCGGCCCCAAATCTGAAACAGCAGCTCAGTGGTCATCCCGCCATGAACATGACGCTGGAGCAGCTGGAAGGGCTGTCAGCCGCTGAACGCGCAAACTGTGTGCTGGTGGTGCAGGATCCTTTTACCAGCTTCTATGAGGCGCAGCTGGTTAACGATTTTGTCAGGCTGATTGAGAAACTGGGCTACCGGCCCGTGCTCCTGCCATTCTCGCCAAATGGCAAAGCGCAACATGTGAAAGGTTTCCTGCACCGTTTCGCCCGCACGGCATCCCGCACCGCCGATTTCCTGAATCGGGTGGCAAAACTGGGGTTGCCCATGGTCGGCGTCGATCCGGCCACGGTGCTCTGCTATCGCGATGAGTATCGTCAGACGCTGGGCGAATCACGCGGCGACTTTAACGTCCTGCTGGTACATGAGTGGTTAGAGCGTGCACTGGCAGAGCGTGACGTGCAGGCCACGGGCGGAGAATCCTGGTATCTGTTTGCACACTGCACCGAGGTGACCGCGCTGCCCTCCACACCGAATCAGTGGCAGGCGATCTTCTCCCGTTTTGGCGCGAAGCTGGAGAACATCAATGTTGGCTGCTGCGGTATGGCTGGCACCTACGGTCACGAAAGTAAGAACCTTGAAAACTCGCTGGGGATCTACGCGCTCTCCTGGCATCCCCAGCTTCAGCGACTGCCACGCCAGCGCTGCCTGGCCACTGGCTATTCGTGCCGCAGTCAGGTCAAGCGTGTAGAGGGCAACGGAATGCGTCATCCGCTTCAGGCATTGTTAGAGCTAATGTAAAAAAATTGTGCGCGACGTCACGCCCTGGCTGGATTAGAATATCCAGCCTGCGTGACGCATGAAGTCACTTTGCAGCGCAGTGGCCTGGTTCCACTCCCCGACCATTGCCAGTTGATGGCAGAGGCGGGTCAGGGACAATCGCGCCAGTTGATAAGCCTGAAGGCGAAACAGGCGATCGCGATCGCTGTTTCCCATCTCCTGCACCAGTCGGTGATGCAGTTTACCCATGGCATGCAGGTAACTCTGGTCGTCACCGTTCAACTGGCAGATTTCTGCCATATCCTGACAGGCATCGTTAAACTGACGTAGCTGATGAATCGTGCAGTCGGCCCGGTCGAGCTTTGCCTGCGCCATATAAAAGTCGACGGTGATATCACGCACCGCAAACTGATATTCGTCGATTTTGTGCTGCAGCCAGGCTGAGACAGAAAGCGTCATAACGCCACCCTGAATGTGAATGATAATAATTATCATATTCAATTGAGCTGTGATTGCAATTGGCGGGCAGAAAAATTTATCGATTTATCCTGCCTGTCGGTATAATCGGAAATAACAATCTGTTTACATCGCAGAAAGGCGTAACCTATCAATAAGCATTTTTATCAAAAATGGTTATTTAAAAAAGAGTGATTTATTAATAGGTTAACACTGGCTTATTTATGCTGACGCGCTCACCACAAGGTGAGCTGAAGAGGCTATGCTTAATAATTAAGCAAATAAAACCGCACAAGATGATTATCCCTGCAAAACAAGAGGTTGAAGTGATTGGTCAGATCACTACCATAGGGGGATAGCCTGAAAAGGTCCGGACTCAAGAGGTATCAACATGGCATCCGTTAATACAGACTCTTTCTCACCCGACGATTTTGTCTGGAAAGGGCTGACGCTGACTGAAACCGCAGCGCAACAAATTCTCAATCTGGCGGCTCAGGACCCCGATGTCAAGGGTCTGCGGCTCGGCGTAAAACAATCCGGCTGCGCCGGGTTTGGTTACGTCATGGATCTAGTGAAAGAGCCAGTCGAGGATGATTTGCAGTTCTCATTCCATGGCGCAACGCTGTTTGTGCCGCTACAGGCGATGCCATTCGTTGATGGCACCGAACTGGACTACGTTCGTGAAGGCCTGAATCAGATTTTTAAATTCAATAACCCTAAAGCTCAGCACGCCTGCGGGTGCGGTGAGAGCTTTGGCGTCGAGTAAGTGAAATATGTCACGACACAGCGAAACATCTGACGATGTACAAATCTGGGAAGGCAAGCTCAACTACAAAGAGGGCTTCTTTACCCAACTGCAAACCGAAGAATTTGCCAACGGCATCAATGAAGATGTGGTGCGGGCGATCTCGGCCAAGCGTAACGAGCCAGAGTGGATGCTGGAGTTTCGTCTTAAAGCGTTTCGTGCCTGGCTTGAAATGGAAGAGCCACACTGGCTGAAAGCGCACTACGAAAAACTCGACTACCAGGATTACAGCTACTACTCCGCGCCTTCCTGCGGCAACTGTGATGACAGCTGCGCATCAGAACCCGGTGCACTGCAGGCTTCAGGCAGCGCGCCAGCCAGCGATTATCTGACGCAGGAAGTGGAAAACGCCTTTAATCAGCTGGGTGTCCCGGTGCGTGAAGGCCGTGAAGTGGCGGTTGACGCCATTTTTGACTCCGTTTCGGTGGCGACCACCTATCGCGGCAAGCTGGCGGAGCAGGGGATTATCTTCTGTTCCTTTGGCGAAGCGATCCAGGAGCACCCGGAGCTGGTGAAGCAGTATCTCGGCACGGTTGTTCCGGCGAACGATAACTTCTTTGCGGCGCTGAACTCGGCGGTCGCCTCTGACGGCACCTTCGTTTATATCCCGAAAGGGGTGCGTTGCCCGATGGAGTTGTCGACCTATTTCCGCATCAACGCAGCGAAAACCGGTCAGTTCGAACGCACCATCCTGATTGCCGATGAAGACAGCTACGTCAGCTACATCGAAGGCTGTTCAGCGCCAGTGCGTGACACCTATCAGCTGCACGCGGCCGTGGTGGAAGTCATCATCCACAAAAATGCCGAAGTGAAATATTCGACGGTTCAGAACTGGTTCCCGGGCGGCGAAGGTGAGGGGGGTATCCTGAACTTCGTAACCAAGCGCGCGCTGTGTGAAGGCGACCATAGCAAGATGTCCTGGACACAGTCTGAAACCGGCTCTGCTATCACCTGGAAATACCCAAGCTGCATTCTGCGCGGGGACTATTCAGTGGGTGAATTCTACTCAGTGGCACTGACCAGTGGTCGTCAGCAGGCCGATACCGGCACCAAGATGATCCACATTGGTAAAAACACCAAATCGACCATCATCTCCAAAGGGATTTCGGCCGGTAAAAGTCAGAACACCTATCGCGGGCTGGTGAAAATCATGCCAACCGCGACCAATGCCCGTAACTTTACGCAGTGTGACTCGATGCTGATCGGTCCTGATTGCGGCGCACATACTTTCCCGTATGTGGAGACCCGCAACAATACCGCTCAGCTTGAGCATGAAGCCACGACATCACGTATCGGCGAAGATCAGATGTTCTACTGTCTGCAACGCGGTATCAGTGAAGAAGACGCCATCTCGATGATCGTGAACGGCTTCTGTAAAGACGTATTCTCGGAGTTGCCACTGGAATTTGCTGTGGAAGCCCAGAAATTGTTAGCCATCAGCCTTGAGCACAGTGTGGGCTGATGCCGTCACACGCGTTGCCGGAAGCAATGTGAAGGAATAAGTATGTTAAGCATTAAAGATTTGCAGGTCAGTGTTGAAGATAAAGCCATTCTGCGTGGCCTGAATCTCGAAATTAAACCCGGCGAAGTGCATGCCATCATGGGCCCGAACGGCTCAGGTAAAAGCACCCTGTCAGCGACGCTGGCAGGCCGTGAAGATTATGAAGTAACCGGCGGTTCGGTCAGCTTCAAAGGTAAAGATCTGCTGGAACTGGCCCCTGAAGAGCGCGCCGGTGAAGGCATCTTTATGGCATTCCAGTATCCGGTAGAAATTCCGGGCGTCAGCAACCAGTTCTTTTTGCAGACCTCGGTCAATGCGGTACGCAAATATCGTCAGCAGGAAGAGCTGGATCGCTTCGATTTCCAGGACTTCATTGAAGAGAAAATTGAGCTGCTGAAGATGCCGGCAGATCTGCTGACCCGCTCAGTCAACGTTGGCTTCTCCGGCGGTGAGAAGAAGCGTAACGACATCCTGCAGATGGCGGCACTGGAGCCAGAACTCTGCATCCTGGATGAGACCGACTCAGGCCTGGATATCGATGCGCTGAAAATCGTGGCGAATGGCGTAAACAGCCTGCGCGACGAGAAGCGTGCCTTTATCATCGTGACCCACTACCAGCGTATTCTGGATTACATCAAGCCAGACTTCGTTCATGTTCTGTATCAGGGCAAAATCGTGAAATCTGGCGACTTCTCGCTGGTGAAACAGCTGGAGGAGCAAGGTTATGGCTGGCTTACCGACGAAGAGTGATTCTGCGCTGCAACAGTGGCATCACCTGTTTGAGTCGCGTGGCGACGTGCGTTCTCTGCAGGCACAGCAGCACTGGCAGCAACTGATGCGCGTTGGCCTGCCAACCCGCAAGCACGAAAACTGGAAGTATACGCCGCTGGACACCTTACTGTCACAGCAGTTTGTACTGCCTGACGCGCCGCAGACCCTGAGCGCTGAACAGGTTGATGCACTGGCGCTGCCGCTGGATGCGATCCGTCTGGTCTATGTTGACGGTCATTTCCAGCCAGCCTTCAGCAGTCGCGACTGCGAACTGTTTGAGGTTCAGCACAGTGTGGCCGCCGAGCGCCGTCCGCTGCCTGCTGCGGTTCAGCCTGAAGTCTTCCTGCATCTGACAGAGAGTCTGGCAGAAGAGGTGACGACCCTGCGTCTGGCGCGCGGTAAATCCGCAGCGCGTCCGGTCTATCTGCTGCACATCACCAGCGGTCAGCAGACGGGTATGAACACGGTTCACTATCGTCATCACCTGCAGCTGGAAGAGAGTGCCGAAGCGGAAGTGATTGAGCACTACGTTTCACTGGATGAGCGCGCCCATTTCACCGGCACGCGCTTTACCTTTGCGGTAGGCGACAATGCAAAACTGACGCACACGAAGCTGGCCTTTGAAAGCAGCGCCAGCTATCACTTTGCGCATAACGATCTGGTCATTGGCAACGATGGCCAGGTCAGCAGCACCAGCTTCCTGCTGGGTGCCGGACTGTCGCGTCACAACACCAGTACCCAGCTGAACGGTGAAAACACCACGCTGGCAATCAATAGCCTGGTGCTGCCGGTGAAACAGGAAGTGGCGGATACCCGTACTTACCTGGAGCACAACAAGGGCCACTGCGTCAGCCGCCAGATGCATAAAACCATCGTGCGTGACAAAGGCCGTGCGGTGTTTAACGGCCACATTAAAGTGGCACAGCATGCGCTGAAGACCGACGGGCAGATGACCAACAACAACCTGTTGCTGGGCAAGCTCTCAGAAGTCGATACCAAACCGCAGCTGGAAATTTATGCGGATGACGTCAAGTGCAGCCACGGTGCCACCATTGGTCGTATTGATGATGAGCAGATGTTCTACCTGCGTTCGCGCGGTATTGAGCAGGATGCTGCACAGACCATGATTATTCATGCGTTTGCCGCAGAACTGACCGAAACACTGGAAAATGAGGTGATGCGTCAGGCCGTGCTGCAGCGTATCGCGCAACGTTTTCCCGGAGGCGACATATGATGAACTTCGATCTCGAACGCGTCAGGGCTGATTTTCCTATCCTGAAGCGTGAGGTCAACGGTCATCCGCTGGCCTATCTTGACAGTGCGGCCAGCGCACAGCGTCCACTCTCGGTGATTAACGCCGAGAGTCATTTCTATCAGCACGGCTATGCGGCCGTGCATCGTGGTATCCATACGCTGAGCCAGCAGGCGACCAGCGACATGGAGAACGTGCGCGATCAGGCTGCCCGTTTTATCAATGCGCAGTCACAGGAAGAGATTGTCTTCGTCAAAGGCACCACCGAAGGCATCAATCTGGTGGCGAACACCTGGGGCAGCAGTAACCTCCAGGCTGGCGATAACCTGATCATCACTGAGATGGAGCATCACGCCAATATCGTTCCATGGCAGATGCTGGCCCAGCGCACCGGCGCAGAAGTGCGCGTCCTGCCATTAAATGACAACGGTGAGCTGGCCCTGGAGCAACTGGCGGGGCTGATCGACAGCCGTACGCGGTTGCTGGCGGTGACGCATGTTTCAAATGTGCTCGGCACGGTTAACCCGGTTAAAGCGATCGTTGCTCATGCAAAAGCGGCTGGCGTCATCACGCTGGTGGATGGTGCCCAGGCGGTGATGCATGACAAGGTTGATGTGCAGGATATCGGCTGCGACTTCTACGCCTTCTCCAGCCATAAACTCTATGGCCCGAACGGCGTGGGTATCCTCTACGGCCGTAAAGCGCTGCTGGATGAGATGCCACCATGGGAAGGGGGCGGTTCAATGATTGAGCGCGTCATGCTGCCTACCGGCACCACCTGGAACAGTGCGCCGTGGCGCTTTGAAGCGGGTACGCCGAATACCGGCGGCATTATCGGCTTTGGTGCGGCGATGGCCTATGTGCAGGCGCTGGGACTGGATACGATTCATCAGCGCGAGACGGCACTGATGAACTATGCGCTCGATAAGCTGGGTACCGTTCCGGATATCCAGATCTACGGTCCGCAGTCACGAGCTGGCGTTATCGCCTTCAATCTCGGTAAACACCACGCCTACGATGTTGGCAGCTTCCTGGATCAATATGGTATTGCCATCCGCACCGGACATCACTGCGCGATGCCGCTGATGCAGCATTACAATGTACCGGCGATGTGCCGTGCCTCCTTCACGTTCTATAACAGTGAAGAGGAAGTGGATCGTCTGGCTGCCGGTTTGACGCGCATTCATCGTCTGCTGGGCGGCTGAACAGTTTTAACGGAGTCCCTGATGGCGAATTTGCCTGAAAAAGAGAAACTGGTTCGCAACTTCAACCGTTGCGCTAACTGGGAAGAGAAGTACCTCTACATTATTGAGCTGGGTTCAAAGCTTCCGGAATCTTCTGAAACCTTACACCAGCCGGAGAACGTGATTTCGGGTTGTCAGAGTCAGGTGTGGATCAGAATGACCCCGCAGGCGGATGGTTCCATTGCGTTTGAAGGCGACAGCGATGCCGCTATCGTTAAAGGTTTGATTGCTATCGTATTTAGCCTCTATCAGAACCTGCCGCCCGCCGATATCCTGGCGCTGGATGTGCGCCACTGGTTTGGCGAACTGGCACTGATGCAGCACCTGACGCCCACCCGGTCGCAGGGGCTGGAGGCGATGATTCGGTCTATTCGCCATACCGCTCAGAACCTCAGCTAAGTTACACTCCACAGACGCCATCCGGCGTCTGTTTTTTTATCTGACGAGAAAATTGCATGAAACCTGCTTTACGTTTAGCCGGTGCATTGCTGCTGACCTGCTTTGGGCTCTCTGCACCCGCGTTCGCCACCGAATATCCGCTGCCACCACCTGACAGTCGCCTGATTGGCGAAAACGTCCTGACTCAGGTTCCTGACAATAAACAACCTCTGGAAGCGATTGCGGCGCGCTACCAGGTCGGCCTGCTGAGCATGCTGGAGGCAAATCCCGGTACCGATCCCTGGCTGCCCAAAGCGGGCACCCAGCTGACGGTTCCACTGCAGATGATCCTGCCCGATACGCCGCGCGAAGGGATTGTGGTGAATCTGGCCGAGCTGCGTCTCTACTACTATCCCAAAGGGGAGGATAAGGTCATTGTCTATCCCATCGGTATTGGCCAGCTGGGTGCAGCCACGCCAGTGATGGTGACGCAGATCAGCCAGAAGATCCCTAATCCCACCTGGACGCCCACGGCGAACATCCGCAAACGCTACGCTAAAGAGGGCATTACGCTGCCTGGCGTGGTCCCCGCCGGACCGGATAACCCGATGGGGCAGTTTGCCATGCGTCTGGCGCGCGGCACCGGCCAGTATCTGATCCATGGCACTAATGCGAAATTCGGCATCGGCATGCGCGTCAGTTCAGGCTGTATACGTCTGCGTTCAGAAGATATCGAAGCGCTGTTTAACTCAGCCCCGAAAGGGACGCGGGTACAGATCATCAATCAGCCGGTGAAATACGCTGTAGAGCCGGATGGGAAACGCTACGTGGAAGTGCATCAGCCGCTGTCACGCAACGACAAAGACGATCCGCAGACCATGCCGATTGCACTCACTGCCGGAGTGAAGCAGTTTATGAAAAGTGAGAAGAGTGATAGCGCGCTGATTAAAGCCAGCTTAGCGCGACGCTCAGGCATGCCTGTGCTGGTCAGCAGTGGGGAGCCGGTGCAGAGTGATACGGTGCCGCCTGCAGGGCTGGAGAGCGCGTCTGTGGGGGCTGATAGCCCGGTGACACAGGCTGATAGCCCGGTGACACAGGCTGATAGCCCGGTGACACAGGCTGATAGCCCGGTGACACAGGCTGAGGGCAACGCGGTTCAGCCCTGACCGGATAAGTGCCTGTGAAGGGCACTGAATTCGGAGCAAAAAAAATGGCGCCATAAAGGCGCCATTTTTAAACCAGAACTCTTACTTACGGTAAGAGTGAGCCTGGTTGTCCAGACGCTGGTTAGCGCGTGCTGCGTCATCTTTAGCAGCCTGAACGTCTGAACGCACTGCGTTCACGTCGTTGCTCAGCTGGTCAACTTTAGCGTTCAGAGTCTGAACGTCTGAAGACAGCTGGTCGATTTTAGCGTTGCTTGAGCAACCAGCCAGCATAGTTGAAGCCAGAACTACCGCGCCCAGTACCAGTTTAGTACGATTCATTATTTATACCCTCTAGATTGAGTTAATCTCCATGTAGCGTTACAAGTATTACACAAAGCTTTTTAAGTTGAGAATAAATTTTTGATGAGAAGATGCTTAAATTTGATCGTTCGCTCAAAGAAGCAGCGAATCACAGAATATGATAAAAAAATTTAGCGAAAACAGAGAGATTTAATCGGATTAACCTTAATATTAAGAGTATTTGAATAGTTATTTTCGATTGGAATTTTCTGACATTTGGTTTAAGTAGAAATAAAAAAAAGCGCCCGATAAAGGCGCTTCAAAATAATGGTCAGAGAGAGTTTTACAGAACGTGTACAGAAGCGGTGTTGGTAGTTCCGCTTGGTACTAATGCACCTGACACCAGCACCACGACATCGCCTTTCTGGCCGTAGCCACTTTCCAGCGCCGCTTCTTTACCCAGACGATAGAAATCGTCGGTTGAAGCGATCTCAGTCACCAGACGTGTCTCAATCCCTTTGCTCAGGATCAGCTGACGGGCAGTCATCGGATTGGTGGTCAGCGCCAGGATGGTCGCGTTCGGGAAGTATTTACGCACGGCTTTAGCAGACTTACCCCCTTCGGTAGCAACCACAATCAGTGGCGCTTCCAGCTTCTCAGCGGTCTCTACCGCACCACGGCAGACGGCTTCTGTGATACGCATTTTGCGGTTATCACTCTGGCTGTCGATGCGGGACTTCATCACGCGATCGGTACGCTCACAGATGGTCGCCATGATGGTGACCGACTCCAGCGGATAACGGCCTTTGGCACTCTCACCTGACAGCATGACAGCATCGGTACCGTCAAGAATGGCGTTTGCCACGTCACCGGCTTCTGCGCGGGTAGGGCGCGGGTTCTTGATCATGGAATCGAGCATCTGGGTAGCCGTGATGACCACTTTGCGTGCTTTATTACATTTTTTGATCATCATCTTCTGTGCGAAGATCACTTCTTCAACCGGGATCTCAACGCCCAGGTCGCCACGCGCAACCATGATGCCGTCTGACGCTTCGAGGATTTCGTCGAAGTTGTTCAGGCCTTCCTGGTTTTCGATTTTGGAGATGATCTGGATATGCTCGCCGCCGTTCTGTTTCAGGTGCTCGCGAATTTCCAGCACGTCTGAACGTTTACGGATGAAAGAGGCGGCGACGAAGTCTACGCCCTGCTCACAACCAAAAATCAGGTCGCGTTTATCTTTTTCGGCCAGTGCTGGCAGCTGGATAGAGACGCCTGGCAGGTTAACGCCTTTGTTTTCGCCCAGATCGCCATTGTTCAGGACTTTACACACCACGGTATTTTCAGTGACTTCGGTCACTTCCATACCAATCAGGCCATCATCGACCAGCACCGTGTTGCCGATTTTCAGGTCAGCAGTGAAGCCCGGGTAGGTCACCGCAACGCGCTCGCTGTTGCCAATCACGCTCTGGTCTGTAGTAAAGGTAAAGGTCTGACCCGCTTTCAGAGCCGCATCGTTGCCGCCTTCCAGTTTCATGGTGCGGATTTCAGGGCCTTTGGTATCCAGCAGGATAGCGGCCTGACGGCCGGTTTTCTGCATAACGGCACGCATGTTGGTGATGCGTTGGCCATGCTCAGCGTAGTCGCCGTGAGAGAAGTTAAGACGCATAACATTCATGCCAGCTTCAAGCAGCTGAGTCAGCATCTCTTCGGATTCGGTTTTCGGGCCGATTGTACAAACGATTTTAGTCTTTTTCATGACGGATTTTCTGTAAGTTGTGATGGATGAATAAGGGCGGAATCCGATGGCAGCGCATCGAAGTGAAATTTCTGATTGAGACTGAAATGGGCAGTACTGAGTAAGAATAGGTGACGAAGGCCAGGCGTGCAGGGAAGTTGTGCGGTTACGGTTGGTAACCACCACGCTGTTGTTGCGCAAATCATTTGAGTTATCGCAGTAAGCACGTGATCGCTGAAACCTTTCAAGTAAGCAACGCGGGACAGTATAGACGCTAAGTATGCGAAAACCAATCAAAAAGCAGAAGGGGGAAGCGATGCAGATCAATAAAAGTGGAGTTGCGCAAGCTGAAGGAATTCTGAAAGTGGTGCGCTCTAATGGACTCGAACCATCGACCCCCACCATGTCAAGGTGGTGCTCTAACCAACTGAGCTAAGAGCGCATACTGAATATTGGTGCGTCCGAGTGGACTCGAACCACCGACCCCCACCATGTCAAGGTGGTGCTCTAACCAACTGAGCTACGGACGCACTTGGTGCGCTCTAATGGACTCGAACCATCGACCCCCACCATGTCAAGGTGGTGCTCTAACCAACTGAGCTAAGAGCGCAACATGCTGTCAGGGCGACAGCGGGGACGAATATTAACGGCAGCGTGTGAGGCTGGCAAGGGGAAAATAGTTTTTTCGCCATGACTGCACAGCAACTGTGCTAACCGTCGTTTTTTTCGTCATTGCGGGCCATGAATGACCCGCCTCGAACGTTATCGCGCTGCACGCGTCAGGATAATTTCCGCCGGTGATTGCTGTAACCGTCTGATGCGCCATATCATCATCACCGCAGCCGAGGTCAGGCCGATAATAAAGCCGCACCAGAAGCCCGCAGGTCCCATGCGCGGCACCACCCAGTCGGTCAGCGCCAGCAGATAACCGGCTGGCAGCCCCAGCAGCCAGTAAGCGATAAAGGTAATAAAGAAAATCGACCGCGTATCTTTATAGCCGCGCAGGATCCCGCTGCCAATCACCTGTATCGAGTCTGAGAACTGATAAATTGCCGCCAGCAACATCAGCTGTGCCGCCAGCGTCACCACTTCAGGGTTGTCGTTATAGAGCAGGGCAATCTGATGACGGAACGTCACGGTAAAAATGGCGGTTAGCGCCGCCATGCTGATGCCTACACCCTGTGCGGTCCAGGCCGCGACCCGTGCCTGCTCGGTGGAGCCCTGGCCCAGACGATAACCGACGCGGATGGTGGTCGCGACACCCAGCGACAGCGGCAATACGAACATCAGTGAACTGAAATTCAGCGCAATCTGGTGACCGGCCACGTTAACGATGCCCAGTGGCGAAACCAGCAGGGCGACCACGGCGAACAACGTGACCTCAAAGAAGAGTGCCAGCGCCACCGGCAATCCCAGCGTCATCAGGCGGCTCAGAATCGGACGGGAAGGGGGTGACCAGCGGCTCTCCATACGGATATCGCGCATGCTACCCATCCGGCGCACCCAGAAGCGCATGCAGATAAACATCACCCAGTAGACCGAGGCGGTCGCCACGCCGCAGCCGACACCGCCCAGGGCTGGCATGCCGAAGTGGCCATAGATAAAGACATAGTTAAGCGGGATGTTGAACATCAGGCCTAAAAAGCCCAGCACCATGCCGGGTTTGGTTTTCGACAGCCCCTCGCATTGATTGCGGAGCACCTGGAAGAAGAGGTAGCCAGGCGCGCCGAACAGCAGGGCATGCAGATAGCCTTCTGCCTTCAGCGCCAGCACTGGATCGATGTCATGCATCGCCCGGATAAGATAACCGGCATGCCACAACAGCACCATAATCAGCAGGGAGACGAAAAAGGCGAGCCAGTATCCCTGGCGGATCTGTTCACCGATGCGTTCGCGGCGGCCAGAACCATTGAGTTGCGCAACGGTGGGCGTCAATGCAAGCAGAAGACCATGACCAAACAGGATGGCCGGTAGCCAGACAGAGGTGCCGACAGCAACGGCGGCCATATCCGTGGCGCTGACTGCGCCGGCCATAATGGTATCCACAAATCCCATTGCGGTTTGAGCCACCTGAGCAAGGATGACCGGAATCGCAAGGGCCAGCAATTGACGCGCTTCTGTTAAATACTTCTGCACGTTAACACCTGACTTATTGAATGAATTAAAAGGGGCAGTAAGCCCGGGGAATTTCGCGAGTTAGTGTAACTGGCGTAACAGAATTCGCCAATCTTTGTCACACAATGCGATTTGCTCCGCTATAAAGCGGCGGTGCGGGCTGAAATCTAACAGCCGACCTGAGCTGTGATAAACTAGCGTAAACTTCGCAGAGGCAAAGACTATGTTTACCGGTATTGTGCAGGGCACCGCAGAAATCGTGTCCATTGAAGAGAAAGAACTGTTTCGCACCCACACTGTCCGCCTGCCGGAAGAGCTCTTACCGGGTCTGGCGCTGGGCGCATCCGTAGCCCATAACGGTTGCTGTTTAACCGTAACGGCAATTGAAGGCGACCGCGTCAGTTTTGATTTAATTAAAGAGACATTGCGGGTGACTAACCTTGGCGATTTACGTCAGGGCGATGTGGTCAATATTGAGCGTGCAGCGAAATTCAGCGATGAAATAGGCGGACATCTGATGTCTGGTCATATTATGACCACCGCTGAAATCTGCAAGATTATCCAGTCAGAACATAACCGCGAGGTCTGGTTTAAAATCCAGGATGCGGCGCAGATGAAATATATTCTGCATAAAGGGTTTGTCGGCATCGACGGTATCAGCCTGACGGTAGGCGATGTGACTAAGACTAAGTTCTGCGTCTATCTGATCCCGGAAACGCTGGAGCGTACCACGCTGGGGGCGAAGACCTTTGGCGATCGGGTGAATATTGAAATCGATCCGCACACGCAGGCAATCGTGGAGACCGTTGAGCGGGTGTTAGCACAGCGCGATGCCGCGGCGGCGATGAGCATGCTGACCGGCCAGTCAAAGACAGAGAGTTAATAAAAGGCGCGTAAGCACCGCTGACAGCCCAATCGGTTTTACTCTGTCAGCATTATAAAAGCGCAGGGCACCGGCTCAGAAGAGGAAAGCGTCCCGCCGCCCGGATAAAAACGCCGGGAGCGTTTTTGAACAACGCAAAGCGTTGGCCCGGCAACGGGCGTACCTCAGGGATGAGGTGCGTAATCGCGTGGGCCGGGCGTGTCAGGGATGACGGGTTTTGCGACTTTCCGATCTGACCCCGTTCCTTGCGCAACGCTCCCTGTTAAAGCAAAACAGGCCCTTCTTTTCAAGTGTTCAGCCGGGGCAGCGCCTTCTTAATTGCCCGCTTTTTAACCCCTACCGCGCCACCCGTAATCCCCCCTCAACACCGCGACTGAACACGATCTGCCACAGCTGAATATCACGCGCCCGGAAGGCACCGGCACAGGCATTCAGATAATAGGAGAACATCCGTTTAAAGCGTTCGCCATATTTATCGGCCAGCTCTGGCCAGGCCTGCAAAAAGCGTTCATGCCAGGCCATCAGTGTTTTATCGTAGTCTGCGCCGAAGTTGTGCCAGTCTTCCAGAATAAAATGGGGTTCGCTGGCATCGGCCACATGGCGCACCGAAGGCAGGCAGCCGTTGGGGAAGATATATTTATCGATCCAGGGATCGACACTCATATCGGTTTTAATCGCGCCGATGGTGTGAAGCAGGAAAATACCGTCAGGCTTTAAATTACGATCGACCACGTCAAAATAGGTCGCGTAATTTTTCGGTCCGACATGTTCAAACATACCCACCGACACAATACGATCAAACTGCTCATTCAGATCGCGATAATCCTGCAACAGAATCGTGACGTCTAATCCGCTGCAGCGCTGCTGCGCCAGTTTCTGTTGTTCGGCGGAAATCGTCACGCCATGCACTTTAACGCCATAATAACGTGCGGCAAATTCCGCGAGTCCGCCCCAGCCACAGCCGATATCCAGCAGTGACATTCCGGGTTCCAGCGCTAATTTACGGCAGATCATATCCAGCTTGGCTTCCTGCGCCGTCGCCAGTGTCGTCGCCTCTTTCCAGTAGCCACAGGAGTATTGCATATAGGGATCGAGCATCAGTGAAAAGAGGTCGTTGCCCAGGTCGTAATGCTCTTTACCGACAATCCACGCCCGTCTTTTTGACTGCAGATTGGTTAAGCGTGCGGCGGCAATGCGCAGCGTATCTTTGAAGTGATGAGGCAGCTGCTGATCGAGTTTATGTTTAAGTACCTGGTGGAAGAAAATATCCAGCCGGTCACACTCCCACCATCCATCCATATAGCTCTCACCGAGCCCAAGAGAGCCCTCCTGCAGAACACGTTTAAAAAAACCAGGATGATTAATATGAATATCCCAGGGACGTGAACCATTAATTTCGATATCCGCTTTTTCCAGCAGTTCATGAACGATGCGATACCAATGGTTTTCTTCGAGGCTCACTTCTTCTGCATAAGATGAACTCATAGATTTTCCACCACCTGTCCAATCTGAACCTGAACAAAGAGTAGCCAATTTATTCAGGCAATGAGAAACGATGCGGATGGCTCCGCAAACCGGTTATCTGTGTGATACAGAGGACTGGAACAGCCTGCAGCAGGTCGGGTAAGGTGAGAATAACGCGCGCGAATACCATCCCGGCAGCAGGGTGCCAATCAGATTATTACGTTATTATATTGTTGATTTATTACAGATTTGTTGACCCGGATGAGTATATTCTCACGCGGGTCAATATTCAATAACTTATTGTTAGGGCGCTAACTAAAAAGTCAGTGTGTCACTGATTATCCTGGCAGGCAGTTTGCGCAGAGGCAACAACAGTTTGTGCGCTTGCGGCTCGCTGCATGGCGTAACCCATCAGCGCCAGCACAATTGTCACCGTCATCATCAGTGTGGTGGTAAATAGCGCCTGAGTTAAGCCGGCCGACACCGCCAAACTGGCAGCGAAACAGAGTCCTAACTGCAGTGTATTCTGCAACGCGGCGGCTTTACCGGTAGCGGTCGGAAAGGGCATCAGCGCACTGGACACCACAATCGGATAGATCGCGCCGTTAGCCAGCGCCATACCGCAGAACGGTACCATCAGACTCACCAGCGTGCTGCTGCCAGCAAGCGCAACAGCAAACAGCGCCAGAATGCTCAGGCTGTAGACGGCCAGCAGCCAGGGCAGCAATTGTGCGCCGTTAAAGCGGTTGAGCAGGGTGCGACAGCCGAAGCCGCCAATTAAAAAGGCGAGCGTCTGGGGCACATAACTCAGACCGATATCGGCGGGCGACAGACCTAGATCCGCCAGAATAAAGGGCGATCCGGTCAGCCAGGCAAAGAAGCTGGCGGAGCAGGCGGAGTAGATCAGCACGTTGCCGCTGTAGACCCGGGATTTAAGCAGCGTGAAAAAGCCCGGCTGCGCACCTTTTTCTCCCGCGGCCTTGCGCACGGTGGGCAGACGCAGCGTGGCCAGAATCAACGCCACCGCAATCAGCGTCAGCACCAGGAAAATCGAACGCCAGTGGAAGTGGCCGATCAGCCAGGCACCCAGCAGCGGAGCCAGCGCCGGAGAGAGCGCAACCAGCGGCATAATGGTGGCAAAGACTTTGTTAGCGCGCGCTGCAGGATAGCGATCCACCACCAGCGCCTGCCAGCTTACGGCAGCGGCACAGACGCCAATCGCCTGGACAAAACGCAGCGCCAGCATCAGATAGATATCATTCACCCACAGCATGCCTGCGCAGCCAGCGCCAAACATGGCCAGTCCGGACAGCAGCACCGGTTTACGACCGATGCGATCGGAAAGCGGTCCCCAGAAGAGCTGACCCACGGCGAAGCCGCCCAGGAAGAGACTCATACTGGCGCTGATCAGACCGGGTGAAGTGTTAAAGGTTTGCTGCATCGCACCAAAGGCGGGCAGGTACATATCAGTGGCTAAAAAGCCCAGCATGCTCAGCAGGGCAAGGTAGGGCATAAACCCTTTATTCGACAGCATCTGATTCTCATTTTTGCAGGATAAACGCGGCAGAGTGTAAAAGGTGCGTTTGCTGCTGTGAAACGGTAATATTTGCCGATTGCTGTTAAAATTTTTGAAGGCAGATTATGTGGTCAGAATATGCATTAGAAGTGGTTGACGCTGTCGCCCGTGGGGGGAGCTTCAGCGCCGCCGCGCAGGAGTTACATCGGGTGCCCTCTGCCATCAGCTATACGGTGCGTCAGCTGGAAAACTGGCTGGCGGTACCGCTATTTGAACGGCAGCATCGCGAAGTGGTTCTGACCCCGGCGGGTGAGCATTTTGTCCGGGAAGGGCGCAGCGTCATCAAAAAAATGCTTGCCACCCGGCGACAGTGTCAGCAGCTGGCTAACGGCTGGCGCGGCCAGCTAAGCATTGCCGTTGACCGTATCGCTAAACCTCAGCGCACCCGGCAGCTGGTCAAAGATTTCTATCGCCACTTTCCTGATATGGAGCTGATCATCAGCTATGAAGTCTTTAACGGCGTCTGGGATGCGCTGGCCGATGGCCGGGTGGAGGTAGCGATTGGTGCCACTCAGGCGATACCGGTGGGCGGACGTTTTGCTTTTCGCGATATGGGCACGCTTAACTGGCGCTGCGTGGTTGCGCCCGACCATCCTCTGACGCAGGCGAGCCAGATAGATGATGACACGCTGCGGAGCTGGCCATCCCTGGTGCTGGAAGATACTTCTCGCGCACTGCCGCGTCGTATGACATGGACGCTGGATAACCAGCGCCGGCTGGTGGTGCCGGAGTGGCAAACCGGGCTGGAGTGCGTGCAGGCGGGATTGTGTGTGGCGATGGTGCCCGGTCACCTGGCCAGGCCGCTGCTCGACAGTGGCGAGCTGGTTGAACTGACGCTGCCGGTGGCGTTTCCGGACAGCCCATGTTGCGTCAGCTGGGCAGAGGATCGCGCATCACCGGCGACAGGCTGGTTGCTCAGCTATCTGGGTGATGCGCAAACGCTTAATCAGGAGTGGTTAAGCGAGCATTAACGGCGATAGTCGCGGAACGGGCCATCGGCCACGGAACGGCGCTCAATCAGCGTGGGATGGACCTCAATCGTTTGTGACACTTCGCGCTTACTGGTAATGCGGTCCAGCAGCATTTCCAGCGCTTTCTCACCCAGCTGGGCTTTAGGCTGATGCACCGTGGTCAGGGCCGGTGCAAAATAGCGGGCGTTGCGCACATTGTCATAGCCGATCACCGAAATATCCTGGGGGACGCGTAAACCCATCTCGTCGGCGGCGCAAATCGCGCCCATCGCCATGATGTCACCGCCACAGAACACCGCCGTCGGACGCTGCTTCTGCGACAGGATCTGCTGCATCGCCTGATAGCCCGACTCCGGCTCAAAGTCACCCTGCACAATCCACTCGGCGCGTGGCTGAATACCCGCTTCTTCCATCGCCTTCAGGAAACCGGCATGACGTCCGCCACCGGTGTTACGCTCCATCTGACCGGGGATAGCACCAATATCCCGGTGTCCGCGTTCAATCAGATAGCGTCCCGCCAGATAGCCGCCCTGGAAAGCATTATCCAGTACCGTGTCGGTGAAGTCGGCGCGCGACTCGCCCCAGTCCATCACCACCATCGGGATATTGCGGTTCTCTTCCAGCATCTGCAGCAGATCGTCCGGATATTCAGAGCACATCACCAGCAGCCCATCGACGCGTTTCTGCGCCATCATGCTGAGATAGGCGCGCTGTTTTTGCAGATCGTTATGCGCATTACCCAGAATCAGCGTATAGCCTTTGTCAAAGCAGTGATTTTCAACCGCTTCGATAATTTCAGCGAAATAGGGCGCTTCGCTGGAGGTGGCAAGCAGGCCCAGCGTTTTGGTGTGGTTCACTTTCAGGCTGCGCGCCACGGCGCTCGGCGAGTAGTGCAGTTCTTTAATCGCCTGCCAGACCGCGTTGCGCGTCTCTTCAGCCACAAAGCGGGTTTTATTGATGACGTGCGAAACGGTGGTCGTTGAGACGCCAGCGCGTTTCGCCACATCTTTAATTGTTGCCATGAAAATCGGACTCCAGTGCTTATCTAACTCTATGATAAGCGTAGTGTTAAACGTTTGCGTCTGCTCAGGGTTTTTTCCGCAAAAATGCAGCATTCATGGCCAGGAAACAGGCCGCTGGCGGCGTAAAAGCGCCTGAAAACGTGCGCAAACGGAATCAGGGTTGCGCGCGTTGCGCAACAAAGGCGGGATTCTAACAAGGCTGAACGGATAAAACGAGATTTTTACCGGGCCCTGTGGGAAAATGCGATACCCCTACTGATTGTGTGACTAAGGAGCAAGCAATGAGTACCGATCTTAAACTGGCATTAATGACCACCGCGGGCTGTCTGCTGATGATTGTGGCCTTTAGTTTTACCGCTATTCTGCACTAAAAAAAAGCCGGGATTATCCCGGCTCTCTTCTGGTTGTTCTGCTGCTCAGCGTATGGTTTTTGGCGTCATCACCCGACGTGCACCAATATAGTGGCGCTGCCAGTAATCTTCTCCTAACGCGCTGATCTGAATATCTTTGCCGGTGCGTGGCGACTGGATAAACTTGCCATCACCCAGGTAAACGCCGACATGGTCCGCAGTACCGCGTCCATTGATACGGAAGAAGACCAGATCGCCTTTCTCCAGCGACTCACGCTTGATCGGGGCGGCGTCACGCAGGTGGTACATCTCGTTAGCGGTACGTGGGATCTTAAACTTCACCAGATCTTTATAGGCGTACCAGACCAGGCCGCTGCAATCGAAACCGGTATGGGGAGAGGTGCCGCCCCACTGATAGGGTTTACCCAACTGACCCATCAGCTTGGTCATCGCGGTTTCGCGGGCCTTCTGATAGCGCTGACGGTGAGATTTGCTCATCTTAATCGTGCCGGTCTCGCTGGTGGTGACCTCAGCGGTTTTCAGCAGGCGCTGATGACCATAGCGTTTCTTCTCTTTGTTCTTACTGAGACGGGCGGTTTTTAGCGAGGTCTTTTTAGCAGGCGTCTGTTTTGCGGTGAGTTCGACTTTTTTCAGTTTTTTTGTTTTTAGTTTTTGAACCGGGCTGAGGCGAGTCTTTTTCGTCACCGTTTTGACCGGGCGACGCTTGCGACGCTCATCGTCGCGCGCACTCTTTTTCTCTGCTTTATGCGTACTGACGTTCACCGGCGCGTGAGGCGACGCAGCGGCGATGTTGAAAAACAGTTGCGCAAAGGCCAGCATGAAAAACGTAATGATTAAACGCATAGTCCGTTGATTAGTTAAGTTGTCAGGGCCACTACGCACCGCGACAAAGTTGAGATTAATCTGATCCAGGATCAGCGCCCAGGCCATTCTAGTCCAGTTCTTTTAAAAACTGTAATGCCTTTTAATATTAATCTTTGCAACCCACGCAATTGCGCTGAAAATGAACATTTTCAGCGTCTTATATCAACGAAATTATTACGAATTATTAATCTGTTACCTGCTGTTAATAATCAGGAATTCAGGTGTCCCGGAGCAGGACTTAACAATGATGGCGATTTAATCGGGCAGCGATCAAAATCTCGTTTTCAGTCACGCTGCGAAGTCGCTACAATAAACAAACACGATGTGACGAATTAAGGAAGGCAATTATGAGTACTGTAGAAAAAATTCAGCGCCAGATCGCAGAAAACCCGATCCTGCTGTACATGAAAGGTTCCCCGAAACTGCCAAGCTGCGGTTTCTCTGCACAGGCGGTGCAGGCGCTGTCAGCCTGCGGTGAGCGTTTTGCTTACGTGGATATTCTGCAGAACCCGGACATTCGTGCCGAGATGCCGAAATTCGCTAACTGGCCAACTTTCCCGCAGCTGTGGGTTGATGGCGAGCTGGTCGGTGGATGCGACATCATCGTTGAAATGTTACAACGTGGTGAACTGCAGACGCTGATCAAAGAGACTGCAGAAAAATTTAAAGAAGCAGAATAAAAAAAGGCCGACATCACGTCGGCCTTTTTCATTGCGGCATCCCTTATGCGGATGTCGTGGCTTCTGCATCGCCTTCCGCGAAGGGCAGTGGCCAGCCGCCTAACCGTTTCCAGCGGTTCACCAGCTCGCAGAACAGCGTTGCCGTCTGCTGAGTGTCATAGAGCGCCGAATGCGCCTGCGTGCTGTCAAACTCCATTCCCGCCGCAATACAGGCCTTCGCCAGCACCGTCTGACCCAATACCAGTCCACTCAGGGCCGCGGTGTCAAAGGTGGCAAACGGGTGAAACGGATTGCGCTTCAGGCTGGCTCGTTCCGCCGCCGCTGACATAAAGTTCAGGTCGAAAGTGGCATTGTGCGCCACCATAATGGCGCGATTGCAGCCGCTGTCTTTAATGCCCTTGCGCACCATTTTGAAAATGGCGTGCAGCGCCTCATATTCACTGACCGCGCCGCGCAGCGGATTGCTGGGATCGATGCCGGTAAAGGCCAGGGCTTCGGGATGCAGCAGCGATCCGACAAAAGGTTCGACGTTGAAATGCAGCGTCTGGTCAATCTGAATCCATCCCTCTTCATCCATCTTCAGCGTGATAGCGGCAATCTCCAGTAACGCATCGGTTTGCGCATTGAAACCCGCGGTTTCAACGTCGATCACCACCGGATAGAAGCCACGGAAACGTTGATTGAGTGCATTAGGGGAATTCGATTCAGACATCAGGATCTCGTTGCAGAAAAAGGGCAGCGCGTATTATGGCAAAAAACGGGGCCGGGTGCAGCAGATGAAGCGCAGAGAAGGGGATTCAGCCCACCCGACCGGGCAGGCTGACAGGCAGGTTTAGTTGCCGAGGCCGTTACCGGCATCTTTGTTTTCGATCAGCTCGATTTTGTAACCATCGGGATCTTCAACAAAGGCAATAATGGTGGAGCCGCCTTTAACCGGGCCAGCTTCACGCGTCACATTGCCGCCATCTTTGCGGATACGTTCGCAGGCCGCTGCTGCGTCATCAACGCCCAGCGCAATATGACCATAGGCATCACCGAGGTCATACTTATCGACGCCCCAGTTGTAGGTCAGTTCGATCACCGCACCTTCGCTCTCGTCGGTGTAGCCCACAAATGCCAGGGTATATTTGTATTCGGTGTTTTCGCTCTGACGCAACACGCGCATGCCCAGCACACGGGTGTAGAAATCGATTGAACGTTGCAGATCGCCAACGCGCAGCATGGTATGAAGTAAACGCATAACATCCTCTTTTAAATAAAACGCCATCGCCCGATGACTCAGGCGCTAAGTATAGCGATGAAAATCGCTATTGAATAATGGCTGCCGTCATCATCCCGGACGGCAGCCCGAACCGGTTACAGCGTTGGGTAGTCGATATAACCTTCCGCGCCGCCGCCGTAGAAGCTTTCCGGACGCTGTGGATTGAGTGGGGCATCCTGCTGCAGACGCTCAACCAGATCCGGGTTAGCAATGTAATCGCGACCAAACGCAACCGCATCGATCAGACCGCGACCAATCAGGTCATCCGCTTTCTCAACGGTATAGGCACCGGCACCAATGATGGCACCCGGGAAGAGATCACGCACTTTCTGACGGAAAGCGTCGGTGTAAGGCTGACCGCCCGCCCAGTCTGGCTCAGAGAGGTGCAGATAGGCGATGTTGCGTTTTGCCAGCTCGCCGATGTACCACAGCGCCGCTTCCTCTTCATCCGGGCCGTTGTCCAGATTCTGGAAGCTGCCGATAGGTGAGACGCGAATACCAATGCGATCGGCTGACCAGTTAGCGATCACCGCATCAACCACTTCCAGCGCAAAGCGGCCGCGTTTTTCGATGCTGCCGCCATATTCATCAGTACGCTGGTTTGAGCCAGGTGCCAGGAACTGGTGCATCAGGTAACCGTGCGCCGAGTGCAGCTCAAGCAGGTCAAAGTCCGCTTCACGCGCGTTGGCCGCAGCCTGGCCAAAATCTGCCACAATCTGCTTAATCTCTGGCACTGTCAGCTCACGTGGCGTTGAGGTATCTTCGCGATAGACGCTGCCATCTTCAGCACGCAGTGAGGTACGGGTGCCAGCGGCAATCGCCGATGGCGCAACCGGTGCTTTGCCTTCCGGCTGCACGCTGTTATGTGAGATACGACCGGTGTGCCATAACTGTACTGCGGTGTGACCGCCAGCCTGATGCACGCCTTCGTTAATCGCTTTCCACGCTGCAATCTGTGGCTGAGTATGTAAGCCTGGCGCACCGGCATAGCCTTTCGCCTGGAAAGAGATCTGGGTCGCTTCGGTGATGATCAAACCGGCGCTGGCGCGCTGACGATAATATTCAGCCATCATCGGGGTAGGGATGTCGCCTGGCTCAATGCTGCGCAGACGGGTCAGCGGTGCCATAAATACGCGGTTTGGGACGGTAATTGCACCGACTTTTAGCGGACGAAACAGCTGGGTACTCGCCATAATAGCTCCTGATTAGTAGACCAGTCGTCTACAAACATGTTTTTTAAAATCAGCGGCGTTCAAGCCACTGTTCGATGGTACTCAATGCCAGACGCAGTGGCTGCGCCTCGCGGGAAATTTTGCTCTGCAGGCTGGCACCCAGCCACAGCAGCGACAGCAATTCCGCCATCTGCGCGGGGGGCTGCGGCAGGCTCAGCGACTCCTGCTGCTCTGCGGCAATCAGGGTCCGGGCGTAGAGTGCCGTGATCTTTCCGGCACCCTGCTGCAGTGCATCACGCATCGGCTCTGAGAGATCGCACACCTCCGCGGAGACTTTGACGCCCAGACAGCCTACGATGTGGCCCTGCTGAACAAACAGATCAACGGCAGCACGAAAGTGGTTAAGCAGACGCTCCCGCGGCGTGCCTTCGGTCTGGTTAAGCTGCAACGCCACATCCTGCAGGAAACGCGCAAAATAGCGCTCCAGTAACGCCACGCCAAACGCCTCTTTAGAACGGAAGTAGTAGTAGAAGGAGCCTTTCGGCACCGCCGCCTGCGTCAGCAGTTCGCTGAGGCCCATTCCGGTAAAGCCGCGTTGCAGACAGAGTTGCTCACCTGTCTGGAGCAGGTGTTCGCGGGTTTCGTTGCGTTGTAGCGTCTTATTCATGGCAGTGAGATTAGTAGACCAGTCGGTCTATTGCAACGCAACCCTCTCTATTTGGCACAGAGTGTTCACTCCTGAGTCAAAGAACAGGATAATTCTGACCGGGTGGGGCTTACTTCCTGCGCAACCAGGCTACGCTTTTTACTGGACTGTTTATTCTGTGAATCCGGAGGCGCGGTGGCCGAGCAGCTTGAGTTTTTCCCGGTTCCCAGCCCCTGTCGCGGCATCTGCCAGACGGATGCGCGCGGCTACTGCCTGGGATGTTTACGCAGCCGCGATGAGCGGTTCAACTGGCTGCGCTTCAGCGATGCGCAAAAGCGTGAGGTCATTCGTCTTTGTCAGCAGCGGCGTCAGCGTCTGCAACGGCAACAGAAAGGTGAGGAGCCACACGCGCCACAACAGCCGGAGTTATTCTGACGACTTTGCGCTTTCCGTTATACTCTCTGACACGCTAATTTCAGCCAACGCGCAACAGGGAGAACGTCATGTTAGAACCGCAAGCCATCGCTTCACAGGGGCCCGATTTTTCACCGCTGGTCATGGGGTACTGGCGTCTGATGGAGTGGGGGATGTCGCCACAGGAACGGGTCGCCTTTATTGAGCACCACGTGAGGCTCGGCATCACTACCGTTGACCATGCGGACATCTACGGTGACTACCAGTGTGAGGCGGCGTTTGGCGAGGCACTGAAACTGGCACCCGGTTTGCGCGACCAGCTACAGATTGTCACCAAGTGCGGCATCGCCACCCGCGCCCAGCCTGAGCATCAGATAGGCCACTACATTACCGACAAACGTCATATCCTGCAGAGTGCTGAAAACTCACTGCGGCATATTCACACCGATCGTCTCGACCTGCTGCTGATCCATCGTCCCGATCCGCTGATGGAGGCTGACGAGGTGGCCGAAGCCTTTATGGCGCTGCATCACAGCGGCAAGGTTCTGCATTTTGGCGTCTCTAACTTCACACCATCACAGTTTTCCCTGCTGCAATCCCGTCTGCCGTTCTCGCTGGTGACAAATCAGCTGGAGATCTCACCGGTGCAGCAAAGTGTGCTGCTGGATGGATCGCTGGATCAGTGTCAGCAGCTGCGTATTCGTCCGATGGCCTGGTCCTGTCTGGGTGGTGGTCGCCTGTTTAACGATCCCCATTTCCAGCCGCTGCGTGACGAACTGGAAGCCGTGCGGCAGGAAACCGGTGCCACCAGCCTTGAGCAGGTGGTCTATGCCTGGATACTGATGCTGCCATCGCGCCCGCTGCCAATCATCGGCTCAGGTAAAACGGCGCGGGTCAGCGAAGCCGCCGGAGCACTGAACTTATCCCTTTCGCGTCAGCAGTGGTTCCGTATTCGCAAGGCGGCGCTGGGATTTGATGTGCCCTGAAGCGTAAAACTGCGTCAATCTCCGGCAAAATAGTGCAACAGCGACCAGACTTATCTCAAACCCTGGTATGCAAATGGAGTCACCATGAAAATGAAAGTAGTTGCCCTATTCGCACTGATCGCCTGCGGCTCAGCACTGGCTGCCAGCGAGCAGGTTACGATCCATCAGGTTACCGCTGAAGGGATTGGGAAATCGCTGGGCACCGTTAAGATTGACGAGACACAGTATGGTCTGCAGTTCACGCCGGATCTGCAGGGCCTTCAGCCGGGCATTCATGGTTTCCATGTTCATGCTAAAGGCAGCTGTGAACCGGGCGAGTCTGAAGGCAAAGTGGTCGCCGCCGGTGCGGCGGGTGGTCACCTTGATCCAGCCAACAGCGGCAAACATCTGGGGCCTTATGCAGAGGGGCACCTGGGCGACCTGCCCGCGGTCTATGTCGATGACAAAGGCAGCGCCACTTATCCGGTGCTGGCGCCGCGTCTGAAATCGTTAAAAGAGATCAAAGGCAAAGCGCTGATGGTGCACGTCGGCGGTGACAATCATGCTGACCATCCTAAACCGCTGGGCGGTGGCGGGGCACGCTACGCCTGCGGTGTAATCTGAGTTTCCGGGCGGCAGGCGATGGCCGCCCGCTTTTCTCCTGCCTGTTTATGAATTGTTGTACCATCCCTGACATTTCCCCCCTATGATATTGATTCAGGTAAGAAAGCGTGATGGGGAAAGGAGCAGGAAAATGAAATTCAAGGGCGCATTACTGCTGTGTCTGCTGCTGGTGGGATGCGATAAACCCAATGATACGCAACTGGTCACCGAAACCGGACGCGAACTGCAGCGCACCATCGATACCAACCCAATGCGTATCACCTGTGAAAAGATCGCGAAGGGTCGTGAATGGCTGAGCCGCAACATGGTGCGTAAGCTGGAAGCGCAGGGTTGCGATCAGGTCTTTCGCAGCGCCACCGAAACCAATTTCACGGATAGCACTATTTATCGCCGTACCATGACTATGGTGTGCGGTGGCATTCATGGTCAGAGTTTTACCGGTACCGAACTGACACGCCGGTTTATCTTCTCACCCGATGAGAAAGTGCTGGTGATTGAACCGATGACCGAAATGGATAAAACCCGCTTCGAAGGCCATAAAACGCTGCAACAGCTGCAGGATGATTTTAACCGGCAACAGCAGCAATATTGCCAGTGATCACTCCGGCACCGCCTGCTTCAGCTGTGCCAGTGAACAGCGTAACCGCCAGATAATCCCCGCCAGCTCGCTGGCCTCGTTGCTTTCCAGTGCCAGTAACGCGGTGATGGTCTCCTCCAGTTGCGTCAGAATTCGATCCAGCGAGCTGTGGCGCACGCCGCGGCTGCTGATAATCTGCTGTAAGTCTTGCAGGCAGTGATCGCGAAACCCCATCAGTGCGGCTGAACCGGCGCGCCATTCACGCAGCTGCCAGACGATATGCGAGCAGTTGAGCAGCACCACGCCCCAGCGCAGTAGCCAGACGCGTGCCTGCTCGTCCCGGCTGTGACTGAGCTGGCTGATACGGTGGTAAATCTGCGATTCGAAGCGGCTCTCGCTGAGCCGGGGCCGCTGCCGCAGCTGATCGAGAAACGCCAGCCGCAGCGCCCGGATATGCCGTCGGCTGCGCCGCGCATCGGAGCTGGGTCGCAGAATCTGGAACGCCAGCCAGGCGAGCAGCACCCCGCAGACTTTGGCGATGTTATCGTTAAAGAAGTCCTGATAATCCCATGTGGGCGGATTAGTCACCGCGATAAACGAACCCATAAAGACGATGAACTGTCCCCACATCCCGGCGCGCTGCTTCTGCTGCAGCTTAAAGAGTTGCAGCGTCACCAGCAGCGGGAACAGAAACAGTAAAAACTGCCACAGCTGACTGATCTGCACCATCAGCCCAAACTTCATCACAAAACTAAACGCAAACAGCCACAGCAGGGTCTTCAGCAGCAGCGTGACGCTGCCGCCAGGTGAGGGTGATGAAGCGTAGAGCACACAGGCAATGGCGGTTAAGGTGAGCGCGGCGGCACCGGAAGACCATTGCGTATTGATCCAGAAGGCGCAGCCCAGCACGATAACGCAGAAGGTACGCAGGGCGCTCCAGCCCGCCTCGGCGCTGTCACTGTCGCGCGCCAGCGCCGGAACCGGCGGTGGCTGAAAGCGGGTGTCGGCATCGGCGCGATCCAGCAGGCGGATCCAGCGCAGCACGTTGAGGTACATCCAGCAGAAGTAGCGCAGCCGCTGACAAAAAGCGCGCTGCCGGTAGTCGCCATCCGCTGCCGGGGTCACGCTGCGCAGGATTTGCGCCAGACGATATTTATCACACGCCGGTTTCGCCAGCTCCGCCAGCAGTTGTTGCAGCGCGTCAAACAGCGCCTCTGGCGCGTCGGGCCAGTTCAGCAGCATGCGTCGCAGGCTGGAGAGCACGCTGGTGAGTCGCAGCTGCTGGTGCAGCACATAGTTCAGCACGTTGTTCTGTCGGCGAAAGCGGTAGTGGCTCCAGAACGCCTGAATCCGCAGCAGATTCATGGTCAGGATCTGGCTGATGACATTTTCATGCGCGGTCCGGATGGTCTCGCTGGCTGAGGGCTGCAGCAGTAATACCGCATGTTCCAGCAGCCTGGCATGCATCTGTTTCAGTGAGGTAATCAGCGTCTCACCATCGGAGGTACTCGGCAGTACCATCATCATTAATCCGGCGCAGAGAATGCCGGAGATCACCTCGCAAACCCGTGCCTGAGCGATGGTCCATAGCGAGGTGATATCGGTGATGTTAACGCTGCTAAAGGCGATGATGGCGGCGGTGTAGCCCGCCAGCGAAAAGGCGTAGGCAACATTATTCTGGTAGTGGTTCGCTATGCCGGTACAGAGCGCCAGCCAGCCGGCAATGGCAAAGGTAAACAGCCACGGCTCATTAAGCGTATGTCCGGCGATCAGCAGCGCAGCGCTGGCCCCCATCAGACTGCCAACGATGCGCCCCAGACTTTTACTGATCGCGCCGCCGACGGTGGGAAAGCTAATCACGGCAGCAGAGGTCATTGCCCAGTACGGCTCATCCAGATCCAGTGCGTAGGCGATGCTCAGCGCCAGGCACATCGCAATAGCGTTGCGCAACGCATAGCGCCACTGGCCGGCGTTCGCCTTAATCCAGGGCAGTTGATCCCAGGCCAGCCACTGAAAATTCATGGCTGGATGGTGATGGTGCAGCTGGTTCCCGCAACCAGCTCTGCATCGGCAGGAAGCGGGTCGAGACGAATACGCACCGGCACCCGCTGCGCCAGCCGCACCCAGGGCACGTTGGGTTTGATATCGGGCACCAGGCCGCTGTCGGTCTCAATGCTCTGGTCATAGATGGCGCGGCCAATGCTATCCACCTGACCCTGCAGCCGCATGCCATTGCTGTAGAGCACCACCTGGGCCGCTGCGCCTGGGTGAATATGGCGCAGTTTGGTCTCTTCGAAGTAGCCCATTACGTAGTAAGAGTGGCTGTCGACCAGAGCAAACAGAGGCGAACCCGCGGTGGCATAGTTGCCGGGACGCAGCGTCAGATTGGTGATCCAGCCATCCGCCGGTGCGGTCAGCGTCGTCTGCTGCAGATTCCAGCGCGCCCGTTCCCACTCCGCCTGTGCCGCTTTGGTGCTGGCGGCCGCCGCGCCGGCGCTTAATCGCGCGGCATCAAGGTCCTCTGCGGAGATGATGTTGCGCGGCAGGCTGCTGCGACGGTTAAATTCATGCTGCGCTTTCGCGAGATCCGCCTGCGCTTTGCTGAGCTGGGCGGCGGCATTGTCGAGCGCGATCTGCCACGGCACCGGGTCCAGCGTTAACAGCTGCTGGCCCTGATGCACAAACTGATTGTCTTTGACCTTCAGTTGCGTAATTCGTCCCGACACCTGAGGCGTGATATCCACCAGCTCTGCCCGTACTTTCCCGTCACGGGTCCAGGGCGACTGCATATAGTAGTTCCAGAGCCAGCCACCGGCCAGCAGCGCCAGGGCAAACACAATCAGCGTGGAGAAGTATTTTACCGCGTTAAATTTCATATCGATTATCCGTGACCGATGAGCCAGAGTGCGGCGGTAACGCACAGCACAAACAGGGAGAGATCAAACAGGGTGGGATGCCAGACATCGCCGGAGTAGATCCAGCCACGCACCAGAGGGTGGATCAGCAGCCAGAAAAAGAAGCCGAGGATCACCGCTTTGAATATCGGCGGGAAAAACAGTGAGGCACCCACCACCAGATCGGTCAGCGGATTCGCACCTGAAAAAGCAGGAGTGAGCACGTGATAACATCCTTCGTTAACCCAAACGTCAGAGTGAAAGCGCTGCCACGTTATCGTGGCCTGGTCCGGGATTTGTAATTTGTCCTGTAAACTCGCAGAATAGTGTAAAATCTGGCTTGATAGCTAGCAAGCTAATTATAAGGAGATGAAATGGATACGCCCCTCGGAACGGATTTATCTCGCCTGGTGCGCATCTGGCGCGCGTTGATTGATCAGCGGCTGAAGCCGCTTGAGCTGACTCAGACTCACTGGGTGACGTTGCACAATATTCATCAACTGCCGCCCGAACAGTCGCAGATTCAGTTAGCCAAGGCGATTGGTATTGAACAGCCTTCGCTGGTGCGCACGCTGGATCAGCTGGAAGAGAAAGGATTAATCACCCGTTCGACCTGCGCCAACGATCGTCGTGCCAAGCGCATTAAGCTGACGCAGCAGGCCGAGCCGATAATCGAACAGGTTGAGAGTGTGATTGATGAGACGCGGGACGACATTTTGTCCGGCATCAGTCGGGAAGAGATCAGTCAGATGGTGACGCTGATCGCCCGGCTTGAGAAAAACATTCTCGAACTTCAGCATAAAGAGAAATAAAAAAACCGACGCCCAGGCGTCGGTTTTTTGTTTAGCTTCATTAGCGAGGTGAAACCGTCACCTGGCTGCCGTTGGATGCCATCACAACACGCTGGCCAACAGAGTAACGCGTGGCGGCCTGTTTCTGAACCACCATGATGGTGTTGCCATCATCCTTACGGATTTCCAGCTCAACGCCATCGGTTTTATTGACTGCGCCCTGTACGCCCTGGCCTGCTACGCCACCCAGAACCGCACCACCGGCTGTCGCCAGGCTACGTCCGCTGCCGCCACCAATGGTGTTACCCAGGAAGCCACCCAGCACCGCACCACCGATAGCACCGATGACATTGCTCTCATCGCCGCCCTGGATTTTCACCGGACGTACTGAGACTAAGGTACCGTACGAAACGCTCTGCACCTGCTTAGCTTCACTGGCACTGTAGGTATCACCCGACAGCGTACTGGTATTGCTACAACCTGCCAGCATCACACCGGCCAGAGCGACCACAATTACACGCTTAATCATTTGAAACTCCTTTAGTCGAGAAGGTGCCACGTTTACCGCTGTATCCTGCTCACAGTATAAGACACAAACCTGGCAAATTAATCCCTGTCCGAATAAAACACGGCTGGACGAAGCATAGACTATGCAGGATCAACAATAATTCAATCGTGGACTAAAAATAGTCCCATTACGTTATCAGTCAGCACGATTGGATAAAAAGAATTTAATCATAGAATTAGCGATCATTATTTGTCAGGCTAACCGCAGATGAATCGCACTTCCCGCCGGAAGTAAGGAATGGCTATGAAATCAGGACGCTATATTGGGGTAATGTCAGGCACCAGCCTGGATGGAGTGGATGTGGTGCTGGCTGCCATTGATGAAAATATGGTGGCGCAGCAGGCGAGCTACTGCCATCCGATGCCACCAGAACTGCGTCAGGCGATTCTGGCGATATGTCAGGGACAGTCCCTGACGCTGTCGCAGCTCGGCCAGCTTGATACCCGCCTCGGCCAGCTGTTTGCTGAAGCGGTAGTGACATTAATGAAGCGCGAATCGCTTGACGCCAGCGATATCACGGCGATTGGCTGTCATGGTCAGACCGTCTGGCATGAGCCACAGAGTGACGCACCCAATACGCTGCAGATTGGCGATCATAATCAGATCGTGGCGGCCACCGGCGTCACCGTGGTAGGAGATTTCCGCCGCCGTGACATGGCGCTGGGCGGGCAGGGCGCGCCGCTGGTGCCTGCCTTTCATCAGGCGCTGCTGATGGATGCTACGGAACGCCGCATGGTGCTGAATATTGGCGGCATCGCCAATCTCTCGCTGCTGATCCCGGGTCAACCGGTGCGCGGCTTCGATACCGGCCCCGGCAATATGCTACTGGACGCCTGGATCTGGCGTAATCAGGCTCAGCCGTATGACAAAGATGCGCAGTGGGCGCGCAGCGGGTCGGTGATTCCGGCACTGCTGGAGGCGCTGCTACGTGAGCCCTGGTTTGCGTTGCCGCCGCCGAAAAGCACCGGGCGCGAACACTTCAACCTCAGCTGGCTGGAGCAGCATCTGCGCTATTTCCCGGGTCTGGCTGCGCAGGACGTGCAGGCTACGCTGGTCGAGCTGACCGCCATCACCATCACGCAGCAGGTGTTACTCAATGATGGCTGCGACCGTCTGCTGGTGTGTGGCGGCGGCAGCCGCAATCCGCTGCTGATGGCACGACTGGCAGCGCATCTTCCGGGAACGGAAGTAACGACTACCGATGCGGCGGGTGTCAGTGGTGACGATATGGAGGCGCTGGCGTTTGCCTGGCTGGCTTTCCGCACGCTCTCCGGCCTGCCGGGCAATCTGCCTGCGGTAACGGGCGCACGGGAAAAAAGCGTGATTGGCGCAATCTTTCCGGCGAATTCACTCTACCGACGCTAAGCGGGGAGTCGGGGGCAATCTGCCCCCGCAGGATGACAGGTGGCCGTCAGGCGGCGCCGGAGAGATGCGTCAGGTTGCGAACGCCAGTAATCACCGAGGCAACCATGGTTTCACGTCGGGTAATCACCTCAACCTGATAAAACCGGCTGCGGTAGGCGATGGAATAGATAACGGGATGGTACTTATTACCTTCTCCGTAGCGGGAGTAGTGCGCTTCAAGCGCACGGGTCGCTGCGAGAATATGGGAGGGTTCTTTATCACCGCGGATGATTTGCTTCATTCAGTTCCTCAAATGCTGTCCCTGGAGTCACGTCGCACGCATGGCGCGTAGCGCTGGCCTAAACACTGAACATCTGACTGCTAAACATTTAATCACTGACTGGGTAATGACTGACTCTGCCGCGGGAAGATGACAGAAAGATGATCCCCCGGGGCTGTTAACTATTTAGCAGCCACCGGGTGATCCAGCAAGGCAGGAAATCGCAAATTCATCCAAATCGCAGAGGCGGTCAGAGCAGCTCCGGCCAGGCTACGGCCGCAACGCCATTGAGTACAGGTTTTGAGAACAGAAAGCCCTGAAACTGGGTCACGCCTGCCGCTTCAAGCCACATCCACTCTTCCGGCTGTTCAATACCCTCGGCGATAACACCGATCTCCAGCGAGGAGCAGCATTTCAGAATGGCATGAATGATCGCCTGCTTCGGCCCACTTTTATGCACATCAGCGATGATGGTACGGTCGATTTTAATCTTGTCGGGCTGAATGCGCGTCAGCAGCGACAGGCCGGCAAAACCGGCACCGAAATCATCCAGCGCCAGGCTGATGCCGGCCGCCTTCAGCTGCCTGATGGCGGCTTCAAAGGCCTCAGGCTGCGAGATAATTTCATTCTCGGTGAATTCAACCATGATCTGCTCTGGCACCAGTCCCTGCGCAGCAATCTCATCCAGCAAAAACGGGACGGCGTCGGGCACTTCCACCAGCGTCATCGGCAGCAGATTGATCGACAGAGTCATTCCCTCAATCCCCAGCTGCTTCGCCTGGGCGAAGGCGATCTTTTTCGACCTCAGATCGAGCTGATAGAGCTGCTCACGTGACAGTCGGGCAAAATAGTCGAGCGGCGGTTCACCCTGCGGGCCGCGCAGCAGCGCTTCCAGCGAGACGATTTCGCAGGCGAAGGGGTCAACGATCGGCTGAAAAGCAAAGCTGACCTCATCCGCAGCCACCAGCGATGCGTTGCCTTCACGCTGTTCTGACTCGTCACAGATAAACGTCCAGCCGCTGGCGGCCGGGATCTCAAAATAGTTCTCTTTTTCCCGCGCTTCGACAAAGGTGCGCAGGAACTGCAGTGCGCGATCGGCATAGGTCAGCTGATACTTTGTGGTGCACTTTGCCAGCACCGCCTCCAGTACCGTCTCTTTATCATGCAGCCGCAGATCGAACAGCTCCATACCGACGTGGCCAAAACGGCGTGCCGGGGCGTAATCGCGCAGCAGTTCGACCAGATTATGGTGGCGTGGATCCTGGCAAATCCGGCTGTAAACTGCATTGACCGCCGCCTCCGGACCTTCCAGCAGCTGGAAAAAATGCGTGCCATTGAATAATAAAATTCCGGTGACGCTTGAGGATTTATTGATTTTATTCGCTTTCCGCGCCAAACCATTCAGGATCTCAAGCGGCACATGTTCAGTAATGTGGCTGCGATAGATGATTGTCGACAACATAAAGGTTTCCGGAATTTTTTATTTTTTGTTATGGCACCTTACCAGAAGCTTCTTCCGGGGAAAACGAGGGCCAGTACGTCTTTCTCACTCTGACTCTGTTTTAATCAACCGGCAGCGTGGTATTGCCCGTTCCCAGAGAGCGCTGCATAAAAACGGTATCCAGCCAGCGACCCTGTTTAAAACCTACCGAGCGCAGGATACCTGTCATCTCAAAGCCTGCGGCGCGATGTACGGCAATCGAGCCCTGGTTCTCGCTGTCGCCGACGTTGGCGATCAACTGGCGGAACCCTGCCTGCTCAGCCCAGCGGATTACATGGTTTAACAGGCGCGAACCGGCTCCGCGCTTCTGAAATCCGGGATCGATATAAATTGAGTCCTCCAGCGTATGCCGGTAGGCATGGCGCGGGCGATAAGGCGTCAGATAGCAGAACCCACGTACTTCTCCGTCGCTGACAGCGATAAACCACGGCAGGCCCGCCTGCTGAATCTTCTGCATCCGCTCGCCAATCTCTGCCGCGTCGGGCGGCACTGTCTCAAATGAGCCGGTGCCGTTAAGGACATGCCAGGCGTAGATCTGCTGAATCGCCGTGATGTGGCGTTCATCTGCCTCAAAAATTTCCATTATGCGGTTTTGCCCCGAAAGTCTGCACCTGGTGGAAAAACAACGGTATAGCGGGCGATGTGAGGGCGCAATATAAATATTACGCGCTTATGAAATTTTATGAGTGCGTTGTTCGGCAGGATTATTCCTGGCAGGAAGCAGATAAAAAATCACGTCGGTTTAGTGCCACTACTGAATGGTAATTAAGCCTATTCTGAAAACAGCGTCAGCCGGATGATCCGGGCCGGCATTAAGGCTATTATCTTCGCGGTTCTGATGGGGTTGATTTATTAACTGGAGGCGCAGCGTGATGCGATTTGTTGATTTTCTGAATAGTAAGCAGGGGCTGCGTGCAGCAAGAAATCACTGCTTTGAATTAAATGGTGTGGTACTGGGCCATTTTACTGCGTTATTCCTGCATGATAACCAGATTATTTTTACCAAAGATGGTAAGCAGTGTGCTGTGCCTTATTATCTGGGTCCCGAAGAAGATTTACTTCAGCAGAAAATAAATCCACGCATTAAAAATATCCGCGCGATCTGAACGGACGCCGCGATGAGTTTATCGCTTCAGCCATAACACCTGCGTAATATTTCCTCATTCCCCGGGCGATAATATTGGCACTGTCTGGTAAATAGCATCGACGCTATTTCTAACTTCCCTGTTTTCTGCCAACCCATTCGTTTACGCCTGCTTATTTAGCCGACTCGCTGCTGTTCTGCGCGGGTGCAATAAACAGCAACAGCAGGGCGCTGACCGCAAACAGCGTCAATGCCGTACTGGCACCCAAAGAGGCGTAGAGCTGACCAAACAGCAGCGATCCCGCTACCTGGCCCACCGCCAGCATAAAAAACAGGATGCCGACGCCGGTCGCCGGATCTTCAGCAGTGGCGCGTGCGCCCCACACCAGCAGCACGCCCGATAGCGTGACGTAACCTGCGCCACAGCAGGCAACCGCGATCGCTAAGCCGGTGGATTCGCCCCGACTCCAGGCCAGCACCAGCAGTGGCACTGCCATCCCGCACAGTGAGAGCCGGTATACACCCTTCAGCCCGATACGGGCAGCGACCGGGCCGGTTGCCGCACCCACGATGCCTGCGCCTCCGGCAATCAGCCAGAGTAAGCGGGCGGTCTCCTCATCAACACCGACATGCTGTCGCAGCAGCGCTGACCCAAAGCTCCACCAGGCAGCACTGACCAGACCCGAAATCAACGCAATACTCATCAGACGATGCATGGAGCGGCGATACAGCCGCTGGTGCCAGTGACGCACTCTGGTGGGGCGACTGGCGGCGTGACCTGATAACACGCGCATCACCGGCAGTACACAGGCCAGCGACAGCAAAGCGAACAGCAGACAGGCGGCACGCCAGCCGCCGGGCAGAACGCTCAGGATGACTACCGTCAGGATAATGCCCGCGCTGGTGCCGGCATTGATCAGGGTATTGATGCGCGGCTGACCCACAGCAGGGATTCGATCGCTGACCGCCGCCGCCAGGGCAGGTGAAGCCAGACCGGCACTCAATCCGGCAATAAAGAGTCCGGCCGCCAGCAGCAACGTTGATGAGGCACAGGCAAGCAGCAGCAGACCCGCCGTCGCACTGAGTGAGGCCAGCAGCGCCGTCAGCCGGGTGCCATAGCGATCCGCCAGCGCGGCTGCGGTAAGAATGGTGAGGCAATATGCCACAAAGCTGCAGGCTGACAGCATACCCGCCTGCTGCGGGTTGAAGGGGATCTCCGCTGAGATAGCGGGCAGCATCAATCCCCATGAGAAGCGCGCCATGCCATAGGTCACGGCGATCAGGCTGAAGCCGGTCAGCGCCAGCGCGATGGGCGATCTCATCCTGTCGCCCTGTTCTGAAGTAACTGACTGACGACCTGCGCCGCCTGTTGAGCAGCGGCAGGACCGGTAATCAGCGCCGTGGTAATGGCACCCTCAAAGAGTATCCAGATAGCATCACTCAGCGACTTATCTTCAGCACCGCGCAGATGCGTCACACAATGGGTGATATAAGCCCGCATCGTGGCCCGGAAGGCTAGCGCCTGAGCGGCCAGTTCACTGTCCCGCTCGGCATACTCTCCCCAGGCTTTAAGAAAGAAGCAGCCACGGGCACCGTTCGCTGCCGTCCACTCGCCCAGCACCCTGAACAGATGCGCTATCGCATCAGGCTGTTGCGGTGGCAGCAGATCGGCCATAAAGCGCTGCTCGCGCGCGTCGAGTACCGCTGCGGTCAGCGCTTCGCGTGAGGCGAAGTGATGATAGAGCGTGCGGGTAGAGACGCCCGCTTCGCGACAGATATTGTCGGTGCTGGTGGCGTGGAAACCGTGGGTGTAGAAGAGCCGCTCGGCGGCCTGGATGATATCGTTTCTCTTTTTCATGCTTTAAAAGTAAACCGATCGTTTTACTTTTTCAAGCCGGTCGCTGTTAATTACGCCCGCTGGTATTGATAAATCCCTGATGCCAGGGGAGCTGGCGTTCCGCTTAAAGGCACGCTGTGCACCACTTTCACTCTTATTCAGGTTCAGTTTATCAATACTCATAAATACCCCTGCGGGGATGATATTTTTCAGCTTCTGCTCTAATCATATCTGAGTAGCGCGTCACCCCTGGCGCGCAGGTTGATTTTATAAGGTATTGTTTTTAAGGTATTGTTTTTATTTTTGCTTTTTTAATGATGCATTAGCAGTATAAATGTAAGCGGGGCGACAGTGAGGGTGAGGGCGTTACAGCGCGTGGAATGCCTGAAGCGACATAAGCAATGAAAAAGGGCATATTCTCAAAGTCAGCCAGACTCACGCAATAAAGTGGTTTTAGGGATAATTCTCAGTTAGTTTAATAAAGCTTCAGATTACAAAAAAAACCTCTTACGAATTTTGGTTCGTTTTTTAAGATACATACAGCAACTATCAGGATGACTACCATGCTCAAAGCCAGCTACTATTATCTGTGCCCGCGTCCCATGGGTGGATGGATTTTACACAAAGAAGGTTGCGTTAATCTGTCAAAGAACGATAAACGCGTTTTTATTGGTTCGCTTTATACCCGCCAGCAGGCGCTGGCCGTGGCGAAAGTCCATCACGCTAATGCCATACTCTGTAATGCCTGCCTGAGCACTTTTATTTGCCCGACCAGCAGCACGGCAATTAAACCGGCACGCGCGGCAACGCCAACCCGCCATACGCCAAAACATTAATTTGTATGCAGGCAGTTATTGTTCTGCTGTGGCAGAAGGATAATAAAGGGAATTAATGCTGCGGGCCGGTTAGAATAAAAAAAGGCAGCGTAAAGACGCTGCCCTGTTCTTTATTTAAGCCTGTTTAGGCTGGCCATTTGAAGCGGTAATTCCGCCATCAACCGGCAGATTAACGCCGGTAATATAACTGGCTTCATCGCTGGCAATAAAGAGAATGGCACGGGCGATATCATCCGCTTCACCGGCCCGGCGCAGTGGAATACGGTCGTAAAAGCGCTCCAGCAGCGCCTGATCCTGTTTGGCATCTTCGGTCAGATCGGTAAAGGTAAAGCCGGGACAGATTGCATTGACTCGTACGCCATCTGCGCCGTAGTCCATCGCCAGCGCACGGGTGAAGTTGGTAATCGCCCCTTTAGCCGCGTTGTAGATGCTCATGCCCCAGTCGCCGCCTAAACCGGAAACGGAAGAGATGTTAACCACGTTGCCTTTGCTCTTTAACAGGGCAGGCATGAAATAGTGTACGCCGTGGAAAACCCCATCAAGGTCAGTTTTCATCAGGGTTTTCCATGCGTCGAGGTCGACTTCATGAATGCGGCCCTGCACGATGACGCCGGCATTATTTACCAGCACGTCAACACGGCCATACTTCTTCAGCACGGTTTCTGACAGCTGTTTAACCTGTGCGGCTTCTGAGACGTCGCAGGCAGCCACCAGGTGATCGCCTGGCGTCATGTCGGCCAGCGTCTCTTCCAGTTTCTGCGCGGTACGGCCCACCAGCACCACTGATGCACCCTCTTCAGCGAAGCGTTTTGCGCTGGCTTCGCCAATGCCGGATCCGGCACCTGTCACAACCACAACTTTCTGCGTAAATCTGGACATTATGCCTCCTTTTCAGCATCAATTCTCACTGTTAACAACCGGTTAAGCCTGGCAGCGATCGCCAGAAACACAAGCGCAGCGCGAAATGCGCTGCGCCAGATGACTGCTTTTTAATCGGGTCAGCGGCTATGGACGTCTGAACAGGGCGAAGCTGCGTCCTTCCAGTTCGAAATCCTTCTCCTTGGTGATCACCAGACCGCGCTTCGCGGTGTCGCTGGTGGTCAGTTCCAGCACCCAGCCGCCTTCACCAAACTGCGGGATCTGGAACGGTACATTGCCTTCAAACGGATTGAACAGCATCAGGACGTCGTGCCAGATGCCTTCCTCGGTCTGGAGGTCCGGTCGGCCGATATAAACCCCCAGCGTTGAGCCTTCGTCCCACTGCTCAGCCTGCTGGAAGCCGCCACCGGCGTTAAACCATTTGATATCCATGCCATCACGCCAGTTTTCACGGCGCAGTAACGGCTGCTGAGCACGTAACGTCAGGATCTGGCGGGTGAACTCGCGCAGCGCCTCGGCAGATTCCGGCAGGTTATCCCAGTGTACCCAGGAGATTTCGCTGTCCTGGCAGTAGCCATTGTTGTTGCCCATCTGGCTGCGGCCAAACTCGTCGCCCGCCAGCAGCATTGGCGTACCGTGTGAGAAGATCAGCGTGGCGAGGAAGTTGCGCTTCTGACGCTCGCGCACCGCGTTGATGCCTTCATCATCGGTCGGGCCTTCAACTCCGTAGTTGTAAGAGCGGTTGTCGTTGTGACCGTCGTTGTTGTCTTCGCCATTCTCCGCGTTATGTTTGTCGTTGTACGACACCAGATCGTTGAGGGTGAAGCCATCGTGCGCGGTGATAAAGTTGACGCTGGCCCATGGACGACGACCATGCTGATCGTAGAGATCGCCGGAACCCAGCAGGCGGGCAGCAAAGTCTGTGGAGACGTTGTTGCCTTTCCAGTAGTCACGCACCGTATCGCGATACTGATCGTTCCATTCTGCCCAGCCTGGCGGGAAGCTGCCCACCTGATAGCCGCCCGGACCGATATCCCAGGGTTCACCGATCAGCTTTTTCTGCGACAGGACCGGGTCCTGCATGATGGCATCGAAGAAGCCGCCGCGCGGGTCAAAACCATCAGGCTCGCGACCGAGAATGGTACCCAGATCGAAACGGAAGCCGTCGATATGCATTGATTCTGACCAGTAACGCAGCGAATCGAGCACCATCTGCAGCACACGCGGATGCGAGGTGTTGACGGTGTTACCGGTACCGGTGTCGTTGATGTAATAGCGATGCTGGTCTGGCAACGTACGGTAATAGGAGAAGTTATCGATGCCTTTAAACGACAGCGTTGGCCCCAGCTCATTCCCCTCGGCGGTGTGGTTGTAAACCACGTCGAGGATCACCTCAATACCGGCATCATGGAAGGCTCGCACCATGTCACGGAAGCCCTGAATGCCGCGCGGCCCGAAGTAGCGGGTGGCGGGGGCAAAGAAGTTCAGCGTGTTATATCCCCAGAAGTTTTTCAGCCCTTTATCCAGCAGGTGCTGGTCATCCGGGAACCAGTGTACCGGCAGCAGTTCGACCGAGGTAATGCCCAGGCTTTTGATGTAGTCGACAGTCGATTTGTGGCTCATGCCGTCAAAGGTGCCACGCATTTCAGGTGGCAGGGCGGTGTTGAGCTGCGTGAAGCCCTTAACGTGGGTTTCATAGATGACGGTTTTCGGCCACGGCACATTCGGGCGGTTTTTATCCTGCCAGTCGAATTCGTTGGGATCGATCACCCGGCACTTTGGCGTAAACGGCGCGCTGTCGCGGCTGTCGAAGGTCAGATCTTTATCGTCATGATAGAGATCGTAAGCGAAGTGCGCCTCGTTCCACGCGATGTCTCCCGCCAGTTCACGGGCGTAGGGATCGAGCAGCAGCTTGTTCGGGTTAAAGCGATGACCATTTTCCGGGTCATAAGGGCCATAAACGCGATAGCCATAGAGCGCGCCGGGCTGCAGGCCCGGAATATAGCCGTGCCATACTTCATGGGTATATTCCGGCAGCTCCAGACGGGCAATTTCCGTTTTACCGCTGGGATCGTACAGACAGAGTTCAACCCGCTCGGCGTGGGCGCTGAACAGGGCGAAGTTCACGCCCTGACCATCAAAGTTGGCCCCCAGTAAATGGCTGTATCCCGCCGTAATTTCAAAACGCTGACTGTTTGACATTTATGCCTCGTTATTCAATGAACAGATTGACGCGTAATAAAAAAAGTTCTTTCCGGAATTCACTGTGCCACCAGCACGGCACACCACTGCGATGCCAGCCCGGTAAGCGGCAACTGGTCGCCCGCAGCCACCGTTTTACCGGTCAGCACATCCTGGTAGCGGCGCTGGCCCAGTGCGGTGGGCAGCGCAATGACCGTGTCAGCCCAGCGCGCAGCGGGCGGCTGGTCGAGATTCGCCGGCAACTGGTTAAAGACCCGGCGTGACACAACCACTATCACCGCCTGATCCTGTCCGGTGCGGGCAAAGGCCAGCACATTATTCTGCTGCTCGCCCTCTGCCGACAGTGCCAGATAGTCACCGTGGCGGAACAGGGCAGGCTGCTGCTGACGCAGCGTCAGCAGCTTCACAATCGCCTGCTGATTGACCTGACCGCGCAGCCAGTGCGCCTCGCTGCCGTCGTGCTGTGGCGCGTTAAGCATCGCCGCCAGCGCGTCGAAATCGGGTTCGCGGCGGTTATCGGGATCGACCAGGCTGAAGTCCAGCGCCTCGCTGCCCTGATAAATATCGGGTACGCCAGGCGCCGTAAGCTTCACCACAGTCTGGGTCAGACTGTTGACCAGACCGGCACGCATAAAGGGTTGCAGCGACTGGCAGAAATCATTGAGGAAGGTGCTGCTGGCGGGCGCAAGCAGGTGACGGGCATAGTCCAGCACTGCCTCCTCATAGGCGTCGTTGTTGTCGGCCCAGTCGGTACGCAGCTTGGCTTCACGCAGCGCTTTTTCCACATAGACCACAAAGCGGGCTTCCAGCGCCGCCAGACCTTCCGCATCCTGCGGCTGCAGGGTGGTTGGCCAGACGCCCGCCAGCGCTTCATACAGCATCCACTCCACGGCCGGTTCGGGTGCCGGACCATCTTTCAGGCGTACGACCTGATCGTGGTTCATCTCCCGCCAGCGGTTGACGCAATCCGCCCAGCGTTGCGGCGCTTCGGTAAGGGTATAGAGTCGCGCACGCGCATCTTCACCGCGCTTGGTGTCGTGCGTGGAAGTGCCCGACAGCGCATCGGGCTGATGTTCGCGCCGCGCCTGCATTTCAGCGTGAAACTGATCCAGCGAGAAGTGGCGCGCCAGCGGTTCAGCGCCGACTTCATTCAGCGCCAGCGCCATGTGCTGACGGAAGAAGAGGGTATCTTCCACCGATTTCGCCATCAGCGGTCCGGTCAGCTGCTGGAAGCGGGTGCGGAATTGCGTGGCATCGTCGCGAGCGGAGTCGGCAACCTCTGCGCGCAGAATATGGGTCAGGAAATCAAGCGCCTGACTGTCGGGCGCATGGGCACTGGCTTTCACCTCGCTGACCACCTGTTGCAACAGCGCGGTGTCGGCTGGCGTCAGGCCCTGCGGCGTACCGTAGGTGCGATAGACCGGGAACGCCACCAGCAGTTCACGCAGCGCATTCTTCAGTTCCGCTTCCGGCTGTGGCGTGCCTTCTGCGTCGGCAATCTTCAGTGCCAGCTGCAGTAACCGGTTAAATTCACCGGCAAAATTGCGGTTTGCCATCAGCAGTTTGGCGGCGCGTAGCTCCGCTTTCATATCAACGGTTTTACCGATGACGGCCTGATACGCTTTGCGCAGTCCGCTCAGCTGATCGCTGTCGACCAGCAGATTGGCGAGTGCGGCCATAAATTCATATCCGGTGGTGCCGGAAACCGGCCATGCATCAGGCAGCTGTTCATTGTCACCCAGGATTTTCTCCACGGTGAGATAGCAGTCGGGACCGGCAGCCTGGCGTAACTGTTCCAGATAGCCGTGCGGATCGGCCAGGCCATCCACGTGGTCGACGCGTAAGCCCTGCACCGCACCGCTGTGAACCAGTTCCAGGATCAGCTGATGCGCGGCATCGAAGACCGTTTTGTCTTCCACGCGCACGCCTACCAGACCGGTGACTTCAAAGAAGCGACGGTAGGAGAGATCGTTGGGCGCATCGCGCCACGACATCAGCCGCCACGGCTGCTGGTCATGCAGCTCAGCAATCTCCGCCGCGTCGCGGAGGGCGAGTACCGCTTCTTCCCGATCCTGCCAGGTATCAGGTGCCAGTGGATAGAAATTGTCGAAGTAGGCCAGCGCCGGTTTGCCGGTCTGCGGATCGCGCTTCACGCTGATCTCGCCGTTGGCCAGCACCGCCTCAAAGGTGTCACCGAGGAACGGCAGCGTCAGGCGGCGTGACCAGTCGATATCGAAGTAATGCGCATAGCGGCTCTTTTCGCCATGCTCAATGACGTCGCGCCACCACGGGTTCTCCAGCGAGGCGGCCATATGGTTAGGCACGATGTCGAGGATCAGTCCCAGCCCGGCCGCTTTCAGCGCAGCAGCCATGCGATCAAATCCTTCACGGCCGCCAATCGACGGCTCGATCTGGTTAACGTCGGTCACGTCATAGCCGTGGGTCGATTCAGCAGTAGCGCTGAAGATCGGTGACGCGTAAAGATGGCTGATACCCAGCTGTTTCAGGTAGGGCACCAGCGCCGCCGCACGGTCAAACGTCATGCCGTTGCGGAACTGAATGCGGTACGTTGCGGTTGGAATATTCATTCTGCTTCTCTCTTAGCCAGGCGAACCACGATAGCGTTGGGAATCAGTTCGCTGGCGGCCTGCGGCCAGGCAAACAGCGTTTCGCCGGGCAGATCGGGGATCGGCTGTGTGCTGTTGCCGACGTTCAGCGCCAGTGACAGCGTGCCCTGCGGGAAGTCCCAGCGCACCGCGAGTAAACCTTCCGCCGTTTTCACCACCTGACCGGCATCGCCACCGGCGGTCTGCAGCAGCGGCACGATATGTTGCTGACGCAGGGCCAGCAGCTGACGCGTCAGCGCCAGCCACTGCTGACCTTCCGGCGTTTCTGTTCGCTGCCAGTTAAGCTTCGACTGTTCAAAGGTGGTGACATCGTTGGGATCCGGCACAGTTTCGCCGTGACCGGCATGGCCTTCAAACTCTCTTGCGCGACCTTCACGCACCGCTTTGGCCAGATCGCCGTGGAAATCGGTGAAGAACAGGAACGGCCGGGTTTCGCCATACTCTTCACCCATAAACAGCAGCGGAATATGAGGCGAGACCAGTAACATCGCCAGCAGCACCTGGGTGCGCTCTGCGCCGGCCAGGCTGATGAGCCTTTCGCCCTGCGCACGGTTGCCCGTCTGGTCATGGTTCTGGATGAAGTCGACAAAGGCGACCGGCGGCTGGCTGCTGCTTTTCACGCCGCGTGGCTCGCCCGACTGCGGCGAGACTTCGCCCTGATAGACAAAGCCTTCTGCCAGCGCCCGCGCTACCCGCTGTTCCGGCTGGTCGGCGAAATCCTGGTAATAGGCGTGGCTTTCACCGGTTGCCAGCACATGCACGGCGTTGTGGAAGTCATCGTTCCATTCGCCGGTAAACAGCGGAGCGTCCCCGTTTTCGTCACGCGGATGCAGGAAGGTGACGTTACGGCAATCTTCGGTAGTCAGATGAATAGGGCGGTCGGTAATCGTGGCGCGGATGCGCTCAGCAATGTCAATCAGCACATGCTTGTCGCTGGGATCGTCAATCTGATCGATGGCGTCAAAGCGCAGGCCATCCAGATTAAACTCCTGCAGCCAGTAGAGCGGCGCTTCCACGATATAGCGGCGCACCGCATCAACGTCATAGGCGATACCGGCGCCCCACGGCGTCTGGCGCTCTTTGTGGAAGAAGTCTGGTGAGAGCAGCGGCAGATAGTTGCCCTCCGGGCCGAAGTGGTTCAGCACGATATCCAGCACTACCGACAGACCGTGGCCGTGTGCTGCGTCAATAAAGGCTTTAAAATCATCGGGTGTACCGTAGGCGGCATGCGGTGCATAGAGCAGCACGCCATCGTAGCCCCAGCCGCGATTACCGCCGAACTGCGACACCGGCAGCACTTCAATCATGGTAATGCCGGTTTCAGCCAGCGTTGGCAGCTTCTCAATCGCCGCCCGGAAGGTGCCCTCAGGCGTAAAGGTGCCGATGTGCAGTTCATAGACCACCGACTCCTGCCATGGACGACCCTTCCAGCTCGTGTTCTGCCACTGATAAGCGTCAGGATCGATCACCAGCGACGGGCCATTGACCTCTGCTTTCTGAGCGCGGGCGGCGGGATCGGGCACCGCTGTACCATCGGCCAGCACATAATCATATTCGGCATTGGCTGCCACACCAGCGACCTGAGTTTCAAACCAGCCGTCAGCCTGCGGCGTCATCTCAATGTCTTTACCGGAGAGCCGCAGCGTCACGCGTTGCTGACCGGTTGCCCAGAGGCGGAAACGCACCTCGTCGCTGGCAACCCGTTCAGCGCCCCAACTTTTAAAAAAAGATTTGGATTCCATTCAGTTGCCTCATTTAGCCTGGAAATGCGCGATGGTGGCCACCGCACGAAAAGGATGTCGATGACGCAAGCGTCAAAAAATCTTAAAGCTATCAGCGAGACCAGGAGGCCAGGTGGGCTGGCGCGTCTCTTCAGTCAGAAAGCCGGACTGGTATTCAGCGTGGTGTGGCGGAAAACGGGCCGTGAGACCGCTTCCACGCGGCATACAGAGAGTAATCATAGACTAAGATGTTGCAATCGCAGGGCGGCGGGAGGTGGAGAGGCATTAATTTGCGTTAATTGCTGTGAATCTGCATCCGGCGGGGCGAAAGCAGGAACCAGGCGCAGAAAAGCCTGCCGGATGGCGCCGATTCGCTATAAGCTTATGCGCGATGGCGCAGGTCGCTCCGGATGACCTGCGGCGCTGAACACTTCAGAAGGATGTTACGTGAGGAAAAGAGTTCTGTTAGCCGCGTTGTTGTTGCTGGTCTCCGCCTGTTCTAACCGGGTCGGACACAGGCTGGACAGCAGTAATCTGCAGCAAATTCATGCCGGTCAGACCACTAAAGCCCAGTTGATCGCGCTGTTCGGTCAGCCTGACAGTGAAACGCCTTACCCGGACGGGCAACGGTTGCTGAAGTGGACCTACAGCGAGGCGCGCACCCTGAATACCACCGAAGGGCAGACGCTGACCGTGCAGATGAAAAATGACAAAGTGCTGAACTATGCGCTGAGTAAAAGTTAATGCGCTGAGCAAACGTGAATCACGGCGGCGGCAGATCGCCACCGCGCATTCTGGTTACTGCCCGCCGCTCTGCTGTGCGTCCCGGCTGTCGGGGCGCGGCTGAGCCAGACGGGCAAAATCGGATCCTGCCGGATGCTGATAAATCTGCAGCTCAAAGTGGCGGGCCATCGCGTAGATATACTCAAAAATCGCTGCCTGAGTATTTTCGTAATCGGCCCAGAAAATAGAGGAGGTGAAGCAGTAGATCTCCACCGGCAATCCATCCGGCGACGGTTTCAGCGGTCGCACCACGATATACATCTCTTTCTGAATGTCGTCACGCTGCGCCAGCCAGGCGGTCAGGTATTTACGGAACACCATCAGATTGGTGATACCGTTCTCCATAAACCAGCGGTCGCCCACGGCATTGATATCACGTCCATCCAGCAGCTCAGTGATCGATTCGCCAGCGAGGCGGATCTGGCTCATCGCCTGCAGCATCTCCTGATTCACAAAGGTGATCGACTTCTGATCAAGATAAAAGCTGCGCATGATGCGGCGTGCGCCCGAGGAGAACATCGCCTGCCAGTTGGTGTAGGTCTCGGTCAGGAAGTTCTTGGTCGGGATGCGCGAAATGGTGTTGTCCCAGTTGCGGATGGTGATGGTATGCAGAGCAATATCGATCACTTCACCACTGATATTTCTGTCCGGCATCTCAATCCAGTCGCCCAGTTGCAGCACATCGTTAGAGGAGAGCTGAATATTCGCCACCAGCGACAACAGCGTATGCTGGAAGATCAGCATCAGCACCGCGGCGACCGCACCCAGCGAGGAGATGATAATCGCCGGTGACTTGTTGGACATAATCGCCAGAATCATGATCGCGGCGATAATATGCACCAGAATTTTTCCGATCTGGATATAGCCTTTGATCGAGTGATTCTTGCGTTTTGATTTGCGCGAATAGGAGTTGTTAACAATCTCCAGCACTTCGTTGAAGAAGATCGACAGATAGACAAAAAACAGGATGCCGCAGATGGTCTGAATCGCCACTTTCAGATTTTCAGGCAGGCCCGGCATAAACTGCAGGAAATTGTAGACCACAATCACCGGCACAAAATTTGACAGCTTCTGAGAGAGGCGGACATCTTTATCCAGCGGCACGCCCTTTTTGTGGCTGCTGAAAAAGACCTTCCTGATCACTTTGACGATGAAAAATTTGCAGATCAGGTGAGTGACCATCCCGGCCATAATCAGCAGCAACAGGCTGAAGCTGATCGACAGTACCCTGTTTCCCTCAATAAAACTCATCAGACTCTGAATGTAATGCATGATAACCACGTGCAAAAAAGATAAGGGGCGAATTCAACCACAGCACGGGGACGGTTGTTAAGCGCCGAATGCGTTCAGGCTGAGCCGCACCGCTTTTTTTGCGTAACGGCGCGCTGACAGCACCCTCCATCCTGCGGATTGTTACCTTCTCTGGTGCAACACTCAGATAAACGCCGCGCTGGCCGATAACAGCTTTATCTCCTCTGATATGAGCCTGCGGACATGCTTAAAAATCTTAAAATCACTCACGGTATCGCTGCTGTTCTGGTGGTCTTTGTGGCGTTACTGACCCTGACCGGATTTCTGTTCTATAACGGCGTCTCAAAAGCCGATAAAAACTTCGTGGCGGCAGAGCAGCTTACGCTGCAGCAGCAGCATCTGAGTGACGCGGTAAAAACCCTGATTAAAACCCGCGTCACCATCAACCGCGTGGCAATCCGTTTCCTGAAAAATCAGCAGGATCCAAAATCACTGGCAGCCATGGCTGCGCTGCTGGAGCAGGCTGGAAAGTCTGCTGCTGCTGCCGATGCGGACTTCAAAGCCTGGCAGGCGCTGCCGCGCAAAGAGGGCCAGGGTGAAGCCCAGGCGACGCAGGTGCAGACCGCCTACCAGCAGATGCGTGACACCATGCTGGCCTCCATTACCTTTCTGAAGCAGGGCAACTACGCGGGCTACGGCAACCTTGAAGCACAGGCGGCGCAGGACCAGCTCGACAGTGCCTATGAGGCCTGGCGTGCAGTGAACATCCAGCTGATGAAAGCGTCCTCGGAGCATAACCAGCGTAGCCTGACGGATGCGCTCTGGGCGCTGCTGACTATTGGCCTGATCACCGGCGTGATTGGGGTCGCGGTCTGGATTGGGCTGCAGAAATTGCTGATTGGCCCACTGGGCAGGCTGACCGGCCATATGCGCGCCATTTCAGGCGGCGATCTGACCTCCGATATTCAGCATGAAGGCCGCAATGAGATGGGCCTGCTGATTCAGGAGCTGCAACAGATGCGCGATGCGCTGGTGGTGACCATTACCTCGGTCGATGACGCCACCCGCTCTATCTTTACCGGTGCAGCGGAAATCTCTGCGGGCAGCACCGATCTCTCTTCCCGTACCGAACAGCAGGCTGCCGCGCTGGAACAGACCGCAGCCAGTATGGAGCAGCTCACCTCAACGGTGAAACTCAATGCAGACAATGCGCAGCAGGCGACCACGGTAGCGAAAGAGGCTTCAGCCACGGCCATGCAGGGCGGTGAGACTGTCGCCCGGGTCATCGCCAATATGGATCAGATCAGCGAAAGCTCGAATCAGATTGCCGGTATCATCGCCATTATCGACAGTATCGCCTTCCAGACCAATATTCTGGCGCTGAACGCCGCCGTTGAAGCCGCGCGTGCCGGTGAGCAGGGTCGTGGATTTGCAGTGGTAGCGGGTGAAGTGCGCTCGCTGGCCGGGCGCAGCGCCAGCGCCGCGCAGGAGATCCGGGGACTGATCGACCGCTCAGCCGAGCGAATTAAAACCGGTGCCGGTCATGCTTCTCAGGCGGGCGTCGCGATGGAGAGCATCGTGACGTCGGTGAGTCGTGTCACGCAGCTGATCGAAGAGATTGCGGCCTCCTCGACTGAACAGACCCGTGGCATTGAGCAGGTCTGCAAAGCGGTCTCGGAAATGGATGGTGTGACGCAGCAGAACGCCGCGCTGGTGGAGGAGTCCGCGACTGCCGCCGCCTCACTGGAAGAGCAGGCGAGCTACCTGCGTAAAACGGTATCGGTATTCAAAACCGGCACTCTGCAGGTGGCGTTCTCTGCTGCGCCGGTGGCGAAAGCCCTTGCCGTGCCAAAACTTCAGCCTGCCCGCCTGGCGGACAACGATAACTGGCAGACCTTCTGATAAAAAAAACCGCCCCAAGGGCGGTTTTTTATTTTGTGACGCGGCATGCGGCATCGTGCCGCTGACATCAGGCCGGGACGGACTGTGCCTTCTGGCTGCGCGACCAGACGCGGTGCGCTTTCATCGCCTGAGTGAACTCAGACATCAGCGCGCTCTCCGCCGAGTCGCCCTGCACAATACCTTCTTCCTGATCCACATCCTCCAGACCGAACTGCGCTTTAAAGCGGCGCGCTTCCCCCACCAGACCAATCACCTTGAGGTGCTTGTAGGCTTCCAGCAGGAAGTAACGGGCATCGCCGCTCAGCAGCAGGGCATCGATATTGCCATCCGGCACCATCACCGCATCAAAGGTCAGAGAGGGCAGACCGGCGAACGTCGCATCGACCGGCAGCACTGAACCGTCATCGGCGCGCACCTGGCCCATATGCGGAGCCAGCAGTTTGGCGTGAACACCTACCGCTTTCAGCGCCTGCAAAATCGCCAGCACATCAGCCGCCTTCACACCATCGCTGAGCAGCAGTGCGACCTGGCGACCTTTGATCTCGCCATCCGGAATGGCGTAGAGGCTCAGGCTGTCATCTTTGGTCAGGCCATTCACCGGCGCAGGCGGCTGAATGTTGAGCTGCTCATCCGTCAGAGCGAGTCCCAGGTTATCCGCCACGCCCTGCGCCAGTTTAGTATCGATGCGTGCCAGATGATCCACCACACGCTCACGGATATAAGCACGCGCCACTTTACTCAGTTCAAACGAGTAGGCACCAATGATGTGCTGCTGCTCGACTTCAGTCTGGCTCAGCCAGAACAGGCGCGGCTGCGCATAGTACTCACCAAATGAGGGGCTGCGCTCGCGCACTTTATGGCCCTCAATCCGCTCCTGATAGCTCTCGAAGCCGCCGCCTTCTGCAGCAGGTGGGGTTTCACGCGGCCAGTTATCGTTGATCGAGTTCGGCTCGTAGTTCGCCGGATTGGTGTCGATATCCTGACGATGCATGCCCTGACGCTGGAAGTTATGGTACGGGCAGGTCGGACGGTTGATCGGGATCTCATGGAAGTTCGGTCCGCCCAGACGACTGATCTGCGTATCGGTATAGGAGAACAGACGACCCTGCAGCAGCGGATCGTTGGAGAAATCGAGGCCCGGCACGATATGGCCTGGGTGGAACGCCACCTGCTCGGTTTCAGCAAAGAAGTTGTCCGGGTTACGGTTAAGTACCATCTTGCCGACAATCTCAACCGGCACCAGCGCTTCCGGGATCAGCTTGGTGGCATCCAGAATATCGAAGTCAAATTTGAACTCATCCTCTTCCGGGATCAGCTGCAGGCCCAGTTCATATTCCGGGAAATCCCCCGCTTCAATGGCTTCCCACAGATCGCGGCGATGGAAATCGGGATCGCGACCGGTCAGTTTCTGTGACTCGTCCCACAGCAGCGACGCTTTACCGGCCACCGGCTTCCAGTGGAAACGGACAAAGGTCGCTTTACCTTCTGCGTTAATCAGGCGGAAGGTGTGAATACCAAAACCTTCCATGGTGCGATAGCTGCGCGGAATACCCCGATCAGACATCGCCCAGATAACGTTGTGCATGGTTTCCGGCTGCAGAGAGACGTAATCCCAGAAGGTGTCATGGGCGCTCTGGCCCTGCGGGATTTCGTTATGCGGTTCCGGCTTAACGGCATGCACAAAGTCAGGGAATTTATGCGCATCCTGAATAAAGAACACCGGCGTGTTGTTGCCCACCAGGTCAAAGACACCCTCTTCGGTGTAGAACTTGGCGGCGAAACCGCGAATGTCACGCACGGTATCAGCCGATCCTGCACCGCCCTGAACTGTAGAAAAACGCACGAAAACCGGCGTGGTCTGCTCGGGATCGCTGAGGAACTGCGCTTTGGTCAGATCTTTCAGGGAGCGGTAAGGCTGAAAATAGCCATGTGCGGCTGAGCCACGGGCGTGAACGATACGTTCCGGGATACGCTCATGGTCAAAGTGCGTGATTTTCTCACGCATAATAAAGTCTTCCAGCAGCGTCGGACCGCGCGAACCGGCACGCAGTGAGTTTTGATCGTTGGCGATGCGTGTGCCCTGGTTGGTGGTGAGGGCGCGGTCGGTGCCGTTTTTGCGGCTGGCTTCAAGCTGGTCAAGTTTGGCGTTGTGCGTCTGAGGCGCTTTCAGACTGCCTGGGGCGGTGGGCTGCTTGCCTGGCGGAGTCGGTTCGGCTGGGGGCTGATGCGAACCATCTTTTGGTGCCAGTGAACCCAGACCCGGCTCTGAGGATTCCGGACCGGTGGTCGGGGCGCGCTCGCTCAGGGGTTTCTTCTCTGTTTCTTTCGACATTAATTCATGCTCCAGCTGTTATTTTACTTTCGACGACACTAAATATAGAACAACCTGAACAATACTGAGGTTAAATCGGGCATTTAACTGTGACGACTGTGCCTTTTTTGTCCGCCAGAAATGCGCACTTATCTCTCAATCCGGATTATCGCTTCGCTTATTCATGCCTTGTGCCGTCTGGCTTAACGGCATTCCAGCCCGCGCCTGCTATACGGATAGTGTGCTTTCAGAGGATGCAGAATCTGCCGCCGCAGGAGGCGCTCATTGCCTGATGCAGGGCATTAACCGATTAATAAAATTAATGCTGACGTTCGCCTCTTTCGGTTGAGATTAGAAATGTTATATCATAACATTTCATTTTGTAACGTTGACCGGGGTATCAGACTTTGATGAATCATGCAGGTAAATGGATTGGGCTACTGGGCGCACTGTTAGTCAGCCAGCCGTCGCTGGCACACGGCACGCATGCACATGGAAAACCGCTGTCAGCCCTGGAGCAGAAAGCGGCAGAAGGGGTTTTTGCTGACAGCGATGTGAAAGATCGTCCGCTCGCTGACTGGGATGGCCTGTGGCAGTCGGTTTATCCGCTGCTGCAAAGCGGGGAGCTGGACCCGGTCTGGCAGAAGAAAGCGCAGCAGGATCACAGCAAAACGGCAGAGGAGTATAAAGCGTATTACCGCAAGGGCTACGCCACCGACGTCGATACCATCGGTATTGAAAATGGCGTGATGGAGTTCCACATCGGCGACCAGGTCAGCGCCTGCCACTACCGGTATGCGGGCCACAAAATCCTGACCTATGCCTCAGGTAAAAAAGGGGTGCGCTACCTGTTTGAATGCCAGGACGCGGGCAGCAAAGCGCCGAAATATGTGCAGTTCAGCGACCACACCATCGGGCCGCGTAAATCTGCCCATTTCCATATCTTTATGGGCAACGATTCTCAGCAAGCCCTGCTGGCAGAGATGGATAACTGGCCGACCTATTATCCTTACCAGATGATGGACTCACAGGTCGTGGAGGAGATGCTGCACCACTGAGTGCCGGGCCGGTGTCAGATGCTCCGCGGATCAGAGCTGTTTCGCAAGGATAGCGACTGGATTCATTTCCCCCGTTTGAGGAAATATAGATCCTTGAGTTAAGTTAACTCATGAGTTAACTTAACTCCAACGGAGGATCTATGTTTGAGATAACGATACACAAGGACGCGCTCACTGAAATTAAGGCAATGCCAGAGATGCTCCGGGCTAAGCTGGCCCGGCAAATAGATAAACTGGCTGCCCGTGGAACTGATTTGAGAGAGCCGGATACCAAACCGTTAGGGTCGGGTTTTTTTGAGCTCAGGGCGAAGGCCAATGAGATTGGGCGAGCGGTGTATGTTTACCAGAAAGGCAGACGTATTTTTATCCTGAAAGCTTTTGTGAAAGAGACAAAGAAAACGCCAGCAGCAGTCATGACGGCAGCGGCGCACCGTTTAGAGGAGATGTTAAACGATGAGTAAGAAATCAGTTGCGTGGACGACGGCCCGCAAAGAAATTTTATCTGATCCGGCTGTTCGCGAACATTACGAGGCAGAAGTTCGGGCAGAGCACCTGCGCGAGCAGTTAGCCAAATGGCGGGAAAGCGCCGGAATGACCAGCGCTCAGGTCGCGGAGGCGCTCGGTGTCAGCCCGTCGGCAGTGTCACGCACCGAGCGTCGCGCAGATAAAGCCACAGTTGAAACACTCGCCCGCTATGCCCGTGCCTGTGGCGTTGAAAATCCCCAGATCTCTCTTTGATTGAGAGATGACGGCAGGTGCCAGAACAATGCTGGCCCTGCTATTTATCTTGCCTGCTATCAAGCAAACTTTCTTTCCGGTGCACACGTATCCCCTCCACGGGTTTTATCCCACCCAGGCCGGGCGGCGCGAGGCGGGTATACCCTTAACCACACGCTGATACGAATCCTCAACCAGCTGCTGAATCAAGCCAGGCGAGAGGTCGTCACCGGGATAGGCCGTGATCCAGTGACGTTTATTCATATGATAACCGGCGGTGATCGAGGGATAAATCACCCGGTGCAGCTCCGCCTGCTGCGGTTCGCATTTCAGGGTGATAATCGGCACACCCCGTAGTTCGGTCAGCAGTAAAAACACTTTTCCACACACTTTATAGACCTGATGTTCCGGCCCGAATGGATAGCTGCATTCAGCGGCGGGCAGCCGCTCAGCCGCTTCAATGGCGATGCGCTGGATCTCATGGCCCTGCATAGTGAGTCTCCCTGTAATTATTCAGCCTGAGTCTGCGGCCCGCGACTGGCTGGTCGCCAGGGGCCTGTTACACTTCTGATAAGCATAAATCAGGAGCAGACATGAAATTAGGCTTTGCATGTAAGTATCTCAACAGCGATGGCAAACAGTTTTTCCCGTTTCGCGCCACCACCCGTAAACGGTTTCTGAGTTTATCGCACGATGAACGCAATCAGCTGATCTATGAGATTACCGTCACCAACCTCAACAATCTCTACCTGACGCTTGAGCATCTGGCCACCTTACCTGAGCCACTCAGGATGATGCGTATTGGCAGCGATCTGTTACCGCTCTATACGGTTCCCGAGGCCACGCCACTGTTCACCGAATTTCTGCCCGAACTCTATCCGCTCTTTGCCCGCTGTGGCGAGCTGGCGCGGGCGCATCATATCCGTCTCTCATTCCATCCAGGACAATATACCGTGCTCGCCTCCGATAATCCCGATGTGGTGGTGCGCGCGCTGGAGGATGTGGAGTATCACACGCTCTGCGCCTGTCTGATGGGATATGGCAAGACCTTCCAGGATTTTAAAATCAACATTCATATGAACGGCAAGGCGGGATTCGACGGTTTCAAACGGTCGTTTAATCAGCTCAGCCCGGAAGCGCGGCGGATGCTGACGGTGGAAAATGATGAGATCTCCTGCTCGCTGGATGACGTGCTGCAGGCAGCACCGCTCTGTCCGGTGGTGCTGGATATTCACCATCACTGGGTAAAAGAGAGTGAGTTTATTCAGCCGGATGACGCGCGTGTTGCCAGAGTGATCGATTCGTGGCGCGGCGTGCGGCCGGTGCTGCACTATTCGATTTCGCAGGGGGGGATGATTCCGCAGGAGGGCTGGCCCGATCAGCAGCAGCTGGGCGTGAGCAAAAGCAAGCTGCGGGCGCACTCTGATTACTTCTTTAATCCGACGCTGAATACGTGGGCACTGTCGTTTCAGGATTTCGATATCATGTGCGAAGTGAAAATGAAGAATCTGGCGCGGGAACAACTCTACCAGTGGGGGATAACGCAGAAGCTGATAGCTAATCCCCTGGCCGAAGCGACCAGGGAATCGGCGAACGTTAAATAATGGCCACACCGCCCGTCACGGCGATGGTCGCTCCTGAAATGTAGCTGGCTTCATCACTGGCCAGCATCACATAGGTTGCAGCCAGTTCTGCAGGCTGACCGGCACGCTGCAGCGGCACTTCGCTGCCAAAGTTCTTCACCTGTTCAACCGGCATGGTCGACGGGATCAGTGGCGTCCAGATGGGGCCAGGCGCGACCGCATTGGCACGGATACCTTTTTCAGCTAGTAAGGCTGCCAGGCCGCCAGAGAAATTAACGATGGCTGCTTTGGTGGCGGAGTAGGCGAGCAGCTTCGGTTTCGGCTGGTCAGCATTGATCGAGGCCGTATTAATGATCGATCCACCAGCAGGCATATGCCGTGTTGCCGCTTTAGTGATGTAAAACATCGCGTAAAGGTTGGTCTTCATGGTCCGGTCAAACTCTTCGTCGCTGATCTCATCCAGCGATTCGCGCGTCATCTGATACGCCGCGTTGTTCACCAGAATATTAATCTCACCAAAGGCTTCGACGGCTTTATCGACCAGGGCGTTGCAGTGTGACGCCTCAGTAATATCGCCAGGCACCAGAACCGCTTTCTGTCCCGCTTCTTCAACCAGCCGGGCGGTATCCTGCGCATCCTCATGTTCATCAAGATAGGAGATCAGGACATCGGCCCCTTCCCGGGCAAAGGCAATGGCGACAGCCCGGCCAATGCCGGAATCGCCACCGGTAATAATGGCTTTTTTCCCCGTGAGGCGGCCGGAGCCCTGATAACTCTGCTCGCCGTGATCGGGCTGAGGCTGCATCGCCGCGGTTTTACCCGGTGGCGTTTGTTGCTGTTCGGCAAAAGGGGGTTGCGGGCGTTGAGTCGATGACATGAATATTCCTCCATAAAAATCCGTTAGCGTAAAAAAACCGGTCCGGGTCACACCGCACGGTGTGGCCCGGACCGGCACGCCTGTGTCAGTTAAGGCTTCGGTGACGTAATGCCGTCAATCTGCTCTGACTGCGCACCAGAACCGGGACGCGCATTGCCGAGCAGCGGCTCATCACCCAGAATCTCTGGCTGCTGTTTCGCGCTGAACTGACCATGGCCATCGTAAGCCGGGCCACTGCTCCAGCGACCTTCCGGCAGCGGTTTATCCAGCGAGGTATTCAGACAGTAGTAAGAGTGCTCCTGCGCCTCATGCTCCTGCGGGAAGCTGTTCGGGATCGGCAGCGACGCGTTCAGTCCGCCCATCTCTTCGATCACCGCCAGCCACTGCTGCTGGTGCATGGTGTCACGGGCGATCAGGAAGGAGAGGAAGTCCTTCATGCCCTTGTCTTCCGTCATGTTGTAGAGGCGGGTAGCCAGTACGCGGCCCGTGGCTTCTGCTGTGACGTTAGCCAGCATATCGGCCGCCACGTTGCCGGACGCATAGATATGACTCATATCAAAAGGCATGCCGTTGGCGTTAACCGGCATTGCTGCCAGACCGGAAGAGAGGATATGGCGCGGGTTCATTCCGCCCAGAATCGCATTAACCACCGGATCTTTCGCTGACGCTTCCTGGTAAGAGAGCGGGGCGCCTTCAAGGTTAAGCGCCACGGCGTAGCCCAGCATTTCGATATGGCTCAGCTCTTCGGTAGCGGTCGAGATCAGCAGATCACGAATCCGCACATCACCGCGCGCGCCCATCGCCTGGAAAAAGTATTGCATCGCTACACGAATCTCACCTTCGACGCCGCCGATGGCCTGCTGGAGCAGCATGGCAAATTCTGGATCGGGTTTCTCTACACGAACCGGGAATTGAAGTTTTGATGAATGATGAAACATGATTATTTTCCTCGACTGTGTTTGCAGTGGATGCAGAAAAAGCCTGGACACAGATATCGGATAAATAAAGCGAAACGACAGCAATTAACCGGAATTTCAGGTTGAATAAATGGCGAAAACGGTGTTTTCCGGAGCTATATCTGGTCCGGTGGGGCAGGCAATCTTAGCGGTGTGAAGGGGACAAGTGATTCAGAGCAGAAGAAATAAAAAAAGCCCCATAACAGGGGCTGATTCCGGACGGGAAAAGCATCCATGCTAATTCGCGTTCCCTCATAACAGACACAGATTTTTAGCTGTCGCTGGTCGCCGAAGCGCGCTGCAGAACATGTTCAAGCGCCTGACGGTAAATATCCTGCTTAACCACGTCACGCTCACTCTCCAGGCGGTGAATCAGGCCCAGCACAATGTCTTTATCGGAGACATGGGTTTTCGCATGGGCAAGTTCGGCATGGACTGCGGCGATAACCTGTTTTTCAGTGGTCAGCGCTGTGCCAGAGTTCATGAAGTAATCAGAAATCTGAGACTCTGTATTCATCGTTGTTTGCATGTCAGGCCTCATAAGAAATGGGGGGAAGAACGCGTCGATTCAGATCCGGTCACCGGCTGACGCAAAAAAAATGCATCTGAAGGTGGAAATCCACAACACCTTCAGATGCGGTGCAAAGCACCTTTCGTTACAAGTGATTTAACATCACGAGACAAAGTTATACAAGAATCGCAAAGTTGTACAATGAAATTTGACAAAATTTAACTGGTCGGTGGTGTATATAAAAAGCATGTTTAAAGTGAAAAAAGAGGTTTTCGATGGTTAATTGAATAAATACAGTGAGTTGGTGAGGTTTTCAGAGGGGTGGCGATTTTCAGACCAGCATGCTGGGGATTGTGCTGACGACACATCAATGCGTTAAAATCGCTTTTTTCCGCAGATTTCAGCCAAAGTTGTACAGGTTTCAGCGCTGGAAAAGTGGCGGGTGCGATTGTGCTGCTGCAATCCTGGCCGTCTGACAGGCCATGCCGCATAATTCACTTCCCACGCCTGATGCAGAAGGCTAAGGTTGACCCCTTATTTATCACAAGGAAATGATCATGGTTCACGACTATTTCGCAATTCCGCCTGCGGGCATGACTCAGGAACAACATAAACGTTCGGTCGCCGTGGCTGCTGCTCTGTCAGTGGCAAAGGAGTCCGTCAGCGCCTCCACCTCTGCAACCGGCTCAAAAACCGCCTGGGATCTGCAGGCCGTGGCGAATGAAGTTGCTAATCTGGCCGACGCGATTCAGGATGCGCTGGAGAGTGACAGCGAGGTTTAAACACTAACCGGTATCGTCTGAGGCTGCTGCGGAGGCGGTGCAGGACAGGGCGGTGGCAGCGTTCAGGAGCCGGTAAAGTCCGGCAATCGGACGCTGCCGGAAAATCCGCTTATTCCATTGCGGGTGGCTCATATTTAATATACTGACGCAGGGCATCATGGATAGCCTGGTTATTGCCCTCTTCCAGACCGCGTTCGGCATACTCTTTCGCCAGCGCCGCCAGTACATCGTCAAACTTCCCTTTGTAATTGAGATTATTCAGCGCAATTTGCTGACCGAGTATCGCTTTTAATACCGTAGTCTCAACCCTTAACTGCGCAACTGCCTCTTCCAGATGTTTGATTCGATCGTCGTCTGCCATAATCCCTCCATGCTTAAAAAAGCAGAATAACCAGCCCGCCCGTAATATTCAAACCTCTCCGAATGCCAGAGAAGCGTTGTCAGATTTTCCTTAAGTAAAAATAATCAGCCGGTGAATTTATAAGATTCTTTACTGTAAGAAGAAATCGACGCTATTCCGGCGGTGCGGCGAAAGTAACCCGTTTCTGCTTACTCTGACGGCAATGCGAAAAAACGTTTAAAAAAAAGTGCATTACCATCAACCCTTTCGCTTAAAGATGTTCCATGTCACTTGATTAAAAGGGGGATTAGCTATTACTGTGTTTATATACAGTAATCTGAAAAAGGAGCGAAATTATGGAATTCATTAAACCTGCGGACATTCGTGCCGTTATGCCTTTACCGCTATATATCGAACGTGTGCCGTGCGGGTTTCCATCCCCGGCGCAGGATTATGTCGAACAACGTATTGATCTCAATGCGCTGATGGTCCAGCACCCCAGCGCCACCTATTTTGTCCGGGTCAGCGGCGAGTCAATGATTGAGGCGGGCATCAATGATGGTGACATGCTGGTGGTCGACAGTTCACTCACCGCCTCACACGGCGATATTGTGGTCGCCGCGGTCGAAGGTGAATTCACCGTTAAACGTCTCCAGCTTCATCCCTGCCTGCAACTGATGCCGATGAATACCAAATTTAAACCGATCGCTATCCAGACCGAAGATGCGCTGGAGGTGTTTGGCGTTGTGACCTTTGTTATTAAAGCGACCCACTGACCATGTTCGCGCTGGTCGACGTAAACAGCTTTTACGCGTCGTGTGAAACCGTTTTCCGGCCTGACCTTAAAGGTAAACCGGTAGTAGTGCTGTCGAACAACGACGGCTGCGTGATTGCGCGCAGCGCCGAGGCAAAGAAAGTCGGCATCAAAATGGGCGCGCCCTATTTTAAAATGCGTGAAGAACTAACGCGTCACGCGGTGCAGGTTTTCAGCTCAAATTATGCGCTCTACGCTGACATGAGCCATCGGGTGATGACCATACTGGAAGAGATGGCGCCGTCGGTGGAGATCTACTCGATCGACGAGGCCTTTATGGATCTCACCGGCGTGCAGAACTGTATGGCGCTGGAGACCTTTGGTCGCCAGGTCAGAGAACGAATAGGCAAAGAGACCCATCTGACCGTGGGCGTCGGCATTGCACAGACCAAAACGCTGGCCAAGCTGGCGAATTTTGCGGCCAAAAAGTGGAGCAAAACCGGCGGCATTGTCGACCTGTCGAACCCTGAACGACAAAAAAAGCTGCTGGCGCTGATTGATGTGGCGGAAGTCTGGGGCGTGGGTCATCGGATCGGCAAACGGCTCAACGCTATGGGCGTTATGACGGCAAAAGATCTGGCCGGTCAAAGCACCGAGGCCATCCGCAAACAGTTCAGCGTCGTGCTGGAGCGCACTGTCAGAGAGCTGCGTGGCGAATCCTGCCTGGAGCTGGAGTCAGTGACGCCGGTAAAACAGCAAATCATGTGTTCGCGCTCGTTTGGCAGCCGTATCTCCGACTACGATCAGATGCGCGAGGCTGTCTGCGCGTATGCCGAGCGCGCGGCGGAGAAGCTGCGCCGTGAGAATCAATATTGCCGTCAGGTAGGGGTATTTGTGCGCACCAGTCCGCATGCGACTGACGAACCCTTTTATGGCAATCAGTCGATGGAGCAACTGCTGATTCCGACGCAGGACACACGCGACATCATCAGAGTTGCAATGGCGTGTCTGGATAATATCTGGATTGAGGGACATCGCTATATGAAGGCCGGCATCGTGCTGGGGGATTTTTTCAGCCAGGGCGTGGCTCAGTTTGATCTGTTTGACGAACATCAGCCACGCCGCAATAGCGAAGAGCTGATGAAGCTGATCGACACAGTCAACAAGCTCGGCAGCGGGAAGTTGTGGTTTGCCGGGCAGGGGATCAACAAAGCCTGGTCGATGAAACGCGAGATGCTGTCGCCTGCCTATACCACCCGGATAACCGATCTGCCTGTGGTTGCGCTTAAGTGAAGGCTGACCCGATGTTCCTCTGCTGCTGAAGCCGCGGCCTCTGCTAAAAGCTTTTTTTATCACGCGATTAAAGTGGCAGGAAGTTATGCTTTGCCTGACCCGATGAGCAGTTTTTCATCGGGTATTTTAAGAAAATTACCAGGTAAATATAATGAATTTCAGGCAGTTTGAAGCCAGAGTGATGCTCTGGCCCGCAATACATTTCACAGCAATCATAAAATCCCGCCATCATGACGAATATGAGATTTATGCGATCGACGATAACAGCAATATAAAAACCCGACTCTTTCTATGTTTTGCTGACAATGAAAACCACGCCAGCCTGCTTATTAAGCAATTTACGTTATGGCTGATAAAAATAAACGCGCTGAAGCGCAGCCAGCAGCGGGAAAAAGGCCGCACAGAGACAACATCCTTATCTGAATGAACCGCGTCCGGCTTGCACCGCAGACCAGACGGCGGCGAATCATACTAACGCGTCCGGGAAATAACGGGCCGTCTGCGCGTGACGGGTGGCGGACGGCCTGGCTTGTTACCCGCGCCTGGGATAGAATCGCCATTGATTTTGACAGCAACACACCTCCCCAGGCCGGTAACAATGACCACGACAGCCACAACGTATAAAAACAAAGAGCGGGGACGCCCCAGAGAGTTCGGGATCGAACAGGCTCTGGATCACGCCATGATCGTTTTCCGGCAAAAAGGGTATCACGCGGCCTCAATGAACGATCTGGGTGAGGCGATGCATCTCTCCGCAGGCAGCATCTATAAGGCGTTTAAAGATAAGCGCTCGCTCTTCCTGCTGGTATTCGAACGCTATCTGTTGCTGAGAAATAGTGAGTTGCACCGTCGTCTGGCACCCTGTGCCAGCGGGCGGGGGAAAATAACCGAGCTATTGCAATTCTACCTGGATTCGGCACGTGCCACAGAAGGGCGTTGCGGCTGTCTGGTCGTCGCCAGCGCGATTGCGCTGCAGACGATGGATCAGCCACTCGCGCAGCGCATTGATGAGGTCGTTCAGCGTAATCAACGCTTCCTGGTCTCGCTGCTGGAGCTGGGGCAACAGGATGGATCTATCGATAACACGCTGGACAGCGAGGCAGCAGCCGGTTTAATTCTCTGTATTGCTTTTGGATTGCGGGTGGCAGGTAAGGTCAGCGATGTGACTAACGAAGAAAAGACGCTGGCGCTGGCATTGAAAGTACTGGGGTAACCAGGCAAGGCCGCTCAATCAGTAAACAGACTTCCCGGACATGGGCTTCCAGACAGAGAAATTCTGCACTTTCCTTTCCCCCCATCTGATTATGTGCCAGGCTTTCACGCTTTATCCTGTAGCGAAGAAAATTAAGGCGCGTTTCGTGAAAACCTCAATCTTACTGACACTTGTGGCAGCCATTGGCTGTTCTGTTTTTGCTGCCCGTGGTGGGTTTGAAACCACTACAGCGAAACATCCAAAAACGCTGCAGGTGACTGAAAACGGGGAGCCGCTGACGCGCTGACCGTGACGGCAGGTGGAGAGAAGCCGACGAAGGCCGGTTAATGGCCAGATGGCAGGCCGATGAGTGCAGAGCAATAGCACTCATCAATCTGCGTGGAAGCCGTTTCAGGCGGACGCAGGAGCCGGGTGCAGAGCGTTGCAATTCACGTTCTGGTCACATTCTGGCCGACATGCACTATTCCACTGCCACGCTGTCCCAGCGTCTCTGGCGGTGAGGCCAGGCGCGCGCCCGGCACCCAAAATAAACAGCAATGACCCGCACATAACTAACGATAATCTTTAAGGGAAACCGGTGCCTGTCCGGTCTCGACCAGCCAGTTTAATTCGGCACGGTCGCGCGTTGAGGATTCGATAAAACCTTTGAGCCAGTTGCGCGCATCGGCAATCTGCGTGACCCGCTCATCGTTGCGCTCCTGTTCGGCCATGTCGCTCAGCTGGCGAATCAGTGCTACCAGCGTAATCTCCTGTTCGTCAAACGCCAGATTAATTGCAGCTTCACCAAGAATCATATGACCCGTTGTTTTGTCGTGATAAACCATCTGCACCCTCCTGATTAAGTAGCGATATAAAGAGTCTAGTTAAAGGCGTTCCGGACTAAAAGGTGGGAAACAGCAGGGCGCTATGATTAAAATTTACCAAAAATAAAGTGAACCTTTAATCGAGGCGGTAAACCACTCATATCAAAGCATAAAAACAGGCTGGGTTTTTTCGTCAGAAATAAACTGAGCTATTATGCTGGTTAAAAAAGCTGGAAGTTGCCGGAAATTCAGATAAGGGCGGAACGGCGCATTTCGTTATCAGATTATTATCTGCACCACTATCCGCACGGTTGCCTGCCATATTATGGCCACGCCGCAGCGGATATTTCTGATTTATAAACCACCGGGGAATAAAACCGGGCCTGTGCGCCACTTCGTGCCAGGCGCAGACAAAAATAAAGCCGCTCGTGGGCGGCTTTATTCATCGGGCAACAGCGATCGGATTATTTCTTCGGTACTTCAGAGACCGCTTTAACGTCCGCTTTATTAATCTGCTGCTTCACGCCATTTGCATCGGTATAAGCCAGCAGGCCGGCATCCGATTCAGAAGGCTTGCCATCACTAATAATGGTGCGTCCATCGTTAGTCTGAATCGCATAACTGGTACGGGTGCAGCCGGTTAATACGGTCATACCAATCAATGCGGCGAGAGGTAAAATCAGCGCTTTTTTCATCTTATTCACCTTATATTAGTTGTCGAGTTCACTCATATTACTGATCTCATTACGATTGATCTGCTCAGTTTTTCCTGTCTGAGCATCGCGGTAAGAAACCAGACCAGTATCTGAATCAATCTGCGGTTTGCCATCGGTGACAATCGTGCGGCCATCGGTGGTCTTAATCGACTGGTTTGAGGCACAACCTGCCAGCGTACCTAAAGAGAGAGCCAGCAACGCAATGGCTGACAGGGATTTCATTTTCATTTTTTCTGCTCCATGAAGTATATCCGAACGTTTACAGCATAGTCGGCTTTATCAGGTTTGCTGGCCCTGTCGCGTCTCGCTGCCTGTTTTTTAAACAAAACCGGAGTGTGTGGTGCTGATTAGAGGGTATGACGGCGCGAAATAGCATTTATTGCAAATGTACCCAGCCGTTCTGGGCCATTTCAGCAGAGGATGCGCTGTACCGAAATAAGATCGATGCTGATGCGGGAAATAAGCACGGCAGCCAGAGCGGATATTTCCGTAAAAGCCAGAATAGCTGTGCGGAAATAGTGAGCAATGGGGTGAATGTCTGGCGGGATTCACAGGTCCGATACCCTGAAGGCTATCGGACCTGTGGAGAAGGGGATCAGAGGATGGAGTCTTCGCCCGCTTTGGCGGCCGCTTTTTCTGCTTTCATGGCGCTGACCGGGTCTGATGCGCTCAGCCAGCGGTCAAATTTCTGGTAGGTGTCGATAAAGGTTTTAAAGTAGCTGCTGGCGATGGTGGCATTCTCTTTGTGGTTCATAAACGCCACTGCCAGCTTAAATGCATCTTCGTTATCAAATTTCATGTTTGTCTTCCTCGCTTAAGATCTATAGAGCGTAGCCTGAGAACGCGGCCTGTGCATTCAGACAACCGTCTGAAAAGGCGCAATAATTCAGCCTGAGTGACAGCATCTGCCAGATTGGCGTGGATTCCCACTTACTTCGCGCCCAATCCTTCTTATAATGCCAGCTTCACTCGTGAAGGAGACCCGCTTATGTTGAAAGGATTAACCGTTGCCGCGGTGCTACTGCTGTCAGGCTGTAGCCTGATGCATAAACAGCCGCCGTCGCCGCAGACCCTGCACTATCGCTGCGGAACCATGCCCCTGACCGTGACGCTGGACGAGGCGCAGCAGCAGGTCAGTTTCATCATGGATGGGCAGCCTCTGACGCTGAAGCAGACGGTATCCGCGTCCGGCGCACGCTACAGCGATAACACCTATGTGTTCTGGTCCAAAGGAAACGGCGCATTTATCGAACGTAACGATAAAATTGTCGTGAATGATTGTGAGCTGCAACCTGCCAGCTGACTTGTTATCTGAATAGGCGAGCATTATGAGCGACAGCGAAACGCTACACACCATTGCCCATCTGCGGCGTGAATATACCCGCGGTGGATTGCGTCGTAAGGATCTGCCGGACGATCCGATCGCGCTATTTGAACAGTGGCTAAGCCAGGCCTGCGAGGCAAAACTGCCCGATCCTACCGCCATGACCGTGGCAACCGTGGATGAGCAGGGCCAGCCATGGCAGCGTATCGTGCTGCTGAAGCACTACGATGCGCAGGGCATGGTGTTTTACACCAACCTCGGCAGCCGTAAGGCGCTGCAGCTGGCGCACAATCCGCGCATCTCTCTGCACTTCCCGTGGCACTATCTGGAGCGTCAGGTGATGGTGCTGGGTGAAGTGGAAAAACTGTCGCCCCTCGAGGTGCTGAAATATTTCCACAGTCGTCCGCGCGACAGTCAGATTGGTGCCTGGGTGTCGAAGCAGTCAAGCCGTATTTCGGCACGCGGTATTCTGGAAGGAAAGTTCCTGGAGCTTAAACAGAAGTTCCAGCAGGGCGAAGTGCCGCTGCCCAGCTTCTGGGGTGGCTACCGGGTGAAATTTCACACGATGGAGTTCTGGCAGGGTGGCGAACATCGTCTGCACGATCGTTTCATCTATCAGCGCGATCACGACGGCTGGAAAATCGACCGTCTGGCACCCTGAATCTGCACGATTCGCCCCTATCAGCGCTGGCACAGAAAGCGTCAGCGCTTTATGCTATAGCCCTGATTTTTTTCGATTCCGCAACTCAGCGGAAAGCTGTGTACCAGCATAGGTGCAGTCTGATCAATTTGGAGTCAGTAATGACCAGCAGTAACCTGATACAACAATTGCAGGAGAGGGGCCTAATCGCCCAGGTGACGGATGAAGACGCGTTAACAGAGAAACTGGCGCAGGGGCCAATTTCGCTCTATTGCGGCTTTGACCCCACTGCTGACAGCTTGCATTTGGGCCATCTGGTACCGCTGCTCTGCCTGAAGCGTTTTCAGGATGCCGGCCACAAGCCGGTGGCGCTGGTCGGTGGTGCAACCGGCCTGATTGGTGACCCGAGCTTCAAAGCCGCAGAGCGTAAACTTAATACCAGTGAAACCGTCAACGAATGGGTTGAAAAGATCCGCCAGCAGGTGGCGCCATTCCTCGACTTCGATTGCGGCAGCAACAGCGCCATCGCTGCCAACAACTACGACTGGTTTAGCGGCATGAACGTGCTGACCTTCCTGCGTGATATCGGCAAGCACTTCTCTGTTAACCAGATGATCAACAAAGAAGCGGTGAAGCAGCGTCTGAACCGTGACGATCAGGGCATCTCCTTTACCGAGTTCTCCTATAATCTGCTGCAGGGCTATGACTTCGCCTGTCTGAACGAGCTGCACGGTGTGTCGCTACAGATTGGCGGTTCTGATCAGTGGGGCAACATCACCTCCGGTATCGATCTGACCCGTCGTCTGCATCAGAACCAGGTCTTTGGCCTGACCGTTCCGCTGATCACCAAGTCTGACGGCACCAAATTCGGTAAAACCGAAGGCGGCGCAGTCTGGCTGGATGCGAAGAAAACCAGCCCGTACAAGTTCTATCAGTTCTGGATCAACACCGCGGATGCTGACGTCTATCGCTTCCTGAAGTTCTTCACCTTCCTGAGCATGGAAGAGATCAACGCGCTGGAAGAAGAAGATAAAAACAGCGGCACCGCGCCACGTGCGCAGTACGTGCTGGCTGAGCAGGTGACGCGTCTGGTGCATGGCGAAGCCGGTCTGTCTGCGGCGAAACGCATTACTGCCAGCCTCTTCTCCGGATCCGTGAGCGAAATGACCGAAGCCGATTTTGAACAGCTGGCGCAGGATGGTATGCCAACTATCGTGCTGGGCGCTGACGATGATCTGCAGCAGGCGCTGGTAAAAGCAGAGCTGGTGCCGTCCCGTGGCCAGGCGCGCACCATGATCGGCTCCAATGCCGTTTCACTGAACGGTGAAAAGCAGTCCGATGCGGAGTACCGCTTTAGCGACAGTGACAAACTGTTTAACCGCTATACGCTGCTGCGTCGCGGCAAGAAACATTACTGCCTGATTAACTGGCAGTAAGATTTCAGGGCCGGTTTCCGGCCCTTTTTTATGGCAAGGCAGGACAGGGCAAACAAGTGAAAAATATTTTAGCGATTCAGTCGCACGTTGTTTTTGGTCACGCCGGTAACGCGGCGGCTGAGTTTCCGATGCGCCGTATGGGCGCAAACGTCTGGCCGCTGAATACCGTGCAGTTTTCCAACCATACGCAATATGGCCACTGGACCGGCACGGTGATGCCTGCAACGCATTTAACCGACATTGTTAAAGGCATTGCTGACATCGACCGCCTGAAGACCTGTGACGCGGTCCTGAGCGGATATCTGGGATCGGCAGAGCAGGGCGAGCAGATTCTGCAGATTGTCCGTCAGGTCAAAGCGGCCAACCCGAATGCCTGGTACTTCTGCGATCCGGTCATGGGCCATCCGGAGAAAGGCTGCATCGTAGCACCGGGTGTGGCGGAGTTTCACTGTAAAATGGCGATGCCTGCCAGCGACATTATCGCTCCGAACCTGCTTGAACTGGAGATGCTGAGCGAGCGCACCGTCACGGACGTCGACGCGGCGGTAGACGCTGCGCGGGCACTGATTGCCCAGGGACCACGCGTGGTGCTGGTGAAGCATCTGGCGCGTGCGGGTCGTCGCAGCGATCGCTTTGAAATGCTGCTGGTGACGGCGGAAGATGCCTGGCACATCAGCCGTCCGCTGGTCGATTTCGGTGTCCGTCAGCCGGTCGGCGTGGGCGATCTCACCAGCGGTCTGCTGCTGGTTAATCTGCTGCACGGCAAATCATTGCAGGATGCGCTGGAGCATGTCACCGCAGCGGTATACGAGGTGATGCTGAAAACCCATCAGATGGGCGAATATGAACTGCAGCTGGTGGCGGCACAGGATGCCATCGCCACGCCGACGCAGCACTTCGCGGCAGAAAAACTGTAACGCATCAGGGCCGGATAACCGGCCCTGTTGACTCAGGCTAAGCCTTCCGCTTTAAGCGCCGCCTGCACCGCAGGACGTTCCGCGACACGATCAAACCACGCGCCCAGCGCCGTAAAGCCGGATAAATCCAGTCCCAGCGCTTTTGCCCAGCGCGTCACCACAAACAGATAGGCATCCGCCACGCTGAAATGCAGCCCCATCAGCCACTGTTTGTCGCGCAGTGACTCATCGACATAGCGGAATTTTGCTTCCAGCTGGTTGCGGGTCTCCGCTTTCACCTCATCGGAGTAACCAGGGCGAAACAGTGGCCCAAAGCTTTTATGCAGCTCACTGCTGATGTAGCTGAGCCACTCCACGGTGTGATAACGCGTCAGGCTGCCAACCGGTGCCAGCAGATGGCGATCGGGCTTAAGATCCGCCAGGTACTGAACAATGGCGACGCCTTCCGTCAGCACAGAACCGTCGCTGAGCTGCAGCGCGGGCACCTGGCCTTTAGGATTGATTTGGCGGAAGTCATCGCCCCGTTCAGTGATTTTTGTGGCCAGATCAACACTCACCTGAGTGAAGTCGAGTCCGCATTCACGCATAACAATATGGGGTGAGAGAGAGCAGGCACCCGCTTTGCAAAACAGTTTCATGACCAGGTACTCCTTGTTGCAATGGGATCCTTGCATAGTAAAGAGTCAAAGCGGGATTACCAGTGACAAAGATCAGGGATCTGCGAAGGGCGTTGCGGCAAGCCATAAAAAAAGCCGGGCAGAGCCCGGCTTAGCTGAAGTGCAGCGTGAATTACGCCTGCACGTTATTTTTTTTCGCGTCAGGATCCTGCGCCATGCGGTTCAGCATCGGCGCCGTAATCAGCATCAGCAGGGCGATCACCGCCGTCACGATACCAATCTGCTGGAATACGCGGCTGTAGGTCGCCAGCGAAATCAGTGGATCGGTAACGTTTTCAGGCACGGCCATCAGGTTTGCCACTTTACCGGCGATCACCGCCGCGCCAGCGGTAGTCAGGAACCAGGAACCCATGATAAAGCCCATCAGACGCTGAGGCACCAGCTGTGCCACCATCGCCAGGCCGAGGCCAGAGATCATCAGCTCACCGATACTCTGCAGCGCATAGCTCAGGATCAGCCAGTTAACGGAAACGATACCGGCATCGCTGGCGAACTTCGCACCCACCGGCAGCACCAGGAACGCAGCGGAGCAGAGCACCATACCAAAGGCAAACTTGTGCGGCATCGGCAGTTTATCGCCCAGCTTGTTATAGAGCGCCGCCAGCAGCGGACTGGCCAGCATAATCCAGAACGGGTTCAGCGCCTGGAACTGCTCGGGGGCAAAAGTAATGCCGAGAATGGTGTGCTCAACGTTGCGGATAGCAAAGAAGTTGAGTGACGTTGGCATCTGCATATAAAGCACGAAGAACAGAATCGCTTCGACCATCAGCAGGAAGGCAACAATCATCTTACGACGTGCCGCACCCTGCAGTGCAAAGGCCTCTTTGGCAAACACCAGCACGATACCCAGGGCAATCACCGCCAGCACCAGTCGTGCGATAGACTGGTGATGCAGCATCCAGTTGGCCAGTGCGATCAGTACGACGATGCCGACCAGCGTCATCAGCAGTTTTCCGATCTGCAACGGAGCGAAATCGGGTTTAGAACCGTAATCCTTAACCATGCGTTTGCAGAACAGGAAGTTAAACAGGGTGATGATCAGACCGATAACGCACAGTGAGAAGGCTACGCTATAACCATATTTCGCCGCTAACCACGGTGTCAGCATCATTGAGAAGAGTGAACCGATGTTGATCGACATATAGAACATGGTGAAAGCACCGTCGAGACGCGGATCATCTTTGTCATAGCAGGTAGAGAGCAGCGAAGAGGGGTTTGCCTTAAACAGGCCGCTACCCACCGCGATGGTCGCCATACCGATGTAGACAATGCTGACGTTATGACCGGAGAACGCCACCAGCGCATAGCCCAGCGCCAGCACCAGGACACCCAGCACGATGACGCGTTTGGTACCCAGCACCTTATCACCGAGCCAGCCGCCAATCGCGACCAGGCCATACACCAGCGCACTGAATGAAGAGAACAGGGTAATGGAGTCTGATTCAGACAACCCCAGTTGCTTCACCAGGTAAACCGCCATAATGGCCTGCAGGCCATAGAAGCCAAAACGTTCCCATAACTCAATCGAGAAGATTAAGTAGAACGCCTTCGGCTGTTTAAACGCATTGAGACTGACAGCCTCATCAGTGTGTTTGTTTGCAGTTGACACATGTACCTCAGTTTTTTCATACCCTGTTTCGGGACAGGAATTAAGTCCGCGTCATGTGAGTTTTCCATGCGCAAGATTGTTATTAGAAGGGAAAAGCGGCGACTAATTTGGCTGATTACGGGCGGCAGGGCAAGAATTTTCTGACAACCCGCCCGACCCTGGAATGTTGGGTTAAAAAACTTATAGCAAACTGTTAATTGGTTTTTAATTTTGAGTGTAGTGAAAATAGCAGCGCATAAACGCTGGATAAGCGCCTAGCACTGGAGAGTATTAACATTAACTGCTAATGCGCGGTTAACCAGATAAATAGTTTGCTGAATGATAATCAGGCAGCACTAATGGCAGGTTGCTGGTTAATTCACAGTCAATCTGCCGAATTATCGGACATTACACGCCTGGCATTGCCGCAAAAAACGTCAAATGATGATCCTGTGCACAAACAGATGATTTATTTCAGAAAGGAAAAAAAGAAACCGGTTGCGTCGTCTCGTCTGACGCGGGAGCTGAGGGGGCTCGCAGGCGCAGGCAAGATAAAAATCAGCTCAGCCTGCCGGTGAAAAGCCGCCCGTGCGTGTTAAAAAACGTATCGCGATAATCCGCTTTCAGCTCGCCCTCGACAGAAAATTAACATTACTGTAACCTCTCCATTTCCCCGAGAAGGATCTGTTTATGTCGTCCCCCCTGCGTTTATCTCTGGTTGGTGACTACCGCGCCGATGCGGTTGCCCATCAGGCTATCCCCCTTGCTATTGAACGTGCTGCCCGCTGGCTGAATATCACCGCTGAAGCGGAGTGGATCGCCACTGACCGACTGGATGAGTCAGAACTGCAACTCAGCGACGCCGTCTGGGTGGTGCCCGGTAGCCCCTATCGAAATGATGCCGGCGTGTTTGACACACTCCGCTGGGTGCGTGAAACCGGAAAGCCTTTTCTTGGCTCCTGCGGTGGATTCCAGTATGCGCTGATCGAATATGCGCGCAACGTACTGGGCTGGCAGGATGCCAGTCATGCCGAGACAGACACCGAGGGAAGGATGGTGATTGCCCCGCTGAGCTGCTCGCTGGTGGAACAGCGCGGCGCGGTGAGGTTCGGACCCGGGTCACGCATTGCCAGAGCCTATGGCGCGCTGGAGAGTGATGAAGGTTATCACTGTAACTTTGGTGTTAACCCGGAATTCAGTGCAGCGCTGGGCGATAATACGCTGCGCATTACTGCCTGGGACAACGCGGGCGATGTGCGTGGCGTCGAGCTACCGGATCACCCATTCTATGTCGCCACGCTGTTTCAGTCGGAACGCGCCGCACTGCAGGACAAAGATTCTCCGCTGGTGATTGCCTGGATGCAGGCGGCGCTGGCGCAACGCTAAACGCAATCATCCTGTGACACTGTCACAGGATGATGTGTATCAGCGCAGCATGGCCGGACGTTTTGCGTTAAAGGACCAGTTATCGATCAGAAACTGCATGCCCAGCGCATCGTTTCGGTTTTTGTCCGGTAGGGAGTTGTAGAGCGCATGTGCCGCTTCAACCCGCTCCATATTCAGGGTAATCCCCAGCCCTGGCCCCTCTGGCAGTTCCAGATAACCATCCCGAATCTGCGGCGCACGCTGCGTCAGCTGCTGCCCATCCTGCCAGATCCAGTGGGTATCAAAGGCGGTCAGGCGATCACCGGGTGCGGCGGCCCCCAGATGCGCCACCATCGCCAGCGACACGTCAAAGTGGTTGTTTGAGTGGCAGCCGGTGGTCAGGCCCCACTCATGGCAGAGCTGCGCCACGGTGTGTGCGTTACGCATCGTCCAGAAGTGTGGGTCGGCCAGAGGAATGTCGATGGCATTCAGCTGCAGCGCATGCTGCAACTGTCGCCAGTCATTGGCGATCATATTCGTGGCAACCGGAATGCCGGTGGCCCGCCTGAATTCTGCCAGCGTTTCCCGACCGGAATAGCCATGCTCCGCGCCGCAGGGATCTTCCAGATAGGGGATGCGGCCCGCCAGCTGTTTGCCATAATAAATGGCCTCATCCAGCGACCAGCTGGCGTTGGGATCAACCGTTACCCGGGCCTGCGGGAAGCGCGCCAGCAGGGCGTTGACCGTCTCCACTTCCACTTCGCCGTGATGCACACCGCCCTTGAGTTTGAAATCGCGGAAGCCATAGCGATCCGCTGCCGCCTCCGCCAGCCGCACCACGCCTTCCGCGTCCATCGCTTTCTCATGACGCAGTTGCAGCCAGGCATCACCACCCGCGTGGCCCGCCTGATAGTTCATGCTGGTCAGATTACGGTCGGCGATATAGAACAGATAGCCAATGACCGGCACCCGATCGCGCTGCTTGCCGCTGGCAAGTAACTCGGCAACCGGCAGATTCAGGTGCTGTCCCAGCAGATCAAGCAGCGCCGCTTCAATCGCCGCGGTGGCGTTGTAAAACTTCTCCGGGTTCATCTGCGGAATATGAATGTCGTCGGTATGCGCGGTCTGCTGGTGCCGTGCATCGCTGGCAAACAGCGTGGCGATGGTGGCATTCAGCCGCAGGAGTTCGCTGCCCTCAATCTGCGGACGAAAGCGCTCAAGCAGCGCCAGCGTTGAAGCGTGACAGGGACTTTCGCCGACGCCGGTACGGCCAGCCGAGTCAGTCAGGATCACCAGGATACGGGTAAAGTAGCAGTTGTGTGCGCCGCCAATGTTCAGCAGCATGCTGTCATATCCGGCGACCGGCACTACCCGCATTGTTTTAATGACTGGACTGTCTGACATGTTGATTCTCCATAGGATCAAGGGAAGGCGGGGATGGCTTGCGGCGCAGCAGCAGCCACAGCCCGGTCAGCAGCGAGACGCTGGTCAGGGCATAGAGACCGCCGGTAGTAGAGCCGGTCTTCATCTCCAGATAGCCAAACACCGTCGGTGCGAAGAAGCCGCCAAGGTTGCCAACGGAATTCACCAGCGCAATGCCGGGCGCGACAATCGAGGCGGGCAGCTCTCCCTGTGGCATCGGCCAGAAAAAGGTCGCGCTGACTTTCGAGCCGATACAGGCCACGATCATCGCCAGGAAGCCAAACCACGGGGAACCCAGCGTGGCCATAAAGGTGCCGCAGGCCGCGACCAGCATGGCGACACCCAGCGCTTTATCGAGTTTGTCGCGGTGGCGGTCTGAAAAGCGGCTCAGCAGATTAATAGCAATAATGGCGCACAGCCAGGGCACGGCGGTGAGAATGCCGATGCCAAAACTGCTGAAGCCCTGAATGCGCTGAATAATCTGCGGCAGCCAGAACACCAGCGTATAGCCGGTCATAGTCATAGTGAAAAAGATCGCGCAGAAGAACAGCAGGCTGCGATTACGTAGCAGCGACATTTTGCCTGGCTCGCGGTTAAGCTCGTCACGCTGCGCCTCTTCATTCTGCAGCTGCTGCACCAGCGCCTGTTTCTCCGCGGCACTCAGCCAGCGCGCCTCGCCAGGTCGTGACACCAGCACCCAGGCGGCGAGAATGCCGACCAGCACCGACGCACCGCCTTCGAGAAACATCACCCACTTCCAGCCAGCAATCCCCAGGAAATTGTGCATCATCAGAATCGCGCCGGTGATGGGGCCGGAGAAGAGAAAGGCACCAGCGGTGGCACTCAGCACCATCGCGGTGGCGCGGCCGCGCCAGGCATTGGGCACCCACTGACGGAAATAGAACAGCACGCCAGGAAAGAAGCCTGCTTCCGCTACGCCAAGTAAAAAACGCAGCAGGTAAAACTGGATCGGTGAGGTGACGAAACCGGTCAGGACCACCACCAGTCCCCAGGTTATCATGATGCGCGTCAGCCAGACGCGGGCGCCGAAGCGCTTCATCATCAGGTTGCTCGGCACCTCAAACAGCGCATAGCCGATAAAAAAGAGGCCCGCGCCCAGCCCAAAAGCCGCCGCGCTGATCCCGGCATCGGTGTGCAACTCCGCTTTGATAAAGCCAATATTGGCGCGGTCAATCTGGTTAATGATCAGCATCACCACCAGCATCGGGATGATATGGGTGAAGAACTTTTTGATGGCGGAGGCGATCAGCTCATCGTGCTGCGGGGACAAGGCGCTATCCATCGGTCTTCCTCATGAGAAACGTAAAGAAGAGCAAAGTGTAGGGCGCTGAAAAGGCCAGCTCTATGGGCATCCGCCCAGGAGCCGATGGGCGTACGGCCTGGACGGTTGTGTTATCAGTATGTTACGGAGTGGCGTGGGCGAAGCGGCAGAGTAAAACTGTGGCAGCGATCAACTTCTCAGGACCAGGGTTGAGGGGAGACCTGAATGCCAGAAGTCGCGCCGACAGTGAAAGATGTAACAGTGCGGGCAGACAGGTTTCAGCCACTGAACTGACGGCGCTGGGCAATCTCTTCAGCACGCAGCAGCAGCGCCTGCAAATCATCCTCGTCAATATCCAGCAGTTCACCGTCCTGTAAAGCCTGATGCAGATCCGCACGCGTCAGCGGGACCGGCATGGCTACCGGATCGGGTTTAACTTCTTCCGGGGCCAGCGGATGCGGATAGCGACGACCGGCCAGATTATTAAACAGCAGAGCCAGCAGGGCCAGGGTCAGTGAGTTGAGCAGGATCGGCGTCAGGACAAAGTGATATCCAAGCTGCTGCACCGAAGGGCCGCCCAGAATAGCGGTCAGCGCAACGGCACCGCCGGGCGGATGCAGACAGCGCAGCTGGAACATTAACAGGATCGCCACACAGGCTGCGACGCCGCAGGCAAGGGCAGGATCCGGGATCAGCTGGCTGACGGTAACGCCCGCCAGCGCTGACAGGCTGTTGCCGCCGACGATTGCCCACGGCTGAGCCAGCGGACTGGCGGGCAAACCAAAGAGTAAAACCGCCGAGGCACCGACCGGCGCGACAAACCACAGGTTCAGTTCGCCCAGCACCCAGTGGCTCAGCAGGCTGGTCAGGATCAAGCCGATACCGGCACCCAGTCCGGCGATCACCACATGCTTTTTACTCACTGCCAGCGGATGTGGCCAGAGGCGCGCCAGAAACAGGCGCAGAGGATGGCTTCCGGCAGAAGCGCTTTTGTTCATTACTTTACTCACTGTGTCATAACATTTTCTTATCGTCAGGGGCGGCGATTTTCCATCATCAACATCAATGTAACAACCCGACAAACTGTACTGTTATTCGTACGAACAGGGAGAGCAGCGAAAAGGGGGATCGGGCAGGAGACGCGTTAGCAGAAGTGATCGCCGGATAATAAAAAACCCGCCGCAGCGGGTCTTTCATCAGTGCAATCACTCGACTTTGTCGGGATACTCGCAGAGATCTTCAATCAGGCAGGAGCCACAGCGGGGTTTACGCGCTACGCAGGTGTAGCGACCGTGCAGAATCAGCCAGTGATGGCAATCAACCTTATACGCCGCCGGAACCACCTTCAGCAGCTTCTGCTCCACCTCTTCCACATTCTTACCCGGCGCAAATTTCGTCCGGTTGCTGACGCGAAAGATATGAGTATCGACGGCAATCGTCGGCCAGCCAAAGGCGGTGTTGAGCACCACATTGGCGGTTTTACGGCCGACACCGGGCAGGGCTTCCAGTGCCGCACGATCTTCCGGCACTTCGCCGTTGTGCTGCTCAAGCAGAATGCGGCAGGTTTTAATCACATTTTCCGCTTTGCTGTTAAACAGGCCGATGGTTTTAATGTACTCCTTCACGCCATCCACACCCAGCGCCAGCATCGCGGCAGGCGTATTGGCCACCGGATAGAGCTTTGCGGTGGCTTTGTTCACGCTGACATCGGTCGCCTGCGCCGAGAGCAGCACCGCGATCAGCAACTCAAACGGCGTGCTGAAGTTGAGTTCGGTGGTCGGATGCGGATTATTCTGCTGCAGCCGGCGGAGAATTTCGGTGCGTTTGGTCTGATTCACACCGGTTTCCCGACAGCGTCCTGAGGCGGCGCGGTTTCAGCCGCCTGAGCACGCAGTGCTGCCCGCTGTTTCATCTTCTGATCGATCAGATATTTTCCGGCCAGCATCATGCCCAGGCCGATAAAGGCACCTGGCGGCAGCATCGCCAGCAACATTGGCGAATCGAAATGGACCACTTCGATACGCAGCGACTTCGCCCACGGACCGAGCAGCTGGTCGGCACCGTTAAACAGCGTGCCACTGCCGATAATTTCGCGCAGCGATCCCAGCACCACCATGGCGCAGGTCGCGCCCATGCCGATGGCGAAGCCATCCAGCGCGGCAAGCGGGATGCTGCTTTTAGAGGCGACGGCTTCAGCACGGCCAACCACGATGCAGTTGGTCACGATCAGCGGGATAAAAATGCCCAGCGACTGATAAAGACCATAGGCATAGGCGTTGATCAGCATCTGTACACAGCTCACTACCGAGGCGATGATCATCACATATATCGGGATACGAATTTCCGATGGCACCCAGCGGCGCGAGGCGGAAATAAAACTGTTAGTCAGGGTCAGCACCAGCGTGGTCGCCAGACCTAAACCCAGCGCGTTGGTGGCGGTTGCCGTAACCGCCAGCAGCGGACAGAGGCCCAGCAGCTGCACCAGCGCTGAGTTGTTCTTCCATAATCCACCGACCAGCAGGCTTTTAGCTTCACTCATTTGCGTCTCCACATACCGGTAACGAAGAGAGTCTCTCCGGAAGCGTTTTCATTAACAGCGCGGTGCGTTTGGTCGCATTGACCACCGCGCGTGGGGTAATGGTGGCACCGGTGAACTGATCGAATTCACCGCCATCTTTTTTAACCGCAAAAGCTTTATCCGCCGGACCATGAACCACTTTGCCATTAAAGCTGTTGATCCAGTCAGAGATACGCAGTTCGATCTTATCCCCCAGACCGGGCGTTTCGTGGTGTTCAATCACCCGCACGCCCAATACTTTACCCTGGAAATCGGCACCGACCAGCATCTGTATCGCACCAGAATAGCCGTCAGGTGCAGTCGTCTCCAGCGCAGCCGCGACCGGCTGGCCGCCTTTACGCGCCAGGAAGAGATGATGCGGCGCACTGTTGCCCAGCGCTGCATCCGTGACAACGTAACAGTCCTGCTGGATGTTGTTGTCATAAAGCTCAACAGGCACCACCTGGTCCAGCAGGTTTTTCTGCTGCAACAGGGTCTGATGTTCCACCGTCGGCCTGGTTACCGTATTTACCACTGCCGTGGCGGCGGTAGTGATCGCAGCAAAAATCGCCAGCGTAACCCCGTTTTTGCGAATCGTCTCCAGCATCGCTTAATCCTTCTGATGGCCGTAAACGCGCGGCTGGGTGTAGTAATCGATGAGCGGCACGCAGATGTTCGCCAGCAGCACAGCAAACGCTACGCCATCGGGATAACCGCCAAAACTGCGGATCAGCCAGACCAGCAGTCCAATTAGCGCGCCATACACCAGGCGGCCACGGTTGGTGGTTGAAGCGGTCACCGGATCGGTGGCAATGAAGAACGCACCCAGCATGGTGGCACCGGAGAAAAGATGAATCAGCGGACTGTTCAGCGATTCTGGTGAGAAGAACCAGCCCAGCGTCGCGCAGAAGGCCAGTGACAGTAGCATGGCGGCAGGGACATGCCAGCGGATAGCATTTTTCCACAGCAGGAACAGGCCGCCGGCCAGATAACCCACGTTAACCCACTGCCAGCCGAGGCCCGCCAGCACACCGCTGTAAATCGGCTGCGCCAGCAGATGTTCAGCACTGTGCCCCGCGCGTAAACCAGTTTTAAACGTATCAAGCGGCGTCGCCTGGCTGATGCCATCAACACCCATCTGTAGCTGCTGCATGGTTTCACCCGCCAGCGTGTGGCCCTGGAACACCATGCTCAGGCTGTCCATCAGCCCGGGTTTGATCGCCTGAAGCGTATCGGGCGGCAACCAGCTGGTCATCTGCACCGGGAAGGAGATGAGCAGGACCACATAGCCCACCATCGCCGGGTTAAACGGGTTCTGACCCAGTCCGCCATAGAGTTGTTTCGCAATGACGACAGCAAACAGGGTACCGATCACCACCAGCCACCACGGCGCCAGCGGCGGCAGGCTGATACCGATCAGGACGGCGGTCAGCAGCGCCGAGTTATCCGCGAGGGTGCTGGCAACGGGCGCTTTGCGCAGTCGCAGAATCGCTGCCTCTGTCAGCCAGGCGGTCAGCGTCGCCAGAAAGACCTGTAAAAAGGTGCCGTAGCCAAAGAAATAACACTGTGCAGCAAAACCTGGCACCGCGGCCAGCACCACCAGCAGCATGATATTGCCGGTGCTGCGGCGATTATGGGTGTAAGGAGAACTTGCGATACGAAAAGCCATTTAATCCTCAAGCGTCGTAGACGACTGCGCTTTACGCGCTTTGGCACGGGCGATGGCGGCAGCAATAGCGGCCTTGCGCGCATCATCGGGTTGATTCAGTTCAGGTGCCTGTTCAGGTTCTGCATTGGCGTTGTTTGCCTGCTCCTGGGCCTGCTCCGCTTTATCCACCGCAAAATGCGCGGCGGTGGCCAGTGCTGCGGCATCACGTGAAGCGGCATCCGCCTCACTTTCCGCCTGAGCGGCTTTCTTCGCTTTGGCGCGGGCGATGGCGGCCTGAACCGCGGCTTTACGCGGATCGCTTTCAGCGACGGCGTCCGGCGCGGCTTCTGCAGTTTTGTCGCCTGCGGCCTGCGGTGCCTCGGCGGCTTCAGCCTGAGCGGCTTTCTTCGCTTTGGCGCGGGCGATGGCGGCCTGAACCGCTGCTTTACGCGGATCGCTTTCAGCGGCAGCCTCTGCAGCGCTGTCGCCTGCGGCCTGTGGTGCCTCGGCGTTTTCAGCCTGTGCGGCTTTCTTCGCTTTAGCGCGGGCGATGGCGGCCTGAACCGCGGCTTTACGCGGATCGCTTTCAGCGGCGGCGTCTGCAGCGCTGTCGGTTGCGGCCTGTGGTGCCTCGGTGCCTTCAGCCTGAGCGGCTTTCTTCGCTTTGGCGCGGGCAATGGCAGCCTGAACCGCGGCTTTACGCGGATCGGTCTCAGCGGCGGCGTCTGCAGCGCTGTCGGTTGCGGCCTGCGGTGCCTCGGTGCCTTCAGCCTGAGCGGCTTTCTTCGCTTTGGCACGGGCGATGGCGGCTTCGACTGCCGCTTTACGCGGATCGACACTGGCCTCAGCCTGGTTATCCGCCGCATCAACCGGCACTGTTTTCTTCGCTTTCGCCCGGGCAATAGCCGCTTCAACTGCCGCTTTACGCGGATCGACGGTCTGACGCGTCACCGGCTGGGTTTCAGCCTGCGCCTCGGCCTGACGCAGACGCGCCTGCGCATGGCGGGCTTCACGCTGGGCTTCAAGCGTTGCCTCATCCGGTTCGGCCGCCTGGCGGGCTTTCACCCGCGCTTTGGCCGCAGCCAGTTCGCTGGTATCGGTGCGGGCAACGCGTTGCTTCGCCTCTTCATGACGCGCTTCACGAGCCTGCTTTTCACGCTCCAGTCGCGCCTGACGGGCTTCGAAGCGTGCTTTGGCTTCCAGCGTGCGTTTCGCTTCCAGATCGATGGCGCGCAGTTCCGCTTTTTCCTGACGGTAATATTGCACCAGCGGAATATTGCTCGGGCAGACATAGGCGCAGGCACCACATTCGATGCAGTCATCAATATGGTGAGCGCGCGCTTTATCGTGATCGCCGCCCTGGCTGTACCAGTAAAGCTGCTGCGGCAGCAGTTTGGCCGGACAGGCATCGGCACAGGCTGAACAGCGAATGCAGGACTGCTCTTCGTCGTTGTTGCCCATCTCACTGGCAGACGGGGCCAGAATACAGTTGGTGATCTTCACCACCGGCACATCCAGCGATGGCAGGGTAAAGCCCATCAGCGGACCGCCCATGATCACCATCTGACGCGGCGCAGGCGTGAACCCGACCTGGTGCAACAGATGACTGATCGGGGTGCCGAGACGACTCCAGACGTTACGCGGCTGGGCAATCGCCTCGCCGGTCAGCGTCACAACGCGTTCGGTGATCGGTTCACCATTGATAATGGCCCGCTTAACCGCCCAGGCGGTGCCGACGTTCTGCATCAGCACGCCGATATCGGAGGAACGCCCGCCGTGCGGCACTTCCTTCCCGGTCAGGATGCGGGTCAACTGCTTGGCACCGCCGGAGGGATATTTGGTCGGGATGACCCGGATGTGCAGATCACGCTCGCTACCCAGCGCCTGCTTCAGTGCGGCAATGGCTTCAGGCTTGTTATCTTCAATGCCAATCAGCACCTGTTCAGCCTGTAACACCCAGGCGAGAATACGGCTGCCTTCCAGGACTTCGGCAGCGTAGTCCTGCATCAGACGATCGTCAGCGGTGATATAAGGCTCGCACTCCGCCGCATTAATGATCAGGGTTTTAACCCCGCGCAGGCCGCCCTTCAGTTTGGTGGCGGTGGGGAAACCCGCGCCGCCGAGACCGGCGATGCCGGCGTCGTGAATGCGTTGAACAATGTCGGCGCGAGGATGCTGACGGTAGTCAGGCAAGGGATCCAGCGGCATCCAGCGGTCGTCGCCATCTGGCGTCAGGAAAATGCAAAGCTCAGAGAGACCAGAAGGGTGCGCGGTCATATGCTGACCGATATCTTCAATCACGCCGGAGGTGGGCGCATGGACTGGCAGCATGCGGCCAGTGCCAAATGTCAGAGGCTGACCGCGCAGCACTTTGTCGCCAGGCGCAACGCAGATCTCACCTTCATGTCCGATATGCTGTTTCAGTGGGATAATAAAACGGTGCGGCAACGGCAGTTCGGAGAGCGGCGTGCCGTTGGACTGGGTTTTCATTTCCGGCGGATGAATACCACCCTGAAAATCCCAGACCTTCTCTTTTTTCAGGAAGTTAAACAGATTAAGCATGAGTTTCTACCGGGATCACCCGTACAGGAATGGTATTTAAATCCCACTTCCAGTTAGCTGGCGTGGTGGCAACCGGACGCATTTCAATACAGTCAGTCGGGCAGGGCGCGACACAGAGATCGCAGCCGGTGCAGACATCGCTCAGCACGGTGTGCATGGCGCGGGTTGCCCCGACAATGGCATCTACCGGACAAGCCTGAATACATTTGGTGCAGCCAATGCAGTTGGCTTCATCAATAAACGCCACGGTGCGTACCGGCTCTTTCGCCGTTTCATCGCCATCAATCGGCTGCGGTTCAACGTTAAGCAGGGCTGCCAGCTTGAGCATGGTCTGCTCACCACCTGGCGCGCATTTATTGATCGCTTCACCATTGTTACCGACCGCATCCGCATAGGGGCGACAGCCCGGATAGCCACACTGACCGCACTGGCTCTGCGGCAGAATGGCATCAATCTGCTCAACGATAGGATCTTCTTCGACTTCAAAGCGGCGCGAGGCGTAACCCAGCAGCGCGCCGAACACCAGGCTCAGCGCACTTAATACGGCAACAGCAATCCAGATCGCGGTCATCAGAATTTCACCAGACCGCTGAAGCCCATAAACGCCAGCGCCATCAGGCCCGCGGTAATCAGGGCGATGGAGTTGCCTTTAAACGGGGCAGGAACATTGGCCAGCACCAGCCGCTCGCGCATACCGGCGAACAGCACCATCACCAGCGAGAAGCCGATAGAGGCACTGAAACCATACAGCGCGGCCTGCATAAAGGTGTGGTTAAGGTTGACGCTCAGCAGAGGTACGCCCAGCACCGCACAGTTGGTGGTGATCAGCGGCAGAAAGATACCCAGCAGACGATAGAGCGACGGGCTGGTTTTACGCACCACCATTTCGGTGAACTGCACCACGACGGCGATCACCAGGATATAGGCCATGGTACGCAGATAGACCAGATCCAGCGGCAGCAGGATCAGATGGTTGACCAGCCATGCGCAGATCGAGGCCAGGGTAATGACGAATGTCGTGGCGAGGCCCATGCCAATCGCCGTTTCCAGTTTTTTGGAAACGCCCATAAAAGGACACAGGCCGAGAAACTTCACTAATACGAAGTTATTCACCAGCACGGTGCCAACAAAGAGAAGCAGATAATCGGTCATTTTTTCGCCTGGGAGCCAGAAAGCGGCTTATTATCATTGATAGCGCGGCGTATCTCAACACCTGCGCCATCTGCTGAGCGGCAGACCGCACTCAGAATTAAATTCCTGACATAACTCACAGCGTTATGGCGCGATAAAGGTCGTTTTTACCCGTTTTGAGCGTTTGAAGTAGGGCGCAAACACCGCAGCGGCCAGCAGCGACAGCAGTAATGTCTGGAGGGCACGGCTATCGGTAACCGGCGTAAAGGCAAAGGTTTTCAGCGCCAGCAGCACGGTAATCAGCAGCCAGAGCAGGTAGTGACGCGGCAGGCGGTGGGAGCGCTTAAAGAACAGCCAGCTGATCCAGAGACTATAAGCCCAGACCGCCACGGCGGTGAGCAGGGAAATAGCCCAGTAAGAGAAGAGTGTGCTGCCGTGAGAAAACAGCGCCACACGCCATTCCGGATTAAACAGTGGTGTCAGATACATCGCCAGCACCAGAACGGTGGTTAACAGGGTCATTATCAGCCAGGCCAGCGGCAGCAAAAGCCAGCCACCAATACGCGGCGCAGCAACCTGTTCATTCATCGTGGTTATTCCTGTCTCGGGGAGTCGAAGCGCAGCAGAATAACATGTCCAGAGGGGCACGCCCATCCGGACAAGATCAGCGGGATAAACAGCGATAAATTAGCCGAAAATCAGACCACGTAGCGCCACACCGTTTTAGGGACACAGCCGAGATCATATAACCGTCCGCCAGAGACCAGTTCAGCACGTCGGTGATCGGCAGCCCGGTACATATTGATGATTTCCAGATCATTCGTCAGGGAGTAATTAAGATGATCGAAAAGCTTTTCCAGACTGTCTGAATTATTTACTTTGCGGAATTTAAGCAGGTAATCGTGCGCAGTCATCATTGCCATAACAGATAGAAGTAACAAAGGAGTGCTCAGTATAGGGGGCAAGCTTATGCTGTCCAGATCATGCGGCTTAAAAAAGGCGAAAATCAGATAAAAGCACCTTATTAGTCACTAAAACTCCATATCTGGCTTTTTTACTATTGTCTGAGCCAGCAACTCAGCGTCTCTATCTTAAACACCTCACTAACTTATTACGGACAGAGCCGGCTTAAAGCGTTTAAAAGCAGAGGTTAAATATTATTTTTTTTCTTATTCAGCGCTGACAATGCATTAGTGGCTTCTTTCTCACCCTTTTAGCCCAAAAAATTAACCATTCTGCACTTAGTGCCAGAGAAACGTTTCGCCCCTGACTCAGGCCAGCGATCTACTGTGCGGACTATCACAAATCCCATTTTTTGTTCATCGCAGGCCGGATAACCCGTTTTGTACGCCTGGCTGTAATCGTTTCCAGTGGCAGTAAGCATAAGCGATTCTGTTTATTACAATTATTTAACGAGCAGATTTTTTCTACTCAGCCGTTTTATCCATAACTCCCTCGTCAGCCAAACCGTGTGACTACACGTAACCCCTTTAAATTGCTCTGTTTTGTGAAGTGTGTCGCCATTATGCACGCTTTTTTAGTCCAGTCTAAGCAGGCTTTCTACCCTAAACAGCAAACGCCTTTCAGAGGATTAAAAACTATGTGGAAACGTTTACTTCTGACCACGCTGGTCAGCGCCGCGTTAACCGGCCCGGTACTCGCTGCAGATATGACGGTCGGCTTCTCGCAGGTAGGTTCGGAATCTGGCTGGCGTTCGGCGGAAACCAACGTAGCGAAAAGCGAAGCCAAAAAACGCGGAATCACCCTGAAAATCGCCGACGGACAGCAGAAACAAGAGAATCAGATCAAGGCGGTACGTTCATTCATCGCTCAGGGCGTTGATGCCATCTTCATCGCACCGGTGGTGCAGACCGGCTGGGAGCCGGTACTGGAAGAAGCCAAAGATGCCAAAATCCCGGTTTACCTGCTGGACCGCGCCATTGTGGTAAAAGACAAATCGCTCTATCAGGCGGTGGTGACGGCTGACAACGTGCTGGAAGGCAAGCTGATTGGCGACTGGCTGGTGAAAACCGTGGGTGACAAGCAGTGTAACGTGGTGGAACTGCAGGGCACGGTGGGTGCCAGCGTGGCAATCGATCGTAAGAAAGGCTTTGCTGAAGCGATCAGCAACCATCCAAACATTAAAGTGATCCGCTCGCAGTCGGGTGACTTTACCCGCAGTAAGGGTAAAGAGGTGATGGAGAGCTTTATCAAGGCGGAGAACAACGGCAAAAACATCTGCATGGTTTACGCGCATAACGATGATATGGCGATCGGTGCCATTCAGGCGATTAAAGAAGCTGGCCTGAAACCGGGCAAAGATATTCTGACCGGCTCGATTGATGGTGTACCGGATATCTATAAAGCGATGCTGGCGGGTGAGGCTAACGCCAACGTGGAGCTGACGCCAAACATGGCTGGCCCGGCGTTTGATGCGCTGGAAAAATTCAAGAACGATGGCACGCTGCCGCCAAAAGTGATCAAGACCGAATCTAAGCTGTTCCTGCCTGCCGACGCGCAGAAGGAGCTGGATACCAAAAAAGGCATGGGTTACTGATTCACCGATCAGCCGCAGACCAGCCGCAGACCGCCTTACGGGGCGGTTTTTCATGACGTGAGGCGGAGTGAGCAGAATGACCACGCAAAATGAAACACCGCTGTTATCCATCAGCGGCGTCAGCAAAGGTTTTCCCGGCGTCAAAGCGCTGAATAATGTTTCCTTTGATATCCGTAAAGGGGAGATCATGGCGCTGCTGGGGGAGAACGGTGCCGGCAAGTCCACCCTGATTAAAGTGCTGACCGGTGTTTACAGCCGTGATGCAGGGACCATCACCCTGAATGGTGAGCCGATTACGCCGCATAACACGGCGCAGGCGCAGGAGATGGGTATCGGCACCGTTTATCAGGAAGTGAATATGCTGCCGAATATGTCGGTGGCAGATAACCTCTATATTGGCCGCGAACCGCGCCGCTTTGGCATGATTGACCGTCGCCGGATGGTGCGGGAGGCCGATGCGCTGATGCGGAATTATGGTTTTTCCCTCGATGTAACACGTCCGCTGGGCCACTACTCGGTGGCGATGCAGCAGATTATCGCCATCTGCCGCGCGGTCGATCTTTCCGCCCAGGTTTTGATCCTGGATGAGCCGACAGCCAGTCTGGATGCCAGCGAGGTTGAGATGCTGTTTACCCTGATGGCGCAGTTAAAAGCCAAAGGGATGAGCCTGATTTTTGTGACGCACTTTCTCGACCAGGTGTACCGCATTACTGACCGGATTACCGTGCTGCGTAACGGGCAATTTATCGCCACCCGCGATACCGCCACGCTGCCGCAGATTGAGCTGATTAAGCTGATGCTGGGTCGCGAACTGCTGGAGACGGCGCTGCAGCGGCAGGGCAGCACGCTGCGCAGCAATCAGCCGGTGGTGTCGTTTGAAGATTACGGCAGGAAAGGCACCATTGAGCCCTTTAACCTGGAAGTTCGTCCAGGCGAAGTCGTGGGACTGGCGGGGCTGCTGGGTTCGGGCCGCACCGAAACCGCCGAGGTGTTGTTTGGTATTCGTCGTGCCGACCGAGGAACAGCGAAGATCAAAGGCAAGGTGCAGCGCATTACTAATCCGGCGAAAGCCTCGCAGCTGGGCATGGGATTTTGCCCGGAAGACCGTAAGACAGACGGGATTATCGGCGCGGCCTCGGTTCGTGAAAATATTATTCTGGCGTTGCAGGCGCAGCGCGGCTGGCTACGGCCAATTAAAAAGCGTGAGCAGCAGGCGATTGCCGATCGTTTTATTAAGAGTCTGGGTATTCGTACGCCGCATGCAGAGCAGCCTGTGGAGCTGTTATCGGGCGGCAACCAGCAGAAGGTGCTGCTGTCGCGCTGGCTGGTGACCAAACCGCAGTTTTTAATCCTCGACGAACCAACGCGCGGCATTGATGTGGGCGCGCACGCCGAGATTATCCGTTTAATTGAATCCCTGTGCGCCGATGGTCTGGCGCTGCTGGTGATCTCCTCTGAACTCGAAGAGCTGGTCGGTTATGCCGATCGGGTGTTGATTATGCGCGATCTGAAGCAGGTGGCAGAAATTCCGCTGGAGCAGCTTTCGGTAGCGTCGATCGTCAATGCTATCGCGGACGGAGGGGTAAAACATGCTTGAGTCCCCTATGACATCTGAAAAAACGCCACGTCGTAAGCTGAAACTCCCGCCAGGGATGCCGCAAATCGCCGCGCTGCTGTTGGTGCTGTTGATTGACAGTCTGGTGGCCAATAACTTTTTTGCCGTGCATCTGCAGGATGGGCGTCTGTTCGGCAGTCCGATCGATATTCTTAACCGTGCGGCACCGGTTGCCCTGCTGGCGATCGGGATGACGCTGGTGATCGCCACCGGCGGCATCGATCTTTCCGTGGGTGCGGTGATGGCGATCGCAGGCGCGACGGCTGCGACATTGACCGTAGCCGGACACGGTGTGCCGTTTATTATTCTCTGCACGCTGGGAACCGGTTTAGCCTGTGGCGTATGGAATGGCGTGCTGGTGGCGCTGCTGCGTATTCAGCCATTTGTTGCCACGCTGATCCTGATGGTTGCCGGGCGCGGTATCGCTCAGCTGATTACGCAGGGGCAGATTGTGACGTTCGACAGTGACAGTCTTGGCTGGTTTGGTAACGGCTCGCTGTGGATGTTGCCGGTCCCGGTCTGGATCACGCTGGTGGTAGCGCTGGCGGTCTGGTTGCTGACGCGCAAAACCGCGCTGGGTCTGTTTATCGAAGCTGTGGGGATTAACCTGCGCGCGGCCCGTAACGCGGGGGTGACAGGCTGGCTGGTGGTGATGTCAACCTACGCCATAAGTGGCGTTTGTGCCGCAGTTGCGGGGCTGATCGTCGCGGCAGATATTCGCGGTGCGGATGCCAATAACGCCGGATTATGGCTGGAGCTGGATGCGATTCTCGCCGTGGTGATTGGCGGTGCGTCGCTGATGGGTGGCCGCTTTAATCTGGTGTTGTCGCTGATCGGTGCGCTGATTATTCAGTCGATGAATACCGGGATTTTGCTCTCCGGCTTCCCGCCTGAGCTGAATCAGGTGGTGAAAGCGGTGGTGGTGATGTGCGTGCTGTTGCTGCAGTCACCACGGTTTATTGCGATGTTGAAACGGAGACGCCCGACATGATTAAACGTCATCTTCCGCTGATGATCACCTTGCTGGTGTTTGTGGCGGGTTACCTGTTTTGTCTGAGTCAGTTTCCGGGCTTTGCCTCCACCCGGGTAATCTGCAATATCCTGACCGATAATGCTTTTCTTGGGATTATCGCCGTCGGCATGACCTTCGTGATTTTATCGGGCGGTATCGATCTGTCTGTGGGTGCCGTGATCGCCTTTACCGGCGTGTTTCTTGCCCGGGCGATCGGTGATTTTCATATCGATCCCTTGCTGGCATTTGCGCTGATTCTGTCGCTGGGCGCGCTGTTCGGGGCCATGATGGGCTGGCTGATCGATGCGCTGAAGATTCCGGCATTTATCATTACGCTGGCGGGGATGTTTTTCCTGCGCGGATGCAGTTATCTGGTGTCGGAGAACTCAATTCCTATCGATCATCCGTTCTACAGCATGCTTTCCAGTCTGGCGTGGAAAGTGCCGGGCGGTGGGCGTCTCAGCCTGCTGGCGGTGATTATGCTGGTGGTGGTGTTTGGCGGGATTATTCTGGCGCACCGCACGCGCTTTGGTAACCGGGTTTACGCCATCGGTGGCAATATGACATCCGCCCAGCTGATGGGCGTTTCGACCCGTGCGACCACCATTAAGATTTATATGCTTTCCACCACGCTGGCGACGCTGGCCGGGATCGTGTTCTCAATTTATACCTCGGCAGGTTATGCGCTGGCAGGGCTGGGTGTAGAGCTGGATGCGATCGCGTCAGTGGTGATTGGCGGCACGCTGCTGTCGGGTGGTGTGGGTACAGTTTTGGGCACGCTGTTCGGTGTGTTGATTCAGGGGCTGATTCAGACCTGGATTAACTTCGACGGTACGCTGAGTTCCTGGTGGACCAAGATCGCCATCGGAATTCTGCTGTTTGCGTTTATCGCCCTGCAGCGGTTACTGACGGTCATCTGGGATCGTCAGCAGAACGCGCCCGTTAAGCGATTACCTTCCTGAGTTCTTCAGTACTCCGGTCAATGGCGGCTCGCAGGAGCCGCCTTTTACTGCGCAAGGCGCAGCACCATTACCGTGACCTCTTCACCCGCGATTTGCCGCTGTTCCACCGCCTGCCATCCTGAACGCTGATAGAACGCCTGTTGATCGGGTGTATAGAGCCACAGTTCACCCATCTGCTGTTGTCTGGCTCGCGCAATCGCCTGCTGTATTAACGCTTTTGCCAAGCCCTGACCCCGGAATGCCTTGTCCGTCACCACCTCACCAATCCAGAATTCTCGTGCCGGAATGTCATCCAGTTCATAGCGAATGACGCTACAGGTCGCGACCACCGTTTCGCCATCCGGTGTGGCAATAAGAGTAAATTCTGCCGAAGGTTTCTGATTGCGCTGTTTTAAACGCTCAAGGATGGCAGGCGGGTGAGACCATGCAGGAAGGTGTGACCATTCAGTGTGCAACAGTTGTGCGGTTTGTCCGGCGAAGCCGGGATGTTGGTTTAGCTCGGCAATGTGCATGGCGCTGGCGACCTTTGTTTTGTCAGGCTACAAGCAATACAGGCTGGTGGGGGAAAGTGCAAGTTCATGAAAGGGTTAAGTTATAGCAAAGACTTTGGTTCTCTTTTGTATGACAGGAAAAACAATCGCTTTAGATTAAGGAGCAGGGTCAGGAAAGGTATGCCTGATCGCAAAGGATTCCCGCATCCATGCGGATCGGCCGCGCCATCCCTGGCGCGGACGCTTTGCTCTTCAGGCATACCATTCCTTCCCGGTTGGGCTAATGCATCGCTTCAAGAAGCAGGACAGTGGATATTTCTATTGATGGTGGATTAATACAAATTGCTGTTGGCTGATGAGAAAGGTCAGGAAAGGTATGCCTGATCGCAAAGGATTCCCGCATCCATGCGGATCGGCCGCGCCATTCCTGGCACGGACGCTTTGCTTTTCAGGCATACCATTCCTTCCCGGTTGGGCTTGATAATTGCTTTTAAAAACATGCGAGAAAGTATTAATAAGGGGTAGATAACGAGCAGTAAATTAAGGTGTTCGCCGCATGGAATTTTCAATTCCCGACTGAATAGCACAGTATTTATCAAAAACTGATGCCGCATAATCCTGCGTCGGCCGTTTCATTAACTTACTTAAGAGCGCTGTTAATTAAAAAATTGAACAGCGCCCTTTAGTTATTAACGTTTCAAACGGTAATACGCTTCGTTCCAGCGCAGTGCGTCTTTAAACGCAGGTAAACGCGTGTGCTCATCAATCACCAGCACTTCGATATCGTTCATCTCACCGTACAGATACATATCATCCAGCGTCAGCGCCTGGCTGAACACCGTATGGTGCGCGCCGCCGCCCAGAATCCACGCTTCGGATGCCGTTGCCAGTGACGGCTGGGCTTTCCACAGTGCGCGCGCAACCGGCAACTTCGGCAGCGGTTTCGGCTGTTCGATAGCATCCACCACGTTAACCAGCAGACGGAAACGATCACCCATATCAATTACGCTGGCGTTAATCGCGCGACCCGCTGGCGTTGAGAAAATCATGCGCGCCGGATCGGCTTTATCACCAATGCCCAGGAACTGCACATCGATCAATGGCTTCTCTTCAATGGCAATCGACGGGCAGACCTCCAGCATATGCGAGCCGAGAACCAGATCGTTACCGGGTGAGAAGTGATAGGTGTAATCCTCCATAAAGGAGGTGCCACCTTTGCGATCGCCTGCCAGTACTTTGAAAATGCGCAGCAGCGCAGCAGTCTTCCAGTCACCTTCACCTGCGAAGCCATAGCCCTGACCCATCAGACGCTGAACCGCCAGACCTGGCAACTGCGTCATGCCATGCAGCGTCTGGAAGTTGGTGGTGAAAGCGTGGCAGCCTTCTGCTTCCAGGAAACGCTTCAGACCCAGCTCGATGCGCGCGGCATCCAGCACGTTCTGACGCTTTTCGCCGCCGGAAGCGGCAACATCGGTAAAGCGATAAAGGCTTTCATATTCATCGACCAGCGCATTCACGTCGCCATCGCTGACGCCATTGATCACCTCAACCAGATCGCCGACGCCCCAGCCATTCACCGAATAACCGAACTGAATCTGCGCGGCGACTTTATCGCCTTCGGTCACGGCCACTTCACGCATGTTGTCGCCAAAACGCGCAACTTTCAGCTGCTGACTGGCCTGTTTTGTCAGTGCTGCACGCATCCAGTTGCCGAGGCGCTGCTGGCTGGCGCTATCCTGCCAGTGACCGGTCACCACGCTGTGCTGCAGGCCCATACGGGCGCCGATGAAACCGAACTCGCGGCCGCCGTGTGCGGTCTGGTTCAGGTTCATAAAGTCCATGTCCATGCTGTCCCACGGAATCTCCGCATTGAACTGGGTATGGAATTGCAGCAGCGGCTTATTCAGCACGCTCAGACCACCGATCCACATTTTGGCCGGGGAGAAGGTGTGCAGCCAGGTAATAATACCGACGCACTCCTTGTCATAATTGGCGTCGCGACACAGAGCCAGCGCTTCATCCGGTGACTTAACCAGCGGTTTCAGCTCCAGACGCAGCGGTAAACCGGCCTGATTTAAACCCTCTACCACCTGACGTGCATTCTGTTCAACCTGGCGTAACGTCTCCGCCCCGTAGAGGTGCTGCGTGCCGATGACAAACCACACGCTGTAGCTGTTTGACTGTTCCATAAAATCACTCCTTTACTTTGAGCCTACCTCAATAGGCTATTTTATTTGTCAGTCTGAACCTGGGCAGTGCTCACACAGGCTGCTTTAGCAACCTGAACGCCCGTCAGGGCGGCCCTGAAAGGGCGAGCGTAGCGAGTAATCCTCACGTACTCCGTGTACTACGGATTGTTCCGCGCTGTCCGTGTCCAGACTGCCTGCAACATTACGCCTGCTGAGATAGGCTCTTAGCGGAAGCGGGGCGTGCGGCGTATTGCGGTTCAGCCGCCACGCACCATTGTTGATAGCGTTGATAAAGTTGTTGATAGCGTGCGACGCGCGCCGGATCGGGCTGCAGCGTCACGGCAATCGGGCTGGCCATCACCTGCTGGGCGTCGGGAACGCTGGCATGCACACCGGCGGCGACGGCGGCGAAAATGGCCGCACCCAGCGCACAGCACTCGTCAGAGGCGACGATATCCAGTGGGCGGTTCATCACATCGCAGCAGGCCTGCATAATCGCCGGGGATTTCCGCGCGATGCCGCCCAGGGTCAGAATGCTCTCGACCGGGATCTGCTGCTGTTCGAAGCACTCCATAATTGCGCGTGCGCCAAATGCGGTGGCGGCGACCAGACCACCAAACAGGGCGGGGGCATCGGTGCCCAGATTGAGGTCGGTAATCACCCCTTTCAGCCGCTGATTAGCATTTGGCGTGCGGCGACCGTTAAACCAGTCCAGCACCACCGGCAGATGGTCGAGCTGCGGGTTTGCGGCCCAGGCCTCGGTCAGATCTTTAATCAGACTCTTTTGCATCTCAGCCAGCTGAGGCTTCAGCTCCGGATGCTGCTGCGCCGCCAGCTGCAGCGGCCAGCCCAGTAAACGGCTGAACCAGGCGTAGATATCACCAAAGGCAGACTGACCCGCCTCCAGCCCGATAGCGCCTGGCATTACGCTGCCATCGACCTGACCACAGATGCCTTTGATGTCGCGATCGCCGACCTTTTCACTATCCGCAATCAGGATGTCGCAGGTCGAGGTGCCGATCACTTTCACCAGGGTATAGGGTTTGGCACCGCCACCGACCGCGCCCATATGGCAGTCAAATGCGCCACCCGAAAGCGTCACGGTTTGCGTCAGGCCAAGACGCTGCGCCCATTCAGGGCTAAGCGTGCCGACAGGCAGATCAGCGGTCCAGGTATCGGTAAACAGGGGAGAGTCGAGCTGTTGCGTTAACAGCGGGTCCAGCGCATTGAGAAAATCCACATCGGGCAGGCCGTTCCAGTCGCCGTGCCACAGCGCCTTGTGCCCGGCCGCACAGCGGCCGCGGCGCAATTTGTCAGGTGCGGTGGTGCCGCTTAACAGGGCTGGCACCCAGTCGCACAGTTCGACCCAGGAGACAGCGGCGTCACGCACGGCCGCATCTTCACGCGATACGTGCAGAATCTTCGCCCAGAACCACTCCGAGGAGTAAATCCCGCCAATATAGCGGCTGTAATCCAGGAAGCGGCCGCTGTGGCACAGCTGATTGATCTCTTCCGCTTCTTCTATAGCGGTGTGATCTTTCCACAACACAAACATCGCGTTGGGGTTGTCGGCGAACTCCGGACGCAGCGCCAGCACGTTGCCGTCGCGGTCAATAGGGGCAGGGGTCGAACCGGTGCTGTCAACACCAATGCCGACCACGGCGTTGCGCTGATCTTCACTCAGTGCATTCAGCACGCCGAGCAGTGCCTGCTCCATGGCGTCGATGTAATCCTGTGGATGGTGACGAAAACGGTTAGTGTGCGGATCGCTGTATAAGCCCTGTTGCCAGCGCGGATAGCTGAACACCGCACTCTGCAGCTCTTTGCCGCTATGACAATCCACGGCCAGCGCACGCACCGAATCACTACCAAAGTCCAGCCCAAGGGTGATGGCTCCAGCACGCATCGGAATCTCCTGTAGTTAGTTAACTCCTGTATCCTGGGTTCGGCGCGCCAAATCAGTTAGTCATCGCTGGCTGACAATATGCACTTTTCTGTCATCGGCAGTGATTTTGTGATCCATTGCAAAAGTTAAGGTCCGGTTAAATTTGCTGAATATATGGATCATTTTGTCGTGATTTTAAGATGTGATACCGCTCTACATTTTTCTTCGCTAATACCGCTAAAACTAGCCCAGCGTCTGGACAGTCTGTCAGCACATGCCAGCCTAACGCACTGATTTATGGCTGTACCCACAAAACAAAACAAACTGGTAGCGTTTACACCGATTCGTTATTAGCAGCGAAAAATAACCTGGTACCGGAGAGCATCATGCATAAATTCACTAAAGCGTTCGCGGCCATCGGCCTGGCAGCGGTTATGTCACAATCCGCTATCGCCGAGACCATGAAGCTGGGATTCTTAGTCAAGCAACCAGAGGAACCCTGGTTCCAGACTGAATGGAAATTCGCCGACAAAGCGGGCAAAGATCTTGGCTTTGATGTCATTAAAATTGCCGTGCCGGATGGTGAAAAAACCCTGAATGCCATCGACAGCCTGGCGGCTAACGGCGCGAAAGGTTTTGTTATCTGTACGCCCGATCCGAAACTCGGCTCTGCCATCATGGCAAAAGCGCGTGGCTACGGTCTGAAAGTCATCGCGGTCGATGACCAGTTCGTCACCGCCAAAGGCAAACCAATGGATACCGTGCCGCTGGTGATGATGGCTGCGACCAAAATTGGTGAGCGTCAGGGTCAGGAACTCTACAAAGAGATGCAGAAACGCGGCTGGGATGTGAAAACCACCGGCGTGATGGCAATTACCGCTAATGAACTCGACACCGCTCGTCGTCGTACCGGCGGCTCCATGGACGCCATCAAAGCCGCTGGCTTCCCGGCAGCGCAGATCTACCAGGTCCCGACTAAATCTAACGACATCCCTGGCGCATTTGACGCCGGTAACTCTCTGCTGGTTCAGCATCCTGAAGTCAAACACTGGCTGATTGTCGGCATGAACGACAACACCGTGCTGGGCGGCGTGCGCGCGACCGAAGGTCAGGGCTTTAAAGCGGCTGACGTCATCGGTATCGGCATCAACGGCGTGGATGCCATCAGTGAACTGTCGAAAGAGAAGGCGACCGGCTTCTACGGCTCGCTGCTGCCAAGCCCGGATATCCACGGCTACAAAAGCAGCCAGATGCTCTACAACTGGGTCAGCAAAGGTGAAGAGCCACCGAAATTCACCGAAGTTACCGATGTGGTGCTGATCACCCGTGACAACTTCAAAACTGAACTGGCGAAAAAAGGACTGATGTAACCCTGAGCCTGCCAGGCAGTTTGTCGCCTGGCATCCTTAATAGCCAATTTCGCGCCGCCCGCCATAACCGGCCGGTGGCGCGAAAGAGTGAGGAAAAACATGAACACTGATTCAGCATTTCTGTCGTTTCATGGCATCAGTAAAACCTTCCCTGGCGTCAAAGCGTTGCAGGATATCTCTTTCGACTGCCGTGGCGGTGAAGTCCATGCTCTGATGGGCGAGAACGGCGCAGGCAAATCGACGCTGTTAAAAATACTCAGCGGCAGTTATCAGCCGAGCGGCGGTGAGATTCGTATTAAAGGCCAGCCGATGAGCTTTCAGCGCACCACCGATGCGCTGGACGCGGGCGTCGCCATTATTTACCAGGAACTGCATCTGGTGCCGGAAATGAGCGTGGCAGAGAACATCTATCTCGGTCAGATCCCGCACAAACATGGGCTGGTCAACCGTAAGCTGATGCGTTTTGAGGCGGGCCTGCAACTGAAAAATCTCGGCATGGATATCGATCCCGATATGCCGCTGAAATATCTGTCGCTGGGGCAGTGGCAGATGGTGGAGATTGCCAAAGCGCTGGCGCGTAACGCGCGTATTATCGCCTTTGATGAGCCAACCAGCTCACTTTCAGCGCGTGAAATCGACAACCTGTTCCGCGTCATCCGTCAGCTCCGTGAGGAGGGCCGGGTGGTGCTCTACGTTTCACACCGCATGGAGGAGATCTTCGCCCTCAGCGATGCCATCACCGTCTTTAAAGATGGCCGCTACGTGCGGACGTTTACCGATATGGCTAACACACATCACGACGATCTGGTGCAGGCGATGGTGGGACGAAACCTCGGTGATATCTATGGCTATTCACCGCGTGCCAAAGGCGCGGTGCGGCTGGAGCTGGATAAGGTCGAAGCGAAGGGCGTGCGGACGCCGATTTCGCTGAAAGTCCATGCCGGTGAAATTGTCGGTCTGTTTGGCCTGGTCGGTGCCGGTCGCAGTGAACTGCTGAAAGGGCTGTTTGGCGGCACGCGTCTGCGCGGCGGTCAGGTGATTCTGGACGGCAAACCGCTGCCGCTGCGGGAGCCGATCGATGCCATCCGTGCGGGCATCATGCTCTGCCCGGAAGATCGCAAAGCCGAGGGCATTATTCCGGTGCATTCGGTGCGCGACAACATCAACATCAGCGCCCGTCGTCATAACCTTACTGCGGGCTGCCTGATTAAAAACGGCTGGGAAAATAAAAATGCCGACAGCCATATCCGCTCGCTAAACATCAAAACGCCCAGCGCCGATCAGCTGATCATGAACCTTTCCGGCGGCAACCAGCAGAAGGCGATTCTGGGACGCTGGCTGTCAGAGGACATGAAGGTGATCCTGCTGGATGAGCCAACGCGCGGTATCGATGTCGGTGCCAAACATGAAATCTATAACCTGATTTATCAGCTGGCGAACCGGGGCATTGCGGTGCTGTTCGCCTCCAGCGATTTACCGGAAGTGATGGGCCTGGCCGATCGCATCGTGGTGATGCGTGAAGGTGCCATTGCCGGTGAACTGCTACACGACGACGCCACGGAGCAGCAGACGCTGAGCCTGGCGATGCCCAAAACCACTCAAGCGGCCGCCGTGGCCTGACAGGAGATCATCATGGCTTCATCCACGACCTCAAATACGCCGCAGCCCGCTTCACGCGGCGGCCTGCAGTTAGGTCGCATCTGGGACAACTTCGGCATGCTGGTGGTATTTGCACTGCTGTTTATTGTCTGTGCGATCTTTGTGCCGAACTTCGGCTCGTTTATCAATATGAAAGGCTTAGGGCTGGCGATGTCGATGTCCGGCATGGTCGCCTGCGGCATGCTGTTCTGTCTGGCCTCCGGTGATTTTGACCTGTCGGTCGCTTCCGTCATCGCCTGTGCGGGTGTGGTTACCGCCGTGGTGATTAACATGACCGAAAGCCTGTGGATTGGCGTGGGTGCCGGCCTGGTTCTCGGTATGATCACCGGCTTTATCAACGGCTTTGTCATTGCCCGACTCAAGATCAATGCGCTGATTACCACGCTGGCGACCATGCAGATTGTGCGCGGCCTGGCCTATATCTTCTCTGACGGTAAAGCGGTCGGTATCGAAGATGAGCGCTTCTTCGAACTGGGCTTTGCCAACTGGCTTGGCGTGCCCGCTCCCATCTGGCTGACTCTGGCCACCATGCTGATCTTCGGCTTCCTGCTCAACAAAACCACCTTTGGCCGTAACACCCTGGCAATTGGCGGCAATGAAGAAGCCGCACGTCTGGCCGGTGTGCCGGTGGTGCGCACCCGCATCATCATCTTTATCCTCTCCGGTCTGGTTTCAGCGGCGGCGGGCATCATTCTGGCGTCACGTATGACCAGCGGCCAGCCAATGACCTCCATCGGCTATGAGCTGGTGGTGATTTCTGCCTGCGTGCTGGGTGGCGTTTCGCTGAAGGGCGGCATCGGTAAAATCTCCTATGTGGTGGCAGGGGTGCTGATCCTCGGCACGGTAGAGAATGCGATGAATTTATTGAATATCTCGCCATTCTCACAGTATGTGGTACGCGGTCTGATACTGTTAGCTGCGGTGATTTTTGACCGTTACAAACAGAAAAAAGCCTGATTGAGCGAGCCGTTGGTCCGCAGAGGCAGAAGCCTCTGCGGGCTATCCGAACAATAACAGACTGAGTGAGGACGCTATGTATCACCGCGAATTACCGGCCGAGCAGCAAAACCCCTTGTTGCCGGGCTATTCATTCAATGCCTGGCTGGTGGCGGGGCTGACGCCGATCACCGCCGATGGTCCGCTCGATTTCTTTATCGATCGCCCGCACGGCATGAAAGGTTACATTCTGAATCTCACTATCAAAGGTAAAGGGCGGGTATTTGACGGCGAGCGGGCATTTGACTGCGAACCTGGCGAAATGCTGCTGTTTCAGCCGAAAACGGCTCACTATTATGGTCGCGCGCCGGACAGCCCGCAGTGGTTTCACCGCTGGGTCTATTTCCGTCCGCGCGCCTACTGGCACGACTGGCTGCGCTGGCAGGATGAGCAGGAGGGCGTGGGACGACTGCTGCTGCCTGAATCGCTGCGTGGCGAATTTGATCGCCTGTTTGCCAGTATCGAACAGACCCACAATTCGGGCCGTCGCTTTGCGGAAGAGCTGGCGATGAACCTGCTGGAACGGCTGCTGCTGCGCGCCGTTGAAGAAGATCCTCGTAGCCATCAGTTAATTCGCGATCCGCGCGTGATTGAAGCCTGCCAGTACGTCACCAACCATCTCGCCAGCGAGGTTAAGATTGAAGAGGTGGCGCGCCACGTCTGTCTGTCGCCGTCGCGGCTGGCGCACCTGTTCCGCGAGCAGATGGGTGTGAACCTGCTGCGCTGGCGTGAAGATCAGCGTGTAATCCGCGCGAAACTGCTGCTGCAGACCACCCAGGAGCCGATCGCCTCGGTAGGACGTGAAGTGGGCTATGACGATCAGCTCTACTTCTCGCGGGTGTTCCGCAAGCGGGTCGGCGTCAGTCCCAGCGACTTCCGCCGCCGTAATCAGGATGCGCACGACAGCCTGGCCGCTCAGACCGCCTGGCCGCTGGCGCGAAGTGCTATCTCTTAGTTTTTTCGGGGAATTCCGGCTTGTCGTCATTTGGTTAATAGTCTTAAATCAATCAGGTTATCAACTAAGAGTCTGGTCAATCAGGCTCTGAGAGGAATCCAAATGAGCGATAAATTACGTGTTGGTCTGATCGGCTACGGTTTTGCCAGTAAAACGTTTCACGCCCCGCTGATTGCGGGGACGCCGGACGTCGAGCTGGCAGCCATTTCCAGTAGCGACGCCAGCAAAGTCCACGCCGACTGGCCCGCCGTTAAGGTAGTGGCCGACCCTCAGGCGCTGCTGGACGACCCGACGCTGCAACTGATCGTTATTCCTACCCCCAACGACACGCACTTCCCGCTGGCAAAAGCAGCGCTGAACGCCGGTAAACATGTGGTGGTCGATAAGCCTTTCACCGTGACGTTGTCACAGGCACGTGAACTGGATGCGCTGGCGAAAGCCAAGGGGCTGCTGCTGTCGGTGTTCCACAACCGCCGCTGGGACAGTGACTTCCTGACGCTGAAATCGCTGATTGAGGCCGGTACGCTGGGTGAAGTGCGCTACTTCGAATCGCACTTTGACCGCTTCCGTCTGGAAGTGCGTAATCGCTGGCGTGAAATGAAAGGCGCAGGCAGCGGAATCTGGTATGACCTGGGGCCGCATCTGCTGGACCAGGCGCTGCAGCTGTTTGGCCCGCCGGTCGCTATCACGGTTGATCTGGCCGAGATGCGTCCGGGCGCGCAGACCACCGACTACTTCCACGCGACGCTGACTTATCCGCAGCGCCGTGTCGTGCTGCACGCCAGCATGCTGGTCGCGGCAGAATCTGCCCGTTATACCGTCCACGGCACGCGCGGCAGTTACGTCAAATATGGTCTTGATCCGCAGGAAGATCGCCTGAAGTCAGGTGATTTCCCGCCGCAGGAAGACTGGGGCTATGACATGCGTGATGGCACTCTGACGCTGGTTGACGGAGATTCCCTGACCGAAACGACCCAGCTGACCCAGCCAGGCAACTATCCCGCTTACTATGCGGGTATCCGCGATGCGATTGCCGGACGTGGTAACAATCCGGTGACAGCGGAAGAGGCGATTCATGTGATGGAACTGATCGAGTTAGGTCTGCAATCCGCCGAGAAACGCCAGACGATGTCGCTGAAGCGCGTTTAATCGGTCGGTGCTTAAAACGCAATAAGTAAAAAAGCGAAACGGGCCGGATATCCGGCCCGTCACTCTGCTGCCACAACCCACTCAGAACGATTCTGGCCGCAACTAACTAACTTAACGTGCAGGGAACAGGGTCAGAAGAGGAAAGCGTCCCACGCCACGGATGGCGTGGGCCGAGCGTGCCATGGATGGCGGCTTTTGCGTCTTTCCGATCTGACCCTGTTCCCTGTGCAAGCTCGGTCTTAAAGCCACCTGTCCCTTGAGCTCCTCACTATAAAAACGGGCCGGATATCCGGCCCGTTTTTTGTCGCTACGCTTCAGGATTACTGCACCCGTGCGCGAAGAGCCGCTTTCTCTGCTTCGCTAAGGAACGCAATCGTCAGACCATTTTCCTGCGCCTGACGGATCTGCGCCGCGCTCAGACCGGCAGCCGGAGCGGCGTGATGATACTCATGCGCCAGTTCAATGCCCTGAACCGCCGGATCATCCGTGTTGATCGTCGCCAGAATGCCATGCTCCAGGAAGGTCTTCAGCGGATGCTGCGCCAGTGATGGCACGGTGCTGGTCTGGATGTTGGAGGTCAGGCAGGATTCAATACCAATACGGTGCTCCGCCAGGAAATCCATCAGCGCGCGATCTTCAATCGCTTTCACGCCGTGACCGATACGTTCTGCACCCAGCTCCCGAATCGCCTGCCAGATGCTCTCGGGTCCGGCTGCTTCGCCCGCATGGACGGTCACGCGGAAACCGGCATCGCGCGCCTGGGTAAAGTGGCTCAGGAACTCGCTGCCCGGGAAGCCCAGCTCATCACCCGCCAGATCGACCGCGGTGATGTGATCGCGATGGGCAAGCAAAGCTTCCAGTTCGCTGAGGCAGGCATCTTCGCCAAAGGTACGACTCATGATACCGATCAGACGCACGTCGATATCGTGCTGCTGACGGCCTGCGCGCACGCCCTCAATTACCGCTTCAACCACACCGGCAATCGGCAGGTTGTGGGTCATCGCCATATAACCAGGGGAAAAACGCAGTTCAGCATAGTGAATGCCCGCGCGGGCGGCATCTTCGACATTCTCCTGCGCGATCCGGCGGCAGGCATCCAGATCACCCAGCACTTTCACACCCCAGTCGAGCTTCTGCAGGAAGCTCACCAGGTCAGGCTCATTCTGGCCGACCTGCACATGCGGACGCAGCGTTTCCAGCGTGGAAGCAGGCAGGGCGAGGTTAAACTGGCGACCTAAATCGAGAATGGTTTGTGCACGGATGTTGCCATCAAGGTGGCGGTGAATATCAGTCAGAGGAATTTTAGAATCGATCATGGCGCACTCGCTCAGTTGTCGGTGAAGTGCAGAGCATTATAAAAATATCTTGCGCAACAGCGCCAGCTATTTGCGCAACAGCCGCGCCGGATGCTGCTTAATTACGCATAACCGGCGAGCAATGGTTGCCTCGCCGGTTAATATCACTTCTGCAACTGATGGATCGCCGCAATCAGGCGTGAAACGCCCTCATCAACTTTGCTGCGCGGACAGCCAACGTTAAGACGCAAAAACCCTTTGCCTGCATCACCGTAGGTCGATCCGGGCATAATTGCGACCCGTTGCTGGATCAGCGCCTGTTGCAGGGCCTCTTCAGGAATGCCCAGCGGATTGATATCGAGCCAGGCGAGATAGGTCGCCTCGGGAATGTGCCAGTTCAGTGCGGGAAACTCAGCGTTAAGCCGATTGGCAACCAGTATGAAATTACCATAAAGATAGCTGCGCAGGGCATCCAGCCAGGGTGCGCCTTGTTGGTAGGCGGCAACGTGTGCCGTGACGGCCAGCACGGCCGGAGAAGAAAGGCCGTCAGCATTTTTCAGCGCCTGAAACCAGGCGGCTCTGTCTGCCGCATCCGGGATAATTCCCCACGCACCGGTCAGGCCTGGTACGTTGAAGCTTTTCGACGCCGAGGTAAACAGCGCCCAGTCACTGCGCGCCACGCTGGCCCACGGAGTATGGGGCTGATTACCCACTACCATATCCATATGGATTTCATCGCTGATCACCCGCACGCCGTGACGATCGCAGAGCGCCGCCATCTGTTGCAGCTCAGCTGCTGTCCACACTTTACCGGTGGGATTGTGCGGGCTGCAGAGCAACAGGATTTTGCAACGCGGGCGCGCCAGCCGCGTCTCCAGCGCGGCCATATCACATCGCCAGCTACCGTTATCCCGCTGCAGCGGCATCTCCAGCACCTGTCGCTGATTGCCGCGTACCGTTTTATAAAAAGCATCGTAGGCGGGGGTGTGGAGCACCACTTCATCATCCGGATTGCTCCAGCGGCGCAGCATCTGCGCCACCATATAGATCACCGAGGGGCCATAAACCAGCGTGTCAGCATCGGGCTGGTAGCCGAAACGGCTGGACATCCAGTGGCAGCAGGCGGAAAGAAAATCATCATGCTGCCAGCGACTGTAACCCAACACGCCGTGTGCTACGCGCTGGGCCAGCGCCTGCTGAACCGCTGGCGCGGTTCTGAAGTCCATATCCGAAATGGTAAACGGCAGCAAATCGGGGACGCCAAAGCGGTCAGCCACGAAATCCCACTGGGTAGACCAGCTGCCGCGGCGATCGATGACTTCGTCAAAGTTAAACATTATCGGCTCCGGCACATCAGGCAGGGACATTCATCAGGTGTGACAGTTCATCTTTCACCGACTGCACCTGTGGACCAATAACCACCTGCAGGCTGGTCTGATTAAGATGGACCACACCTATCGCGCCGTTGGCTTTCAGCGCCGCATCATCCACTTTACTCATATCCGCCAGGGTCAGACGCAGACGCGTCAGACAATTATCCAGCGAGGTAATATTCTCCACGCCGCCAAGTGCCGCCAGAATAGCCGGTGAGTTATAGCCAGATTTACCTTTACCGGCATTGCTGACCTGCTGCGCAACCGCACTGGCACTTTCCACTTCGCGTCCCGGTGTTTTGATATTGAAGTGCAGAATGGCGAATCGGAAAATCAGGTAGTAACCAACAAACCATATCGCTGCAACAACGGGTACCCAGTACCATTTGGTCGACAGCCCGTGCAGCACACCAAACACCACAAAGTCGATGATATTGCCGTCTGTATTGCCGATAGTGACGCCCAGTATCGCCATGATGCTGAAGCCAACGCCGGTCAGCAGGGCGTGGATCAGATAGAGGAACGGGGCGACAAACAGAAACAGGAATTCGATAGGTTCGGTGGTGCCGCCAACCACGCAGGCCACCACGCCAGAGATCAACAGGCCTTTGATCTTATGACGATTCTCCGGGCGGGCGCAGTGATAGATGGCCAGGGCAGCACCTGGCAGACCACCCAGGAACGCAGGCATTTTACCCTGTGACAGGAAGCGGGTCGCGCTTTCAGCAAAACCGTGGGTTTCCGGGCAGGCGAGCTGCGCCTGGAAAATGGTTAAGGCACCGCTCACGCTCTTGCCACACACTTCCAGTGTGCCGCCTGCATCGGTAAAGCGCATGATGGCGACCAGAATATGCTGCAGGCCAAACGGCAGCAGCAGACGTTCGCCGGTTCCAAAGATCATCGGGCCAAAATCACCCGCGCTGTTAATCATCCAGCCTAATCCGGTGATACCCCGCGCGAAAAAAGGCCAGATTAGCGGGACGACCAGTCCCAGTAAGCCAATCACCAGCGTGGTGATAATTGGTACAAACCGGGTGCCGCCAAAGAAAGCCAGCGCATCGGGCAGTCGGATGTTATGAAAGCGCTCATGCAGCCAGAACACCACAATACCCACAATTACCGCGCCCAGAATGCCGGTATCGATCGACGGGATCCCCAGGATCGGCTGAACGTTGTTAGCTTTCAGCACGGCGGCATCGGTGGTTGGCAGAATGCCGTGGATATTTAGCCAGAAGTTGATGCTGAGGTTTAGCACGGCATACCCCACAAAGCCGGCAAACGCTGCCACGCCCTTGTTCTCGCGCGCCATACCCAGCGGAATCGCAATGGCGAACATCACCGGCAGATAGCTAAAGGCGAACGATCCCAGTTTGGCCATCCAGAGAAACAGATATTGCAGCCAGGGGTGATCCAGCACAGGTAACAGGGTCAGGACATCACGACTGCTCAGCGAACTGCCAATCCCGAGCATGATGCCGCAGAAGGAAAGCAGGGCAACCGGCAGCATAAAGGTTTTCCCCAGACTCTGGAAAAATTCCCAGACGGACATTTTTTGGTGAGAGGGTGACATGAACGCTCCTGGATAAACGGACCACTGAGTGAAGTGGCGGGATGATAAAACGTTTTACCTGGATCTTATGCGCGCTGAATCACACTCTTCAGGTCATGGACGATATAATTCTGACGTCATAAGGTGTAACGTTTTACCTTGTTTTCTAATGCTGTAGTTCAGTTGAGTAATCTGATGAGTAAAATCACCATCAATGATGTTGCGGCGGCGGCGGGCGTGTCGGTGACCACGGTATCGCTGGTGTTATCCGGCAAAGGACGGATCTCTGCGGCAACCATGGCGCGCGTGAACGAGGCCATTGAGCAACTCGGTTTCGTACGTAACCGTTCGGCAACCATGTTGCGCGGGGGTGAGAGTGGCGTGATTGGCTTGATCGTCCGCGATCTCAGCCAGCCATTTTATGCCGAAATGACGGCAGGTCTGAGTGAAGCGCTGGAGAAGCAGGGCAAATTGCTGTTCCTGACGCAGAGCGGCGCCCAGGGACAGCATCTGCATCGCTGCTTTGAGTCACTGGTCGCTCAGGGAGTGGATGGCGTGGTGCTGGGAGGCGGTGCCGATAAGGCCAGCCAGATTGTGACACGGGCCAGAGAGGTGAATATGGCCTTAGTCTGTGCCGCGCGCGCCAGTAGCCTGGAGGAGGTGGACGCTATCCGCCCCGATAATGCTCAGGCTGCGCGTCTGGCCACAGAATACCTGATTCGTCAGGGGCATCAGCGCATTGCCTGGCTGGGCGGCCATAGCGCATCACTGACCCGGGCAGAACGTCTTGGCGGCTACTGCGCCACCCTGCTGCAATATGGGCTGCCGTTCCGGCCAGAGTGGATTATTGAATGCGGTAACACGCAAAAAGAGGCGGCTGACGCCGCGGTACAGCTGTTTCAGCACCATCCGCGGCTGACTGCCGTGCTGGCCTATAACGCCACTACCGCGCTGGGATGCTATTTTGGGCTGTTGCGCACCGGGCGAACATTCGCGCGGGGTGCAGTCGACAGTTATTACGATCAGCAGCTGGCTCTGATGGGCTTTGGCGATGAACCGCAGGCGGAACTGACCGATCCGCCGCTGACGTTTGTCACCAGTTCAGCCCGGGAGATTGGCCGTGTGGCAGCTGAGCGTATCCTGCAACGGATAGCGCAACCCGATGCCGCCCGGCAGAACGTGATTATGCCGCCGCAGCTGGTTATTCGCGGCTCGGCATAAAAAAGGCGACCCGGAGGTCGCCTTTAAAGGAAGAGTAGAGAATTACTGCGGCATCCCTTCGCTGGTCGGCATACCCAGCATATAGCGGGAGAGGAACTGCTCCAGCGTCATTTTGTCGCCGTTCATGTTCACCTGACCGTTGGTATACTGCAGGCTGGTGACGATATTGTTATCCTGCTGCTGGGTCAGGCGGAACATCTGACCCATCGCCGCCAGTCCTTTCACCTGCTGATCTGCCAGCTTCTGTGCGTCATCGGCCTGATATCCTTCAGCCAGTCCCACTTTATGCATGGTTTCGGTCGCCATTGGCATATTGATGACCAGCTTGCTGTCCAGGCTCTTCAGTACCCGATCAACCATGGCGCTGAGTGTCTGGGCTTCGCCGGTCACCGCAGAGGGATCGTTGAAATTTGCGTTCAGGTTAAAGGTGCTTTCACCTTTATCATTTTTCCAGCTCAGCGGGGCGATACTGATCGCAGGTGAGCCCTTCAGCAGCATCGGCAGGTTGCTCATCAGAATCTGATGCACACCCGCCTGGTAGCGGATAGGATCTTCCGCGACGCCAGGCTGGCTCAGCAGTTCCTGCATCTGCGCGTTATAACGATCGGAGAAGGCTTTTACCGCCTGCGCATCAAACTGTGACAGTTTCATCTTCAGCGCTGCCTGACCAAAATCCTGCTTCTGCAGCTGAATGCCTTCAACCTTGTAGTCGATATTGCCGCCAATCTTACCGGCGCTGTTATCGAAAGAGGAGGTGCCTTTCATTTTGTGCAGCGTCAGGGCGTCCTGACCATTGATGCTGGCATTGACCTTCTCAATATCCACTGACTGGTCGCCAATACGTACGCCTTCCGGGCTGAGATGGGTGTTACCGCTCAGCTTCAGACCATTAATGGTGAACAGCACTGGCTGGCCCATCTCATTTTTACTGGTCAGCGCGAGGCTATCAACATCACTGTCCAGCGACACTTTGTCGCCTTTGTTATCCGCGCTGACGTTGAAGGTGCCCCCATTGGTGGCAAGACGCTCGCCGCTTTGCGCATTCTGATAATCAACCGGCAGAACGCGCAGCGCCGTATCGGTGGCACCGCTGTAGCCGATACGAGTATCGGCATTAATCAGCGACTTGTTGCCGGTCAGCTCAAACAGCTTTTTCACCGCATCGGTGTTAGCCAGTTCGGTATGAACCGACGCCATGCTTGGGATCAGATTGAAATGCTTCAGCTGAGCAAAGGGGAAAGGGCCATGATCGATGGTTTCGTTCAGGATGATGCTCTGGCCTGGTTTCAGCAGGGGATTATCTTCCGTCTGCGAGTTGGCCTGAATCACCAGATTCACTTTGCTGCTGAACACGCCGCGCTGATAGTCCTGATAGCTGATCTTCAGTCGGCTGTTAGGGGCATAAGCATTCAGCTGGGCATTGGCGTTCTGCACCAGCTCATCCCTGTGGCTTTCAATCTGCTTGCCGGTGAACCATGCCGCGCCAGTCCAGACTACGCCCAGTGCGATGATGACACCTACGGCAACATTGGTCTTTTTCATTGCTGATTCGTCCTTATCCTTGAGTCCGCTTATGCCGCAGGTTTACCCCAGCGACTGAAGAAAAACGCCCGCAGGCGTTTAAAAGCTAATAGGTTGAAATAATAGCAGTTAACAGGCACTCCGTCAGCCGCTTCACCCTAAGTCGTTAAATACCCGCGCCAGTCGGCCCGTGCCTGCGACCGTTACGGGGGATTCGCTGGCGGCAATGAAGCAGGATTCACCTGGTTTCAGCGTTACCTGCTGCTCGCCTTTGGCGATCACCGTCTGGCCTTCAATGCAGAACAGCACTGCGGCGCTCTGCTGCGCCAGCGGCTGTGGCTCTGCGTTCAGGGTATGAATGGCAAAGGCAAAATCCTCCACCGGAATCGGGAAGCGCAGCGCGTTGCCCTGTTGCTCCGGCTCAGTCAGCAGGGTGCTGGCAGGCTTCTCTTCAAACTTCAGGTTCGCCATCAGCTCGGCGATATCGATATATTTCGGGGTTAAACCGGCCCGCAACACGTTATCAGAGTTTGCCATCACCTCCAGCGCCACGCCTTTCAGATAAGCGTGCGGGGTCTCCGCGTAGAGGAACATCGCCTCGCCCGGTTGCAGCGTGATTACGTTCAGCAGCAACGGCGAAAACAGGCCGCTGTCGTCAGGATACTCTGCCGCAATCATGCGAATGGTCTGCCACGGCTCACCCTGTTGTGCATCAACCGCGGATTTCAGGATGCCCAGCGCCAGCGATTTCGCCTCACCCTCCAGTGACAGCAGGGTAGAGAAGAGCGCGGCCAGCGTATCCTGATCGGGATGCTGCAGAAAATGGGCTATCTGTGGATGTGCGCCCGCAACCGGCTCCAGCAGTGAGACCATCTCCGTCAGGGTGCGAAAGCCATTCATCGCCTGGAAGGGCGTCAGCGCGTAGACCAGCTCCGGCTTGTGGTTGGCATCTTTATAATTACGCTCAGCAGCCGTCAGCGGAATACCCGCCGCATTCTCACGGGCAAAGCCCACTTCGGCCGCGCGTTTGCTGGGATGGACCTGAATCGACAGCGGCTGATCGGCAGACAACACTTTGAACAGGAAGGGCAGTTCACCAAAACGCTGTGCCACCGCTTCGCCCAGCATGGCGGCAGGCGCGGCATCAATCACGTCACGCAGCGAACGCTCGCTGCCCTGGTCAATCACGGTGGAGGGGCTTTTCGGATGTGCGCCCATCCAGAGTTCCGCCATCGGCAGCCCCTGTGGATTAGCGATTCCGTAAAGCTCAGTCAACGCAGTTTTGCTGCCCCATGCGTAGTTTTGCAGCGTATTGTTCATTTTTTGCATTGTATAACCCTTTATCACGGGAAATTATTGCCAGTATTAAAGCAGAAACTGCCGGTAAAAATACATCTCCAGCGCAAAAGGACGCTAAGCTCTGATAATGTTAAATTATTGTGTATTACTATCCTGACCGCCCGGCAGTCGATCGTAATGACGTACCGGGCGGTCATTCTTTTAAAAACCAGATGAAGGAGACGTATTCATGGCAGCCAATCGCATTGAGAAAGATTCAATGGGCCCCATCGACGTACCGGCAGACAAACTGTGGGGCGCGCAGACACAGCGCTCACTGGAACACTTCCGCATCTCAACCGAAAAAATGCCGACCGCGCTGGTGCATGCACTGGCATTGACCAAGCGCGCCGCGGCCAGCGTTAACCGCGATCTGGGACTGCTGCCCGCTGACCGCGCCGAGGCGATTGTCAGCGCGGCCGATGAGGTGCTGGCTGACAAGCATGCGGATGAATTCCCGCTGGCGATCTGGCAGACCGGTTCCGGCACCCAGACCAATATGAACATGAATGAAGTGCTGGCGAACCGCGCCAGTGAAATCCTTGGCGGCGAGCGCGGAATGGCGCGGCTGGTTCATCCCAACGACGATGTGAACAAGAGCCAGAGTTCCAACGATGTCTTCCCGACGGCGATGCACGTTGCCGCCGTTATCGCCTTGCGCGAACAGCTGATCCCTCAGATTCAGGTACTGAAGAAGACCTTAAGCCAGAAGTCCGACGCCTTCAAAGATATCGTCAAGATTGGCCGTACTCACCTGCAGGATGCCACGCCGCTGACTCTGGGCCAGGAGATTTCCGGCTGGGTGGCGATGCTGGAGCATAACCTGAAGCATATTGAGCAGAGCATTCCGCACGTGGCGGAACTGGCGCTGGGCGGTACCGCAGTAGGCACCGGCCTGAACACCCATCCGGAATATGCGGTGCGCGTGGCAAAGGCGCTGGCCGATCTCACGCAGCAGCCGTTTGTCACTGCGCCAAATAAATTTGAGGCGCTGGCAACCTGTGATGCGCTGGTGCATGCACATGGCGCGCTGAAAGGGCTGGCCGCCTCGCTGATGAAAATCGCGAACGACGTGCGCTGGCTCTCTTCCGGCCCGCGTTGCGGCATCGGCGAAATCGCCATCCCGGAAAATGAGCCTGGCAGCTCCATCATGCCGGGTAAAGTTAACCCGACCCAGTGCGAAGCGATGACCATGCTCTGCTGTCAGGTGATGGGTAACGATGTGGCGATCAACATGGGCGGCGCATCCGGTAACTTTGAGCTTAACGTGTTCCGTCCGATGGTAATCCATAACTTCCTGCAATCAATTCGCCTGCTGGCGGATGGCATGGACAGCTTTAATCATCACTGCGCTGTCGGTATTGAGCCGGTGCGTGAGCGCATCGATCAACTGCTTAACGAATCGCTGATGCTGGTGACGGCGCTGAATACCCATATTGGCTATGACAAAGCGGCAGAAATTGCCAAGAAGGCGCACAAAGAGGGGCTGACGCTGAAAGGCTCGGCGCTGAAGCTGGGTTATCTTACCGAAGAGGAGTTTGATGCCTGGGTACGGCCGGAAGAGATGGTCGGCAGCATGAAGTCGTAAGGTTTGAGTGAGTCAGAGGCCAGCGAAAGCTGGCCTTTTTATTTATATCGGACAATCGACCCACAGATGCAGTCTGGGGATCAAAAGATTCAGCGGTTCTGCAGCAGGTTTATAACGATGGTTAATATTATCGGCATCGTAGTTAAGCAATTCGCCCAGTAGCGGAACCTGCGTGCGATCGCGACAGATAACCAGAATCGGAGAAGGACAGGCCAGCTGAGTCTGTTTTTGATCATCCGCGCGCCAGACGCGGGCAACCGGCTGAACTTTCACCGGGCGCTTGATTTTCAATCGTGCCGAGGCGGGCAGGGCACGCACGCTTGCCAGCTCTTCCTGCACTTTTTCCGCCCACTGTTCACGTGACCACGGCGCTTTTGCACGTCCCGACTTCAGGCTTTTTTCCAGCTGGGCGATCACCTCTTCGCGCTTGAGATTCTTGATAATGTGCTTGTTGGCCCAGCCGAAACGCAGGCTGTCCGGTGCGCTCAGCAGGGTGATAGTGCGATAGGCATTCAGGGTGATCAGTCCGCGCAAATGCTGGTGGACAAACTCAAAACGCGCCTCACTCGGCAGGCCAGAGTCCACCGTAATCAGCTGCTCCAGCCGTGCCTTCAGCTGATTGATGACGTCGACCAGTGCGCCGATCTCCGCCTCCTGCTGCGCGTCGCATTCGATACAGAGTGCGCCAGGCAAGCGCACGGCAGCCTTGGTGCTCAGCTGTTCTGACTGATGCTGCATAAACAGGCGGCAGTAGTGGTCAAGCGCCATTTTTAACGCGCTCTCCCCGAGATGCTGCTCGACGGCAATCCGGGTGATCGCTTCATGTTCGCGGCCTTTAACCACCGGCGGCAGGCTGAAGACGCGGGCGATCAGCAGAGGCTGCGCTTCAATCTGCTGACGCAATTCACCCAGCGCCAGTTCCAGGTCATTTACACATTGATGCATATCAGCCACTAAGTCGTAGCGCGTCATGTTGTGCCTCCATAGTTACAACGTCCACAATGTGGCAGAAGCCTGGCGAGGATGCAAGCGTTGTATAGTTACAACATACTGAAAGGATTGTACTCAAAACCGTGCGACCTGCATGGCTATCCAGTCAAAAGGGCATCACGCATTTTGGCTTATCGCAGAACATGTTATAAAAACGGTTCGCCTGCTAACCAGGAGATTGCCTGTGAATCAGAACAATAAACCCGGCATCGCCGCCATTATTACCCTGGGCTGGGTGCAGATCCTGTCATGGGGCGGGTCGTTCTACCTGATGGCGGTGATGGCGAATCCGATTGCGGCTGAGACAGGCTGGTCACAGCAGTGGATTTATGGCGCACTCTCGACCGGGATTCTGGTATCGGGCCTGCTGTCACCGCTGGCAGGCAGGATTATCGCCCGCACCGGTGGCCGCCTGTTGCTGGCACTAAGTGGCATGGTGATGGCGGTGGGGCTGGTGATCATGGCTTATAGCCACTCTCTGCCGCTGTTTCTGTTTGCCTGGGTAATTATTGGCATCGGTATGGCGATGGGCCTTTATGACGCACTGTTTGCCACGCTCGGCACCTGCTATGGCAGTCAGGCGCGTGCAGCGATCACCGGTATCACCCTGATATCTGGCTTCTGCACCACGCTGGTCTGGCCGGGAACGGCGTTGTTAATCCACGGATTCGGCTGGCGAAACGCGTCGCTGATAATTGCGGCACTGATGGTCATCTGCGTGCTGCCTGCCTATCTGTTTGCCTTACCCGACAGTCACGCTAAGCGGCCGGAGAAACGACTGAGTCCGCAGCCTGGCACGGCGGAGATTGCGCCTGCGCTGTTCTGGCTGCTGTGTGCCATTTTCACTCTGGCGTCCGTGATCATGACAGCTATTTCCGTGCAGCTTATCGCCTTGTTGCAGGCGAGTGGTCATACGCTGACCTCGGCGCTGGCGATCAGCGCCGTACTTGGCCCGTGTCAGGTGGGATCCCGACTCGTCGATATCGCCTTTAAACGCAGTCATCCCATCCGTACCACCTTTTTTTCCGTCGGGCTGGTGGCACTGGGCTTGCTGTTGCTGGCACTGTTTCCGCAGATGGCGTTGCTGAGCATGGTGTTGTATGGCGCAGGAAATGGCTTACGTGCCATCGTGCGGGGAACTTTACCGCTGGCGATGGTCAAACCAGAGTCCTATGCGATTGTGGTGGGTAAAATGGCCCGCCCGGCGTTGATGGGGCAGGCACTGACGCCGCTGATAGGTGGATATGTGTTTGAAAAGATGGGTGCATCGGCGACGCTGTGGTTGCTTTGCGCCCTGGCAATCTTTAACGTGGTACTGGTTATTGCGCTGAAGCAGCGATTACCGGCGGCATCGGCCACCACGGCATAACGGAACGGTTCTTCCTGCTCCGCAGGAAGAGGGCAGTTAGCAGGCTAAGCACCTTGTGCTATCGGGCCTCAGCCTTTGGTGAATACGTGCCTTGTCACCGCCGGTTTGCTTCAAAAAAGCAACAGTGTTTGTTATATTTATTGCTCATTGATTGTTCACTTATGCGGCAATAAAACAATAAGATGCACCGCAACTCAGGATAAAGAAATGCTTGATTACCGCTTCCCGACAGCTTTGCAAATGGTTCTGAGCGTAGCGATGGCGGAGCAAATGGGAAAACGCTCTACCAGCGCGATTCTGGCCTACGGGCTGGAAGCGAATCCCAGTTTCATACGAAAATTAATGGTCCCGCTGACCCGTGACGGCATTATCGTCTCCACGCTGGGCCGTACCGGTTCGATTCATCTGGGCCGTCCTGCTGCAGAAATTACTCTGCGGGATATCTATGTCTCAGTGATCGAAGACAAAAAAATCTGGGCCGCGCGTCCTGACGTCGCGCCGCGCTGTCTGGTCAGTGCCAACCTCTGCTGGTACTTCAAGTCGATAGCCGATGAAGCCGAGCAGGCGTCGCTGGATGTGCTGGCAAAACGCACCGTGGCAGACGCACTGAACGAACTGAAGAAACGCGACACCAGCAACTGCACCGCCGTGCCGGAACCTGAACCCGAAGAGATTGATGATCTCTGCAAAAAGAGCCGCTGATTAGCGGCTTTTTTTATGCCTGCTGGTCACTAACTTCCTGCCTCAAATCTGCCATAAGCCAATAACTCACTTTATTGGGGTCGGTTATCACGCTGAACCTGATAAACATTTGAAAATTCAGCATCCATCACAACATTAATGTTGTATTGATTATCACCAATGTTATTCTTGCTGTTATACACAGCGAGGGAACGCGATGAAGTACAGTGAATTCAGACGCTGGCTCATTCAGCAGGGCGCTATTTTGACTAAGCACCGCAGTGGAAGCAGCCATTTCAAGGTCTTCCTGGGCGACAGGCAATCCATTTTTCCGGATCACGGAGCAAAAGAAATGCCTGAAGGTACGCGCAGAAAAATTTTAAAAGATCTGGGCCTGTGAGCCCGATCAGAGAGGTAACTCTATGTTTAATTATGCCGTCAGATTAACTCATGACGCCAAAACCGATACCTATGAGGTCTCGTGTCGTGATTTGCCGTTACTGCATTCCGTCGGTGACACCGTTGAGGAAGCACTTGCAGAAGCCGAAGATGGACTGGTGACGGCAATCTCTCTCGAGATGGATACGCGTCGTCCGATTCCGGTTGCCAGTAAACCGCTGGAAGGAGAGTACATCGTCTCTGTGCCTGTACTGGTGGCAATGAAAGCGGCACTTTACAACGCAATGATTGAAACCGGCACCCGTAAAGTCGATCTGGCACGCCAGCTGGGTGTGAATGGTCCACAGGTTGATCGACTACTGGATGTGGAGCACTCATCGAAAGTCGAAAATGTGGAACTGGCGCTGGCTCAGCTGGGACGCAAAGCCCGGATTGAAATTCGGACCTGATCATCTGCCCGCAAGCAGAACGCTGGAGGTCAAAGATGAGTAATAATTCAGATCTGGCTAATGTCGCCGGGCAACCCGCCGTGATCACCTATGTTCCTGAACTCAACATGTTCCGTGGGCGCTTTACTGGCCTGACAGGCTACTGTGATTTTGTCTCTGACAGCGTACAGGGGCTGTACAAAGAGGGTGAGATTTCGCTGCGCGAATACCTGGAAGATTGTGCAGCCTCCGGCATTAATCCCTATGCTGAGCAGGAAAAAATTAAGACCTTTACGCTGCGCTATCCTGAATCGCTGGGAGAGCGCCTGTCTCAGGCTGCTGCGCAAAATGAAACCTCGCTGAATGCGTTTATCATTGAAACGCTGAATGAAAGATTGAAGCGGCGTTAGCCTACAAGGTGGGGTCTGCTGGAATCAGTGAATCACAGGCAAAAAAAGGGGCGATCATATGGTCGCCCCTTTTAACTTTTACGGTTTACGCCGTCACGGACGATGCACTACCTGACCGGCGCGTCACCAGCTTGCGCAGGGCCACATAGAACACCGGCGTCAGGAACAGGCCGAACAGCGTCACGCCGAGCATGCCGGAGAAGACCGTAATACCCGTAACGCCGCGGACCTCTGCACCCGCGCCTTCACCCAGAATCAGCGGTATTGTACCGGCGATAAAGGCGATGGAGGTCATCACAATCGGACGCAGACGCAGGCGACACGCTTCCAGCGCCGCTTCCACAATCCCTTTGCCCTGAATCTCCAGCTCCCGCGCAAACTCGACGATCAGAATCGCGTTCTTACAGGCCAGCCCCATCAGCACCACCAGTCCGACCTGCACGAAGACGTTGTTGTCACCGCCAGTCAGCCAGACGCCAAACAGCGCAGAGAGCATGGTCATCGGCACAATCAGGATCACCGCCAGCGGCAGCGTCCAGCTCTCATACAGCGCGGCCAGCACCAGGAACGCCAGCAACACGGCCATCGGGAAGACAATCAGCGCGGTATTGCCCTGCGTTGACTGCTGATAACTCAGATCGGTCCACTCGATGTTCATGCCGTTTGGCAATAGCTGACCGGACATCGCTTCGAGCTGACTCATCGCCTGCGCCGAGGAGAGCACGCGTGGGTCGGCATCACCAATCAAATCCGCCGCCGGATAGCCGTTATAGCGGATCACCGGGTCGGGACCGTAGGTGGTGGTAATGTTGACCATGCTGCCAATCGGCACCATCTCACCGCGATCGTTTCGGGTTCGCAGGTTAGCGATATCTTCGATGCTGTCGCGGAAATCCCCGTCAGCCTGCGCCATCACCCGCCAGGTGCGGCCAAAGCGGTTAAAGTCATTCACATACGACGAGCCAAGATAGGTCTGGAGCGTGCTGAACAGCGCGGTCAGCGATACTCCCTGCGCTTTGGCTTTATCCCGGTCTACCTTCACATCAAGCTGCGGAACGTTGGCCTGATAAGAGGAAATGGGGAAGTGCATCCCTGGCGTCTGCATGATGCTGCCCGAAAGCGTATTAATCGCCGTCTGCAGTGCGCCATAACCCAGACCTGCGCGGTCCTGCACATAGAGCGAATAGCCCGAGCCCTGGCCCAGCCCCAGAATCGGCGGTGGCATAATCGAGAAGCCAAAGCCCTGCTGGATTTGCGCGATCTTCGCATTGATCTCAGCGTTGATCTCCGCCGCCGTATGTTTGCGCTCATTAAACGGCTTAAGACCGAAGAACACCGTGCCGCTGTTCGGGGTATTGGTGAACTGCAATGCATTCAGGCCAGGGAACGCGACCGCATAGGCGACGCCTTCGGTCTGCATACCGATTTCGCTCATCTTACGAATCACTTCATCCGTGCGCGCCAGAGAGGAACCTTCCGGCATCTTCACGCCACCAATCAGGTAGAGCTTATCCTGCGTCGGAATAAATCCACCCGGCACGGTGTGGAACATAAATCCGGCACCCGCCAGCAGCAGAATATAGACGCCAAACACGGCGCCACGGCGACGCAGCGTACGGCCCACCAGCGATTCATAACCATGGGCACTGCGCTGGAAGAAGCGGTTAAACGGCCGGAACAGCCAGCCAAACAGCGCATCAATGATCCGCGTCAGCCGGTCTTTCGGCGCGTGATGATCTTTCAGCAGCATCGCCGCCAGCGCAGGCGAGAGCGTCAGCGAGTTAATAGCAGAGATCACTGTAGAGATGGCGATGGTAGTGGCGAACTGCTTGTAGAACTGCCCGGTGACGCCAGAGAGAAACGCCATCGGCACAAACACCGCGCACAGCACCAGCGCAATGGCGATGATCGGCCCGGAGACCTCACGCATCGCCTGATGCGCAGCGGCGCGTGGCGACAGCCCCATCTCAATGTTACGTTCGACGTTCTCCACCACCACAATGGCGTCATCCACCACGATACCAATCGCCAGCACCAGCCCGAACAGGCTCAGCGTATTCAGCGAGAAGCCAAGCAGATAGAGCACGCTAAAGGTACCGACTATCGAAACCGGCACCGCCAGCAGGGGAATGATCGAGGCGCGCCAGGTCTGCAGGAACAGAATCACCACCAGCACGACCAGAATGACCGCTTCCAGCAGGGTCTGCACCACGGCTTTAATCGAGTCGCGGACAAACACCGTCGGATCGTAAGGCGCGGCCCATTTCACGTCGTTGGGGAAGCGGGTCGCCAGCTCATCCATTTTGGCGCGAACCGCATTGGAGAGGTCGATGGCGTTGGCGCCAGGTGCCTGGAAGATGCCGATACCGACCGCATCTTTGTTATTCAGCTGCGAGCGCAGGGCATAGCTGCCCGAGCCCATCTCAATCCGCGCCACATCGCGCAGCCGCACCAGCGAACCATCTTCCGAGGTTTTCAGGATGATATCGCCAAACTGCTGCTCGCTCTCCAGTCGTCCCTGGGTGTTGATTGACAGCAGAAAATCGCTCTGTTTTTTCAGCGGCTCGGCACCCAGCTGACCGGCAGAGACCTGCACGTTCTGCTCCTGCATCGCCGTCACCACGTCAGAGGCGGTCAGACCACGCGCCGCCACTTTATTGGGATCAAGCCAGACGCGCATCGCATACTCGCCTGCGCCGAAAATCTGGATCTGACCGACACCCGGCAGGCGGGCCAGCTCATCTTTCACCTTGAGGGTGGCGTAGTTACGCAGGTAGAGCGAATCGTAGGTATTGTTCGGTGAGAACATGTGGACGACCAGCGTCAGGGTCGGCGACATCTTCTGGGTGGTGATCCCCAGCCGACGCACATCTTCCGGCAGACGGGCTTCCGCCTGCGCTACGCGGTTCTGCACCTGCACCTGCGCCTGATCAGGATCGGTGCCTGGACGGAAGGTGACGGTGGTCACCAGCACGCCGTCAGAACCGGCCACTGACTTCATGTACATCATGTTTTCGACGCCGTTGATTGCCTCTTCCAGCGGCGTCGCCACGGAATCCGCAATCACTTTCGGGTTAGCGCCTGGATACTCGGCGCGCACCTGTACGCTGGGTGGCACCACGTCGGGATATTCACTGACTGGCAGCAGTGGGATGGCAATCACCCCGGTCACAAAAATCAGGATCGATAGCACCGCAGCAAAAATGGGCCGGTCGATAAAAAAGCGGGAAAAGTCCATAGCGGCCTCGGGTTATTGAGCGGCTGCCGCACGCATGGCGACCGGCTGAGCAGTGACCGGCATGCCGGGCATAAATACTTTTTGCAGACCGGCGATGATGACCTTGTCGCCGGATTGCAGACCCGATTTAACGATGCGCAAACCATCCACCATCGCGCCAGGCTGGATATCGCGCCGCTGCGCTTTACCTTCGCCATCCACCACGTAGACATATTTGCGATCCTGGTCGGTCAATACCGCTTTATCATCGATCAGCACAGCCTCGAACTGCGCGCTGCCGGGCAGACGCACGCGGGCAAACAGGCCAGGCGTAAACTGACGCTGTTGATTGTCGAGCAGGGCGCGCATACGAATGGTGCCGGTGCTGGCGGTCAGCTGGTTATCCAGAAAGTCAATTTTGCCCTGGTGCGGGAAACCCTGTTCGCCGACCAGCGCAATCTCAACCGGCAGCGCATGGCGCTGCTGGCCCTGACGCGCCATCGCCTGATAGTTCAGGAAGGTGTTCTCATCGACATCGAAATAGACATACATCTGCTGCTGCGACACCAGCGTGGTTAACACACTGGCGCTGTCGCCGGCGGTCACCAGGTTACCGGCGGTGATCATCGCCCGGCTGGCGCGGCCATCAATCGGCGCGGTAACGCGGGTGAAGTCGAGGTTCAGCTGCGCCATATCGACCGCGGCCTCTGCGGCCAGCACATCCGCCTGCGCCTGACTGGCGGCAGAACGACGCTGCTCCCACGCTTCGCGGGAAATCGCCTGCGTGCCGATCAGCTTCTCGCTGCGGCCCGATTCGCTGCGGGCCAGACTCGCCTGACTGCGCGCCCGGGCCAGTTCCGCTTTGGCCTGCTCCAGCGCCGCGCGGTAACTCCGGTCATCAATGGTAAACAGTACCTGACCTTTTCTGACCTCATCGCCTTCACGATAGTTAACGGCATCAATGTAGCCAGAGACGCGCGGACGCAACTGCACGCTCTGCACCGCTTCAACCCGGCCATTGAAATTGTCCCATTGACTGACCGGTTTGATCAGCACGGGTGCGGCACTCACTTCAGGCGGCGGGGGAGCGGCGTTTTGCGCCACACCTTTATCGCAGCCGCTCAGTTGCGTGATGAGCAGTACCATCCCTAAGAGGGTTAAACCCTGACGAACCCGGTTCGTAATCATTGTTGTTATTCCGCGATAGATATAAACAGGCGGCCTGCAGGCCAATATTTGCAACTTTTAAGATTGCAATTAATCGCGGTGAGTGTAGGCTTGCGTGGCTGGCAACTGCAAGAATAACAGATACACTTTATGTGCGGTTTAGGGCAGGGCAATTAAAGCCTGAACAACTTAGCTAAAACCCCACAAATAGTGCGGCATTTAATGTACTAATAAAACTTGCATTAAATGGCATAGTCAGCCACCCTTAAGTGTAACTGCAACTGATACTAATACTTTTCGCCACGGCGACAGGAGAGACTGGAATGATGAGTGATGCTTTTATTCACGATTTAATCGACTGGATTGATAACAACATCGAAGCACGTCTGGATCTGGATACCGTTTCAGAGCGCGCGGGCTACTCCAAATGGCACCTGCAGCGCATGTTTAAAGAGCACACCGGTTATCCACTGGGTGAATACATCCGGGTTAAGAAGCTGAAGAAATCAGCCGACCGCCTGACCAGCACTGATGAACCGATTCTCAATGTGGCTATCTCGTTAGGTTTCGACTCCCAGCAATCCTTTAACCGCAGCTTCAAACGCCAGTATGGCGTCGCGCCGGGTGCATGGCGTCGGCACAGCGGGGATTCGCACGCAGCATAACCTCGCCAGGGCCAGCTTGTCTGGCCCGCGCTTTTCTCTGCGCGCAAAACTGGTATCATCTGCGTCCTGTCGTCACGGATGCCATCATGTCAAAAAAACTCTGGATTGGACTTTTTCTCGTCCTCGCGGCCTGTTTCTTCGGCCTTAAACCCTATCTGAATTCCGTTTCAGCCCCTGCCCAGGCGGATATCGCCACCCTGACTGACGCCCATACCGTGGCGCGCTGGGTGCTGCAGCATCAGCAACTGCCGGACTACTACCTCACCAAAAACGACGCGCGCAAGCGTGGCTGGAATCCGGCCAAAGGCAACCTGTGTGACGTGTTGCCAGGCAGAGCCATTGGCGGCGATCGCTTTACGAACCGTGAAAAACGTCTGCCCGCGCGTGCGGGGCGTCAGTGGTATGAAGCGGATGTGAATTATCGCTGCGGGCATCGCGATGCCGATCGCCTGGTCTACTCCTCTGACGGGCTGGTGTTTCTCTCCACCGATCACTACCGCAGTTTCAGGCAGGTGCCCTGATCATGCTTAATCTGACCTTTGACCTGCGTCAGCTCACCACGCGCGCGGCGTTTTATCAGCAGTTTGCTGAGCAGAGCGGTTGTCCGCAGACCTTCGGACATAATCTGGATGCGTTATGGGACTGGCTGACGGGCGGGATGGCGCTGCCTGCGACAATGTGGTTGCAGCACTATGCCGCGCATCAGGCCGATTTAGCGCCGGTGCTGGCGCTGCTGGAAGAGGCGGCGCAGTCGCTGGAGGGCGAACTGCGCCTGATCATTGATTAAGCGCGTAGCGGCTTGAGCAGCGCAACCAGTGCTTCGCGGGCTGCCAGCGGCAGATCGCCGCCGCCGGTGTAACCATTGTTCTCAATGATGACCTGGTTCAGCCCCACCAGCCAGTCGTAGATATAGTAGGCCGTGTGGTTGGCCGGGGCAGCGGAGAGTCTGGTCAGACGCTGACCGGAACTGAAGCTGACGCTGGGAGCCGGAGGCCGCGAGAAAATCACCTGACCCCGGTTAACGCGGCTGGAAGGGCGTTCATTTTCAGGACGCTGTAAAAAGCCGAGCCAGGCCACAAAATCCCCCAGCACCGTCATCGCCCGCGTCACCTGACGATCCGCGCGTGATTCATGGCTGACGCTCTGCGTATCGGGCTCATGCAGCGCCTGCTGCAGCTTTTGCGCGATATCGGTGCGGAATCCGGCCGTGATCAGCTCTTCAACCAGCCACTCCATCGTTGGCTTATCCACGTTCAGCAACGCCAGCAGGCTGCGGTTTTCCGGCAGCTGACGCAGATGATCCAGCCACAGCAGCAGCACCTGACGCGGATACTGCTGCGCGCTCTGCAGACTCTGACGCGGCTGAACCGGCGCTTCAGCCGGGCTCTCACTGAACAGATCAAATTCAAACCCGATGCCAAACTGATTTTCCGGGGCCTGAATACTGGCCGGTTTGCTGCCTTGCAAGGCCGACTGATTGAGCCACAGCTGACGCAGCGCCTCACGCGGCGGCTGCAGGCGTTCCAGCAGCTCGCCATGCAGGCCGGTCCGATGCTGTAAACACTTCAGTAGCGTATCGGCGATATTCTGTTTGCGTGCCGCCTGTTCCGGGCTGGCACCCGCTTCGGTCCAGGGCAATAAACGCCGCTCCACCACAGTGTGCTGAATCTGCGCCAGCTGAGCCAGCAGCATGTCGCGGCGCGCTTCCGGCTGCATCTCATCCTGCAACCAGCTCGCCATGCGGTCGACGCCCGCGCGATCCAGTGCCAGCATCGATCCCCAGTGCTGACCGGGCTGTCCCATCTGACGCTGCACCGCTTCATCTACATTGACCTGCTGATGGCGGGCATCGAAAGGGGTAATCGCCCAGATCAGACGCGGTTTCTCTGCGGATTCCTGTGCGGGCTGCTGACGCTGCCATTCGCGCAGCGTTTCGCTGGCGAGGTCGGCATCCTGACGCTGGCTGGCTGCGGTACAGACCAGCAGCAGATCAATTGCCTGACGCGCGGCGTAAAAACCGGGCAGCAGGGCACGTTTCTGTTCCAGCAGTTGGGCACGCAGCGGATCCTGCTGCTGCAGGCGCTGACGATCTTCCTGGATTGCCGCGTCACCGGACTGGCCTGGCGCGGGCAGTTCCAGCATATCAGCATCATCATAGAGTGCGGTTCGCGGTGTGGAACTCAGCGGGACCAGCACTTCCAGCGTCAGCAGCGCCAGTAATCCCAGTGGCACGTTCTGCGCCTTACCGATGCGGTTACCATTCAGCGGGCAGACTTCCACCAGCTGCTGCTGATCCTGCTCACTGGCCGGCACAATCAGCTGCTCGGCCGGCAGCAGTGATGTGTCGGTCAGCAGGCTCAGTGGAGCAAGCACCCGGCTGCTGTTACGCAACTGGTGACGCAGATGCAGCAGGGTGCGCAGCATCTCATTCAGTTCAGGCTGACCAGGCCACAGCAGTGAAAAAAGCTGTACCCGGTCGTCAACGCTGAGCCAGGGCGCCAGCTCAACCGCCTGCGGCCAGAAATGACGATCAAGCCGCGCATCGTGGTGCGCACGGCGACGGCACCAGGACCAGAGTGTCACCAGCGCATCGCCTTCCAGACCCGCCAGCGGCGTGGCGAGACGATGACGCTGCAGGCGCTGCAGTGCGCTGTCGATCTGTGCGGTGTCGGGCGTTGTCGCGCCGGCACAGGCGACTATCAGCCGTACGATCTCCGCTTCACTCAGCAGCGTCAGTTCAACCGGCCACTCGTTTGAGAGCGGCTCGCGCTGATGGCTGAAACGGGTGGCGGTAGCAAAATCGAGGTTGCCGGGATTGATATGCTGAAACCAGTTCAGCAGTTTATCACCCATGCGGGTCACTAACTGGCCCTGTGCATCGGCCACCATTTCGTTCAGCAGCCAGGCTTTACCCGCCTGCGACTGGCCAAACAGCGCCAGCGTCACCGGACGCGCCACCTGCTGCGCCAGCGCCTGAGTCTGCACGCGCGCCTGGCGCAGTTGCAGCGTCAGGGTTTCTGCTTCCAGCGCCAGACGCGGCGACTGCTCACGGCTGCTCTCAATCCAGGCCAGACTGTTATTCAGGGCGTCCTGCAACAGGCCAAGACGTTTTGCCAGCGTTTGCGGCTGACGGGGTTTCAGGGCTTTCATCGTTTACACACGCTCCCGCTGTCAATCCAGTATTGCGCATTGGCATTGCCGGTCGCCGACAGGGTATTCAGCTTAAGACTCAACTGCTCCAGCGGCACGCGGGTGCCATCATCCAGGCGGGCATCGCTCAGCACCAGACTTTCCGGGCCGGACGCGTCGGGTCCGGCTTTTACCGCCAGCCGGATGCGCAGCACGCTCTCACCGGCCACTTTACGCGCCAGGGTAGCGTCGTTCAGCGTCAGGCTATAGAGCGGCGAGGCGGGCCAGCGATCGTTATCAAGCTGGCGGAAGCCGAGACAGACGTTGCCGCGAATACGGAAACTGCGCTTTTTATCCAGCACATAGCCGGGATCGTCGAGGTCAATTTCGCTGTAGCAGAGGTTCTCGTCCGTCAGCGCCTGGTTTTCGTCGAGCATGCCAAGATAGCGAATCGTCGAGTAGGGTTCAAAATCGCCTGCGCGGAACCAGAAGCTGCTGAGGCGCAGATCCAGCGCCAGCAGGCAGAGCATCGCGCCGACCGCCGCGGTCGATTTCGGGTTGTCGATGCGGCCATGTTTGTTAAACGGATACCAGTCGCTGGTGTGATAGCCTTCCAGCGACAGTATACGGCTGCCCGGCAGCGGTTGCAGATGACGCACCAGCGCCTGAATGCCCGGGAAGCGCGACGGGCGACCGGTCAGCAGCAGCACGTCACACTGGTAGAGCGACACCACTTCACACATTGAGCGCAGCGCCGGGATAATCGCCATCCGGTGCTGCATAAATTCGCCGTGCAGCTGTGACAGGCTCACCACCAGCGGTACCTGCAGCAGGTCAAAGCGGCTGTTACCGCCCAGCTCGCGCTGAATCTCGCCGTTGACGAACGCCAGTACCGCTTCGCCCGGCGGCTGATCGACCAGCTCGCCAAACAGTGCGTTGATCTCCGCGTGGCTCTCCAGCGGATCCCAGTTTTCGTAGCGTTCCAGTACCGCCTGCGCCAGCGGAATAAACAGTTGTAAGGTGATCTGCTGACGCAGCGTGGCCTGACCGTCCATGCGGCTGTCGTGACCAAACAGCTTGTTCATCAGCGGTTCCGCCAGCGTCAGGCCCGCTTTCTGCAGATGTTGCTGCAGCGCCGGTAAAATCCACAGCTGAATCACGTCCAGCAGGATATCGTCGCCCGCGACTTTAAAACCCTCGCGGAACAGCAGTCGCGGCGTGATTTTGACGTTGTTGCCCTGACCATCATCCAGACGATACTGGGTGATGGCGAGATCGGTAGTGCCGCCGCCGATATCAATCGAGGCGATGCGCAGGCTCTTGCCTGGCAGTTCGTCAGCATCGCGCGGGCGATCCGGACGGGCCATGCTGCTGAAAAAGTCTTCGGCGCGACCGGCAAAGTTGACCTGGGTTTCATTAAACAGCCAGACCATCTGACCACAGGTTGCTTCATCCCACTCCATCTGCACATCCGGCAGCGGTTTCGGGTTCTGACGTGGCAGTGCTGGTGAAAAGTCATCTTCGTCAGCCAGCCAGCCTTCCGCTTTCCAGACCAGCGCCAGCGCTTCCTGCATCCGGCGGCGGAAAATTTCACGCTCCGGCTTCGGCATCGCTGACGGCAGCGTCAGGATCACATGGCGCAGCTGACGTGGCGCGTGGCTCTGCGGCATCCGCTGACGCTGTGCCGCGCTGTTCATCTGCATCAGCGCCTGAGCCAGCAGCTCACACAGCATAAAGGTCATCAGCGAACTGCGGCTGTAGTGCGGAGAAAAGACCGGCAGACGATCGTCGGGTGCCAGCGTCGAGAGCGGCTGGCCTTCGTCGTTGAGCAGGGTGGTAAAGGGCGCGGCATAGGCCAGCGGTTCAGTCTGTTCGCCGGGCGTGTTAAAACGCCAGCCTGGCTGATAGCGCGCCTCATCCCACAGATAACGACGCGGGCTGGAGAGGCCGGTGCTGCCTTCCAGTCCCACACGCTGCAGGGCCAGACGGCTCGCTTCACGGCCGACGCGCGTCAAAGAAGGCCACATAAAGGCCTGCTCACGACCGCTCTCCAGCGAGAAATTCGCTTTGCCAAAACGGGTCTCGGCAAACTCCAGACGGCTGTCAAACAGCTCGTTGTAAACCTGATGCGGCTGCGACAGATCGCGCAGCTGCAGCTCATAGGTCTGCTTCAGGCCGTTGCTCTCTTCCGGATGATCTTCCACCAGAATGCCGCAGGTATGGGAGTTACCGACATCCAGAATGATATCGACGTTGACCGCCGGGGTCTGCAGCGTGGCGGCCTGGACATGGATCTCGCTGAGGTCGAGCTGTTCGCCCAGCAGCTCCAGCAGATTGAGGTAGTGCGCCTGATACTCAAACTCGCGCAGCGCCTGATTAATCGCCTGTTCGCGGCGATCGGAGACGCGGTCGGTAAAGGATTCGCGCAGCCAGCCGTCAACCCAGGTCAGGTCAAGAAAATCACCCAGCTCGTAGTTGTGCCAGGCGAGCGCAAAGGTCACACCGTTCTGTGCATCAGCCGTGCTGAGGCCGAGCTGTTCACCGCCATCCTGTTCCGCCACGCAGCGGGTATCAAAGGCCAGGCTGACGCGATGGGTATTGCCCGCTGCATCGGGCGCGGGCAGCGCAACCAGACGCATCCGCGCCCAGTTTTCAGGACCGCCGATAAAACGACGTCCGCTGGCACAGCGCAGCATCGGCAGCGGCAGCCAGCAGGCTGACAGCAGGGACAGTGAGTCCGCCAGCGCGATATCAGACTCCGGGCGCACCACTTCCGCAGCGCCGCCATCTTCCGGATAGAGCAGGAACTTACCGCTGTTGCCATCGACGTTCAGGCGCAGCAGCGGGCCGTTGGCGGTCTGGCGCACAAACTGGCGGCGCGCCGGGGTATCTGAGAGTTGCAGGCCGAAATCCAGAAACTGCACGCCGCTGTTTTCAATCAGCGAAATTTTTTGTTTGTCATCGATCAGGGGAGCCAGCATCGTTATTTACTCTCACGCTTAATCGTCATCGGGAAGACCCGGTCATCAGCATACTGCGCTTCACACACTGCGGCGCCGATACTCGCATGGCAGACCAGCAGTGGCATACGGTAGCGCGAACTGTTCTGGCACTTCGCCGTGTAGCGGCTCTCAATCACCAGGTTACCGGCGCTGGTCATGGCCGCGCTGACATCCGCTTTACAGGTAGTATTGCCCTGGGCGATCTGCACGCTGCCTTTGCCGTTTTTAAACTGGAAGCGCATTACCGGAGGCTTACCGGTTGGCGTCGGCATCTGGTCGATAGTGACACGCCAGCGGCCATCAATCACCCGTACCTGGCCATCGCGCACCGCATCCGGCGTCACGATCAGGTCATCGGGTTTGGCCGGAACCGGCGCCGTCACCGTTGTGGCAAGGGTAGCAGATGAGGTTGCCGGTGCGGTATCGGTGGTGGTGTTGGCCGGTTTCTGCGGCTGCGATTCGGGAAGTTTTTCCGGTGCTGCCTGCTCGGCAGGTGGGGTGACGGACGGTGTCGCCGCAACCGGTGCCGGAGTCGCAGCAGGGGCCGGAGTGGATACCGTCGCCGGAGCTGACGCTGGCTTCGCAGTGGCAACCGGTGTTTTTACGGGTTCTGAACGATGCAGCAACACGGCCACCGTCACGGCGGCAGCAATCGCCACCGGCGGTAACAGATACCAGACGCGGAAACGGCGGCGAGCCGCTACAGGCGTCGCCGGCTGAGCTTCAACGGGTGCTGCAACCGGCAGCGGTTCAGCCATAGGTTCAGGTTCAGGTTCGGGCTCAGCGATCATCACTGGTTCAGCGATGACCGGCGCGGCAGGCAGCTCAGGCAGCGGTTCAACCAGCGCCACCGGCAGGTTCTCTTCCAGCGTGTCACGCAGGCAGGCCAGCGCGTCATCGCGGCTACGCGCCTGGGCATCGACAAAGCCCCAGAAGGTGATGACCGGTTTGCCATCAACCAGATAGACATACTGCTGGTCGGGGAATTGCAGGGTTTTGCTCAGCAGCGCACCAAACAGCCGCATCGATGGGTTCTCTGCCGCGCGCGCGCGCGTACTGAGATCCTGCATATCCTGCTGACAGGCGGTGAGCTGTTGCAGCGCCGCGCGACGTTCATGATCGCTGGCACCCAGCCAGGATTTGACCCGGCCGCTAAAAGGGGCATACCAGTCGAGGCGATCGCCCCGTTCATTGGCCTGAGGAATGGCCAGGCAATCTGCCAGTGCGCTCTGACGGCGCAGGCGCAGGGTTTCACGAATTTGCAATGCTGAGGCATAGACCGGCTGGCCATTTTCACCTAACGCCAGAACTGCATCTAAATTACCGCTGCGCAGAAAAGTTTTTGCCACCTGTTGGGCCCTTATCGGTCGTTGTCTGAGGCAGAAAATCGCGTGTTATCGACGATTAGGTTGATTTTACGCGGGGCAATGACAAATCAAACGGCAGAAAAAGGGGGTAAATCCACTGTTTTTTTCACCGGCTGACGGAAAAACCACCGCTATTTCAGAGAGTATGACGCAATCAGCCGGATTTGCGCACCAGCAACAGGTGGGCGATGACGCCACCCGTCAGTCCCCAGAAGGCCGGACCAATGCCCAGCAGCGAAACGCCGGATGCGGTGATCAGAAAGGTGATCAGCGCGCTGTCGCGTTCGGCAGGCAGATCCAGTGCGCGGTGGAGGCTGCCACCCAGCGTGGCAAGGAGTGCCAGACCCGCCAGCGCCTCAATCAGTACCACAGGCAGGGCACTGAACAGCACGGCGATCAGCGCACCGGACGCGCCCGCCAGCAGATAGAAGATCCCCGCCAGCGCCGCCGCGCGCCAGCGCTGCTGAGGATTTGGGTCGACCTCATCGCTCATGCAGATGGCCGCCGTAATCGCCGCCACGCAGACCGAAAAACCCCCTAATGGCGACAGCAGCAGCGCAATTAATCCGGTCCAGCTCATCAGTGAAGAGACGGGCGGACGGTAGCCGTGCGCCTGTAGCGTGGCGATGCCGGGGGCGTTCTGTGACGCCATCGTCACCAGGAAATAGGGCACGCCGATCCCCAGCAGCGTGGTGAGCGTAAAGTGCGGCATCACCACTTCCGGCATTGTCAGCCTAATCGGCTGCGGCGGAAAGTGAATGGCGTGCTGTGCCAGCGCGACGGCAACACCCACCAGCAGCGTGACCAGAATTGCATAGCGGGCCAGCCAGCGGCGGGCCAGCAGCCAGGCCAGGCACATGCTGCCGCACAGTACAAAGTTACTTTGCAAATCGGCAAAGGTCTGCAGCCCGAAGCGCAGCAGAATACCTGCCAGCATCGCCGCTGCCAGTGAAGCGGGAATGTAGTTCATCAGCCGGGCAAACAGGCCGGTGACGCCGCACAATACGATCAGCAGGTTGGCGAAAACAAAGACGCCTGCCGCCTCATTCAGCGAAACGCCGTGAAAACTGGTCGCCAGCAGCGCGGCGCCGGGCGTTGACCAGGCAGCCAGCACCGGCATGCGGTAGCGCAGTGACAGGCCCAGCGAGGCGATCCCCTGCGCAATGCCCAGCACCGACAGCCAGCCGCCAATCTGCGCGGGCGTGGCGCCCGCCGCCTGAAACATCTGATAGATAATCGCGCCACTGCTGCTGTAGCCCACCAGCACAGCCACGAAGCCGGAAACCAGCATCGGCAGGGTAAAACGGGGAGGTTCCGCTCTCGTCATGGTCAGACTCTTTATGAGGTTGTGCGTTATAGCGCACATGGTCGCATGATGCGCTATAACGCACAAGTGTTACACTATTGCCATAACGTCACTCACCAGGATGACGAGAAAGCAGGAGAAAAAATGGCGGATTTTCAGCAACACCTGAGCAGCGCGCTCAGACAGTTGCGGCAGGCCAATGGCTGGAGCCTGACGCTGACGGCGGAGCGAACCGGCGTCAGTAAAGCGATGCTGGGCCAGATTGAGCGCGGCGAATCGAGTCCCACCGTGGCGACGCTGTGGAAGATTGCCACCGGTTTCAACGTTCCCTTTTCCTTTTTTATCGACGGCAGCGTGTTGCCTTCAGGCGCCGCGCCAGGATTCAGTCAGCCCAATGCCGACATGTCGGTACGGTCGCTGCTGCCTTACGATCCGCAACTGCGTTTTGATCTGCTGGCGGTGGAGCTGGCAGCGGGGGCGCAGAGTCATTCTTCGCCCCATGAAGCGGGCTGTGTGGAGCAGGTGGTGGTCATCGAGGGCGAACTACTGCTGGGCGTCGGTGACCTCTGGCGACGTCTGCTCGCCGGGGAGGCATTCCAGTTCAGGGCCGATGTGCTGCACAGCTACCGGAACCCGCTCAGCACGCCGCTGCGCTTCCACAGTCTGATCCACTATCTGCAGCGCCCGGACGTTACAAATTGATACCTGAGCAAACTACACAGTTTACCTTCGTATCTTTATACTTTCGCTTATCGATGGAGACGTGTAATGAGCGATCTGACTGAATCCGCTGCAATGCTGCGCATGCTGGTGGGCAAGCTGGGCCGCCGGTTGCGCGAGTCAGCACCGCCTGGCGAATTAACCTGGTCGCAGGTCGCGGTGCTGGGTCATCTGGTTCGCGATGGAGCGATGACGGTGACGCAACTGGCGGCGGCCGAGGGCGTACGCACCCAGTCAATGGGCGCGACCGTCGCTGGGTTACTGGCGGCAGAACTGGTGACGGGCGAGCCGGATCCCCATGATGGCCGTAAAACCCGCTATCTTCCCACGACGTCCAGCCTGGCGGTGATTACGTCGAGTCGCGCGATGCGCGATGACTGGCTGGTCCGGACGCTGGAAGCGCGACTGAGTCCGGCAGAACAGCAGCAACTGACCGACGTTCTCCCTCTGCTGCAACGACTCACTGACTATTAAATCTGAGGATTCAACATGGCTGTAACCACACTTGATGCAAAAACTGCGCTGATTGTTATCGACCTGCAACATGGCATTGTGGCGCTGCCGCTGGTTCATGAACCGCAGCCGGTGATCGAACGCTGTGCCGGACTGGCTGAGGCGTTTCGCGCGCACGATCTGCCGGTTGTGCTGGTTAACGTGGCTGGTGGGGCGCCGGGCCGCAATGAGCAGGCACGTCACAGCGGCGAATTGCCCGCCGACTGGGCCACGCTGGTTCCGGCGATGACCCCACAGCAAAATGACCTTACGGTCACCAAGAAAACCTGGGGTGCGTTTCACGCCACGGCGTTGCACGATGAGCTGCAAAAGCGCGGCATTACTCAGGTAGTTATTTGTGGTATCGCGACCAGTATCGGCGTGGAATCCACCGCACGACAGGCGTATGAGCTGGGTTACAACGTCACGCTGGCGACCGATGCGATGACCGATCTCAACCTCGACACGCACAACAATAGCGTGAACCTGATCTTCCCGCGCCTGGGTGAAACCGGCAGCTGTGAGGATATTAAGGCGCAGCTGAATTCACGCGCCTGATTGGCGTGTGACGTTAAGCGTCGGGCCACCGCGACGGTGGCCCGTTGAGGGCAGCCACAGCTCTTATCAAAAAACTGCGCCACGTTTCTCCCCAGGGGGCCGGACGAAACTCTTCATCAGCAATTGCTGACATAATGACATTCAAATCATCATCCTCATTCTGAAGCAGGATGTTTATTTCATTCCGCGCTTCGATAACAGGCATGTCATGATCAATATAGCTCTGAAGCATTTCTTCGAGGGTATTGCCAAAGTCGTCATGGTGGCAGCTTAAAAACACTCTTAACATGCCGGTTAGCGCCGGGTATTGTTTCTCGGGTTTATCACCCCATCCACGGATAAGACGTGAGAACATAGTAAGGTTTCCCGTTCTAAGTTTGCTTAAGCAGCACCACGCGCACAGCGTAACAGGTTTCTTTTGCCGCTTTACCCTGCCTGAATCCATAACCCACAGCAGCCCTGCTACGATATACCAGTTCCAGAGGACTGGCGTTATTCCCCCAGTTCGCCCAATGAATGATCCGTAGTCGGTTAGCTTTCAGGGCTGAGCTGATCGCTTTTTCTGCAATCTGAACTGAATAATATGATGATACTGAGTGCATATTTGGGCTGAGGGCCAGCCTGGCGAGTAAATCATTATCAGAAATTGCGACGTGCTTAGCAATGGTGTGGCCGCCAGCCCTTACTGAGCTGACAGCCTCATGCTCAGCAATTTTAAACGTACCCGCCCGGACGTATACAACACGGGCTGCACTAACAGTAAGTCCAAAGGCAGCTGGAACACCCACATCTATGGCCAGACCGATATTCCATGCTGCTGTGTCGTCAGCGCCAAATTTCTTTGCGAGAGCAACAGCCGTCTGGTAGGTGGCAGTTCGGGTATTCTGGCCGGTCAGCACCCGGTTAGCTGCAGCATTAATGCTATCCATACTGTGAGCACCAACGACAATACATGCTGCCTTGGTTATCCCGGTGGGTTCGGGAGCCATACACAATGCGGTTGCACCAGCCAACTCCAGACTACCCATGAGCAGGTCAAGACCACCCATAAGACGGTTGCTCATTCCCTCGGATTCAGTAACTGACTTATCGGAAAGCACCGCAGCAAGATGTACCGGAGACATTGCAATTTGTAGCTCGTTGTCCATAACAATCAATCCTTAAAAGAAATTCAATTCGCGCGCCTGATTCGCGTGTGAAGGTAATATCCGGGCCACCACAGCCGTGGCCCGAATTGTTTTAGCGGAAGGCGTAACCCAGCGTTAAACCGACGCTGTAATTGCGGCCCGGCGCGGATTCGAAGTAGCGTCCATTACTCTCATTCACAATCACTGAACCCACATAGTGCCGGTCAAACAGGTTATCGACCCGGCCAAACAGATCCAGTGTCCAGTTCTCAACCAGCCACTTATAGCCACTGTTAACCGCTGCAACGGTGTAGGACGGGGTGTTCACGCTATTCTGATCTTCAGCGGCGATCTGGCTCAGATAACGTACCTCACTGCCTGCATAAAAGCCCTGTTCCGGCAGATAACCGAGTCCGGCGTAAGCCATGTTACGGGCAATACCAGGAATGCGGTTGCCGTCACAGCTGTCGCTGCCGCAGGCGTTAGTGCGATAGCGCGCATCCAGCAGGGTGTAGGCCATCTTCAGCCGCCAGTCCCAGGCAAACTGCTGATCCAGGCTTAACTCCAGACCGCGACGGCGGGTCTGACCGGCATTTTTATAGGTAGTGCGTCCGCCACTGCTGGCATCCGCCACAATCTCATCCTGGGTATCGGTCTGGAACAGCGCCGCGCTGATCAGGCCGTTGCCGATGCGTTTCTTGCTTCCAATCTCCAGCGTATCGCTGGTGGCCGGTTTCAGCCCCAGATTCAGACCGGTCGCGCCATCCGAGCGGTAAGAGAGCTCATTAATGGTCGGGGTTTCAAAGCCGCGACCGGCGGAGATCCACGCGTTCCAGCCTGGGTCAAAGGCATACTTCAGTGCCGCAGCGGGCAGCCATTTGTGATAGCGCGCATCACCGCTGTCGTCGCCGTTACCGGGCTGAATATAGAAGTCATTAGAGTCAAAGTTAACGGTGCTGAACCGCACACCCGCATCCAGCGACAGCTTATCGGTCAGCTCCCAGGCGGTCTGCAGATAGGGATCGAGCGTCCACATCAGGTTGCGCTCATTGCGGCGCAGATTGCCCTGTTCGCCCAGCTGTGTCACCCCGTTGCTGACCGTGAAGTTTTCATAGCCCTTGCGGCGCTCGGTCATGGTTTCGTAGTCGAGTCCGCCGGTCAGCGCCACCGGAATCGACAGCAGCGTGTCGCGATGGGTCCAGCGGGTATCGACGCCCTGATAGTGGCGGGTCAGGGCGATTACGCCACCGGGATGAGACGGGTAGCGCTGCACGGCTGCAGGGATCGACTGGAACTGGGTAGTTTCGCGCATGCCCGCATAGAGCATCACGCTGAGGTCGTCATTTTCACTCATCTGGCGCTGATAACGCAGGCCGCCCTGAGTCTGATCGACAGTCTTACGGGTGTTATAAAGCGGGACGTTGCTGACCACCTGACGTGGATTCTCACGCCACTGCGCCTCGGTTAAGCCGCCGGGATCCTGCGCGTCAATGTGAACGCTGTTAAACAGCAGCGTCAGGGTGCTGACATCATCAATACGCACGCCCAGTCGGGCGTTGCCAAGGTTCTTCTGCGCAGCACTGTGATCACGATAGCCGTGAGTGGTGAAGCGGGAGGCGGAGACGGTGTAGTTAACATCTCCGGCATGGCTGCCGTCACCGGTCGCGCCGCTGGCTTTGACGCTGTTGCGCCAGCTGCCGTAGCTGCCATACCAGCTGCTGGCTTCAAGCGTGGTCGGCTGCTGGCCCTGCTGAGTGGTGACATTGATCACGCCACCCGAAGCGTTGCCATACAGCGCAGAAAACGGGCCGCGCAGTACCTCAACATGATCAATCGAGCCGATATCAATATTGGAGGTCTGCGCCTGACCATCCGGCATGGTGGCCGGGATGCCATCCACATAGATGCGCAGCCCGCGTACGCCGTAGGTTGAGCGGGAGCCAAAGCCACGCATCGACAGCTGCAGGTCCTGTGCGTAATTCTGTCTGTTCTGGATCTGCAGACCCGGCACGCTGCTGAGGTTTTCCGACAGGTTAACGCGCGGCGCTGCCTGGCGCATATCGTCGCCACTGACCACGCTCAGGGCCGCAGGCGTATCGAGTTCGTTAAGGCCCGTTTCCGGCGGTGCGGCCGTGACGACCAGGGTATTGTCATTATCCGCCGCCGCCACCAGCAGCGGCAGCGGCAAAATGGCAGGCAACATCAACAGCGTCGCCTGGCGCAGAGAGATTATTTTCATTATATGTGGCCTGAAAAAAGAGAGGATATGAACCAGGTGGAACAATTTCCGCATATGGTAAGGGTTTGATGCGCTGGGGTACATCGTTTCGGGCTGGATTTTTTCTCTGTTTACCGCCAGGCTGGAATCCATCTTTTGCAGTGATATGGCGTCCGATTCACCCGGATGCAGACAAAAAAACTCACGGGAGTCAGCATGAAACAACCTGAAGTGGCGGTTCTGGGATTAGGCGCAATGGGGCACGCATTTGCCGCAAACCTGCTGAAAAAAGGCTTTCACGTTCATGGCTGGAACCGCACCCGCGCGCGCGGCGAAGATCTGCTGGATGCGGGTTTGCAGCTGGCTGACTCGCCAGCCGAGGCGGTGCGTGAAGCAGATGTCGTGATCGCCATGCTGTCTGATGGCGACACCACTGAGCAGGTGCTGCATCAGGTCAAAGAGGCGTTTAAGCAGGGCGCGACGCTCTGCCAGATGGGCACCATCGGCGTAGAAAAAACCGACGCGCTGATCGCCTTTTTCGCAGAAAAACGCCCCGATTTGTTACTGATCGATGCGCCAGTCTCCGGCACCAAAGCGCCAGCAGAGAATGCGCAGATTCTGGTGCTGGCCAGCGGCGATCAGAGCCGGGCGCAGGCCGCAGAAGCGGTGTTTGCTGCCATCAGTAAAGGTACCCAGTGGCTGGGTGAGGCGGGAAAAAGCACCCGGATGAAGCTGGTCATCAACAGCTGGCTGATTGGCATGATGCAAAGCCTGGCGGAGAGTACCCGGCTGGCAGAGCAGTTCGGCTTTTCCACCGACGATCTCTGGCAGGTGCTGGAGGGCGGTCCGCTGGCCGCACCGTATGCAAAAATGAAGCTCGGGATGATCGCCAGCGACGACTTCACGCCGCAGATGCATCTGGTCTGGGCGCTGAAAGATGCCCGCCTGGCGCTGGATGCCGCAGAGACGCCGCTGCCGGCGCTGGAGAATATCGCACAACTCTGGCAGCAGGCGGTGGAGGCCGGACACGGTGAAGAGGATCTGGCGGTGATCTACCGCTACCTGAAGGCGCAATGAGTCAGCAGCATTTTGACTTCAGCACGCGTCCGCTGGTGCCGCTGGCGCACGATTATCTGCACGGTGCCAGCGAACCCTGGCACCAGCACGCCTGTGCCCAGCTGATCCACACCCTGAGCGGCGTGGTAAGGGTAGAGACGGAGTATGGCAGCTGGATTGTGCCGCCGAGTCGCGGCGTCTGGCTGCCCGCATTTACCCGTCATGCGCTGCAGATTACCGGCAGTGTGGCGGCGCGCACGCTGTTTATCGATCCGCTGGCGCGCGCCGATCTGCCCGCCAGTTGTCAGGTGGTGCAAATCTCACCGCTGCTGCGCGAGCTGATTGTCACGGCGCTGAGCCTGCCAGAGCGTTACGCCGCAGGCAGTCGGGCCGAGCGGGTGATGGAGTTGATTCTGGATGAAATCCGCGGCATGGATGTGCTGCCCTTTGCGCTGCCAACGCCCGACAGTCCCCGTTTACAGGCGCTGTGCGAGCTGATTCAGCAGACGCCCGGTGAGAGCTGGACGCTGCTGCGGGCCAGTGCCCACCTGAATGTCTCGGGCCGCACTCTGGCCCGCCATTTTATGCGTGAAACCGGCCTGCAGTTCAGCGACTGGGTGCGGCGCGCCCGACTGGCTATCGCCCTGACGCGACTGGCTCAGGGCGACTCCGTGCTGCGGGTGGCGCTGGAACTGGGCTATGAAAGTCCCAGCGCGTTTAGTGCGATGTTTCGTCGTCTGCTGGGCGTCTCTCCGACTGACTATTTTCCGCCTGCAGAAACTGGCCTGCCGCGCTGAGCAGCGCCTGCAGGGCGGCGCGGGCGGTGTCATTGTCGATACTCACTCCCCAGGCTCGCGCGCCACGGGCATCCACGCAGCTGATATAGGCCACCGAGCGGCTGTCACTGCGTCGTCCCAGCGTATGCTCATGATAGTCCTCAATGGTCAGATGCAGATCAAACGCGCTGCGCAGGGCATTGACCGCCGCCGACAGCCAGCCGTTGCCGCTGCCGGTCAGCATCAGCGATTGCGTCTGATACACCACGCTGGCGCTAATCTGCGTCTGCCCGCCGCTGTCACTCTGGCTGTCAGCCCGCTGTAAGGCCACCGCGGGCTGCGTGACGCCATACTGGCGGCAGAAGAGCTGCCACAGCGCGTAGTGCGTCATCTCTCCGCCGTGCCGGTCAGTCTCCTGCTGAACACAGCGGCTGAAATCCTGCTGCAGCGCTCGCGGCATTTGTAACCCGTGATTCTGCTCCAGCAGCCAGGCGGCCCCGCTTTTTCCCGACTGGCTGTTAACGCGGATCACCGCCTCATAGCTACAGCCAATGTCGGCCGGGTCCAGCGGCAGGTAAGGCATCTGCCACTCTGTCTCCTGCTGCTGAGCGCGGATGGCAACCCCTTTTTTAATTGCATCCTGATGAGAACCAGAGAAGGCGGTGAAGACCAGCTCGCCCGCATAGGGATGGCGCGGATGAACCGGCAGCTGGTTGCAGCGGGTTACCACTTCAATCACCTCATGCATCTGGCTAAAATCGAGCTGGGGCGAAACGCCCTGGGTATAGAGATTTAGCGCCAGCGTCACCAGGTCCACATTGCCGGTGCGTTCACCGTTACCAAACAGACAGCCCTCGACCCGGTCAGCGCCCGCCAGCAGCGCCAGTTCTGCGCAGGCGACGCCGGTGCCGCGATCGTTGTGCGGATGCACGCTGATGCAGACGGCATCACGGCGGCTGAAGTGACGGCAGAAAAACTCAATCTGATCGGCATAAACGTTGGGGGTATTCACCTCTACCGTGGCAGGAAGGTTAATGATCATCGGGCGCTGGGCGTCCGGTTGCCAGACATCGGCTACCGCCTCGCAGATCTCCAGCACAAACTCCGGCTCGGTAAAGCAGAAGGTCTCTGGCGAATATTCAAAGGTCCATTGAGTTTCCGGCTGCGCCTCGCATTCGGCGCGGATCTGCCGTGCACCAGCGGTGGCCAGCGCCACGATTTCCGCTTTGCTCTGTTTAAATACCCGCTCGCGAAACAGCGGCGCGGTGGCGTTATAGAGATGTACGATGGCGCGTGGCACACCCTGCAGCGCCACAAACGTGCGGGCAATCAGGTCCTCACGCGCCTGAGTCAGCACCTGTAACGTCACATCCTCCGGGATACGCTGCTGCTCAATCAGGTCACGGACGAAATCGAAATCCGTCTGCGACGCAGAGGGAAAGGCGACCTCGATCTCCCGGAACCCGCAGCGCAGCAGCAGATCCCAGAAGGCCATTTTGCGTTCCCGATCCATCGGTTCTGCCAGCGCCTGATTGCCGTCACGCAAATCGGTGGAGAGCCAGCGCGGCGCCTGGGTCAGCTGGCGTGAGGGCCACTGGCGATCGGGCAGGGCGATCAGCGGGGAGGGACGATATTTATCAGCGGGTCGGGTCAGCATAAGAGTCTCCTGTGGTTTTTTTACCAGTCTGCCGACACGCCTCCGGGTCCGCGCGCGCAGGGCTGACAACCTGACGCGCAAAAGTGACAATACCCTGCATGACCTGCATGACCTGCATGACCTGCATGACCTGCATGACCTGCGTGGCCTGCGTGGCCCTGCGTGGCCCTGCGTGCGCTCTGGTTTGGTGAATCCGCCGGGCAGGGTTAGCATGGTCGCCTGTTTATTTGGGTGGACTCATATGCTGATTTTTGACGGTCACAACGATCTGTTGCTTAATCTCTGGCTGCATCATCGTGATGCGCCCGCGCAGGCGTTTTATCAGGGGATTGAACGGGGCCACCTCGATTTTCCGCGCATTCAGCAGGGCGGGCTCGGCGGCGGGCTGTTTGCAATCTTTGTGCCTCCGCAGGAGTACATTGCCCGCACCGTTCCGGCACGTGCCGACGAGCCGTTTCAACCGCTTCAGATCATGTGGCAACAGCTTGAGATCCTGCAGCAGCTGGCTGATGCGTCAGGCGGGCGGGCGCGACTCTGCCGCAGCCATGACGAGATCGCCGCCTGCCGCGCCGCAGGCGTACTGGCGATGGTGGCACACATCGAAGGTGCTGATGCGCTGGATGAGGAGGGCGAACAGCTGCACGCCTTCTGGCAGGCGGGGGTGCGCAGCATCGGGCCATTCTGGAATCTGGCCAGCCGCTTTGGTGAAGGCGTTAGCGGCACCTTTCCTGGCTCGCCCGACACCGGGCCAGGCCTGACCCGCGCCGGAGAGAGGCTGATTCAGCAGGCGAGTGACCTGAAGATGATGATTGACGTGTCGCATATGAATACAAAAGCCTTTTGGGACACCGCCCGGCTCTCCAGCGCGCCGCTGGTCGCCAGCCACTCCAACGCGCATGCTCTCTGTCCGCAGCCGCGTAATCTGACGAATGATCAGCTGGTGGCAATCCGCGACAGCGGCGGTCTGGTCGGCATTAATTTCGGCAACGCTTTTCTGCGCGCTGACGGTAAACGCGACGCTGACACGCCATTAACAGAAATTGTTAAGCATTGTGATCACTTGTTGAAGATAATGGGCAGCGACCATGTAGCCTTTGGCTCTGATTTCGACGGGATTACCCCACCGGCTGCGCTGGGCGACGTCAGCGGATTGCCGCGATTGCTCGCTGCTTTTCAGGAAGCGGGCTATGATCAGACACTGACAGAGAAACTGGCATGGGGAAACTGGCAGCGGGTTTTACATCTGACCGGGCTGTGATAACAATTTCCTGATGTTCCGGGCTTGATCCCGACGCGCCATTGGCGCAACATCTGCCTGGAAATTGTGACGGCGGTCTCATTCAATGCCGGTCACACTGATTTCAGGCAGCTCATTTACTGTTAACCAAGAGGAAGTAACTCATGTGGAAAAAACCAACTTTCGTTGATATGCGTCTCGGTCTGGAAGTGACTCTCTACATCTCCAACCGTTAATCGTTCTGCCCGCCCTCTGAGCGGGCATTTTTTTTCAACTTCTGGTTTTCCTCTATGTTTATCAAAATCCTCGGTTCAGCCGCGGGCGGCGGGTTTCCGCAGTGGAACTGTAACTGCGCCAACTGCCACGGCGTGCGTAACGGCACGATTCAGGCCCAGGCACGCACGCAATCGTCGATTATCCTCAGCGATAACGGCGAAGATTGGGTGTTATGCAACGCTTCACCCGACATCAGCCAGCAGATCCTGCATACGCCAGAACTGACCCACAAAGGGGTGTTACGCGGCACGGCGATCGGCGCGATTATCCTTACCGACAGCCAGATCGATCACACCACCGGGCTGCTGAGCCTGCGTGAGGGCTGTCCGCATCAGGTGTGGTGCACGCCGGAAGTGCATGGTGACCTCAGCACCGGCTTCCCGATATTTCCTATGCTCACCCACTGGAATGGAGGCTTACAGCACCGTCCCATTGCGCCACTGACGCCGTTCAGCGTCGATGTCTGTGATGATCTTCAGTTCACCGCGATTCCGATTATCAGTAATGCACCGCCTTACTCGCCGTATCGCGACCGGCCGCTGCCGGGCCATAACGTGGCGCTGTTTATTGAAAACCGCGCGAATGGCCAGACGCTGCTCTACGCGCCAGGCCTGGGCGAGCCGGATGCGGTGATCCTGCCGTGGCTGCAAAAAGCGGATTGCCTGCTGATTGATGGCACCGTCTGGCAGGATGATGAGCTGCTGACCACCGGCGTGGGACACAACACCGGCAAGGCGATGGGCCATCTGGCGCTGGCGGAAGAGCAGGGGCTGATGGCGCTGCTGGCATCGCTGCCGGCAAAACGCAAAATTCTGATCCACATTAACAACACCAATCCGATCCTTAACGAGCAATCACCGCAGCGTCAGTTTCTGACGGAGCAGGGAATAGAGGTGAGCTGGGACGGAATGGCGATCCACCTTCAGGGCTAAAACATGCAGATCACTGACACGCTGTCGCCGCAGGCTTTTGAACAGGCCCTGCGCGACAAAGGCGCTTACTACCATATCCATCACCCGTATCACATCGCGATGCATAACGGTCAGGCCACGCGCGAGCAGATTCAGGGCTGGGTGGCGAATCGTTTCTATTACCAGACCACCATTCCGCTGAAAGATGCGGCGATCATGGCCAACTGCCCCGATCCGGCTACCCGCCGTAAATGGGTGCAGCGCATCCTCGACCACGACGGCAGCAACGGCGAAGAGGGTGGCATTGAGGCCTGGCTGCGGCTGGGCGAGGCGGTCGGGCTGACGCGCGAAGAACTACTTTCAGAGCAGCATGTGCTACCAGGCGTGCGGTTTGCGGTGGATGCGTATATTAACTTTGCCCGCCGCGCCAACTGGCAGGAGGCAGCCTGCAGCTCACTCACCGAGCTGTTCGCCCCGCAGATCCACCAGTCACGGCTCGACAGCTGGCCGCAGCACTATCCGTGGATCAAAGAAGAGGGCTATTTCTACTTCCGCAGTCGTCTGGGTCAGGCGAACCGCGATGTGGAACATGGCCTGGCGCTGGCGCTGGAATATTTCACCACCGCTGAGACGCAGAACCGCATGCTGGAAATTTTGCAGTTTAAGCTCGATATTTTATGGAGCATGCTGGACGCCATGACCATGGCATACGAGCTGAAACGTCCGCCTTATCACACCGTGACTGATAAAGCGGCGTGGCACACCACCCGACTGGTATAACAGATGAATGAAAACTCGATTGCCGCGTTTCGTCGCGGCTACCGTATGCAGTGGGAAGCCGCCCAGGATACTCATGTGGTGCTCTATCCCGAAGGCATGGCGAAGCTGAACGAAACCGCCGCCGCCATCCTTGAGCTGGTGGATGGCAAGCAGAATATCGCCGCGATTATCGCAACGCTGGATAGCCGTTTTCCGGAAGCGGGCGGCGTGGGTGCAGATGTTTTAGAGTTCCTGCAATCAGCCTATGAACAGAAGTGGATACAGTTCCGTGACCCCGCATAAACCTGACGTGAATCCGCCGCTCTGGCTGCTGGCCGAGCTGACCTATCGCTGTCCGCTGCAGTGTCCCTACTGCTCCAACCCGCTGGATTTCGCCCAGCAGGAGAAGGAGCTGACCACCGAGCAGTGGATTGAGGTGTTTCGTCAGGCGCGGGCGATGGGCAGCGTGCAGCTCGGATTCTCCGGCGGCGAGCCGCTGGTCCGTAAAGATCTGCCGGAGCTGATCAAAGCGGCGCGCGACCTTGGCTTCTACACCAACCTGATCACCTCGGGCATCGGCCTGACGGAGAAGAAGCTGGATGCGTTCAGCGAGGCGGGGCTGGATCATATCCAGATCAGCTTCCAGGCGAGTGACGAAACCCTGAATGCGGCGCTGGCCGGTTCGAAAAAAGCGTTTCAGCAGAAGCTGGAGATGGCGAAAGCGGTGAAAGCCCACGGCTATCCGATGGTGCTGAACTTTGTTCTGCATCGTCATAACATCGACCAGATCGACAGGATCATCGATCTCTGCATTGAGCTGGAAGCGGATGACGTAGAACTGGCGACCTGTCAGTTCTACGGCTGGGCGCAGCTTAACCGTGAAGGCCTGCTGCCCACCCGCGAGCAGATCGCCCGCGCAGAGGCGGTGGTGAAAACCTACCGCGAGCGGATGAGCACCACCGGCAATCTGACCAACCTGCTGTTTGTGACGCCAGACTACTACGAAGAGCGCCCTAAGCCCTGCATGGGTGGCTGGGGCGCCATCTTCCTCAGCGTTACGCCAGAGGGCACCGCGCTGCCGTGTCACAGTGCGCGTCAGCTCCCGGTAGAATTTCCCTCAGTGCTGACGCAAAGTCTGGACGATATCTGGTATAACTCATTCGGCTTCAACCGTTATCGCGGTTTTGACTGGATGCCAGAGCCATGCCGCTCCTGTGATGAGAAAGAGAAAGATTTTGGCGGCTGTCGCTGTCAGGCTTACATGCTGACCGGCAATGCCGACAACACCGATCCGGTCTGCAGCAAATCACCGCATCACGGCAAAATCCTTGACGCCCGGCGTGAGGCGGATTGCAGCGACATTAAAATTGGTCAGCTGCAGTTCCGTAACCGCAGCAACTCACAATTGATCTATAAAACACGGAACCTCTGATGAAAACGCGTTGCCTGGAGATAAACGGTCTGACGGTTGAACTGGTGCATCAGCCCGATGCCAGCCAGGCCGCCGCCCTGATTCAGGTGGGCGCGGGGAGTCACGACGAACCCGATCGCTGGCCCGGACTGGCGCATCTGCTTGAACATCTGCTGTTCACCGGCAGCACCGGCTGGCCTGATGAGGGCCGGTTGATGAGCTGGATTCAGACGCAGGGTGGCAGGGTTAACGCCACCACGCTGGCCCGGCGCAGCGCGTTCTTTTTTGAGGTTACGCCGTCGCTGCTGGCTGAAGGGCTGGCGCGGCTGCAGGATATGGTCTGCCATCCGCTGCTTGATAATCAGGCAATCGGTCAGGAAGTGGCGGTGATTGATGCGGAATATCAGCTATTGCAGCGTCATCAGCCGTCACGCATTGAAGCGGCACTGCTGCACGCCGCCGCGTCACCTGCGGAATTCCACCGGTTCCATATTGGCAGCCGGGCGAGTTTTGGCGATGAGCTCTCTGCGCTACAGCGGGCCCTGCGCCAGTTCCACCAGCGCTACTACTTCGCCAGCAATATGCGGCTCTGGCTGCAGGGGCCGCACTCACTGGATGAGCTGGAACAGCTGGCGCGTAACGTTGCTGCCGCGCTGCCCTCCGGTCAGTGGCGACAGGATCTGCCACCGCCGCAGCTGACCAGCGATACCTGCTGGCAGCTGGCAGAGACCGCACCTGGGGCGCTATGGCGCAGCTGGATACTGGATAACAGTGACGGTGTCACGTTATGGCGTGAATTTCTGCTGGATGAAGCACCCGGATCGCTGCTGGCTACCCTTCGTGAGCAGGGGCTGGCGGAGTCGCTGGAGCTGAAGTGGATCTATCAGGCGGGAGGCGCGCTCTGGCTGGCGCTGGGCGTTGAAACGCATCAACCCGAAACCGTTAATGTCTTGATCGACCGTTATCTGGAGGCACTGCGCCAGACGAATAAGCCACAACATCAACACTATCACCATCTGGCGCAGCAGCGATTTGTGACACTGTCACCGATGGAGCAGTTACGCCAGCGCGCAATCGGCTTTGCGCCAGATGAAGCCGTGCCTGCGTTACAGCCGCTGCTGGCGCGTCTCACCGACGCGCCGGGCACGCTGCTGTTCTGCACGTCGCACCCGGCTGAGGAAACCCTTCAGACACAGGGATTCAGCCTTGCGCTGACCGCCTGGCAACCAGCACCGTCTGAGGCGCTACCTCCGGCGAATTTCACATTCTATCCGTTCGAGACCGCCTTGACGTCTGAGCCGCTGCCCGCACAGGCGGTGGCATTGCCGCATTATCAGCCTGACGACCTGCAGGCGACGCTGATCCTGCGACCAGAGTTCTGGTCAACGTTCACCGAAGCGACAGGGGAAGCGCTGGGGCGGCGGTTACGTCCGCTGTTTGCCGCGTTGCGTCATCAGGGCGGCAACGGCAGCTGGCAGGAAGTGGAGGGCGTGTGGCAACTGACGCTACAACTGACGCCGGATGAGGCAGTGGCTGACCGGGCGCTGAGCCAGATCGTCGCCGCACTGACGCTGCCGGTTGAGGCGGCGCAGCCTTCTTCGGGTGAAAGCATCGCGATTCGTGCACTGCTGCGGCAGTTGCCCTGGCAGCTGGCCGCCACTATTACGCCACATTGCTGGCGGGCGGCGCTGAAAGGCGGCAACGCGGCACTGCATTCATTGATTGCCCGGCGGCTTAGCGCACTGTCGCTGCCGGTTAACCCTGACACGCCGCCAAAGCGCATGACGACGCAAACCGGTATGACGCGCCTGCCACACGGCAGCGCGGACAATGCTCTGCTGCTGTTTATCCCGCTGCATCGACCTGAACAGCTGGCGGCGCTTCGCGCGCTGGCGCTGATCTACGAGCCGCGCTTTTTCCAGCGCTATCGCGTTGAGCAGCCTATCGGTTATGTGGTGAGCAGCCGCTATATGCGCTGTGCCGATGAAGATGGGGTGCTGTTTGCGCTGCAGTCGCCCGATTACAGCGCGCTGTCACTGCTGCGCTACTGCCGCAACTTCCTGCGGTCACTGAACGAGACGCTGGCGGGTTACGATCTGGCGGCACTGAAAGCGCGTCTTCTGAGCCGGGAAGTGGATCAGCCACTGGCGTGCTTACGCGCAGACAATGGCCTGGCAGAACCGGATGCGGCGCAGATTGAGGCGCTGACACTTGCGGATCTGCAACAGCTTCACCGCACGCTGATTCAGGATCGCCGCCGCTGGCGGGTGCTGTTCACCGGCGGCGAGAATGTGTAGCGCCCGGTATAAAGTTGCTGAATTTATTTGAAAATTACCTACAAATCTCTTCACTGTCTATTCCGGGCGAACTGGACCACACTCAATTCACTTTGTCCGCATAAGGAATTGACCGTGAAAAACTTCAAACGTATTGCACTGCCCCTGTTAGCCGCTGCCACCCTCTACGCCCCGTTGTCTCAGGCTGAGGCGATGCACTACCAGCTGAATCCTGAGCATACGTCGGTAATTGTTGCCTGGAACCACTTCGGCTTCTCAAACCCTACCGCTGATATCCCTGATGCAACCGGTAACCTGGTGTTTGATAAAGATCATCCAGAGGCATCACGCGTTGACGTGACCCTGCCAGTCAGCAAAATCGACAGCCACGTGGCTGCGCTGACCAAAGAATTCAAAGGCGCTGAGTACTTCGACACCGCTAAATATCCGACTGCGACCTTCCACAGCACCAAAGTGGTGGCGAAGGGCGACAACAAATTTGATGTTGAAGGCAACCTGACCCTGAAAGGGATCACCAAGCCAGTTACGCTGCACGCGACGCTGAACAAGCAGGGCGAGCATCCGATGGTGAAAAAGCAGGCGATTGGTTTTGATGCCACCGGCACCATCAAGCGTTCTGACTTCAAGCTGGACAAATATGTCCCAGCGGTAAGCGACGAAGTCACTCTGACTTTGTCTACTGAAGCCTACGCCAAGTAAGCTTTTTGGGGCGTAGTGGCTTGCAGCTACGTCCCTTATTCGTTTTTTCCGCGCCTTCTTCCCCTCTGAAATCTATTCTTCCCGCCTGTTTATCTGCCATAAAATAATCGGGATATCTCCTCATCAACTATTTTGTGAACGCTTTATCTGGCCCGGAACCGGGAAAAATGAGGCGAAAGTCACAAATTTGCAACAGCACGGAATAAGCCACTCTGTGCCGCTGTGTGGCGAAATAAAATTCAGATGCCCTCTGAACTAACTCATTGATTTATATCGTTTCACTCAAATCGGCCTTCCCGCAAATAGTGTGATTTTGATCTCAAAAACCGCCGTTCAGACACCCCTGTCAATAACCCCGCCCAAAAAATACCGCTCGTAACTGTGATCTCCTCTGCAAATAGCAACCCCACGAACCGGAAGAATGGCCCTCAGCAGATTAAGCCAGCGAGGTGAGGGAAATGCGAATTGGAATGGTGATCAGTGGCGGTGATGTAACCGGCATTAATAATTTTGTCTTCCAGTTAGGGCGTCTGACGCAGGCGGAGATCGTGATATTTGATGGTGGCATTCCCGGCCTGCTGGCAAATAACCATCGTGATATCAGCCAGCGTGATCTGCTCGACTTTGCCATCGCCTCAATTCCGGTTATGCAATCGGGACGCACGCAAAAGAAACTGGTGCGCAGCGAATATGAATGTATTGCCCGCCAGCTGAAAAGCGCCCGTATTGAAGTGTTAATTATGGCGGGCGGTGACGGGTCGCTGCAATTTCTCCATACCCTGTCGGAGTCTGGCGTTAATTGTTTCGGCGTCGGCATGACCATCGATAATGATGTCTTCGGCAGTGATTACACCCTGGGTTTTTCCACCGCCTGCGAGCAGGTATTAAAAGAGGTCGCGAAACTGCGGAATACCGGGCGCGCCTTACCTGGCCGGGTATTTATGCTGGAGTTACTCGGCGGCTACTGCGGCGAATTAACCCTGCAGTCGGCGATTAAATCCAATGCGGACATTGCGCTGATCCCGGAGTGCCAGATTCCTTTGCCACAGCTGGCGCAGCGCATCACCCAGCGACTGGCAGAACAGAACAGCGTGATCATTCTCTGTTCAGAAGGCTACACCCGCGAATATTCGCCCGGTTTTCAGGGGGCTATCGACACCTTAATCAAACAGCTTGAGCCGCTTATTGGCGTACGCGTCCGTAAAACTATCCTCGGTTACGGGCTGCGGAATGGTGATCCCACCTGCGAAGAGATTTATCAGGGCACCATTATGGCCAGTGAAGTGGTGCGTTGTATTCAGTCAGGCATGCGGAATAAAGCGGTCATTATTAACGGCAGCAATAAACCGATTCCGATTGATTTAATAAGCATGCAAAAACGCCTGGTCGATATTGACGGGCACCATTACAAACTCGCTAAACAACTCAATATATTGTGAGGAGAAAACCATGCTGAAAATATTATGTGTCTGTGGTTGTGGCTTAGGATCCAGTTTTGCGATTGAGATGAGCGCAAAAGCGGTTTTAAAAAAACTGGAGATTGAGGCCGATATCGATCACACCACCATTTCAGAAGCGAATGCCTTTAAGTCGGACATGATTCTGACGCAAAAAGCCTTTGCCGATGTGTTAAATGCCGACGCCAGTCCGGAACAGATTAAGCGGGTCATTATTCTTAACCGGCTCACCGATAAAGCGGAAATAGAGCAGAAGATCCTGGCCTTTTTAAAAGAACGCAACGTAAAGGTCGCCGCCCATGAATAGTGTGATCGACTTCCTGGTAAAAGATCTGCTGGGGCAGGCGTCTATTCTGATCGCCTTTATTGCCCTGATTGGTCTGCTGCTGCAAAAGAAATCCGCAGGCAAGGTGGTGGAAGGCACCTTTAAAACCCTGCTCGGTTTTTTAATTATGATGGCGGGTATCAATATTATTGTGGGAACCCTGACGTTCCTCAATACCATTTTTACCCACGGCTTTGGCATGCGCGGCTATATCACCGATGTTGCCGCCATTGCCGGGCTGGCTAACCGTGAGCTGGGGTCTGAAGTGGCACTGACGCTGCTGGTGATCTTTATCGTCAATATCATCATCGCGCGACTGACGCCCTTTAAGTACATCTTCCTCACCGGCCAGGCCCTGCTGTGGATGGCGACGATTGGCGCGGTGATTGGCTATAAAGCGGGGCTGACCGGTCTGCCGCTGATCCTGACCGGCGGTATCTTTGGCGGGATCATGGCCGTGGTGATGCCTGCGCTGGCGCAGCCGGTGGTACGACGTATTACCGATTCAGACGATGTTGCCCTGGGTCACTTCTGCACCATTGGTTATCTGGTCACGGCGGCGGTCGCCAAAGTGGTCGGCAAAGGATCGCGATCCACTGAAGATCTGAAGCTGCCCGATAACTTCAAGTTTCTGCAGGATACCTATCTGTCGATGGCGCTGGTGATGGTGCCGATGTACCTGATCCCCGCTGTGGCGGCCGGTCCGGCGTTTATCGCCCAGTACAGCAACGGCATGAACTACCTGATGTACGCCTTTATGCAGTCGATTCAGTTCGTGGCCGGAGTCTTTGTGCTCTACAGCGGCGTTCGTCTATTGCTGAACGAGCTGGTGCCTGCCTTCCGCGGTATCGCCATGCGTGTCGTGCCGGATGCCAAACCGGCGCTGGACTGCCCGGTGATGTTTCCCTATGCCCCGAACGCGGTGATTGTTGGCTTTCTCGCCACCACGCTCGGCTCAATTGTCGGCATGCTCGTCTTCCCGATGTTTGGTCTGGCGATGATTCTGCCTGGCCTGCTGACCAACTTCTTTGCCGGTGGCACCGCCGGGGTATTTGGTAATGCCATGGGCGGACGGCGCGGCGCGATGATCGGCGGCTTCGTCCACGGCCTCTTTATCACCATTCTGCCCGCGATCCTGGTGCCGATGCTGGAGAGCTATGGCTTCACCGGTGTGACCTTCAGTGACTCAGATGTCATCAGTACCGGCCTGGTGCTCGGCCACGCCTTCCAGAATAACTGGCTGTTCGTTGCTCTGTTTATTGCCTTTGTTACCGCGCTTGCCTGGTTTGTTAATGGCAAATCCACAAAACCTCAAGAGGAAAAAATCCATGAAACTTTATAACTTCGCCGATCTGTTACAGCTGGCTAAACAGCGCGACTTTAAAGCGGTGGGTTCTTTTAATCTTCACTGCCTGGAGATGCTGCCCGCCTATTTTAAAGCGGCAGAGAAAACCAATAGTCCGTTAATGATTCAGATCTCCACCGGCACGGCAAAATATCTCGGCCATAAATTACTGGTCGATGCCATTAAATCGCTGTCAGAGAGTATGAATGTCCCGACCTGTCTGCATCTCGATCACTGTTCCGATTTAGCGGCAATTCAGACAGCGATTGATGCCGGATTCAGTTCCGTGATGTATGACGGGTCCCATCTGTCAATTGAGGAGAATATTGCCAACACCCGCCGGGTGATTGATATGGCGCGTCCGCACAATGTTTCGGTAGAAGCGGAGCTGGGCGCGATTGGCGGCTCGGAAGATGGTAAATGTGTGGAGATGGAGGCGATTGCGTTTACGCCGGTGGAAGATGCGCGCCGCTTTGTCGAAGAGACCGGCGTCGATATGCTGGCGATCTCCATCGGCACCGTGCATGGGCTTTACACCGGTAAAGCGCATATTCAGCATCAGCGGCTGGCAGATATCACGGCGGCAACCCACACGCCACTGGTGCTGCACGGCGGCACCGGCGTCAGCGATGAAGATATGCGGCTGGCGGTCAGCAGCGGTATTGAGAAGGTCAATGTCGGCACCGAAATGAATGTTCAATGGGTGGCGCAGTGCAAATCGACCTTTGAAAAAGGCAAGATCAATGACAGCGTGCGTAATTTCCTGGTGCCGGCCAATGATGCGGTAACCAGTGTGCTGGTAGAGAAGATGCAGTTATTCCGGTAATCGCCCGTTTCGCCATCACCGGCTTATTGCCTCAAACCTTTTATAATTACCTATTAATCTGAGCCACCCCGACATGCTACGGGGCAGGAGAGCCTATGTTTGGATTCTTAAAAAAGTCTCCGGCTGTGGAACAACCCAGCGAGCAGCAGCAGGATCATCTGGCGGAATTAAGTCGCGAGAAAATAACGCAACTGGAGCAGCAGCTGGCTATTAATCCGCGTGATGGCGAAACGCAAAAACAATTAATGCTGGAATATAACCGGGCATTAAGCTTATTTGCGAAAAGCCGTCGCTATCGCAATGAAATTGATGCGCTGTTTGTCAAAATCGATGAATTACGCAATGTGGTTCGCCAGTCGATTTAAGGAGAGCTGATGACGATTAAGCAGTTATTGCAAGAGGCAAACGCCATTCAGATTGGTATCGACGCCACGGACTGGCGTCAGGTTATCGCGCTGGCTGCCGAACCCCTGGTCAGTGGCGGCTATCTCGATGCTTCTTATCCTGATGCGGTCATTGCCAATACGCTGGCCCATGGCGCTTACTACGTGTTTGAAGAGGGGATCGCCATTCCCCATGCGCGACCGGACGCAGGGGTGATCCGCGACTGTTTCAGTATGATTCTGTTGAATGAGCCGATCTCGTTTGAGGGCAGTGACAAAGCGGACATAGTCATCATGTTTGGTGCGCGTGACAGCAATGCCCATATCGAAGAGGGGATCCGCGCGATTGTGTCGCTGCTGGAAGATGAGGAAACGCTGGTCCGGTTACGTCAGGCCAGCAGCATCGCGGAGGTCATCGATATTTTATGACGCTAAAAACACCGTTAAAACGCGTGGTGCTGGTTAATGGCATTCCGGCTTCGGGTAAAAGCACCCTGACGCACGCGCTGTCACAACACTTTGGCTGGCCGGTGCTGACGCTCGACTGCCTGAAAGAGCCGTTTATGCACGCTTTTGCGCCGGTCGATCGCCAGCGTAACCGGCAACTGGGCTGCGCGGCCTATCAGGCGATCTGGAACATCGTCGCGCAGGCTCCCGCCAGTCAGATCTGGCTGATCGACGCCTGGTTTGGGTTCCAGCCCCGTACGCTGCTGGAGCAGGGACTGAAACAGGCGGGCGTCGAAGAGGTGCTGGAGCTGTGGCTGAAGATTGAGCCGGAGGTGGCGGTGGCGCGCTATCAGGCGCGGCTGTCGCAGCGGCTGCCGGGCCATCCAGGGGCTGAGTATCTGCCGGAACTGCGCCAGCTGGCACAACAGGCCACTCCGATGGCGCTGGGCCAGGTGTATGAGGTTGATGCCTGCGCCCAGGATCACGCTGCCGTCATTCACTGGCTGCAGCAGCAACTGACCAGAACCCGCTACACTTCAGTTCATCATCAGAGGAGTGAGGAGTTGCAGGATGTCGTCGCCCCCTTATCTGCAAACCGGTGAAAGCGTCGTGCTCTACGACGGTGTCTGTAAGCTGTGCAACGGCTGGGTTCAGTTCCTGCTGCGTCACCATCTGGCGCGGCAGGTCCGTTTTGCCTCAGTGCAGAGCGAGCAGGGCAAAGCGTTGCTGCGCTGGGCCGGCATGCCGGAAGAGAACATCAGTACCATTGTTTACATTGACGGTAATCAGCACTGGCTGCGGGCACAAGCAGTGTTCCGCGTGATGCAGCACCTGCCGGCCCCGTGGCGCGGGCTGGCAGTGCTGCGCCACTTTCCCGACGCGATCAGTAACTTTGCCTACGACCGCATCGCGTTAAACCGCTATAAGCTGTTTGGGCGTTACAGCGCCCAGCACGCTATCCAACCCGATTATCCTGGTCGATTTCTGCATGAGGTGGAGCAGACGGTCACGGAAGGGTAAATACCGTCCGGCAACGGCTGTCGTCGCTCTGCCATTCCTCCGCGATATCACTTAATGGACGCGACCGGAAAGGAATGGTAAAACCGTGCGGTCCGGCGGCCTGCAGCATTTCCCCTATTGAGGCGATCAGTTCACGGTCTGGCACACTGCCCAGCCCGCTTCCCATCAGTGTTAGCCCGGATGAGCGCAGCAGCTTACTGTGCAGGGAAATCTCCTGCCCGCTCAGCGAACCAATCTGCACAAAGCGCACGATTTTTTCGCCACCCCGAACCGCCGCAGTCATGATCGCCAGTGCGCTCTCACCCCACAGATAATCCAGTACTACATCAACGCCCTCTGCCATCAGGGCGGGGAGTTCGGTGGGCAGCGCATCCAGCGTCAGAGTGATATCAGCACCCTCATTGTGCAACTGCTGCAGCGTTTCTCTGTTACGGCCGGTGGCAATGATTTTGCCTGCACCCAGCGCGCGGGCAATGCGGATCGCCAGGCGACCCGAAGTGCCGGTCGCGCCATTGATCAGCACGGTCTCGCCGGGGCGAAGTGCGGCCCGACGGGTCAGCGCTGTCCAGGAGGACATGCCCGGATTCGCGAGAGCTGCTGCCAGCACCGGATCAAGGCCAGAAGGCAGTGGGATGATGTGTTCTCTACTGACCACCGTCCGCTCGGCCATATTGCCCGAGGCGGAGTCAAAAGCCAGAAAGTAGACAGCCTCGCCGTTGTCGAGGTAGCCCGTTCCGTCAATGCCCGGAATAAACGGGAATTGCGAAACGGCGCTGTAGTGGTTGCCCGCCGCCCGGGCTTTCGCCAGCTGGCTGAGTGCTGCGGCTCTGACGGTGATCCGCTGCTGATGCTCACCGGCCTGGGGTTCCGGTCTGTCACCGTAGTGAGGTTTTGCGCCTGCCTGATCGATTATCGCTGCTTTCATGGTTGGTCTGCCTTCTGTCTGGGAGTTATTAGGTGTAAAGTACACACATTATTCCTGCCTCAGGATGGCGTCAATGAAAAGTGTGCAAAATACACATAAATACGATGCGCTGCATAATTGTCTGCTGACGATTGCAGGCGCGCTTAACCGCCCCCAGCGCGATATGGCGATGATTAAAGCGGCGGGTATTGAACTGGATCGGGCGCTGTTTCCGCTGCTGGTTCAGGTCAGCCGGTTCGGGCCGATCGGCGTAGGCGAACTGGCCGATCGGGTGGGGCGTGACTACAGCACGGTCAGCCGTCAGGTGGCGAAACTGGAGGAAACCGGGCTGGTCGTGCGGCAGAAAAATCAGCAGGACAAAAGGATTAACGAGGCAGCCATTACCGCAGATGGCCGGGCGATGACCGATAAAATCGATGCGCAGCGCGTGCAGGTCTATCAGCGCGTTTTCCGGCACTGGCCGGACAGCGATCGCGAGGCGCTGGAGCAACTGCTCAGCAGATTTGTTACCGATTTTACCCTCACGGAAGGTGACGAAAATGATGACAAGCATGATGCGGTTTAAGGGAAGAGGGATTTATGCCGGTTAATTTCGATCTAAACGATCTCTACGCGTTTCGCGCGCTGGTGGAGTTTGGCAATTTTCGCCTGGCGGCAGAATCGATCTGTCTCTCACAGTCGGCGCTGAGCCGCCGGATAGATAAGCTGGAAACCTCGCTGGGGATCAAACTGTTTGAGCGTACCACGCGCCGCGTCACGCTGACGCTGAAGGGGCATGCGTTTGCTCAGCGCTCGGATAAGTTGCTGGCTGATTTTGAGGAGGTTATGGCCGATCTCAGTGAGGTGAGCTTAGCCCGCACTGGCCTGATTACCGTGGCCTGCGTGCCGTCAGCCGCCTACTATTTTATGCCCAACATTATCCGGCTGTTTCAGGCGCGCTATCCCCGCGTACGAGTCAAACTGATCGACAGCAGTGCGGCTAACGTTTATGACGCGGTGATTGGCGGTCAGGCCGACTTTGGCATCAGTTTTTCCAGCCGCTCGCAGCCGGATGTGCATTTCCAGCCGCTGATGGATGATCCCTATGTGGCGGCCTGTCGGCGTGACCATCCGATAGCCGGCAAAAAGAGTCTGAGCTGGCAGGCGTTTTATCAGTATGAGTGGGTCGGGCTGGATAAAACCTCCGGCAATCGCAACCTGCTGGATCAGGCGCTGCAGGCGATCATGCCGGAGAAACCCTGTATCTGTGAAACCCGCCACGTCACCACCATGCTGGGGATGGTTGAGGCGGGGCTGGGCATTGCTGCCGTCCCCGCCATGTCGATGCCTGGCTACGATCACGCCCTGCTGATGGCGGTTCCATTGACCGATCCGCAGGTGAAACGCACCGTGGGTCTGCTACGTAAAAATGGCCGGTCGCTGTCGCATATTGCGGGCGAACTGGAGAACCTGATTATTGAACAGTATCAGCGTCTCTGACCGGTTTAGACGCTTTCACGGTGTGCAGTCCGCTGGCGTGCACCGCCTGTTGTACCTCAGAGGAGGCGAGCCAGCGCAGCAGCTTAGCCGCCTCATCCGGCTGCGCTGACTTGCGCACCACGGCACCGGCGAAGCGGGTGGTGTATTGCAGCTTGTCCGGCAGTTCGCCAATAAAAGTGACGCCTGGCACCGGCAGCAGCTCACTGACCTGCTGAAAGCCGATAGCGTATTTACCGGCCGCGACCTCTGAGGCCACCGGGATGCGCTCAACCTTCACCGCTTTCCCCTTAACCTGATCTTCAATGCCCAGGCGGCTGAACAGCTGGCTGCTGACATACTTACCGCTGGCGCTGTCAGAGTAGGCGATGGAGCTGGCGTTCAGCAGAGCAGTACGCAGCGCGCTTTCGCTGCCGATCTTAACCGGCGTGGCACCCTGTCTGATCACCGCGCCGATGCGGGAGTCCGCCAGCTCAACCCGTGAACCCGGCAGCGTCTCGCCCTGTTTTTGCAGATCGCTTAGCGCATCGCCGACCATAATCACCACATCGGCCGGTTCACCGCGCGCCAGTCGGGCCGGAATCGCCTGCGGGGTTTTGCCCATAGACGGACCGGCGACGGTGTTGATAGTGATCCCTTCACGCTGGGCGAAGCGGGGCGAGAGCGTATCCCACGCTGCTTTAAACCCGCCGGAGATCATCACCGTCAGCTCTTTTGCCTGCGCCGTGGCGCTGCCCGCCACGCTGAACAGCAGAGCAGCGTACAGCGACATCGTTTTCAGTTTCATCTTCATTCCTCAGCTAACGGTTTCATGGGCAGGTGATACGGCACTGCGTGTACGACGATAGAGATAAAGTGTTGCCCCCAGGGCGCAGACTGCTGCAAAACTCATCCAGTAGCCTGGCGAGGCTTTATCGCCGGTCATCTCAATCAGGCCGGTTGACATCACCGGCGTAAATCCGCCAAACAGCGCAGTTGCCAGGCTATAGGCCAGCGAGAAGCCCGCCACGCGCACTTCCGCTGGCATGATTTCGGTCAGCGCCGGGATCATCGCGCCGTTGTAGAGACCATAGATCATTGAAAGCCACAGCAGCACGCCCAGCATCATCGAGAAGCCCGGTGCGGCGGCCAGCATGCTCAGAGCCGGATAGGTGGTGACTATTGCCAGCAGGGTCATGGCGACCAGCACAGGCTTACGGCCAAAGCGGTCGGAGATCGCGCCGCCAATCGGCAGCCAGATAAAGTTCGACACCGCCACCAGCAACGTCACCAGCAGGCTGTCAGAGGCGCTGAGCAATAGCACTTTCTTGCCAAAGGTCGGCGCGTAAACCGTAATCAGGTAAAACGCAGTCGTGGTCATTGCTACCATCAGCATCCCGGCAATCACCACCTGCCAGTTGGCGAGCAGGATGCGGAACACCTGCTTCACATCGGGATGGCTGCGACGGTTGTTGAACTCCTGGGTCTCTTCCAGCTTGCGACGCAGCACGAAAATAAACGGCACAATCAGGCAGCCAAACAGGAACGGAATGCGCCAGCCCCATTCACGAATGGCGCTCTCTTCCAGCACCGCGTTGAGGATAAAGCCCATCGCCGCCGCCACCATAATCGCGACCTGCTGACTGCCTGACTGCCAGCTGGTGTAGAAGCCCTTGCGGCCTGGTGTGGCAATCTCTGCGAGATAGACCGACACGCCGCCCAGCTCTGCACCGGCGGAGAAGCCCTGCAGCAGCCGACCGATCAGCACCAGCAGCGGCGCCCACAGGCCAATACTCTGGTAAGAGGGGATCAGCACGATCATAAAGGTGCCTGCTGCCATGATGGAGAGCGTGACGATCAGCCCTTTACGACGGCCAACCTTATCGATGTACGCCCCCAGCACTACCGCGCCAATCGGGCGCATCAGGAACCCTGCGCCAAACACGGCAAAGGTCATCATCAGTGAGGCGAACTCACTGCTGGCCGGGAAAAAGGTATGGGCGATATAGGTGGCATAGAAACCGAACAGGAAGAAGTCGAACTGTTCGAGAAAGTTGCCTGAGGTAACACGGAATATTGCGCCAATCCTGGCGCGGTGAGTCATGGGTGAGGTTGTCTGCATCAGTAGCTCCAGCCAGTAAGGTATGACGCTTTTTGCCGCGCCTGTCACTGAAGAGTGGATCAGCGCCCGGCGCTAAATAAGTGCAAAAAGGGCATCGATTAATGTGCCAGCCGCATGATTGCCAGGCGTTATCACTTAAAGTGTTTCGCATTCAACAGGTTAAATGGCGGGATGGTTTTTTTGTGCCTGTTAGTGAGCCTGAGAGGAGTTTGCGGAAATGTGACAGATTTCATAAGCGTGTTGCAGGCGAATAGGGGGAATCTGGCTTGTCTGAGGCCATCAGCGCAGAGTCTGGCGGCAACAAAAAGGTTCAGAACGCAGGCAGCAAGGCGTCAGGGAAAGGTTATGCCAAAAATCTGATGTAAATGTCGGACGCCCGCTACGGTAAAAACCACTTCACGGTAGCCAGGCTGCCGGGTTAGCCAGCCTTGCGTTTCAAAGGCACTCAGCAGCGCTGCACCCGCGTAGCCGCCGAGATGGAACCGGCGCTCACTCCAGTCGAGACAGCCACAGCAGGCTCTGCGGCGTCCGGGCTGCGACAGATCAATCTGCAACGCCGCAAACTGCTGCAGACCCAACAGGGTGACAGCGCTGCCTTCCGGCGTGATCCAGCCCTGTTGCGCCATTACGGCATAAATCTGCACCGCAATATCACCGGCCAGATGGTCGTAACAGGTGCGGGCGGTGCGAAGCGATGTTGGGGTGGTGCTCGCCGGCGCGGCAATCCGTCGCCAGGACAAGCCCATCATGTTCTCAATCAGCGTAGCGATGTCACTGCCGGTCAGTCGGTAATAACGGTGACGCCCCTGCGCCACGCAGACGATCAAGCCGCTGGTGATCAACCGGTTCAGATGGGCGCTGGCGGTTGAGGGCGCCACGTCGGTGACGGCACTGAGTTCGGTGGCGGTCCAGGCGCGTCCATCCATCAGCGCGGACAGCATCTTCACCCGTGACGGATCGGCCATTGCGGCGGCGACGCCCACAATCGCATTCTCAAGTGCTTCGCTATCGTCAGGTGCGTTATGCGGTTGTGGAGTTGCCATCAGATTACAGTGCCCATTCTGTGGTCAGCCCGGCGGCTGATCGATTGTTATCGGTAATCAGGATCAGCTGGTTAGCGTGATCGCTGTATTGCACCAGGATGTTGATTCCGGCATCGGCAAGGCGTGCAGTGATCGCCCCCAGCTCGCCGGGACGCTGTTGCGGTAACCTGCGAATAAGCGGGACGTTAACTGCCTCGACGGCGATACCTTCTGCTTCAAGCACGGCCCGCGCCCGTTCGCCTTCCTCAACCAGAAAATGAGCGTGGCTCTGTTCACCAAAGGAGAACAGGCCGCCGCCTTCCAGGCCAATCCCATGACGGCCCAGCAGCGTGGTGAGCCGGGAAAGTGTGCCTGGACTATTTTGCAGGATGACATGAATATCGAACATGTTAATTTACTCCCTGTTGTGAGGCATATTCTCTGATCAGCGTGACGATGCGAAGACGGTAACCGGCAAAAAGGGTCTCGCGGCCTTCACGCTGTGCGGCCTGGTGACAGAGGTTGCGCTTCCAGGCCAGCACCGATTCTTCATCGCGCCACCAGGAGAGCGAGAGAATTTTTTTCTCATCGGTCAGGCTTTGAAAGCGCTCAAGAGAGATAAACCCGCTGTTTTGCATCAGCAGCGGTTTAAGGTCGGCAGCCAGTTGCAGGTAACGCATCTGGTGTTCGGGTCGGGCTTCGGCTTCAAATAGTACGGCAATCATCGCTATCCTCCTTTGGGTGATAGCGCAAAAATAGCGGGCGGGGCGGGTTGATGCTTCGGCCGGTAACGAAATATGGCTGCAGGGGCGACCTCCAGCCGGTGCAATCTTGTAATGGAGCAGATGATATGTTCAGCGGACTCAGTGCGTTCCCCCTTACTCCCTTTGCGGCAGGCAAGCCCGATGAGGCGGCTTTTTTGCGGCTGCTGCGCAGGCTGACTGATGCAAAAGTCGATTCCCTTGGCGTGCTGGGGTCCACCGGCAGCTACGCCTATCTCAGCCGCGCGCGGCGCAGGCGTATCGCAGAACTGGCGGTGGAACATGCAGAGTCGATTCCGGTGATGATCTGCATTGGTGCGGTGGGCACTGACGAGGTGCTGGCGCTGGCGGAGGACGCGCAACAGGCGGGCGCGGCCGCGTTATTGCTGCCGCCGCTGGGTTATCAGACGTTGAATGAAGATGAGGTGTTCACGCTTTTCGAGACCGTAACGCGACACGCCTCGGTGCCAGTCTGTATCTATGACAATCCCGGCACCACCCATTTTACGTTTTCCGATGCGCTGCTGAGCCGGATCGCCGCACTTTCCGGTGTCGGGTCAGTGAAAATTCCTGGGGTACCGGCGGAGCAATCTGCGGCTAACGATCGCCTCGCTCAGCTGCGCGGCACGCTGCCAGATTCCGTGTCGATTGGCGTCAGCGGCGATGCTTCTGCCGCCAACGGGCTGATTGCGGGCTGTGATGGCTGGTATTCGGTGTGCGGCGGACTGTTTCCGCGCGTTGCAAAAGCGATGACCGAAGCGGCGGCCGCAGGCGACCATCAGAGCGTCAGGGCGCAGTCCGATCGCCTGCAGCCTTTATGGGCGCTGTTCCGCCAGCATGGCGGCAGTTTCCGGGTGATCAGCGCCGCGGCGGGGCTGCTGGGACTGACCGAACGCGACTGCCTGCCGCGCCCGCTGCAGCCGCTCTCCGATGCGCACTGCCAGCAGATTGCTGACGTGCTCGCGGCACTCGACCTTTCTTAAGATCCCGCGCCAGAAGGCATTAACCGTGGCGCACCAGGTTAAAGCCTTCTTCCTCCTGCGGCGCTTCGAAATAGCGGGTAATCAGCGCGAACTGCTCGTCCGTTGCGGCAAAGGCGTGTTCGCCGCCCTGATTTCGGGCGTGCAGGCGCGATTTACACAGCGCATCCGGTACGTCCAGATAATGCAGGCGATGGTCGGCAGAGGATGCCTTAATCACCGACATCATCCAGTCGCGATTCGTCCGGGTGTTGGCAGGAAAATCGAGCACCACCGACACCCCTGCGTTAAGCAGCGCGACCAGATGAGGCGTCATCGCCTTTCTGAGTTTTGCTGCAAGGCGCACGTAATCGGCCACCGACTGCATCTCCTCCTTATAGAGCGCGGCGAGCCACTGATCCTCGCTGATCACCACGCAACCGGGGGCGGCGCTCAGCTCCGCCGCCAGCGTCGATTTCCCGGAGGCAATTTTTCCACACAGCAGATGCAGCGTGGCGGGGGCAAAAGTCATGGTCATATCACTCCTGTGTCAGCCTGATAGTGAACCGCGCGCATTACGCGAAGGGAAAGTAAAGCAGGTCTCGCCGAAGCGGGATTCAGGCTAACAAAACAGGGGAGAGATAAGCAATGAGAGGCAAAAAGTTGCTGGTGAGTAAAACCCGGATTTACCGCGCGTAACAGTCTCTGCTGCTGCGGGCGTTACTGCATTCAGAAAAAACCGCGGCTTTCGCTGGGCATGTTGACACGCCTGAACGGGGAAGTGCGGTCAGGCGTTGAGTGCAATATCATATACGCTTTCAGAAAGGGATGAATCGGCGCTGAACAGCTGGCAACTGACTTCATTTTTGTGCCATCAGCAACGTCAGCAGTTCGCGGCAGCATGCCTCTTCTTCTGCACTGTCTGCGGATGCCAGGTGGCGCAGCAGTTCCATACAGCTTTTTTCCTTGCCCGCTTCCAGTAACTCTTCGATCAGAAAGTTGAGTTTGTCCTGTTCAGACACGGCAAAGGATGAACTAAACTCATTTTTGATCGGGCCACTGTGATTCACCGGCAACGTGAGGGTGTTTTGCATTGGCATAATATTGTCCTGTTTCGGGTTAAAAAATGTTCGGCGATTGCTATTAAACTTATACAACGATCCGGAATTTGTACAGAAATCTGCCCGATTGATTTTCAGGACGAAGCTAAGCGCAGCGCGGTTGCGGCGTAAATGTCAGCTAATCATTAAGTTAGCGTGAGAAGGAATTTCAGAAAAATTCTGCGGGCCTGAAGCAGGATGCGGAGACGGGAAAAACCAGGTCAGTCCTGCGTCAGGTCAGCAGGCGGCCCACCGGGCCGCCTGCATTATTTAGCGGTCAGGAAATCTTCGCGCTGCGGTGTAAACGTATCCAGTAACGTGCCCGCCTCAAGACAGACACAGCCATGAACCACATTGGGCGCTTTGTAGAGCGTATCTCCTGCGCCCACCTCACGCGTTTCACCATTGATGGTGAAGGCAAAACGTCCGCTCAGCACATAGGTCAGCTGCTCGTGGGGATGGTGATGCAGCGGGCCGACAGCCTCTTTCTCAAAAATCACTTCTACCGCCATCATGGTGCCGCCGTACGCCAGCACGCGGCGGGTCACGCCATTGCCCAGATCTTCCAGTGGTCGCTCTTTATGGTAGATAAACATCGCAATCCTCCTGCGGTTGCCCCTGCTGCGGTGACCGTTTTGTGATGGATCTCACAGCACTCGGGTGAATTAGTTTATGCACTTTAGTGGTTTTTCACTAAAATGAAACGGTGTTTCAATTAATTTATAAGGGTAGATCATGAAAATCGCGTTAATGATGGAAAACAGCCAGGCCGCTAAAAACGTTACCGTGCTGAAAGAACTGGAAGGCGTCGCACAGCCACTGGGCCATCAGGTCTTCAACGTCGGTATGAGCGATGAGCAGGATCACCATCTGACCTATATTCACCTCGGCATTCAGGCCAGCGTGTTGCTCAACAGCCAGGCCGTGGATTTCGTGGTCGCGGGCTGCGGCACCGGGCAGGGCGCGCTGATGGCGCTTAACATTCACCCGGGCGTCGTCTGCGGCTACTGTATCGATCCGGCGGATGCCTACCTGTTTGCGCAGATTAACAACGGTAATGCCTTATCTCTGCCGTTCGCCAAAGGCTTTGGCTGGGGCGCTGAACTTAACCTGCGCTTTATCTTTGAAAAAGCCTTCACCGGCGAGAAGGGCAATGGCTATCCGCCAGAGCGTAAAGAGCCGCAGGTGCGTAATGCCGGTCTGCTGAATCAGGTCAAAGCTGCCGTGATCAAAGAGAACTACCTCGACACTCTGCGCGCCATCGACCCTGAACTGGTGCGTACTGCCGTTAGTGGCCCACGCTTCCAGCAGTGTCTGTTTGAGCATGGCAAAAATCAGGAAATCGTCGCTTTTGTGCGTCAGCTGACCCACTAACGCATCCGGGGTCATAAGGCCGGTCTGACCGGCCTTTTTTTATTCTCTCTTTCCCGACATCAGCTGAACGTCAGCTCTGCTGCGCCAGCGCCGGATTGTAATGACGACTCGCCTCTACCAGCATCCGGGTGTAGGGCATCGCGGCCCGGTCGGCCACCAGCGTCGGCACATCCAGCGTCTCCAGCACCTTGCCCTGTTGCATAACCGCTACGCGATGGCAGAGGTGCGCCACCACGCCGAGATCGTGCGTCACCATCAGATAGGTCAGGTTCTCCTGCTGCTGCAGATCGCTGAGCAGATTGAGGATCTCCGCCTGCACCGAAACATCCAGCGCGGAGGTCGGCTCATCCAGCAGCAGCACGCGCGGCTCTAAAATCAGCGCCCGGGCAATCGCCACGCGCTGACGCTGACCACCGGAAAGCTGGTGCGGATAACGCGTCTGCCAGGCACGATTCAGCCCGACCTTATCCAGCATCGCCACGACGCGCTGCTGGCGCTGCCCGATACCCTGAATCTGTAATGGCTCTTCAAGGATATCGCCCAGCGTGTGGCGCGGATGCAGCGAGCCATAAGGGTCCTGAAACACCATCTGCACCTGACGGCAGCGCGCCCGATCGATGCGATGCGCCAGCGGCTGGCCATCAATGGTCAGTTCTCCCTGCCAGTGATTAAACAGGCCCGCCAGACACTTCAGCACCGTGGTTTTGCCCGAGCCCGACTCACCGACCAGCCCGAAGATTTCACCCTGTTTAACCTGCAGGCTGACGTCGAACAGCACCTGATTACGGCGACCCTCTTCACCAAAACCCAGGTTGAGATTTTTCACCTCAATCATCGTAACTCCTTAGTCAGTTAGCCAGCTGGCGTGACGTTGTAACACAGGCAGACGCGTGCGCCGCCGATCAAGGTCGGGCAGTGCTGCCAGCAGTCCCTGGGTGTAGGGATGCTGCGCGCGGTCAAGTTCGCTGGCGGCCAGCGACTCCACCACGCGCCCGGCATACATCACCAGCACCCGATCGCAGAAGCTGCGCACCAGATTGATATCGTGACTGATAAAAATCAGTCCCAGACCGCGCGCTTTCACCAGATCATCCAGCAGCGCCAGCACCTGCAGGCGAACCGAGACATCCAGCGCAGACGTGGGCTCATCGGCAATCACCAGTTCCGGCTCGGTGATCAGCATCATGGCAATCATCACGCGCTGCCCCTGACCTCCGGAAATCTCATGGGGATAGAGCTGATATACCCGTTCAGGATCGCGGATCTGCACCTCCTCCAGCATCGCCAGCGCCCGCTGACGTGCCGCCGATTTCTGGCCGCGATGGTGACTGCGCCAGGCTTCGGCAATCTGTTCGCCAACCCGGATCACCGGATTCAGCGAATATTTCGGGTCCTGCATAATCATCGAGATGCGTTTGCCACGAATAGCGCGCATCTCTGCCGGGCTGGCGTGCAACAGGTCGATATCGCCAAACTGCATCCGGCTCGCCTCAATGCGCGCCTTAGCCGGATGCAGCTGCAGCAGGGCGCGACCCACGGTCGATTTACCGGAGCCGGACTCACCGACAATCGCCAGCTTCTCCTGACCGAGCTGAAAGGAGACGCCACGCACCGCCGGGGTTATCTGGCGTCCGTTAACAAAGTTCACGTGCAAATCGCGCACGTCGAGCAACGGCGAGGCGTTACTCACTGCGGGGATCGAGCAGGTCACGTAGGCCATCTCCTAAAAAGTTAAATGCCAGGCTGTTAATCAGGATCGCCAGACCGGGAACGGTCACCACCCACCAGCACTCCAGCATGTAGGTGCGGCCACTGGCGATCATCGCGCCCCATTCCGGATCCGGCGGCTGCGCGCCCAGCCCGAGAAACCCCAGCCCGGCGGCGGTGAGAATAATGCCCGCCATGTTCATGGTGATGCGGATAATCACCGACGGCAGGCAGAGCGGAATAATGTGCTTCCAGAGCACCCGCAGCGGCGACGCGCCCTGTAAGCGCACCGCCGAGATAAAGTCCGCCTGACGCAGCGACAGCGTTTCAGCGCGGGCCAGACGGGCAATGGGTGGCCAGGCGGTGAGCGTAATGGCGATCACCACATGCTCCAGACCCGGCCCCAGCGCGGCAACAAAGGCCAGCGCCAGTACCAGGCTCGGGAAGGAGATAAAGATATCGGTGACGCGCATCAGCACGCCGTCGACTTTGCCGCCAAAATAACCGGCGGTGACGCCCAGTAGCAGGCCCAGCGGCCCGACGGTGACCGATACCAGCAGCACGATGTAGAGCGTGATGCGTGCGCCCCACACCAGACGACTGAAGATATCCCGGCCAAACTCGTCGGTGCCGAACCAGTGGGCCGCGCCGGGAGGCGTCAGCGCATTGTTCAGATCCTGAACCAGCGGGTGATACGGCGCGATCCAGGGCGCGAACAGCGCCACGATGCAGAGCACCAGCACAATGCCACCACCAATCGCGGTCAGGGGATTACAGGCCATGCGCCAGAGGAAATAGCCGCAGCGGGCAGCAAAACGCTGACAGCGCACCAGCCGCTCACGGGAATGACTCACAGACGCAGCGTCAAAAGAGATCGTCATACTTTGGTCCTCGGATCGAACACCTGATAGAGCAGGTCGGAGATCAGGTTAAGCAGCACAAAAATCAGGCCCACCACCAGCACACAGCCCATCACCGCATTCATATCGCCCAGCATCAGGCTGCCGGTGAGGTAGGAGCCAAAGCCGGGCCAGGAGAAGACGGTTTCAATCAGCACCGCGCCCTCCAGCAGCGAGCCATAGGCCAGCGCCACCACGGTCAGCAGCTGCACCAGGATATTGCGGAAGGCGTGCTGCCAGATCACCTGCCATTCAGTCAGGCCTTTGACCCGCGCGGTCAGAATGAACTCCTGCGACAGCTGCGCGAGCATAAAGCTGCGCGTCATGCGGCTGATATAGGCCATGGAGTGAAAGCCAAGCAGCGAGGCGGGCAGCACCAGATGATTCAGCGCATTCCAGAATACCTGGCTGTTGCCCGCCAGCAGGGCGTCAATCAGCATAAAGCCGGTGCGACGTGGCACGATGCCATCCAGGCTGAAGTCCACCCGACCTGCGCCGCCGACCCAGCCGAGATGGGCATAGAACAGCAGCAGGCCAATCATGCCGACCCAGAAGATTGGGGTGGAGTAACCGGCCAGGCTGAGCATCCGCACCACATAGTCGATGACGCTGTTGCGACGCGCCGCCGCCAGCACACCCAGCGGCACGCCCAGTCCTGCGCCAATCACAATCGCCAGCGTGGCCAGCTCTACGGTTGCCGGAAAGACGCGCACAATGTCATGCACCACCGGCTGACCGGTGAGCAGCGCATGGCCGAGATCGCCATGCAGCAGCGCGTTAAGGTAGATGCCAAACTGCACCCACAGCGGTTTATCAAAGCCGAGCTGGTGATAAACCTGCTGATAGGTGGCCTGATCGGCGTCGGGGCCGACAATCGCCAGCACCGGATCCAGCGGCATTACCCGGCCAATAAAAAAGGTCAGCAGCAGCAGGCCGAACAGGGTAATCACTACCTGCACCGCGCGATGGCTGATGCGGCGGCACTGAGTTCGGGTCAGGGTAAGGATCATAGGGTGCCTCCCGCTTTGGCTTCAGGGGTTTTCCAGACATCGCGGAGGAAGGTGGTCGCTGAGGGATGCGGCTGATAAGCCTGCACCCGGTTGCTGACCACCACGGAGTCGAGCATTTGTGAAATCGGCATCAGTGCAGGTACCAGCTGGTCATAGCGCTGCTGGATGGCGTAATAGGCCTGCTGCTGGCGGGTTTTGTCGCGCTCCACCAGCGCCTGATCGATCATGCTGTTGAGCTGCGCGTCATAGAAACCGGTGCGCCAGCCCTGGAAGTTGGTCAGCCGGGCGCTGTCAGCATTATTCGGGTTATAGACCAGCGCGCGCAGGCTGGAGTGGGGATGCGGCTCCACGCCGCTGCCGCCGCGTCCGACCAGCAGACTGAACTGGCGGTCGCGCATCGCGCCATAGATCTGGTTACCGGTGCCGGTGATGATTTTTGCGCGGATCCCGCCCTGGAGCAGCGTCGACTGCACGGCGATGGCGATGTTCAGAAAGGGCTGATCGGCCAGCACCCGCAGCGTGGTGTCGAAGCCGTCCGGATAACCCGCTTCAGCCAGCAGTGCGCGGGCGCGCGGCACATCGAGCCGGTAACCGGGATCGGGCAGCGTGGCGGGCATGCCAGCCTGAATCGGGCGCTGATGCAGCTCGCCATAGCCGGTCATCAGACTTTTATTGATGCCCTGATAATCGACCAGGTAGCGTACCGCCTCCCGCACTTTGATATTGTCGAAGTGCGGATCTTTCATGCTCATCGCCAGGTAGTAGATCGTTCCTTTTCTTACCGCATCAATGGTGAGGTCGGGGTCGTGCCGCAGGGCGCGCACGTCGGGGATCGCCATGTTACTGGCGATATCCAGATCGCCTTTCTCCATCATCAGCCGCAGGGTCTGCGACTCCTGTAGATGGCGGAACACCACCCGCGACATCTTCGCCTCGCCGCGCCAGTAATCAGCCGCACGACTCATGCGCAGCACATCTTTTGCCTGCCATACATCCAGCCGGAACGGGCCGGAGCCCGCTTCATGGGTAGTGAGCCAGCGGTTGCCCCAGTCGCCATCCACCTCATGCTGCTGCACTGTTTTGCTGTCCAGCACCACCATGCTGCCCAGCGCCGCCAGCGAGTAGATCACCAGTTGCGGATCGTTAGGTCTGGGCAGGGTGATCACCAGCGTGCGGTCGTCGGGTGCGGTAATCATCTGGTCAACGTTGTCACGGCTGAAACCGTACGATTTCCACACCGACGCCTGCGCCAGGTTCAGATGCAGCACCCGCCGCATCGACCAGACTGCATCGGCGCTGGTCAGCGGATTGCCGGAGTGAAACCTGACGTTGTCGCGCAGGTGAAAAGTCAGAGTGCGGTTATCCGGACTGACTGACCAGCGTTCCGCCAGCGCCGGGCGCACCTCGGTGAGTTGCTGCGGGTTCAGCTCGACCAGTCCGTCATAGAGATTCACGACAATGCCGACCACTTCGTTGCCGGTCATAGCGGCCGGATCCAGGGTGAGCAGGTTATTCATATTCATGCCGACGATCAGCTGGTCATCCGGGGTCTTTGCCTGGATTGACGCGCTGCCCGTCAGCACCAGCAGCGTGATCAGCCACGCGCCACATCGTTGTGTCAGGGTCATAGGTAAAGTCCAGCAGGTCAGAGGTTTTCCCGTTTACGACTCTGCCTGCTGCTGGCCACCGGGATGGCAGGCAGCAGGCGGGCGACGGGGTTATTATTGTTTGCCGTACTTCGGTAGTGCGATTTACCAGCGGTTCAGCGTGTGCGTCTCAATCCAGCTGAAGTTAATATCCTCACCCAGCCCGCTGCGGGTCGGCAGGGTGACAAATCCCTGATCGTCCATCGGATCGATCAGGCTGTTGAGGTAGGCGGGCGGTGTTTCATAATTCAGGAAGGGATGCAGCAGGCCGCGCTCATACCAGCGGCAGTTACGGATCGCCCCGACCACCGCCAGGCTGGCCGCACCGTTACCGTGCACTTCGCAATCCATGCCAAAGGCTTCAGCCAGATTCGCCACTTTCAGGGTGGGCGAGATGCCGCCTACGCCGTTGGCACCGGCTCGCAGAATGTCGCAGGCTCCGGCACGCACCCAGTCGGCGCGGCTGTGATGTTTACCGCCCAGGCTCTCCGGACCAAGCACGTCGATAGAGAGGTTTTCGGCCAGCCAGGCGTAAGAGGCCATGCTCTCTTCCTCCATCGGCTCCTCGAACCAGGCGAAATTAAGCTTTTCCAGCGCCTTGCCGATGGTCAGCGCGTCACTGCGGCTGTACCAGTGGTAGCCATCCAGCATCAGCGCGATATCGGGTCCCACCGCTTCACGCACCGCCGCGCAGGCTTTGATATCCATCGCCGGGCTGGGTGCGAAGGAGACCGGCGGCATCCAGGTGTGTAGCTTGATCGCCTGATATCCGCGCGCCACCAGCTTTTCCGCGAACTGCGCATACTCATCCGGTGTTGATAATCCACCGCTCAGCTCGTCACCACACATGGTGCTGCCGTAAGCCGGGATCTTCTCGCGATAGCCGCCCAGCAGTTTGTGGACAGGCTGTTTCAGCTTCCGTCCAATCAGATCCCACAATGCCTGCTCCACAGCGGAGAGCGCCCGCTCGGTGAGCTGATGGGCGCTGCCGCGCTGCCAGTGCACCAGATCCTGCCAGAGACGCTCCCGGTCAAAGGCGTTCTGACCGATCAGCACTTTGCGGAAAAAGGCATTAACCACATGGGATCGCACCACTTCCGGCGGCGCAAAGGCGTAACCACAGTCGCCTTCCTCGCTGGTCAGGGTCAGTAGCGCCATCTGCGCATCATTTTCCGGGCCAGGGTGGGAGTGTCCGGCGCTGTCGGCGCAGCGCTGGGTGGGATAGGTAAAAAGGGTGACATCAATGGCGCTGATCTTCACGGTTAAGCTCCTGTGGCAGTCTGTCCTGATGAATTATTAAAACGCTGTTTCATTTTCAATCTAGCCTTCACAATTCATTAACGCATTAGCCAAAACGATACGATTAATGGCTAATATGTGTGCAACTGCCCAGGGTGTTGTGAACATATTCACGAAAGCTGACCGTTTTGTGAGCAGCGACACGCTGCGCTTTTTCCTCTCAAGGGATCACTTTGAGTGCAACTCCGCCAGTTAACCCTGCAGCAAAAAACATTTAACCGGATGACTTCCCCTGACCGCTGTTTTAGGTGATAGTAACGCCGCTTTACATTAATAATTCTCATTATCATTTGTGCGGGTTTTTACAATGAAAAAATGGTTTTTAGCGCTGGGGCTGCTCACGCTGGCAGGGACGGCTTCGGCCAAATTGATTACCGATGTCGCAGGCCGTCAGGTCGAGGTGCCGCAGGAGGCAAAACGCATTATTCTGGGTGAGGGCCGTCAGATGTATCTGCTGGCGGCATTTGATACTGATGCCCCGTTTAAACGGGTGATTGGCTGGCGTGATGACTTCCCGAAAGCGGACTGGGACGGCTATCAGGCTTACGAAAAACGCTATCCGGAAATTAAAAAATTACCGACCTTTGGCGGGGCGAAAGATGGCACTTTCAACGTCGAGCAGGCGTTAACCCTGAAGCCCGATCTGGTGCTGATGAATCTGGAATCCAAAGCCGCCACCGATGAAGGCAAGCTGATTGAAAAACTGCAGGCAGTAGGCGTGCCGGTGGTGTTTATCGATTTCCGCGAAGCGCCGATGGTGAATGCGGAGAAAAGTATCCGCATCATGGGCGAACTGGTGAACAAACCGGCGCGTGCCCAGGAAATTATCACCTTCCGCCAGCAGCAGATTGACCTTGTCACCTCGCGTCTGAAGAACTTCACCGGCTACCGCCCGAAAGTGATGATTGACCGTGCAGGCGGCTACAGCGACGAGTGCTGCATGTCGTTTGGCAATGAAAACTTTGGTCAGATGGTTGAGATTGCGGGCGGTCGTAACATCGCTAAAGATCTGATCCCTGGCACCTTCGGCACCGTTAACCCGGAACAGATTATCGCCAGCCAGCCGGATGTGGTGGTGGTGACCGGCGCTAACTGGAAGAATTACAATACCGTGGGCAAATGGGTCGGCGTCGGTCCGGGTGCCAATGTCACCGAGGCTACCGCGCGTCTTAAGGGGCTGATGATGCGCGATGCCTTTAAAACCTTGCCGGTGGCGCACAACGGCAATGTCCACGCCATCTGGCATCAGTTCTACGACAGCCCTTACCAGTTTGTGGCTATCCAGGCGCTGGCGAAATGGCTGCATCCCGATCTGTTTGCCGATCTGGATCCGGACGCCACCTTCCGCACGTTCCACGAGAAGTTCCTGCCGCTGCCTTATCAGCCAGGATACTGGGTCACTTTACCCGCTGATAAACCCTGACTGACCGGCGATGACAGGGACGTCATCCGCCTGATTTGCAATTCCTCCCGAATAAACCCTCTGTTTCTCTTCAGATTTACTAATCTTTTACAGGCGCGGAGTCAGTTGCTCTGAGCAGCGCGACGTCTGACGCGGTCCGCATTCACGTTAAAAATGGAGAGAAACATGCGCAATACCCTGGGAAGATCGGCCTTTGCCGTGACGCTGTACGCTCTGCTGGAGCCGGTGCCGCTGGGCTTTTTTGTTGCGGCCTGGCTGTTCGATATTCTCTATAGCCAGACCTTTGTGCTGTTCTGGACGGATGCCGCAGGCTGGCTGATTGCGCTGGGACTGATACTGGCGATTGTGCCGCGACTCATCGCGCTGGTTTATCTGTTCCGCGGCAGTGACAGTGCGGAAAAGAGTCATTTCTGGCTCTGGCTGGTGGCGATTGTGATCGCTATCGTCAATGCGTTTATTCACAGCCGTGATGCCGCCGCTGTCATCCCGCTGGGCGTGACGCTTTCGACGCTGGTGGTAGCGCTGCTGCTGCTGGCGAATGTGCAACTTGCGTTACGTCAGCGTAGCGCTTAAGGAGGAGCCACCATGAAGATACCGCATAAAACGTTGCTCGCGCTTACCCTGACAGCACTGCTGGCAGGCTGTGATGATGGTGCGCTGGTCGATCCGCAAAAGCAGATCGGACCGAATCCCGAACTGCCGCAGGCACAGAACTTCTTTATGCCGCCGATGCAGGTGCCGGAAGGCACGCCGTGGAAAGCGGGCGAAATGCCAAAAGTGGCTGACGGGCTGAAAATCGAAAAGATCGCTGACAATCTGCAGCATCCGCGTCAGGTTTATGTGCTGCCGAATAACGATGTGCTGGTGGCGGAATCCAACGGCCCGGCCAAACCCACCACCCGGCCTAAACAGCTGATTATGGGCATTGTGCAGAAAGCGTCAGGTAAGGGCGGCGCTGGCGGCAACCGGATTACGCTGCTGCGCAACGTCAATGGCAAATGGGAGCAGCACCGCTTTATTGAGAATCTGCACTCGCCGTTTGGTATGCAGCTGATTGGCAATACGCTTTACGTCGCGAATGCTGACAGCCTGGTGAAGTTCCCCTATCGCGAAGGGGAGACGGAGATCCGCACCGCGCCTGAAGAGGTGACGGAACTGCCGGGTGGGCCGATTAACCACCACTGGACCAAAGCGCTGTTGGCCAGCCCCGATGGCAGCAAGCTCTATGTGGGTGTCGGCTCCAACAGTAACGTCACCGAGAACGGCATTGGCGCAGAGTATCGCCGCGCCGCGGTGCTGGAAGTGGACGCGGCCAGCGGTGCCAGCCGGATCTACGCCAGCGGATTGCGCAATCCGACCGGCTTACAGTGGGAACCGCAGAGCGGAAAACTGTGGGCCATCGTCAACGAGCGTGATGAAATCGGCTCCGATCTGGTGCCTGACTACATGACCTCAGTGCAGGACAAAGGCTTCTATGGCTGGCCCTACAGCTACTTTGGTCAGCATGTGGATACCCGTGCCGAACCGCAGCGTCCCGATCTGGTTGAGAAAGCGATTAAGCCTGATTATGCCCTGAGTTCGCATGTCGCTCCGCTGGGGCTGCTGTTCTACGGCGCAGATAACATGCCGCAATACCAGGGCGGTGCGTTTATCAGTGAGCATGGCAGCTGGAACCGTACGCCGCTGAATGGCTACAAAGTGGTGTGGGTGAAATTTGAAAACGGCAAGCCGGTGGGTCAGCCGCAGACGGTGGTCTCGGGCTTCCTGACGGACGACGAAAAGCAGGTGCGTGGATTACCGGTCGGTCTGGCCAGCGACAAACAGGGCGGTGTCCTGATTGCTGACGATGCGGGTAATACCGTGTGGCGAATCAGCGCCGCGAAGTAAGCATTGCGCTGTTTTTTTAAGCAGAAAGCAGGCATAAAAAAAGGATTTGGCATTTCGCCAAATCCTTTATTTTTTGTTCGCTACCCGGCTGGTAACCGCGCTGCGAACGAGGTGCTCAGCACTCTCCACAAACAAGATTGTAAAATGTGCGGCTAAGGATTTCAAGTTTCGCCAAAATGCTGTATGTTTATACAGGTGTTGAGTGTTGAGCATCGCCTCATTGTCGACTGGCCGCTCCCAGGGGCACGGTTTTAAAATCCCGGCAGGCATCAGGTGGTGCTGGCCTGTGGCTTTAACCATGAGTGCCGCTCAGCTCTCTCCACAAAGATGTGCTTAGGCGCCCGGCGGGTAGAGTCAAAGCCCTGGTTGCCGAACAGCGCGCTCCTGTAAAAGGAGAAGGAAAGTGATGGAACTGACTAAGCTGATTCTGGATCTTATCCGGGTCATCTTGCAGATCATCGTTGCCCTTATGCAACTGACCGGTCACGCAGGTTAACCGGAACTTGAAACAAGGCGGAGCTAACCACTCCGCCTTTTTTCTTTGTCAATTCTCTGTCATCGGATGTGGGTAAGGTGGTGCGGCAAAGCACGCCGCCGGGGCGCTGCTTATCCAGACCGGGAGTTTTATGTCCATTGCCGCCGTTATGCCCGCCCGATTAGCGCACACATGGATTGATGAGAGTGTGAAGATGCGCGAAACCACTGTGGGTCAGCAGTGTGAGATCCTGGCGCACAGCACGCTGGAGTATAGCGTGCTGGGTGACTTCTCCTATGTCGGCGAACACTGCTGCCTGGCCGATACCCAGGTGGGGCGCTTCTGCGCCATTGCTAATCAGGTGCGCATTGGCGCGCCGAATCATCCTATGGACCGCGCCTCCCAGCATCGCTTTACCTACTGCCCGGAGTATTACCACCCCGACGCCCGACGCGATCAGGGCTTCTTTTCCGCCCGTCGCGCCGATCGGGTGATAATCGGTCACGATGTGTGGATAGGTCACGGCGTAATTGTGCTGCCTGGCGTCACCATTGGTGATGGTGCGGTGCTGGCTGCGGGTGCAGTCGTGACGAAAAACGTCGCGCCCTACAGCGTCGTGGGCGGTGTTCCGGCCAGGCCACTGCGGGTGCGCTTTACACCGGCTATCGCCGCCCGTCTCCAGCGCATTGCCTGGTGGAACTGGCCGCTGGAGAAACTGCTGGCGAATCTGCCCGATTTTCAGCACGGTGACATCGAAGCGTTCTGCCAGCGGCACGGTGCATAGCCACCCCACGGCGCCGTCAGCCGGTTTGTACGCCGAAATAGCGCACAACCCGCTGGCCATAGAGCCCGACGGCCAGTCCGGCGACGATCAGCAGCAGCGCGGCGATTTTCTGAGGTGAAACCGTTTCGCCAAATATCGCCACTGAACCCAGGATGCCGAACACCGGTACCAGCAGCGACAGTGGCGCGACCGTTGAAACCGGATAGTGTTTCAGCAGCCAGTTCCACACCCAGTAGCCCAGCAGGGTATTGGGATAGACCTGAAACAGTATCGACAACACCGCCTTCACATCCAGTTGGGTGAAGAGTGCGTGATAGCCCGCGCCGCCATTGACCAGCCCGTCCAGCAGGAAGAGTGGAATGGGTGCAAAGGCGCTCGACCAGACCAGAAAAGCAAAAACCTGCCGGGTGCCCGCTTTTTTATTGATGATATTGGCAATACTCCATGCGACCGCGCCTGCCAGCACCAGCAGCATGCCGGAAAACGTCACCGAGCCATCGGTAATGAAAAAAATGCTCAGCAGACCGGCGCAGGCCAGCGCACACCCGGCGATCTGATAGCGGTTAAGACGCTCTTTAAATACCCAGCCACCGAGCAGCAGCGTGAAGAAGGCGCTGAACTGCAGCAGCAGTGAGGCGATGCCTGCCGACAGTCCGGTTTTAATTCCCAGATTCACCAGACCCCACAGGCCAATCCCGAAGACCAGGCCATAGCTGATCAGGTAGCGCCACGGCACGTCCGGTTTCTTAATAAAGAACAGCGCTGGCAGGGCGCAGAGCGTAAAACGGATGCCTGCCAGGATAAACGGGTCGACCGCCTGCAGGCCGAGTTTGATAACGGAAAAGTTAACCCCCCAGATGGCGGTGATCATGACGGCGAGCAGCAGATGCGTTAATTTCATGATTGACGTACTCCGGACCAGCAGAGAAAGGCAGAGGCACTGACCGCTGCACCGGCATAGCAGACAGCCTGCCATCCCCAGTGTGTATAAAGCTGAGTGGCGGCGATGGCCCCCAGCGCACTGCCCAGCGAGTAAAAGCACATATAGGCACCCACCAGACGACTTGCCGCCTCGGGTCGGGCGGCCACGATCAGGCTCTGATTAATCACATGTACCGTCTGGACGGCGAAATCGAGCAGGATCACCCCGAAAATCAGCAACAGTAACGAGGTGTGAAGCGCGGCTATCGGCAGCCAGGAGAAGGTCAGCAACGCCAGGGCTAAGCCAGTGGCACGCTGCCCCAGGCCCAGGTCAGCCCATGCGCCTGCTCTGGAGGCCGCCAGCGCACCGGCAATTCCGGCCAGGCCGAACATCCCGGTCTGGGTGTGTGACAGTGACAGGGCGGTAAGTGGCAGTACCATCGAAGACCAGAGCATACTGAAGGCTGCAAAAATCAGCAGCGCCAGGATCCCTCGTCTGCGCAGCTGCGGTTCCGTGAGGAAGAGACGGAAAACGGACAGTAAGAGGTGAGGATAAGATGTGCGCCGCGTCTGACCTGCTGTGGCGGGCAGCACTTTCGCCAGGATGAGCGAGATCAGGAGTAACAGGCAGGCAGCCGTCAGATAGACCGCCCGCCAGCCCGCCAGGTCAGCAATCATCCCGGAAACAAACCGCGCCAGCAGGATGCCGATCACGATGCCACTGGTCACGCTACCCACCACCTGTCCGCGCTGTTCTGGCGATGCCAGCATGGCGGCCCACGCCACCATTAGCTGCGTGACCACCGCCATTAATCCCACCAACAGCATTGCGCAGAGCAGCGTCATCAGGTCTGGCGCAACCGCAGCAGTGATTAACGCCAGCACGGAAAGCAGCAACTGGGTAATCACCAGTTTTTTGCGGTTCACGCAGTCGCCCAGCGGCACCAGAAAGACCAGCCCGAGGGCGTAGCCGCTCTGCGTAGCCGTTACCACTGTGCCAATGGTGCCGGTGGAAACCTGCAGGCTGGCGGCGATCGACTCCAGCAGAGGCTGTGCCGAGTAAACATTGGCGACCGCCAGCGCAGAGGTGAGTGAGAAAAAAAAGATCATCCGGGACGAGAGCACCGGGATCGCGGCTGGGGGCGAATCGGCTTCAGGATCACGCATCTTGCCAATCGTACAGGTCATGTTGCTTTCCTTTCTGGTTTTTATTTGAAACTGGATTGGCGATATCTTTAACCGGGCTGGTTTTTTTTTGCAACTTCTTTTCGGAGTGGCTAAACTGCCATCATGAGACAGGCAGCGTGAGAGAAGAGCATGGCTAAGCAGGAATCCCTGAGAACCAGCGAGTGTCCGGTCGCCAGAACCCTGGAGTCGATAGGTGAGCGCTGGTGCATGATGATCGTGCGTGAAGCCTTTGATGACGTCCGCAGATTCAGTGACTTCCAGCGGAATTTGGGGCTGGCGAAAAATATCCTGGCGTCACGCCTGAAGCAGCTGGTGGAGATAGGGGTGTTTGAGATTGCGCCTGCCTCCGACGGCAGCGCCTACAGCGAATATGTCCTGACCGAAAGAGGCCGTTCGCTGTTTCCGGTTGTGGTCGCGATGCGCCAGTGGGGCGAGCGTTACCTGTTTGAGAAGGGCGAAACCCACTCCGTGCTGCTGGATAATGCGGAAGGAAAGCCGCTGCCACGCCTGGAGGTTATCTCTTCACAGGGGCAAAAACTGGAACCGGCCGACTGTCATCGTCAGCGGGTAGTGGCTAAAGGGTAACCGTCAGGGTTTTTCCTCTTCCGCACACTCTGAAACTGACAGGCCTGACATCGTACGCGTTACCCGATCATCGCTGTCGCCTGTAGCGGTGATCGAACAAAATGCCTTACTCCCGTTTTACGCCCCGCCATAAGGGCGTTATCCCCCGGAAACAGGTCCCCGCGCTCCCTCATCCTTTCCTGCCCCATCATGACAGGCCTGTCGATATCATCACATTTTCCAATGACCGGTTGCCTTGTAACTTCCCGATGCGCATGACAATATCGCTGCTTGTATAGACATGTACTCTCAACCCTGGATTGGGCAAATCACGCTTTCAGTCAACACGTCTCTCACTGTTCCAGCGAGGAATCTATGTCGGTCAAATCATCTGTATCAGATTATTCAGGCTCAGAGAAACAGGGCCTGTCAGAAACCCGCTCCATTGATTACATCCCGCTGGGTGAACGTCATGGTCATCCCTTTAACCAGTTCACGCTCTGGTTTGGTGGCAATCTGCAAATCACGGCTATTGTCACGGGTGCGCTGGCCGTGGTGCTGGGTGGAGACGTCGTGTGGTCTCTTATCGGCTTACTGGTGGGGCAGATTCTGGGTGCAGCGATCATGTCTTTGCATGCGATCCAGGGTCCGCGCCTGGGTTTACCGCAGATGATCACCAGCCGTATGCAGTTTGGCGTGTTTGGTGCTGTTATTCCTCTGGTGCTGGTGTGCATTATGTATGTGGGATTTTCAGCCAGCGGGACAGTATTAGCCGGGCAGGCGCTGGCTAAACTTATCCATGTCAGTCATTCAACCGGGATGATCCTGTTCAGCACCCTCATCGTGATCATTGCGGTGCTGGGCTATCGCGTGATTCATCAACTGGGCAAGCTGGCGAGCGTCATTGGCGTTTTAGCCTTTGCTTATCTGTTTATCACGCTGTTCTCTGCGCATGACTTATCAGCCGTGTGGCAGAATCAGCACTTTACCCCGGCAAATTTCCTGCTGGCGGTCTCCCTGTCTTCATCCTGGCAAATTGCCTTCTGTCCTTATGTCTCTGACTATTCACGCTATCTGTCAGCTGATGTCTCCGCAAAGAAACTCTTCAGTTCAGTCTTTTTTGGCACCGTACTTGGCACGCAGGCGTCAATGACGCTGGGGGTGATTGTCGCTGCCATTGCCGGAAGTGCGTTTGCAGGCAATGAGGTCGGTTACATCGTGAGCATGGGTAGCACGGCGACCATGGCCATGGTGATTTATTTCGCCATTTGCTTTGGAAAAATCACGTTTACGACGCTGAACGCCTACGGCAGTTTTATGTCACTGACCACCATTGTCTCTGGCTTCCGGCAGAAAACCACGCTGAGTCGGGGTGGGCGCATTCTGTTTGTGGTGCTTATGGTTACGCTGGCCTGCGTCATTGCTCTGCTCAGTGAACCGGCCTTTCTGAAATCCTTCACCCACTTCCTGCTGTTTCTGCTGGCTTTCTTTGTGCCGTGGAGCGCGATCAGCCTGACCGATTTCTATCTGATCACCAGGGGCAGAGTTGATGTCCCGGCACTGTCGCAGCCGGACGGGCGCTATGGACGCTGGAACCTGGCCGGCATTACCGTCTATTTTCTGGGCGTGCTGGTGCAACTGCCGTTTATCGATAATCCGCTGCACCATGGATCGCTGACCTGGATTTTTGCCGGTAATGATGTCTCGTGGATCATCGGATGGTTTGCGACGGCACTGTTATGGCTGATCGCCAGCCGCTGGGATCGTCGGGGCATCCCCGAACAGTCAATTTATCCCGCCCAATAACAAGGTCAGGCCGCCTGAGGGGCTGCCTTTCAGGGAGTGTCACTCTTCGCGGGTGTGTGATCACCCGCGTGTCAGGAAATCCTCTTTTAAGATCAGGCCGCAGAAACGTCCGCTGCGCCGGTCTGCGCCTCGGCCACCAGCGGCTTCTCCGGTTGCAGCAGCGTCATTGCCAGCATACTGCCAAAGGCGATCAGCGCGGTGACGGTAAACATCGCGTTGTAGCCGTAATATTCCGCCAGCCAGCCGCAGAGCATCGGAGAGATAATCGCTGCCAGATTGGCTATCGCCAGCGTCATGCCACTGTAGGTACCCACCGACGCTTTAGGGGTGACATCAATCACCACCGACCAGTAGACATTGTTTACCAGTGCATTCAGCGCATTGCCCAGGGTCATCAGTGCAATAATCCCCGCAGCCGACTGCACATAGGGGATCGCCATAAAGCAGCAGGCGGTGCCGCACAGCGTGACGGCGGCAAACAGATTGCGCGCCAGACGCAGATTACGGAAGCGAGCCAGCAGGGCATCGGCAATGCGACCGCCCAGCAGCACCGTGATACAGGCGCCGCTCCACGGGATCATCGCGACGTACCACAGTGAGTGCAGGTCGTAATGGAAATTATCCTGCAGATATTTCGGCATCCAGGTCACCAGGGTAAAGGTGATGTAGAGGAATGAGAAGTAGCCCAGCGCGTTGCAGACCAGGGTGCGGCTGGTAAAGAAGCGCCACCAGGGCAGTGGTACGCTGTCGCCAGCGCTGCGGCGCTGACCGGTCTGGATAAGCTGACGTTCTGCGGCGTTGGTATGTGGACTTTTCTCCGGGCTGTCGCTGAAGGTGCGGGCAAACAGCGCCATCGCCAGCAGGGAGAAAACACCGAGCAGGATAAACATCATGCGCCAGTCATGGGTCAGCAGCAGCAGGCCCACCGCAATCGGGGCGGTCAGCAGCGCGCCAACCTGGGTCGAGAGCAGGCCGATGCCCAGCGCAAAGCCGCGCTCATTATCGGGTGCCCAGTGAGCAATCGCCTTGTTCATCAGCGCATAGGCCGGGCCTTCGGAAAAACCAAACATAATGCGAAGGGCAGCAAAGCCCATAATGGCGGATCCGCCAAACAGCGCCATGCCCAGTTCCCCCGCCCAGGCGGTGGCGATCTCCAGCAGCGACCAGAGTACGCCTGCCAGCAGCCAGACTTTTTTCGTGCCGATACGGTCGGCAAGAAAGCCGCCACACAGCGAACCAAACAGATAGCCAAAGCCAAAGTAGCCCAGCACTGCACCGAGCTGGACTTTGCTGAAGTGATACTCCGCCGCTATGGCGTTGGCCGCAAACGACAGGGCGCCGCGATCGATATAGTTGATCAGGGCGATCAGGAACAGCAGTGAAAATATGGTGTAACGGTAACGGCTGGTTGTCATCTCACTTCTCCTGATTAAATGTCTCAGGAGAGCAGAAGCAAAATTGATGCCGGAAAGGGTATTTATCCGGCAAACCGCGGACAAGCACAGGGTTAGGGCCGCTGAGCCCGCTCCGAAGGGGGTTAACTGATCCCGCTAATAATTCGCCTGCGCTTCAATGCGGTGCAGCCGCTGCCTGTCGGTGGTGAGGCTCAGGCGGCGTTATGATGGTTGGGGCTGACGTGTGGCAGCGGGATAACCACGGCTTGCGTGACTGCTTCTGTATCAGCCGTCCCGACCTGGGGTATTTCGCCAACGTGTTGTAAAATCTGCTGCTGATAAGTCGCATCTGCCACCGTAGTCTGTTCACTCAGCAGTACGCCCGCCTCATTGACGTTTTTTCCGTCCACTTTTATTTTGCTGGTGGCACTGGCCAGCATCCACTCATATTCAATATCGACGTGGCCGCTATCAATACAGCGGATACCGTGCTGACTTAAATCATATGCCAGCACGGTTGCGGTCGGCCCTAATGAAATCAAGACCAGGTCAAAGTTGACGGCATTCTTTAAAACGGTATCAAACAGACGATCATAGACGGAAAAGGCATTACGGTTCAGCGTCGTAATACGTTTCACTTCGCTGGCTCCCTCCAGTAAATCATTGCCTAATCCCAGACGTGTGCCACTGCCTTCCACAATTAATACCCGGCGGCCCTGATAGAGCTGTTTAAACTTATCAAATATCGTCCGGGATAATTGCTTGCCTTTATAATCGTGATAGGGACGGGTCACCGAGGTATTTCCATACTGGTACTGTTTATTCAGCAGAGCCTCATAATATTTAAAATAAAATGATTTATGGAAGAACCAGAACAGGGCCGACCCGCTCCGCATATTACGGGTGGTACGAAAGGCATCCGGCAGACAGATCAGACAGTTCGGATTGGCCCCTGAATCCTGCTGCAGCAAGGCTTTTAGCCGTGCAGAGAGATTCGGGTCAAATGGCTGAAAACCGATATTTTTATACCAGGTCATTTCCAGTTCACCGTCGCCATAACGGGCCAGGGATAATTGTGGGTTACGTAATAACAGATCGACAGTCTCTTCTATCGACATAACGGAATAACGCTTTACCCGTGCCTGCGCGGCAGGATAGCGAATGGCAGCATTAAGAAACTTAAAAGGGAAACGAAACTTGCGATAAATAGCGTGAAGTGCGGTCATAGTTAACCTGCCTGGTTTATTGCTGCCAGAAAAATCCCGCCTGCTGGCCGGATAAACGAATATAAGAGAGCTGATATATATCACAGATAAAATAAGCGTCATGCTACGGAATATCTGAAATCGTTTTCATCGGCAAAATCCCTTTGTTCATTAATCTATTTCCTGAGTGTTATTTTTCAGGAAAATAATAAAAAACGCGTTCAGGCTGGCACAATTAAATCATTTGAACAGCAGCAACACCGCACCAGCGTTGATGAAGCCGCCAAGAATAACAGCAGGGCAGTAACATTCCCGATTTCAGCAATAAGAGTTATTTCAGAACAGAGTTAATAAACCATTATGATTATTTGACTCTGAAAAACTTTCGTCGGGCACACTTTAGCTGGCGTTACAGAAGGGCGGCTTGTCTGTTAATTAATCGCCTTTGAACAAAAGGTGCGGTCATTAGCAGCCTATGGTTAATTTTTTGTGATGGATATCCCGTAATCAGCCCTTCAGAAAGTAAAAAAAGCGGCCTGACCGCATTAACAGGTGACATTTATAATAAATATTTCTAATGATTAACGCTTATACACGTTTTTACATATTTCGTGCGTAAGTTAAAATCTCGTTGAATTTATGTTTCCAGCTTAACCTTTCAATTGCCGCTAATGACCCGAGGATGGATCATGATCAATAAAATAACCAGTATAATCATGGTGATATTTGCTATCGCCCTGATTTACATGGGAGGACAACTCCTGCTTGCAGGAGGCAGCGCGTTCTATGCGCTGATGGGCGTGGGCGTTCTGCTCAGCGCGATTCTGCTGTTGATGAACAAACGCAGTGCACTGACGCTTTATGCGCTGCTGATGTGGATCACTCTGTTCTGGACTATCTGGGAAGTGGGCTTCGACAAATGGCAGTGGATCCCGCGCGGCGACCTGTTTGGCGTGCTGGGTCTCTGGCTGGCGCTGCCGTGGGTGGTGCGTCCGCTCTATCAGGGGCAGCGTCGTTTCCATCCTTTCCTCGGGGGTTCCGTCGTCCTGATGGTGCTGCTGGTCATCGGTCTCTGCTTCTACGATCCGCTGCCGCAGCAGGGCGCCATTAATACGCCGCGCAACGCCTCTGCGACCGGCGGTGCCGCTGAAGAGTGGAGCGCCTATGGCGGAACCACAGATGGCCAGCGCTTCTCGGCGCTGAAGCAGATCACTAAAGATAACGTGAAAGATCTTGAAGTGGCCTGGACCTATCACACCGGCGACCTGCGTCAGGGTGATGATGCGACCGAATACACCTTTGAAGCGACACCGCTGAAAGCCAACGGCATGCTCTACTTCTGTACGCCGCACAACGAAGTCCATGCTCTTGACCCGGAAACCGGTGCGGTGAAGTGGAAAACGACGCCGGATAAAAACCGCTCTTATCTGCAGCAGCACCAGACCTGTCGTGGCGTGAGCTACTTCGATGCCGGTCAGCAGGCGCAGCAGCAGACGGGCGCATCGCCGGCCATCTGCCGCAAGCGTATTTTCAATGCCACCACCGATGCCCGCCTGCTGGCGCTGGATGCCGATACCGGTAAAGCCTGTGCTGACTTTGGTGACAACGGTGTGGTGAATCTGCGCGCCAACATGGGCGAGGTGCGTCCGCACGCGCTGATGCAGACTGCCGCGCCACTGGTGGCAGGCAACCTGGTGATTGTCGGCGGTTCGGTGATGGATAACGGCTTCAACAGCGGTAACCCATCAGGTGTGATCCGTGCCTATGATGCCGTCAGCGGTCGTCTGGTGTGGAACTTCGATCCGGCTAACCCGGATAACACCGCACCGGTCGCTGAAGGGGCAACCTATCCGCAGGATACCCCGGTCGCCTGGGCCACCCTGAGCGCCGATCTGAAAAACGGCCTGGTCTATGTGCCGTTTGGTAACGCCTCGCCGGATGAAGTGGGACTTGAACGCGATCCCGCCAGCAACACTGAAAAATTCCGTGATGCGCTGGTGGCACTGGATCTGAAAACCGGTGCGTTCAAATGGCGTTATCAGAGTTCGAACCACGACCTCTGGGATCGCGATAATCCGTCACAGCCGTCGCTGGTGGACATCAACTATCAGGGCAAACCGCAACCGGCGGTGATCCTGCCGACCAAAACCGGCAACCTGTTTGTGCTGAACCGCCTGACCGGCGAACCGGTTTATCCGGTAGAGCAGGTTAAGGTCTCCACGGATGGTATTAAAGGCGAGCAGTATGCGGCGACCCAGCCGGTCTCCAGCCTGAACTTCATTCCGCAGCCGCTGACTGAGAAGTCAATGTGGGGCATTACGCCGTTTGACCAGATGGCCTGCCGCACCACGTTCCGTGAGCTGCGCTATGACGGTAACCCGTGGACGCCACCAACGGAGAAAGGCTCGCTGATCTTCCCGGGCAACATCGGGGTGTTTAACTGGGGTTCAGTAGCGGTTGATCCACAGCGTCAGATGCTGATTGCGGCACCGGTGCGCCTGGCTTACAAATACAACCTCATCAGACGCACGCCGGAAACCGAAACCCAGCGTACCTTCACCAAAGATGGTACGCCGTACTGGAATGAGAACTTCCACGGTGACTACGCTATCCACATCCAGCAGATGGCGTCGGGTCTGGGTATTCCCTGCATCGCGCCACCGTGGGGACGGATGGTCGGTGTGGATCTGACCACCGGCAAAACCGAATGGCTGCGTCGCGTCGGCACCACCAAAAACCTCAAGACCAGCTTCCTGCCTGGCCGCTTCCCGCTCGGTTTCCCGATGGGTATGGTGGCGCACGGCGGACCGCTGCTGACGGCGGGTGATCTGGTGTTCCACGGCGCAACGGCAGATAACTTCTTCCGTGCTTACGACAGCACCACCGGCGAACTGCTGTGGCAGACTGAACTGAGCGCGGGTGCGCAGGCCACGCCATCCACCTTTATGGGCAAAGATGGCAAGCAGTATGTGGTAATTGCCGCGGGCGGCCACGGCTCGCTCGGCACCACGGCGGGCGACAGCGTTGTCGCTTTCCGTCTGAAGTGATTTTTTAAAAAACCGACCCGCTGAGCGCCGCCCTGGCGCTCAGCTTTTTTTTATGCTTCTGCCTGTCAGATCTCACACCCGGCTTCGCGCGACAACCTGTTGTATTTCATCTCAATTCTTTCATCTCCGCATTCACATCATCTGATAACGCATCGAAACCATTTCGTGACAGCGCTCCCGCTTTAACGATTTCTCCTGCCTGACAGACTTGCGCATTAAGCCGCGAGGCGTAGATTAATATATGACTTCACAATTAATCGTGAATACGAAAAGTACTTCACAATACGCACTCTGAAGGATTGATGCTCATGTCGGAACTGAAATTTGCTACCCGTCTTAACTCTTTCGCCTCGGGGGCGCACCTCTACTGGCCGGATCAGCAGGGTAAGCCCTCTGTGCTGCAGATGGTTGCCCGTGCAGGCAAGGTCAAAGGCTTAACGCATCTCGACCTCAACTTTCCGCAACATCTCACCAGCGATATCCCCACACTGCGCCAGGCGATCAGTGATGCGGGTCTGGCCGTTAACGGTATGCAGATGCGCTGGGACGCGCCGCAGTTCAAAATCGGCGCGTTTACGCATCCCGACGCGAAAGTGCGTCGCGAAGCGATTGAGCTGACCAAACGGGGCATTGACGCGGGTCGGGAATTTGGTTCACGGCTGATGACGCTGTGGATGGGGCAGGACGGTTTCGATTACTGCTTCCAGGCGGACTATAAGAAGATCTGGGAGGATGCGGTCAGCGCCGTGCGTGAAGTGGCGGAGTATGCACCGGACGTTGACGTCAGCATCGAATATAAACCCAATGAGCCACGCGCCTACAGCATCTTTCCCAACGCCACCACCTGTCTGCTGGCCGTGGAAGAGGCGGGCTGCGCCAACCTGGGGATCACCCTGGATTTTGCTCATGTACTGTTTGCCAATGAGATCCCGGCTTACGCCGCCGCCATGGTGGCGCGCCGCTCACGGCTGCTGGGGCTGGACCTTAATGACGGCTGGGGCAAGCGTGATGACGGCCTGATGGTCGGCTCAGTTAACCCACGCGCCACGCTGGAGTTTCTCTGGCAGATGCAGCGTGATGGTTATCGCGGTGCCTACTACTTCGATACCTTCCCGGATGCCAGCGGTCTTGACCCGATCCGTGAAGCAGAAAGCAATATTGCGACCGTGACTCGTCTGCTGAGGCTGTGTGACCAGCTGCACGACAACGCGGCGTTACTGGCGGCCATCGGGCGTCAGGATGCGGTGGCCTCTCAGCAGATCGTCAATGACATCATGCTGGCGCGCTGACAGCCGATTAATCATAAAAACATCACACCTCTACCCAACACCCTGAGAATAAAAAATGAAAAAACGCCTGCTTGCTCTTATCGCCTCCTCACTGCTCTGCAGCACGGTTTATGCGGCAGAACTGGCACCGCTGCAATCCGATACCGAACCGGATCGCACCGACTGGACCCAGCTCGACACCAAATATGGCGCACTGCCAAAAGTCGATAAGTCGCTGAAGATTGGCGGGGTATCGAAAACCCTGACCAATGAGTACTGGCGCTCACTCGGCCAGGGCTACCAGAACGCGGCGAAAAAGTATGGTTTCACTGTCGCTTATCAGGCGGCGGCCAATGAAGACGATCAGCTTGGTCAGCTCTCCATTGCGGAAACCCTGATCTCGCAGGGCTTTAACGGCCTGCTGGTTTCGCCGCAGACCGATATCAACCTGGAGCCTGCACTGGAGAGTGCCAACAGTAAAAATATCCCGGTGGTGAACGTTAATGATGCGGTGATGCCGAATGCGCGCTACTACGTCGGCAACGTCCAGAAGGACAATGGCGTGCGGGTGGCGAAATGGTTTATTCAGCACCATCCGCAGGGCGGCAAAGTGGCGGTGATTGAAGGGCAGCCAGGGGTTTATGCCGCCGGACAGCGCACCCGTGGCTTTAAAGAGACGCTGGACAGCGCCGGTAAGTTCACCATCGTGGCCAGCGTGCCCGCTAACTGGAGTCGCGAGCAGGCCTTTAACGCCGCATCGACCATTCTGCAGCAGCATCCTGATTTAATCGGCTTCTACGCCAACAACGACACCATGGCGCTGGGCGTGGTGGAGGCGGTACGCGCGCAGAACAAAGCATCACAGGTGGCCATCTTTGGCACTGACGGTATTTCCGATGCCTACGCCTCGATTAAGCGCGGCGAGCTGACCGGCACGGTCGACAGTTTCCCGGTGCTGACCGGTGAAGTGGCGATGGACGTCATTATCCGTCTGATCAACGGACAGAAACTGTCGCGCGTTGTTTCGACACCCCAGGCGCTGATCACCAAAGAGAATGTTGAGGCGTTCTCAACCAAAGACAACAACCGGTTGCGTCAGCTGCTGGCTCAACAATAAGTCAGCGGGAGCGGGTATGGAACAGTTTCGCTTAATGATGCGTGGCATCAGCAAAAGTTACGGTAACGCCGCCGCGCTGCAGGATGTCGATTTCTCAGTGCGGCCCGGCGAGGTGCACGCGCTGATTGGGGAAAATGGCGCGGGTAAGTCGACGCTGCTGAATATCCTCTCCGGCGTTCGCGGTGCGGACAGCGGAGAGATCAGCGTCAATGGAAACCGGGTGCAGATCCGCAGTCCGCTCAGCGCCCGTCAGGCCGGGATCGCGATGATCCACCAGGAGTTACAGCATGTGCCTGAGCTTTCCGTGGCGCAGAACATGTTTCTGGGTCGCCCGCTGACCCGCGCCGGAGGCTGTTGGGTGGATAAAAAGGCCCAGCTGGCGCGGGCTACCCTGATTCTGAAGACGCTGGATCCCACTATCGATCCCGATACGCCGATCAGGAACCTCAAGGTATCGCAGCAGCAGATCGTTGAGATTGCCCGGGCGCTGCTGGATGACGCCAAAATAATCGCCATGGATGAACCGACCTCCAGCCTGACGCCACGCGAATTTGACCGGCTGGCAGAGCTGATTGGCGATCTGAAGTCGACCGGCGTCTCGCTGATCTATGTCTCGCACAAGATGAATGAGATTTTCCGGGTGTGCGACCGCGCCACCATTATGCGTGACGGAAAGCAGGTTGGGGTGGTCAACATCAATGATGAGGATGAGGAGAGCATCGTCGCCAAAATGGTCGGACGGAAGATCGACAAGCTTGACCATCAGGCGTTTGTCACCGATCGCGAAGTGCTGCGGGTAGAGGATCTGACGCGTGGCAATGAGGTGGTGGCGGCAAACTTCAGCGTTCGTGCGGGCGAAGTGCTGGGCATTGCCGGACTGGTCGGCGCGGGGCGCACTGAACTGCTGAAGCTGATTGCCGGTATCGACAGGCGCACCCGTGGCACGGTGAGCGTCAACGGTGCCGCGGTTAAGAACCACAACGTGCGTGCGGCGATCAAGGCGGGCATTGGCCTGGTACCTGAAGACCGCAAAAAAGAGGGCATTATCAAAGAGCGGGCGGTGAAGATGAATATGGCGCTGCCGTCGATGCACCGCTTCACGTCGGCGGGGCTGATGAACCAGGCCAGGCTGGACCGCGAGGCGCTGAAGGTCATGGGCGACCTGAAACTGCGCCCGCTCGACATTGAGAAAACCATCGGCACGCTGAGTGGCGGCAATCAGCAAAAAGTGATCATCGGCCGCTGGGTTGCGGCGGATGCCAATGTGTTTCTGTTTGATGAGCCGACGCGCGGTATCGATATTGGTGCCAAGTCTGAAATCTATCACCTGATTGAAAAACTGGCCCAGGCGGGCAAAGCCATTGTGGTGGTGTCGTCAGAAATGACCGAGATCATGCGCATCTCCGATCGGGTGCTGGTGATGCGCGAGGGCCGGATAACCAAAGAGTTAACCGGCAGCGCGATCACCGAAGAGAACATTGCCCGTTATGCCATCAAAGATATCGACCAGACCGCCTGACCGCTTACCTGACACTATTTAAGGTTATAACTATGACAACTCAGACATCTACCGGGCCGGGTACCCGACCTGCGCTGCGGCTTAAATTTAATCTGCGTGATGCCGGTACCTTAATTGGCTTACTGATTATCGTGGTGACATTTTCGTTTCTGTCGCCGGTCTTTTTCACGCTGCCTAATCTGCTGAATATTCTGCAGCAGTCCTCAATCAACGCCCTGATTGCACTGGGCATGACGCTGGTGATTATCTCCGGCGGGATTGACCTCTCGGTCGGCCCCACGGCGGCGCTCTCTGCGGTGCTGGGTGCAACCCTGATGGCATCGGGCGTGCCGGTGCCGCTGGCGATCCTCGCGACGCTGGGTGTGGGCGCGATGTGCGGGCTGTTCAGCGGCACACTGATCGCCTATGCCGGGCTGCAGCCGTTTATTGTGACGCTGGGCGGCCTGTCGCTGTTCCGGGCCATTGCGCTGATCTACACCGGCGGCAATCCCATCTTCGGTATTCCGCTGGAATTTCGCAGCCTGATTAACAGTACGCTTTTCGGTATCCCGACGCCGATTGTGATTGTGGCAGTGATTGCGCTGCTGCTGTGGACGGTGATGAATAAGACCCCGCTGGGGGAATATATTCTGGCGATTGGCGGCAATGAAGAGGCGGCGCGGGTCGCAGGTGTGCCGGTTAAGCGCACCAAGGTCACGGTCTATATCTTCTCCGGCCTGCTTGCCTCACTGGCCTCGCTGATTCTGATTGGTCGTCTGGGGGCTGCCGAACCGACCATCGGCAACCTGTGGGAACTGGATGCGATTGCGGCGGCGGCCATTGGCGGTGCGTCGTTAATGGGCGGCAAGGGCAGTATCTTCGGAACGCTGATCGGCGTGGTTATCCTCGGTGCGTTACGTAATGGCTTGACCTTACTGAACATTCAGGCCTTTTACCAATTGCTCGCTACCGGCCTTATTATTATCATAGCGATGTTGATTGACCGGGCGACCCGAGGCAAGTAATGAAGCAAGATCCGCGAGCCATTGGCGCTCAGATTCGTATGCGTTTGCCCCAGCTGACGCCGTTAGAACGTCGGGTAGCTGAGGCGATAATTGCCCGAACCGACATTACCGAGCAATCCTCATTAAAGGAGATTGCGCGGGAGAATAATGTCTCTGAAGCGATGATCGTTAAGATTACCAAAAAACTTAACTTCACCGGCTTCAGGCATTTCAGAAGTGGCCTGATCTATTACAACCAGTCTGAAGTGGCAGGGCTGCATGCGGAAATTGAGCCGGATGATTCGTCGGAGCAGTTGCTGGCCAAAGTTTTCAGAACCTCTATCCAGGCGATTGAAGAGACCTTATCGATTCTGGATGTTTCTGAATTCAATCGTGCGGCGGACATTATCTTTAAAGCGCGTCATATCGATCTCTACGCCGTGGGCGGTTCTGCCGCCGTGGCGCGGGACCTGTCACACAAGATGCTGAAGATTGGCATTAAGTCGACAGCCTATGACGACGCCCACATCATGCTGATGTCAGCCGCCGTGTTATCTGATGACGATGTGGTTATCGCCATCAGCCATTCGGGTGCTACGCGTGCGGTGAACGATCCGGTCAGACTGGCGGGGAGGAATGGCGCGAAAGTTATCGCCATTACCAACTATGCCGAATCCCCGATCGCGAAGAGTGCGCATGTGGTCCTCAATTCAACCTCTCAGGGATCGCATCTGCTGGGTGAAAACGCCGCGTCACGCATCGCCCAGCTCAATATTCTGGATGCGCTGTTTGTCGCTATCGCCAAGAAAGATCTGAAGCGGGCGGAGAAGAACCTGATGAAAACCCAGCATGCGGTTCAGGATCTGCGGGAATTCTAGCTATGAGCAAAATTGCAGTCACCGGCAGTCTTCACTACGACATTATGCTGGATGCACACCATCGCCCGGAAAAAGGCGAAACGGTGATGGGCAGCGCCTGTCGCTATAAGTTTGGTGGCAAGGGGGGGAATCAGGCCGTCGCAGCGGCACGCGCGGGTGCCGCAGTGCGCTTCGCCGGTTCAGTGGGGCGCGATCAGCAGGGGCAATTCCTGCTGGATCATCTGCAGCAGGCCGGGGTCGATTGCACCGCCGTCAGCATCATTGATGCGCTTCCCTCCGGGATGAGCGTGGCGATTACCGATGCCGAAGGAGATTACGGTGCGGTGGTGGTCTCCAATGCTAATCAGCAGATCCCGCTGGAGACCTTTGAGCAGCCCGGCTTCTGGCAGGCGGTGTCGCTGCTGGTGCTGCAAAATGAAGTCCCGGAAGCGGTGAACCTCTGTGCGGCCCAGGCGGCACAGCAGCGGGGGATTACGGTCTGCGTCAACGCCGCGCCCGCCCGGCCGTTGTCAGCCGCGTTTGAAAACTGTATTGATCTGCTGGTGGTGAACGCCATTGAAGCGCGCGATATGTGCGGGATTAGCGTGCAGGATCTGACGTCGGCGCGCTCAGCGGCGGAATCGCTGGCCAGCCGGTTTGCCAGAGTGGTGGTTACCGCTGGTGAACATGGTGTGGCTTACAGCGAGGCGGGAGAGACGCATACACTGGCGGCGCAGAAGGTGACACTGGTGAGCACCCACGGTGCCGGGGATTGTTTTGTCGGCGTGTTGTGTCAGCGCCTGAGTAGCGGGGTAACGCTGGCAGAAGCGGTGAGTGCGGCAAATCGTGCAGCTGCCGAGCACGTTTCCCGGCAGCCGCACTGATTAATGGCGTGCCACGTCAGTGACGCGGCACGCTAACGCCATCAGGCGCCGACGTTCACCACGGTTTTACCGAAGTTTTTGCCATTCAGCATATCGATAAACGCCTGTGGCGCGTTCTCTAATCCTTCAATCATGTGCTCGCGATAGTGGATTTTTTTGTTCTCCACCAGCGGACGCATCGCCTCCAGGAACTCAGGGTAACGGTCACCATAATCCTGGAAGATGATAAAGCCCTGCATACGGATACGGCGTTTCAGAATGCCCGCCATGATCAGAGAGGTTCTGTCCGGGCCTTGCGGCAGCTCACGCTGGCTGTAAGCCGAGACCAGACCACAGACCGGCACGCGCGCAGCGGTGTTCAGCAGCGGGAATACGGCATCAAACACTTTGCCGCCGACGTTTTCGAAGTAGATATCGATACCATCCGGGCAGGCATTTTTCAGCTGCTCTTCAAAGTCGGCGCTGTGGTGATCGAGGCAGGCATCAAAGCCAAGCGTATCGACGGCGTAACGGCATTTCTCTTCACCGCCCGCCACACCAACGACACGGCAGCCTTTCTGTTTACCCAACTGACCGACCGTTGCGCCCACCGGACCGGTTGCGGCTGCAACGACCAGGGTTTCACCCGCTTTCGGCTGACCAATATCCATCAGACCCATATAGGCGGTAAAGCCTGGCATACCGAGAATACCCAGCGCCCATGAGGGATGAGGCAGATCGTTGCCCAGCTTCGCAATCTCTTTGCCATCGGAGACGGCATATTCCTGCCAGCCGCTCTGCGCCAGCACCCAGTCACCGGTCTTAAAATCACTGTTTTTCGATTCGGCGACCTGACAGACGGTGCCGCCCACCATCGGCTGATCCAGCTCTGCCGGCGCGGCGTAGGATTTACCCTCGTCCATCCGCCCACGCATGTAGGGGTCAAGCGAGAGATAGATGGTTTTCAGCAGTACTTCACCCTCTTTGATTTCCGGGACGGGCTGCGCCACATGGCGGAAATTCTCTTTGGTCGGCTCACCGTGAGGGCGTGAAGCCAGTAACCAGGCATGGTTCTGGGTTGCTTGTTCAGTCATATTGTCATCCTTTTATAGCCGGGCAATGCTCAGGGCATCACCATATGAATACCGGGAAAGTGTAGATGACCACGGCAGGAATGCGTTTAGCGCTGTGAGCGGTAAGCTGATTTACCGATAACAGGGCATAGGGTGCTAACCAAGGGGACACAGCGGATGCAGGACCATTGGCGTCATGGATTCAGTTTGACGGCTGTTCACATCCGCTTGCAAAAAACGGGCAGGCGGGTCATCAGCAGTGCGGCATGCCACGCATCCAGGTCAGAGGGAGGCGACTATCATTACGCTTCACCACAAGACTTACAGGGCCAGGGCATATTTTGCGATTGCCGAAACAGAGAAGCTAAAACGCTTCTAGACCGGGTTTTACAGCATCCGCCCCGTGATGTAATGTATGAAGTGAATACCGCCATAGGCGAAGGAGGAAGAGGTTATGTACTCAAAACACGATATTTCAACCCTGAAAAAAATGACAGTTGCAGAGCGTAAAGCGGAAGCAATGCGTCAGCTCAAAGAATCTTTTGATCTTGCGGAGCGCTCAGGCACCGTGCGTTCACGCGAAGCAAAGGCTGGTTGACTGTCAGCTTCCTCCAAAACCCGCTAAGGCGGGTTTTTTTATGCCTTCAATTTATGGGCATGGGAAGTTGCTGCGCATCCGGCGTCACGGGAAGCTCTGAAGATTGTGATAAATATCAGTGAACTCTACAGGGAGAGAACCATGATTATCCAGCATCTGCGTATTGCCCGACCGGTGACAGACCTGACGCAAAGCAGTCAGAACTATTGTGACGGGCTGGGGTTGCAAGAAATCGGTGAGTTTACTGATCATCAGGGGTTCAGTGGCGTGATGCTGGGCGCTGAAGGGCTGGCCTGGCATCTCGAATTCACGCTCTGTCACACGCATCCCGTCCGGCCATCGCCAACAGATGAGGACCTGCTGGTGCTCTACATTCCGCAACGGCCTGACTGGCTGGCCCGATGTGCCTGTATGGATGAGGCAGGATTTATGCGGTTGAATTCATTTAATCCCTATTGGGACCAACGGGGCGTGACATTTATCGACAGGGATGGTTATCGTGTTGTTATCCAGCATGCAGCCTGGCAATCCGCAATCTGACCTGTACCGGAGTTCACCCTGAACATTCTTTGCTTTCACACCGCGGCCAGTAATATCGCGATATTTGATGATGCCGCCCGCGCACTGGCGCGTGACAATCCACCGCTGAATCATCTGGTGATGCCTGCGCTGCTGGCAGAAGCGGAACGCAGCGGCGGGATGACGATTGCTTTACGCCGCCGTATTGCCCAAATGATTGAAACGCTGCTGCCGCAGTTTGATGCGGTACTGATCACCTGCTCGACGCTGGGGCCGGTTGCCGGTGATTTCAGCGCGCAGGATCGGGTCATGCGCACCGACGAAATGCTAGCGGAGGCACTGCAGCGTCAGGCAGGGCGCAAGGTTGCGCTCTGTGCGGCAGAATCAACGCTGGCGGCGACGCGGGCACTTTTCTGCCAGCCCGGCAGCCAGGTGGAGGTCGTGCTGGTGGAGGGAGCATGGGCGGCGTTTAAAGCGGGGGAGACAACACGCTATTTTGCACTGATTGCAGCAGCAGCAGAGCAGGCTTATCAGCAGGGAGCCGTTACGGTGGCCCTGGCGCAAAGCTCAATGATGCCAGTAGCACAGCAGTTTCCTGACACACAGCGACCATTGACCGGTCCGCATCTTGCGCTGCAGGCCTGCTACGAACTCAAATGACCGTCACACCCTGCTGGCTCAGTGCCTGTCGCAGCGCCTCATCCGGCTGCGTTTCCACGACCAGCGTGCTGGCCAGCGACAGGTCTCCTATGGCAAACGCCGAGGCGGAGTTCAGCTTTTCCGCTGACGCCAGCACCACGGTTTCCGCTGCACGTCCTGCCAGCGCACGCTTGACCGTCGCCTCTTCGAAATTACCGGTGGTCAGGCCCGCCGCCGGATGCACGCCGGTGACGCCCATAAAAAAGAGATCGGCATTGATGCGGTTGATCGACTCCAGCATCGCTGCGCCCACCGTCACCACTGAATGTTTATAGAGCTGCCCGCCAATCAGTATGATCTCCACGAGTGGATGATCGGCTAACGCCAGCGCCACGCTGGGACTGTGCGTGACCGCGGTAAAGCTCAGCGTGGCGGGTAACAGTCGCACCAGTTCCGCGCTGGTGGTCCCGCCATCAATCAGTACGATCTGTCCCGGCTGGATCAGCGAAACGGCTTTTTGCGCAATAACCTGTTTGGAAGCAGTCTGCACGCTTTTGCGTGTTTCAAAGGTGGCCAGCGCAGCGGAAACCGGCAGCGCGCCGCCATGTACCCGCTGCAACAATCCTTCAGCCGCCAGTTCACGCAGGTCGCGGCGGATAGAGTCTTCGGAGAGGCCAAAGCGCTGGCTGAGGTCCCGCGACTGCACCTGTTTTTCCTGGGCGAGCAGGGCGAGAATCGTCTGTTTTCGCTGGCTGGATAGCATGACTGGCCTTTGCATATTTTTTCTTGAAGTTGCACGATTGTGCATGATAGCGTGATGGCTGTCTACTATCCTGGAGAGCATCATGCAGCAGAACCATCCCCGCGTGCGCATCATCAATGAGCAGTTGCTGTCAGACAACTGGTATACCCTGAAGAAATATACGTTCTCGCTGCTGCGCCGTGACGGCCGCTGGCAGGAGCAGAGCCGTGAAGCCTATGACCGCGGTAACGGCGCAGTGATCCTGCTCTACAACCGTGACAAACGTACGGTGGTACTGACCCGTCAGTTTCGCTTTCCGATTTTCCTTAACGGGCATGATGGCTTTCTGATTGAAGCGGCCGCCGGTCTGCTGGATAACGCCTCGCCGGAAGCGCGTATTGTTGCCGAAGCCGAAGAGGAAACCGGTTTTCGTGTCAGCCATGTGCAGAAGGTGTTTGAAGCCTTTATGAGCCCCGGTTCGGTTACTGAGAAACTCTACTTTTTTATTGCCGAGTATGGCGATCAGCAGCGTAGCGGTGAAGGCGGCGGAATAGCGGAAGAGGGTGAGGATATTGAGGTGCTTGAGATCGGTTTCGACCAGGCGTTACAGGCGATTGACCAGGGTGAGATTGTGGATGCCAAGACCATCATGCTGCTGCAGCATCTGCGGCTGAAAGGCATTTTATAAGAGAACGGGCAGACCGCCATTAATGCGGTCTGCCCGTTAAAGCTTACTGATCCTGCGTCAGGATGCCTTTTACATCGTGCGGTTCAGAACGCAGATACTGTGGCGGAACCTGGACTTTACCATCCAGCGCAGCGGCTGCGTGCCACGGCCAGCGCGGATCGTAAAGAATACCGCGCGCCAGCGCCACCAGGTCAGCTTCACCCTGTTGCAGCAGATCTTCTGCCTGCTGCGGCTCAGTAATTAAGCCGACCGCAATCACCGGAATCGACACCTGCTCACGAATATCGCGGGCGAACGGCACCTGATAATTGGGTCCGACGCTGATTTTCTGATCTTCCGACAAACCACCACTTGAGACATGAATATAGGCACTGTTCAGCGCTTCCAGCTCACGCGAAAAGGCGATTGACTGATTGATCTCCCAGCCGCCTTCGACCCAGTCAGTGGCAGAAATGCGCACGCCTACCGGCACGGAAGCGGGTACGGCATCGCGAACGGCTTTGAAGACCTCCAGTGGGAAGCGCATACGGTTTTCCAGCGAGCCGCCATATTCATCACTGCGCTGATTCGACAGCGGCGACAGGAACTGATGCAGCAGGTAGCCGTGTGCGGCATGCACTTCGATGAGCTGAATTCCCAGACGCACCGCACGCAGGGCGCTGTCGACAAAGGCCTGTTTTACCCGCGCCAGATCGTCAGTGTTCATGGCAACCGGTTTCACTTCATCCGCGCTGTAGCTCAGTGCGGACGGAGCCACGGTTTGCCAGCCGCCGGCTTCAGACGCAATTTGCTTACCGCCTTCCCAGGGTACGGCACACGACGCTTTGCGTCCCGCATGGCCCAGCTGAATACCAACCGGAATAGAGGAGTAGCGGCGGACATCTTCCAGAACCGTTTTCAGCGCAGCTTCATTATCATCATTCCACAAACCGAGATCGCCTGGGGAGATGCGACCAATATCCTCTACGGCGGTGGCTTCAATAATCATCAGACCTGCGCCGGAAAAGGCCAGCTGGCCAAGATGGATACGGTGCCAGGCGGTCGCATTGCCCGCCTCAGCGGAGTACTGGCACATCGGCGCAATCACAATGCGGTTATCCAGCGTAAGTTCGCCCAGCGAGACAGTGGAAAAAAGTTGGCTCATGTTATCTCCATGGTTTTTATGACTGACGTGACAGGCAATAACTATAGCGGGGGATTTGCCAGGCGGGTGTTTCTTCAACGTGACATTTTATGACGGCGTGCCGGATTCAGGTTACAGATCAACGCAGCCTGCTGCCTTTGACAGGGGTTATTACGTTAACGGTTCAGCCAGGCGCAGCTTTGCTGCTCACGCCCGGCGAACCGGGATTCTGCGTACCGGATAAGGACAATCACCAGGGTCTGATATTCAGCTACAGGGTCACTCTCAGACCTGTGCCATTCCGCCATCAACGAACAGTTCTGCCGCATTGATAAAGCTGGCGGCATCCGAGGCGAGAAACGCAACGGTGCGGGCAACCTCCTGCGGTTCACCCAGGCGACCAAGCGGTATCTGTGCTGCCAGCGCATCAAACAAGCCCTGACGCTGATCTTCACTGACCAGATCACCCAGCCCAGGCGTACGGACAGGGCCGGGGCTCACGACATTGACCCGGATTCCGCGATCTTTCAGATCCAGCGCCCACGAACGGGCAAAATTGCGCACTGCCGCTTTACTGGCGCTGTAGACGCTAAAAGCCGCAGTACCCTGCGCTCCGGCAGTCGATCCGGTCAGAATTACCGATGCGCCATCAACCAGCAGAGGCAGGGCTTTCTGGACGGTAAACAGCACGCCGCGTACGTTAGTGCCAAAGATACGGTCAAAATGCTCTTCAGTAATCGCCCCCAGCGACAGCATGTCGCCGCCCCCGGCGTTGGCAAAGAGAATATCGAGGCGTCCCGCCTGCGCTGCAATTCGCGAGTAAACCTCATCGAGATCGTGCAGCTGTGAGGCGTCTGCGCGGATGCCGCTGACGGTTCCGCCGATTTCAGCGACGGCGGCATCCAGCTCCGCCTGACGACGGCCGGTTATAAAAACCTGTGCGCCCTGTGCCGCCAGCTCCCGGGCGGTAGCCAGGCCAATTCCACTCGTTCCGCCTGTAACCAGTGCAATTCTTCCTGCGAGTGATGCGTTCATAAGTTCTTCTCCGGATAGTCTCTTAGACAGTTTGGGTTATTCCCGGTCAGCGGGGCTGCCGGACTGATTGCTACTGTAAGAGAGGAGGATTGGCGGATAAATCCGCTAAAATGAAAATGACTATCCACACGGGTGGATAATAGGGAGATAGAATGGATCAGCTGCTGGCGATAAAAGCCTTTTCACGGGTGGTGGAAAGCGGCAGTTTTACCCGGGCGGCGGACTCGCTGAATATGCCGAAAGCGACGCTGAGTAAGCTGGTTCAGGAGCTGGAAGCGCATCTTTCCGTCAGGCTATTGCAGCGCACCACCCGACGCGTAACCGTCACCGCAGAAGGGCGTGAATACTATGAGAAAGCGCTGCGCATCCTGCACGATCTCGAGGATATTGATGCCTGTTTCAATTCACTGCGCAGTAAGCCGCGTGGGCAGTTACGCATTGATGTCGGCGGATCTACCGCCAGGGACGTTCTGATTCCGCTGCTGCCTGATTTCTTTGCCCGCTATCCTGATATTACGCTGGATCTGGGCGTATCCGATCGCCCGGTCAATCTTATCAGTGACAACGTTGATTGTGTGATCCGCGGCGGTCCGCTGGTCGATTCCTCACTGATTGCCCGCCTGATAGGGCACGCTACGCTCATTACCTGCGCGACACCCGCCTACCTTAAAGCGTTTGGCGTGCCCGCCTATCCTGATGAACTGCGCAACGGACACCGGCTGGTGAGTTATCTCTCGCCGCAAACCGGCAAGCCATTTCCGCTTCGGTTCGAACGTCAGGGAGAGAAAATTGAGATCACCAGTGCGCATCGCATAGGCGTCAATGAAAGCAACGCGCATCTGGCCGCGGGACTGGCAGGGCTTGGGATCATTCAGACATTTAATTATTCGCTGTCGTCGATTCTGCGGCAGGGAGAAATGGTTGAGATCCTGCACGACTGGCGTCCGGCGGGTTATCCGTTTCATCTGGTTTATCCGCAAAACCGGCACGTAACGCAACGGCTACGGGTATTTATCGACTGGCTGGTGGAGTGCTTTCCGGCGCGGGTAGCGGGAGAGGGGAAATCCGGCACCTGAGTGCCGGATCGGGATCAGTTGCCGCGATAGGTAGAGTAACCAAACGGGCTCAGCAGCAACGGGATATGGTAGTGCTCACCGCTGGCCTCCATGTTGAACTCAACCGGGATCTCCGGGAAGAAGGTTTTCTGGTTGTTCTTTTTATAGAAGTCACCGGTTTTAAACACCACGCGGTAGCTACCCGCACTGGCTGTTTTGTCCTGCGGGAACAGGGCGCTGATGCGACCATTGTTATCGGTGACGCCTGATGCCAGTTTCACCCAGTTATCCTGCTGCTTCTGATCCAGTTCAACTTCGATGCCTGCCGTTGGCTGGCCAGTTTGCAGGTTAAGAACGTGCACGCTCAGTGGGTTTTTAGCGGTAGCAGGCTGAGCAGCGATAGCGGATGCGCCAGAGGTCATCAGTAATGTTGCGATCAAGGCATATGAAGTTTTCATCAATGTTTCCTTTATTGATTGTCTGAAGTCGGGTGACAGTGCAGAGAGAGTAATGCGCCTGAGGGCAAAGAGATATTTAGCCGCAGGAAATGTGAAATTTCTGAGAAAGAAGGAAAATGTCTTTAGTTACATCATACAAAATTTCTGCTTAATCATAATCCAACATCTGTGCAGTAATAGCTGATCAGGGAACAGAGGCACCATATGAAATCCTCTCTGAATTCAGCAATAAAACAAAGCCTGGCCCCTGGCGGGCAACGTAGCGATAGCAATCCTCTGATCTATCCACAGAATCGTCTCGTCAGTTATCAACTGCCGTATATGTGTCGACTCGCGGGCGGGCTGTTTTCTGGCGCGAATGGCGTGAGAAAGTGAATCCGGCACACCTGATCAGCGAGCCGGATTCGTAAAAAAGTCTGACCGTGACAGGGTGTGTAACCGAACGGACTCAGCAGCGGCAGCGGGATAGGGTAGCGAGCACCGTTGGCGTCCATGCTGAACTTAACCAGAAAAAAACTCTATGCTTTTAACTTTTTCAGGTGCTCAGGCGTCGTGCTTAATTGCTGAAAATCGATACAGATAGCAGCAAAGTAGTCTGTTAATGACGAAAATAGTCAGAGAGGGTAAAAGCTTGAGATAAATAGTGTGCTATTTAGTAGTTTACAATCCAGGTTCGCCGTGTCATTGTCCTGCCAACCAGATAGCACACTACTTAATTGCAAGTTAATTGGAACCCTGTGATGAAAATGAAACTGATCGCCAGTGCATTATTGTTAGCCAGCCAGATGAGTACCGCGTTTGCTGCACCCACTGAAAACAGTCCGCAACCGACCGCAGGCGTGACCGCTTTCCTGAAGGCGCTCAACAGCGGGAGTGGTAAACCGATTGAGCAACTCTCCGTCAAAGATGCCCGAGCGGTGTTGACGGGGGCGCAGAAGGGCGCAGAACTGCCGCCGGCACAGATTTCACAGAAGATCATTACCGTACAGGGCAAGCCTCTGACGCTGACCATCGTTAAGCCCGAGCACGCCAGCAGCACCTTGCCGGTGTTTATGTTCTTCCACGGCGGTGGCTGGGTGCTGGGTGATTTTCCGACCCATGAGCGACTGGTACGTGACATGGTGAATGCATCCGGCGCTGCTGCGGTATTTGTCAATTATCAACCATCGCCAGAAGCCCATTTCCCGGTGGCAATTAATCAGGCTTATGAAGCCACTAAATGGGTCGCCGAACATGGCGCTGAAATTGGCGTTGACGGAAAACGTCTGGCGCTGGTTGGTAATAGCGTTGGCGGTAACATGGTGGCGGCGGTTGCCTTGCAGGCGAAGCAGTTTAAAACGCCGGCCATCCGTTATGATGTGATGCTGTGGCCGGTTACCGATGCGCGTTTCGACACCGCGTCGTATGATCAATTTGCTGACGGACATTTCCTGACGAAGAACATGATGAAGTGGTTCTGGGATAACTATACCGTTTCGGAAAAAGATCGTAATAACATCCTGGCATCACCGTTGCGTGCCACCACTGAACAGCTGAAAGGGCTGCCGCCAACGCTGATTCAGACTGCAGAGCTGGATGTGTTACGTGATGAAGGTGAAGCGTTCGGTCGTAAGCTGGATGCTGCAGGCGTGCCGGTTACCGTAACGCGCTACAATGGCATGATTCATGATTACGGTTTGCTGAACGCGTTAAGTCAGGAACCCACGGTCAGAACAGCTATTAATCAGGCGGGTGAAGAGTTGCGTTCGCATCTCAAATAACTGACCGGTCACATGAAACCAACCCCGGACCGAATCTTCGTCCGGGGTTCTTACCATACAGTAAGTTTGAAGGAATCAGTTCGAAGACGCAGGGCAGTGCGATTGCCGGAACACCAGGAAAGAACGGAGCAGTATCCAGGCGATAAGTGCGCTGTTAATATCTTATTTAACATAATATACATTATGCGCATATTGATTATGATCGGGAGCGTGATGCTCTATTGTATGGTCTGCTCACCATTTTGGGCTGATCCTGACTGTTTTACTCTTTACAGCAAAATCTGTCAGAAACGATCACAATGTCTGCCTGACCTTGTTACTGTCGCTTATTCTGTTCCGAAACTGAAATAATGTGATGCTACGTTATTCAGCATGGCTTTCCCTGCGGGACATCTTCTTCAGCGACTCTACACGCTATCCTCTCATCAACAAACCTGATATCGGAGATTTGCAGCCGGACGATGCAATGACGACTTCGCCCTTTGCGGCTGGCTGGATGCACTGCTGCGCATTCTGACCGTTTCTCTGCTCAGGTGCTTTGCACAACTTAAGCAGTGACGTCGCTACGTGAAAATTAGCGCATTCATCAGGGCTGTCGGCCACAAAAATGCTGTAGAGGCGTCTATGCATCACCGCTTTATGTTCATCCTCGTTGTCTGCCGTGCGTACCACTAAATTGTCGTAAACGCGTACACGTGTAACTACGCTTTCTTCACTCTGTTCCTTGCCAGGTTAATCCTGTAATGAGCAAGAAAGCCTGAGTCAGCTTTCTGCTGGCTGTCTGGTCAGCCGGACTCATACCGGCTATTCGCATTGCGATTGCAAGGCAGTCAACGCAGCGCAGTGATGCTTTTGCCGTGAGCATTGAAAATAAGAGTCAGTAACATCCGGTCGTTTTCAGCACTATCAGCGACACGCAAAATGAGGTGTAACGTCCCTGCTCTGTCCTGTCATCCAATAACTATCTTGTATAATCTGACAAAAAAGCAGAACGTAAATTTCGCACAGCAAGAATGATTCTTCGTATACAAAATCTGAATGATAACGCCCGGGAAAGAAATAAATATAGATCTCTTTTCTTTTAATGACACTGACCAAAATAGTGATGTTTCCATGCACTAAATAACTGATTTAGATCAATATTTATAGCAAGTGCGTCAATTAACATCTTTGTTACCAGGAGTATTCTTAATAAAATGGGATGTGAACTATAAATATCGTCGCTAATTTTTTTATAAAAGCCATTTAAAATGCAGATCGTTTCAATGAAGTAAGGGAGAAAGCAATAATAGAGTCAGTAAAAAATCATTTATCAATGCCATCATAGTGGCCGATATATACAAAATTGATCACTGAACAAAATTCGCTCATATTTAGCATTGAGTGCGGAATTTTTATTGATCAAAGTGGCGTTATTTGCGAAATATTCCTAACGGACGTAAAAAAATCCTGGTCTCTCAGCACTGCTGAGGGCGTCGTCGCCCTTTTTGTCCCGAATTTTCAACAAATATTACTCCCGCCCGTGGAGGTGACCACTTAAGAAAAATCCGAATAAAGAAAATAGCGGATAATTTTCATCGCCTTGAAACGCGGAGATTTTTATCGATAAAATAATCACAACTCTCGCAACAACGCCAAAATATTATGATAAAGATAACCAGAGAGGAAATTCGCTGCGCCAGTTGTAAATATGGCTGTGATCTCACCCATCGCGCATCAGACATTTATAACAGATGTCCGTTGCAAAAAATTACCACCTGGCCTGGAGGGAATCATTTTTTCTCTTCATCCATACTCAGCATGGTCGCTGGAAAATATGAAAGCATCTTTTGCAGAGGATGTGTATTCGTTGACTTCTCCAGGGAAAATGTCAGGTATTTTACCAATAGCAACTGGATTGAGTATTTGAAACATACGGGATTAATGCTGATTATCGTCAGTGATCGCCATATGGAGCCGCTTGCGGCGTACTGGCAAAAAGAGGACCTGCGTATACAAACTGTGATTTATGCCGATTTGTCCCTGGATGAGATAAACAGACAAATCCAGGGCTGTTATTTCGGTTTAAAAGGCGAGGTCAGGAAAAAAGTGAATGCACTTAAACAGGATGAAGTTCGGTTCCTTGATCTGGCGATGAACGGACTGTCACTACCGATTATTGCCAGAGAAATGGGAGTTGAAGTCAAGCGTGTTTATAACATCAAAGATGCCATTCGCCGGAAAATGGGCATCAGCCTCAATCAGTTATTTTCCGCATAATTATGATAAAGGAGTATTAAATGAACACCAAATTCAGAACGCTTAATCTTGCTGTGTTAATCAGTGCCGGGCTGGTGTCAGCCAGCGTGTTTGCAGCTTCAGATAACACCATCAACTTTCAGGGAGAAGTGACCACTGAAACCTGTTCTGTTTCCGTAAATGGCAACAATGCGTCCCCTGTCGTGCTGCTGCCAACGGTCAGTACTTCGGACCTTGCTGCCTCTGGTGCAACTGCGGGTGATACCACCTTCACCGTGGGCGTTAGCGGCTGCGCCGGGGACAGTACCTCGGCCACCAAAATCTCGACGGTGTTTGTGGGGAATAACGTTAGCGCTGCCGGTAATTTATCTAACACCGGAACCGCAAAAAATGTTGAGGTACAAATCCTCGATCCGAAAGATGCGGTGGTTAATCTGACCAGTGGTTATACCGGCAGCGGTGATCTGACACTGCAGACCGGTGAAACTTCTGGCTCTGCCACCTACTCTGCCCGTTATTACGCATCCGGCACGCCAACGGCGGGTACCGTTACCGCATCACTGCAATATGCCGTGACTTACCAGTAATATTTTTCGTGCGTATCTGGATAGCCAGATACGCACGCCACGCTTGAGATATCCGACATGTATTCGCGCATTATGCTGTTCCCATTAAAAATGGTAATACTGATTTTTTTGATGACGTTTATTTCGGATAACGTCCAGGCAAGCGTCACTATTCTTGGCAGCCGAATTATTTATCCGGGTAATGCTCTCTCCGTCGATGTTCAGTTAAAGAATAACGATAATATTCCTTATGTCATTCAGGCCTGGCTTGATAATGGCAATATGGATTCGCAACCTGGCGATAAGAGTGACGTGCCTTTTATTATCACGCCACCGCTGTTTCGGATCCAGCCTCTGACCGGCCAGGTTTTAAGAATCCGATTCATACCTAATGTCTCATTACCACAGGATCGCGAGACGATTTACTGGTTCAACTCCCTGCAGATCCCCCCCGGTAATATTCAGGCGGAATCAGGCCGTAACAGTATTGTTTTAATGTTACGTAACCGCATGAAACTCTTTTATCGTCCTAAAGCGATTGGTCAGCCGGTTAATGTTTTCGACAGTGTAAAAGTAACGATGCAAAAAGAGGGGGTTGAAATCAACAACACTCAACCCTGGTATCTCTCACTTACAGAGGTTGCAATAAAAACAGCAGGCAAAAAAACAGCCTGCGAAGCCGAAATGATTGCACCCTTTGCCAAAAAAATAGTCAGGTGTAAACCGGCAACGCACTCTTTATCAGCTAATAGCGTGATTTCTCTTTCAGCAATGAATGACCAGGGAGCTAAAGTCAGTGAAGACTATCCGATTGCAGGCAGGTAATATCCGCATCTTTTTTTTGCCTCTCTGTGCATCATTTACTTTTTCAACGTATGGACACGCTGATGAGTACTATTTCGATCCTTCGCTGTTTAAAGGTTCCGCCTTTGGCCAGAATATTGATCAGTTTAATCATCAGACTATCGCCCCCGGAAACTATTATGTCGATATCTATGTTAACAATAAGCTGGTTAAAAGCGGCGTCACCCTGACCTTTCTGTCAGCAGAGAAAGGTCAGCCGATAGAACCTTGTCTCCCGCTGACGGTGGCTGAATCATTAAGCCTTAAGTCACTGAATAAATCCTCAGCCAGCGAGGGCTGTCAGCCCTTGCGTCACTGGTCATCAGCGGCCCGCTGGCAATTTGATCAGGCTTCACTGCGGCTGCAGTTCACCATTCCGGATGCGGAGTTAATTCATCTTCCCAGGGGAAATATTCCCGTCGCCGAATGGGATAAAGGGATCTCCGCCCTTTTCATCCGGCATAACACCAATTATAGCTGGACGGAAAATACCGCTTCCGGTTACAGATACCAGTATCTCTGGAGTGGCATCACGGCGGGCACTAATATTGATAACTGGCAGCTGCGCCATCAGGGCAATCTGCGGTTTATCGACAATAACGTTACCGGCAGTGACGTTCGCTACACAACGGTCAGAACCTGGCTTCAGCGCCCCATTGAACCGCTGAACAGTCTGCTGACACTGGGCGACAGCTATACAGAAAGTTCGCAGTTTGGCAGCCTTTCTTATAATGGCATTAAGCTCACTACCGATGAAAGGATGCGTCCGCAAAGCCGGCGTGGTTATGCGCCCGAAATTCGCGGTGTGGCCTCCTCCAGTGCCCGGGTTATCGTCAGACAACTGAATCGCGTTATTTATGAGACCAGCGTGGCGCCTGGTCCCTTCGTGATCAACGATTTGTACAATACCCGAAGCCAGGGCGATCTCGATGTTGAGATTATTGAAGCCAATGGCAAAACGTCCTCGTTTACCGTTCCTTATGCCTCTGTGCCTGATTCGGTCAGGCCGGGAAACTGGCATTACTCGGTTGCACTGGGTCGGGTACGGCAATTCTACTCAGTTAATAACACCTTCTTCGAAGGGCTGTTGCAGCGCGGTATCAGTAACCGACTGACCGCTACGGCAGGATCGCGGCTGGCTCAGGACTATCAGGCCTGGCTGCTTGGCGGTGTCTGGACTTCGGCAGCGGGCGCAGTGGGATTAAACACCACCTTTTCTGATGCAAAGGTCGCACAGAACAGAAATGCTTCGGGATGGCGCGCCGAGCTGAGCTACAGCAAAACCTTTGCTACCGGCACCAACCTGGTCCTGGCCGCCTATCGTTACTCAACCAGCGGTTATCGCGACCTGCAGGATGTGCTGGGCGTTCGGCGCCAGCAGGACAATGGCATCAGTTACTATTCAGATACGCTGCATCAGCGTAATAATTTTTCTGTGACCCTGAGTCAGTCAATGGCCGATTATGGCTTAATCAGCCTGAGCGGCAGCACGGCGGATTACTATAATAACCGGTCACGTATTACTCAGCTTCAGTTAGGTTACAGCAACAGCTGGAATAACATCAGTTACAGTCTCAACGTTGCCCGTCAGCGTACGACCTGGAATTATGATCGTTTCGGGCTGAACCTGGACGATGGTGATAACGCATACCGCGAGAAATATACCGAAAATACCGTTTCACTGAATGTCTCGGTTCCGCTGAACTGGGGCAATCACACTACCTCAGTGGCCTATAACTACAACCAGTCTAAAGAAACGCGCAATTCGACGCTCTCACTGACCGGTTCATCTGGCGAGAACAATCAGCGATCCTGGTCCCTGTATGGCGGAACCGAAAATACGCAAAGTAACAGCGGCCACAGTGTCTCGTTCGGCGGAAATATTCAGCAGAATACGCGCGCAGGCGCGGTCAGAGCGAATTATGGTCAGGGGGATAATTATCGCCAGGCTGGATTAGGGCTTTCTGGTACGTTGCTGATTCATCGCGGCGGCGTCACCGCCGGACCTTATACCAGCGACACTTTTGCGCTTATTCATGCGGATGGTGCCCAGGGCGCCAGCGTACGCAATGGTCAGGGTGCCGTCATTGATCATTTTGGTTACGCTATCCTGCCGTCGCTGACGCCATATCAGGCCAACACCGTCAGCCTTGATACACGCTATATGAATGCTGATGCCGAATTAAGCGGCGGAAGCCAGCGCGTTGTGCCCTATGCCGGTTCCGTTACCCGAATTAATTTTGCCACGCTGCAGGGTAAGGCCGTCTTAATCGCGCTCAAAAATGAAGATCATGAAATCCCGCCAATGGGCACCGAGGTCCGTGATGCTGATAATACCGTGATAGGTATTGTGGGCCAGGGTGGGCAATTATATGCACGTGTACCGCATGACTCTGGAACCTTAAAGGTAAACTGGGAATATAAGGGCAATAAAACATGTTTTGTTAATTATCAAATAACCGGTCGCGTGAATGAGAATATTGTTCGCCTGGATGCTGTCTGCCATAAGGGTTAATCGTGTGAGAATCGAAAAATATTTCCTGTATATCTTATTATTGCTGTTCAATGTGCCCACCTGGGCTAATTGCAGCGTTGTTACCGCCACATCCTCGTTGTCTCAAAGCGCGATTGCAGCTGGTTATACCGCCGCCTACTGGACCGGCGCTTGCGACACCTGCTCAGGGAATGTGGGCCTGCCATCTGTGATCAGCATCAATAGCGGAAAGACCTTCCAGCCCTCTGGCACACTGCTGGCCAGCTCGGTAGGCAGCTTTCTGTCATCGGCCAGCAATGTTTCCTACTCAGCTAACCAGATTCTTTACCGCTGCGCCTTGGCAGATGCAGACAGTTTGTATGAGATGTATGCTACCAATGGTGACAGCCCCTATGCCGGTCAATATATTACCTCTGAAGTGGACGGCGCCTATTATGATGTCGCTGCAAATGTTGCCGTCAGGCTAACTAACCTGACAACCGGCGAATATTACAGTCGCTACTGGAAAGCCCGACAGCTGACAGCCAGTGACTGGTATTCTGATGGCACCTATATTTATATTCCGGCCAGTGCTTTCAGCAATGTGCTGTATGAAATGTTTAAAATAGACTCTACCCGCTATTACGCCAGCAACAGCAATCGCTATGTGGACAACTGGACACAACCTCGCGGATATATTGCTTTTAAAGGACCCGGGCTGGATACCAATAATCTGAAAGTGGGCCAGGATAGTCTCTCTTACTGGTATGGTTTTTACCGTAACTGGCCCGCTGCCTGGAGCACCTTCTCAAATGTCACCTATGTGCGTGGCGCGCTATGCGAAGTCCAGGATTATCCTTCGGTGGTGCTGCTGCCGACCGTAAGCGTGAATACCCTTGCCGCGGGCGGGAAAAGTCAGGCTCCTTTTACTATTACTATCCAGTGCGAGTCCGGTGCCATCTCCGGCACCAGTACATCGACGATCACGTCAGCAAATGTCGCTATGGGCTTTCTCGTTAACCAGTCAAATGCGGTGACGCAGGCAAGAAATCTGGGGCTGAGTACAGCTGGCGGCGGGCTAACCTGGCTGCTGGATACCCACTATGGTAGCAGCGCTGCCGCCTCCGGCGTCGGTATAAAAATTTATGACAGTCATAATATGGCGCTCAATTTACTGCCTGACAGAACAGTGACGGGCACGGGCAACAGCCGTGGCTGGTATGCCTATAAAGATTTAACGTCGCAAATCTCCTCAGGAGGCGCTGATATTTACAGTGGTGATTTCACCGCCTCTCTTGAAGCGCTCAGCGGGCAAACTATTACAGCAGGAACAGTCAATGCGCAGTTACAGGTTGTGGTCAGTTTTCAGTAACGTCGTTGTGTTATCTGGCGTCCTGCTCTCATTCAGCGTCTGGGCGGTGGTCAATGTGGATAAAACCCGGATCGTTTTCAATCAATCGGATCTGAGCCAGTCTGTTAACGTCGTCAACAGCGGCGGAAACGAAACGTATTTGCAAATCTGGACAGATGACGGTGACCTGACTCTCTCACCCGACGCCAGCATCACGCCCGTCATAGTCATACCGCCGGTGGTAAAAATGTATCCGGGAGAAATGCGATCGTTGCGTCTGGTACTCACTTCACGTCAGGCGCTGCCAGCGGACAAAGAGAGCCTCTACTGGTTAAATATTTATCAGATCCCTGCGCTGAAAAAAGAGCTTAACGCGGCTGAACGTAAAGTGGTGTTACCGCTGCGAATCCGGCTAAAAATCTTTATACGGCCTGAGGGACTAAACGCCCCGCTGACCACCGATCCGGAAAAGCTCCGTTTCGCGGTAAAGGGAAATAAAATCGCCATAACCAACCCTACTCCCTGGTTCATGAGCATGAATGTCTATTCTGAAGGTCAGCAATCAATAAAAAATCTCACTCTTGCCCCACAATCTGATGCTTACATTGACAGTCACACTCTGCCGAAACCCGGTGAGTCAGTGAGTTATGCGGTGATCAATGACCAGGGGATTCCGGTTAACTACACGACAACCTTGAAGTAACCGGACGGGAGTGCCCTCTGCCGACAGGCAGAGTGCACATAAATCCGACCTTTTGCGGCAGTCCAGGGCGTCGCTACATGAATTCTGCGCATCTGATGGGGCTGGCAGTACGCAGAATTTACCTGCGCATGGCGTTTTGAGAGGCTGAAGAGGCAGTTCCGCAAGACAATCCATTTTAGCCGCGCTAGAGTTGCTGGCTTCCACTGTTTCAACGACGAGAAAAAATGAAACGCTTATTTGTCTATGGCACGCTCTGTCCGGGCCGCGAGAATGCCCATATCCTGGAAAATATTGGCGGAGAATGGCTGGCCGGTTCGGTGAACGGTACCTTCTATCAGCGCGGCTGGGGCGCAGCGGCTGATTTTCCGGGCATCGTTCTGGATGAGCACGGCACCGACGTGCCGGGTTATCTGTTTCTCTCCGACCAGCTGGACGCCCACTGGCCGATGCTGGATGCGTTTGAAGATGGCTACGATCGCGTCGAAGTTTGTGTTTCTGCCGAAGATAATCGGCAATACAGTGCGTGGATTTATCAGCTTCAGCCGCAGGAAAGCCGCTGAGCTATTACCGCTGAACTTTTCCTGCATCAACCCTGCTTTCCTGCAGTGAGATGCGCGCGCCCTGCTCTTATTGCAGGCTTCTGGCGCAGCAGGACGCGTTTATGATCGGTACCAATCAGCGTGCCTGGCTAAAGAATTGAATGCAACAGACTGAATTAAAAGCGGTAAAATGCCTGCGCTTCAACGCTCAGGCCATTGCTGGCCATTTTTACAAACCAACCTTTCCACTCTGCTGACCTTATTTTCCTGCAAGACAAATAAATGGGCACGTTGCCTGATTCTCAATTTAATTAAGATTTAATGTATGATGTAACTAAAATGAGTTCGTCCGCTTTGGTCCCGCTTTACGCTATCTTAAATCCACCAGCCAGCCCTGTTATACCGGGTTAATCTGGCCAGCGCTGATGTGGAAACAGTGATACCCGAATATTAAACAGATGGATTAAGGGCGCAACAGCCACACTCTCCTCTCGGGAGATCGGCTCCAGTTTTAGCAGCAACAGATCCAGTTCTTCCAGCAGATCCTGATGTGGCGCTAACTGCAGCGACTTCATCTTGCGCTTCAGGTATAGCGCCAGCTCGTGAAACATCTGACCACTATCAATCTGATGACTCTCCAGCACCTCACGATAACGTGCGTAGAAGTCATAACAGTTGGCGCCCAGCCAGGTTTCAGTAATCAGATACCCCCCCACCACGATATCCGGCACCGGATCGAGCCTTTTACGCGGCAGAATGATATTCACCCGGTCGAGCATCCGCGCAATAAATTGCTGCCGTGACAGTAGCGTGGCGGAATTGCGCTCCACCATTTTAATAAACCCTAACAGATCGCGCAGCCCTCGTTGCACCGCTCTTCTGGCTATCCATGACGGCCGTTTGTTGCGGATCAACGCCGTCAGCACTACCGCAAACATAATCCCCACCATCGAGGAGATGGCCGCATTCAGCGTGACGATCAGATTCGGGACATAGTGATGGCTTAAGCCGATAAAACCGGGGATCTGGATGGCGACACTCAGCCCTACCAGATTGGTCGCCGGATTGGCAATCACCAGGCTCAGCAGCATCAGACCGGGCAGCAGTATGATCATCAGCGCCTGTAAGGTATTGGCCTGCGGGATCAGAAAAGCGATGTAGAACAGGCTGACCACCAGCGCAATCATCACCCCTTTCACGAACAGCTTCATCGGCGTTACCGGGGAATCGACACCAGCAAAAAATGAACTGATAATCGCCGCCATTAGAGGTGCATTCGCCCCATCGGCCCAGCCGCTGCCAATCCAGAACAGGCTGGAGAGGAAGGTCGCCAGAAATGCCGTCAGCGCGGACAGCCGTAACAGTCCCTTGTCGATATGCCGGTGTTCCCGGATATTGCGGATCGCCGCCCCATCCCCGTGGCTGTAGAGATCCCCTGCGCGCGCACTGACATTCTCATAAGCATCGGCAATGCGCACAAAGTTAGCCAGCCGCTCCAGCAGACCAATCAGCAGCAGGCTCTCTTCGGTTGCCAGCAGCCCGGCCCGCCATTCGTGCTCCAGGGTTGCCTGACTGGCAGCAATCGCTTCACGCAGTCCGGCAATATCGTTAATCCGATCGTGATGCAGCCACAACAGGAACTGCTGAAACACGTCGGTGACGCACGGCGGAAAACGAATATTCAGTTCGGCCAGCACACCCAGCCGTGATTCAATCGCCGTCAGTGTCGGCAGCAGATAAGTCAGATGCTGATACTGTACGCTGACCAGACGGATGACATTACGCGCCGCTTCGCCCTCATAGACGCAGTGGGTCAGCAGCGTTTCAACATTCAACGGATATCCCGCCATCTGAATCAGGATATCTTCGCGCTCCAGCGATTTGTTCTTTGCCATTCCGCTGATCAGTTCATCACAGAGTTTGCGCGCGTTCTGAAACCAGAGATTAACGCTCTGCCCCAGCAGATGATGCATCGAAACCGGAAACACCAGCCGGTGAACCAGCGTGCTGCAAAGGATGCCCAGCGTAATCTCCTCAATACGTGAAACTACGGTGTTGATGATTGCCAACGGTGACTCAACGTCTGGAAATCCCATAATCGCTGCGCTGTAGCCGGCCAGCATAAAGATATAGCTCTTCGGCGTGCGGTCATGCAGAGAGAGCCAGAGGCAAACCGTTACCCATAGCGATACGCACAGGCTGAACAACACTGGCGACTGCACCGTTTCGGGGTAGATCAGCAGAATAAAGATGCCGCCCAGCAGCGTGCCCAGCAGGCGAAACAGCGATTTCGAGACGGTCGATGCTGCATAGAGTTGCGAGGTGACAAACACCGTGGTCAGCGCCCAGGCGGGTTTTTCGAAGTTAAGAACGAGCGCCACAGAGAGTGCGATAAACGCGGCAAAGGAGGTTTTGCAGGCAAACAAAACCGCGTTTTTGGTAAACCATTTCATCGAATGAGAGCAACCAGGAACTTTCTGAGGCGCGTATCCTGACAGATGCGCCTGCGTTTTACTCTCAGTTAAATTTTACAAATTATTACCGGCCGCATCAGGCCGGTTAAGCCCCTGCTGGCGCACCAGTGCACGGCGCTTATCCAGTAAAAAAGGGCGCAGATAGCCTACCGTGTTCGAGAGCAAAATCACCTCTTCGGCAAGCTCAATCTTCAGCACGTCTGTCAGATACGCTTTGCGCTGAGTCATTCGCTGCCAGAGATCGGGAAAACGATGCGCCAGCTCATCACGCAACGCCGCGTCCGCCAGTCCGACCGTATCCTCGATACTGCAGCCGCCATAACCCGGCACCGACGGGATAATATCGATCTGCAGCAGCATACCGCTTTTCAGTGTCACGGCTGAATCGGGATAGATGGGCGAGCTTAGCCACTCTTCGTCAGCCACCAGATGCCCCGGATTAAGATGCCAGCCATACTGCGCTTTCGGCAGCACCGTTTCGATAAGCGAATAGAGTTCGCCGCCGGTGATCCCGATCCGCAGCTGCTCCAGCCAGCTGACCACCGCGTGATAATAGGGGATCGCCAGCCGGGTCAGCCAGTCGGAGACGTTACACTGTAACTCAGAAGCTTCACTGACCACGTAAGCCGAGCGGCTGGTCAGCCCGCCTTTGTAGCCGGTGGTAAGAGAAAGCTTGTCGCCTGTCGCAATCCGTTTATCAGACGGATAGAGCCGGGCCTGGGCGAAACGATCGCCGGTCGCGGCAATCGTCACCACCGTGTTTGGCTGCCCTTCTGCGTTCAGACGTGCGCCTAACGCCTTCTCTGTGACGCCCGGCGCTACGCTATCCAGCGCAGCCAGCATCGCGGTTGAAGCAAGATTGGCCCCCGCCTCATAAAACGCCACTTCATCGGCGCCGTTAACGCAGCGTGCACCGTTGTCAGGCGAGATAAACAATCCGGTGGCGTTTACCAGTTGCGCATCGCCGCCCGCTGCCTGCGCCGCCGCGGCATAGATGAACTGCGGCAGATCAAACATCCCTTGCTGCCTGCCGGTAAATAACTTCCAGCCCACCAGCCCGGTGCGTTCTCCCGCCACTATCCCTGCCTCTGTTAACAGCTGATCCAGGGGCTGCTCCCCGCGCATAGGCTGGTTGGGCAGAGAAAAGACCGCCGCATGCAGACAGCGTCCCGGATTGCGGGCAAACGGCACCAGCTTGAGGTTCTCATTACCCATGATATAGGTGAGCTCGCCCTGCTGAGTCACCACCAGCAGCGCCTCCTCGAAGCGCGGAATGAATCCCGCCAGATACTCAAAATTGCTGCCGTGCTCTTTGTCGGCATAGATAATCAGTTGCGCAATCTGCTGCTGCTGCATCCGCTCAATAATGGCGGCCAGACGGCGATGCAGTGTTTCATCAGATATTACAGGGCTGGCAGCACCGGGAAATGCCGGCGGTGACGGGATTGTTTCCAGGGCATAGCGATTGGCATCCATAACGCACTCCAGTGGCCAGATTGACGGGGTTTGATTTCCATTCCCAGGGTAAACCTGAGGTTTAACCTGTAGGGTGCCACAATCACACAACTTACTCGTTGCGTGTTATCAAAAGAGGGACATCCCCCTGTAACAGAAACAAAGAAGCCCGCGCTAAGCGGGCTCTCTATGTTATTTGATGGGCACGCCTGCATTCTCCAGCGCTTCAGCCTTTTCGGGATATAACTCCGACGTTCCGGCATTCATAATCACCGCTCCACAGCGGATGCAGTGATCGCCCTTCACATCTGGCACAACGTCCTCCGGATTACCCGTATTAAGACTGACGTCGCGCGTGGCGTACACAAACGCCTCTCCTTCACATCCCGGACACTTCATACCATGACTCTCCTGTTAAGCCTGTCAGATAAGCATAGCCGACAGGCTTTTAGCCATACACATGAGGAGAGGTTTTTCAGGATATTGCCAGCTCATAAGCGCCATCACTCTTTGTGCCGCAGCCGCTCCAGCATAATCAGTGAATGACTAAAAATGGCGTCGGCGATGTGCTGCGGGAAATCGGGCGGCAAGGCATCGCGCACCGAGACCACTGCCTGGGGAAAGGCCTTAATAAAGAAGTCGAAGATCTGCTGCAAACTGTCACGATCAAAACTGACGCTTTTTGCCGTGGCGATAAAATGGCGCGGGAAGATTTTGTCGATCTCTGTCTTCTTCCCCTTAGTGGCACGCAGACCCATCGCCAGTTTCAGCGCTCGCTTGTTCAGACCGGTGCCGCCCAGTACCGGATAAGCGGAGATCACATCATAAAAGGGAGTCAGTCGATAACTGCCGCCGCGCTCAATAAACAGTGAGAAGTTCTTGGCGTGACCGTCGGTTGCGCCAATCAGCCACTGAAACACCTGGAACATCATAAAGCGATAGCGATCTTCGATGGCGTTGCTCGATCCCATCAGTATCTGCATGATCTCCGCAATGCCTGGCCCGCCATCCGACTCATATTTGGTTGAAGATGGCAGTCCCAGCGCCTGACAGAAATCCTCCTGCGGCAGGCGAATCAACCGGGTTTTATCGCGTGACCAGCGGCGGTCGAAACGTTCTACCGCCAGGGCGCGCATCTGTCCGGCACGAATAATCGTTGCCTGCGGCACGTCGATACCGAGTGCACGGGCCAGCGCCAGACAGAGATACTCATTCTCCACACTTTCACGCATATCCAGCGTCGCGGCCGGCTGTTTAATCTCTCCGATCGGCAGCTTAATGATGTGCGAGGTGGGCGTGGCACCGGCAGGAATGCTCCAGCCTTCATCGGTCAGCAGCAGTGCGGTTTTCTCCTGCGCCCCCGCGACCGAGATACGGAAATCGGTCTCTTCACGCAGCATCCCCAGCGGGATATCTGACTGATAGGCCGACAGCACGCTTTCGAGCCGGGTTTCATCCAGCACTTCATAGCGGGCCTGCAGTGCGGGCAGTGGCATATCGGGCGGCAGCAGCATAGTCGCCCCGACGCTGTCACGTCCCACTTCCTGCAACAGATCAAAGGGCTGACGGGATTTAATCTGGTAACGCGCCACGATTCTGTCGCGAATCAATGGGCTATCCGGCAGCAGATTATCGAAGAAGTTAATCACGGCGTGTGAGGTGAGAGCCTTTACCTGCAACGGCATCGAAAGTGACAGCGGCCTGGAGAGCGGATTACTCAGCCAGCCGGTATCATACTGAAACTCATGAGCGCCGTTTCGCTGCCGGGTGAGTACGCCTACCCGCTCGCCGTTCATCCACGCAATCAGCCTTTGCATTACCACTCATCCTCATCATGCAGCTGAGGCGCACCGGCCTCCTCTTTCTCCTGAACTTCCAGACTCAGCTCCAGCGACTGTAACAGCTTAAACAGCGTTGCCAGCGAGGTACTGTCAGGGGCATTTTCAAAGTGAGAGATGGTGGCCTGTTTCAGGCCGACCTTTTTCGCCAGCTCACTTTGGGTCCAGCCATTACGCTGACGAATGAGCTTTAGCCGGTTTGCCAGCTGTAGCGGGCTGTATATCATGGGGTGGCTCCTTCTGGATCACAGGCTGTAAGCATAGCGCAGGGGCATTATCCCCGACAGGGTATAAAACAGCTTTTACCCCCTGAAGGGGATAACAATTACTTTATACCCTATAGCGGATAATCGCACAATTATCCTTTGCAGGGGATAAGCCGGAACCACGAATAAAAGAGGACGAGGATGAGCACATTTACCCTTACCCATCAGGTCAACGACGACGATCGGGAAGAGTTGCTGGCAGGACTGGGGGCTTACAACCGGCAATTTATCAGCCGCGATAACTGGGGACCGCTGTCGGTTTCTCACAGGGACGAACAGGGAACGTTGCGCGGGGGAGTGATCGCCGCACGCAAAGGAAACTGGCTCTGTATCGATTATCTCTGGGTGGACGAAACGCTCCGTGGCAGTGGTCTGGGCAGCGCACTGCTGGAAGCCGCAGAGCAGGAGGCGGGAAAGATGGGATGTCTCTATGCGCTGGTGGATACCTTTAGTTTTCAGGCCCTGCCGTTTTATCAGAAACAGGGTTATCAGCCGCAGATGTCCCTGCCCGATTTTCCGCAAACCGGTATGCAGCGTCACTATCTGACCAAAACGTTACGGCCAAGGGCATCACGCTGACCGCAGTACCATCAGCGTGACAGGGTCACATAATTACAAACCGGCAATGCGCCGCAGATCTGCTTCTGCTCCCGGTGCCACGGCCAGGACCTGCGCGCCTTTAGTGATGCGATTGCCTTCGGTGTTAAACGGGTGGTACCAGCCGCCCGCCTCTTTCACCAGGCAGTAACCCGCCAGGCAATCCCAGGCGTGCATATAGGGTTCGTAGTAACCCACGACCCGACCGGCGGCAACCCAGGCCAGCATCAGTGCGCCGGAACCAATGCGGATAAAGTTACCGCCTGCCGACAGCAGCGCTGCCACAATCTCGCCTACCTGCTGCGGGCTGACATAACTGTTGGCACCAAAACCGGTAACGTGGTTTTGCAGCGTGCGTGTGGGATCGACCTGCAGACGATGACCGTTGAGCGTCGCGCCCTGCCCCAGTGCCGCCACGTAGCACTCCTGATAGGTCGGCGCGAAAATCACCCCGATGACCGGCACATCGCCGCGCAGTACCGCGACGGAAACACACCAGCTCGGCATCCCATTGAGAAACGGGCTGGTGCCATCGATCGGATCAACCACCCAGGTGTAGTCAGACTCTCCCGCCTGCAGTCCCGACTCCTCACCCAGAAAGCCATCATCGGGAAACGCATCCCGTATACGGCTGGCGATCAGCTGCTCCACTTCACGGTCAGCAATCGACACCACATCCTGCAAATCGTACTTGGTCTCCACCACCAGCATCTCGCGACGGTTGAAGTAAGATAACGCCGTCGCGCCACCTTCACGGGCAACGGCTTCCGCTAAAGCCAGACGCGCCATTATTTCATCATGCGATTCCATGCGAACTCCTTGAGTTAGTCAGATTAACGGGCAATCAGGGCAAGGCCCTGCGGCTTAAAGTTGACGCCAACTGTAGTGGCGAGCGGCAGACGCTGTTCCATCTGCGGATCGATAATGAACAGCGCGCCCAGTTCGGTGGCGACTTCATATTCGATATGGTCACCCAGCCAGGTGCTGTGAATGACCTCCCCCTGCAGCGCCCCCTGACCGTCGCCGGACAATGTAATAAACTGCGGTCGCACCGCCAGCTGAGCACAGCCGGTTTTTGCACCGGCACCTCGTACCCGGAAGCGCTGATTACCCAGGCGGACCAGCGCGTCATCCGCATCCGCCTCTTCCACTTCACAGGGCAGAATATTCGCCTCTCCCATAAAGTCCGCGATAAAGACCGAATTAGGTGAATGGTAAAGCGTCTCCGGCGCGCCCTGCTGGGCAATATCCCCCTCTTTCATGACAATAATCTTATCGGAGACCGCCAGCGCCTCCTCCTGGTCATGGGTCACGTAAACCGCCGTAAACCCGAGCCGCTGCTGCAGATCGCGGATGTCGGTGCGCACCCGACGGCGCAGACGCTCATCAAGGTTCGACAGCGGCTCATCGAGTAGCAGCACCTGCGGTTCCAGCACCAGCGCGCGGGCGACCGCAATACGCTGCTGCTGTCCGCCAGAAAGCTCCGACGGCAGCCGCTGCCCCTGACTCTCCAGACCCACCAGCTTCAGCCCCTCGCGCGCCCTATCCTGCGCCTCGCGTTTGTTCATGCCCGAGGAAAGCAGCCCGTAGAGAATATTGTCGATGGCGTTCATATGGGGAAACAGCGCGTAGGACTGAAACACCATCGCCACGTCGCGCTCGTTGGCGGGCAGATGGGTGACATCTTTGCCGCCAATCAGAATCCGCCCTGCGGTGGGATGCTCCAGCCCGGCCAGCAGTCGCAGCGTAGTGGTCTTGCCGCAGCCGGACGGCCCGAGCAGCGTCACCAGCGTACCCGGCTCTACGGTGAGCGACAGATCCGGCACGGCAGTAAAACCGGCAAAACGCTTTGCGACATGTTCAAACACCACCGATCCGGCGTTAATGGTCGTCATACGGCTCTCTCCTGAGTCAGAGTGGATGCAGAGGGTGCGGCAATAATCACCGCCGGTTGGGTTGCACGACGCAGGCGACGTTCGCCCACCAGCAGCTGGAAAAGGCCAATGATCAGCAGCATCACCACTATCAATACCGAGGAGTAGGCAATCGCCACGCCATACTCACCGTTCTCCACCAGCCCGACAATGTACGAGGTCGCCATGTTGTACTGGGCGCTGACCAGGAAAATCACCGCGCTGATAGAGGTAATGGCCCGCACAAAGGCGTACACCAGCGCGGCGCTGATGGCCGGTTTCAGCAGCGGCAGCACCACTTTGCGCAGGGTACGGAAACTGTTTGCGCCCAGCGTCAGTGAAGCTTCATCCAGGCTTTTATCCAGCTGGCTCATCGCCGCAATACCGCCACGCACGCCGACCGGCATATTACGGAAGACAAAGCAGGCGATCAGGATCATCGCGGTACCGGTGATCTCCAGCGGCGGCAGGTTATACGCCATCACATAGCTCACACCAATCACCGTGCCGGGAATGGCAAAGCTCAGCATCAGCATGAATTCAAAGGTCTGACGACCGGCAAACTTCTGTCGCACAATCAGCCAGGCGGTCAGCAGTCCGACAATGGCCGTGAGGGGCGCGGCGATCAGGGCGATCTCCAGCGTGGTCCAGAAAGAGCTCCAGGCAACGCCGCTCCAGACCAGTTGCCCCTGATTAACGCTGACGCTAAAGGCGCGAATGTAGTGATCCAGCGTCAGGTCGTTATTCAGCCCCCAGGACTGCACAAAGCCGCCAATCATGATCATGCCGTAGATCACCAGGGTGAACAGACCCCAGGGTATTACCATGCCATAGACGCTGTAGCGCACCGGACGCGGCAGCATCACATGACGGCCGCCGTCGCCTTTGCCGGTGACAGTGGCGAAGCTTTTGCCGGAGAGCCAGACGCGCTGCACCAGAAAAGCGGCCAGGGTGAAGCCCAGCAGGATCATCGCCAGCACCGCCGCGCGACTCGGGTCGTTCTGTGCGCCAACCACGGAGAAGAAGATCTCCGTCGACAGCACGCCGTGACTGCCGCCCAGCACCATCGGGTTACCGAAATCGGCCATGCTTTCGATAAAGCTGATTAAGAAGGCGTTGGCCAGCCCCGGCGCCATCAGCGGCAGCGAGATGCGGGAGAAAGTGCGCCAGCGGCTGGCACGCAGGGTCTGTGACGCCTCTTCCAGTGACGGACTGACGCCCTCGACCACCCCAATCAGCACCAGAAAGGCGATGGGGGTAAAGGAGAGCACCTGGGCAATCCAGATGCCGGTCATGCCATAGAGCCAGCGGCCCGGCTCGATGCCGAACAGCGTCGCCAGCGATTCGGTGACCACGCCGGAGCGGCCAAACAGCAGGATCAGCGCCAGACCGATGACAAACGGCGGCGTGATAATCGGCAGAATGGTCAGCATCCGCAGCGCTTTTTTACACGGCAGCGAGGTGCGCGTCGCCGCCAGTGCAAACGCCAGTCCCAGCAGCGTAGCGCCACTGGCCGTCATCAGCGCCAGTCCCAGCGTGCGCCAGGCGGTGCCGCAGGTGCCGCCGGTAAAACAGCCGAGGCTCCAGATGGCGGGATCCTGCATATTGGCAATCAGTCCGTCAGGTTTAAAACTGCCATCAATATCCTGCACCGAGGCGACAAACAGGCTCAGCACCGGATAGAGCACAAAGGTCGTAACCAGCGCCACCAGCAGCACAATCGACGCCACCACAAAGGCATCGCCTCTCAGCACGCCGCGCTCCGCCAGGGCAAAGGCGAAAATCAGCAAAAATATGGTCAGCAACAGCAGCGCACCCGCGCCCATCGCGGGTTGTCCCTGCGCCAGCGGGCCGGTGAGGTTCTCCAGCCATAACCAGTTCCAGCCACTGAAACCGATGGCATGCCCTTCCAGCACCAGAAACAGAATGCCGCAGGTGCTGAACAGCAGCAGCAGCGTGCTGCGGGTGCGGCCCGGGGGCAGAAAGGCGCTGCCAGCACAGAGCAGCCACAGCGCCACGGCGATGCCCAGCCAGCTGTGTAACGCGAGCTGCCCCAGCGCAGGCGCATTGTTCTCATCACCCCATAAGCTGAACAGCCAGTCACCCGAGAAGAAGCCCTCCTCCAGGCTATACCAGGGCAGCAGCGTCAGCGCGATGGCGCCCGCCAGCAGCGCGCCGGTTAAGCGACGATTGTGCGCATTCATAAATCACCTCGATCAGGAAGCGGACATCAGGCTTACGCCACCGCGGTCTGGCACAGACCCGGCTCAGGTGGCCGGGGCGCACCACCGTTATTGTGCGCTGGCACCAATCTCTTTATCCCAGCGGCCCAGCAGCGCTTTGCGTTTTGCTGAGTCGCCATAGGTTTTAAAGTCATAATCGATCAGCCTGATGTTCTCGAAGCGCGGTGCATATTCAGAGATCTCCGCCTTGCGGTTAGAGGGCAGCTGGAACGATTTCGCCTCTTTCATATGCGACTGTGCTTCAGCGCTGAGCGCCCAGTCATACCAGGCTTTGGCATTGGCCAGGTTTCGTGCCCCTTTGATGATCGACATCGAACCTATTTCATAGCCAGTGCCTTCACAGGGCGCGACGGGCTTAATCGGGAAGCCATCCACTTCCATCGCGACGGCATCATGCATAAAGACAATGCCGATGGTGGTTTCACCGCGCGCGGCGGCTTTGACCGGAGCAGAGCCGGACTTGGTATATTGCGAGATGTTGGCGTTGAGCTTCTTCAGGTAGTCAAAGGCTTTATCTTCGCCCATGATCTGCACCAGCGTCGCCAGGGTGTTATAGGCCGTGCCGGAAGAGTTGGGATTGGCGATCTGAATCTCGCCTTTAAAGCCAGGGTCGAGTAAATCCGCCCAGCAGGCAGGCACTTTCTGCTTTTTCTCCGCCAGCAGTCTGGTGTTATAGCCCCAGCCCAGCGCACCGGCATAAACGCCCACGGTGCGATAACCGGAGATCTCCGCCACTTTTTGTGACCAGGGCTGCTGCTGATCGAGCAGTGGCGATTTATAGGCCTGGGTCAGCCCCTCTTCGGCGGCCTGCATATGCGGATCGCCGGTACCGGCCCACCAGATATCGGTACGGGGATTGCGTGCCTCGCTGCGGATACGGGCATAGGCTTCACCGGCAGAGAGCCGCACCATGCTGAGTTTGATATCGGGATGGGAGTGGCTGAACAGCGTGGTCATCTGTTCGCACACCACCACGTCGGCTGAGCAGATCATATTAAGATTGCCCGCCGCCGAGGCAGCAAACGGCACTATAGGGCAGACGATTACAGCAGCGAGCAGAGAGGAATAACGCATGGTGTTCTCCTGGGCTGGATGACGCAGGCGCGCCAGCTTTTGCACATGTGTGCAAACGTGTGTGCAGATTAGTACGGCGGCCCTGCTGCAGTGTCAATTCAGTTGTTAAGCAATTGTCAGTCGCTGTCACAAATTTGAAACCTTTCGCCCGTCTGTATTTTTTGCACAGGCTTGCAACTTCAGGCAAACTCAGTGCAGACAATGTCAGGCGAGGAGAGAACATGCAGCAGCTTAAGGCGGTGGTGAGTGCGCAGGATGTGGCTGACCGGGCGGGCGTCTCCCGCTCAGCGGTCTCCCGCACCTTTACACCGGGAGCCAGCGTGTCAGATGCTACCCGTCAGCGGGTGATGAAAGCGGCGGAGGAACTGGGCTATCACGTCAATCATCTGGCGCGCGGCCTGGTGCGCAACCGCAGCGGCATCGTCTGCTTAATTGCCTCCGAGGTTGACACGCCCTACCGTGCCAGCCTGGTGCGCTGGATGACCCAGTATCTGCAGGAAGCGGGAAAAGTGGCGATGCTGATTAACACTGACCGATCCGATGCGCGCGTTTCCGCCGCGCTGCAGCAGGCGATTAATTTTCGCGCCGACGCATCGATTATTCTCTCCGGCATGCCGGACAGCGGCATTACCCGGCTCTGCTACAAACATGGTCAGCATCTGGTGCTGATTAACCGCGACGAATCCCTGCCCGGCACGCTCAGTATCAACCTTGACTCCCGCCCCGCCGCAGAAATGGCGGTTAACGCGTTTGTGCGGGCGGGATGCAGCCGCATCGCCTTTGTCAATTCGCTGGCGGGAACGCCGAGTCTGCTGAAGCGCGAAGCGGATTTTCTGGCCGCCGCGCAGAAAGTGGGCGTCACGGTCCAGGTGGAGCGGTTCGGCACCACCTCTTACGAAAGCGGCCAGATTCTGGCCCAGCGTCTGCTGACGCGTAAAGTTCGCCCTGATGCGGTGTACTGTGCCACCGACCTGCTCGCCTGCGGCTTTATGGATGAGGCGCGTCACCGCTTTGCGCTGCGTATTCCGGACGATCTCTGCATCATCGGACACGATAATATCGCGCAGTCGGGCTGGGCCTCTTATAACCTCACGACCTTTGCACAGCCGGTGGAACAGTTCGCCCGCGACGCCATTGCCTGGCTGGTGGAGACGGAAGCGCAACCGGAGACGCTGATGCCAAAAAATGAACAGCAGCAGGAGCGGAGAATATATCCGGTAGATGTGGTCTGGCGCGGTTCGGTACGCGGCGGTTAACCGCCCTTTTTTATTTTCTTCCGCTATGTAATTACGTCCTGAAATAATCCACAACCGATCTTACGCTTCGCTTTAAATATCCCGCCCCTGCACTGAAAAATAATCGGACGCTACTGCACAGTGTTCCGATTTTCTGTCTACGCTTTATCTGCATTATTAAGTTCTTCTGGTTTTAACTGCTCAATGAATCAGCAGTCAGATGTGACAAATATCACATTTGTGCCAGGCTTAATGTCTCAGATAACTCTGTTCAAGGAGCATACAATGGCTACACCAACTAACAAGACGCTCGATCTGGATCAATTTCCTAAACCTCCTTTTGAGGACCAGCCACAACAGGCGCCAGGCCTGGCCAGCAAAATGATCCCGGTTCCCGACCACGGTGAAACCAGCTATCGCGGCACGGGCCGACTGACCGGCCGCAAGGCGCTGATCACCGGCGGTGACTCCGGTATTGGCCGCGCGGTGGCTATCGCTTATGCCCGTGAAGGCGCAGATGTGGTGATTAACTACCTGCCGGAAGAACAGCCCGACGCCGATGAAGTGATTAAATTAATCGAAGCGGAAGGCCGTAAAGTTTTTGCTATTCCGGGCGACATTCGTTCTGAAGAATTCTGTCAGCAGCTGGTCAAAGAGGCAGCCGATAAATTAGGTGGCCTGGATATTCTGGTTAATAACGCCGGTCGTCAGCAATTTAATGAGTCCATCCGGACCCTGAGTACGGAAGATTTTGACGCAACGTTTAAAACCAACGTTTATGCGATGTTCTGGATCACCAAAGCGGCGCTGGAATATCTGCCACGCGGTGCGTCCATTATTAATACCTCGTCCGTACAGGCGTTTAAACCCAGCGATATTCTGCTCGACTATGCGCAGACCAAAGCGGCCATCGTCGCCTTTACCAAATCCCTGGCGAAGCAGCTGGGTGGTGACGGTATCCGGGTCAACGCCGTTGCACCAGGGCCGTACTGGACCGTGCTGCAGTCCAGCGGCGGACAGCCGATGGAGAAAGTGAAGCAGTTTGGCGCCGACTCACCGATGGGCCGTCCGGGCCAGCCGGTTGAAATCGCCCCACTCTACGTTACCCTGGCCTCAACCGAGAGCAGTTACTCCTCCGGGCAGGTCTGGTGTTCTGATGGCGGCACCGGTACGCTGTAATCTCACTCAGGTGGCCGCATAATGCGGCCATTTTTTTGTCCCGCTTTTGCCCCGCTTAAGAAACCTCGCCACCGTGATATAAGGAAGCAGATTATGGAAAACCCGATCTTTCATTCGCCGGTCAGAAAAGAGGGCTTTGCGGGCCTGGGTGACTATGCCGCCATTGGTGAAGGCCGTTCAGTCGCGCTGATTGCGCCGGACGGTTCAATTGACTGGTGGTGTGCGCCCAATCTCGACGCAAAGCCCCTGTTTGATCGCCTGCTTGATGCCGGACTCGGTGGCTACTTCCAGATTGTCCCGCGTGCGCCTTATCAGGTCTCACGCCGCTACCGCGATAACAGCAATGTGCTGGAGACCCGCTTCGAAACCCGCGACGGCACCGTGCTGCTGACCGAATCGATTAACAGCACGCTGGCGGGCCGTCTGCCCTGGTGCGAACTGGCTCGCCGCATAGAGGGTGTCAGCGGTGAAGTGGAATTAGCGATCACCCTGCGCTTCGGCACCGCCGCCGAAACCCGTTCACCGTGGGTGGCCGATAATGAGAAAGGCAAGGTGTTTCACATCGCGGAGATCATGGCGATGTTGCGCACCAGCGAAGATATTCAGATCACAGAGCTGGATGACGAGCAGGTCTGCGCCACGCTGCGTACCTATGCCGGTTCCCGCTCGCTCTGCGCGCTGCTGGTGACCGAGAAAGAGCCGCTGGCGGTGCCGCCGCTGGAGGCTATCGATCAGCGGATTGAAACCAGCCACACCGGCTGGACCAGCTGGGTGGAGAGCCTGAGTTATGAGGGCCGCTACCCGACGCTGGTGAAGCGCTCAGCCCTGTCGCTGAAGTTTCTCTGGTACTCCCCGACCGGCGCACTGGCTGCTGCTGCCACCACCTCCCTGCCGGAGGGGATCGGCGGCGAGAAAAATTATGATTACCGCTACGCCTGGGTGCGCGACGCCTGCCTGATTATTAAAGCCTTCGTCTATCTCGGAGCGCTGGAAGATTGTAAGGCGGCCTTTTCCTGGCTGTCGCAGACCATCATGCGCCATGGCGTCAGGCTGCGCGCCTGCTATGCCCTGAATGGTGATGAGGTCCCCGCTGAGCGTTATCCGCCGCTGAGCGGCTATCAGAACTCTCAGCCGGTGCGGGTCGGCAATAATGCCCGTGACCAGCTGCAGCTCAGTATGTATGGCGACATGCTGGTCACCGCGCAGCATTTTATCGAGGCGGGACACGTGCTGGATATCACCACCTCGCGCATGCTGGGCGAGCTGGCGAACTGCTGCGCCGATCACTGGCGGCAGAAGGATTGCGGCATCTGGGAGCTGCCGGAGTTGCAACACTACACCCACTCCAAAATGGCCTGCTGGATGGCGCTGGATCGGGCGGTGGCGCTGGCAGAAAGCCAGCATATCGAACCGACCTGGCTGGGACGCTGGCAGCGGGAACGTGACCGTATCCGCGACTGGATTGAGTCGCACTGCTGGTCAGAGCAACAGCAGGCTTATCTCTTTTACGCCGGCAGTGACGATCGCCTCGACGCGTCGCTGGCGCTGGTTCACAGCTACGGCAACGCGGTCAATCCGCAGCGGATGCTCTCGACCTACCGTGCTATCCGGCAAAAACTGGGTGACGGCAGCGCCATGCTCTATCGCTACAGCGGGGTCAGAGAAGAAGAGAGTACCTTTCTCGCCTGCGCCTTCTGGCTGGTGGAAGCCTGGGCAGAGATGGGTGAGGCGGATGAGGCAGAACAGGCGATGCAGGAGATCCTGGCTACGCTGAACGGCCACGGTAACGTCGATATCTTCAATGAGATGTATGACGTCCGCAGCCAGAGCTGGCGCGGCAATATGCCACAGGGGCTGAGTCATCTGGCGCTGATCTGCGCGGCGCAGGCGCTATCGGAATCGCAGGCCCCAGCGTGATGTGAGATGTTGCGCTTAGGAAAGTGGCGAATCCGTGCCCTACTGCAGCCGGAAACGCGGATCGAAGAAAAATGGCTCCACCACCACCTTACTGATGATGCCAGCCGCTGCCGGATGACGGGGATTGAACAGCGCATTCCACTCGCCGGTCAGCGTGCTCGGTACCTTCAGCACCAGGCCGTTATCCGGGCTGGCAAGCCAGTCGTCACCAATTTGCCGCGTGGACGATGGCGCAGGATCGGCCTGCCAGTCATCGGGTAGTGCCGCCAGCGAGAGCTCGGTAATCAGCGATTCAGGGACGCTAATCGACAGCATTGAGTAGTCGTGTGACAGATCCTGAATGGTGAGATGAACCAGCGCCTCAAGTACACAGAGCGCCCGGCTTGATCCCATATAGACACAGACCGTTCCCACGGAATTCCAGCGCCCCCCGTAAGTGCGGGCACCAAAACCATCAAAGGCGGTTATCGCATACTCACTCTTCACCAGGCGAAAGAAACGTACCGCCATCAGGTAATCACGCCATGCTCAAGCTGGCCAATCAGGTTAATCACCGCTTCTGCACCCGCCACCGTGGTGGTCATCTCCGCCGGTTTCTTACCGCCCAGCGCTTTGGCGGGCGTTTCCAGCCACTGCACCAGACGCTGCCTGTCGTCGCGGAACAGTTTGCTGGCGGCAGAGAGGACGCGGATCAGCATGTAGATCCGTCCGCTCTGATCGGGCGAAAAGGTCTGCTGCGGATCTTTGACTTTGCGGTTGTAGGTGGTGCGATCAATGCCCGCCAGACGGCACAGCCAGCCCTCGTCAAAGGTGGACAACGACGCCGTGCGTTTCAGCACGCCGCTGCTGAACCCTACCGCAATACGCTGGTGCGCATCAGGCAGTGTTTCCGGCAGATTCAGGGCATGCAGCAGCGAATTGTCGCGACGATGCTGAGCGGGTGTGTAGATGGCGATAGACATAGCAGCCTCCTGTTCATTTGATTTTTATTTTAGCGCAAATGAACAGGCGGTGCCAGCTTTACCCCGTCGCTGAGCAAGCGTGATGCCTGTTACTCAGGCTTCTCCTGCTGTAACGCCTGCAGAATCTGCCACGCCGCCTTTATACGCAGCGGATTAGGGTAATTCTTGTTGGCGAGTATCACGATGCCGCTGTTCCTCTCAGGAATAAAGGCGATATAGGCACCAAATCCATTGGTTGCACCGGTTTTATGCACCCAGCTGGCGCTCTGCGACGGCCCGACCGGATTGAGCAGCGTTGCCGGGCGGGGTTGCAGCGCAACACCATTATCGCTGTCACCCATCAGCGTGTCGGCAGTCACCGGCCAGTCGTAGATCTCCCAGCCCAGTCCCTGAAACAAGGTGCCGACTTTGAAGTAGCGCGCCTGCGCGGTGCGAATGGCATTACGCAGCACGGCATTCCCCGAAGAGAGGCGGTTAGGATCCACATTTGCCTGCATAAAGGTGAGCATGTCACGCGCGGTGGATTTAACGCCGTAGGCTTCTGCATCCAGCATGCCAGGTGAGACCCGTACCGGCTGGCCATTTTTATAGCCCCAGGCGTAGTCCAGCATCATCGAGGGCGGCACGGTGATATAGGTGCGCGTCAGACGCAGTGGCTGAAACACATTTCGCGCCATCGCCTGCTCATAATCCCCTTTCACCATCAGCGAACCAAACAGACCGATGCTGGCGTTAGAGTACTGCCGGAGCGTGCCGGGCGCTGCCTCTGGCTGCCATTCCTGATAGAAACGCAGCAGCGAAGCCTGATCGGTGACGTCATCCGGCAACTGTAAAGGCAGGCCGCCCGCGGTATAGGTCGCCAGATGCAGCATCCGCACCGGACGCCACTGCTCACCGGTCAGCTGCGGCCAGTACTTTTGCACCGGATCGTTAAGGCGTATTTCGCCGTTGCGGATCATGACGCCGGCCAGGGTGCCGGTAAAGGTTTTGCTCACGGAGCCCAGCTCAAACAGCGTGTTTTCCGTGACCCGGCGGCGTGATTCGAGATCGGCCACGCCGAAGTTCACAAACTGCGCCCGGCCTTTGTAAAGCACCGCCACCGACATGCCGGGGATCTCCTGCTGCTCCATCAGCGGTTCGATCGCGGCTTTAACCAGAGAAGTAACCTGCTGTGAAGAGAGATCGGCGGCGACACAGCTGGCAGAAAGAGAGAATAACGCGAGATAAAACAAAGACTTTTTCATTGGCAACTAAGGGATTCTTCACTCAATTAAATTATTTACACTGGTCGGCACAGGCCTGCACGCACATCTGAGCCTGAGAACTGCAGCCACCGTTGTCCCGTGTGTTGCAGTGCGATTGTTCTGTGTAGCAGTTGGTCTGACAGGCGGAGACATCGCAGCGGGCAGCGACGGGCGTCAGCTGTGCCAGGGGCGCGCGGGCCGGAAAAAGCGGTGCGGGCTGAGCGAAGGCGCTGCTGCCCAGTAATCCGGACAGCAGCAGGCTGATGATCATTTTCATAAGAGTTCTCCAGAGGGACGCTGCACTAAGTATGGCCAGTCTGGCGCGCCCCGTCAGAGAAATCTAATCAAATTGAGACCACAGGGGGATGTTGAGTGACATTAATCACGCCACGGCTGTAGATATCGTTGAGCCGGGCAATGTAACGCTGGGTGTCATGCTGATCTTTGATGCGCAGAATCGCCGCCTCACCTTTCTCCTGCAGCATCTCAGGACGGTCGATAATAGCGAGCAGTATCGATTTCAGCCCCTCCACCAGCGACTGGCGTAGCTGCGTTTTCTGCTCTGGCGAGGTAATACTGTATTCACGGTCAGCGTTAAGCGGACTCGCAATCACCCAGCCTGCGCTGGCAGGATTAATCTCTGGCAACGCGCGCACGTTGCTGGTGATCACCGGGCAGCCGTTAGCCTGCATCTCCAGTACCGAGAAACCGTACGTCTCCTGCCAGGTTGGTAGCAGTCCGGCATCGCTCTGGCGGAACAGCTGCATCAGGGCGCCGTTATCCATCTGTGAATGATGCGTGAAGCAGCGATAGCGTTTGATGCGGTTCTCAATGCCACTATAGAAGGTCTCATCATCCTGGAACTGGCGGTGCGCCACGTTACGACGCTTGGCGAGATCGCCAATCAGCTGCACATCCAGCTGGGACTCTTCCAGTTTGCGCTCTTCGATCAGCTCACTGATCGCCAGCACGACTTCAGCCCCGCCTTTGCGGTAGAACTCGTTACCGGCAAAGGTCAGTTTCAGAATACCGGGCTGACGCGGCGTTTTCTGCTGGACAAACAGCTTCTGCGGCGGATGCAGCACCAGGGTTTTACGGCGGATTTGCTGGGCAATATCCGGCCTGAACAGTTTCATCTGAATGTTCAGGGTGGCATCTGAGATGGCAATCAACCCCAGGCAGTTATCTTTTAACAGATAAGGAATGAGGCGTTTCAGCTCGGGGTTATCCTGCTTGGCGACGCCCGCCACCGGCAGCACACGCGGCAGCTCCGTTTCAAACGACGCGACCCACTTCTGATGGGTTATCGCCACTTCATTGAACAGATGCAGGATGTCAGCCCGCGATGCCCCTGAAAAAGGCACAGGCTGAAAGACAAAGGTTTTATTTTTTTTGAGCAATCGGGTTCGTAGCGGATTAATAAAGTAGAACAGATTGCTCTTTTTCAGATTGATATATTCGTTATCCGGATTAACTAAGATATTACGCTGCTCCGGATACTGGTTATTCGTGATTCCAATTTTCATGTTCGCCTTCCAGAGTCCTTGTGTCCGGAGTGATCTATATCACGTGATCGTGACTGGCGGGTCTGAGCAATATCCTAAAAGCCCGTAATGACACGGCCTGAACGCTTTTGCTAATGATTGCGCACGGTGCTAAAACAGATACAATTGTGTCTGGTTATGAATTTGCATTTTTTATTAACAGGTGTGTTTAACTGTGTCAGGCTAACCCCTTATTGAATATAACGATTATTTTCCGGGAAATATTCGCGCCAGTTGTTATGTAAATGTTTAATTAATTGTCAGGAATATTAGCGAAGCGGATGAGGATTTTAGTTAATAACTTTTAAAGTAATAAGAATGACCATGCTGAAAAGTGCCCGGCGCGTTTCACTGGCTGATGATTAACACAGACACAGACGGGCGATAATGAAACAAATGATGCAGTACTGTTATAGCCGCACCCTTTTTGCACGCCCGTTTGCCACAATTCAGTGCAACTGATTAAGAGGAAGGCGGGAGTCAGGTGCCCCCCATTATACATTAAGCCTATGATTTACATTGTTATTTATATGAAACTCTCTACCACCATCTCTCTGGTACAAAAGTTGCAGGAACTGACGTATGCAGACAGGAGAGCATTATGAAAGCAATCGTGATTGGTGGCGGTATAGGCGGCATGAGTAGTGCCATTGCGCTGGAGAAATCCGGAATTGACGTTGAGGTCTTTGAAGCCGTAAAGGAGATGAAGCCCGTCGGCGCGGCGATTTCCATCTGGCCAAACGGTGTTAAATGCCTGAATGCGCTGGGCATGAAAACCGCGCTGCGTGAGCTGGGCGGGAACATGGCCTATATGGCCTATCACGATGGCACCACCGGCGCACCCCTGACCCGCTTCAGTATGGCGCCGCTGGTGCAGCAGGTTGGCGAATATCCCTGTCCGGTGGCGCGGGCAGAACTGCAGGCGATGCTGATTGATACCTTCGGGCGTGAACGGGTGCAGTTTGGTAAGCGGGTGATCCAGGTCGAGCAGACCGGCAGTGGCGTGATTGCCACCTTTTCCGACAACACTCAGGCCACCGGCGATTTCCTGATTGCCGCCGATGGCACCCATTCGGTGATCCGCGAGTATGTGCTGGAGCAGAAGCCTGAACGACGTTACGCCGGTTACGTTAACTGGAATGGCCTGGTCACTATAGATGAGAGGATTGCGCCCGCCGATCAGTGGACCACCTTTGTCGGTGACGGCAAGCGGGTGTCGCTGATGCCGGTCAGCGGCAATCGATTCTACTTCTTCTTTGATGTGCCGCTGCCGAAGGGGCTGCCGCAGGATCGCAGCACGGTGAAAGCGGACTTAACCGGCTATTTTAAGGGCTGGGCGGAGCCGGTACAGCAGCTGATCGCGGCAATCAATCCTGACACCACCAATCGGGTTGAGATTCACGACATCGAACCTTTCAGCCGCTTTGTTAAAGGACGTGTGGCCCTGCTGGGCGATGCTGCCCACAGCACCACGCCCGATATCGGCCAGGGCGGCTGCGCGGCGATGGAGGATGCCGTGGTACTGGCCTCGACGCTGGCCTCTCATTCACTGGGTATTGAAGATGCACTGCTGCGCTATCAGGCGCGACGGGTTGAACGGGTAAAAGATCTGGTGCTGAAAGCGCGCAAACGCTGTGACGTCACCCATGCGCGCGATCCGGCAATCACGGCAGAATGGTATGACTCTCTGAAAAGCGAAACCGGTGAACGGGTGCTGGCCGGAATGTGCGAAACCATTGAAGGTGGCCCGCTGGGTTAATACGAATAAAACCGGGCTGTCAGCGCGACCAGCGCGTGACAGCCCGTTCTGCTATGACTCCGCCAGACCACGATTTTTCAGCATGGGCTCCAGCTGCGGAGGCCCGCCCCGCCAGCTTTCATACAGTGTTTTGAGATCGCTGCTGTTCCCCCGGGACAGAATTTTCTGTCGGAAGAGGTCGCCGTTCTCGCGCGTCAGTCCGCCCTGTTCCGCAAACCACTGATAGCCATCGTCGGCGAGCATCTGCGTCCAGATATAGGCGTAATAACCTGCTGCATAGCCACCGCCCCAGATGTGCTGGAAATAGCTGGAGCGATAGCGCGGCGGCACCGCCGTCAGCGCCAGATTATCGCTCTGTAACGCCTGCTGCTCGAATCCCTCCACGCTTTGCGGCGCGGAATCACGGTTAAGGCTGTGCCAGTGCAGATCCAGCAGCGCGGCAGCCAGCAGCTCGCTCATCTCGTAGCCTTTGTTAAACGTGGCGGCCCGGACGATCTTTTCATGCAGCTCAGCGGGCATCAGCGCCTGAGTCTGATAGTGGCGGGCGTAGTTGCGGAACACCGCTGGCTCGCTGGCCCAGTGCTCGTTGATCTGCGAAGGAAACTCAACGAAATCGCGCGGGGTTTCCGTTCCCGACAGGCTCGGATAGCGCTGGCTGGCAAACAGACCGTGCAGCGTGTGGCCGAACTCGTGAAACATCGTGATGACGTCGTCCCAGCTCAGCAGCGCCGGTTCACCGGCTGGCGGTTTGGTGTAGTTACAGACGTTGTAGATCACCGGTTTGCTGTCGAGCAGCGTGGACTGGTTGACGAAGTTGCTCATCCAGGCGCCGCCGCCTTTGCTGTCGCGCTTAAAGAAGTCGGTGTAAAACAGCGCCAGCGGGGTCTCATCGGCGTCAAAAATCTCATAGACCTGGACGTCGGGATGGTAAACCGGCAGATCCTGTCGCGGCGTGAAACGGATGCCATAGAGCTGCGTCGCCGCCCAGAACACGCCATTCTGCAGCACCGAATTCAGTTCAAAGTAGGGCTTAATCTGGCTCTCATCCAGATCGTAACGGGCGCGCCGCACCTGTTCGGCATAAAAACGCCAGTCCCAGGCCTGCAGGGTAAAATCGCCCTGATGCTGATCGATGGTCTGCTGGATAGCCGCCGCTTCACGCTCCGCACGACCGCGCGCGGCAGGCACGATGTTATGCATAAACGCCAGCGCCGCCTTAGGCGTTTTGGCCATCTGATCCTGTAACTTCCACTCGGCATAGCTGGCAAATCCCAGCAGCCGCGCCTGCTCCGCCCTGACCTGCGCCAGACGTAATACCAGCTCGCGGGTGTCGTTCTCATCGCCTTTTTCAGTGCGCGTGACGCCCGCCTTAAACAGCGCTTCACGGGTTGCGCGATCGGCCAGGCTCTGTAGTGCGGGTTGCTGGGTGGTGTTTTGCAGCACCAGCAGCCAGCGCTTTTCCAGTCCGCGTGCCTGCGCTTCCGCCTGCGCCACCGCCAGATCGGCCGGTGAGAGTCCCGCCAGCTTCTGCAGATCATCGACGACCAGCCCGCCCGCTTTAGTGGCGGCCAGCAATTTGTTGGTGAAGCGGGTACCGAGGCGGGCCGCTTCCTGATTCAGTGTCTTGAGCTGCTGTTTCTGCGCTTCCGGCAGATTAGCCCCCGCCAGTTGAAAGCGCTGCCAGATCACCTCAACCAGCCGTTTTGATTCAGCATCCAGTTTAGCGCGCTGCAGATAGACCGCATCGAGCCGCGAAAACAGCGGGCGGTTAAGCATGATGTCATCGTTGAGCGCGGTGAGCTGAGGCGCAATCTCCTCATCCACCTGCTGCAGATACGGGCTGGTATGCGCCGAGGTCATGGCACTGAACACCAGATTCACCCGGTTGAGCAGCTGTCCGCTCCTCTCCAGCGCCTCATAAGTGTTGAAAAAGCTGGGCGCGTCGCTGTTCAGTGCGATCGCCTCGATCTCCTGACGCTTCTCCTCAATGCCCGCCTGCAGCGCGGGCAGGAAATCCTGCTCCTCAATCTGGTCAAAAGGAGGAGTCTGGTAAGGCAGTGTGCTGACGCTAAAGAAGGGATTCTGACGGGCGTTCATGGTTCGCTCCTGGTGGACATCGCAAAGTCTTATCCTGACAGGTTGCCGCGAAAGCGACAACTCAGGCGACGTGCTGCTGATAAACGCTGATGATTTCACCGGCAATCGCCACCGCAATCTCGGCGGGCAGCTTGCCTTTGACGTCCGGCAGGCCAATCGGACAGCGCAGGCGCGCCAGCGGTTCGTTCGCCACACCCTTGCCCGCCAGCCTGTAGCGGAAACGCTGGTTTTTCGTTTCAGAACCGATCACCCCGGCATAGCGGAAATCGCCGCGCTTCAGCACCGCCTCGCACAGTTCGAAGTCGAGGGGATGATGATGGGTCATGATGATGAAGTAGCTGCCTGCGGGTGCCTGTGCTACGCAGTCGAGTGGGTCGTCCGGCTGCATTGTCATCACGCCAGCGGGAACGTGGCTGAACTGCGCCGGACGGCTATCAATCCAGTTTATGTGACAGGGTAACGTTGACAGCAGGTTGACCAGCGCCTGTCCCACATGGCCTGCGCCAAAAAGGTAGATCTCAGGCTGCGCCTGCAGCAGCGGCTCAAACAGCAGCGTGGTTTTGCCGCCGCAGCACTGTCCGAGCCGCGCGCCAAGGCTGAAATCTTCAGTGTGTGGCGCAGTCGCCCCGCTCTGCAACATCGCTCTGGCCTGGGCGATGCACTCAAACTCCAGATGACCGCCACCGATGGTGAGATAACTCTCCTGCTGCGTCACCACCATTTTACTGCCGCTGTCGCGCGGCACTGAACCGTGCTCACTGAGCACGGTGATTAATACGCAGCTCTGACGTTTTTCACGCAGCTGATGCAGCACGCCAATCCAGTCATGATAAATCATCAACCCCTCCCGTCAGGCGCTGCACGCCCCAGAAGATGCGCTCCGGCGTGGCGGGCGCGTCCAGCAGCGGGTGCTGCCGGTAGTCGGAGACGCTGGCGACCGCATCCTGAAGGGCACACCAGGCTGCGATGCCCAGCATAAACGGCGGTTCGCCAACGGCCTTGGAGTGGAACACCGTGTCTTTAGGGTTTTTACGGTTCTCAACCAGCGTGACCCGCAGGTCCGCCGGAACGTCGCTGATGGCAGGAATTTTGTAGCTCGCCGGGCCATCGGTCAGCAGCTGGCCTTTATTACTCCACACCAGCTCTTCGCAGGTAAGCCAGCCGACGCCCTGCACAAAGCCACCTTCAACCTGGCCGATGTCGATGGCCGGATTCAGCGAGGCGCCGACGTCATGCAGAATGTCGGCGCGCAGCAGGCGGGATTCACCGGTTAAGGTATCAATCACCACTTCACAGCAGGCTGCACCGTAAGCGTAGTAATAGAACGGCGTCCCGCGTCCCGCGACCCGGTCGTAATGAATTCCCGGCACGCGGTAGTAGCCGGTGGCGGAGAGCGGCACCTGATTCAGCCACGCCAGCTTCGCCACCTCGGCGAAGGTGTAATGTTTATCCCCGGCGCGCACCACCCCGTTACGGAAGCTCACCGCCGACGCGTCGCACTGGTGTAGCTCGCAGAGCATGGCGGTCATACGGTCGCGCAGGATCTCAGCACCATTCTGCGCCGCTTTGCCATTGAGGTCAGCCCCGCTGGAGGCCGCGGTTGGCGAGGTGTTGGGCACTTTGCCGGTGTCGGTGGCGGTGATCTGAATTTTATCGATCTCAATCTGCAGCACTTCGGCGACAATCTGAATCACCTTGGTGTTCAGGCCCTGGCCCATCTCGGTGCCGCCGTGGTTAAGCTGCACCGTGCCGTCGGTGTAGATCAGGATCAGCGCCCCCGCCTGATTGAGAAAGCTGGAGGTAAAGGAGATGCCGAATTTCACCGGCGTCAGCGCCAGGCCGCGTTTCAGCAGCGGACTGCGGGCATTAAACGCCTTAATCTCCGCGCGGCGAGCCTGATAGTCGCTGCTCTGCTCCAGCTGTTCGGTAATCTCATCCAGCAGGTTATCCTCTACCTGCTGGTGGTAATGGGTGATGTTGCGATCCTGTTTGCCATAGTAGTTACGCTTACGCAGCGCCAGCGGATCCAGCCCGCGCTCACGGGCGATATGATCCATGATCTGTTCAATCGCCACCATGCCCTGTGGCCCGCCAAAACCCCGATAGGCGGTGTTCGAGGCGGTGTTCGTGCGGCAGCGATAGCCGGTTACCCGTGCATCCCCGAGGTAATAGGCGTTATCGGCGTGGAACATGGCGCGATCGACAATCGATCCGCTAAGATCCAGCGAATAACCGCAGTTTCCGGCCAGATCGATTTTGATGCCGCACAGACGCCCATCCTCTTCAACACCCGCTTCGTAGCGCACAAAGAACGGATGGCGTTTGCCGGTGACGCGCATATCGTCGCGACGTGAAAGCCGCATCTTCGCCGCCCGGCCGGTCTGGCGCGCCACGATGGCACAGAGACAGGCGACACCGGCCGCCTGCGTCTCTTTACCACCAAAGCCACCGCCCATCCGACGCATATCTATCGTCACCTGATTCAGGCTGATGCCCATTACTTCCGCCACCAGTTTCTGCACTTCGGTGGGGTTCTGGGTTGAGGAGAAGACCTGCAACTGCTGATCTTCTCCGGGAATGACCATTGCCGTCTGGGTTTCCAGATAGAAATGCTCCTGGCCGCCAATGTGAAACGCCCCACTGACCCGGTGCGGCGCACGCGCCAGGGCCGCTTCCACATCACCGCGCTGGTGAATGTGAGGTTCCTGCACAAAGCTGCCCTGTGCCAGCGCCTGTTCCACATCCAGCAGCGGTTCCAGCACCTCATATTCAATTACCGCAGCGGCCGCGCCAAGACGCGCAGCCTCGGGGGATTCCGCCGCCACCGCGATCACGATCTGTCCCAGATACTCTACTTTGTCATGGGCCAGCAGCGGGTCGCCCGGCTCCAGCGGCCCGACATCATTGATGCCCGGCACATCCTGCCAGGTCAGGACGCTGACGACGCCGGGAACGGCATAACAGGGCTGCACATCAATATGCAGGATGCGCGCATGAGCATACTCACTCAGGCGCGGACAGAGATGCAGCAGACCCGGCAGCTCCGGCTTATCGTCGATAAAACGCGCCTCGCCGGAGACATGTTTTTCCGCGCTCTCATGGCGGTTACTGCGACCAACGCCGCTCTGTAAATCAGCGGCATACTGCGCCTTAATGACCTCTTCGTTGAGTTCAGGACGGTTATGAGACATAGCGGGCCACCTCAATACAGGTTATTTCGCCGTTGTGGCGATGCCAGTAGCGGCGCAGCAGGTTGCGTGCGACCTGCAGACGGTAGTCACTGCTGGCGCGGAAATCGGAGAGCGGCTGGAAATCCTCTGCCAGCGCCGCGGCTGCGCGTGACACCGTCACGGCATTCAGTGGCTGACCGATGAATGCCTGTTCACAGTGACGGGCACGCTGCGGTGTGGCCGCCATGCCGCCAAAGGCGATGCGGGCACTACTGACTACGCCCTGTTCAATCTGCAGATTAAAAGCGGCGAACACGGCGGAGATATCATCGTCCAGCCGTTTGGACACTTTCCAGGCCACAAAATCAGGTGACACCGTCACTTTATCGATGCGAATGGCGCGAATAAACTCCCCTTTTTCGAGCCGGGTCTGGCGATAGCCGGTAAAGAACTGATCCAGCGGCAGGCTGCGCTGCTGCTCACCGCGCTGTAACAACAGGCTGGCGTTCAGGGCCAGCAGCGCCGGCGAGGCGTCGCCAATGGGGGAAGCGTTACCGATGTTGCCGCCTAATGTGCCCTGCAGACGGATTTGCAGCGAGGCAAAGCGTTGCAGCATCTCGCTGACGCCGGGAATGCGGCTGGCAAGAAATTCGCTGACCTGCTGCAGCGAAGCCCCTGCGCCCAGCAGGTAGTGATCATCAAATTCGCTGCAGACTTTGAGCGCGGCAACCTGCTCCAGCGCAATCAGCAACGGTATTCTTTTATGCTGCTGGGTAATCTGCAGGCTGAGATCGGTGCCACCGGCAATCAGCCTCGCCTCGGGATGTGCCAGATAGATCGCCGCCAGCTGAGCCGGGGTTTTGGGCAGGAAGCAACGGCGACCCTCACCCCCTAATTCCTGCATCTCCGGGGTTGCCAGCGCCCCAAGCCGCTGCACGGTTGCGGCGGCACCTTGATCGAACTGGTCTGTCACCGGCTGCGAGCAGAGCTGTTCGGCGGCGGCCATAATCGGCCGGTAACCGGTACAGCGGCAGAGGTTGCCCGCCAGCGCAGTTTCCGCCTGATGGCGATCCCAGCCCGAAGCGGTTTTTTGCAGGCTGAACAGCGACATCACAAAGCCCGGCGTGCAGAATCCGCATTGCGAACCGTGGCAGTCGACCATCGCCTGCTGCGCCGGATGCAGTGCGCGGCCGTGACGCAGATCCTCAACCGTAATCAGCTGCTTGCCCTGTAACGCGGAGACCAGCGTCAGGCAGCTGTTGACCGTTTCATACTGCATTGTTCCCCCGACGGCTTTGCCCAGAGTCACGCTGCAGGCGCCACAGTCGCCAGATGCACAGCCCTCTTTGGTGCCAGGGCGTTGCTGACGGGTGCGCAGGTAGTTGAGTACCGTGAGGTTGGGGTCGAGCGCGTCCTCGCTGACCAGCTGGTTATTTAACAGAAACTGGATCATGCGGCTTGCTCCTGTGCGTCGCGCTGCCAGACCGGACGACCGGCTACCCAGGTCTGGGCAATATTGCGGTCGTCGCCGAGCGTCATTAATACAAACAGTTTTTCCCAGATATCTTTGCTGTTGCCGATGCGCAGTTGCTGCAGGGCAGAAACCGCCGGGTCCAGCACCACAAAGTCTGCTTCTTTACCGATGTTGAAATTTCCGATGACGTGGTCGAGATCCAGCGCACGTGCCCCGCCCAGCGTGGCGTGATAAAAGGCTTCGGCCGCGCTGAGCCGGTAGTGCTGCAGCTGGCCCACCTTGTAGGCTTCGCCCAGGGTCTGCAGCATATTAAAGGTGGTGCCCGCGCCGACATCGGTGCCGATCCCCACTTTTACCCCCTGCTGCCAGCTGCGTTTCAGGTTAAACAGGCCGCTGCCGAGAAACAGGTTTGAGGTGGGACAGAAAGCAATGGATGAATCGGTATCGTGCAGACACTGCCATTCGTTCTCTTCCAGATGCAGACAGTGAGCAAAGACGCTGCGGCGGCCGGTCAGCTGGTGATGATGATAAACATCCAGATAGCCTTCACGCTCCGGGAACAGTTCTTTGACCCAGGCGACCTCCTGCGGGTTTTCGCTGAGATGGGTATGCAGCCAGGTATCCGGGAACTCCTGACGCAGCTGCTGCACTTTTTCCAGCAGCTGTGGGGATGAGGTCGGCGCAAAGCGCGGCGTCAGGGCGTAGCTCAGGCGTCCGCGCTGGTGCCAGCGCTCAATCAGCGCCCGGGTCTGCTGGTAGCTCTGTTCAGGGGTTTCGATCAGGTTGTCGGGCGCATTGCGATCCATCATCACTTTCCCGGCAATCAGCCGCATGTTCAGCGCTTCGGCGGCGCTGAACAGCGCCTCCACCGATTGCGGATGGACGGTGCCAAACACCAGCGCGCTGGTGGTGCCGTTGGAAAGCAGCTGATGCAGGAAGAAGGCGGACATCCGCGCAGCATGATCGGGACAGTGATACTGCGCTTCAACCGGGAAGGTGTAGTGATTCAGCCACTCCAGCAGCTGCTCGCCAAATGCGCCAATCATCTCTGTCTGCGGATAGTGAATGTGGGTATCGACAAAGCCCGGCACGATCAGTCTGCCGCGCAGGTCGATGACCGGATGCCCCGCCAGCATCGCCTCGCTATTCTCCCAGCTATCCAGCCCCACTACGCATCCATCACGCAGCAGCAGCACCGCATCCTCAAGATAGCGGGCCTGGCCGGCCAGGTCGTCGGGACGATCCACCACGCCGGTAAAGTCAAAGAAGCTGGCGCGTATCGCCGTGTCGGTTGCTGAAAGCATGGGTAGTCCTTTCTGAAAGCGCGATGTTATATCTGCAGATGATTATCTGAATAATCCTGTGCAACCTGCGTGCCAGAATTGAAATAGAATAAATTCTTTAAATATCAGTCAAATAAGTTAAAAGAGGAAAGTTGCGCAACAAATAAGGACTGAGATGGCTTAGCAACCGTTTGCGGAACGGATGCAAACGGTTGCTACTCAATATTGCGCGCCCTGAACATTTTGAGTATGGCGGGTTACCCGCAAACCTGCCCTTTAACGGTGCAATCTGCCCTGAAAAGGCGCAGCTGGCTACCCGTTAAAATCCGTTTACAGGTCAGGCAGTTTTTCCACGCGCAGAAGCGGAAATGAAATGCTATGGTGAAGCCATCGACTCTGAAAATGGCATAAGGAACAGTGAGATGATTATTTTTGTCACCGGTGCGACCGCCGGTTTTGGTCAAAGCATCACCCGTCGCTTTATTGAGAATGGTCATAAAGTGATTGCCACTGGACGACGGGCTGAACGTTTAAAAGCGCTGAAGGATGAACTGGGCGAGAATATTTATACGGTACAGCTCGATGTGCGTAACCGTGCCGCCATTGAAGAGGCGGTGGCGCAGTTACCGGCGGAATGGCGCAATATCGACGTGCTGGTCAACAACGCCGGTCTGGCGCTGGGCGTCGAACCGGCGCACAAGGCCAACGTCGAAGACTGGGAAAACATGATCGACACCAACACCAAAGGCCTGGTCTATATGACCCGCGCCCTGCTGCCACAGATGGTGGAGCGTGATGTCGGTCATATCATCAATATCGGTTCAATTGCCGGCAGCTGGCCCTATGCCGGCGGCAACGTCTACGGCGCCACCAAAGCCTTTGTGCGCCAGTTCAGCCTGAATCTGCGAACCGATTTACACGGCACCGCGCTGCGTGTGACCGACATTGAACCGGGTCTGGTCGGTGGCACAGAGTTTTCCAACGTGCGCTTTAAGGGCGATGATGACAAAGCGGGTCAGGTCTACGAAGGGGCTACCGCCTTAACGCCGGAAGATGTGACAGAAGCCGTATACTGGGTGGCCACACTGCCTAAACATGTCAACATCAATAGCCTTGAGATGATGCCGGTCAGCCAGACGCTGGCGGGGCTGAAAGTGCATAAACCTTAACTCCCTGCAGCGCCAGCCCTCACGGCTGGCGTTACCCGCGTCCCCAGCCCATCACGATAATCAGCATGCCGCTGAATGCGATCAGAGCCCCGCTCCAGTCCCACACACTTAGCTTCACGCCATCCACCACCCGCAACCAGAGCAGCGCGGTAAGCACATAGACGCCACCGTAGGCGGCATAAACCCGTCCGCTGGCCGCGGGATGCAGCGTCAGCAGCCAGACAAACAGCGCCAGACTTGCTGCCGCAGGGAGTAGCAACCAGGCTGAGCCGCCTTTTTTCAGCCATAACCACGGCAGAAAGCAGCCGGTGATCTCCGCCAGTGCGGTAATAAAAAACAGCAAGGCGGTTTTAATCAGCATCCTTACCTCTCCTTAACGTAAACAAACGACTCACTGCTGGTGAGCAAAGAAACGGCGATGATATACTAAGAGCCAGGCCCATCAGGCTGTTTTATTTGTCCGTCTGAACCCGGGCAGTGCTCACCCTCCTCACGTACACCCTGTACGCGCCGGTTGTCATGCGCTGACTGTGTCCAGACTATCTGCCTCAATGACCCCTGATGAGCCAGGCTCTAAGCATGCCCGCTGCAACCGCTGTCGTGGATGGCGATGTTTGCGTTAACTAAAGGATAGTGTGATGAAAAAAATGATCCCTGCCGTGCTGATGGTTCTCCTCTCCACTGCGGCATTCACTGCCACTGCGAATACTAATCGTCTGATTATCGAAGATGGCAGTTCCGCGCTGAGCAATGAAGCAGCGCGCCAGGATAAAGAGCAATGGAATGACACGCGCATGCTGCGCAACAAAGTGAACACCCGCGTCGAAAAAGAGTTTGATAAAACCGATCGTGCGTTTGATACCCGCGACAAGTGCGAGCAGAGCCTCAATCTCAACGCCTACTGGGAGCCCAACACCCTGCGTTGTCTGGATCGCCGTTCCGGTCGCCCGGTAGCGCCGTAAATTTGAGCTATAGTAATGACGACGACTAACATAAGGAAGACGTGATGAAGCTACAGAGGGTTTTGTTAAGCGCGGCGTTATTTGCTCTGCCGCTGATGGCGCAGGCATCCTGTGAATCGGTAAAAACCGAAATCAGCCAGAAAATTATTCAGAACGGTGTGCCTGAGTCGGGTTTTAGTCTCGACATCGTCGCCAACGATCAGGTTGATCAGGCGGGTGGCCAGGTCGTCGGACATTGTGAGAACGACACACAAAAAATTGTTTATAAGCGCTCAGGCAGTGACAACGAAGCCAGCGTACCTGCCAGTGCCGGCAGTTCGCAGGACTCACCTGCCCAGTAGTTCTGTTCAAATCAGGGCGACATCCTGTCGCCCTGCCTGTTAGTCCGCCTGTTCCGGCCGCTGACGCGGCATCATCCATGCCACACCCACCGCAAACAGCGCAATCACCAGTGCCACCACGAACACCCAGTGCAGTGAGACGGCAATCGATGCGACTATCTGCTGCAGGGTTTCCGGCTGTAACTGCTGACGACTGGGTTCGGACATAATCTTCTGCACCGGATCCTCGACCTGCGGCAAACGCCACTGCAGATTGAGATTCAGCACCGCGCCCATGATCGCCGTCCCTACCGCCGACCCGATCATCCGGCTGAACATAATTGAAGCGGTACAGATGCCGCGAATCTGGTAATCCGCCTGGTTTTGTACTGAAACCAGGAACGTGGTGCTGGTCATTCCCATGCCGGTACCGATCAGAAACGCCGTAAAGCCCGCCTGATAGAGTGAGCTTGCGGGCTGTAAAAACAGCAGCAAGGCACTGCCGGTCACCAGCAACAGCGCCCCAAGCTGGGCGGTGAAGCGGTAGGAGGTGTGCAGCATCAGTCTGCCGCTGAGGGTGCTGGCCAGCGGCCAGCCAATCGACATCATCGCCAGCACACTGCCCGCCTGTAACGGTGAACCGCCGCTGATCCCCTGAATCCAGGTGGGCAGAAAGGCGCTGATGCCCATCATGGCCGCCCCGATGATGAGGTTGCCCGCATTACCCGCCACGATAAGCCGGCTGCGCCAGATTATCAGCGGAAACAGCGGTGCCGCTGAATGCAGCTCGTGGCGTCTGAGCTGCCAGCCAGCGAACAGTGAGAAGAGCAGAAACGGCACCAGCCAGACGCCCAGCTGTTCCGCCTGCAACAGCGCAATCAGCAAGGCCGTCACGCAGAGCATCAGCCAGCCGCTGCCCGCCAGGTTCAGCGGCTGCGACTTCTCCTCCTTCTGGTGCGACGGTAGCCAGCGCCACAGCATCAGCATGCTGATCAGGCCGATAGGCAGATTGACCCAGAAAATCACCGACCAGCTAAAGTGCTGTACCAGCCACGCGCCGGTCAGCGGCCCCACTATCGCCGCTACACCCCAGACGCTGGAGAGCCAGCCCTGCACGCTGGCGCGTTCGCGCGGCGAATAGATATCCGCCACGATGGTGGAGCTGAGCGGCATGATCGCCCCCGCCCCCAGGCCCTGAAACGCCCGGAACAGGATCAGCCAGGTCATGGTATGGGCAAAGCCACACAGCACCGACCCCACCAGGAAAATCGACGTGCCGACAAAAAACATCGTTTTGCGACCCACCATATCCGCCAGCCGCCCATAGAGCGGCACGCTGACCGCCTGGGTCAGCAGATAGATCGAGAAGACCCAGCCAAACTGCGAAAAACCGCCGAGGTCAGCAATGATGGTGGGCATCGCGGTGGCCACAATAGTGACTTCAATGGCCGCCATAAACATCGCCAGCATGCAGGCGATTAAGATCCAGTGGCGATGTCCGGTCCGGAGTTGTGCGCTTTCAGTCATAGGGTTCCTTTTTTAATCTGCAAGGCTAGCTGAAAAACAGACAATGCAGTTTCCCGCGCGTGCGCATTTTCTGCGCCCTCTGTGACAGTGTCACCAGAAGTCGATGAAAATTTTTTATTGTCGCATTAGCCCAGCGGCTACGCGGCTTTAACACCATTTTAACCTGTTTCTATCTCTCTGATTTGTGGCTTAAAAGCTGGCTTGTGCAATAAAGGGCTGCTATAGCATTACACCATCTTATTCAGTATTCACTGAAAAAGAGTGGGTAAACAGTCATTTTATCTACATTTTATCGCAGTTTCGGTATTGGGCGCGGCGGCATTTTTTGCCGTACCTGTCGGGCTGTTTATGGTTGTTATAACAATTGAGATCGTAATCAGGGAGATTCTCCTATGCAAAATGCTTCACTGGCCCGACGCGCCGGTCTGGCACTGCTTGCAGTGGTCGCGGTGATCGCGGTGCTGATCTGGGGCCTTGGCTGGGATCAGCTGGTCGCACGTAAAGTCGATCTGCTTTATCTCGGGCAACAACACCTCTTCTTAGTCTTCTGGTCAATGCTGTTCGCTTTGCTGGTCGGTATCCCCAGCGGCATCCTGCTAAGTCGCCCGTTTGCACGTCGCTGGGCAGAGTACGTGATGCAGATTTTCAATGTCGGTAACACCCTGCCACCACTGGCGGTACTGGCTCTGGCGATGGTTATTATCGGGATTGGCGACCGTCCGGCGCTGATTGCGCTGTTTCTGGCTTCGCTGCTGCCTATCGTCCGCAACACCTTCTCTGGTCTGAGCGCAGTTCCCCCGTCGCTGATTGAGGCGGCCAACGGCATCGGCATGACCAAATGGCAGCGTCTGCGTCAGGTAGAGCTGCCGAATGCCTTGCCGGTCATCCTCTCTGGCGTGCGCATCGCCACCGCCATCAATGTCGGCACCGCCCCACTGGCGTTCCTGATTGGCGCCAGCAGCTTTGGCGAGCTGATCTTCCCGGGCATCTATCTGAATGACTTTCCGACGCTGATACTCGGCGCCGTCGCCACTGCACTGGTGGCACTGGTACTGGATATGATGCTGGCCGCGCTGGGCCGCTTTCTGAGTCCGCACGCTGCGGCCTGACCACAAGGAGCTTTGCAATGCTAACGCGTTGGATTAAGAAAAGCGTTGTCGCGCTGACCGCGACACTGCTGTTAAGCCAGACGGCACAGGCTGCTGCACCGCTGGTGATGGCGACCAAAAGTTTTACCGAGCAGCATATCCTGTCAGCAATGACGGTGCTCTGGCTGCAGAAGAAAGGCTTCGAGGTGGTGCCTAAACGCAATATCGCCACCACCATTGGCCGTAATGCGCTGCTGAATAAGCAGATTGATATGGTCTGGGAATATACCGGCACCTCGCTGATCATCTTTAACCATATCAACCAGCCGATGTCTTCACAGCAGGCATATGAGACGGTGAAAAAGCTGGATGCCAGACTGGGGCTGGTCTGGCTTAACCCGGCACCAATGAACAACACCTATGCCTTTGCCATGACCCGTGAACGGGCCGAAAAAGAGGGCATCAGCACCATGTCGCAGCTGGTTGCGAAGATTGAGCAGGTGCGTAAAACCGATCCGGATCATAACTGGCGACTGGGTCTGGACCTGGAGTTCTCGGGTCGTTCAGACGGCATGAAGCCGCTGCAGAAAACCTACAACCTGACGCTGGATCGCCCGCAGATCCGCCAGATGGACCCCGGTCTGGTCTATAACGCGATTCGCGACGGATTCGTGGATGCCGGTCTGATCTACACCACCGATGGCCGGGTTAAGGGCTTCAACATGAAAGTACTGGAGGATGATAAGCACTTCTTCCCGAGCTACAACGTGACGCCGGTTGTGCGTCAGGATGTGCTGGCGAGTCATCCGGGGCTGGATACCGCGCTTAATCAGCTTTCTGCGCAGATCACCGATGAGGCGATAACGGAGCTGAACAAGCGGGTCGATATCGATCATCAGTCACCGGAAACCGTGGCGCGTGATTTCCTTAAATCCAAAAACATGCTGTAAGGAGGCACTGTGGATACCCTTCACTACATCATGGATAACTGGAGCACCCTGCTCACCCTGAGCTGGCAGCACAGCTGGCTGGTGCTGGTCGCGGTCGGACTGGCAATTGTGATTGGCGTGCCGCTTGGCATTCTGATCGTGCGTGTAAGATGGCTGGCAACGCCGATTCTCGGTATCGCCACCGTGGTGCTGACTATTCCCACCATTGCGCTGTTTGGTCTGATGATCCCGCTGTTTTCACTCATCGGTCAGGGCATTGGCGCGCTGCCGGCGATTACCGCCGTGTTCCTCTACTCGCTGCTGCCGATTGTTCGCAACACCCACACCGCGCTGGAGAATCTGCCGGACGGCCTGCGTGAAGCGGGCCGTGGTATCGGCATGACTTTCTGGCAGCGCCTGCGCTGGGTTGAAATCCCGATGGCGCTGCCGGTGATATTCGGTGGCATCCGTACCGCCGTGGTAATGAACGTTGGCGTCATGGCGATTGCCGCCGTGATTGGCGCGGGCGGTCTGGGCCAGCTGCTGCTGGATGGTATCAGCGGCAGTGATATTCGTATGTTGATTGCCGGGGCATTGATGATCTGTCTGCTGGCTATTTTTCTTGACTGGCTGCTGCACCGTTTGCAGCAGGCGCTGACTCCAAAGGGGATTCGATAATGATTACGCTGGAAAACCTGACGAAAACCTTTACCCAGAAAAACGGCACGACCAATAAAGCCGTCGATAACGTCAGCCTGCACGTGCCAGCCGGTGAGATGTGCGTGCTGCTGGGACCCTCGGGCTGCGGGAAAACCACCACGCTGAAGATGATTAACCGCCTGATTCCCGCCACCAGTGGCCGGATCCTGATTAATGGTGAAGATACCAGTACACAGGACACCACCACCCTGCGCCGCAACATTGGCTATGTTATCCAGCAGATTGGTCTGTTTCCCAACATGACCATCGAAGAGAACATTACCGTGGTGCCACGCATGCTGGGCTGGAACAAAAAGCAGTGCCACGAGCGGGCTACCGAGCTGATGAGCATGGTTGCGCTGGATCCCACCAAATTCCTGCATCGCTATCCGCGAGAGATGTCCGGCGGTCAGCAGCAGCGTATTGGGGTGATTCGTGCCCTGGCGGCGGATCCACCGGTGCTTCTGATGGATGAGCCGTTTGGCGCCGTTGACCCGATTAACCGCGAAGTGATCCAGAATGAGTTTCTCGACATGCAGCGTCAGCTGAAAAAAACCGTAATGCTGGTGAGCCACGATATTGACGAAGCACTGAAGCTAGGCGATCGCATTGCGGTATTTGGTCAGGGTAAAATCGTGCAGTGCGCCAGCCCGGATGAACTGCTGGCGACCCCTGCCAATGAGTTCGTCGGCTCGTTTGTGGGTCAGGACCGTACGCTTAAGCGCCTGTTACTGGTGCAGGCGGGCGATGTGACTGACCAGCAGCCGACCATCACCGTCCACCGCTCTACTCCGCTGGAAGAAGCCTTTGGCACCATGGATGAGAACGATATGCGGTCGATTACCGTGGTCGATGAGGATGGCAAACCGCTGGGCTTCGTGAAGCGTCGCGAGGCGCGTAACGTCAGTGGCCGCTGTGAAGAGCGACTGCACACCTTTAAGGTCACCGGTAAAGCGGAAGAGAACCTGCGCGTGGTGCTGTCAAAACTCTATGAGCACAACACGGTCTGGATGCCGATTGTCGATGAAGAGGGTCGCTACAGCGGTGAGATTTCGCAGGATTATATTGCGGATTACCTCAGTTCTGGTCGTACCCGCCGTCGTCTGAATCCATAATTTCGTCACCTAAATGGGTCTTACCGGCCCATTAAAACAGCAGATATAAGCAGATATACCCAAGCCTGGGTAAATCAGACAGCAACAAACAAGCTTAACGCGCAGGGAACCGGGTCAGAGGAGGAAAGCGTCCCGCGCCATGGACAAAAACGCCGGGAGCGTTTTTGAACAACGCAACGCGTTGGCCCGGTACGGGCGCACCTCAGGGATGAGGTGCGTAATTGCGCGGGCCGAGCGTGCCACGGATGGCGGCTTTTGCGACTTTCCGATCTGACCCTGTTCCCTTCGCAGACTCCATCTTAAAGCCAGTTAAGTCACGGCCTGTCCTGTCTGTCAATTCAGGTAGTAGCTCAGGGAGCATACGCCTGTAGCAAAGACGCAAAAGATGCCATCCATGGCATGCTCAGCGCGGCCCATCCCTGGTCCGCGATGCTTTGATACAGGCATATGCTCCCATCGCTTTGGATTTTTAAGCCGTATGTGAGAGATACATCGGCTCTTCTGCTTTTTAGCTCTCCGTCAGCGTTTCCGCCTCCACCTCTTCCACCACAGGCGCCTCGTCCGGCAGCACCATGTTCAGCACAATCGCCAGAATACCGCCGGTCGTCACCGCATGACCAAACAGACTGTTAATCAGCGGCGGGAACTGCTTCAGCACATCCGGCACCGCCTCCACGCCCAGACCAATACCAAAAGCGATCGCCACAATCAGCATCTCGCGGCGACCCAGCGGCGTCTGGGTCATCACACGGATGCCCGCAGCAACCACGCTGCCAAACATCACGATTGTCGCCCCGCCCAGCACCGGCGGCGGGATCTGCTGCAACAGGGAGCCAATAAAGGGAAACAGCCCCAGCAGCGCCAGCATGATTCCCAGCAGCATACCGACGTAACGGCTGGCGACGCCGGTCATCTGGATAACGCCATTGTTCTGCGCAAACGTGGTGTTGGGAAAGGCGGAGAAGACCGCTGCCAGCACACAGCTCAGGCCGTCGGCGACAATGCCACCCTGCAACCGCTGCTGAAAAGGTTTGCCGGTGATCGGCTGCTGTGAAATCAGGCAGTTAGCGGTAAGGTCACCGACGGCTTCAATTACCGCGATCACTGACACCAGCGCGATCGGCAGGAAAATGGTCCAGTCAAAGGCAAAACCAAACCGGAAGAACGCGGGCAGCACCAGCCAGTTGCTCTCCGGCGCAACATTAAGTTGCAGATGACCGGTCAAGGCCGCGGCAACGCATCCCACCGCGATTCCGGCCACCACCGCCACCAGCCGCGCCCAGCGATTTCGCGAGCGGTTCAGCGCCACGATCACCAGCAACGTCAGCGCCCCCAGCGCCAGATTTCCCGGCGATCCAAAATCTGTGGCGTTGTGCCCGCCCGCCCAGTCGGTAATGCTGACTTTTATCAGGCTGATGCCAATCAGGGTGATCACCGTGCCGGTCACCACCGGCGTCAGCACTTTGCGCAGCGAGCCAACGCAGCGGCTGATCAGAATCGGAATCAACGCCGCCACCAGGTTACAGCCAAACAGCATCGCCATAATCTCTTCCGGCGAACCACCGCGCCCTTTCACCATCAGACCACCCGAGAGGATCACCCCCAGAAACGCGAAGCTGGTGCCCTGCAGACAGATCATGCCCGCCCCGATGCCATAAAAGCGTCTGGCCTGCATAAACGTGCCTAAGCCGGAAACGAACAATGACATGCTGATCAGATAAGGAATATAGGCCTGCAACCCCAGAACGGAGCCAATAATCAGCGGCGGCGTGATGATTCCCACCACGCTGGCCAGCAGATGTTGCAGTGCGGCGAAAAACGCCGGGGCGGGGCCGATGCGGGCTTCAAGCCCATATAACAAACCTTTCTCGTGCGAGTGCGACATGATGGGGCTCCAGCTCAGTGTGATAAGCGGAGTTAATGCATTTTCTGCGCCATGACGCCACGATTTCGCGATATCCGAGCCAGGTCTTTCAATTCTAAATGGAAATAGTTAAAGACAGCCGACAACAAGCCTGAAACTTTAGGCTCATTGCCGACTCAGATGACTTAGTTTGTTTCATAATCAGGCGATCTTTGCACTCACAGCGTGCAGATTGTTCTGCTCCAGCAGAGAAATATCGATGTAAGCCGTCAAATCACGCTGTTCTGCACGCGGCAGATAAGGCAGCTCGCCCAGCAGCGGCGCACTAATTTTTTCACGCAGAATCTCAATAATATCGCTGTACTGCGCCAGTCCCGGATTGATGCGATTGGCCACCCAGCCCAACAGTGGCAGTCCATCCTGCGCTATCGCTTCTGCGGTTAACAGGGCGTGACTGATACAGCCCGACTGGATACCGACCACCAGCACCACCGGCAGCTGCTGCTCAACGACCCAGCAGGAGAGCGGACGTCCATCGTTCATCAGGCTGCGCCAGCCGCCGGTGCCCTCCACGACCACGCGATCGGCCTGCTGCGTCAGGCTGCTTAAGCCCTGTGTCAGCAATGCGTAATCAATGATCTGGCTCGGATGGGTGCAGATCTCCTCTTCCTGAAAGGCCAGCGGATTGATCGCCTGATAGGGTAAATCGATGGATGAAGCGCTTTGCAGAACCTGTGCATCTTTGTTACGCAGGCCGTCGGCGGTTTTGACCGCGCAGCGCGCGACGGGCTTGTAGCCGACGGCACTGAGCCTGGCCTGGATAAAACTTTGTAACAGGGCGCGTGAGACCACCGTTTTGCCCACTGCGGTGTCAGTGCCGGTAACAAATAGTCTGTTCACTCAACTTCTCCTCTCGAACCGTTGCGGTTAATCGGTGATTAACCTTGCTGCGAACCGGCATTTTAAGGAATGGAGGATGAGAACAGATTGCGTTAGCGCAAGATTAGGCCCGCTTAACCTTGCAACAGTTTCACTAACAGGTGTCCGTTATAGAGCGCGTCTTTGATCAGCGCTGCGCCGCCTAACGTTCCCGGCTCGCTAAATTCGGTAGGTGCCAGCTGGATACTCGCGCTGTAGGCCGGGAGTGATTGCTGCAGAATGGTGTTGCTCACGGCCGGAAACAGCACATCCGCGGCGGCATTCAGGGGGGAACCGATAAGAATATGTTGAGGATTGAAGATGTTGACCATCATCGCCAGAATCCGGCCAACATGATGACCCACGCTGGCGATGGTGTCGCGCGCCAGACGGTCGCCAGACTGCGCCGCCGCGCACAGCGACTCCAGCGTCAGCGGCTGATTATTGAGCAGGCTGTCGGGCTGGGCAGGCAGACGCTGCGCCGCCAGCGCCAGCAGACTGCCGGTGCTGGCCACGGTCTCCAGACAGCCATGATTACCGCAGTAGCACTGCTGACCATACGGGTCGATCTGAGTATGCCCGATCTCGACCAGCGCCCTGCCACTTTTATGCAGCAGCTGACCGCCACTGATCACCCCGGCTCCCACGGTTTCATCAATCACAATCTGAATTACATCCTGCGCCCCACGTGAGGCACCAAACAGCGACTCCGCCAGCGTCCAGGCTGAAATATCGTGCTGCACAAACACCGGTAAGCCGGTTCGCGCCGCCAGCGCATCGCCCAGCGGCATATCGCGCACCTCATAACCCGGTAGCCGATGCACCACACCTGACGCGGCGTTGATCAGCCCTGGCAATGTAATGGCAATGGCCGTGAGGCGTTCCAGTTTCTTCTGATGACGAATAAAGAAGGCATCAACCTGTTCAATCAGCGCGGTAAGTAACGGCTGAGCAGACTCATCAGGCAGCGGCAGGCTCTCTTCCACCAGTTCCTTGCTGCTGAGATCGCGCAGCGTAAACGTCATGGCGCCGCGATGCAGGCGAATAGCGAGATAGTGCCAGGCGTCGGTATCCAGTATCAGGCCTATCGCCGGACGACCACGACTGCCGGGATCCTGAAACTCGGTCTCCTGCACTAAATGTGCGTCCAGCATTTCACGCACAATTTTGGTAATGCTGGCCGGAGCAAGCTGGGCACGGCGGGAAAGTTCGATACGCGAAATGGGACCATAACGGTCAATTAATCGATATACGACACCTGCATTAGTCTGCTTGATCTGGTCAATGTGGCCAGGTTGACTGTCCGGATTCACAACCCTGCTCCCGGTTATTTTCGCGCTTCTAAATAAACATGCGCCATGGTGAGCCAGATCCGGCGACAGCGTCAAATATTTGATTAGAAATGTGATTTATCGCACAGATTGATACGGTGTTGCCCGCGCATCAGGGCCGGTTTCGCCGCAGCAACGCCATCATGTTTTCCATCTGCGCATTTATTTCGCGTCCGGCTGACCAGACCAGCCACAGCTCTGAAATGGCATCCTCTTCCGTTAATGGCAACCAGACCAGATCGGCCAGCCGCGCCCGACGAAATGAGGCAGGCAGAATGGAGACGCCTAACCCGGTTGCCACCAGCCCAAGGATGGTCATCGCCTCACCCACTTCCTGGGTAATAAAGGGCTTGATATGGTAGCGATGCAGCAGCGCCAGAATGTCGCTATAGAGCGCGGTTCCGCCCTGAGGATCAAAGAAGACAAAGGGTTCCGCCGCCAGGGCAGTGACAGAGATTTTATCGGCGTCAGCCAACGGATGCGCCTTATGCACCACGGCATAAAGCGGCTCACTCAGCAGCAGCTGATGACGCAGATCGGCGGGCAGCGGCGTGTTGCGCATCACGCCAAGATCGAGCCGTCCATCATGAAGCGGTGCCAGCTGCTGGCGGGTATTAATCTCCTGCATCTGAATATGTACCTGCGGCCAGCGCTGACGAAACCGGAATAGCGCGTCAGAGACCACGGCGGTAAACGGGGCCGAGGAGGTAAAGCCAATCCGCAGCTCCCCCTCTTCACCACGATGCAGCCGGGCGGCGCGATCGGCCGCCTGCTCGACCTGCAACAGAATCGCGCGGGCGTCACTCAGCAGTTGCTGTCCGGCAGCGGTAAGCTGCACGCTGCGGTTAGTGCGATTGAACAGCCTTGCGCCCGTTTCTGTTTCCAGCTGAATAATCTGCTGGCTGAGCGGCGGCTGAGAAATGTTCAGTCGCTGGGCCGCCCGCCCGAAATGTAACTCTTCCGCCACCGCAACAAAATAGCGCAGATGACGCAGTTCGATATTCATATCTTAAACGTCTCATTTGAGATTATTAATATATTAGACATCATAATGCCGCTTTCCTAAGCTGACGACAGGTTTTCTAAATTTGAGGAAGATGTGTGAGTCGCTCAACACATGCTGTCACAGTGGATGAGAATGCGGTTTCTGCGCCGCCAGAGTCTGTTGCCGCTTCAGGTCATATCCGCCGGGATTCGCCACAGTTTATACGCGTGACGCTGGCGCTTTTCTCCGCCGGGCTGGCGACCTTTGCCCTGCTCTACTGTGTGCAGCCGATTCTGCCGGTGCTGTCACAGCAGTTTGGTATCTCTCCGGCAACCAGCAGCCTGTCGCTCTCCATCTCGACCGGCCTGATGGCGCTGGGCCTGCTGGTCACCGGGCCGCTCTCTGATGCTATCGGTCGTAAATCGGTGATGGTCACAGCCCTGATGCTGGCCGCCATCTGCACGCTGGTCTCGGCCACCATGACCAGCTGGCACGGCATTCTGATTATGCGGGCGCTGATGGGGTTGTCGCTGAGTGGCGTGGCGGCGGTCGGCATGACCTACCTCAGCGAGGAGATGGATGCACGGGTCGTCGCCTTTTCCATGGGGTTATATATCAGCGGTAACTCGATAGGCGGGATGAGCGGTCGACTGCTGAGCGGCGTGCTGACTGACCTCTTCTCATGGCGACTCGCCGTGGCGGTAATCGGCTGTTTTTCGCTGGCCTCGGCGCTGATGTTCTGGAAAATCCTGCCTGCGTCGCGCCATTTCCGGCCCATTACGCTGCGTCCGCGTAATCTGCTGATTAACTTCCGGCTGCACTGGCGCGATCCGGGCCTTCCCTGGCTGTTTGCCGAAGGATTCCTGCTGATGGGAGCCTTTGTCACCCTGTTTAACTATATTGGCTACCGTTTACTGGATGCGCCCTGGCATCTCAGCCAGGCTGTGGTCGGGCTGTTATCAGTGGTCTACCTCACCGGCTCCTGGAGTTCGCCTAAGGCGGGCGCGCTGACCAACCGGTTGGGTCGGGGACCGGTGATGCTGGGTGCTACCGCCATCATGCTGCTGGGTTTGCTGATTACCGCCTTCAACTCCCTCTGGCTGATCCTGCCTGGGATGATGCTGTTCACCGCCGGTTTTTTTGCCGCCCACGCGGTCGCCAGCGGCTGGATTGGCCCCCGGGCGCGCCGGGCACGAGGCCAGGCCTCTTCGCTCTATCTGTTCAGCTACTACGTGGGTTCCAGCGTCGCGGGTACGCTGGGTGGCGTGTTCTGGCATAACTTTGGCTGGAGCGGGATTACGCTGTTTATCAGCGTGCTGCTGATGCTGGCGTTACTGGTTGCCTGGCGTCTGCACAGTAAAAAACTCTGAGAACGTCTTCTCATGCCAGGCCTGGCTTCTCCTGCGGGCCTGTCGGTTTATCACAATAAACGCGCTATTCAGAGCCACAGCAAACAAAATGCAGGTTTCCCGCTATAATCGTTTTTATTGTAATAATTCATCTGCTTTGCCTTTTAACACGGCAACAAGGAACGCCTGTGGCTCTCTACTACTACGTCAATAAACAATCAGGATATAACAATAATCATGTGGTTCATGCCGCAGGCTGCCCCCATCTTCCCGACATCGATAACCGTATGTTTCTGGGCAGTTTTTACCATGTGAATGCCGCCATCCTGCAGGCTAAAAAATATTATGCTGGCGCAATCGGCTGTGAAAATTGTTGTCCTCTCAAAAATGTTGACCAGCAGGCCACCCAGCTCAGCGTGGCCCTGAAGCACACCCCGGCTTCGCGTTAATCTGATCCACCTGGTAAGGTGGAAAAAATTTTTCCCGCTGCGCTAATTTGTTAAGAATTACCGCTGTTTTCCGTTATGTTAATCTTTCTGATTCTCTTTAATGGAATGCACAATGCGGGATAAGTTTGCGCGCGCTCAGATAGCTCTTCACTGGCTCACCTTTTTACTGGTGGTGACGGCCTACGCCACCATTGAACTGCGCGGTTTTGCACAGCGCGGATCCTGGCAGGGTTATGCCATGATCATTACCCATTTCAGCGCCGGCGCGACCATCCTGGTATTGATGCTTGCCCGCCTCTTTTTACGCACCCGGCATCGCACACCGCCCATTACTCCCGCTCCGCCGCGCTGGCAAACCGGGCTGGCACATCTGACTCATACCCTGCTCTATGCCCTGTTTATCACTCTGCCGATCCTCGGCCTGACATCGCGTTATCTTAAAGGTCGGGAATGGTGGCTGTTTGGCATCAGCATGCCGGTCGCGCCTGAACCTGACTTTGATATGGCGGATATGCTGATTGGCTGGCATGAAACCCTGGCACCGCTGGGTTACTGGCTGATCGGACTGCATGCTGCTGCCGCACTGTTCCATCACTATCTGCTTAAAGACAATACTCTGCTGCGAATGATGCCCGCCCGACGTCGCGGTCAATAACCTCAGGCTATCGCCCTGTGATGGGGCGATAAAAAAATTTCAGCATTAAAAGGCGTTTATAAGGTTTCTCTTCCCGCTTTATTCACTACAATGGTCAGTAATTTGTGACGCAGGTCACTTTCGCTGGATGTTTCTGCCGCATCCGATTCGCTGTACTGACTGACTTGACTCCTCATGCAACCAACTACTGTTTCACGTAAAACTGCCTGGCTACGCGTGGTATTGCTGGCCATCGCCGCCTTTGTATTTAATACCACCGAATTTGTGCCGGTTGGCCTGTTATCTGACATCGCTGCTGACTTTTCAATGCATACGGCTGACGTCGGGATCATGCTGACCATCTATGCCTGGGTGGTCGCACTGCTCTCACTGCCGCTGATGCTGCTGACCCGCAATATTGAGCGACGACTGCTGCTGGGTGTGTTGTTCCTGATCTTTATCGTCAGCCACGTACTTTCTACCGTTGCCTGGGATTTCCGGTCGCTGATGGTGTCACGCGTGGGTATCGCCCTGTCTCACGCGGTGTTCTGGTCGATCACCGCCTCGCTGGCGATTCGCGTCGCTCCGGCCGGTAAGAAAACTCAGGCGCTAAGTATGCTGGCAACCGGTACCGCTCTGGCGATGGTGCTGGGCGTGCCGATTGGCCGTGTGGTGGGTCAGTATCTTGGCTGGCGTACGACCTTCGGCGCGATTGGCCTTTCGGCACTGGTGCTGATGATTATGCTGGTGCGCATCCTGCCGCGTCTGCCGAGTGAACATACCGGCTCGCTGAGCAGTGTGCCGATGCTGTTTCGCCGTCCGGCGCTGGTCAGCATGTATCTGCTGGTGACGCTGGTCGTTACCGCGCATTACACCGCTTACAGCTATATCGAGCCCTTTATGCAAACCGTGGCCCATTCCAGTGGCAACTTCACTACCCTGCTACTGCTGCTGTTTGGCTCTGCGGGCATTGTGGGTAGCGTACTGTTCAGCACACTCGGTAATAAGTTTCCCTCCGGACTGCTGATTGCGGCCATCGCCCTGATCACCCTGTGCATGGGCCTGCTGATTTTTGCTGCCGTTCGCCCTGCGGCTATCTCAACGCTGTGCGTTGTCTGGGGAATGGCGATGATGATGATCGGACTGGGTATGCAGGTGCGGGTGCTGTCGCTGGCACCGGATGCCACGGATGTGGCGATGTCGCTGATGTCCGGTATCTACAATATCGGTATCGGCGCGGGTGCGCTGCTGGGTAATCAGGTCAGCCTGCATCTGAGCATGGCGGAAGTTGGCAATGTCGGCGGGATGATTGGCCTGGTGGCGTTACTCTGGTGTGTTTATATCTTCCGTCGTTATCCACAGTTACGCAGTAACGGCTAGATAAAACCAGAGAGCAACCAATAAAAAAGGCTTCAGATAAGCGGGTTATCTGAAGCCTGTTCAGGGTTATTTACCGCTCACTTTATCTATAAAGAACGGCTGTGCCATGCAGGTTGTTGCTGCCAGAGGTCGAAGTGATGCGGAAAGACTTTGCTCCTGCATCGCTGGCCTTTTCTGACAGTTGCTGCTCCAGCGAAAGCAGATTAGTACTGCCCGTTGCGCTGATGACACCGATTTTTTGCTGATCCAGCGGTGTGCTGCTGACCTGCTGGGCCGCTACGCTGGCAAATGACAGACCGCTTAGCACCGCCGCCACGACCATCATATTGATATTTTTCATAACGAACCCCTTCTCACTTATTCTGTTGAAATCAAAGTTACTGATAAATCACAGCCGTGCCGTGCAGTTTGTTCTGGCCGCTGGTTGAGGTGATGCGGAACGATTTCGCACCCGCTTCATCCGCTTTAGCACTCAACTGCGCTTCAACAGAAGACAGATTGGTGCCGCCCAGTACAGAAATGGTGCCAACTGGCTGCTGATTAACAGGTTCGCTGGTCACCAGGTCAGCGGCAGATGCGCCAAAAGTCAGAGTCGTCAGTGCCAGTGCTGCCAGGGTGGTTTTGATGTTTTTCATAATAATCTCTCTATTCAATATTGAAATTCGGTTGGTCTGAATGGGTTGTCACTATTTAATTAATGACCGTTAAACAAATGATAGACCCCGATACGGTTTGTCGTCAACATTTATTTAATGAGCGTTATTTTATTCGCGAAGTGGCGTGATTATGGGCTTCAGCCTCTTTTCTGACTTAACCTAAGGGGCTGTAATAATGCGCTGGCGCACAAAATGGCAACCCCTGCCGGCGACATCCACGCCAGGCCTTGCACATTTTTATAATGATCGGTAATTTAATAGGGTGTTTTACTGTCAGTGAGGGTGTATGAGTCAGGTTCAGGATTGCGATGTAAAGAAATGCCGCGGCCGACCAAAAGTGTTCGATCGCGAAGCAGCGCTCGATAAAGCTCTGACCCTGTTCTGGACGCACGGTTACGAGGGAACTTCTCTGGCCGATCTGGTGGCCGCAACCGGCGCGAAAGCGCCAACCCTCTACGCCGAGTTTGTTAATAAAGAGGGACTGTTTCGCGCGGCGATGGAGCGCTACGTGGAGAAGTTCAGTGCATGGCGTGAAGCGGCATTGGGCGATGACCAGTTACCGGTGGATCGGGCTATTGAAGCCTATTTCCGCGCCACCGCGGCCTGTTTTACCGAACGCGACTCTCCCGGCGGCTGTTTCTTTATCTGCACCTCAACCGCCCTGTCGGCGGCTTCAGCAGAGATTGCCACCATGCTGCAACAGCAGCATCAGTCGCAGGAGCATGTGTTAAAAGATTTTCTGCTGGCGCGTCAGCAGCGTGGCGAACTGAGTGCGTCAGTAAACATTCCCGCGCTGTCACGTTATCTGAGTTGTATGCTGCAGGGCATGTCGGTGCGGGCGCGTGAAGGCGTTGAGCGTGACGATCTGGAGAGCATTATTGATACGCTGATGGCGATGTGGCCGACACTCACCGGCCTGTGTCAGGCTAAGCGTTAAAAATATCAGGGCGGCGATGCCGCCCTTTTCATCTTTTATTCCCGATTTTATTCCAGAAAGAAAACCGGTTTTAACGGCTCACTGATCGGGCTGTTATCTGCATTAGACGGCATCAGATCTTTCATTGATGCCCACCAGCGCTGACAGACCTCCGTTTCCGCCACCGCGTTCCAGCGCTCCTCAGATTCAATCTCAACACTGGCGAACAGCAGATGCCGCTCGGCGTCCAGCCAGATGGCATAGTTATGCGCGCCGTGCGCTTTCAGGGTTTCGGCCAGTTCAGGCCAGATCGGTGAGTGCCGACGCTCATACTCTGCATGGCAATAAGGGTTCACCTGCATCACAAAGGCTTTACGCAGCATTAGCAGGCCCTGCATCCAGCGCCGGTTGCCACGGCTTCACACCAAATCGCTCACCCAATGCAACCAGCTGTTCTGTGGTGATACTCTGACGAATACCGCCCATCGACAGCACTTTGACGATCACTTCTGACGATTTCTCCGCCGTATCAATCAGACCAAAAGTCTCATCGAGTGTCGGGCCCGTGCCAAAGACACCGTGGAATGGCCACATCACCAGGGTATGTGACTGCATCTGTCCGGCGGTCGCGGTGCCGATTCCATCGGTGCCGGGTACCATCCAGGGTAAAACACCCACACCGTCCGGGAACACCACCAGACATTCGGTACTCCCTTCCCACAGCAGGCGGGTAAAGCGGGCGGAATCCATCTCAATCACATAGCTTAAGGCCATAAAGTTGGTGGCGTGACAGTGCATGATCACCCGGTCTGCACCCTTGCTGACCGCTTTACGCACCGCATGAGACTGAAAGTGTGACGCCAGTTCAGAGGTCGGCAAACCGCCATTCGACAGGCCCCAGTGAATTTTATAAGAGAGCCCTTTGTCATCGACCTGCAGCAGTGCCAGACAATCCGCCGGATCAAGCTGGACATTACGCATGAATTTTCCTGACCCGGTCACCAGAAACCAGTCGTTCGCCAGCGCCGGCGCGGGTTGTGTCAGCTCAATACAGCGCGGTTGCAGGCAGAAATCAGCGGCAAAAGGTTTAACCTCCTCTTCCAGCAGACGCAGGCTGACGTTGCCGCCGTTACGTTCGTCCCAGCCCTTCAGCCACATATCGCTGGTTGCTTTGACCATTCCCTTAACAAACCCGGAAGAAAGAATGCTTTGCATAGTGAAATCCTTAACGTTGGCTCAAAATCTGTTGTTCATAATGGCGGACGTCGCCTAACCAGCTGGCATCAGCCGGGACGTCATGGCGCAGGCACCAGGCTTCCCATGCCGCCTGCCACGGCAATGATTTTTGCTCTTCCAGCAGCGTCAGCCGCGCGGTGTAATCACCCTCGTTCTCGGCCTGGCGCAGACGGTCGGTTGGCTCCAGCAGAGCACGCAGCAGCGCTTTTTTAGTGTTACGGGTGCCGATAACCCAGGCGGCAATCCGGTTGATAGAGGCGTCGAAGAAATCGAGTCCGATATGCACTTTGTCGAACAGCTGATGGCGGACGATCTCGCTGGCGATCGCCTGAGTTTCATCATCCAGCAGCACCACATGGTCGCTGTCCCAGCGGACCGGGCGGCTGACGTGCAGCAGCAGACGCGGCACATAGAGCATCGCGGCAGAAATTTTGTCGGAGATCACTTCGGTGGGATGAAAATGTCCCGCATCCAGGCATAGTGCCGTCTGGCGGCTGGCGGCGTAACCAAGATAAAACTCATTGGAGCCCACGGTGTAGCTCTCTGCGCCAATGCCAAACAGCTTGCTCTCAACCGCGTCGATATGGTGCTGCGGATTCAGTTTTTCTGAGATGACCTCATCCAGTGCGCTCATCAGACGCTGACGCGGGGCCAGTCGATCCACGGTAATATCTTTCATGCCGTCCGGCACCCAGATATTCATCACTGACGGCGTGCCAAGCTGCTCACCAAACGAAGCGGAGATGCGGCGACTCGCTTTGCAGTGATCGATCCAGAACTGACGCACGGTTTTATCACTGTGCGACAGCGTAAAACCGTCGGCACTCATCGGATGCGAGAAGCAGCTGGGGTTAAAATCCAGCCCTAAGTTGTGCTCTTTCGCCCAGGCAACCCAGTTGGCGAAATGGGCAGGTTCAATGGCATCCCGATCGACTGGCTTGTCACTTTCCAGATAGATAGCGTGCAGGTTCAGACGTTTTGCGCCTGGGATCAGAGACATCGCCTTGTCGATATCGCTGCGTAATTCACTGGCATTGCGTGCCCGCCCCGGATAGTTGCCGGTCGCCTGGATGCCGCCAGTCAATGCGCCCTGTGGGTTCTCAAAGCCCCGGACATCGTCCCCCTGCCAGCAGTGCATCGAGACAGGAATGCTGTCCAGCTGGCGAATGGCCTGTTCAACATCAACTCCATTGTCAGCGTAGCGTTGTTTAGCCAGTTCAAAAGCCTGTTCAATCTGCTTAGTCATAAGCGGGTTCCTTAGCGGGTTGACTCAGCGTCGTGAAGCGTGCCTGACTGGCACTGAAGACGCTGTGAGTTTGCGGTTCGAATTTTTCCAGTGGGAAGTTGTTGATGACGCTGCAGCGGAAATCAGCCACATCGATCAGTTCGCCAAGTGCAATCAGCTGGCAACCAACGTTACCCAGCGTGGAGGCTTCAACCGGACCTGCCAGCACCGGAATCTGGCAGGCATCGGCACAGAGCTGGTTAAGAAAACGGTTCTGACTGCCGCCCCCTACCACGTGAAGCTGGCTGAAAGGTTTGCCTCGCAGCTCTGCCAGCTCCTGGATCACCTCGCGATAGAGCAGTGCCAGGCTGTCAAATATGCAGCGGGCCAGCGCGGCGGCAGATTGTGGCACCGGCATTCCCTGCTCTGCGCAGGCGTTCTGAATCTCGTTAACCATGCTGTCGGGATTGATGAAGCGCGCATCATTGGGACTAATCAGTGAAACACAGGCGGGCTGGCGGGCCGTCTGATCAATCAGTGCGCTGAGATCGTCAATCTGCAGTTCGCCGCAGATGCGCTGCAACAGCCATAAGCCCATGATATTTTTCAGTACGCGGTAGCCTTCTGCGCCGCCCTCATTGGTGATATTGGCGCGTAACGCACCATCGCAGGCATAAGGCTGCAAACTTTCAAAGCCCATCAGCGACCAGGTTCCGGAACTGAGATAGGCGGCATCGTCCTGCATCAGCGGCGTTGCCAGAACCGCGCTGGCGGTGTCGTGGGTGGCGACAGCAATAACCGGGACCGGGACACCTGCGCTATTGACCCAGTGGCCGACGGTGTTGCCCGGTGCCTGCGGCTGGCCGAACCATTCAGGAGCAACGCCCGCCCAGGCGAGCAGATCACGATCCCATTCGCCGCTGTGAATATTGAGCATTTGCGTAGTGGTGGCGTTGGTGTATTCCCAGTTGAGATTACCGGTCAGGCGATAATGCAGATAGTCCGGCATCATCAGCGCATGCGCCACGCGGGCCTGCCAGTCGGGCTGCTGCTGATGCAGGGCGCGCATCTGATAGAGCGTATTGAATGGCAGAAACTGAATGCCGGTTCGGGCGTAGATGGCACTGCGGCTCAGTTCGTGCTGCGCCTGCTCCATCAGGCCGTGGGTGCGCGCATCGCGGTAGCTGACCGCCTCACCCACCGGCTCGCCCTCTGCATCCAGCAGCACCATATCAACGCCCCAGGTGTCGATACCGATACTGTCTGGCACAATCTTCTCTTCATCTAACTGAGCCAGCCCGGCGCGTATCTCCTGCTCAAGCATCGTCAGATCCCAGCAGTCATAACCGGCACGACGCTGGCGCTTATTTTTAAAGCGCCGGACCTCACGAAGCGCGAGCTGGCGCTGCGCAGCATCCCAGCTTGCGAGCATGACGCGCCCGCTGGATGCCCCGAGATCAATAGCAACAATGTTTCTCCTGGTCATGGCGACTTTTCCCTGTGATTGAGTGGTCACAGAGTAAAAACCTGGCCGGTTAAAGACCTTCCCCGGAGTGCCAGCGGCTGATAAGCCCTGGCAGACTTGCAAAGAACTTCGTGAGAGAGATCACAGAGGCGAAAGGCAGGAGGATGTGACCCCTGCCGCAAATCTGTTAACTGCTGAGGATTTCTTGAAAAATCAGCATGATTCCTGCTGAGTCAGGCTGAAAATTCAAGGTAAGGTTAGAGCGTGCTGATTAGACTGCGTTACGGTTTTGTTAAGCAGCGAGAGATGACCATGACCATATTGCACAGTGCGGATTTTTTCCCCGAAGGCGATTACGCCATTGCGATTGAACCCCGCGTACCCCAGGCCGCCTTCCCGGAACATCATCATGATTTCCATGAAATTGTGCTGGTTGAGCAAGGCTCTGGCATTCATGTGTTTAATGGTCAGCCACAAACGCTGTGCGCCGGTTGCGTCTGCTTTGTGCGCGATCACGATCGTCATCTTTATGAGCAGACCGACAACCTTTGTCTGACCAACGTGCTTTATCGCAGCCCCGGCGCGTTTCGCTTTCTCTCCGGGTTACAGGCTTTACTGCCCTGCGATCAGGACGGGCAATATGCTTCCCACTGGCGCATCAATCAAAAGGTGATGACGCAGGCGCTGAGTGTGGCGGCGCAGATGCAGCCGGATGATACCTGGTCGATGGAAAAACAGGCGCGTCAGGAACAGCTCTTTTTACAGTTGCTGGTGCTGTTGCGTGAGGCGTGCATTGACGGACAGAGTCAGGATCAGGAGGCGCGGCTGCATCGTCTGCTCGACTGGCTGGGTGAGCATTACAGTGATGAAATTATCTGGGATGAACTGGCTGACCGCTTCTCCCTGTCGCTGCGTACCCTGCATCGGCAAATGAAGCAGCAAACCGGCAGCACGCCGCAGCGCTACCTGAACCGTGTGCGGCTGTTGCAGGCCCGTCATCTGCTGCGTCACAGTGATATGCGAATTACCGATATCGCCTTCCAGTGTGGATTTGGTGACAGCAACCATTTCTCAACCCTGTTCAGGCGCGAATTTGGCTGCGCACCGCGAGCGGAGCGCCAGCAGATGATGTAAAGGAGCCAATCATGGCGTTGATACTCAGTCGGGATGACTATTTTCCCGCCACTACTCTACCGGTGGCGGTCGCCGAAAGGATGCCACAACCCTCTTTCCCGCCGCATCGACACGAGTTCAGTGAAATCGTGATTGTCTGGCGCGGCAATGGCCTGCACGTCCTCAACGATCGCCCCTGGCTGATTACCTGTGGCGACGTTTTTTATATCCGCGACAGTGACTGCCACAGCTACGACAGCGTTAACGATCTGGTGCTGGATAATATCCTCTACTGTCGTGATCGCTTTGGTCTTGCTCTTGACTGGAATCAGCTGCTGCCGCAACAGGGCCCGGATGCGCCTGGCGGCTGGCGGCTGACCACGCGAGGGATGGCGCTGGCCCGTGGGGTGATCAGCCAGCTGGAGCGTGAAAGTCGAAAAAGCGATCCCCTGTCAGTTCAGCTCTCGGAGGCGCTGTTTTTACAGCTGGCGCTGATTCTGCGCCGCCACGGCTACGCGGCCGACCGCCCCTGGGCGTTGCCGGAGGGCGAACAGCTCGATCTGCTGATGTCAGTGTTGCAGGGTGCGATTGCCCGCCCCTTTGATCTCGCGGAGTTTTGTCAGCAGAACCAGCTCAGCGAACGGGCGCTGAGGCAGCTTTTCCGTCAGCAGACCGGGATGACCATCGGTCATTACCTGCGTCAGCTACAGCTCTGTCAGGCAAAATATCTGCTTCGCACCCAGGATTGTCTGATTAGTGAGGTTGCTGCCCGCTGCGGCTTTGATGACAGTAACTATTTTTCGGTGGTCTTCACCCGTGACACCGGTTTGCCTCCCAGCGCCTGGCGACAGCAATTTATCGCGCCACGCCAGGCGCTGAAAAGTGCCGAGTCTTAATAAAACGGGCCTGCATAGCAGGCCCGTTGAGGTAACAGAGAAAAGCTGTTCCACATTGCCGGGAAACAGTGCCTGCGAATTAAACTAATGTGTTGTTGTAAGTAAAACCCCGACGGAGTGAGCCATCAGTCTGGCAGGCCCCGCCTGCATAAAGACAGAGTCACTATTCGCGATCAGGCCGCCATGCCAAGTCCCACAATATTGGCGGCAATGATAATCACCACACAGCCGATTGATAACACGCTGACCGGGCGGCGTCCCGCAGACTTCCACTCCTTCATCAGCAGCCCCACAAGACCACCACACAGGACGTATAGACTCATGTGCAGCATCCAGCTGACATAGTCATACTGCGCCGGGATTCTGGCATGGCCCCAGGCATAGAAGAAGAACTGCAGATACCACATGGTGCCGCCGAGCACCGCAAACGCGGTATTAGCAATCAGCAGCGACTTCCCGACCGAGAAGTCTTTACGCACCGACAGCTCTGGCCGGGTGGCCAGCCGCCAGAAACAGAAGGCCAGATTAACCAGAGCGCCGCCGCCCATAATGATTACGTAGCTGGGCAGAGCTACATACAGCGGATCGATGCCCAGATTAGCGGCGGCCTGATGCATGGGCTTAGCCGCATCCATGGCAAAGGACATACCCGCCGAGAAGATGCCGCACATCACCGCCAGCACCAGTCCTTTTCTGAGATTAAACTCTTCTGCGTTAATCCCCAGCGCCCGCTCCTTTAACAGCCCGGCACGCGATACAATCCCGACGCCAATCAGTGCCACCAGTACGCCCAGCAAGGTTAACCGGCCACCCGCCGACGCGAAGAGCTCACCAAAGCGCCCCTGCAGAAGCGGTGTCATCAGCGTGCCGACCACCAGGGTAATGCCAATCGCGATACCGATTCCCATCGACATGCCGAGATAACGCATGGTCAGGCCGTAGTTGATATTGCCTATGCCCCACATCGCGCCAAACAGAAATACCGGCGTCAGTTGCGAAAGCGAGAAGCTGCTGTAATAGGCCATAAAATCTGGCAGTAAAATGGCACTTACCGCCCACGGCAGGATCAGCCACGACATCAGGCCACCGATCGACCACATGGTTTCCCATGACCATCTTTTCACCTGTTTAAAAGGCGCGTAGAAACACGCGGCGCTGGCAGCTCCGACAAAATGCCAGAAGATACCCGCAATAATGGCACTGTTCATTGTTATTCCCCGGTTAGGTTGAGGCCTGTCGGAAACCTGTCTGCTTCCGCTCAGCAGGCAGTCTACGTTCAGCAGGAATTCCTCAGCCTTTGGATAAATGCCGGAAGCCACAGTGAAGTGGCAATATTTACCCGTTGTGCCCATCAGGGATCACAATTTCACCGTTGTCAGAAAACCGGACGATTAGTTAAGTAAGTAACTTATTATTCAATGTTTTTTTCATTTTTGCTGTGTGGCGCAGCACAATTCTGATCTGACTGCCATTCACAAGGGAAGGTTGGCAAATGTGCAAAGAAGCCTTTCATTAACGCGGGCAAGGTCGTATAAACTGGGGAAAATTGATCGGATCAGGGAATGGGATGACGACAAAGTGGTTAACGCTGTTTCTTTCGCAGTCAGTCAGCCAGGTAATGCTGGATGATCTGCGCGCGATATTACCTGCAGATGCGATAAAGGTATTTGTGAATGGCCTGGATGAAACCCACTATGCCACCCTTGAGTGTGTGCAGGCGGATCAGCATTGCGCCCTGATCGCCTCAGCGATAGTGGTCTGGCGTCAGCTCGGACATGTTCACCATATTCTCTATAAAAAAGGTGAGGTGTTGCGGGAGGAAAATGATGCAACGCAGTTCCAGCTGTTCACTCTGCTGAAAACCCACCGCGCCGTATTGCAGATCTCATGATAAGATCGCAGCCCCTGAAATCGCTGTTTGCAGCAGGTAAATTATGAGAATTGGAATTCTGTTTCCGATCGCCATCATTGTGGCGGGCGTGGGCTTTCTGGCGTGGTTTATTGGCAGTGGCCTGGCGATGCCAGGCTCCTGAGGATCAGCGCAACTGACTGTCTTTACTGCCCCGACGGTTATATAAACTGCTGGTCTGCTGTTGCTTGTCGATTTTTTCCTGACACGCCACACAATAGTGCACGCCTTTAAGCGCCTGACGACGCGCTTCGGGAATCGGCTCGCCGCAGAGCTCGCATTCGGTGGCGCTTTCGCCCTGTCCGATCGACTGTCTTACCCGCTCAATGCCATCATTGACGGTGCTATCGATCTGTTCCTGTACTGCGCCTTCTGACGCCCATCCATTTGCCATGATTTAACCCCTTTATTACCACTTCACTCCTTTAAATCTACAACATATTGACGTTTTTGCCGCAGAACTCACCGATATCTGTGATTGGCTGCCAAGCGCAACCGGCAGCTGGCAATCAGCTAAAGGTAGCCCTGAGCAATCTGTTTCACCCTGCTATCACATTACTGCAACGTATCGATAGCGGAGAGCTAAGCGAATGACAACACATCATCAACATTTCATTAATGGCGAATTTGTAGCCCATCAGGGTGACCGTTGGATTGAAGTGATCAATCCGTCCACGGAGGCGTTGCTGTCCCGTATTCCCCAGGGCAGTCGTCAGGATGCCAGCCTTGCCATCAGCGCCGCAGAAGTGGCTCAGCCTGGATGGGAAGCGCTGCCTGCAGTAGAGCGCGGCGTCTGGCTGCACAAAATTGCCACCGCCATCCGCCAGCGTGAGCCTGAACTGACGGCAACCATTGTGGCTGAGGGTGGAAAAACCCAGGGGCTGGCGAAGACCGAAGTGATGTTCACCGCCGACTACCTCGATTACATGGCGGAGTGGGCGCGTCGCTATGAAGGTGAGATCATCAACAGTGACCGCCCCAACGAAAACATCTTCCTGTTCAAAAAAGCGATCGGCGTCACTACCGGAATACTGCCGTGGAATTTCCCCTTCTTCCTTATTGCCCGCAAAGCGGCACCGGCCCTGATCACCGGAAACACCATCGTGATCAAACCCAGTGAGCTGACACCGAATAATGCGGCACTTTTTGCCGACATCATACAAACGCTGGGTCTGCCTGCTGGCGTCATTAACTTTGTTTATGGTCTGGGACCGGAAGTGGGACAGGAGCTGGCAGCAAATCCTAAGGTCGGTCTGGTGAGTCTGACCGGAAGCGTCGGTGCAGGCATTGCCACCATGGAAGCCGCGGCTAAAAATGTCACCAAAGTGTCGCTGGAACTGGGTGGCAAAGCCCCCGCCATCGTGATGGATGATGCCGACCTCGAGCTGGCTGTGCGGGCGGTCGTCAGCTCGCGGATCATTAACAGCGGCCAGGTCTGCAATTGCGTAGAGCGGCTCTATGTGCAGGAAGGCATTTACGATCGTTTTATCAGCGCACTGACCGCCGCGTTTCAGCAGGTGACATTTGGCGACCCGGCCGAACGCAGCGATATCGATATGGGTCCGCTGATTAATGCCGCAGCACGGGATCGGGTGGAGCAGAAAGTAGCAGAGGCCGTCGCCGCAGGGGCAAAAGTGGTGCTGGGCGGCAAGCGCGCCGGAGACAGAGGCTTCTTTTTCCAACCCACCTTGCTGACTGATGTGCGCCAGGAGATGGCGATTATGCAGGAAGAGATTTTTGGCCCGGTTCTGCCGGTGATGAGTTTTAAAACGCTGGATGAGGCGATTACGCTGGCCAACGACTGCGAATATGGGCTGACCTCCTCGATTTATACGCAGAATCTGAATACCACCATGACCGCGCTGCGAAAGCTGAAGTTCGGTGAAACCTACGTTAACCGTGAAAACTTCGAAGCGATGCAGGGATTTCATGCCGGGTGGCGTAAATCGGGTGTCGGCGGTGCCGATGGAAAACATGGTCTGGAGGAGTATCTGCAGACCCATGTTGCCTATTTACAGTTCAGTTAATCACTGGCTCGATCTTACCGCCTCCCGTACCTGACGTTGTCAGTACCAGATTGGGCCAGTAATCGGCCCACTCTTTTATGCCACCCGCTTACTGCAGCGCAGCAGCGCGATACCACTCAACACCGCCACGGCCATCAGGTAGTATCCAGGCGCCAGACTGCTGCCGGTGGCGGCAATCAGCATGCTGCAAATCAGCGGTGCAAACCCGCCAAATACCGTCACGGCCACGTTGTAGCTGATCGCCATGCCGCTGGCGCGCGTGGTCGCCGGGAAGAGATCGGCCATCACCGACGGCACCGTGGAGAAATAGACCGACTTGAGTAGCGCCATCCACGCCACCAGCAGGATCAGCGTGGTGGGCGTAGTGTGATCGACCATCCATTTGAAGGCGGGATAGATGGTGACCATCAACAGCAGCAGCGATCCCCACATCAGCGGCAATCGGCCAATCCGCTCCGCCCACAATCCCATTATGGGCGTCACCACCGTCAGGATAATCCCTGCGACCAGCGTGGCGGTGAAGGCCACCGACCCCGGCAGATGCAGCGTTTTGGTGGCGTAGGTCGGAATGTAATTGAGCATGTAGTTGACGGCGGTCGAGATCACCATCACCCCAATCGCCAGGGTGATCAGCGCTTTCTGCCGCCCGAACAGCGTTTTCAGCGGTGCGGCTTCCTTCTCCTGCGTCGCAAAGCTGGCGGGCTCCTGCACGTGACGGCGAATATAGATCCCCAGCGGTCCAATCAGTAAGCCGAAAGCAAACGGGATACGCCAGCCCCACGCCTGAATCTCGCTTTCGCTCAGCCAGTGTGTCAGCCCCAAGCCGAACGCCGATGCCATCAGAGTACTGGCGCCCTGTGTGGCGAACTGCCAGCTGGCGATAAAGGCTTTGCGCTCGGGAAAGTGCTCTACCAGGAAAGCGGTGGAACTGCCAAACTCGCCTCCGGCAGAGAAGCCCTGAATCAGACGCGCCAGGATAATCAGCAGCGGCGCCGCCAGACCAATAGTGGCGTAACCCGGCATAAAGGTAATGATCGCCCCGCCCAGCATCATCAGATTGATTGAGAGCAGTAGCGCTTTTTTACGGCCATGACGGTCGGCATAGTTGCCCAGCACGATGGCACCCAGCGGACGGATCAGGAATGAGATGCCGAAGCTGCCGAAGGTCAGCAGTAGCGACACCGACGGATCGCTGACCGGAAAGAAGACGTGCGCGATGTAGCTGGCGAAGAAGCCATACACCGCGATGTCGAACCACTCCAGCGCGTTACCAATGCAGGTAGCGAACAGCGTTTTGTGCAGGCTCGGTTTCACCTGCGGAGTACTCTGTGCGATGCTGCTCATTGTTCACCTCTCCGCCACTGATGGTGGCGCGACATCAGTTGTTCGCCCTCTTCACCCAGTTGCCAGAAAAGGCGGGTCATGATCGCCAGCCCTTCACGTGCAACAGAGGTGAGCATGTGTTCGTTAACGCCGTGCTGGCCGCAGGCCGGATAGGAATGGGGCACCCACAGCGTCGGGAGGCCGAGGATATCGGCAAATACCTCATTGGGCAGTGAACCGCCGAGATTGGGCAACAGCGCCGGTTTTTTACCGCTGCTGCGGGCCAGCGTGTCCAGCGCCCAGGCCACCAGCGGATCCTGCGGATCGAGTCGCGTTGCAGGTGAACCGCGCATAAACTCTACGCTGACGTTATCGAAGCCGTGCTGATGCAGGTGACTTTCGACATGCCGGACCAGATTTTCCCAGTCGGTGCCGACCACAAATCGCAGCTGACACACCGCCGTGGCGCTGCCGGGGATGGCGTTCATCGGACGTGCCGGGTTACCGGTTTCAAACGCCAGCACCTCCAGCGTGTTCCAGCCATAAAGACGCTCCGCAGGCGTCAGGCCCGGTTCTCCCCAGCCGTCGGCCAGCGCCGGATCGCCCGGCATGCCGCCCACCTCGATATCACTGAGGATGGCGCGCACCGCATCGGTAAGGGAGTCCGGTTTCAGTGCGGCGACCTGCAAAACACCCTGTGCATTCACCAGGCAGGCGAGCGCATTGGCCAACTGGGTGCCGGGATTGCTCAGCAATCCGCCCCAGTTGCCGGAGTGATAGGCGTTGTCGCGCGCCCTGATAGTCAGACGAAAGTTCGCCGCGCCACGCGAACCCAGGAACAGTGTCGGCCGCACCGCGTTCAGTCGCGGGCCATCAGAGGCGATAAAGAGGTCGGCCTGTAACAGCGCCCGCTGCTGCTGACAAATCTCCGCCAGCCCTGGCGAGCTGATCTCTTCACCCATTTCAAACAGGATTTTGCAGTTGAAGCCCAGTGCGCCACCGCGTGCCTGCCACACCTGCTCCAGCGCCGCGAGATTGATGCAGTGCTGTCCTTTGTTATCCGCACTGCCGCGCCCATACAGGCGGTCATCTTCAGCCGTGAGTCGCCAAGGTGATAAACCGTCGCGCCAGTTCTCATCGTCGCCGAACACCACATCGCCGTGGCCATAGCAGAGCAGCGTCGGTCTGGAGGGATCTTCAATGAGCGTGGCGATCAGAAACGGCGGGCTGCCGGGCTGCGGATTCTCAAACGGGTGCAGCGTAAAGCCCATCGCCGCCAGCTGCGGGCCGATCTCCTGCTGCAGATAGTTCTCCAGCTCCGCCTGCCTGCTGGCGTGCTGGCTTTCGGTCACGCAGGAAATTCGTCTTGCCAGCAGCTGCTGAAACTCGCCACTGTCGAAATAGTGCATCGCCTGGTCAACGGTCTGTTGCTCTGTCATGTTTGCCCTGTCTGTTCTTTTTATCGTGCTTTATCTTTGACAAACTTCTCTCTTTGCCACAATTATTAATTTATCGAGTGAGCCTTGCTTTTAAAGCAAGCCACGCCTGCCCTTTTATGATGCGTTTTGCCGGAGTGACCATGTTAAGCAGTGAGATCCGCTATTTCCTGGCGGTCGTACAGTGCGGATCGCTCAGCGCCGCCAGCGAGCAACTCTTTGTGGCGGTGTCGGCGATTAGTCGCCAGATTCAGCGTCTGGAGACGCAGGTGGGTGTGCCGCTGTTTGAGCGGCATGCACGCGGCATGGTATTGAACGAAGCCGGTGAAATATTCGCGCATCATGTGCGCAAGAGTCAGCTCGATATGGAATATGCGCTGGCGGAGATTAAGGGGCTGAAAGCAATACGGCGCAGCCTGATCCGCATCGCCTGCACCGACGGAATGGCGTTCAGTTTGCTGCCGGGTCTGCTGGCGGAGTTCCGTCAGGCCAATCCCGGCGTGCTGTTTGCGCTTAATGTGACGCACTCGCAGGGCGTGGCGGCATGCGTCAGAGCTGGGGAATGCGATGTTGCGCTGCAGTTCAGTCTGCAGCCGGAGCGCAGCGTTGAGGTGCTCGGCTCGTGGCCGGCGCCGGTGTTACTGGCGATGCATCAGTCGCATCCGCTGGCGTCGCGTCAGGTGACGCTGGCCGATCTGCATGGCTGGCCGCTGGCGTTGCCAGGTCAGCATACTACCGTGCGGCAGTTGTTTGACCTCTCCTGTCAGATGAACGACTGCGTGGTCGAGCCGGTGCTGACCTGCGACTATTTCGCTACGCTCTACCACTTTTTGCTGCATACCCCGCAGGCAGTAACCATTTGCAGTGCGTTTACCCTGTTGTTTGAACGCGACACGCAAAATCTGGTGTTGCGTTCGATGGGGGTGGATCAGCTGAGTCAGCGTACGTTGCAGCTTCAGACGGTGTCCGGCCGCCAGCGGAATGCGGCGCTGACGCTGTTTCTGCAGTTTTTGCAGCAGCGGCTAACGGAGATGGATCAGCAGGTGAGGATGGGATGAGTGATACAGGCTTAAAGGAGTTTGGTTGTTAAAGTCTGCGCTGGATGGCTGTCAGATAGTGCTGGCTTAGGGAACACGACCAGATCGGAAAGTCGCAACAGCCGCCATCCATGGCATGCCCGGCCCACGCGATTACGCACCTCATCCCTGAGGAGCGCCCGTAGCCGGGCCAACGCGTTGCGTTGTTCAAAAACGCTCCCGGCGTTTTTATCCGGGCGGCGGGACGCTTTCCTCTTCGGGGCATGTTCCCTTCGCATTGAACTTATTTATTGCTGTCAGTTCTTTTTAAGCTGAGCCAGACAGCAGAGGCCCACATGTGTATACGCCCCTGCTGATAGCTGTTACCGTTTACTGCTTAATATCAACCTGATAGAAGATGTGTTTGCCGAACGGATCGACCTGATAGCCGCTGACTGATTTGCGCACCGGCTCAAAGATGGTGGAGTGCGCAATCATCACCGCAGGCATCTGGTCATGCATCATCTGCTGTGCCTGCAGATAAAGCGCGGTGCGTTTGCCCTGATCCGGCTCGGCGCGAGCTTCGGTGATTAACTTCTCAAATGGCTGATAGCACCATTTTGAGGAGTTGGAACCGCCCTGTGCCGAGGTACAGCTGTAAAGCGGGCCAAAGAAGTTGTCCGGATCGCCGGTGGCGGTGGTCCAGCCCATCAGCGCCGCCTGATGCTCGCCGCTGCGCACGCGTTTCAGGTATTCGCCCCACTCATAGCTGACGATATTGGCTTTGATGCCCACTTTAGCCCAGTCCGACTGAATCATCTCCGCCATGCGGCGCGCATTCGGGTTGTAAGGCCGCTGAACCGGCATCGCCCAGAGCGCAATTTCGGTACCCGGTTTCACACCCGCCTGTTGCAGCAGGGCTTTGGCCTTCTCTGGATCGTAGTCGTAATCTTTCAGATCTTTTTCGGCGCTCCAGACGCCCGGTGGCAGGATATTTTTCGCAACCGTGCCGGTGCCTTTAAAAATCGCATCGATGATCGCCGGTTTGTTGATCGCCATCGCCAGCGCCTGACGCACTTTAACGTTATCGGTTGGCGCTTTAGTGGTGTTAAACGCCAGGAAGCCGGTATTCAGACCCGCCTTTTGTTCCAGGGTGATATCCGGGTTAGCACGCATCTTTTCAAGATCGGCGGGATTAGGGAAAGGCATCACCTGACACTCGTTCTTCTCCAGCTTGGCGTTGCGCACGGAGGCATCCGGCGTGATGCTGAACACCAGCCGATCGAGTTTCGCCTTGCCCTGCCAGTAGTCCGGGAACGCTTTGTAGAGAATGCGGGAATCTTTCTGATACTGCACCAGCTCAAACGGTCCGGTGCCGATCGGGTTCATATCGACCTTCTCCGGCGTCCCCGCTTTCAGCATCGCGTCTGCATATTCCGCCGAGTGGATCGAGGCGAAGTACCAGGCGAGATCGGCAAGGAACGGCGCTTCCGGATGGGACAGCGTAAAACGTACGGTGTGGTCATCGACCCGGTCGATACTTTTAATCAGCGTGGAGAGCTCCAGGCTTTCGAAGTTGGAATAGGTGCCGCCAGAGACATTGTGGTAAGGATTTTTCGGGTCCATCTGGCGCATAAACGAGAAGATCACATCGTCGGCGTTGAAGTCGCGGCTGGGTTTGAAGACTTTATTGCTCTGAAACTTCACGTTCTTGCGCAGATAGAAGGTGTAAACCGTGCCATCCGGGCTGATTTCCCAGCGTTCTGCCAGGCTGGGCACCAGGTTGGTGGTGCCGGGCGTGAAGTCCACCAGCCGGTTGAAAACCGGCACCGCACTGGCGTCAACGCTGGTCCCGGAGGTATAGAGCTGCGGGTTAAAGTTCTCTGGCGATCCCTCAGAACAGAAGACCAGCGTTTTGGCGTTAACGCTGCCAGCCAGCGCTATCCCAGCCGTAACAAGCGCTAAGGTGGCTATCTTGATTTTCATTATTATCCTCGCTTTGTATTGACTTCCGGTGATCACAATATCTAAATGAATCATTCAGATGCTTCATTGATAGCACGATTCGGCACCATAACGAACCCCGCCGGTGGCTGACTAATAAGGAATAGTGATGACAGACAAACTTGAGTCGCAGCTCACAGAACGTTTTTTCCGTTACCTCGCCATCAGCAGTCAGAGCGATGCCAAATCCACCACCCTGCCCAGCACGCCGAGCCAGCACGCCATGGCGGAACTGCTGGCGGATGAGCTGCGCGCGTCAGGGCTGGATGAGGTAGTGATTGATGAGCATGCTACGGTGACGGCGGTGAAACGCGGCAACCGGCCTGACGCGCCGCGCATCGGGTTTATTACGCATATCGATACCGTTGATGTCGGTTTGTCGCCCGATATCCACCCGCAGATCCTCACCTGGCAGGGCGAAGATCTCTGTCTGAATGCAGAGCAGGATATCTGGCTGCGCCGCGATGAACATCCGGAGATCGCGCCCTACGTCGGTCAGCAAGTGATCTTCAGCGACGGCACCAGCGTGCTGGGCGCGGACAACAAAGCGGCGGTCACCGTGGTGATGACGCTGATGCAGAACCTTAACGGCGACCACGGCGACATCGTGGTGGCCTTTGTGCCGGACGAAGAGATTGGGCTGCGCGGCGCGAAAGCGCTGGATCTGGAAACGCGCTTTAATGTTGATTTCGCCTGGACCATCGACTGCTGCGAACTGGGCGAAGTGGTCTATGAAAACTTCAATGCTGCCGCTGCAGAAATTGTGTTTACCGGTGTACCCGCCCATCCGATGTCGGGCAAAGGGGTGCTGGTCAATCCGCTGCTGATGGCCCATGACTATATCAGCCTGTTTGATCGGCAGCAGACCCCGGAGCACACTGAAGGCCGTGAAGGCTATATCTGGTTCAATGAGATTCAGGCCAACGCCAGCAAGGCGACGCTTAAGGCCTCAATCCGTGATTTTGATCTGACCAGCTTTGCGGCACGTAAGCAGCAGTTGCAGCAGGCAGCAGAGGATCTGGCGGCGCGTTACCCCACCGGCAAGGTGAGCGTGGGTATCAGCGATACTTACAGCAATATCAGCAATGCCCTGGGTGAAGATCGTCGGGCGATTGACCTGATCTTCAGTGCCTTTGCCGCGCTGGAGATTGAGCCGAAGGTGATTCCGATGCGTGGCGGTACAGACGGTGCCGCGCTGTCAGCCAAAGGTCTGCTGACGCCGAACTTCTTTACCGGCGCGCACAACTTCCATTCACGCTTCGAATTTCTGCCGGTAACGTCGTTTGTGAAGTCCTATCAGGTGGCGGAAAAACTCTGTTATCTGGCGGCGGAATAAGCGGAGGAATCGGGCGCAGAACGCGCCCGATTGCGATTATGGCTTCGCGCTGACATCAATGCCTGGGAAATATTTTTCAGCCAGCTTTTTGATGGTGCCATCGCCCTGCACTTTAGCAATCGCCGCATCCAGTGACTGCTTCAGCTGCGCGTCATCTTTGCGCAGGCCGTAGCCGATGCCTGAACCAAGAATCGCGTCATCTTCGACTGGCTTGCCAACAAACCCAAAGCCTTTGCCCTGCGGTTTATCGAGGAAGCCAGACTGACCGGCAGCGGACATCACCAGTGTGCCATCCAGGCGGCCCGCGACCATGTCGTTGTAAACCTGGTTTTGATCCTGATACGAGGTCACGGTCACACCCTGCGGCTCCCAGTGCTTCTTCGCATAGGTTTCCTGGATGGATCCCTGTAATACACCGATGTTCTTGCCCTTCAGACCCTCGGCAGTCGGTGCCAGATTTTCACCGGTCTTCGCCACTAACATGGTCGGAATACGGTAGATCGGCTGCGTAAACGCAATGCTTCTGGCGCGCGCTTCGGTGATGTTCATCGCCGAGTTAATGGCGTCGAACTTTTTCGCCTGCAGTGCCGGGATCAGCGCATCAAAGCTGCTCTCAACCCAGTGGCAGCTGAAGTTGCCCGCCTTACAGATGGCATTGCCCAGCTCGATATCAAAGCCTTCCAGTTCCCCTTTAGCATTGCGGCTTTCAAAAGGCGGATATTGTGACTCCACGCCGTAGCGTAAATCCTGTGCCAGTGCCTGTACCGATGTCATCATGCCCAGAGCGAGAAAAAGCGCGTTCAGTTTCTTCATTATGTTATTTACCCCGAAAAGTCCTGGTTACCTGTTCCCCGAGCTGCCTCACGCGGTGGCGTGAATCAGTGAGAAAAAGCACATAGCGCAGCCGCGCCAGCCTCAAGTGTCGCCTCGTCTTTAGCAAAAGAGAGCCGAATCAGTTTGTTATCTGTGCCATCCATATAAAACGCCGACAGCGGTATGGTCGCCACACCGTGATCGACGATAAGACGTTTTACCATTTCAATGTCCGGTTCGTCACTGAAATGTCCATAGCTGGCGAGCATAAAGAACGAACCCGCACTCGGCAGCAGCCGGAACGGGGAGTTCTGCATCAGGGCAATCAGCCGATCGCGCTTCTGCTGATAGAAGGCACTGAGCGACAGATAGTTCTCTGGCGTCTGCAGATAGTGTGCGAAACCGACCTGCATCGGTGTATCGGCGGCGTACATCATAAACTGATGCACTTTCACCAGCTCAGTCATCAGCTCTGCCGGTGCCAGACAGTAGCCTACCCGCCAGCCGGTGACGTGGAAGGTTTTGCCAAACGAAGAGACAATGACGCTGCGGGCTGCCAGCTCCGGATGCGTCGCCATCCCACAATGCGGGCGGCCATCAAACAGAATATGCTCGTAAACCTCATCGGAGAGCACCACGATATCGGTGTTGCGGATTAAGGCTGCCAGCTGATTCAGGTCGTCGGGGGTCAGCACCTGCGCGCTGGGGTTGTGCGGCGTATTAATAATGATCATCCGGGTGCGCGGCGTGATTGCTGCCCGCAACTGATCCCAGTCGATAGCAAATGACGGCACCTGCAACTTCAGGCCAATCGGTTTACCGCCCTGCAACCGCACCACCGGCGCGTAGCTGTCAAACGCCGGTTCAAAGAAGATCACCTCATCGCCCTGATGAACCAGCGCGGTAATCGCCATATAGAGCCCCTGGCTGGCGCTGCCGGTGATCAGCACTTCACTGGTGGCATCATATTGTTGTCCATAGAGCGCCTGCACTTTGCTGGCAAGCGCGTCGCGTAAGGCGGGCAAGCCCATCATGGCGGCATACTGATTATGTCCTTCCTGCATCGCGCGGCTGACTGAGTCGACCAGCGCCGGATCACAGGGGAAATTGGGCGCGCCCTGCGACAGGTTAATCGCCTGATGCTGCGCCGAAAGCTGGCCAATCACGCTGAAAATAGTGGTGCCGACGTCCGGCAATTTTGAGTGGATAGCGACAGGCGTTTTCAGGGACATACTCTCTCCGTCAGGGGCATAACCGCTCAGATGCGGTAAATAGCTATTCAACGGGCTGCGACTTGAGTCGGCAAGCGAAATGTCGTCATAATAGCCATGAAAAAAATGCATAGCTGAGGTTCACCGTGTCACGCTTATCGCTGCCGCTTAATGCCATTCACGCCTTTCTGGTGACCGCCCGACATCTCAATCTGACCCACGCTGCCCGCGAACTTTGCCTGACGCAGGGCGCCGTCAGTCGTAAGATTGCCGCCCTGGAGCAGTGGCTGGGCGTGACGCTGTTTGACCGCCACGCGCGCGGTCTGCGCCTGACCCCTCAGGGCGCGGCGCTGCTGCCCGACTTACAGCAGGGTTTTGAGCTGATGGTTCAGGCCAGCGAGAAGGTCCGCCGTAGTCAGGTCAGCATTCGCCTGAAAGCGCCAACCTGTGCGATGCGCTGGCTGGTGCCCCGGCTGATGGCGCTGGAGCATCATCGTCCTGAACTGCATGTGGCCCTGACCACCACGCTGGATCATGCCGCGCAGCTGGAGAACTTCGATGTGGCGATTGTCTATGGTAAGCCGCACCCTGACGGAATTTGCCTGTTCAGTGAGTCGCTGACGCCAGTGATGGCAGCCGATCAACCCCGCCCGGACTCCCCGGCGGCACTGGCCACAATGACCTTTTTGCATCCCACGGCAGATACGCGTGACTGGCAGTGCTGGCTGCAGGCGCAGCAGGTGACACTGAACATGAAGCGGAACCAGCATTTTGCCACCATGGACTTAGCGATCAGTGCAGCGATTCAGGGGTTTGGTGTGGCGATGGCCGACAGCAATCTGGTGGAGAGTGATATAGCCAGCGGCAGGCTGATTAAGCCGTTCGCTGGCGAGGCAAAAACCGGTGCGGTTTACAGTTTACTGAAACGGCCCGCGCAGGATGCGCCACCGTTCCTGGCGGAGCTGGTGGCGTGGCTGTGCAGGGATCAGAAGGTGACCCAGTCGCCGTTATCCGCCGGTTTAGCCTGAGGCGCATTCAGCACGGTTGCTTTCGGCGCGGCAGGTTTATTCGTGATGACCGGTGCGGTCTGGCGGTTGCTGGAGAGACGGAACTTCGACACAGAAGCCTGCAGCGCTTCCGTCTGCAATGCCAGTGCGCTCGCCGCGGCAGAAACCTCTTCAACCAGTGAGGCGTTCTGCTGGGTCACGCTATCCATTTCGGTTACCGCAGCACCCACCTGAGAGATGCCTTTGCTCTGCTCTTCTGAGGCGGAAGCAATCTGTTTCATGATCGCATCAACATCCTGCACCGATTTCAGAATATTGTTCATGGTGCCGCCGGTGGTGCTGACCAGCTCGGCGCCTTTACCTACACGCTGAACCGAATCTTCAATCAGCGTCGCAATCTCTTTCGCGGCATTGGCGCTGCGCTGTGCAAGGTTACGCACTTCAGAGGCAACGACCGCAAAACCCCGCCCCTGTTCGCCAGCACGTGCCGCTTCGACGGCGGCGTTCAGCGCCAGAATATTGGTCTGGAAAGCGATGCCGTTGATCACGTTAGTGATTTCAGCGATTTTCTTCGAGCTGCCTGAGATGCCATCCATAGTGCTGACGACTTCACTGACCAGCTGACCGCCACGTTGTGCCGTGGTGGTGGCGGTTTCTGCCAGCAGGCTGGCCTGGCGGGCATTATCGGCGTTGAATTTTACCGTGGCCGTCAACTGCTCCATGCTGGCCGCAGTCTGTTCGAGCGCAGCGGCCTGCTCTTCGGTACGTGAAGAGAGGTCGTTGTTACCGGCAGAAATCTCTGCGGCACCGCGCGAGATATTCTCAGTGCCGCTGCGAATGGCGCTGACCGCTTCACGCAGGCTATCCTGCATGGCGCTCAGCAGCGGCACCAGTTTACCGACGCAGTTGCGTCCGAAATCGGATACCGGCTGACTCAGGTCGCCCGTGGCAATTACCGCGAAGTGGGTACGAATACTTTCCAGCGGACGGACCAGCATCGCCACCAGATAGCGGTCGGTAAACAGCAGAATAAACAGGCCGAAAATTACCGTGATGGTAATAATCGTTTTGGTCATCGCGGTGAGGTGATCCACTTCAACCCGGGTTGCATCCAGCTTTTCAGCTGCGCCCTGGCTGAATTTCTCTGCGCTGATGCCAAAGGCACGACTGAGTGGGGGCGTGACGTTATTTGCCTGCTGACGATAAGCATCAGGCGAGGCCTGACGGGCCAGCTGCAATTGTGGAGTAACGCCCGCATCCAGCAGCTTTTGCCAGCTCTGAATCACCCCATCCACGACATCCGGGTTCATCGGGCCGGGTGCCAGTTGTTTAAAGCGCGCCAGTTGCTGGGTCATGCTGTCCAGCGCCTGCTGCACCGGAGCATAAGCCTCATCGCTCAGGGTCTGACCTGCGGCTTTGCTTTCCATCACGCGGGATAAGCGCGTGATGACACGAAAATATTGATCGTTGCCTTTGCTCAGCACCGTCATTTGCTCAACCAGATGACGGTCCACATCATTCCCTTCGCTGAGCGCGCCAAGAGAGTGAATGCTATACAGCCCGACGCCGCTCCACAGTAAACAAAACAGTCCCAGAATAGAGAGCATCACTGCGCGAATGGTAAAATTTTTGAGCATTCCCATACCAAAATCCTATACACGTTGACCCGCAAGCGTCGGGCATAGGAGGTTTATCGGCATGCGATTGTGAAGATGTAACTGTTTTGTTACCTAATATTTTACAGCGTCCCTAAGGAAAATTTCACTTTATAGCCTTTTTATTCAGCAGGTTAACCTTTAAAAAGCAGAGTAATTCCATTCGCGCAATTTGATGGTTAGCAGGCTAACCATGAGCTGCCGTTTAAAGCCTGACCATACGAGTCATTAATAGCCGGAAAAGCCGCATACGGGCGCGCATAAAGTTCCGCTTCAGAACCAGCCCGCTCTTCCGATCATCACCAAGTGACATTGTCACGTCAGAGCCCGGGTGCCAGGCTGGCCACACAACTTCCCCCTCCAGCTGATGCTTATATTCCGTAGCATCACGGGCAAAGGTAAACCAGTACTCGCTGACCCGTGCCGCAAATGCCCGATCGGCCTCACTGAAGGGTCGTTCTTCGTTGGGATCCGGCCTCTGACTCAGCGTGTTCAGCACATAAGGCACTTCGTTGCCGTGCCAGGTGCCGTGCGGATAGAGGTCACGGGCATGTTCAGAGACATAATCAAACCAGTAGCGCCAGCCTGGCATTCCGGCATTGTGCTGCGCCCGCATCACCAGCCACGGCACCAGACTGAATGCCATATCGCGCGCCACGGCACGTCCCAGCCGCTGATCGTCATGAATGTCATACATCCATTTCAGCGTCCGGTAAGTGAGACGATTTTTATCGCGTAGCTGATGCAACACTGCGGTGGCATCCACGCCAAAATATTCCAGCACGCTGGCTTCATCGCTGTTGCTGCCCGCCATCAGCGGCAGACGGTGCTGTTTTGCAGCCATAAAGGTTTTCAGCATCGGCTCAGGCAGGACAGCGTCACCCGCTATCGGCACCGGCGGGATCGCCAGCGGCCCTTCCAGCGACCAGAAGGCATCGGCAGGCAGTGCGCGCAGGTCATCAGCGCTGGCATCGGGCGGCAGACCGAAATGGCGGGCCACCGCCATACCCTGCTGACGCGCTTTTTTCAGCGGCGTATCAGGCAGGCTGTAGGCGCTCTGCACAATCCCTTTATGAAACAGCCCTTCGGCCAGTGGCGAACAGCAGAGTGACAGCACGCTGCGTGCGCCTGAGGATTCACCGAAAAGTGTCACATTGCGGCGGTCGCCGCCAAAGGCAGGAATGTTGCGCTGCACCCACTGCAGTGCGGCAATCTGATCCAGCAGGCCAAAATTGTTGACCGTGCTGGCAACAGGGTATTCAGCATCCAGGGCCGGATGAGAGAAGAAACCGAGATGGCCGAGCCGGTAGTTGAGCGTCACCACCACCGCGCCGCGTGAAGCCATCGGCTTGCCGTTGTAAGGTGCCAGCCCGCCAGCACCAATGGTGTAGCCACCACCGTGCAGCCATACCATCACCGGCAGGGGTTTCACGGGCGCGACATCGGGCGTCCAGACATTAAGGTAGAGGCAGTCTTCGCTGAACTCACCCGGATCGCCACCGCCCACGGCCTGGCAGTAAGTGCGATTTTGCCAGCCGGAAGCCCCAAACGCGGTGGCGTCGCGCACCTGCTGCCAGGGCGTAACCGGCTGTGGCGGACGCCAGCGCAGTGCGCCAAGCGGTGCCGCCGCATAAGGTATGCCTTTGAATACGAAAAGGTCATCGTCCATGCATCCACGCAACTCCCCCTCAGCAGTCATGATCCTCAGACCTGTTTCGTTTTTCATTCCTGTTTCCCTGTTCAAACGTCCCTCCATTATTTGCAGGCCCGCCAGCATTGTCCAGGTACGGAAGGGATTTGCAGAATATGCCGAAGCGTGAGGGGCAGGCGTGAACATGCTCATCAACAGGTTCAGAGAGTCAGTTACGGTTATGATTCAACGTTGTTTATCTTTTCGCAATTGGTCAATGACGCTGCCAGCGCCGGAGTGGCGCGTCGTTGCTCTGTTATCACGTGCGGTTGTGCGGCTGTTAATCAGTCAGTCTGCTAATAGATTAAGATACTCACGCGGGTAAACCTGCGCTGAGCGGTAAAGCGTTGTTTTTCCCCAGTCCTGTCAGCATATTACCCGCGTTGCCCCACTTCAGGTCCACTGGCCTTAGCAGGGCGGGTGCGGAGAAAGCGTTGCGGGCAACGCGCCTGTTGCCTGCAGAGGCGTCAGTCTGGCCGTAAGCCACACTGTGCCAGCGAGCGCTGCTGGCGCTCTTCGTATAACGTCATCTCATCCAGCACGACAGCGCCCAGCGCGGCTTCAAATGCCTGGCGGCTCGCCTGTCCCGCCGAACGAACCTGCGCCCGATCGCCGAGGTTGGACTGGAAAATGCCCGCCGCGCTGACGGGCAGAAAATCTTCGTAGATGATAGGGTCTGCCAGCACACGACCTTCTTCGATGAGGGTCTCCAGCGATTCACCCTGAGCCGGCGGCGTCGCGATGCCCTTTTCACTCAGGCGATAATGGAACCAGGCCAGCTCCTGCTGGCGCAGCGTGGTTTCGTCGTCGGGGAAGTCACGGAAAATCGCCGCCAGATGTTGCTGATGCTGCTGATTATCCTGACCGCTGCCCGCCTCGCTGAGCAGTCGATCGTAGAGCGCACGGCCCTGGGGCGTCAGCGCCACGCCGCGCTGCTCAATTTCACCGAAGCGTGCTGTATGGGTTCCCTGATGCCCATCCTGAAAGATGATCGGCTCTTCCAGCGCTTTAAAGCTGGTCTGACGTAACAGGATCGGTACCTGACGACGCGGTGGTCCCTCGATCAGGGTTTTCGGATCGATACCGCGCGATGGCATCAGTTGCTGTACGCGGTCAATATCGAGCGTGCGCGGCGTGAGATGGTTGATGTGACAGCCGGGAAAGCAGACCACGTCAGCGATCAGCCGATGCTGCTGGTTCAGCGCCTGATAGGTCTGACTGTCCACGCTGCTGTGGGCATGCCAGCGGAAGGTTTCCAGTGCTTCGGTAACAAACTCAGTGGCCTGCTCGTCGGTTAATCCGCCCTGCTGCTGATGCAGTTCCAGAAGCGCCCGGCAACGGGGGGTGAAAATGTCGCGCGCGGCAAGAATCTCCGACGCCTTTTCACGCAGCGCGTGGTCGTCGATCAGTTCAGGGCGTAACAGCGAGGTAAAGACCCGAAAGGGATTGCGGCGCAACGCCGCATCGGTGACCGGCCGGAACGCCGTGGAGTGAACCGGCACACCAGCCTGAGAGAGATCGTAATAGCCAACCGGGTGCATTCCCATCACCGCAAACAGCTGCCGCAGTGTGGCTAATTCGTCTGCCGTGCCCACACGGATCGCACCGTGACGCTCCAGGTTGAGTCGGTCGATCTCATCGGCTGCGGTGAGACGATCTTTCAGCGCGATATCCGCTTCCAGCGCGCGGTCGTTGACGGTCGCCACCAGTTGCATCAGCGTGCCATATTGCGGCACTTCCTGCTGATACATAGCTGACATCGCCTGAGAGAAACGGGTGCGGATGAGATCCGCACTGAGAAAGTTGTCCATCTTATCCACCTGACACCGTTAGCGTTGCTGCTAATGTAATGCAACACGCTGGCCTCAGCGGAAAAAATCACGAATCTGTGATCGGCTTAAAGCCGTAGCGGTTTTTTAACAGCAGCATCAGGGTAGTGATCACAGCCGGTATTGCCAGCAGCAGAAAGATTACGCTGAAAGACCATCCAAGAGACATCATCTCTGCGCCAACGAAGGCGCTTAAAATCGCGCCGATGCGGCCCACTCCATGCATCCAGCTGGAACCGGTAGCGCGGGCGTGGGTAGGATAATAGCTGGCGGATAAGGCATTCATACCAGTATTGGCCCCGTTGAAACAGAAGCCACTGCAAAAGGCGATCGCACTCATCATACCCACTTCCGCGGGTGAAAAGCCCAGTGCCACAATAAACAGCCCGCCGCAGCCGTAGATCGCCGCCAGGGCCAGGTTAGCGTTGAAGCGATCCATCATCCAGCCCGCAAACAGGGAGCCCAGCGTCCCGCCCGCCTGATACATCGCGGTGATAATCGCCGCTTCGGTCACTGACATGCCCAGGGTGTTGACCAGCGACGGCAGCCAGCTGCCAATCAGGTAAACCATGAACAGCCCCATAAAGTAGCCGCCCCACAGCATAGTGCTGCCAAACAGATAGCGGCGTGAAAGTACGGTGCCTATCGCGCCGCTCACCGGCACGGTGGCCTCAGGCGCGTGAAACGCACAGTCGGGCGCGGTTTTGCCCGGCATCATCCGGTCGAGGATGGCGTGAATGCGGGCAGCCGGTGCGCCACGGCTGATAAGAAATCGCACCGACTCCGGCAGGCCGCGGATCAGTAATGGCAACACCAGCAGCGGCAGAATACCGCCCAGCAGCAGCACGGAGTGCCAGTCATAGCGCGGTAGCAGCCAGGAGGCAGCAAATCCCCCGCTGGCGGCACCAAAGGTAAAGCCGCAGAACACCACCGTGATGATAAAAGCCCGCCGCCGCTCAGGTGCATATTCCGCCACCAGCGTGCCGACGTTGGGCATCGCCGCACCCAGTCCCAGCCCGGTCAGGAAACGGAACAGCATCATCTGCTCAATGTTTTGTGACAGCGCCGTTGCCAGCGTCCAGAGACCGAAAAAGAAGACGCTGAGGATAATCATCATGCGACGGCCATAACGGTCAGCCAGCGGCCCTGCCACCATGGCACCCAGCGCCAGCCCGATTAACGCTGCGCTGATGACGACCCCGAGCTGATGATTACTCACCCCCCACGCGGCTTTCAGTGTCGGCGCAATAAATCCCATGATCGCAATGTCCATGCCATCGAGTGCCACCACGATAAAACAGAGCGCAATGAGCCGCTTTTGCCAGTGGCTCAGCCCCTGCTGGTTGATAAGCTGGCGGACATCTACCGCCTCGACGCTGGTCAATGAACACTCCTCTGGAGTAACGAAATCTGACATCAGTTTAAGTAAAAAAAACGGCGCTAATGATAGCCGATCGTTAACCTTAAGCGGTCAGATTTTTATATGATATTGAGAATTATTCAACTTTAAGCTGTTAAGTTATTGATATACCGTAGTCAGAGGATGGCGTATTTCAGCGGCATACCCGGCTGAGCGCTTTTTAATCAGAGAGTTAAAGGGTAACGCGGTCATTTCGACTCGTTTGTTAAAATAAATTTGCAGCAAAGTTAACAGAATTCATTTTAAACAGTTGCCTGAAGCCGGTCATTCTCATTAAGTTTAGGATATGGAAAAAAATATCCTTTTCAATCAGCGCATTCGCTTGCGCCATCTACATACCTTTGTTGCGGTTGCGCAGCAAGGCACACTGGGCCGGGCGGCAGAGACGCTTAGCCTCAGCCAGCCTGCCCTCTCCAAGACCCTGAATGAGCTGGAGGAGCTGACTGGCGTTCGTCTGTTTGAACGTGGCCGGCTGGGCGCGCAGCTGACCACCATGGGAGAGCAGTTTCTGACCCATGCGGTACGGGTACTCGACGCGCTAAACCATGCCGGACAGAGTTTTAATGAGCAGCCGGGCGATGCGCCGGTGATTATCCGGCTGGGGGCATTGACCACTGCCGCGATGGGGATGCTGCCACGTATCCTGGATCGTTTTCATCAATTGCAGCCCAACACCACCATTCAGGTGGCGACACTTCACAATAATGTGCTGCTGGCGGGCTTGCGCGGCGGTGAGTTCGACATCGGCATTGGCCGGATGGCGGACAGCGCCATGATGACCGGGCTGACCTATGAATTGCTATTTCTGGAATCGCTCAAGCTGGTGGTCAGGCCGGAACACCCGCTTTTAAGTGACAACGTCACGCTTTCGCGTGCTATGCAGTGGCCGGTGGTGATATCGCCCGAGGGCACCGCTCCGCGCCGGATTGCCCAGCAGATGCTGGATGAACAGGGCTGCACCCTTCCGCCTCACTGCATTGAGACCTCTTCGACTTCACTGGCACGCCAGCTGGCTCTTCGCTACGACTACATCTGGTTCGTCCCTTCCGGGGCGATTAAAGAGGATCTGAGCCACAACGCGGTTTGTGCGCTGCCGATCGCCTCTTCCGGGCCGGGCGAACCGGTGGGCATCATTACCCGCACCGGCGCAGAACTGAGCCTGAGTGCTGAAGTGCTGATGTCCACCATCCGTAAGTTTCACAGTTAGCGGCTGCGTTTCGCATGCCGCTCGCGGTTTTCAAGCCGGGCTTTATCGGTTTTGCGCAATCCGACATAAAGCGCCCCGGCCCCGCCATGCCGGGTCTGGGCCACGCAAAAGGTCTGTACGTCATCAAACTGCTTTAGCCAGCGCGCCAGATAGCTGCGCACAATGTTGGCATGCGATTCATCATCACGACCTTTACCGTGGATGATCAGCAGATTGCGCAATCCCTGTTTGTGCGCCTGCATCATAAAGTTAAAGAGCGCCTGACGACAGGTTTCGACCGGTTGCCGCAACAGATTGAGGCTGGCATCCAGCTGATACTCTCCTCTGCGCAGTTTATCCAGAATCCCCTGCTGAATGCCGTCGGCTTTATATTCCAGCGGGGTATTGAGTGGAACGATCTCCAGATCGCCCCGGGTCAGGAAATTCTCCAGCTCAGATTCACCTGGCGGTTTTCGTGGCGCCTTCGTTGAGGGTGCTTTGAGCCACAAGGTTGTGGTGGTGTCTTTTAACGGCGTGACATCGCCCATGGCATCCCGAAAGAGATCATTATCATCAAGGTTCATGGTTTTCTCACACCTGGTTAAAATTGATGGAATGTGCAAATCACGCTTTACCCGTTAGCGTAGCAAAAGCTGGAATCACCGGCCCACCCCACTTTTTCGAAAGTCACTGCCAGTGCAGAAGCGTGTGACAGATCACATAAGCGGAAAGTTTTCTTGACAGTCGGCCCTGTCGGGATTCTGAGAAGCCCGTCACATCAGCGTTTGTCGTTGTGTGCTTAGTCCATAATATTTGTAAGTGTAAAACTGCTCGGATGAGTTCCCTTCAGCACAAAAAATGTTAAAATTGACCCCAGTCAATAATCGTCGAGCAAACCATTATGATCCCTGAAAAACGCAGCATTCGTCGTATTCAGTCGGGCGGTTGTGCCATTCACTGCCAGGATTGCAGCATCAGTCAGCTCTGCATCCCCTTTACGCTAAATGAACATGAGCTGGATCAGCTCGACAATATCATTGAGCGTAAAAAACCCATTCAGAAAGGGCAAACGCTTTTCAAAGCAGGCGATGAACTCAAGTCTCTGTATGCGATTCGCTCCGGCACCATTAAAAGCTACACCATCACTGAACAGGGTGATGAGCAGATCACCGGTTTCCATCTGGCGGGCGATTTAGTCGGCTTTGACGCGATTATGGGCTCCAGCCATCCCAGCTTTGCGCAGGCGCTGGAAACGGCCATGGTGTGTGAGATCCCTTTTGAAACGCTTGATGATTTGTCGGGCAAAATGCCGGCCCTGCGTCAGCAGATGATGCGTCTGATGAGCGGTGAAATCAAAGGCGATCAGGACATGATCCTGCTGCTGTCAAAGAAAAATGCTGAAGAGCGCCTGGCGGCGTTTATCTGGAACCTTTCCCGTCGTTTTGGCCAGCGCGGCTTTTCACAGCGCGAATTCCGCCTCACCATGACGCGTGGCGATATCGGTAATTACCTGGGCCTGACGGTTGAAACCATCAGCCGCCTGCTGGGGCGTTTTCAGAAGTCCGGTATGCTGGCGGTGAAAGGCAAGTACATCACGATTGAAAACCATGCCCTGCTGGAAGAGCTCGCCGGTCAGAGCCACCAGGCCGCCTGATCCTCAGCCGGATCAATAAATCTTATTTTGTTGATCCGGCAGTAACTTTTTCACTTCTTCCGCTGTGCAACATAAGCTATCTTTATTCCAGTCGCTCTGGTTTAAGGAGAACGCCTCATGTCCCAGTACCAAAATGTTCTGGTCGCCATTGATGCCCAGCAAGACGATCAGCCCGCGCTGCGACGTGCGGTCTATCTGAATCAACGTCTTGGCGGAAGAATTAAAGCCTTCCTGCCTATCTATGACTTCTCATATGAGATGACCACCCTGCTTTCGCCGGATGAGCGCGCGTCGATGCGCCAGGGCGTGATCAGCCAGCGTACCGAATGGATCCGCGAGCAGGCCCGCGCTTACCTTGATGCCGGTGTAGAAATTGACATTAAAGTGATCTGGCACAACCGTCCCTACGAAGCCATTATTCAGGAAGTGCTCGCCCATCAGCATGACCTGGTGCTGAAGATGGCGCATCAGCACGATCGCCTTGAGTCAGTGATTTTCACTCCAACCGACTGGCACCTGCTGCGGAAATGCCCGTGTCCGGTGTGGATGGTCAAAGATCAGCCGTGGCCGGAAGGCGGTAAAGCGATTGTCGCGGTCAATCTAGCCAGCGAAGAGCCGCATCACGATGGCCTGAATCAGAAGCTGATTCGTGAAACGGTGATCCTGGCGGAAAAGGTGAATCAGACCGAAGTGCATCTGGTCGGCGCCTACCCGATTACCCCTATCAATATTGCTATCGAACTGCCCGATTTTGATCCCAGCGTCTATAACGACGCGATCCGTGGTCAGCATCTGGTGGCAATGAAAGCGCTACGGCAGAAGTTCTCGATTGGTGAAGAGTTCACCCATGTGGCTAAAGGCCTGCCGGAAGAGGTCATCCCCGATCTGGCGGCGCATCTGGGAGCCGGTGTGGTGGTGCTGGGAACGATTGGACGCACCGGCCTGTCGGCGGCATTCCTCGGTAATACGGCGGAACAGGTGATTGATCATCTGCGTTGCGATCTGCTGGCGCTTAAGCCGGACGATTTCAAATCGCCGATTGACCTGGATGATGAAGAGGATGAGGAGGATTAATCCTCCTCAGAAACAGAGAGGGCGGCTGATTAGCCGCCCTTTTTAATTACAGTGCTTTAAGAATCGCTTCCACGCTGGCTTTGGCATCGCCAAACAGCATCTGGCTATTCTCTTTGAAGAACAGCGGATTCTGCACCCCGGCATAGCCGGTGTTCATTGAGCGTTTGAACACTATCACGTTGTGCGCCTTCCACACTTCCAGCACCGGCATGCCCGCAATCGGACTGCGGGGATCATCCTGTGCCGCCGGGTTGACCGTGTCGTTAGCGCCGATGACCAGCACCGTGTCGGTGTCACTGAAATCGTCGTTGATCTCATCCATCTCCAGCACCACGTCATAAGGCACTTTCGCCTCTGCCAGCAGCACGTTCATGTGACCCGGCAGACGCCCCGCCACCGGATGGATACCGAAGCGCACTTTGATGCCAAGCGCACGCAGTCGGGCAGTCATTTCCGCGACCGGATACTGCGCCTGCGCTACCGCCATGCCGTAGCCTGGTGTGATAATCACCGAGCTGGAAGCCTTGAGCATTTCAGCGGTCTCTTCAGCCGTAATCTCACGATGCTCCCCCGCTTCCTGACTTTCATCGCCACTGCTGGCTTCAGTACCAAAGCCGCCCGCGATCACGCTGATAAACGAACGGTTCATCGCTTTGCACATGATGTAGGAGAGGATCGCACCGGATGACCCCACCAGCGCACCGGTCACAATCAGCAGATCGTTGCTCAACATGAAACCAGCGGCGGCGGCGGCCCAGCCTGAATAGGAGTTAAGCATCGAGACCACGACCGGCATATCCGCGCCGCCAATCGACGCGACCAGATGCCAGCCAAACGCCAGCGCAATGACCGTCATCAGCAAGAGTGCAAACACCTGCACAGCCGTGCTGCTGGTGTTAACAAACCACAGCAGCAGCAGGAACGAAACCACCAGCGCCAGCAGATTCAGCTTGTGACGATGCGGTAACGCTAACGGCCGTGAAGAGATTTTGCCGCACAGTTTGCCAAACGCCACCAGCGAGCCGGTGAAGGTGACGGCACCGATAAAGATACCGATAAACACTTCGCTGAGATGGATATTCTCCATCACCGCTGGCAGGCCAGGCGCATGGTCGATATAGCTGTTGATGCCCACCAGCACTGCGGCCAGGCCAACAAAGCTGTGCAGAATCGCCACCAGCTCTGGCATTTCCGTCATTTCGACTTTCTTCGCCAGACGAATGCCGATAGCGCCGCCGATGACCATCGCCAGCAGGATCCAGACCACATTACCGCTGTCCGGGCCAAATATGGTGGCAATCAGCGCAATCGCCATACCGCTGATACCGAAAATATTACCCCGCTTAGAGGTCTCATGACGCGAAAGACCAGCAAGGCTACAGATGAACAGAATCGCAGCCACAATATAGGCTGCAGTGACTAATCCGCCAGACATGTGTTACCCCTTACGAAACATTTTCAGCATGCGCTGGGTGACGGTGAAGCCACCAAAGATATTGATGCTGGCAATCAGCACGGCAATAAAGGAGATAAAGGTGACCCAGCCACCGTGGCCCATCTGCAAGACCGCACCGATAACAATGATGCCGGAAATGGCATTGGTTACGGACATCAGCGGTGTATGCAGCGCATGACTGACGTTCCAGACCACGTAATACCCCACCACGCAGGCGAGCGCGAACACGGTAAAATGGGAGAGGAAGTCGGCCGGTGCCACGTTTGCCAGGCAGCCAAACAGCACAATAGCCAGGGCGATCAGCAGATATTTACGCCACGGTGAAACGGGCTTCGCCTCAATCTTTTCTGACGGCTTCGCGGCGGCAGCGGCAGCCTGTGGCGCGGCGGAGACCTGAATCGGCGGGGCTGGCCAGGTCACTTCGCCATCGCGTACCACGGTGACGCCACGCACCACCACATCTTCGAAATCGACCTGGATTTCGCCATTTTTCTCTTTACACAGCAGCTTGATCAGATTGACCAGATTGGTGCCGTAGAGCTGGGAGGATTGTGTCGCCAGACGGCTAGGCAGATCGGTGTAACCGATGATTTTCACGCCATTCGGCGTGACGGTAACCTGGTCAGCGACGGTCAGCGCACAGTTGCCGCCGGTCTGCGCCGCCAGATCAACAATGACGCTGCCCGGCTTCATGCTGGCGACCATCTCTTCGGTGATCAGTTTCGGAGCCGGTTTGCCTGGGATCAGCGCCGTGGTGACAATGATGTCCACGTCTCTGGCCTGACTGGCAAACAGTGCCATCTCAGCTTTGATAAAAGCCTCGGACATGACCTTGGCATAGCCGTCGCCGCTACCCGCTTCCTCTTCAAAGTCGAGCTCAAGGAATTCGGCGCCCATACTCTGCACCTGCTCTTTGACTTCGGGACGGGTATCAAATGCCCGGACAATCGCACCCAGACTGCCCGCTGCGCCAATCGCGGCCAGCCCGGCAACGCCGGCTCCGATTACCATCACTTTTGCCGGTGGCACTTTACCGGCTGCCGTGATCTGACCGGTAAAGAAGCGACCAAATTCATGGGCGGCTTCGACAATGGCGCGATAACCGGCAATGTTCGCCATAGAGCTCAGGGCATCCAGCGACTGCGCCCGTGAGATACGCGGCACTGAATCCATTGCCATTACCGTGACCTGACGTGCGGCCAGTTTTGACAGCAGTTCGGGATTCTGTGCGGGCCAGATAAAACTGACCAGCGTGCTGCCCGCACGCGTCAGCGCAATCTCTTCGTCATCCGGCGCATTCACCTTCAGCACGATATCGGACTGCCAGACCTGCTCTCTGTCGCTGAGTGTGGCACCGGCTGCGATATAGCTTTCATCATCGAAGCTGGCGCGTTTACCGGCGTCATGCTCAAGGGTGACGCTGAAACCCAGCTTGATGAGTTGTTCCACGGTCTTAGGCGTGGCGGCCACGCGCGACTCGTTTGGCAACCTTTCCTTGGGTATTCCAATTAACATAGTGTTTCCTTTCATCGGTTAAAGGATGATGGCCCGAACCTGCACCACGAGAGCGCGACTGAAACGCGATTTCAGCCGCTTTTGGACGAAACGCAGGTATTTCAAAGTGTTTATAAGCTACTGAAAATGTGACGAGCGATCTACAGCGACTACGCAGAGTGATGACATTCACCCAATTATGCAGTGTTCGGTTAAGAAACCTGCGTTATCCCACTGCAAAATAGTCTCACAGGCAGATAATCTGCCAGAGATAATTGTACCCGCACGAATTAACCAACAACAAAAACCTTTATTTAACAATGCATTAACTATTTTATCGCTAACAGTTACCGCTTTTAGTGGTAACTGTCACTAAAACTGGCCATAACTGCGTTTGATGACAAACAAATGAAAAAATCATGGTTGAATAACGCGATCTGACACAAAAAATCGCTGCGACAGTCTGTTTATAACATGCAATAATCAGCGGCTATTCTGTTATACATCAAGAGTCCAGCACGTTTTCGTACTCATTTTTGCGTAAGGCGAAGGATTATTTTTATGAAGCTGAAGAACACTATTCTGGCGACCACTCTGTTGTCCCTGCTGGCAGCCAACGCATTCGCTGCGCAGGAACTTACGCCAGAAAAAGCGGCCGCGTTGAAGCCATTCGAACGTATTAATATTACCGGCCGTTTCAACGCAATTGGCGACGCTGCCGATGCGGTATCTAAGCGTGCAGATCAGATGGGCGCGGCCTCTTATTACATCCAGGCGATCAACGACAGCAACGGTAACAGCGGTAACTGGCGCGTTACGGCTGACCTCTATAAAGCCGATGCCCCGGCAGCCACAGAGTCAACGACCTACCGTCGTTTCAACGGCGTAAACGAACTGCCAAAAGCAGAAGCGTATAAACTCGAACCCTTCGATACCGTTTCGGTCAGCGGCTTCTTTGCCAGCCAGCCGGATGTAAACGACGCAATTTCGAAAGCCGCAAAACAGAAAGGCGCAGCCTCCTTCTTTATCGTTCGCCAGATCGATGCCAACAGCGGCGGCAATCAGTATGTCACCGCCTATGTCTATAAAGCGGATGCTAAAGAGCGCGCGGTGCAGACACCAAATGCGATTCCTGCCGATTCAGAAGCGGGTAAAGCCGCACTGGCAACCGGTGGCGCTGCGGCGGCTAACGTAGAGATTCCAGGCGTGGCCTCGTCTGAAACGCCAAGCAACAAAGTGGGCCGTTTCTTCGAAACCCAAAGCTCTACCGGCAAGCGCTATACCGTTAATCTGCCAAACGGCAAATCGGTGCAGGAAGTGAATGCCATTACTGCTGCTCAGATGCAGCCGTTCGATACCGTAACCTTCACCGGTCACTTCGGTACGCCAACTGAGATTTCAGAAGAAGTGGCGAAGCGTGCGGCGGATAAAGGTGCCAAGTTCTACCACGTTACCCGTCAGTGGCAGAACCAGAGTGGCGGTAACCTGACCGTCACGGCTGACCTGTTTAAGTAATCCTTCTCAGGGCGGCGCCTGCCGCCCTGCTGTTTGCATAATTCCTGCGCTGTTTTGCATAGTCACGCATTGCCATCCCCTGCCACACTCCGTAAAATCCTCCGCCTGTTTTACCGGATATTGTCCCTGTATTGTGCCTTTGGTGTGACATAACCCAGTGACAGAATCCGATTTACCCAGCCATATATGCTAGCGGGAAGGTTGTTTTGGAGAAAAAATTAGGTCTCGGTGCGCTGACGGCGCTGGTGCTCAGCTCTATGCTGGGCGCAGGCGTGTTCAGTCTGCCGCAAAATATGGCTGCAGTGGCCGGTCCGGCGGCGCTGCTGCTGGGCTGGCTGATTACCGGCGTCGGCATCATCTTTCTGTCGCTGGCGATGCTGCTGCTGACCCGCCTTAAACCCGAGCTGGATGGCGGCATCTTTACCTATGCCCGTGCCGGTTTCGGCGAGCTGATGGGCTTCTGCTCCGCGTGGGGCTACTGGCTGTGCGCCGTGATCGCCAACGTCTCCTATCTGGTGATTGTCTTCTCTGCCCTGAGCTTCTTCACCGATACGCCGGACCGGATTATCTTTGGCGATGGCAACACCTGGCAGGCGATGCTGGGTGCATCCGTGCTGCTGTGGCTGGTTCACTGGCTGGTGCTGCGCGGCGTGCAGACCGCTGCCAGCATTAATCTGATGGCGACGCTCGGCAAGCTGGTGCCGCTGCTGCTGTTTATTGTGCTGGCGGTGATGGCGTTCAACTATGATCGCTTCCGCTTTGATTTTTCCGGCGTCACGCTAGGGCAACCGCTATGGGAGCAGGTCAAACAGACCATGCTGATTACCCTGTGGGTCTTTATCGGCGTCGAGGGGGCGGTGGTGGTCTCTGCACGCGCGCGCCAGAAAAAAGATGTGGGCCGGGCTACATTATTCGCCGTGCTGGCAGCGTTGCTGGTCTATCTGCTGGTGACACTGCTGTCGCTTGGCGTGGTTCCACGTGCTGAACTGGCTCAGATGCGTAACCCCTCCATGGCGGGATTGATGATCCGACTGATGGGCAACTGGGGCGATGCGGTGATTGCGGTGGGTCTGGTTATCTCGGTGTGCGGTGCCTATCTGAGCTGGACGATTATGGCCGCTGAAGTGCCGCTGATTGCCGCGCAACAGGGTGCATTTCCACGCAGTATCGCCCGGCAAAACCGCCATAACGCGCCAGCCGCCTCACTGTGGCTGACCAACGGCAGTATTCAGCTCTGCCTGATCCTGATTGCCCTGACCGGTGCGAACTACAACAACCTGCTGACCATCGCCTCTGAGATGATTCTGGTGCCCTATCTGCTGGTGGGGTTATATCTGATCAAAGTGGTACGCGGACAGCATAAACCGCTGGCGATGGCGACCGGTATCGGTGCCAGCCTGTATGGCATCTGGCTGCTTTACGCCTCGGGGCCATTGCACCTGATGATGTCTGTGGTGCTCTATACACCGGGCCTGCTGCTGTTTCTGTTTGCACGACGCGGTGGCCGCGCAGAGTTTGCGCTGACTTCGCTGGAGCGGATTGCAATGGGATTGCTGATTGCCGCGACGCTGCCCGCCGTGTGGCAGCTGACGACTTAGCGCCTGGCCCGGCAGGCGTAATGGTTGCAGGCAGTGCGAACCCGGCCAGCGCGGAGCAACCAGGCGTACAGACAGTACGTGAGGATGGTGAGCACTGCCCAGGTTCAGAGCCTGATGGGAGAGGTTCTCAGTGTGACTGCACAGGTATTGAGACACACAGCAGGTCATCCTGCTGTGTCAGATTCAGCGGCCTGGAATATTCATGATGGATCGCGTCCAGCTGCTCCGCCGAAAGCGGATAAGGAAGCTGAATATCGAAGCGACTAATCTGCTGTTGTTCCGCAAGGGTAATCAGGCGTGCGATATTAATTTCGTCGCTGACCTGAGTAGAAATGATTTGTAATGCTAATTCTTTTAACGGGTCGTCACTGCCCTGTAAGCGGTGTGCCGATTTACGTGTCACCATGCCAAATATCGGCATCACACCATAAATAGCATCGACGAAGCTCCAGCGCTTTTTGCAGGAAGCGGAGAGAAAGTCACTGTAATTGAAGCAGATGCGGTCGGGGTATATGGCTGATGCCAGCTCTTTATCAGACACACTAACGCTCCTCATGATAATCATCAATATCCCAAACCTGGCGCAAAAAGGCCGCGCTAATGATTGCACATTTTGCCGGTTATATACCAGCAAGCCACGGATATTTCGTGCGGTAACGTAGAGCTCAGGACCAGGAAAAGATATGCTTCCGTCCATCCCTGTCTCTGCTTTGTGAACTATGAACAAAATTGTTTATGTAGAAGATGAACCCGAAGTGGGCTCACTGATTGCGGCCTATCTGGGTCGTCATGATATTGAGGTGATTGTCGAGATGCGCGGCGACCGTGCTGAAGCGGTCATTGCCGAACAGCAGCCCGATCTGGTGATGCTGGATATCATGTTGCCAGGCAAAGATGGCATGACTATCTGCCGTGACCTGCGGGCCAACTGGCAGGGGCCGATCGTGCTGCTCACCTCACTGGACAGCGACATGAACCATATTCTGGCCCTGGAGATGGGTGCGCAGGATTACATTCTGAAAACCACGCCGCCGGCGGTACTGCTGGCCCGCCTGCGCCTTCATCTGCGTCAGTCGCAGCAGGGACAGCCGGACGATGCGCCCAGCGCACCCGCCGCCAACCGTATGCTGCGTTTTGGCTCGCTGACCATCGATGCGCTGAACCGCCAGGTCACGCTGTTTGACGAGCAGATTGCCCTTTCCACCGCAGATTTCGATCTGCTGTGGGTACTCGCCAGCCATGCGGGCCAGACGCTTAACCGTGATGCGCTGCTGAAAACGTTGCGCGGGGTCAGCTATGACGGCCTTGACCGCAGCATCGACGTGGCCATCTCCCGGTTGCGCAAAAAGCTGCACGACAGCGCCACCGAGCCGTTCCGCATTAAAACCATTCGTAACAAAGGCTATCTGTTTGCGCCCCAGGCCTGGGATACCCGCGGACTATGAGAAAGCTTTTTATTCAGTTTTATCTGCTGCTGTTTGTCTGCTTTCTGGTGATGGCCCTGCTGGTGGGGCTGGTCTACAAGTTCACCGCTGAACGTGCGGGCCGCCAGTCAATGAATGACCTGATGGCCAGTTCGCTCTACCTGATCCGCAGCGAACTGCGCGAGATCCCGCCGCGTGACTGGAATAAAACCATCAAGAGTCTCGATCTCGGCCTGTCGTTCGATCTGCACATCGAGCCGATGAACAAATATCAGCTTGATGAAGGCAACATGCGTCGGTTGCGCGCCGGAGAGATCGTGGCGCTCGACGATCAATACACCTTTTTGCAGCACATTCCGCGCAGCCACTACGTATTGTCAGTAGGGCCGATTCCCTATCTCTTCTATCTGCATCAGATGCGACTGCTGGATATTGCCCTGCTGATCTTTATAGGGATGTCACTGGCGCTGCCGGTGTTTATCTGGCTGCGCCCCCACTGGCAGGAGATGCAGCGACTGGAAAAAGCGGCTCAGCGCTTTGGCCGTGGCGAGCTGGACGTGCGCACCCATTTCGACAGCACCTCCAGCCTGTTCCGGCTTGGCATCGCCTTTAACCAGATGGCCGAGAACATCAATACGCTGGTTGCCAGTAAGAAGCAGCTAATAGACGGTATTGCGCATGAGCTGCGCACACCGCTGGTGCGCCTGCGTTACCGGCTGGAGATGAGCGACAACCTCACGGATGGCGAACGGGTGGCGCTGAATCGCGATATCGGCCAGCTCGAAAGCCTGATTGAGGAGCTGCTGACCTATGCGCGTCTTGACCGGCCGCGCGTCGATCTCAATCTGAAAACACTGGATTTGGCCAACTGGCTGCGCGAGAGGCTTGACGATTTCCGCACTATCAATCCCGACGTGCGGCTCGACCTTGAGCTGCCGCAGCGTGAAAACATCGGCATTTCTGATACCCGCCTGATGGAGCGGGTACTGGATAACCTGGTCAACAATGCGCTGCGTTATGCGCAACAGCGGCTGCGCGTCAGTTTGTGGTTCGACGGTCCGATAGGGTGTCTGCAGGTTGAAGATGACGGTCCCGGTATTCCGCCTGAAGAGCGTGAGCGGGTTTTCGAACCCTTTGTCCGGCTGGACCCCAGCCGCGATCGCGCTACAGGCGGCTGCGGACTGGGACTTGCGATTGTTCACTCTATTGCCCAGGCGCTGAGCGGCAATGTGACCATTGAGTCCAGTCCACTGGGCGGCGCCAGCGTTCGCTTTTGCTGGCCGGTTGATCTAACCTTGCGGGAAATTCCGCTGCGTTAAAAACCACAAGGAGTCTTACGTGACCTCAGCGTATCAACAACTTACCAAGACGTTCCTGCGCCTTTCCCGTTTCAGCCACGTCACGGCCATCGCCGGATGTGACATGCAAACCACCATGCCGCCGGGCGGCAGTCAGGCGCGTGGTGAAGCGCTGGCCGAAATGAGCGTGTTGCAGCACCAGATCCTCACTGCCCCTCAGGTTGGTGAGTGGCTCAGGGCCGCAGAGCAGCAGTCACTCAACGATGTTGAGCGGGCCAATCTTAACGAGATGCAGCGCGCTTACCAGCAGGCCACCCTGCTGCCTGATGATTTTGTTGAAGCCAAATCAATCGCCGGCTCGGTATGTGAACATGCATGGCGCACTCAGCGTCCCGCCAACGACTGGCAGGGCTTCGCCGCCAATCTCAAAGAGGTGGTGCGTCTGAGCCGCGAAGAGGCCCAGCGCCGCGCCGACGCCACTGGCTGCTCGCGTTACGATGCGCTGCTGGATCTTTATGAACCGGGGATGACCCGCGCCCGGCTGGATGAAACCTTTGGCGAACTGAAAACCTGGCTGCCCGATCTGTTACAGCAGGTCGTGGAAAAACAGGCGCAACAGACTGTTATCACGCCGCAGGGGCCGTTCGCCCTGCCTGCTCAGCGTCAGCTCGGCCTGAGCATCATGGAAACGCTGGGTTTCGACTTTAACCATGGCCGGCTGGATATCAGTGCGCATCCCTTCTGCGGTGGCGTGCCGGAAGATGTGCGTATTACCACCCGTTACAACGAGAATGAGTTTCTCAGCGCCCTGATGGGCGTGATCCACGAAACCGGCCACGCCCGCTATGAGCAAAATCTGCCGCAGCAGTGGCGCGGTCAGCCGGTGGCGCTGGCGCGCTCCACCGCTATCCACGAATCACAAAGCCTGTTTATGGAGATGCAGCTTGGTCGCAGCCGCGAATTCCTGCAGCGCATTCTGCCGCAGGTGATCGCCACCTTTGGCGACCAGCCTGCCCTGCAGGCGGATAATTTTGTACGCCTGACCCAGCAGGTTAAGCCTGGCCTGATCCGGGTTGACGCCGATGAGCTCAGCTATCCGGCGCATGTCATTCTGCGCTATGAAATCGAGCAGGCGCTGATTGAAGGCGAGATTGAGGTTGAGGATATCCCGGCGCTGTGGGATGAGAAAATGATGCAGTCGCTGGGTCTGGATACCCGGGGTAACTACCGCGATGGCTGTATGCAGGATATCCACTGGACCGACGGCGCCTTTGGCTACTTCCCGACCTATACGCTGGGCGCGATGTACGCCGCACAGCTGTTCCGCTCGGTACATCTTGCGATTCCTCAGCTCAGCGAGCTGATTCAGCACGGTGAGCTGCAGCCGGTATTCGACTGGCTGCAACAGAACATCTGGCAGCACGGCAGCCGCTTCTCCACCGATCAGCTGCTGATCAACGCCACCGGCGAAGCGCTGAATCCGGCTTTCTTCCGCCAGCACCTTGAACAACGTTACCTGAATAGCTAAGCTCTCGGGCGGTCTGCTGACCGCCCTTTCCCGCCTTTGTACAATCGGTTACACGCCGATACCAAACACCCACGGACACCGTTCATTGATATCCCTATAGTCTCTTCACCGGCCCCGCAGTGGGCTACACATGAAAAAATAGTCTTCGAGGGATTTGCAATGAAAAAATTATTTGCACTGGTTGTCGCCGCTGCTATGGGTATGTCTTCTGTTGCTTTCGCTGCTGACACCACAGCTGCTCCAGCTGCTGCGCCAGCCGCAACAACCACTACTACTGCTGCAGCACCGGCTAAAACCGTTCACAAAACTGCGCACAAGAAACACCATAAAGCGGCTCAGAAAGCGCAGGCTGCTAAGAAACACCACAAAAAAGCTGTGAAAAAAGATGCCGCGCAGAAAGCGCAGGCTGCAAAAAAAGTTCACCATAAAAAAGTAGCTAAACCTGCTGCACAGAAAGCCCAGGCCGCTAAAAAAGTTCACCACAAAAAAGTCACTAAACCAGCTGCTCAGAAAGCCCAGGCCGCTAAAAAAGTTCACCACAAAAAAGCCACTCAGCCAGCCGCTCAGAAAGCCCAGGCTGCTAAAAAAGTTCACCACAAAAAAGTAGCTAAACCAGCTGCACAGAAAGCTCAGGCTGCTAAAAAAGTTCACCACAAAAAAGTTGTGAAACCAGCAGCTAAAAACTAAGGTCGCCTTCAGCGCACGGCCACGAGATGATGATTAAAAACACCCGGTTCTGCCGGGTGTTTCTTTACTGGAGTGGATGATATGGTGCGTCGCTATCGCTTCGAAATTATTCTGCTGGTGATGATCCTGTGTGGCATTGTAGCAGCAAGCTTTTTTGTTTAACCGCTGTAGCGTACTGATTAACCAATAAAACTCCCTTTTTCAACGCTCACCGACTATAGTTACCGTACTTACGTAATAACAATAACGTTAATTTTTTCTCGCCATTGAGATTTCTATGCGCCTGGCTACCCTGTTAATGGTTGGACTCTTCAGCTTTGCCACCACGGTTCATGCCGATGATGACGATGACTCGCCTACTCCTGCTGAAATTAAGATGCTGTTTTTCGGTAAGGATCATCGCCAGGCAATCACCGATATTACCGCTGCCCCCTGGGATGCCATTGGTCAGCTGGAAACCGAAAGCGGCAACCTCTGTACTGCCACACTCATCTCTCCGCATCTGGCGCTGACCGCCGGACACTGCCTGCTTGCCCCGCCGGGTAATTTCGATAAGCCGGTTGCGCTGCGATTTATGGCCAGCGATAAAGGCTGGCGCTACGAGCTTCATGATATTGATGCGCGGGTTGAACCCTCGCTGGCGTCAAAGTTAAAAGCGGATGGTGAAGGCTGGATCGTGCCGAGCAGTGCAGCCCCCTATGATTACGGCATCGTGATTTTACGCAATCCGCCCTCAGCGATTACGCCTATTCCGCTGTTCGATGGCTCACGCAGCGATCTCACTGCGGCGCTGAAGCTGACCGGACGCAAAGTGACGCAGGCAGGCTATCCGGCTGATCATCTGGACACGCTTTACTCCCACAGCGATTGCCTGATCACCGGCTGGGCGCAGCGCGCCGTGCTGTCGCATCAGTGTGACACCCTGCCAGGTGACAGTGGTTCGCCACTGCTGCTCAACAGCGATAAAGGCTGGCAGTTAATCGCGGTACAAAGCTCAGCACCGGCAGCGAAAGATCGCTACCTGGCTGATAACCGTGCGATTTCGGTCACCTCGTTTAAAGATAAACTGGAATCCCTGGCTCAGTAGCCCGCACTCTCACTCGCCATCATCGGATGCGCGCCGGTTACGGCGCGCATCCCGGCACTTAACCCGCTATCTGCTCCATCATCTGCAGAATACGCTTATCTGAGATGGGATAAGGCGTACCCAGTTGCTGAGCAAAATAACTGATTCGCAGCTCTTCGATCATCCAGCGGATATTTTGCACCTCTTCATCATCCTGACGCTGCGGCGGCAACTTATTGCGCCACGCCTGATAAGCCTGTTCCACTGCCTGTACTTTTAACATCCGCGCACGATCGCTGTGCGGATCGGCAGGCAGTTTTTCCAGTCGGCGCTCAATCCCATGCAGATAACGCAGCGTATCGGCCAGTCGCTGCCAGCCGTTGCCGGTGACAAAGCCGCGATAAACCAGGCCACTTAACTGCGCTTTGATGTCAGATAACGCCAGCGCCATGGTCATATCGACCCGGCCCTTCAGACGCTTATTAATGTTGAAGACTGCCGTCAGGATCTGCTCGACCTGCTTCGCGATGGTCACCACGGTTTCGTTAAGTTCGCCGCGCACTTTGTCACGCAACTGCTCAAACGAGGTTTGATCCCAGGCCGGTCCGCCCGCTTCCCCCATCAGCTTGTCGATGCCACAGGCGATGCAGTCGTCAATCAGCTCCAGCACTTTGCCATAAGGGTTAAAGTAAAGTCCGAGCTTGGCTTTGTTCGGCAGCTTCTCGTGCAGATACTTAACCGGTGACGGCACATTCAGCAGCAGCAGACGACGCTGACCGCGCCACATCATTTTTTGCTGCTCCTGCTCGCTGTCAAACAGACGAATAGCAACGCTCTCTTTCTCGTCGACCAGCGCAGGCCAGGCTTTAACCTGGTAGCTGCCGCGCTTCTGTTCATAACTGCGTGGCAGATCGCCAAAACTCCAGATATGCAGCCCGCTCTGCTCCAGCCCGTCATCCGCCACTTTCGACAGCGTTTCCTGCACTTTGTCTTTCAGCTGTGCCTTAAGCGCAGTGAGATCTTTGCCTTCCAGCAGTTTACGGTTGTGCTCGTCGACTACCCGGAACGTCATTTTCAGATGATCGGGCACCTGTTCCCACTGCCAGCTTTCCCGCTCCAGCGTGACGCCGGTCATGCGGCGAAATTCCCGCGCCAGCGCATCAGGCAGCGGCATCTCCATCGCTTTCACTCTTCCTAAGAACGCTTCGGCGTAGTTGGGCGCCGGCACCAGGTTGCGTCGCAGCGGCTTAGGCAGCGACTTAATCAGTGCGATGATCAGTTCACGGCGTACACCGGGGATCTGCCACTCAAAACCGCTATCTTCAACCTGATTCAGCAGCGGCAGCGGAATATGTACCGTCACGCCATCCGCATCTGCGCCCGGCTCAAACTGATAACTCAGCTTCAGTTTGAGGTTGCCCTGATGCCAGAAGTTGGGGTAGTCGAGCTGACTGACTTTATCCGCACCCTCTTTGATCAGCATCTGCTTGTCGAAATTCAGCAGTTCTGCGTTTTCGCGACTGGCCTGTTTCCACCAGCTGTCGAAATGCTTCGCCGAGACCACCTCTTTGCCAATGCGCTGGTCATAAAAAGCAAACAGCGTTTCGTCATCAACCAGAATGTCGCGGCGACGGGATTTGTGTTCCAGATCTTCCACTTCGCTGCGCAGCTTCTGGTTTGCGCGGAAGAAGGCGTGTCGGGTCTGCCAGTCGCCCTCCACCAGCGCGTGACGAATAAACAGTTCACGGCTCAGGGTGGGATCGATGCTGCCATAGTTAACTTTACGGGCGGCGACAATCGGCAGGCCATAGAGCGTGACTTTTTCGGTGGCCATCACCGCGCCCAGCGATTTCTCCCAGTGCGGTTCACTGTAGCTGCGCTTGATCAGATGCTGTGCCAGCGGCTCAATCCACTCCGGTTCAATACGGCCCGCCGTGCGGCCCCACAGGCGGCTGGTCTCGACCAGTTCCGCCACCATGGTCCACTTCGGCGGCTTTTTAAACAGCCCGGAGCCAGGGAAGATCGCGAAGCGGGTATTGCGCGCGCCGGTATACTCCTGCTTATCGGTGTCTTTCTGCCCGATATGCGACAGCAGACCACTTAACAGCGCGCAGTGGACAGGCTGCAGCTCAGCCGGTTCACTGTTAACCGGAATGCCCAGTTCACGCACCACCTGCCGCAGCTGGGTGTAGATATCCTGCCATTCCCGCACGCGCAGATAGTTAAGGAAATCGCTTTTGCACTGGCGGCGGAAAACATTACCGGACAGCGCTTTCTGCTGCTCCGCCAGATAGTTCCAGAGGTTCACATAGGCGAGGAAGTCGGAGTCTTTGTCGGCAAAGCGCCGGTGCTTCTCATCGGACGCCTGTTTTTTATCTGCCGGACGCTCACGCGGATCCTGAATCGACAGGCCAGCGGTGATAATCATCACTTCGCGCACGCAGCCAAATTTCTGCGCTTCCAGCACCATCCGCGCCAGACGGGGATCCACCGGCAGCTGCGCCAGCTGACGCCCGGAACCGGTAAGCTTGTAGTGACCGGTCTCTTCGTTCAGGGTCAGCGCGCCCAGCTCTTCCAGCAGGCGGACGCCATCCTGGATATTGCGCTTATCGGGCGCTTCCACAAACGGGAAGGCGGCGATATCGCCGAGGCCCAGCGAGGTCATCTGCAGGATGACTGACGCCAGGTTGGTGCGCAGGATTTCAGGATCGGTAAAGGCCGGACGACTCAGGAAGTCATCTTCTGCGTAGAGACGGATACAGATACCGTCTGAAACACGGCCGCAACGCCCTTTACGCTGGTTGGCAGACGCCTGTGATATCGGTTCAATCGGCAGGCGCTGCACTTTGGTACGGAAACTGTAACGACTGATACGCGCCGTACCGGGATCGATCACATATTTAATCCCAGGCACCGTCAGCGAGGTTTCCGCGACGTTGGTCGCCAGCACGATACGACGGCCACTGTGCGACTGAAACACCCGGTTCTGTTCGGCGTTCGACAGCCGTGCATAGAGCGGCAGCACTTCGGTATGTGGCAGATCGCGTTTGTTCAGCGCGTCGGCGGTATCACGTATTTCACGCTCACCACTCATGAAGATCAGGATATCACCCCGACTTTCCCGGCCCAGCTCATCTACGGCATCAAAAATCGCCTGCAGCTGGTCACGATCGCTGTCATCCGCCTCTTCGATCACCGGCCGATAGCGCACTTCAACCGGATAAGTCCGGCCTGAGACTTCAATCACCGGCGCATTATTGAAATGACGCGAGAAACGCTGTGGATCGATGGTGGCGGAAGTGATAATCACTTTCAGATCGGGGCGACGCGGCAGCAGCTCACGCAGATAACCGAGCAGGAAATCGATATTCAGGCTGCGTTCGTGCGCTTCATCAATAATGATGGTGTCATATTGCATCAGCAGACGATCCTGCTGGATCTCCGCCAGCAGAATCCCGTCGGTCATCAGTTTAATCTGCGTCAGGTCACTGACCTGGTCGTTAAACCGTACTTTATAGCCGACGCAGCCGCCCAGCGAAGTGCTGAGCTCATCGGCAATGCGATTCGCCACGGTACGTGCGGCCAGACGGCGCGGCTGCGTATGACCAATCAGACCCGTCACACCACGCCCCAGCGCCAGACAGATTTTCGGCAGCTGCGTGGTTTTACCCGAGCCGGTTTCACCGGCGACAATCACTACCTGGTGATCGCGAATCGCCTCAGCAATATCCTGCTGCTTCTGACTGACCGGCAGATTGTCCGGGAAGGTAATGGCTGGCGTGGCCGCACGGCGCTGGGCCACGCGCTGCTCGGCTGCGATAAAGTCCTGCTCAAGCTCGCTGGCAATGCCCTGCTGTGCCTCGGGATTTTTAGCTTTTCTGGCACCCTGTAAACGGCGCTGTAACCGCTGGCGATCGCGCAGCATTACACCCTCGAGGCGTGACCAGAGCGCTGCCAGTGGGGAAGTATCGGGAGATGACATAATAGTGACGTACCTTACTCAGACGGTGTCGCTGCCTGAAGCAGCGCCCTGCAAGCCGGGATAACCAGCTGATTCAATAAAAAATAATTGCGCGCATCATAGCACATTCTGAACTGTTCCGGCGGCTGGCCCCGGTTACGCTTATTCAATAAATTCGAACATGGGTCTCGAAATATTGCGCTTTCACCGCGCCATCGATAACCGTAGAGTGTAAACCATTGAGCGGAAAGTCTTCCGCGTAACAGACAGGAAACCACCATGAGCAAAGTTTTAGTTCTGAAATCAAGCATTCTTGCAGGCTACTCACAATCAAGCCAGCTCGCTGACTTCTACATCGAACAGGCAAAGGCCCAGGGTAAAGAGGTTACCGTACGTGACCTGGCGGCTAACCCGATCCCGGTACTGGATGGCGAGTTAGTGGGTGCAATGCGTCCCTCTGATACCCCGCTGTCACCTCGTCAGCAGGAGGCTCTGGACCTGTCTGATGAACTGATTGCAGAACTGCAGGCTCATGATGAAGTGGTGATTGCCGCGCCAATGTACAACTTCAACATCCCGACGCAGCTGAAAAACTATTTCGACCTGATTGCCCGTGCTGGCGTGACGTTCCGCTACACAGAAGCAGGCCCGGAAGGTCTGGTTAAAGGCAAAACGGCAGTCGTTATCTCCAGCCGTGGCGGCATCCACAAAGATACCCCTACTGACCTGCTGACCCCTTACGTCAAGTTGTTCCTGGGCTTCATCGGCATCACTGACGTTGAGTTCGTGTTTGCTGAAGGCATCGCTTACGGTCCGGAAGTGGCCAGCAAAGCGACCGCTGAAGCGAAAGACGCTATCAAGCAGATCGTGACGGCATAAGTCTCACTCATCTCAGGATGACGCTTTAAAAGACCGGGCCATGCGCCCGGTTTTTTTTCGCCGGTTACTGACTGCTTTCTGCCGCTTTTCTCAGCCACTGACCGTTAATGCCGCGCACATATTCCCCCTCTGCCGCACGGCTCACCAGCTTCTGTCCGGCAATACTGGCGACATCGGCCGTGGAGAGATTATTCTGTTCTGCCAGTCGCTGATACTCCTGCTGACGTCCGGCATTAATACGCTGCACCAGTGCCAGCGTTTCACTATCCTGCGCACGTGCCGCCAGATAGCCAGAGAGCGTTTCACCTGCCCGCCCCGATTGCCGCGCCTGATCCAGCGTCAGTGCCCAGGCAGGCTGCGCCATCGTCAGGGCGAGGAACAGCACCGCGCTTATGCGTTTCATCGTTGCTCTCCTCAGAACAGACCGCTCTGGTTTTTCAATAGCGCTTCCACGTCTTTATCGACTTTGATGTGGATCTCATGTTCGATTTTCACGTTCATGTTGATGGTGATGGGATCTTTAGGTGCCGTGACTTCAATGCGCGGCACGCAGCCGATGCTCAGCAGTCCGGCTGCCAGAACCAGTAGTGCCCTCAGGCTCATGGTGAAGTGTCCTTGTTGGATGGCAAATTCGCATGTTGCTCTAACCAGGATTGCAAATTATCGCCAAAGCGCAGGCTGCGCCAGAGCTGAAACAGGTTTTCCTGATGATGATAGTTGAGATTGACTGTCTGACGACGGTTACTGAACTGGCTGACGCCCTGCACCTGCGCCTCCATGGTGAGGTCGCCAAGATTATCCAGATTGATCGTGGCCCAGCTGCGGGAGACTTCCATATAGCGTAACCAGTCCAGCGCGGCGCCCGTCGCCACGTTATTGCGGGTAATCGCATCCGCCATATCTTTATCCAGCCGGAAGGTCAGCGGACCGCTGTTGGCAATCCACCCTTTCTCCACCAGCCAGTGTGGATTATTGAGCCACAGCGGCAGCTCACCGTTGACCTTGCCCGACATGGCAAACTGTTTAGGTTTCAGCGCCGTCACCAGCTCGCTGAGGCTGATATTGCGCAGCGACACCCGGGCTGGCTCATGCTGCGGCATGCGCAAAGCGGGCAGCGTAATTTGTCCGCCCAGCAGATCAAGGCTGACATCCTGCAACGTCAGCGGCGCCTGTTCGGACCACGGCCAGTTACCCTGCAGGTCAGCGCGAATATTCTGCATCGCAAACTGGTTCTTAACCTCGGCAATGCGCAGTGATACCGGGCCATGCTGACCAAATTGCCATTGCTGCTCATGGAATCTGAACGGCAGCGAAAAGTCGATACCGTTAACCTGGCTGTCGGGCGTCCAGATGCTGCCCTGTTTTACCGTCCAGTGGCCTCCCGCCTGGAAACCCTGTTCACTTGCGGCGGAAAAAGCGACCTGTGCCTGCAAACGGCCGCCCTGGATCTGCATTTTCATGTCGGGGCTGAGCAACGGCTGAAACACCGTCAGCGACTGTGCCGGCCACCAGGCCTGGCCGCGCAGCCGTTCGCCATCCCAGCGGCCGTTAACCCGCAGCGGGCCAACCTTGCCCGCCTGTAAACTGCCTCGCCAGATAAAATAGCCGGGATCACGACCTTTAGCCTCAAAGTCGAGCGTGGAGTCTGCCAGATGTCCGCCATAGCTGAAGCGGGTCTCTCCTGCCTGCAGGCGGAAATGCCCATTGAACGCCGGATGCGCCGCATCACGCTGCCAGTTTACCGGTTTAGTCAGTGTCAGACGCGGTTTTGCAACGTTGACACTGCCATACGCCAGCTGATTAAAACCGGTGGACAAGGTATCCAGATGGATCAGGGTGTCGTGCCAGCCGCCCGTGCCTTTAACATCCCAGCGCGCCTGCAGCGGCAGCATCTCGCCACCTCCCCAGTAGCGCCAGTTCCATTCGCCCTTATCGGGCCAGAAATCATTGGCGCGGCCATCGAGATGCAACCGGAAGCGGCCAAAACTGGCATCGTGCGCATTGAGAATGGCCTGCAGGCGGCCATCAATACCCTGCGAGGAGAGTCGTACGCCCGCCAGCGGCCAGCGCGCTTCGTCCACTTCCAGCGTTGACAGCAACCGGCCCCGCAGGCGCAGCAGCGATTTAGGTTGCAGCACCAGTTGAGGATCGAGCAGCGAGCCGCTGAGCACGCCCGGAATGGAGCCGTAAAGTTGCAGGTCGGCAAGCTTGCTTTCGCCGGTTAGCTGAAACGGCAGGTTGCTGTTGGTCAGGCTGAGATTGCCGGGCCCGACGCCGAGCACCACGTTGCCCTTGCCGCCGCGTCCATGGGTCAGCAGGTTAACGCGACCGCTAATCTGGCTACTTTCAAGGCCAGACTGCCAGTTATCCAGCGTCAGGTTAACAAACCCTGATAGCGGCTGAGCCTCCAGCGGCCAGAAGTATTCGCCCTTTTCAATCCGAATCTGATCGCGGCTGATCTGCCACGGCAGTCTGAGAATCGGCCGGGTCACTTCGGCCATTGCCACGCGTAGCTCGCCCTGCTGCTGCTGCCAGTTAAGCGTCAGCTTCAGGGGATGCGGCAGCGCGTCCAGCGCCAGCTGTCCGGTCACCTCGCCGTTCACCGGCAGATCGGTGGCAAAGGTGGGTAACGCCAGATGACCGCTCAGCGTGACAGGTTCAGGAAGTGCAGGATGGGTGAGCGTCAGGCGACTGATAGCGAGCTGCTGACCGGTCAGCGTTGCCGCCAGCTGCAGATTATCGCCCTGATAACTGAGTTGCTGACGATCTTTTTTCAGCGTCAGATCCAGCGCGCCCGCATACGTCTGCCACGGCGTAACAATTAATTTGCCCAGATGAACGTCGGCGCCAGGCAGCATTGCCTGCCATTCGGCCAGCGTTTTGGGGGCTGCCGTGCTGTCATCACTGGCCGGTAATTTTTGCAGGCAGGTGCTATCCAGCGTCAGCTCTGACGCATTCAGTTTCCAGCGTGACTGATGCCAGCCCAGTGACACCGCCTTTACCGTTGCCAGGGAGCAATCCCCTGCGAGATAACGAAGTTGTGGCAACCACAGGCCACCTTCCCGCCAGCGCGGTGCGCCCGACAGCTCAATGCGGGTATCTTCAGGTAGCAAGATGCCGACCAGCCGCGGCAGCCATTGCGTGACAGTCAAGATCAGGCCGAGCAGCAGCAGAATCAGCGCCAGAATGGCGGCCAGCCGTCGCCGGAACATCCGTGGCATAAAAGCCATAATCCTTTTCCTTACAGTATCCTGACAACGATGATGGCATGTAATCTGCCAGAGGTGAAGGTCTGCGCCGGACACAAGTCAGCTGTTTCAGCAAAGTCAGTCAGAAAACGTTATCCTTGCTCTATCACCTCTGCAGGAGCACAACGATGAAAATCGCGGTTTACAGCACCAAACATTACGATCAGAAATACCTTGAGCAGGTCAATCAGCAGTTCGGCTTTGAACTGGTATTTTTTGACTTTTTACTCTCTGAAAGCACCGCCAAAACCGCTGTGGGTTGCGATGCCGTCTGTATCTTTGTAAACGATGACGGCAGTCGTCCGGTGCTGGAAGAGCTGGCCGGGCTGGGTGTGAAATATATCGCGCTGCGCTGTGCCGGTTTCAATAATGTTGATCTGGCTGCTGCAAAAGAGCTGGGTCTGGAAGTGGTGCGCGTGCCGGCCTACTCACCGGAAGCGGTCGCTGAACATACTATCGGCCTGATGATGACCCTGAATCGCCGTATTCATCGCGCTTATCAGCGTACCCGTGACGCAAACTTTTCGCTCGACGGCCTGACCGGTTTTAACATGCATAACAAAACCGCGGGTGTTATCGGTACCGGTAAAATCGGGATCGCGACGATGCGGATTCTGAAAGGTTTTGGTATGCGGCTGCTGGCGTATGATCCCTACCCGAGTGAGCAGGCGCTGGAACTGGGCGCGGAATATGTTGATCTGAAGACGCTGTTTGCTGAATCCCACGTCATTACCCTGCACTGTCCGCTGACGCCGGAGAATCATCATCTGCTCAACGCCGATGCGTTTAAACAGATGCGTGATGGGGTGATGGTTATCAACACCAGTCGGGGTGGTCTGATTGATTCACAGGCGGCGATTGACGCGCTGAAACAGCAGAAAATCGGCGCGCTCGGCATGGATGTTTATGAGAATGAACGTGATCTGTTCTTTGAAGATAAGTCGAATGATGTGATTCAGGACGATGTGTTCCGCCGTCTGTCGGCGTGCCATAACGTGTTGTTCACCGGCCATCAGGCGTTTTTAACCGCCGAAGCGCTGACCGCCATTTCTGAAACGACACTGAATAATCTCAGCCAGCTCGACCGCGGTGAAAACTGCCCGAACCGACTCTCTGCCTGACTGTGCGGGCCGGAGCAATCCGGCCTGATCATCAGCGCGCGCAATTCCCGCCAATTAATGCCTGCTCATCACAGCGACGGCCATTCACTAACTGACACATCCCCACTCTCGATCCATCCAGCTGATGCGAAAATGCCAGCGTTCCGCCCGCGTTCGAACAGGTGCTTTCTGCCAGGGAAGACATCACCACCCGTGGCTGGATGTGGGCGGCGGTGGCTTGTTGCGGTGGCTCGTTATCATCACTGTTGCTGCTGCAGGCAGAGAGTAATAATGCGGCACCGGCCAGCAAAAAAGTGGCTGCTTTCATCAGTCGGACTCCGGGAAGTGGGGGAAAAGGCTGGCTCAGCATATGTCAGGCAGCACAACGGGTCGAGAGGTGAAACAGCTTTTTACAAAATTCTCCGGCGTCATTTGCAAGCAGAATTATCTTGTTTACCTGTTATCGCTGAACTGTCACCCTTTTTCGGCCCTTATTAATTCGGAGTAAAGCCATGTTAATGGATATGTTAATTCGCATAGCGCTGGCCGGTATTCTCGGCGGCCTGATCGGCATGGAGCGCCAGATGCGGGCCAAAGAAGCAGGACTGCGTACCCATATTCTGGTCGGTATCGGCAGTGCGATGTTTATGCTGGTATCGAAATATGGCTTCGCCGATATGCTCAATAGTGACCATGTGGCACTGGATCCCAGCCGTATTGCTGCCCAGGTAGTCAGCGGCATGGGTTTCCTTGGCGCAGGCACCATTATGATTCAGAAGCAGGTGGTGAAAGGCTTAACCACGGCGGCGGGATTATGGGTGACTGCGGCGATTGGTCTGGTGATTGGCAGCGGCATGTATGAGATCGGCATTTATGGCACGGTGCTGGCGCTGGTGGTGCTGGAAGTCTTCCGCCGCCTGAGCCATTTTCTCATCGGTAAACATCATACGCTGCTGGTTTTTCTTAAGCCCAAAAGTGTGCCGCTGGTGCTGCTGGTCATGCAGCGGGAAGGCATTCGCTACGGCAATGTGACGGTGATTAATCGGGATGAGGAGAGTGGTCTGTGTGAGCTCAGCGTTCAGGTAACGCTGTCCCGCAAATCAAACGATGCTCACCTCTACGATAAGGTCATGGAGATCAAAGGAGTTCAGTCGCTGGAGATGATGTAAATCCCTCTACATAAAGATCATTCCTGCTGAACACAGGCCGTTCAGCGCCAGGACGTTGCAGAAGGGAGTTATCGGTATGCACTGCCTTCTGCCCTCTCCATCAGATTCATCTATTATCATCATCATGCAGCCTGACCTGAGATATAGAGCCCGCTGGGAATTAATGTCATAATCCGTGATTGTTTATTAAGGTAACCATTTATCCGGTGAAAAATGCGCCAGAACTCTGACCATCGTGACGAAACCCTGTCCGCTTCTGTACGTAAAAGTAGCTGGCCAGTACTGAGCATGCTTATCTTTACGCTGATTGCGGGCGCTATGGCCATCATGATGATCCTGGATCATCGTAATTCCGTAAATAATGCGCTTGAGACCGGACAGTGTCTGGTGGGGGAAGGCGCTGAAAGTTTGCTGGAAGTGCTCAGACATTTTTTACATCATGCTTATCGCTGGATTTTTAAAGCCTGTGGCTAGCAATAATAAATTCAGTGCAGCAGGAAATGCAGCAATCCGTGTCGGTTTACCAGCAACAAAACGCCGCAATACATGACTGCAACATAGCAGAGTAAAAAGAGTATCAGCGTCAATATAAATCGGACACCATAATTTTTTATATCGTGAGTGTTTACCGGATGTCTCATCGAATTTAAAGTTTGCTCCGTCCTTATTCACCTATATAGCCAGCAATTTAACGATTTGTTACGCTGCCCGCATTACCATGATGTGCGGAACGATGAAGTCACAGCAAGTCTCTCAGGAAAAACAGTTATGAGTGTAAAAATTAAAGCCGCCCTTTTTAACTTTCACATTCACTTTAATGGCTTTAATTTGACCCGTCTGCTTTGAAAAGCAACAGTTTTGGACGTGGCGATATGTGCCAGTAAAATCGATTCAGATTTAATGGGATACAAAAAAAACTGATGCCTGTGCATCTTACGCATTCCCAATTATAACCCGGCAGTGTCAACGCATATTCAACAGCAGCGTTTTTCAGATTCAGGCGCTAATAAAATTAACAGTGCATCAGGATATTTAACTCACTGCGAATTTATAGCAACAATTCGAAGGAAATTCTCAAATCAGATAAGCATAAAAAGAACGCCGTTTATGCATGATTGATTAATAGCGGTGCATGCTCTTTTTTTTGTTAACGGGTCGCTCTGATGAAATATCTGTTAATTATCTCAATCATTTTTATGACTGCGGGTTGTGCGGCAAAAAAAGAGAATGCGCGGGCTGATGCTTACCAGGCATCACTGCCATCCTGTTCTGCGCACAATGATGAAATCGATTGCCAGTGGAAAGATGTGCCAGCCAGCTGACATCGCATAGTTGAACGCTATCCGTGACACATCAGCCCGCAATTTTTGGGTAATGACCTGGTAAGGCCCGCCCTCATTTTTCACTGAGTACCGCCGCATCGATTTATGTCGCTGCCCCCTTAACGGGTAGTCTCTGCCGGATTTCCCGGGCGGCTATCCGCTGATTACTTCACTCCAGTACTGGCATTCGCGGCAACAATCCGTACCATACGCTGCATATTCGTGACACCGCAGTGAAGTGTCTGGCTGAACGCGCACGGCAATTTGCCCTTTAGCTACGCTTTCTGGATTTTGAGATAGGTAAAAATGCAAGATAATCAAACGGTTGACAAGAAAGAACAGTACAACCTCAATAAACTGCAAAAACGTCTGCGTCGTAACGTCGGCGAAGCCATTGCAGATTTTAATATGATTGAAGAAGGCGACCGCATCATGGTCTGCCTGTCGGGCGGCAAAGACAGCTACACCATGCTGGAAATTTTGCGCAGTCTGCAAAAAAGTGCGCCGGTCAACTTCAGTCTTATTGCCGTTAACCTCGACCAGAAACAGCCGGGCTTCCCTGAGCATATCCTGCCGGAATATCTTGAGTCGCAGGGCGTTGAGTATCGGATTATCGAAGAAGATACCTACTCCATCGTCAAAGATAAGATCCCGGAAGGCAAAACCACCTGTTCACTCTGCTCGCGCCTGCGCCGTGGCATTCTCTATCGCGTCGCAACTGAGCTGGGCTGTACTAAAATTGCGCTGGGCCACCATCGCGATGACATTCTGCAGACGCTGTTCCTGAACATGTTTTACGGCGGAAAAATGAAAGGCATGCCGCCAAAGCTGATGAGCGACGATGGCAAGCAGATTGTGATCCGTCCGCTGGCTTACTGCCGCGAGAAAGATATCATCCGCTTCTCAGAAGCGCGTCAGTTCCCGATTATTCCGTGTAACCTCTGCGGTTCTCAGCCGAACCTGCAGCGTCAGGTGGTAGCCGATATGCTGCGTGACTGGGATAAGCGCTATCCTGGCCGTATTGAAACCATGTTCAGCGCGATGCAGAATGTGGTGCCGTCACATATGGCGGATATCAACCTGTTCGATTTTAAAGGCATTAAGCATGGCGATGCGGTGGTTGATGGCGGGGATCTCGCCTTTGACCGGGAATCTCTGCCGCTGCAGCCTGTTGGCTGGCGGGCTGATGAAGAGGATGCCCCGGATACCAGCGCGCGTCTGGATGTGATTCAGATTAAATAAGTGCTGAAAAGGTTAAGGGCGTGCTGCTGGCAGCACGCCCTTTTTTTATATATTGCGGTGCGGTGGTGGATCCATTATCGGCGGAAATTCCGGATCTGTCGGCGGATCAGGCTGGGGTTGTGGCTGAGGAATAGGCTCAGGAATCGGGATCGGATCCGTGGGGATCGGCTCGCTGTTAAGAATCGCGCTCATGCCGTACTCCTTTTGTTGCGAATGGACTTTAAGCTTAGGTAAGGAACGGCGTTACAGCCAGGCGGGCAAAAAAAAAGCCGGCACACAGGCCGGCATGTTTCGAATTAAATGTGCTATGCATTAATTCTAAATTAGGAAGTAAGACAATATGGAGCGCAACGCCCATCGCCTGACGTTGCATTCACCTGCGGGAGAGAGTTTGCGTCAGCAGCGACAATGGGTTCTTGATGTCGATCAGCTTTTGCGTCCTTAACTGGATTTTCAGCGCAGATAACCGATACGCTACGCATAACGCTAGAGCCAGCGCCGCTTGCGCAGGTACCCCGCTACCCCGACGGCCAGTGCCACCAGCAGCAGACAGAAGATAGAGAAACCGTATCGCCATTCGCCGCCTGGAATACCGCCCAGGTTGACGCCAAACAGGCCGGTCAGGAAGGTGGCTGGCAGAAAAATCATCGCCATCAGTGACATGGTATAGGTACGACGGTTCATCGACTCCGCCATCGCAGAAGCAACCTCATCAGCCAGAATCGCGGTACGCGCCACCCCCGCATCCAGATCATCCAGCCCGCGTCCCAGCCGATCGGCGATTTCCTGCATCCGGCGGCGTTCGGTGTCATCCATCCAGGCCAGTTTTTCACTGGCCAGCCGCGCATAGACATCACGCTGCGGTGCCATATACCGCCGCATCACAATCAGCTGTTTGCGCAGCAGGCCGAGTTCGCCTCGTGCCGGCATCCGCTGGTCAAGCAGCGCATCTTCCAGCTCAATGATTTTGTCATGTAAATCTTCGATAAACTCGCTGGTGTGATCGGTCAGGGCATCACAGATATCGACCAGCCAGCTGCCGCAGTCAATCGGGCCGTTACCATTCTGCAAATCCGTGAGGACTTCATCGACGGCAGAAACTTTACGCCGCCGGGTCGAGACGATGAGTTTATCGTTGATAAACACCCGCATCACCACCAGCTGGTCGCGACGCGCATCGCTGTTGTGGTTGACGCTGCGCAGCACGATCATAAAGCCGTCGCCCAGCCGGCTGACGCGTGGACGCATACTGTCGCCCGCTAAGGCGTCACGCACGGCATCAGGGATTTGTGTCGTCGACTGCAGCCATTCCGCGCTCTTACGGTGGGTATAGTTCAGATGGAGCCAGCAGGGCTGCTCACACTGGATGACTTCATCTTCAGCAATCGGGATCATCCCGCCCTTGCCATCCAGCTGGCAGGAAATTATGGCATCTGAAACCTGTAACGCTTTTCCTTCAATTACGTCCACACCGTCGCCTCACTACTAAAATCAATACGATACAGTCTAGCGTGACGGTGTTGAGTTGCAATCTCCGGGCTGTGTAGAAAGATGTCAGAGGGTGGCCGGTTGACCGGCCACCTGCACTCAGTGCTTTTCAATCCACAGTTCGCGACTGTAGGCGACATCTTCAGGGTTAGTGATGGGATAGCCTTTGACCCAGGGTTTAATCAGGCGGCCATTGGTGTACTGATAGATGGGGGCGATCGGAGCCTGCTCAGCCAGGATCTGCTCGGCACGGTTGTAATCGCTGTTACGTACCTGATCGCTGGTCTCCCGGCTGGCTTTGGCGATAACCGCATCATAATCCGCGTTGTTAAAGCGCGCGATGTTGCTGCTGTTGCCCGACGTCAGCAGATTCAGGAAAGTGGAGGGTTCATTGTAGTCACCGACCCACGAGGCGCGGATCACATCGAAGTTTCCGCTGTTACGGCTGTCGATATAGGTTTTCCACTCCTGGTTCTCCAGCGTGACATCCACACCGAGGTTCTTTTTCCACATCGAGGCCACAGCAATCGCAATCTTCTGGTGGCTCTCAGAGGTGTTGTAGAGCAGTTTGAGTTTCAGCGGCTTGCCGGGACCGTAACCGGCAGCAGCGAGCAGCGATTTAGCCTGTGCATTCAGGCTGTTCTGATCGTGCTGTTGCATGAATGTGGGCAGTGGCTTAAAGCCTGCTGTCACATCTGGCGTAAAGTGCCACGCCGGTTTCTCACCGGTGCCCAGCACTTTTTCAGCAATCACTTTCCGGTCGATAGACCAGGAGAGCGCTTTGCGAACCCGCACATCGGCCGTCGGCCCTTTCTGCGTGTTAAACGCGTAGTAGTAGGTGCCTAACTGGTCAGGTGTGTAGACCTCTCCGGGCAGAGTTTTCTTCAGTAGCGCATACATGTTTTTCGGGAAGGATTCGGTGATATCAATATCGTTGGATCGATAACGTTTAGTGGCGCTCGACTCTTCATTAATCGGCACGAAAGTCACTTTCGTCAGCACCGAATGGGCATCATCCCAGTAGTGAGGATTACGTGTCAGTACGATTTTTTCGTTCACTACGCGTTCGCTGAGCTGATAGGCCCCATTGCCCACCAGTTTGCCGGGTGACGTCCAGCTGTCACCCTGTTGCGCAATAATTTTCTGCGGCACCGGGAAAAGCGCCACGTTAGCCACCAGCGCCGGGAACCACGGCACCGGACGATCCAGCGTCACCTTCAGCTGGTTTTTACTCTGGGCGACCACACCCAGCTTGTCGGGCGTCATTTCGCCTTTGGTTATCGCTGCCGCATTTTGAATACCGCTTAAGCCCGCGAACCAGGCAAAGGCTGAACTGTTTTTTGGATCGACCAGGCGCTGCCAGCTGTAGACAAAATCCTGAGCCGTGACCGGATCACCGTTCGACCAGCGCGCGTTATTACGCAGCGTAAAGACCCAGGTTTTGTTATCACTGCTGCTCCAGCTCTGCGCCACGCCCGGCACGATTTTGCCCTGCGCATCCTGATTGGTCAGCCCTTCAAACAGATCGCGTATCACCTGAATTTCAGGCAGTCCTACCGCTTTAAGCGGATCGAGCGAAGCGGGTTCATCTTTAATATGGCGAACGATCTGCTGCTGTTCAGCCAGCTGTGCGCCAGCGGGTGGATTCGCCGCGATGGCGGGTGTGATGATGCTGCTCAGGCTGATTGCTGCCAGCGTCATGCGAAAGGTCTTGACCATTATCACTCCTTTACCCCAAAGAAGCGCTGCATCAGTCTGTTGCCGATGCAACTTGTGCAGGGCACTTTAGCGCAAATGGCTGACAGATAAATAGCTATTTTCCGCACACGGCTTTTCCGCTACTTTTAGTAAAACCCTTTGAGGAAATAACTATGTCGCCACTCCATCCACGTCCCCTGCGCGGCAAACTGGACGTCCCCTATCAGCAGTATGGCCGCTCAGTGCTGGGTGCGCCGCTGCTCTGGTTTCCGGCGCCGCTGGGCGATCCCGAGAGCGGGTTGATTCTGGCGGGTACTCACGGTGATGAAAATGCGGCCATCGCCACACTCTCCGCCGCATTACGGACGCTGCCTGATGGAATGCGTCGGCACCACGTGGTGTTAGCGGTCAATCCTGATGGCTGTCAGCTCGGACTGCGCGCGAACGCAAACGGCGTCGATCTCAACCGCAACTTTCCGGCGGCGAACTGGCAGTCAGGCGAGACGGTGTATCGCTGGAACAGCGCTGCCGATGAGCGTGATGTGGCCCTCTCGACCGGCACTCATCCGGCTTCTGAACCGGAAACCCAGGCGCTCTGTGCGCTGATTCATCAGCTGAAACCACGCTGGATTGTCTCATGGCATGAACCGCTGGGCTGTATTGACGACCCGCATCAGGCAGAGATTGGTGGCTGGCTGGCCAGCCACACCGGCCTTCCGCGGGTCAGCAGCGTTGGTTATGACACGCCAGGCTCATTCGGCAGCTGGTGTAAAGATCTCAGCCTGCCCTGCGTCACTGCTGAAATGCCGGTGATTTCAGTGGATGAAGCCACTGAAACCTACCTGGAGATGATGGTTAATCTGCTGCGCTGGCAGCAATGATCAGCTGACCGTTGCGCACTTTAATCGCCGGTTCTGCATCCACCGCCAGCCAGGTCGGCCCGTCGAGATCGGCAAAGCGGGTCTGCGGCACCAGCGGCAGTGCGGCGCGTATCGCCCGCGAGGTGCAGAGCATGCAGCCGAGCATTACCGCAAAACCCTGCTGCAGAGCCGCATTGGCCAGCGCCAGCGCCTCGGTCAGCCCGCCCGCTTTATCCAGCTTAATGTTGACCATCTCATAACGACCTCGCAGTGCCGCCAGACTTTCGCGGGTGTGACAGCTCTCATCGGCGCAGATCGGTAATGGATGGATAAAGTTCTCCAGCGCCGCATCCTCACCCGCTGGCAGGGGCTGTTCCAGCATCGCCACATTGATGTCCGCCAGCAGCTGACAGCGCGCCGCCAGACCTTCGGCGTGCCAGGATTCATTGGCATCCACAATCAGGGTCGCGTCCGGCACGGCGGCGCGAATCGCCATCAGCCGTTCGGTAATGAAATTATTATCCAGCTTAATCTTCAACAGGGTTGCACCATGCTGCCACAGCGCGAGCGCGCTGCTGGCCATCGCCTCGGGAGTATCAATGCTGACGGTCTGCGCGGTCACCACATCCTCCGGTGCAGTCACGCCACTAAGCTGCCAGAGGCTGCTCTGCTGCTGGTGTGAGGCGAGATCCCATAGTGCGCTGTCAATGGCGTTGCGCGCCGCCCCGGCGGGCAGCGCCTGTTGTAACGCCTCGCGCGTCATGCCCTGTTGCAGCGCGGGCAGCAGCGCGGCGATTTGCGCCAGCACCGACGCCTCGCTTTCACCATAGCGCGCATAAGGCGTCGCTTCGCCAACGCCTTTTACTCCGTCTTCCTCAATTTCAACCACCACCACTTTGACTTCAGTCCGGGTTCCACGGGCAATGACAAACGGCGTGTGCAACGGCCAGGCTTCGGGATAACTTTTTACCGTTCTCATTTCCACTCCACAATGTGCGACGCAGTGGCAGACCGCCACGTTAAATTCCACAATTGAACTCGTAAACCCTTAACATTTATGTCATAAACAACGGCTATCTTTAGCCGTTTTGTGTCAGATCTTTTTTATCATTAAAAGGAATCACTATGTCTCAGACTGTTCATTTTCAGGGTAACGCCGTACCGGTTGCTGGTCAGTTTCCTCAGGCTGGCGATAAAGCCAAAGCTTTCACGCTGGTAGCGAAAAACCTGGTCAACGTCGCGCTCTCTGAGTATGCAGGAAAACGCAAAATTCTGAACATTTTCCCGAGCGTAGATACCGGTGTCTGTGCTTCATCGGTGCGCAAGTTCAATCAGGCTGCAAGCGAACTGAATAACACCGTGGTGTTATGCATCTCTGCCGATCTGCCGTTTGCCCAGTCGCGCTTCTGTGGCGCAGAAAACCTGAACAACGTGGTGACGTTGTCGACGCTGCGCGGCTCAGAGTTTAAATATGATTATGGCGTGGAAATTGCCGATGGTGCGCTGGAAGGTCTGACCGCACGTGCCGTAATTGTGCTGGATGAGAACGATAAAGTGATCTACAGCCAGCTGGTTGATGAAATCACCACTGAGCCAGATTATGACGCTGCGCTGACCGCGCTGAAGTAATAAAAAAAGCGGATAACCAGGTTATCCGCTTCAAACTGCTGGCAAACCCGTATCAGGGTGGTTCTGGCAGCAACGATGAAGCTCAACGCACAGGGAACCGGGTCAGAAGAGGAAAGCGTCACGCGCCAGGGAAGGCGCGTGCCGAGCGTGTCAGGGATGACGCCTTTTGCGTCTTTCCGATCTGACCCGGTTCCCTGAGCAGGCTCAGCCTCAAAGCCAGATGGGCCAGACTCTATCGACCATATCCAACGGATAATCAGCTTACCCACTTCTCACCTGCAGTCCGTCCCTTATTCGCTTTCGGTGCGCTTCTGCCCCAGACCATACTCCCGCAATTTATTCGCAATCGCCGTATGCGACACACCAAGCCGTTTTGCCAGTTTTCGGGTGCTGGGATAGGAGAGATAGAGCCGCGTCAGAATCGACCGTTCGAAACGACTGGTGATCTGATCCAGCGTCCCTTCCAGCGCCTCATCGCCCAGTGACACATCCAGTGCCTGTTCAGGCAACACGATATCCTGCGGACGCAGTTCGTAACCTTCCAGTTGGGTTAACGCCCGATAAAGCGCATTTTTAAGCTGACGCACGTTACCAGGCCAGGCGTAGCGAGTCAGAAAAGCGTTAAGTTGCGGCGAGAGTCGCGGACGCGCCATCCCCTGCTCATCCGCAAAGCGGGCAACAAACATCTCGGTCAGCGGCAGAATATCCTGCGGACGATCGCGCAGAGGCGGCAGTTGCAGCGTCAGCACATTGAGCCGGTAAAAGAGATCCTCGCGGAACTCCCCGCGCTGCACCAGCTCAATCAGGTTTTTCTGCGTAGCGCAGATTACCCGCACATTGACATGCACTTCATGCTCTTCACCGACGCGGCGGAAGGTGCCATCATTGAGAAAACGCAGCAGCTTGGTCTGCATTCTCGGCGACATCTCACCAATCTCATCCAGCAGCACAGAGCCGCCGTTAGCCTGCTCAAAAAAGCCCTTCTTACCTTCCAGCGCATTCGGATAGGCTCCGGCGGCATGACCAAACAGCTCGCTTTCGGCGACGTCATCGGGCAGAGAGGCACAGTTCAACGCCAGGAAGGGATTCTTGCCGCGGGCACTGCGCAGATGGCAGGCGCGTGCCAGCATATCTTTCCCGGTGCCGGTGTCGCCAACAATCAGTAAAGGCGCATCGAGCATCGCCAGTTTCCGCGCCTGATCCACCACCTGACGCATCTTCGGCGTGACAGCAATGATATGGTCAAACTCCGATTCATCGGTGACCACCAGATTCTGCAACTGACGACCCATGCGGGCTGTCGACTTCAGCATCACCATCGCCCCCACTGGCCTGTTGATCTGGCCCTCTTCGCCCGGCAGATAAATAGGACGCGCTTCCATCAGAAAATCGCGGCCCTCAATGACCACATGCTGCGCCTGCGCTTCAACCCGATCGCTCTCCAGCCAGCGCATGAAGTTGAAGCCGTTAATCAGATTACCGGCGCTGAAGTTGCGCATCTTCTCTTCATCAAGATTAAACAGGTTCTGTGCGGCCGGATTAGCCAGTTCAACCTTGCTTTTCAGATCGATGGAGAAAACCGGATCCGGCATCGCCACCAGCAGGGCGCTCAGCGCACGATGCTCGCGTTCAGAGGGCATGTACGCTACCGTGCGCACATCTGTTACGCCCGGTGTACGCCGGATTTCAGCCATCAGATTGCTGAAGGCATCAAACTCCAGTGCAGAAAAGTTCAGGTAGATGCGGCCCAGCGCCGTGATTTCGATACCGCGTAAATCAATGTTGCGTGCCACCAGCAGATCGAGCAGTTCACGCGTCAGACCGAGTCGGTCCTGACAGAACACTTCCAGACGCATTGCGTTCGCCTTAATCAGGTTCAGATAAGACAATAATACGCTAAGTCGCGCACCTGCAGAAAGGGATCTGTCAGGAAAAGTTGACAGCTCCGGCGCGTATGGCGGACTTTTGTACTGCCCTGCTGGATCAGCCGAGCCCCCACTGATTGTCAGCCTTTGTCAGCACCAGACTGTTGATTGCTGGCTGATTGCTGTATATTTTGCCCAACCGATTAGAAATGATTATAAAATGCTGACTTTCTTCGCAAAATATCTGACTGTGGGTCTGGTAAATACCCTGATTCATTGGGTGACCTTTTTTATTTGCCTCAGTCTGGGGCTGTTCCAGTCGACCGCGAACCTGATTGCTTTTTGCCTGGCCGTTACCTTCTCTTTCTTTGTTAATGCGCGCTGGACATTTAAACAGCAGGCGACAGCGTGGCGATATATTCTTTACGTCGTTTTTATGGGCGCGATGGCATTCAGCATCGGTTATCTGGCTGATCGATTCGGCCTCTATCCGATTATTACGCTGATCACCTCATCGGCTATCAGTCTGGCGTGTGGCTTTCTTTTTTCCCGCTTTATCGTATTTAAAGGAGAATAATGAAAATCTCTCTGGTGGTACCGGTATTTAATGAAGAGGAGGTCATCCCTCTTTTTTATGACGCGGTCAGAAAATATGAAGCGCTGGCAGCCTGGCAGGTTGAGATTGTTTTTGTTGATGATGGCAGCACAGATGCAACGCATGCGCTGATTACCCAACTGAGTCAGAGCGATCCGCTGGTACTTAGCCTGTCGTTTATTCGTAATTTCGGCAAGGAACCCGCGCTGTTTGCCGGCCTGGAAGCCGCAACCGGCGATGCCGTTATCCCGATTGATGTGGATTTACAGGACCCCATCACTGTTATCCCTGAGATGATCAGCAAGTGGCTGGCGGGTGCTGATATTGTTCTTGCCAAGCGGATGGACAGAAGTGCCGATGGCCACCTCAAACGCAAAACCGCCCGCTGGTTTTACAAACTGCATAACAGCATCAGCCATCCGCAGATAGAAGAGAATGTCGGTGATTTCCGGCTGATGTCGCGTGAAGTTGTCGAGAATATTAAGCTGCTGCCCGAGAAGAATCTCTTTATGAAGGGGATTCTGAGCTGGGTCGGCGGAAAGACTGATATCGTAGAATATGTGCGTACTGAGCGGATCGCGGGCCACAGTAAATTCGGCGGCTGGAAGCTGTGGAATCTTGCGCTGGAGGGACTGACCTCATTCTCTACGGTTCCACTTCGCATCTGGTCATATCTGGGTTTTCTGGTGGCCTCGCTAGCTTTTCTATATGGACTCTGGATGATCCTGGATAAGTTGCTGTTTGGTAACCCGGTGCCAGGCTACCCCTCTATTCTGGTTTCCGTGCTGTTTCTTGGTGGCGTTCAGCTTATTGGGATTGGCGTGCTGGGTGAATATATCGGCCGCATTTACATGGAAACCAAAAATCGTCCTCGCTATATTTTGCGAAAATCCGCGCCGAAAAAAATTAACTCCCCTCAGAATACCGACTAAATTGCCCACTCAGGGGCAGAGAAGATGGACAGATTAATAAGGATGACAGATGATCGCCACTGATACCGGCATAACCCGCCGTCAGGTCTTTTTGCTTTTTGTGATAGTTTTCCTGATTGCTTACAGTCCTGCTTATTTAACCCATTACGCCTACACCGATGACTGGACGAACCTCTACTGGGCTAATTTTGACAAGCTGAGTATTCTAAACTGGGACACGTTATCCGGCAGGCCGGTATATGGCATTATTCAGTACAGCGCCTCTTTTCTGGTGGAGAGCGTAGAACGCCTGGCACTGCTGCGTTCTGTCGCAATTGTTCTGCTCATCTTTACCGGATACTACATCTATACCCTGTGTCAGAAATATGCGCTGCTGGAAAATCAGGCTCAGCGGATCACCTTTGCGTTATTGCTTTGTCTGCTGCCCTCATTCCAGGTTTATATTGCATGGGCATCCTGCTTTCCCTATATCGCTGCAATTCTGCTGGCAGGTGCCAGCTACCGCTTCTCGATAAAACCGGGCATCACAGGTCGCATTATAGCGGTCTGCCTGCTGACCATGGCCTTCTGTCTTTATCAACCGGCTGCGATGAGCTTTACCTTCTTTGCCGCACTGGATTTGTGCCTTTCAGAACGGAAAATCGATAAGAAGCGTGCGGTAATCTCTCTGATGGTGCTGGGCGCAGGAATGTTCGCAGCGCTCATTGCCTCGAAGGTACTGCCCGTACAGATTTATGGCCATTCGCTGCCGCGTTCCGCATTCAGCTACGACGTCCCGGTTAAACTGAAATGGTTTTTCAGCGAATACCTTAAGAACGTTATCTGTAACTTTGACCTCGGCGCAAAAACAGTATCGGTGATCATCTCATCGATCATTATTGGCTTTGGACTGAAGAAAATTAAAGCAGCGGGCAATGACAAATTTTATCTGATGTTTATCTTATTGCTGATTGCCGCGCTGCCGAATCTGATTGTCAGTGAAAGTATGGCGGCCTACCGGACCCTGATTGCCGGTGCGCTGATCACCACCAGCGCGTTTATCCTGGGCCTGTTTGAAATCAGCAAAAAGTTAAAATGGAAAAAAACCTATTATGCACTGCTGGTGATAGCTGCCGCCTCGCTGTCGATAAGTCACCTGATTAATGGCTACTCGGTACCCGCCCGCAAAGAATTTGCCCTGCTTGAGCAGGCAATCACTCAGCAGGTACCTAAAGATTTTCAGGGTGCGCTCTATTATCGGCTGACCGGGGAGTATCTGCCCAAGGTTGCGACGCTACGGAAATATGATGATTTCGGCGGACTGGGGTTAAGCATGTCATGGACATTCGGCGGGATGGCGCATTTTATCAGGGAGAAAAATGGAATGGCCTACACGCTGCCAGCGGATCCGGTGATCACTGATGAGTCAGGCTGTCCGGGTGAGTGTCTGGTCATCGACTCCCGACAGGTGCTGCGCCAGCCACACTAAAGAATAAAGGCGGCAATGCCGCCTTTAATTTGTCACGAGAGCGTCAGGCTGACTTATTGCCACCCTTCTGCAACGCCTCTTTCAACTGGCCCAGCAGCTCACGACGGAAATCGCCGAGCCGTGGTTTATCCTGCTCCAGCCACGGCAGTGGACGGCACAGCTCCATCGCTTTGATGCCCAGTCTTGCGGTCAGCAAACCCGCGCCAATGCCCTGCGCGGCGCGCGTGGAAAGCCGGGCGGCGATATCCTGCGACATCCAGTCCATACCCACTTCCCGCACCAGTTCGGAAGCCCCGGCAAAGGCCATGTTGAGCAGCACCAGACGGAACAGCCGGATGCGGCTGAAGTAACCCAGCTCAATGCCGTAAATAGCCGCGATGCGATTGACCAGCCGCAGATTACGCCAGGCGATAAACGCCATATCCACCAGCGCCAGCGGGCTGACCGCAATCATCAGCGTGGCTTCAGCAGCATGACGGCTGATTTCGCGCCGCGCCTGCCGATCCAGCACCGGCTGCACCAGTTGCGCATATAAGCGGACAATTTCACTGTCATTGTGGGTTTCGTGCAGCGAGGCATGCCAGCGCTGCAGGGCCGGATGCGCCTGATCCAGCTCTGCCTGCTGCGCCAGTTTTTCGCAGAAGGCCCGGCCTTTGCCGATGCCATGACTGTGCAGCAGCTCACGGCCCACATCCCGCTCCTCGGCGCGCTGACGCAGCTGATAGAGACGACGCCACTCGGTGGTCAGCGCACCCACACCCGCCAGGACGATCAGACCACCCGCCACGCCGCTGCCCAGTGAAAACCAGTCGCGGGCCAGCCAGGCGTCATGTGTCCACTGGACACCCTGCGCAATCACGCTGACGCCAAACAGCAGCGCGCCAGCGGTCACCAGTTTGCGCCACAGGCTGCGCTTAGGTTTCAGCGCAGCCTCCACCGCCCGTTCACCTGCGCCCTCCTCTTCGACAGCGACTTCTTCATCCTGCACAGCCAGAAACGCCGCCTGCGCTTCCGCTTCAAAAGTCTGTGCCGGGCGCAGCGGCGTGGCGCTGTTCTCATCCAGCGGACGGGCAAAATCGATACGCGGCTTCAGCGGATCACTCATCGCAATTTATCTCCCAATAAAAATTCCAGCGCGGCATCCATGCGGATATGTGGCAGCGGGCGATCGACGTCAAGCTGCTGCGGCCGGAACTGTTCAAACTGAAAACCCTGCTGCTGCCAGAAGGCATTACCAGGCAGACGCGGCGGGACTTCACCCGGATAGACGGTGAGCGGCTCACCATCATCCAGCCGGTTTCCGCGCAGGGCCGGGATCTTCTCGCCCCGGTGATCGACCAGCCCGCTCTGCGTCGCCTGCACCGACGCCAGTCCGACGCAATCCATGCTAATCCCTTCAAACGCCGCGTTCTGCCAGGCATCCTGCACCAGCTGCTGCAACAGTGACACCATATTGCCGTGCTGATCGCTGGTGATGTGATCCGCCTTGGTGGCGGCAAACAGCAATTTGTCGATTACCGGTGAAAAGAGCCGACGAAACAGGGTTCGCTGACCGTAATCAAAACTCTGCATCAGCTGCGTCAGTGCCAGCCGCATATCGTTAAACGCCTGGGGTCCGCTGTTAAGCGGTTGCAGGCAGTCAACCAGCACAATCTGGCGGTCAAAGCGCAGGAAATGGTTTTTATAGAAACCTTTCACCACATGCTGACAGTAGTAGTTAAACCGCTGCTGCAGCATGCTGAAGTTACTGCCCTTGTCCGCCTGCGCCAGCTTAGTGAGTTGCGCTTCATCAGCCGTCGGCCAGGGGAAGAACTGCAGCGCGGGAGCGCCTGCCATATCGCCAGGCAGCACGAAGCGACCGGGCTGAATAAAGTGTAAGCCTTCAGATTTACAGCGATGCAGATAGTCGGTCCAGGCAGCGGCAATCTCTGCCAGCTGGGTTTCATCGGCGGGTGCAAGCGGGTCGAGTTTTTCGCAGAGGGTTCGCCAGGGCTTTGCCCACTCAGCACGATCGCCCTGCAGCAGACCGTTCATCTGCCGGGACCAGGCGAGATAATCCTGCGCCAGCATCGGCAGATCCAGCAGCCATTCGCCGGGATAGTCGACAATCTCCAGATAGAGTGTCGCGGTCTCTTTCAGATGACGCAGCAGCGAATCATTGGGACGATAACGCAGCGCCAGTCGCATTTCGCTGACGCCGCGGGTGGGTGTGGGCCAGGCAGGCGGCGTGCTGTAGAGCTGTGCCAGCCCTTCGTCATAGGTGAAACGGGCCGTGCCCATGTCACGCTGGGGCACCCGCTTTACGCCTAACAGGCGCTCATCCCGCACCACGGAAAACAGCGGCAAACGCGCGCCGCTGTGAACGGTTAAAAGCTGATTAACCAGTGAGGTGATGAAGGCGGTTTTGCCGCTGCGGCTTAATCCGGTTACCGCCAGCCGCAGGTGGCGATCAACGCCACGGTTCATCAACGCCATCAATTCAGTTTGCAGTCTTTTCATCTTTCTCCCTGATGAAGCGCGATGCCACCCGGTTCATCACGCGTTTCAGCAATGGCTCAAGCGCCACAGCCAGCAGCAGACGTAACGGGCGTCGCGCTACCGATTTCACTGCCCAGCCAGTGACACCGGCGGGACCGTAGGTAACAGCATTAATAATGATGAATTTAGCGGCCGACTTCAATGCAGGTGCCGCGCGGTGACGAAAAGCAGTGGATCGCGAAAAAGACATCAACACCTCCATTGAGTGAGCGAACGGGCCTGAAACAGGCCCGGCAATAACAGTAGCAGAATCAAATCTGGCGGAAGCGGCTGCGCACGCTGAAGGTTTCAGACGTCACATAGCGTTCCAGGTCGCGCACGCTACGCTCATCCCGTTGCAGGGTGCTCTCCAGCTGATCCAGCAGTTCACTGGCGCTGGGCTGGCGCTCAGTCTGGGAGGCAGAGGCGGGTTTCACATCCAGCACAAAACCCAGCACAAAGTAGGCGATCACCGTAAAGAGAAACAGGCCAAAGAACAGCGATAACACCACGATGACACGCAGCAGACGAACCGGAATATCGAGATACTCTGCCAGGCCTGCGCAGACACCCATAAATTTCCCTTCATCTGGCTTGCGCCACAACTTGCGTCCTTTAATCATGGCTGCCTCCAGTTTGGATGTTCGGCGTCCAGAATCGCTTCCAGCGCGTCAATACGTTCGCGCATCCGCTGCGCATCCTGGGTCACGCGCTGCAGGCGCTGGATTTCGTTTTGCGACAGTTCCGAACCGCCGTTGCGTTTGTTGTTGTAATGCAGCCATAACCAGATCGGTGCGACAAACAACACGAAGATCGTTAACGGTATGGCGAAAAAAAGTGCGCTCATTGACTCTCCTTAATCACTTATCGCAACGTCGATGATTACTCACTGCGGTTCATTTTGGCTTTCAGCGCATTAAGCTGCTGGCTGATTTCATCGTCCGCTTTCAGGTCAGTAAACTCCTGGTCCAGCGTTTTTGGTTTACCAAAACCGTGGCTTTCTGCTTCCGCTTCCATATGGTCGATGCGACGTTCAAAAGATTCAAACCGTGCCATTGCTTCATCGATCTTACCGCTGTCCAGCTGACGACGAACATCGCGTGATGAAGAGGCCGCCTGATGACGCAGCGTCAACGCCTGCTGGCGGGCACGTGTCTCACTCAGTTTTTTCTCCAGCTCGCTGATTTCGCCTTTCATGCGCTCCAGCGTCTCTTCAACATGACCCACTTCCTGTTTCAGGGAGGCGATAAGATCGGTCAGTTTCTGTTTTTCAATCAGCGCCGAACGGGCCAGATCATCTTTATCTTTGCGCAGCGCCAGCTCCGCTTTTTCCTGCCACTCAGCCTGCTGAATCTCCGCCTGATCAATACGGCGTGACAACTGTTTCTTTTCAGCCAGTGCGCGTGCAGAGGTGGAGCGCACTTCAACTAAGGTGTCTTCCATTTCCTGAATCATCAGCCGGACCAGTTTCTGCGGATCTTCCGCACGCTCCAGCAGAGAATTAATGTTGGCATTAACGATGTCGGCGAAACGAGAAAAAATACCCATAATGATGTTCCTCTTTTAATGTTTTAAAACGTGAAGTCCTGCTGAGTTAATACAAAATGCGTGCCAATTTTATAATTTATTGATTTTTATCATATTTTAAATTTTACAGCCTTTCCCGCTTGTTTTAAGATAGTCAAAATGATTAAGGGGTGGCGAAATTCATCATGACAGGCACTAGCGATAATCTCCTGGGGGAGTCAAACAATTTTCTTGAGGTGCTGGAGCAGGTTTCCAAACTGGCTCCTCTTGAGAAACCGGTACTGGTGATTGGTGAGCGTGGAACGGGCAAAGAGCTGATCGCCAGCCGACTGCACTATCTCTCTGACCGCTGGCAGGGGCCGTTTATCTCGCTGAACTGTGCCGCGCTGAATGAAAACCTGCTCGATTCTGAACTGTTTGGTCATGAGGCTGGCGCCTTTACCGGCGCGCAGAAGCGCCATCTTGGCCGTTTTGAACGTGCTGACGGCGGCACGCTGTTTCTCGATGAGCTGGCAACGGCACCGATGCTGGTTCAGGAAAAGCTGCTCAGGGTAATTGAATATGGACAGCTGGAGCGAGTCGGCGGCAATCACTCCCTGCAGGTAAATGTGCGACTGGTCTGTGCGACAAACGAAGACCTGCCCGCGCTGGCGGCGGCGGGAAAATTCCGCGCCGATTTGCTGGATCGTCTGGCCTTTGATGTGGTGCAGTTACCGCCACTGCGCGAACGACGCAGCGATATACTGGTGATGGCCGATCATTTCGCTATCCAGATGTGTCGCGAGCTCGGCCTGTTACTTTTTCCCGGCTTTACCCCACGGGCACAGCAGGCTCTGCTTGATTACCACTGGCCCGGCAACGTTCGCGAACTTAAAAATGTGGTGGAGCGCTCGGTCTATCGTCATAACAGCAGCGAGCAGCCGCTGGATAATGTGATTATCAACCCGTTTGCTTCACGCCCTGAACCGATTGCTGTCATCCGGACCAGTCAGGAGGCGGATAGCAGCGCGCTGCCTGCCCTGCCGCTGGATCTGCGTCAATGGCAGAATCAGCAGGAGCGGGATCTGGTGGAAGCCAGCCTGCAACAGGCACGTTATAACCAACGCCGTGCGGCTGGCTTATTAGGCGTCACCTATCATCAGTTGCGCGCAATGATGAAGAAGCACGATATAAAAGCAGAGAGTTAATTAACGCCGCCCCAACCTATGATTTTTCTCTGCTTTGTGAATTAACAACCCGGTATAAACCGGGCTGTTTTTCACGTTGAGCCACCTATCCATTATGTGTTGTGCGACTTAGTCCCCATTTTTTCAGGTTGCCTGATGGCAGGAACCAGACCGACGCCAGCGGTAGCCATCACCACGGCCAGCGCTGACATCAGCAATACAGCACTCATACCAAAGTGTGTTGCCAGCGGCCCCGCGACCAGTTGTCCAAAGGGAATGGCGATAAAGGAACCCATCGCATCATAAGCGTACACGCGAGCCAGCTTATCCGGTGGGATATGAGTCTGTAATGAGTGCGCCCAGGTTACGCCGAACAGGCCCAATGACATGCCAGCAATGAAGAATCCCACTATCAGCAGTGCTGCTGACGCATCCTGGCTCAGCATAAATATTGGAAGTGCGCAAAGACCCGCCAGCATCGCGCCAATAAAGAGATCACGACGTGGATGCCATTTCATAGCCAGAAATGAACCTGCAATTAAACCTACGCTATGAGCAGCCACAATAATTCCCCATCGCGCCCGCCCGAAAGAGGCGTCGGCAATCATCGGGCCAAATACCTCTACAATTCCATTGAACGCGACGTTGATAATGGCGAACTGAAGGACTATCGACCAAATCCAGCTTCGTCCGGCGAACTCTGCCCAGCCTTCTTTGATATCGAGCAGGATATTGCCTTGCGAAGCCGCGGCTTTACTCGATTTCACACGAATCAGGAAATAGAGCGGCGCGGAAACGGCAAAACCCAGCGCATCAATTGCCAGCCCCCAGCCCGGCCCGACAGCGCTGGTGATAATTCCCCCCAGCGATGCCCCCATTACCGTACCGCCATAAATTCCCAGCTGAATTAACGCGTTAGCCTGACGCAAATCCGTTGCAGGAACTACCTGCGGAACCAGCGCAGACGATGCAGGCAGTGCGATGCCTGCCGCCGCACCATTCAGGGCACCCAGCAAAGTCAGGCTAATGACAGTGGCTGAGCCATCGAGTACAGACCAGGCGACGATAGCCTGAGAAACAGCGGCAACTACTGCCGATGAAACTAATACCCGACTGCGTGAGTAGCGATCGGCGACAACACCGCCCACCAGCAGGAAAAGCACGTTACACAGTGAACGGGACGCAACCACTATCCCTAAATCAGAAGCAGAACCGCCAATATCCAGTACCGCAAAAGCCAGCGCAATGGGTGCAATCCCATTGCCCAGCACGGTGAACAGGCGTCCAAAAAAAAGATAGCGAAAGGATGTATGCTGAAAAGCCTGAACGTTTTTTTGGAATTTATTCATTGCCAGGAAGTGGGTGACCAGAAGATGAGCTTATAGTACCTGCGTTTTTGTAATAGTTAAGTGCGGTTTAATTCAGGACCCGCTTAGCTAAACGGGAGGCCAGCAGAGATAACATCAGCATTACCTCACTTTTCTCTCCCTTTTTTCATCGCCACACCGCATTCAAAGCGCCGGCTCTTTCAGCAGCTTTCCCTTCCCCGTCCAGGCAGACATGCCACTCTGCAAAAGCCAAAAAAAAGCCCGCCAACAGGCGGGCAACGATACTGGAAGCAATGTGAGCAATGTCGTGCTCTTCTTCGGCAGAGCTACCGTCGAAGTGCAGATGAATAATAATCATTCTTATTATCATCTGTAAACAAGTTATTGAGAATTTTTCTCATTACCACACCTTCTGTACGCTCTTTTTACCGCCGCGATGATGAAAATCAGTCTGGCAGCGGTTGCAGGTTTTGGGACAATGCCCGCTTTGCGATACACTCTATTTAATGCCTCAAAATCGTTGAGTTCTATGTCAAAACTAATATGTTCGCTGTTGCTAAGCCTCAGCGTGTTGAGTGCCCCTGCGTGGTCAGCGCCTGCGGGTGATATCCGCCAGACCGGCTTCGTCTATTGCGTCAGCGGCACGCTGAACACCTTTAATCCGCAGATGGCCAGCAGCGGGCTGACTGTCGATACGCTGGCGGCACAACTCTATGACCGCCTGCTGGATGTCGATCCTTACACCTATCGTCTCAAGCCCGATCTGGCGTCCAGCTGGGAAGTGCGCGATAACGGCGCAACGTATCGCTTTCATCTGCGCAGCGGCGTGCAGTTTCAGCAGACGAATCAGTTCCGCCCCACCCGGGCGCTGAACGCCGACGATGTCGTGTTCAGCTTCGCCCGGATGTTTGACCGCAATCACCCCTGGCACAACGTCAATGGCGGCAACTATCCCTACTTTGACAGTCTGCAATTCTCCGACTCCGTGCAGAGCGTGAAGAAAATCGATAACAGGACGGTTGAGTTCAGGTTAAACAGCCCGGATGCGTCGTTCCTGTGGCACATGGCGACCCACTATGCACCAGTGCTGTCGAAAGAGTATGCCGACCAGCTTACCGCGCAGGGCCGGCAGGAAGAGATGGACAGACAACCGGTTGGCACCGGTCCTTATCAGCTCAGCGAATACCGCACCGGTCAGTACATCCGCCTGGCGCGCAATCCTCACTACTGGAAAGGGGTGCCGCGTCTGCAACAGGCGGTGATCGATCTCGGCTCGGGCGGCACCGGGCGGCTTTCCAAGCTTCTGACCGGTGAATGTGACGTGCTTGCCTATCCCGCGGCCAGCCAGCTCACCATCCTGCGCGATGACCCGCGCCTGCGGATGACGCTGCGTCCCGGCATGAACATCGCCTATCTGGCCTTTAATACCCGCAAGCCGCCGCTCGACCGCCCTGAGGTGCGTCACGCGCTGGCGCTGGCGATCAACAATGAGCGGTTGATGGAGTCAATCTATTACGGCACCGCCGAAACCGCCGCCTCGATATTACCTCGCGCCTCATGGGCATATGATAATGATGCGCGCATCACCAGCTATGATCCGGAGAAGTCCCGTGCCGCGCTGGCGGCTCTGGGCATCAGCGATCTGCATCTGCGGCTGGTGGTGCCTGCCGCGTCGCAGTCGTGGAATCCCAGCCCGCTGAAAACCGCCGAACTGTTGCAGGCGGATCTGGCGCAGGTTGGCGTCCGGCTGACCATTGTGCCGGTAGAGGGGCGTTTTCAGGAGGCGCAGCTGATGGCGATGAATCATGATCTGACACTGTCAGGCTGGGCCACCGACAGTAACGATCCAGACAGTTTCTTCCGGCCGCTGCTCAGTTGTGCGGCGATTCGCTCGCAGACCAATTACGCGCACTGGTGCTCGCCGGCCTTTGACGAAACGCTGCAGAATGCGCTGTTATCACAACAACTCTCTGGCCGCATCGACAGTTATGACAAAGCGCAGCAGATTCTGGCGCAGGAGTTGCCGGTGCTGCCGCTGGCATCCTCTCTGCGGCTGCAGGCGTTTCGTCATGATATTAAAGGGCTGGTCCTGAGTCCGTTTGGCAACGCCTCGTTTGCCGGGGTTTATCGTGAAAGCGATAAGGAAAAGTAAGTGATTATCTATATTTTGCGGCGCCTGCTGCTACTGATCATTACCCTGTTTCTGCTGTCGCTGGTGAGCTTCAGCCTGAGCTACTTTACGCCTGACGCCCCGCTGGAAGGCGCGGCGCTCTCGGACGCCTGGTGGTTCTGGTTTAAAGGGATGCTGCAGTTTGATTTCGGCGTCTCCAGCACCAACGGTCAGGAGATTGGCCTGCAACTGCGTGAGGTTTTCCCGGCCACCATGGAGTTGTGCATCCTGGCGTTTCTGTTCGCGCTGCTGGTCGGGATCCCGCTGGGGATCTGTGCCGGCGTGATGCGCAATAAATGGCAGGACAAAACCATCAGTGCGCTGGCGCTGATTGGCTTCTCTGCGCCAATTTTCTGGCTGGCGCTACTGCTGACGCTGTTCTTCTCGCTGACGCTGGGCTGGCTGCCGGTGTCCGGTCGTCACGACCTGCTCTATCCGGTGCAGAGTGTCACTGGCTTTGCGCTGATTGATGCCTGGATGAGTCCTTCGCCCTGGCGACATGAGATGATAATCAGCGTCCTGAACCACCTGATTTTACCGGTGCTGGTGCTGGCGATGGCGCCGACGACGGAAGTGATCCGCCTGCTACGCAACAGCACCAGCGACGTGATGGACAAAAATTATGTCAAAGCGGCGGCCACGCGGGGTCTTTCGCCGTTTACCGTGATCCGCCGCCACGTGCTGCACAATGCGCTGCCGCCGGTGATCCCGCGTCTGGGTCTGCAATTTTCCACCATGCTGACGCTGGCGATGATCACCGAGATGGTCTTTAACTGGCCGGGTCTGGGCCGCTGGCTGATTAACGCGATTCGACAGCAGGATTACGCGGCGATCTCCGCTGGCGTGATGGTGATTGGCGGGCTGGTGATTCTGGTCAATGTGATTTCTGACGTGATTGGTGCGGCCATGAATCCGCTGAAACATAAGGAATGGTATGCCCTGCGCTAACGCTCAGGGCGCTAAGGCAAACATAGAATAAACATATGACTTTTGTCTTTCAGAAGTCGTGCTGCAAGCAGGCATTGATGTACACGAATATTGTTCCTGCAGAAACCGATTTAAGTTCGAAGCGTAAACATTAATGAGGAGATGAACATTTATGGATGAAGTTGATCTGGCACAGGAGCGTGAAGAAGCGCATCTCGCTGCCTCTCTGGCAGCTCGTAAGGCCAAACTTAAAAGCCCAAACGGCTTATGCATCTGGTGTAAAGATGAGCCCGTAGTGGCTGAAACTGCTTTCTGTTCAAGCGAGTGTGATGAGGATTATCATAAGCATCGCCGGGAGCAGAGCCAGCGGATTGTTTGAAAGAGAATGAAGTCACCCGGTCAGGCTATTACGCGGGTGACTCAGATAAACTTGATATAAATGTCAGGCAGCCCTCACAAATATAAAGCAATAAAACGACATCGCTTGATAGATTCTTGATATTTCCTTGCCTTTACGTTGATAAAAAAAATACATAATGCCCTGATTAAAATGTCACAGCAGAGACCATCTGTCCGGAGTTAGTGACAGGAAAAGATAGCATAGGGTGGCTGACATTCAGGAGCCATCTTTTTAACTCGATTAATCAGAACAACTATCAGGTTTAACATTTTATATGAGCCACTTCAAAAGAATGCTTTACGGCTGGGAAAAATCCGACGCTGGCATTTATGAGCACTGTTTTAACCGTTTTGGCGGGAGTGTTAATATGCATCCTGACGTGATCAGGTTTTTCTCATCTCGCACAGGTCATGAGGCAACGTATTTTCATAAAGTAAAGCAAGGTGGCTATATTGCCGCATATGCCCTGCTGGATCATTCGCGGATAGGTGTCGATCAATGGAAAAAATTCCCGCTATCTTATGATGAGATCATGGTGCCGGCGGCTAAAAATGCCTCGATGCTTTTCCCTGAAAAAACCAATAAAATGTCACATTTCAACAAGCACAACTTCATAAATTTTAACTTTTCTTTTGCCCGAAAAAATAAAGTGTGCTTTGTAAAAGAGAGCTATTCAGTTAAAACAGAAAAGAATCGCCGCAACGAATACAACCGGTTCACACGTGCGGGTGGCCGCTGCTGTGATATGAATCAATTCAGCCCTGAAGAGCTGGCAGACTATTATATCTTCCTTTTTAAATCCCGTTTCTCTGACAGCATAACCTGTTATTCCAGAGAGAACCTGATCACGCTTATTATTGCCATGAAAAGGATGCTCTTCGGCTATATTCTTTTTGTTGGGAACGAGCCATGCGCGATGGATCTGCTCTTCATGGCTGAGAGTGAACACATTATCTATTTTGATGTGCCAAACGGCGGCGTTAACATGAAATATTCGGACCTTAGTCCGGGTAGTTTACTTATGTGGAAAAACATTGGTGCGGCACGGGACTACTGTAAGCAGACGGGCAAGGAGATGAGGCTTTCAATCGGTTCACTTGATAAAGAATGGACGTATAAGCTTCGCTGGGCGGATGCGCACTCCACGGGGAAAACAATTTTTTAATCTTTCAGGGAAATCAGGCTTATTTTCTGCAATGGAGCGGCTGGAAATAAGCACAAACCCGCCCGTTCCTGAATTGCCAGGCACCCATGAAGGGTGTTTAAAGATAAAACGTTTAATCTCAGGGCCGATTTTAATTTTTTATGCATCGCGGTCCTTCCCCGCCGTCCTGTAGATAATAATTTTCTGAGGATGCAATCAGGTAAACCTATGGCATTACGTAAGCTCTCAATCGCTGCCTGAAAATGGTGTCATCGCTGGGGAAGCAGAGAGAGTCCTTATCTGATTTTTTTGCAGCATCAGTGATTCGCCAGATGCCGGGAGGCATACCAAAATGTCGTGAGAAGGCGCGAGTGAACGTTTGCTGTGAGTCGTAGTTGAACTGATCAGCCACCTCTGCAACAGTGGCTTCAGTAAACCTTAAACTCAGCGAGGCCGCCTGCATTCTGGTGTTATTAATATATTTCCCGAGGCTGACTCCGCAATGCTTTGTGAACATTCTGTTAAGGTACCATTTTGAATATCCACTTTTTTTAGCCACTTTATCCAGGCTTATTTTTTCATCCGCATGATCATCAATCCATTTTATTAATGCATTAAAGAAGTTTTTATCTGTCATGCCATCCCCCTTTTGCGTTTTTTGCGGTCTCTTTTAATTCAAATCCATTGTCACACAAAATTTAATTCTATATTGATCGTTTGCAATTCCCTTGTCTAAGCTCCTTTCATTTTATTCTCGCCACCGATTTATCTCCTTTAGTAAAGAGTTCACTCTCAGGACGCGACTATCCCTCAAAGTCATCAATGAACAATCAGGAAATGATGAAGAATCTGTCAATGTTGCACAAAAAGTGATCTCTGTTGAGGCGAACGTCTTAGGTGTTGGATTATCCGTCTTCCGTGGAAGATTTACGGTGTATTACTCATGCAGCATCATGAACGATTTCCTGTGCGGGTTCCGGCAGGGTTTCAGTAGTGAGCCATTCGCGCATAGCGTCTGCACCTGAAACCGCCAGGCGGACATGCTTCCACAGCGGTCTGAACACCGGGACACCTGAAGCCAGTCGGTAATCGCGCATAATATCGGCATGAAGTAATCCACTGAGATGCCTAATATTTTCAGGATAGTCTAAAATTCTTTAAGTAGGCGTCAGCAACAAACCTCGCGGTAACGACGCGGTTTATCAGAAAGAGGACGAAAAATGAAATTCGCTGTAATTTTTGAAGATACCGGCGTTGAAGAGGAACATGAGTTTGACACCAAACCTGTTGCCGGAGATTTAGTAACATTAACGCGCGATGGGATAGGTAAAGATTATATCGTGATCATTGAGCCGGATCCTGACCACACCCATGACGATGGGCCTGACGGACACCCGACAAAGGCCAGGGTCCGGCCAGCGTAGCCTCCGCTAAGATCTACTCCGCCGCCCAACAGGGCGGTTTTTATTGCCTGTTATCCGGAGGTGAATATAACTTTTTTCAGGCTGTTCAGGATGATATGCCGACGCGGATCATAACCCTTTGCAATCCAGAGCCGAAATTGCTGACGCCGTTTCCTTGCCTGTAACAGGGATATCGACGGATAATCCCCTGTAGACAGCTGACGGGTTAACCCTCCCAGCGATAACGGTAGAAAAATGTCACGCCGCCTCGAATGGAGAGCCTGACATTCAGTCCGGACGAGTTGAAGATAACCTCTGCTTTGTCGCGGCGCTTACCCAGCGCTTTCCTGAGCTTAGTGTCTGTCTGCAATGTGTACATCTTCTTTGCTTCTTTGCGTCTACGCAGAGGCGTACACAAAACACATAAATTAACGCTACTCAGAGTCAGCCATGATAAAGAAACATAAAGCATGTCCTCAGGATAACCCTCTGATATGAGTAATTTTTATAAAGAAATGTTGTCCGAACTCAAGCACAATAAAGTGAAAGCGTATGCCCTCCGATAATATTTACGCCGAAAAACGCCTGCCCAGCGCGTTTCGTCAGAGCTGGCACCATTTCTATGGCAACCCGATTTCGATGGTCGGGCTGTATGGCTTTGGCGCACTGCTGCTGCTCTGTCTGTTTGGCGGGCTGATAGCGCCATACGATATCGATCAGCAGTTCCTGGGTTATCAGTTGCTGCCGCCATCCTGGTCACATTATGGCGATGTTTCCTTCTTTCTCGGCACCGACGATCTGGGTCGGGATGTGCTGAGCCGCCTGCTGAGCGGTGCGGGCCCGACGGTGGGTTCGGCGATTCTGGTGACGCTGTTCGCCACGCTCGGCGCGCTGGTGCTGGGCGTACTGGCGGGCATGACGCATGGCATACGCTCGGCGGTGATGAACCACGTGCTGGACACCCTGCTCTCTATTCCGTCGCTGTTACTGGCGATTATCGTGGTGGCGTTTCTCGGACCACGACTCGAGCATGCATTGCTGGCGGTCTGGCTGGCGCTGATTCCACGTCTGGTGCGCGAGATTTACAGTGCCGTGCATGATGAGCTGGAAAAAGAGTATGTGGTGGCGGCACGTCTTGACGGTGCCAGAGGCCGCAACATCCTGCGCTACGCCATTTTGCCTAACATTTTACCGTTGCTGATCACCGAAATTACCCGCGCGCTATCGATGGCGATTCTGGATATTGCCGCACTCGGATTTCTCGATCTGGGCGCGCAGCTGCCTTCGCCCGAATGGGGAGCGATGCTGGGTGATTCGCTGGAGCTGATCTACGTCGCCCCCTGGACCGTTATGCTGCCGGGTGTGGCGCTGATGGTCAGCGTATTAATTGTTAACCTGCTCGGTGACGGCATCCGTCGCGCCGTCGAAGCGGGAGTGGAATAAATGCCGTTACTCGATATCCGTAATCTGACCATTGAATTTATGACCGCTGACGGACCGGTCAAAGCGGTCGATCGCGTCAATCTGACGCTGGGCGAAGGTGAAATCCGTGGCCTGGTCGGTGAGTCCGGCTCCGGTAAGAGTCTGGTTGCCAAGGCGATCTGCGGCGTAACTAACGATAACTGGCGTGTCACCGCCGATCGCATGGTATTTGATGATGTCGACCTGCTGCGCCTGTCGTCGCGCGAGCGCCGCCGCATTATCGGACATAACGTCTCGATGATTTTTCAGGAGCCGCAATCCTGTCTGGATCCCTCTGAAAGCATCGGTCGTCAGCTGATGCAGGTGATCCCGCTCTGGACGTATAAAGGTCCGTGGCTGAAACGCTTCTGGTTCTGGCGCAAAACCCGCGCCATCGAACTGCTGCATCGCGTCGGCATTAAAGATCACAAAGATATAATGCGCAGCTTCCCCTATGAGCTGACCGAAGGCGAATGCCAGAAAGTGATGATCGCGATTGCGCTGGCTAATCAGCCGCGTCTGCTGATTGCCGATGAGCCGACGAATGCCATGGAACCCACTACGCAGGCGCAGATTTTCCGCCTGCTGAGCCGTCTGAACCAGAACAACAACACCACCATTCTGCTGATCAGTCATGACCTGCGCACCATGAGCCAGTGGGCGGACCGTATCAACGTGATGTACTGTGGTCAGACGGTAGAAACCGCCCAGAGCGAAGATTTAATGAGTACGCCGCACCATCCTTATACTCAGGCGCTGATTCGGGCGATGCCCGATTTTGGACGATCCCTGCCGCACAAAAGCCGTCTCAATACCCTGTCAGGGGCGATCCCGTCGCTGGAGAGCCTGCCGATTGGCTGTCGTCTGGGGCCACGTTGCCCTTATGCGCAGCGCAAATGTATTGAAACGCCACGGCTCACCGGCAGCAAAACGCATCTTTATGCCTGTCATTTCCCGCTGAATATGGAGGGCCAGTAGCATGGAGACCCTGCTGGAAGTGCGCAACCTGAGTAAAACCTTTCGCTATCGCACGGGCCTGTTCCGCCGTCAGCACGTTGAGGCGGTGAAGTCGGTCAGTTTTACCCTACGCGAGAGGCAGACGCTGGCGATAATCGGCGAAAATGGCTCCGGCAAGTCCACGCTGGCGAAGATGCTCAGCGGCATGGTCGCCCCTACCGAAGGTGAGATTCTGATAGACGATCATCCGCTGACCTTCGGCGATTATGGCTATCGCAGTCAGCGCATCCGCATGATTTTCCAAGACCCCTCAACCTCCCTGAATCCGCGTCAGCGTATCAGCCAGATTCTGGAGTTCCCGCTGCGGCTTAATACCGATCTCAGCGCGGAGGATCGAGAGAAACGCATTATCGCCACCCTGCGTCAGGTGGGATTACTGCGCGATCACGCCGGCTATTATCCGCACATGCTGGCACCCGGTCAGAAGCAGCGTCTGGGGCTGGCCCGCGCGTTGATTTTGCAACCCAAAGTGATTGTGGCCGATGAAGCGCTGGCCTCACTGGATATGACCATGCGTTCCCAGCTGGTGAATCTGATGCTGGAACTGCAGGAGAAGCATGGTATCGCATACATTTATGTTACCCAGCATCTGGGAATGATGAAGCACATCAGCGATAAGGTGCTGGTGATGCATCAGGGCGAAGTGGTCGAGCGCGGCGGCACCGCTGATGTACTGGCCTCCCCGCTGCACGATCTGACCCGACGACTGATCAGCAGCCACTTTGGCGAAGCATTGAGTGCCGAAGCCTGGCGGCGGGAGCGTTGATTTTTGCTGCATATCGCGGAAATTGCGGGCCGATTTACCTGATTTATGAGAGACGTGCTAGAATCCGCACGTCGATTAACGTCGGTCGCTCACTTTTTAACCATGCGGCCGCCAACTACAATGACCATAAGGATTACAGCTATGGGTTTTCTTTCCGGTAAGCGCATTCTGATTACTGGCGTTGCCAGTAAACTTTCCATCGCCTACGGTATTGCACAGGCGATGCACAAACAGGGCGCAGAACTGGCTTTCACCTACCAGAACGACAAATTAAAAGGTCGTGTGGAAGAGTTTGCCAAAGATTTGGGTTCAGACATCGTGCTGCCATGTGACGTAGCCGAAGATGAGAGCATCAAATCTCTGTTCACTGAACTGGCAAAAACCTGGCCGAAATTTGACGGTTTCGTTCACTCTATCGGTTTCGCCCCTGGCGAGCAGCTGGTTGGCGACTACGTGAACGCCGTTACCCGCGAAGGCTTTAAAATCGCGCATGACATCAGTGCTTACAGCTTCGTCGCGATGGCCAAAGAGTGCCGCGAGATGCTGAATCCACACTCTGCGCTGCTGACCCTCTCTTACCTGGGTGCTGAGCGCGCGATCCCGAACTACAACGTGATGGGTCTGGCGAAAGCGTCGCTGGAAGCCAACGTGCGCTACATGGCAAACGCCATGGGCCCGGAAGGCGTGCGTGTTAACGCCGTTTCTGCCGGTCCAATTCGCACCCTGGCAGCATCAGGCATCAAAGATTTCCGTAAGATGCTGGCACACTGCGAAGCGGTCACCCCGATTCGCCGTACCGTTACCATCGAAGATGTCGGCAACTCAGCAGCATTCCTCTGCTCTGACCTGGCTGGCGGCATCACCGGTGAAGTGGTACACGTTGATGGCGGCTTCAGCATCGCCGCAATGAACGAACTGGAACTGAAATAAGTTCTGCAAGGGCGAGCCTGGCTCGCCCTTCTCTTTGCTCCCGCCTCGCCCTTCCTGCCTGATTTCGCTGCCGTTATACCGTAACGCTATTAATTATCACCGATCAATCTTTTGCCCCGGACTGGCCATCAGCGACGATAAGCCTGCCCTTCGGTTTATGCACATTTTCAGATTCTGCCGCCTGCATACCGAACCCGAATTTGCAAAAGGATTGATCATGGAACAACGCCGCTATCCGGGCCATAACCACTGGTTTTACGAGAGCCAGACCAGTCCACGTACCTCACAGGCCGCACCGCTGGTGCCCGAGGCCGCCCATATTGATGACCGTTTTTTGCTGGGATGTTACGCCGATGACAACGTGGTGCAGTCACTGCTGCGCACCAATCAGCCCGCCCTGCTGGCGGCGCGCGATCTGGCACAGCTGCTGTTCCCCGACCGCGTCGTCACCACGCTCACGCACACCTTAACGCTTTACGATCGCCTCAGCACGGCGCTGACGGTGGCGCAGGTGGCGGGTGTACAGCGGCTGTGTAATCACTACTCTGCCCGCCTCAATCCGTTGCCCGGGCCCGACTCCTCACGTGAAAGTAATAATCGCCTGACCCAGATTACGCAGTATGCACGCCAGCTGGCGATGCAGCCTGAGCTGATCAGCGCCAGCGCAATCACTGCCCTGGATGCGGTCGGCCTGACAGAGCCCGATATTGTGACGCTGAATCAGGTGATCGGCTTTGTCAGTTATCAGGCGCGGGTGGTCGCCGGTTTACAGGCGCTGCAGGCCCAGCCGGTACGCTGGCTGCCTGGCAGCACTGCACCACCGGATGCTGAGGCCGCAGGTTTTGATCAGCCTGCCCGCTGGCAGCCCGTGCTGAAACCGCTGGAGTTGCGGTATGCCAGTGCTGAGCAGCTCGCTGCCATTACCCGCTGTCAGTCGCTGCCGGGAATGCAGGACGCGGTATGGTTGCTGGCCCACGATCCCTCAGTGCTCTATGGCTGGGCGCAACTGCGTCAGCATCTCACTCAGGACAATACTCTGGCAGAGGCGACGGCCGCCCGTATTCTGGGCAGTCGCTGGGCGTTCCGGCTGCTGGCCGGAAATGAGATCTTAATTGAGGGCGTGGATGACGCGGCGGCAAAAGACCAGGAGCAGCAGATTATTGCGCTGGCAGCGCAGCTGACCCGTTCGCCAGAGCGTTTCAGCGCGGCCCATCTGCAGCCGCTAATGGAGGCGGGCTGGGAGGCTGATGCGCTGTTCACGCTGATACAGAGTGTCGCCATAGGCAACTGGAACAGCCGCCTGTTTTACGCCCTGGGCGAATCGCAGTAACCGCGTTAAACCGGCAGCAGACCGCGCGCTTCGTCGAAAAAGTGCTGCGCCAGCGGTGTAGCACGGCCAGGCTCAGCGATGACCAGCGCCGCCTGGCGCGCCATCGGCGGCAGCGTGATGGCGCGCTGCTGCAGCCCCTGGAGTGACGCGGACAGCAGATGACCGACCGGCGACACCAGCAGCCCCAGGCCGACCTGCGCGCACTGCATCAGCTGCATGACAGAGGCGCTCTCGACGATCACCCGGGGTACCAGCGCCGCCTCGCGAAAAGCCATATCAAGATAACGCCGGAAATAACGCGTCGGCTCCGCCAGGCAGAGCGGCTGTTGTGCCACTTCATCAAGCGTCAGCGCGGTTTCCCCCACCAGCTCAGGAAAATGGTCGGGATGGAATATGGCTTCAACGCCCCGATCTGCCAGCATCTCGGTCTGAAAATGGAGTTCACGCAGGGTTGCCATCTCGAAAAAACCGATCCCGACATCCACGGTGTGGCTGTTGAGTGCTTCCAGCAACTGGTCAGCACTCAGTACCGCAATGCGATAGTCGAGCTGAGGATAACGCGCCTGCACCGCTTTCAGCAGCAGCGGCAGTGCCATGCTGCACTGCGGCACCACGCCAACCCGCAGCGTGCCGTTCACCCCATGCTTCAGCGATTCCACTTCCAGCTTCAGCCCCTGATAGACCGAAACAATTTCCCGCGCCCACGCCAGCACACGGTCGCCCTCTGGCGTAAATCCGGCAAAGTTATTGCTGCGGTTAATCAGCGGCAGGCCCAGCTCGCGCTCAAGGTTTTTCAGGCGCATAGAGAGGGTTGGCTGCGTAACAAAACTGGCTTCCGCGGCCCGCCCGAAATGGCGTTCACGTTCCAGGTTACACAAGTAAATGAGTTGTTTAATGTCGATGTTAATTATCCATCAGCAGGTTGAAGGCTGTTCGCATTACTGTCTCGTTCGCAGGATCAACCAGAGTATAAGGCTGAATGTTACCCCGCGCAGGCTCGGATGTTTTAACCGCACGGTTCATTTGCACAGGCGGATCGATGAAATCAACACTACGCGCCGCCCTGGTTTACGCATCAGTGAGGGTAGCGCACTTAAATCATCGCGCCCTGTTGTTTTGCTGGCTTAGTAAAGATGGCATTCAGCGCCAGACAGATTAACCCGAACCCTACTGGCAGCAGGAAATCGTAGCTAAGCAGCCGGTAAAGCCCGATTCCGGCTATCCCTCCTGCAAGGAAAGAAAGCAGGGTCAGACAGTGCAGTCGCAGCCGGCTCAGATAGAGCGGCGCCTCTTTCGGTGACGCTTTACGCCGCAGCACCTCAAACAGCATTGCCAGCTCAATCCCGATATCGGTCGCCGTGCCGGAGATATGGGTAGTGCGAACGCGGGCATTGGAGATCCGCGTCACCACCGCATTCTGCAGCCCCATTAAAAAGCTCAGGCTCATGATTAACACTACACCGGGCGACTGCGGCGGAAAGTGATTTTCAATCACCCCCAGTGCAATCAGCGCGCCGCCCTCAATCAGGATGACAAAGGCATAGATGGTGCGGATATTTCTGCGGTGCCCGGCATTAATGATCAGCGTTGAACACATGGAACCCGCAATAAACAGAAGCACGATCGACAAAAAAAACAGGCCAGGCCCCAGATTCGCTTTTGCCAGATGATCGGACAGCAGCGAGACATTCCCGGTCATGTTGGCTGAAAAAAAACCGACGATCTCAAAGGCTGCGGTATTCAGTGCGCCTGCGGCAGCGGCAAGCGTACAGGCCAGTCGGGTATCCGCGCTGTTGCTACGGGCACTTTCCGTGCTGATTAGCATGACCACCCCATATTTACTGGAAAGCCTTATAATCCGCCGATTAGCCCTGCGCCACAAGGCACTGCATCAAACTCTCCCTTCTCTGTCGGGCATTACTCAGCATCGGGGCTCCGGACTCCGCGCTGCATAAACTCAGCGCGGAGAGCTCTGATTAACTGTTTGCCAGACGGAAGGTGGAGACCGACTGCGTCAGATACTGCACCTGCTCTTCAAGCGAGGCAGATGCTGCGGCAGACTCCTGCACCAGCGCCGAGTTCTGCTGTGTGACGCTGTCCATCTCGGTAACCGCCTGCTCAATCTGACCGATACCGCGACTCTGTTCATCAGAAGCGGTTGAGATGTGCTCCATCAGCAGATTCACGCGGCTGACAGAGGAGATAATGGCGCTCATCGCCTCACCGGTCCGGCTGACCTGATCGGAACCGGCGTGGATGATCGAAACAGATTCCGCAATCAGCCCCTCAATCTCTTTGGCTGCGGTAGCGCTGCGCTGGGCCAGATTACGGACTTCCCCTGCCACCACCGCAAAACCGCGACCCTGTTCACCCGCCCTGGCGGCTTCCACTGCCGCGTTCAGCGCCAGAATATTGGTCTGGAAGGCGATGCTGTCGATCACGGTGGTGATCTCCTCGATCTTCTTCGAGCTGGCATTAATCAGCGCCATCGATGTCACCACTTCCTGCGAGACCTTTTCGCCGCTTTCCGCGTTTTTCACCGCTTCACTGGTCAGGCGGCAGGCTTCAAAGACGTTTTCAGTGTTCTGTTTCACCGTTGCGCCCAGCTGCTCCATGCTGGCAGCGGTTTCCGTCAGCGCGGCAGCCTGCTGTTCTGTTCGCGAGGCGAGATCGATGTTGCCCGCCGCAATCTCCTGAGAGGCGGTGGAGACTGAGCGGGTTGAATCGCGCACCTGGAGAATAATGGCGGTCAGCGCGCTGCGCATCTGCTCCAGCGAGCCCATCAGCAACTGAATTTCACTGCGCGAACCGGCTTTGACCGGCACCGTGGTATCCAGGACGCCCGCCGCAATCAGCTTGCAGTGTTCCTGCGCATCATTGATCGGCGAAAGCACATAGCGCTTCATGAAGATGTAAATGGCGACGATGATGGCGAAAAACAGCACCCCAAACAGCCCCAGCAGGGTAATGCCGGAGGTGAAGTGACTCTGTGCATCGCTGTTAAGTTTTTTGGCATAGGTTTCATGCTGGGCCAGCACCCGGTCCAGAATGATTTCATACTGACGGTCAAGGCGAACCACGGTGGCGATCTGATTTTTAAAGCGCACCTGATCGTGCGCCTCTGCCGCCTCAATCAACGGCTGTAAACCCTGCTGACGATAGGCCTGATAAGCCTGGCTATAAGCGTCGGCTTCCGCCTCTTCGCCCGGCAGACGCGGCGCGTTCATATAGGCCTGAAATGCAGCATCCGCTTTGCTGGCCACGGTCCGCACGCTGTCCAGCGTGGCGGGATTATTTGCGTCACTGCCCTCAATCTCCTTCATGTACTCCATCAGACGCACACGCAGCGTGCGGCTGTGGTTGATTGGGTCAATCACCGAGAGCACCACACGGATCTCTTTATTAACCGCATTCAGCGAGTGATTGCTCTGGATCAGCAACCAGGTGCTGATTGCCACGCTGGTGAGAAACAGCGCCAGCAGGAAGGAGAAGATAATCAGGGAGGATTTTTTTAACGACATCGCGGTGTTCCGAAAAGTAAGAGGATTAGTCGCTATATCGGCAGAAAGGTACGGCCCATTAGGGCTGGGCTTTTTTTAGTTACAATAAGCGGGACGGCAGCGGGCGGAGCGCTCCGGCGAACAGGGGCTAACCGCCCACGAGTGTCGGCGGTTAGCGTTGTGACGAAGAGTGAAACAGGCTGCCGTTAAGCGACGCCCAGCGCCATTTTTACCTCGTTGGCGATCTTCTCGACCTGCGGGCCGTAGATCACCTGAATGTCGTGCTCGCTGACGCGATTGACCCCATTGGCACCGGTGCTCATCAGCGTCTGATCGACCACCTGATTCATCTCCCTGACCCGTACGCGCAGCCGGGTAAAGCAGCAATCGACATCCTCGATATTGGCCTGCCCGCCCAGCCCGCTGATAATCACCTGAGTCCGTTCATCCGCGGCGACCTGTTGCGGTTTCTCATCCTCCGATTCACGGCCCGGCGTTTCAACATTCATCCGGGTGATCACCAGCCGGAAAGCGTAGTAGTAGATTGGCGCATAGATCACGCCCAGCGCCAGCGTCCACCACCAGTGGGTTTTTGCCCCGCCCAGCATGCCGAACACCACCAGGTCGATAACACCGCCCTGCACGTTGCCAATCATCAGATGCAGCATCGACATCAGCATAAACGACAGGCCGGTCAGGAAAGCGTGCAGCAGATAGAGCACCGGAGAGACAAAGATAAAGCAGAACTCCAGCGGTTCGGTGATGCCGGTGGTGAAGGAGGTCAGCGCCCCCGCCATGACCAGTGCTTTGACCCGCTGTTTATGCTCGGGTCGGGCGGTGTGATAGATCGCCAGCGCCGCGGCGGGCAGGCCGAACATCATCACCGGAATCTTGCCCTGCGCCAGAAACTGCGTGGCGGTGCGCAGCGTCTCATCGGGGATCGATCCCGGATGAGTCAGCGACGCGTTGAAGATGTTCAGTGCGCCAACCACGGTCTGACCATCGACCACCGCCATGCCGCCAATAGGCGTGAAACGCACGGTTTCGTTAAGGATGTGATGCAGGCCGGTGGGGATCAGGATGCGCTCAAAGGCCCCCAGCAGAAAAGCGCCATACTGCCCGCTTTTGCCAATCATCTGTCCAATCCAGGCGATACCGTCGCCAATGGTCGGCCAGATCAGCGCCAGCAAGACCCCAATCAGTGGCAGACAGACCACGGTCACAATCGGCACAAAACGCCGTCCGCCAAAGAAGCTGATCGCGGTAGGCAATTGCTGGGTATAAAAGCGATTGTGCAGCGCCACCGTTACCAGTCCGGCAATCACCCCGCCCAGTACGCTCATGTTGTAGGTAAAGACGCCCAGCATGTTGATATATTCCGCCGAGGTCATCATGGCGGAGGTCTGATCCATCCCCGCCTGCTGCAGGGCTGCAGGTGTGGTGGTGGCGGCGGTGATCCCCTTGGCCGCCAGCGTCGCGCTGATACCAACGTTCATCACGATATAGCCAATCACCGCGGCAAAGGCGGCGGTAGGTTTTTCCGCTTTCGCCAGTCCGATGGCACTCGCTACCGCAAAGAAGACCGGCAGATTAGCGAATAGCGCTCCGGCAACCTTGCGAATAAAGCCGATAATTAACTGCGGCACCTGCATCTGCGCAAAGGCATCGCCGGTGACCGCCGGGTTCTGCATGGCCGCCGCCAGCCCAAGGAAGATACCTGCGGCAGCGATGACCGAGATTGGCATCATCAACGCTTTGCCAAATGCATGAATCTGGCTGGTCAGCTGTTTCATGGAGTCGCGCCCTCTCTGATTGTGAACAGCAAGTATTAGCCTGTTGTCGGGAGAACTCCCGTTATCAGCAGGTTAAAGGCGGGTAAAATCTGACCAGCATCACATTTCTGGCTTATGCACGATAAACGCCAGCTATCGCACCATTAAGTCAATCAATTAGACAAGGTATGAGGATAGCTGCAGACTTCCTTTCACCATCAGGATATAACCTGATAACAAACACCAAACAATAATTCCTACTATAAAAAGCCTGCACTCAATATGAAATTTAAACGCCAAATCAAACCCTATCGCGCGGCAGCGGGCGGCTGGGGTTCACTGGAAGCCACCACGCGTTTCGTTCTTGACAGCAAAGCGGCCCTGAAAAATATGCGCAACCTGATGCGCATGAACAAAGCACGCGGTTTTGACTGTCCAGGCTGCGCCTGGGGTGATGACAATAAAAGTACCTTCAGCTTCTGCGAGAATGGCGCCAAAGCGGTGACCTGGGAAGCGACACGCCGGATGGTCGACACCGACTTTTTCGCCAAACACAGCGTAACCACGCTCTATACCCAGAGTGACTACTTCCTGGAGTATCAGGGACGTCTGACCCATCCGCTGCGCTACAACGCGGAAACCGATCACTACGAGCCCATCAGCTGGGATGATGCGTTTGCGCTGATCGCGCAGCACATCAAGGCGATGGATCATCCGGATCAGATGGAGCTCTACACCTCCGGTCGCGCCAGCAATGAAGCCTCCTGGCTCTATCAGCTGTTTGGTCGCCTGATGGGGACCAATAACTTCCCTGACTGCTCCAATATGTGCCACGAAGCCAGCGGCACCGGCCTGAAGCGCAGCATTGGCGTCGGTAAAGGCACCATTCGTCTGGATGATTTCGACCACGCAGATGCCATTTTTGTCTTCGGTCAGAATCCCGGCACTAACCATCCGCGTATGCTGCACAGCCTGCGTCACGCTGCCGATCACGGTGCGAAAATCGTCACCTTTAATACCCTGCGTGAACGCGGTCTGGAACGTTTTGCCGATCCGCAGAAACCGCTGGAAGTGGTGACCTCGAAAGCGGGCAACATCAGCTCCTCCTATTATCAGCCGAACCTGGGCGGTGATATGGCAGCAGTGCGCGGCATGGTGAAATCCCTGCTGGAAACCCACCGCGCGCGTCTGGCGGCTGGTGAAAGCGGCCTGTTCGATCAGACCTTTATCAATGCTAAAACCAACGGCATTGAGGCGTATCTCGACGCCGTGGATAACACCAGCTGGATGCAGATTGTGGCGCAGTCGGGCCTGACGCAGGCGCAGATCCGTGAAGCCGCGGCGATCTACCAGAGCGCTGACCGGGTGATCTGTACCTGGGCGATGGGCATCACCCAGCACAAACACTCTGTCGACACGGTGCGCGAGATCACCAACCTGCAGTTGCTGTTTGGCCAGCTGGGTAAAAAAGGCGCAGGCCTCTGCCCGGTTCGTGGTCACAGTAATGTGCAGGGCAACCGCACCATGGGCATCGATGAGAAACCGGCGAAAGCCTTCCTGGATGCGCTGGGGAATCATTTCAATTTCGAGCCCCCGCGTGCGGCAGGCCACAACACCGTGGAAGCGCTGAACGCCATGCTGCGTGATGAAGTGAAAGTGCTGATCGCACTGGGTGGCAACCTGGCAGCCGCTGCACCCGACTCACCGCGCACCGAAGAGGCGATGTCACGCTGTGGTCTGACCGTGCATATCAGCACCAAACTGAACCGCAGCCATCTGGTGCCGGGTCACGATGGGCTGATTCTGCCGACGCTGGGCCGCACCGAGCGCGACCTGCAGGCCACCGGCAATCAGTTTATTACCGTGGAAGACTCTTTCAGCATGGTGCACGCCTCTGAAGGGATCGGTATTCCGCTGGCGGAAACACAGCGTTCTGAGACCTGGATTGTTGCCGGTATCGCCGAGGCGGTGCTGGGTGATGAAAAAGTGAAATGGCGCGAGCTGGCGGGTGATTACAACCTGATCCGTGAGCACATTGCCGCGACAATCCCGGGCTTTGCCGACTTTAACGCCAAATGCGATATCCCGGGCGGTTTCTATCTGGGCAACGCAGCAGCCGAGTTGCGCTTCAATACCCCGAGCCAGAAAGCGGAATTTAACGCCTCAGCGCTGCCGACCTCACTGTTCCCGAATCTTGATCAGGACGTGCCTTTTACCCTGCAGACACTGCGTTCGCACGACCAGTACAACACTACCATTTACGGCCTCGATGACCGTTACCGTGGCGTGTTTGGTCAGCGTGAAGTGGTGTTCATCAACCCGGACGATATGGCAGACCTGGGCTTTACCGAAGGCCAGAATGTCGATATCGAAACGCTGTGGAATGATGGCATTACCCGTCGCGTCAGCGGATTCAAACTGGTTCCCTACAATATTCCGCGCGGTAACCTGGCGGCCTATTATCCGGAAACCAACCCGCTGGTGCCGCTGAACAGCTTTGGTGATGACAGTGGTACACCGACCTCTAAATCGGTGCCGGTGAAGCTGGAACTCTCTGAGGCACTGGCCGATCAGCGCATCGCCTGACAGCCCTTTCACTCCCCCCTAAAAAGCCGGCTCGTCCGGCTTTTTGCCTTGCCGCGCGACGTCGATTCGCGTAAAACTGTCAGCCGCAATCAGCCAACGAAACGTAAAAATTATGTTCCAGGATAACCCGCTGCTCGCGCAGCTGAAAGAGAAGCTCCATTCGCAAACGCCTCGTGCTGAAGGCGTCGTAAAAGGCACTGAAAAAGGCTTCGGCTTTCTGGAAGTCGATGCGCAAAAAAGCTACTTCATTCCGCCACCGCAGATGAAGAAAGTGATGCACGGCGATCGCATCACCGCCGTGATCCACAGCGATAAAGATCGCGAAAGCGCTGAGCCGGAAACCCTGGTTGAGCCGTTCCTGAGCCGCTTTGTTGGCCGGGTTCAGAAGAAAGACGATCGCCTGTCGATTGTGCCGGATCATCCCCTGCTGAAGGATGCGATCCAGTGTCGCCCTGCGCGCGATGTCAGCCATGAGTTTGAAAATGGTGACTGGGCCGTGGCGGAGATGCGTCGCCATCCGCTGAAAGGCGATCGCGGCTTTTATGCCGAACTCACCGATTTTATTGTCAAAGCTGATGACCATCTGGCGCCGTGGTGGGTGACGCTGTCGCGTCATAACCTTGAGCGTGAAGCGCCCGATGTCAGTTTTGGCGAGATGCTGGATGAAAATCTGACGCGTGAAGATCTGACCGCGCTGGATTTCGTTACCATCGACAGCGCCAGCACCCAGGATATGGATGATGCGCTCTTTGTGGAAGCCCTGGACGATGGCGCCCTGCGTCTGACCATCGCTATCGCCGACCCTACCGCCTATGTGCCGGAAGGCAGTCAGCTCGATAAGCTGGCGGCGCAGCGTGCGTTTACCAACTACCTGCCGGGCTTTAACATCCCGATGCTGCCTCGCGAACTCTCTGATGATGTCTGCTCGCTGCGTCCGAATGTGCGCCGTCCGGCCCTGGCCTGCCGCGTAACCGTGGCAGCCGATGGCAGTTTAGGTGATGACGTTGAGTTCTTTGCCGCCTGGATCGAATCCAAAGCCAAGCTGGCGTATGACGACGTCTCTGACTGGCTGGAAAACAGCGGCGCATGGCAGCCGGAAAGTGAGGCGATTGCTGAACAGATTCGCCTGCTGCATCGCCTCTGCCTGGCGCGCAGCGAGTGGCGTCAGACTCACGCGCTGGTGTTTAAAGATCGCCCGGATTACCGCTTCCTGCTGGGTGAAAAAGGTGAAGTGCTGGAGATTGTGGCTGAACCGCGCCGCATCGCTAACCGCATTGTCGAAGAGTCTATGATTCTGGCCAACGTCTGCGCGGCGAAAGTGCTGCGTGACCGTCTCGGTTTTGGTATCTACAACGTCCATGCCGGTTTCGATGCCACCAATGCTGAACAGGCCGCGGCCGTGCTGGCCAACCATGGTATTACCGTGGATGCGCAGGCGATCACTACGCTGGAAGGCTTCCGCGTGCTGCGTCGTGAGCTTGATGCCCAGCCGACCCAGTTCCTCGACAGCCGGATCCGTCGCTTCCAGACCTTCGCTGAGATCAGCACCGAGCCTGGCCCGCACTTTGGCCTGGGACTTGAGGCTTACGCCACATGGACCTCACCGATTCGTAAGTTCGGCGACATGGTCAACCATCGTCTGCTGAAAGCGATTATTCGCGGTGAGCAGATCGCTCGTCCGGATGATGCGCTGACGGTGACGATGAGTGAGCGCCGCCGCCTGAACCGCATGGCGGAACGTGATGTTGGCGACTGGCTCTACGCCCGTTATCTGGCGCCGTTTGCAGCAACCGACCGTCGCTTCAGCGCCGAGATTATCGATGTGTCACGTGGTGGCATGCGTGTTCGCCTGCTGGAGTTTGGCGCGGTCGCCTTTATCCCGGCGCCGTTCATTCACGCGGTGCGTGATGAGCTGGTCTGCAGCCAGGAAAATGGCAGCGTTCAGATCAAAGGCGAAGTGGTTTACCGTGTGACCGATGTGATTGATGTCACCATCGCCGAAGTCCGCATGGAAACCCGCAGCGTCGTGGCGCGTCCCGCCGTCTGAGTAGTGACGTACTGAGCAGTCAATCGGGCGGGATAACTCCGGTTATCCCGTCTGTTTCCACCCCGCCCGCATTGCAAAAAAGTTAAATTTGTACCCCGCTTCACACTTCTCCACTGATTAACTTTCACTTACATTCCATTACATTAAGTTTGACTCGTTGTTTTCGATCGCTTTCCTCTCGGTCCTCACAAGGAGTTAGTCATGAAAAACGTCAAAACCAGTGCGATCTGGTTAGTGGTGGCGTTAATCGGCGCGGGCGCTTTCGCCATGCTGGCCCTCAGCCGCGGCGAACACGTCAACGCAGTCTGGCTGGTGATAGCCGCTGTCGCCTGTTACAGCATCGCTTATCGCTTCTACAGCCTGTTTATCGCCCGCAATATTTTCGAACTGGACGACCGCCGGATGACGCCTGCCGAGCGGCTGAGCGACGGGCTCGATTATGTCCCGACCAATAAATGGGTGCTGTTTGGTCACCACTTTGCGGCTATTGCCGGTGCCGGCCCGCTGGTGGGTCCGATTCTGGCGGCGCAGATGGGCTTTCTGCCTGGCACCATCTGGATCCTGGTCGGGGTGATGCTGGCGGGTGCGGTACAGGATTTCCTGATCCTGTTTATCTCAACCCGTCGTGATGGCCGTTCACTGGGCGAGATGGCGCGGCAGGAGCTGGGTGCGTTTGCCGGTGTGGTGACCATGCTCGGCGCGCTGGGCGTCATGATCATTATCCTGTCGGCGCTGGCGCTGGTGGTGGTCAAGGCGCTGGCGAACAGTCCGTGGGGACTGTTTACCATCGCGGCCACCATTCCGATTGCGCTGTTTATGGGCGTCTACATGCGCTTTATCCGGCCCGGTAAAATCGCCGAAGTTTCACTGATTGGCTTTGTGCTGATGATGGCGGCGATTATCTATGGTGGTGACGTAGCCCAGCATCCTTACTGGGGGCCCTTCTTTACCCTGAAAGGCACCTCACTGACCTGGGTGCTGGTGATCTACGGCTTTATTGCCTCCGTGCTGCCGGTCTGGCTGCTGCTGGCTCCGCGTGACTACCTTTCGACCTTTCTTAAAATCGGCGTGATTGTCGGGCTGGCGGTGGGGATTGTTTTTGCAATGCCAGAGATGAAAATGCCGGCGGTCACCAAATTTATCGACGGCACCGGCCCGGTCTTCTCCGGCGCGATGTTCCCGTTCCTGTTTATTACTATTGCCTGCGGCGCCATCTCCGGCTTCCATGCGCTGGTCTCCAGCGGCACCACGCCAAAACTGGTGGAGCGGGAAAGTCATATCCGCTTTATTGGCTATGGCGCGATGCTGATGGAATCCTTTGTTGCGATCATGGCGCTGATTTGTGCCTCGGTGCTCGATCCGGGCGTCTACTTTGCCATGAACTCCCCGGCTGCGCTGATTGGTACCACCGTTGAAAGCGCCTCTCAGGTGATCAACGGCTGGGGCTTTGTCGTCACGCCGGAAATGCTGAGCGGCATCGCCCGTGACGTGGGTGAAGGCTCGATCCTGTCCCGCGCAGGCGGCGCGCCAACCTTCGCGGTGGGAATGGCCCACATCATTACCGAGATCTTTAACAGCCGGGCGATGATGGCGTTCTGGTATCACTTCGCCATTCTGTTTGAAGCGCTGTTCATTCTGACGGCGGTCGATGCCGGTACCCGCGCCTGCCGCTTTATGGTGCAGGATCTGGCAGGCACCGTGGTGCCTTCTATGGCGAATAACCGCTCCTGGCTGGGCAATATGGCCGGCACGACCGTGGCGGTCGCGGGCTGGGGCTTCTTTGTCTATCAGGGCGTGGTCGATCCGCTCGGCGGCATTAACACTCTGTGGCCGCTGTTTGGTATCGGCAATCAGATGCTGGCGTCCATGGCGCTGATCCTCGGCACCGTGGTGCTGTTCAAAATGAAAAAGCAGCGTTACGCCTGGGTGACTATCCTGCCAACCGTCTGGCTGTTTATCACCTCGATGACTGCCGGCTGGCAGAAAATCTTCCATGAAAAACCGTCGATTGGCTTCCTGGCGCAGGCGAATAAGTTCCGCAAAGGGCTGGATGAAGGCGTGATCATCGCCCCGGCAAAAAGCGTGGCGGATATGCAGACCATCGTCTTCAGCAATCAGATTAACGCGGCCCTGTGTGCCTTCTTTATGCTGGTGGCGGTCACGATGCTCATCTCTGCGTTCTTTGTCATTCGCCGGGCGCTGCGCAGCGATCTTCCTACTACGCATGAGTCCGTTGTGACGCTGCGCAACAAGGAGGTGCGTCATGTCTGATGCTATTCATCAGTCCCAGCGTCCGCAGGGAGAGTGGCAGATTATCCGCTGCCAGCCTGCCGCCGCCCCACAGCCACAGACATTCAGCTGGCGGGGATTCTGGCGCGGCCTGCAACAGTGTTTTCGCTTAATGGTCGGGGTGCAGGATTATCAAAAATATCTGCAGCATATGCGACTCCATCATCCCGATCAGCCGCCGATGAATGAGCGCGATTTCCACCGTTACTGTCTGGATGCCCGCTTCCCCAGCCAGGCGGGTAAACTGGGCAAATGCCCCTGCTGACCGGACTAAACAGCCCCGCACCGTCGGGGCTTTTTTGTGCCATTCTTATCTGGATGGGAAAATATATTCGGTTTGCATCTTGTGCTGGCGTCAGATGATGAATACTGTTGCTAAAATAATGAGATAACGCCTGCAGAGCACTTCCCGGAGGAAGTTTCCATGACCGATGAACAAGGGCAAACGTTGTTGTACACCCTTTTCGGTACAACCAGCCCTCATTGGCGTCTGACCGCGGACAGCGATGCGTTGCATTTTGCCGAAGATGAGTCGTCACAAACTAATATCGCCCTGCCGTTGACCCCCGGCCAGGCAGCCATGATACGCGCGATGCCGGTCATCACCTCAAGCATCAATCTGACCATGACGCTGCAGGGCATTGATGTTCCGATGCATTTTGTCGGACGCAAAGTGAACCAGGCGACCTGGGCAGGAACCGCTTCTGCCTGGGGCGATACCTCAGCGGTCGCCCGCGACTTAACCCTGGGTCTTTCATTCGCCGAACAGGTGGTTTCTGAAGCCAACTCGGTGATTGTGATCCTCGATCAGCGCGGCAATATTCAGCGTTTTAACCGTCTTAGTGAAGAATACACCGGTCTGAATGAGCATGAGGTTATCGGCCGTAACGTCTTTCAGCTCTTTATGACCAAACAGGAGGCCTCTCAGTCACGACGCAACATTGCGGGCTTCTTCCGTGACGGTAACTCCTATGAGGTGGAGCGCTGGGTTAAAACCAAAAAAGGTCAGCGACTGTTTCTGTTTCGTAATAAGTTTGTTCACAGCGGCAGTGGCAAAAATGAAATTTTCCTCATCTGTTCTGGCACCGACATAACCGAGGAGCGACGCGCCCAGGAACGCCTGCGGGTGCTGGCAAACACCGATACGGTGACCGGTTTGCCTAATCGCAACGCAATTCATCAACAGATTAGCCTGGCGCTGGAGCGATCTGAGCGCGATGAGACCGGCGTGGTCTATCTCGATCTCGATAATTTCAAAAAAGTGAACGACGCCTACGGTCATATGTTCGGCGATCAGTTACTGCAGGCGGTCTCATTGGCGATTCTTAGCTGTCTGGGTAAAGACCAGACTCTGGGCCGGCTGGGTGGCGATGAGTTTGTGGTGCTGGCTGAGCACACCAGCCAGGCTGCGCTGGAGGCGATGTCCTCCCGCATTCTTGAGCGCCTGCGTCAGCCTTTCCGTATCGGACTGATCGAAGTGTACAGCGGCTGCTCTATCGGGATCGCTTTCGCGCCGCTGCATGGTGAAGATCGCGAGAGCCTTATTCGCAATGCTGACACCGCGATGTATCACGCCAAAGAGAACGGTCGTGGCAAGTTCTGTGTCTTCGCGGCAGAGATGAACCAGCGGGTCTTTGAATACCTGTGGCTGGACACCAATCTGCGTAAGGCGCTGGAGCTGGATCACCTGCTGGTGCATTACCAGCCGAAAATTGACAGTGATGGTGAAGTCCGCAGCGCCGAAGCGCTGGTACGCTGGAACTCACCCGAGCGCGGCCTGGTCTCCCCTGCTGATTTCATTCCCTATGCCGAAGAGTCGGGACTGATTGTGCCGCTGGGACGCTGGGTCATGCTCAATGTGCTGAAACAGATTATCGTCTGGCGCCAGCAGGGCATTTTTCTGCGCGTCGCCGTCAACGTGTCGGCACGTCAGCTGATTGATCAAAGCATCTATACTGACCTGAAACAGGCACTGCATGAGGCGAATATCACCGACTGTCCTATCGATATTGAGCTCACAGAAAGCTGCCTGATTGAGAATGAAGCTGAAGCCCTGCGGCTGATGAAGCAGTTTCAGGAGCTGGGCGCACAGGTTCATCTGGATGACTTCGGCACGGGTTACTCATCGCTTTCTCAGCTCGCACGAGTGCCGATCAATGCCATCAAGCTCGACCAAAGCTTTATCCGCGATATTAATAAACAGCCCGTCTCACAATCGCTGGTACGAGCTATCGTCGCCGTCGCCAAGGCGCTCGATTTGCAGGTGATTGCAGAGGGTATTGAGACCCCGGATGAAGAGAAGTTTGTCCTTAACAGTGGTGTTGATGGGCGTCAGGGCTACTACTACGCAAAACCAATGCCCGCGGAACAGTTTGGGCATTGGCTGGCTAAGCATCCTGCCCGCGTTTAACGCTAATTCAGATTAACCCGCTTTACGCAGTGATGCGCTGTGGCGGTTTTGTAACTGAACCAGGCGTTCCATGTAAGCAATGTCTTTAGGTTCGATGGTAAAGGCGTAATCGACCCAATCTTCGGTAATATCCATCAGCTCAGCGCGTGACAATTGCAGCACGCGCTGACGCGCTTTCAGCATTGCCCGCACGCCGTTGAGTTTAGGACGTAACGTATCGATAAAGGTGCGGGTGGCGCGGTAGCTGTCGCCAGGCTGGAAGACTTTATCCACCAGTCCGCGCGTTTCATACCACTCTGCGCTGTGGGACTCCCCTTCACAAATTAACTCCTCTGCCAGTTTCATGCCGGAACGACGCGCGACCAGTGAGTAGCCGCCCATGCCGGGAAAGAGGTTAAAAGCAATTTCCGGAAAGCCCATCCGCGCGTTGTTCTGCGCCAGAATGAAGTGATGCGCCAGCGCCGCTTCGAATCCGCCGCCTAACGCACTGCCCTCAATCATCGCCAGCGTCACCGCGCCGGTATCAAATCCCCGTGCTGCCGAATGGATGCAGTCAACGCAGGCACGGGCATAGGCCCGCAGCGCCTCACGGCGGTTATTGCGAATGCACTCGACAAAGAAGCGCAGATCGCCACCGGCGTTGAACATCTGTGGCACCAGAGAGCCGGTAACCCAGAAGTCGATCGGCAGACCGGAACGCTGAGCGGCGTAGCTCAGATTCATGATCTCCTCGATCAGTTCATGGTTGAAGCTCGGACGGGGCTGTGCACGCAACATCATCCACATAGTACGACGCCCTTCTTCGTAATAGGCGACTAACTGCGTGGTGTTGCCGACTTCGGTAAATAATCTGCACGTTGCTTGGTTAATAACTGTCATTGTCTCATCCTCTGTTTATATTTGATGCGTTAAATACGCCACATCAGCGTAATGCAGAGTGAGGCCAGACCAAATGAGAGATTGATTTACAACACAAAATCCAGAGAGATCCCCGACTCGCGCGTCGGGGATTGATTAGGCGGGTTACTTAATAGCGGCACGCTGCTCCACGGCAACATGAAGACGCTTAACACGTTTTGAATATATGGCCGTGATGATCGGCACCAGCACGGAGGTCACAATCACGGACGTTGCCACCAGCGCCGTGGCAGCAGGGGCAATCGGTTTAAACTGCGGCAGCATCTCGGCAATCAGCACCGGTGTCGCCACCGCTGCGCCTGCCGTACTGGATGCAGCTATGCCAGCCGTGCCATCCCCGCCCCCAATCAGCCGATCGGTCAGAATGAGTGGGATACCGGTAATAATGATCACCGACACGCCCAGCATGATGCCCAGCAGTCCGGTTTCCGCAATGACACCCAGGTTAATGGTGTTACCCAGAGCAAAGGCGAAGAAAGGAATCAGCGTATGGACCGCTTTTCCGAAGAAGTCGCGCAGTTCCGGATCAAGATTCCCTAATGCAAACCCCACAATAAACGGCAGGACCGCCCCCACAAACACGTGCGGCTCGAATGAGGCGATGCCGGCGGTGCCCAGGATAACCATGGTCATTAATGGCCCGGACTCCAGAGACATCAGCACAAACGCACCTGCCTCCTCTTTGGAACCATATTGCTGCATGATCGAGGCATAAAGGCCGCCATTGGTCATATCCATGGCAGCCACCAGCGCCAGCGTCGATAACCCGGCAAACATCCCTACTTCTACGCCATTCTCCGGCATCACCCGTGAGGCGATGGCAGCCACAACCCAGGCGACGGCAATCTTGGTAAGTACCAGCGTGCCCGATTTTCGCAGTACCGTCCCGGTGGCGCTGAGTTTAATCGACGCGCCCATACAGAAAAACCAGACGGCCAGAATGGGCACCGTGCCGGTCATCAGGCCGTTGGTGAAAGAACCGAAATATTTCCCGGCGCCTGGAGAAAACGTATGACAGAGTGCGCCGATAAAGAGCGGAATGAGCATCATACCGCCCGGAATTTTGTCTATTGCACGTTTGATATGCATATGGATGTCACCTTTGCTATGCCAGAGGGTGGAGCAGGAAGTGCCCGAAGGCGATGCAAGCAAAGTAGTGACTTGAGGTAATCAAAACAGTGATCGCCTCGATAAAATGAAACGCTGTTTTATTTTTAATGACCTGTTGTTTTGATAACTATGGTGGAGATCGCCATACCAGTCTCAGATGAGACTAAAAAAAACGGGACGCCATCGCGTCCCGCTCGCTATTTTTGCCCGTACCAGGCGTTCTCGCCATGCTTTCGCAGGTAGTGCAGGTCAAGCAGTGTCTGGTTAATCGGCGGCAGATTAGCGGTCAGCTGCTGGCTGAACAGGCCCATATATGCCACCTCCTCCAGCACAACCGCGCTGTGTACCGCAGCATGAGCGTCTTTCCCCCAGGCAAACGGGCCATGAGAGTTGACCAGTACCGCCGGGATCGCCGAAGGAGACAACCCACGTTGCGCAAAAGTCTCGATAATCACCTCACCGGTGTTCCACTCGTAGTCGTGCTGAATCTCTTCATTGCGCATCGACCGGGTACAGGGGATCTCACCATAGAAGTCATCAGCATGGGTGGTTCCCCAGGCAGGAATCGGTCGTCCTGCCTGGGCCCAGATGGTCGCATGCCGCGAATGGGTATGGACAATGCCACCCACCTCCGGCCAGGCGAGGTAAAGCGCGCGGTGCGTCGCCGTGTCCGAGGAGGGGCGTTTATCCCCTTCCACCACGTCGCCACTCGCCAGATCGACCACGACCATGTCGTCGCGCTTCATCACTTCATAGCGTACGCCGGAAGGTTTAATCACCAGCAAACCCTGTTCGCGATCAACAGCGCTGACATTGCCCCAGGTGAAGGTCACCAGGTTGTATTTGGGTAGATCCAGATTCGCTTCCAGAACCTGTTGTTTCAGGTGTTCCAGCATCTATTTTCTCCTGCTGACAATCGTCCCTGAATTTTGCGGAGTCAGACGCGAAAGAGTTATGGAGCAAATGGCTATAAACGCAGAAGGAATGGCTGTGAATGCAAAAATGTGTCGTGATTTCAGAATTTTCTATCTTCGGAATTTAACCAGAACGCTTAGAATCCTCTCAGGCAATGCGTGGCCCTGTCGGGTTTACATTGCGACTCTCCCGCTACAAACGGTTTGTCCATGGTGATCACATTTCCATGCCGACACGGATGCGGCAATGATGCGACACAAGCGGGCTGAGGAAATATCGGAGCTATACTAAGAGTGTTGCCTCTGTGAGCACATCAAAGGAGAAGTGTATGACAACAACAATGAAACGAATCACTGCCGTTGTACTGGCGACTACGTTAGCTGTTGCACTGAGCGGCTGTTCTAACTGGTCTAAACGTGACCGCAACACCGCTATTGGCGCGGGCGCGGGTGCGATTGGGGGTTCAGTATTGACCAATGGTAGCGCACTCGGCACAGTCGGTGGCGCCGCTGTCGGTGGTATTATCGGTCATCAGGTCCACTAAAGACCTTATTAAAAGAATAATCGGCTACGCTAAGCATCTACACAACAATCGGGCTACTTCGGTAGCCCGATTTTTTTTCAGCCACCCGCCAGTTTGACCTTCATGCCTTTGGCTTCCAGCAGGCTTTTCAGTAAATCGCGCTTATCCCCCTGAATCTCGATAACGCCCTCTTTCACCGAACCCCCGCAGCCGCACTTCTTTTTGAGTTCGGCCGCCAGCAGCGTCAATGCCGCGTCGTCCAGGTCGATACCGGTAATCAGGCAGACGCCTTTTCCCTTGCGACCACTGGTCTGGCGCTGGATGCGCACAATGCCATCCCCTTTTGGCCGCTCCTTCGCCGGCTCCGGCTGGGTAATGCGCCCGCTGTCGGTTGAGTAAACCAGTGGATTATCCTTCGCCATTATTGTGTCTCCAGACTGTGCAGGATCGCCTGCAGAGTGGCGGCAGGATCGGCGGATTGGGTGATCGGACGCCCGATAACCATATAGTCCACACCCGCCTGCTTCGCCTGCTCAGGTGTCATGATGCGACGCTGATCGCCAGCATCACTGCCTGCCGGGCGAATCCCCGGCGTGACCAGCGCAAACTCCTGACCTAAAACCTGTTTGAAGCGGACAGCCTCATGGGCGGAACAGACCACACCATCCAGCCCGCACGACAGTGTCAGCTTCGCCAGTCGCTCTGCCTGTTCGGCAGGAGAAAGCGTAATGCCCAGCCCTTTGAGATCCTCTGCATCCATACTGGTCAGTACAGTCACCGCAATAAGCAGGGGCGCCTCTTTACCAAAGGGAAGCAGCGCTTCACGCGCCGCGTTCATCATCCGAGCCCCACCACTGGCATGGACGTTGACCATCCAGACCCCGAGATCGGCAGCGGCCGCCACGGCATGAGCGGTGGTGTTGGGAATATCGTGGAATTTAAGATCGAGGAAGATTTCAAAGCCGCGCTGCTGCAGAGTGTTAACCAGCGAGGGGCCAAATAGCGTAAACATCTCTTTGCCTACTTTAAGGCGGCAACTGCGGGGATCGATCTGGTCGACGAAACGCAGTGCGCTGTCGAGGTCATGATAATCCAGCGCTACCAGAATCGGCGAAGCGGTCACGTTTTGGGGTGAAGGCATGGCATTTCCTCTGCAACAGGCGCCCGCAGGCGCAATAGACAAACGGCAAGCATTCTACCTGCGGTGTCTGACCATCACAATCGCCATTGCCCTCCTGCCTGGCAAATTATGCACTGTCGCTGAGGTCTGTAAGCTAACTTGCTCTCCAGTATGTTGTAACTATAATGGGCTATTAACAGTGCAGCTGTAACGGCCGGTTTACTGGCCGTCGAGGCCACGGATGGGCTTAACCGAAGACCAGGTGCGGCAGGATGGGCAGTGCCAGTAGAGTGCGTGGGCGGTAAAGCCGCACTTCTGGCAGCGATAGCGCGGCTTGGTGCGGATCTGTTCGCCGACCATGTCACGCAACACCATAAGGCTCTCTTTCGCCCGGCCATCTTCCGCCTCATGCAGATTTAAATCCATCAGGCGGTGGAACACCCGCATGGTAGGATGACGCTGCAGCTGACGGCTGATGTAATTCTGGGCCGCTTCGGGTCCCTGCTGCTGCTCAAGGATGTCAGACAGATAGAGCTCTGCAGCTGCGCCGGTGTTCTCTTCAACACAGCGATGAAGAAACTCTGACCAGGCGTCTGGCTGATTGAGCTGCTGGAAACAGGTTTCAAGCATCCCCAGCGTTTCACTCACCAGCTCTTTATCCTGGTCCAGCACCCGCTGCAGATGGCCCACCGCTTTGGCGTAATCCCCTTTTTCCATCAGGATACGGCCCATCATGATCGAGATGCGTGCGCTGTTGCGATCGGCCGACTCCCCTTTCTTCAGCAGGCTCATGGCACGATCGAGATCGTCGCTGCTCATCGCCTGCAGAGCCAGCTCGCAGTAGAAGTGGGCTATTTCGCCTTTCTGCTTCTCTTTGCCAAGCTTAACCAGCCGCTCTGCGACTTCAATCGCCTGCTGCCAGTCGCTGGTTGCCTGGTGAATCAGCAGCAGTTGCTGCAGCGCACCCACCCGAAAGTCAGTTTCATCGGTGAGCTGCTTAAACATGTCTTCCGCGCGGTCATATAAGCCCGCCGCCATATAGTCGCGGCCCAGTTGCTGTACGGCGAGCAGTCGCTGCTCATAGCTCAGGGAGGCGCTTTCCATTAAAGCCTGATGGATGCGGATGGCGCGGTCGACTTCCCCGCGCGAACGGAACAGATTGCCCAGCGTCAGGTGTGCTTCAACCGTGCCGCTGTCCTCTTTCAGCATCTCAAGGAAGAGGTCGACCGCTTTGTCCTGCTGATTGGAGAGCAGGAAGTTTACGCCAGCGACATATTCACGTGACAGTCGGTTGGCTTCCTGTTGCTTATCCTGATGCGCGCTGCGACGGCCCATATACCAGCCATACGCTGCCGCCACCGGCAGTAACAGAAACAGCAATTCATGCATCAGGGATTATTCCCGGCCAGCCGGAGAAGATGGCGTGGTCGCCAGGGTAGTACTCTGCTCGATTTGGGTCTGCATACGCTTAATTTTCCGGTTGGCATTCGCCAGGGAGACGCGGGTCCGTAACCAGAACAGACCGCAGATGATCCAGCCAAGCACGAAACCTGCGCCAAACAGGGATGCCAGTAAGGTCGAGATGCTGAACTCACCCTGCGCCAGCAGATAGTTAAATGTAATGACCTGATCGTTATGCGCACCCAGGGTGACGGAAATAATGAAAATGACCAGTACCACTAAAAAAATCAGCAAATATTTCACAGTGCATCCTGTTGTGAGGTTGTCGGGTAGAATTATGCCAAAACTCCAGCAAAAATGCTGCTCCCAGCAGCATCGGGCGGGTCGCTTTTACGCAGGCCCGTCTAATAATATGGGGTCTTACGGGTGAATTACAATCAGGGCTCCCGCTGCGCCACCTCTTTTTGCTCTTCCGGCGGCAGCGTCAGCGGGCCACAGAATCGCTGCGCCAGCCAGGTGGCAATGGTGACCAGTAGCCAGGAGAGTATGGTTGCCATCGCCAGATCCCGTGGCCAGTGCATGCCCAGCAGCAGACGACTCGCCATTACGCCGGTGGCCCACAGAAAGATCACCACCACGGTTTTATAGTGCCGACGCGGCCAGAGCAGACCCAATGCCAGCAGCGCCCAGCTGGCGGCAAACATAGTATGTCCCGACGGGAACGCGAAACCGGTTTCAAACGCCCAGTGCCGTTTCAGCCAGCCTGGGAGCTGTGTCTCATCGGCAATCAGTGAGGTTACCATCTCGCCACGCTGTTTGCGCTTCAGCTCGTAGAAGGTCTTTTCATCCAGCCCGTGATGCTGTTCCAGCCAGATCACATAGGGACGCGGCTCCTGAATCTGCTCTTTGATATAGGATTTGGTGTATTGCCCGGCCAGAATGGTGGCGTTCATGATCAGCAACAGCAGGATGGCTGGCTTCAGCCGAAAGCGCAGGCACCAGAGCATCCAGGCACTCAGCACGACGCTGGTAACAATGCCCCAGGGGTTGGTGACGGTCTCGGTCATCCAGAAGAGACCTTTCAGCAGCGCATTGCTTTCGCCTGGTTGCCAGCGCCAGCCGCTCAGCCAGACTGCAACCGGCATGATCAGCAGCAGCAGCATTCCAAAGGTGGTACGACGTGAAATCTTAAACATCCTCTTCCCTTATCCCGGCGTCAAAAGAGAGCAATTGCATAACTTTAGCTTAAAAAAGAATAACATAACCGTTGCCGATTGGATAATTGTGCTTTATCACTGCAATTGGTATCAGAGATTACCAGCCCGCTTGCGGGTTGTGGCACAATATTGCACGTTTGTCGGGCCACACTGGCCTGTGCACTATCATGATGATAGTGCATCCTCTGAAGGTTCTGGAGAGTCACATGCAGCTTAAACGGGTGGCAGAAGCCAAACTGCCCACGCCATGGGGAGATTTCCTGATGGTTGGTTTTGAAGAACTGGCAACCGGACATGACCACGTTGCACTGGTTTTTGGCGATATTAATGATAACGAGCCGGTACTGGCGCGCGTTCACTCTGAATGCCTGACCGGCGATGCACTCTTCAGCCTGCGTTGCGACTGTGGTTTTCAGCTGGAAGCCGCCCTCAATGCCATCGCAGAAGAAGGTCGCGGCGCACTGCTCTATCACCGTCAGGAAGGCCGTAACATCGGTCTGCTGAATAAGATCCGCGCCTATGCGTTGCAGGACAAAGGGTATGACACGGTAGAAGCGAACCATCAGCTGGGCTTTGCCGCCGATGAGCGCGACTTCACGCTGTGCGCCGATATGTTCAAACTATTGGGCGTCAATGAAGTGCGACTGCTGACCAATAACCCGCGTAAAGTGGAGATCCTCAGCGAAGCCGGGATCAACATTGTTGAACGCGTGCCGCTGGTCGTGGGACGTAATCCGAAGAATGCGCACTATCTGGATACGAAAGCGGAAAAGATGGGGCATCTGCTGCCGAAGTCATAAATAAGCTGGGATTCACTGGCATCTGACCATTTAAGAAGCCCAATCTGAGAGAATCCTGAAGCAACGGATTAGCTCAACGCGCAGGGTGCACGGTCAGAAGAGGAAAGCGTCCCGCCGCCCGGATAAAAACGCCGGGAGCGTTTTTGAACAACGCAAAGCGTTGGCCCGGTACGGGCGCACCTCAGGGATGAGGTGCGTAATTGCGCGGGCCTAGCATGTCATGGATGACCGCTTTTGCGTCTTTCCGATCTGACCATGTTCCCTTTCCCTGTGCAGCCACGGTCTCACAGCTTCTTATTACAGACGTTGTAAGCCACATAAAAAAACCGGGTCTCCCCGGCTTTTTTTTTCAGTCCAGCATATTGCGGATAACGTAGTGCAGGATGCCGTCGTTGCGGTAATAGGTCAGCTCATTACCGGTATCGATGCGACAGCGGGTGTCCAGCTCTTCCTTACTGCCGTCAGCACGGGTCAGCGTCACTTTAACGCTGCAGCCTGGCGTCAGTGCCTGAAGATTTTCCACGTCAATGCGCTCCTCACCGGTTAGCCCCAGGCTTTTGCGGGTCACGCCCTGCGGAAACTCCAGTGGCAGAATGCCCATCCCAATCAGGTTTGAGCGGTGAATACGCTCAAAAGATTCCGCAATTACTACCCTGACCCCCTGCAGACGTGGTCCTTTCGCCGCCCAGTCGCGACTTGAACCAGAGCCATACTCAAGACCCGCGATGACCGCCAGCGGCACGCCTTCCGCCTGATATTTCATTGCCGCATCATAGATGGCCAGCTGTTCGCCACTTGGGTAGTGTCGGGTATAACCGCCCTCCACGCCGGGCACCATTTCATTGCGGATACGGATGTTGGCGAACGTGCCGCGCATCATCACTTCATGGTTACCGCGACGCGAACCATAGGAGTTAAAGTCTGTACGCTCCACGCCGTGTGACAGCAGATACCGTCCGGCCGGACTTTCCGCTTTAATGCTGCCCGCCGGTGAGATATGGTCAGTGGTGACCGAGTCGCCCAGCATGGCCAGCACCCGCGCACCGCGAATATCCTGCACCGGCTTAGGCTCTTTCTCCATATCGTCAAAGAAAGGCGACAGACGAATATAAGTCGATCCCTCATCCCAGTCGTAAGTCGCGGCTTCACTCACCTTAATCTCCTGCCACTCTGGCGTACCGTCGAAGACTTCAGCGTACTCTTTATGGAACATGTCGCTGGTGACCTGCTGCACGGCCGTAGCGATCTCTTCCGGCGAAGGCCAGATATCTTTCAGGTAGACCGGCTGGCCCTGACGATCGTGGCCCAGCGGCTCGGTCTGCAGGTTGATCTTCATGTTACCCGCCAGCGCATAGGCCACCACCAGCGGCGGCGACGCCAGCCAGTTGGTTTTAATCAGCGGATGAATACGGCCTTCAAAGTTGCGGTTGCCGGACAGCACAGCACCCACCGTAAGGTCGCCTGCTTTGATCGCAGACTCGATTTCATCTTTCAGCGGGCCGGAGTTACCGATACAGGTGGTGCAGCCATAACCAACCAGATTAAAGCCCAGCTCGTCGAGATAAGAGGTCAGTTGCGCGACGGCCAGGTAGTCTGAAACCACTTTAGAACCGGGTGCCAGCGAGGCTTTGACCCACGGCTGACGTTTCAGACCCCGCTCGACCGCTTTCTTCGCCAGTAAACCGGCCGCCATTAAGACGCTGGGGTTGGAAGTGTTAGTACAGGAGGTAATCGCACTGATCACCACCGCCCCATCGGTCAGCTTATGCGTCAGCCCGGTATCACTGTCGGTATACTCAACGTTTTTATGGGGTTTCTGCGCCTGATTCACTTCCAGCTCATTGCTGGCATCAAACGCGGCGGGCACATCGCCCAGCGACACCCGATCCTGCGGACGTTTTGGTCCTGCGAGACTCGATTCCACCTCGTTCATATCCAGCGCCAGTGTGCTGGTAAAACGCGGCTCATCGCCAGGATTGCGCCACAGCCCCTGCGCTTTGGCATAGGCTTCCACTAACGCTACCTGCTCGGCATCGCGTCCGGTCAGGGTCATGTAGCTCAGCGTGACGTCATCAACCGGGAAGAATCCGCAGGTCGCGCCATATTCCGGTGCCATATTGGCGATGGTTGCGCGGTCTGCCAGCGGCAAATCGGCCAGGCCATCACCATAAAACTCAACGAATTTACCGACGACGCCATGCTTACGCAGCATCTGGGTGACGGTCAACACAAGGTCGGTTGCCGTAATACCCGCCCGCAGTTTGCCGGTAAGTTTGAAACCCACCACATCCGGGATAAGCATTGAGACAGGCTGACCGAGCATGGCGGCTTCGGCTTCGATTCCCCCTACTCCCCACCCCAGCACGCCAAGCGCGTTGATCATGGTGGTGTGAGAGTCCGTACCGACCAGGGTATCGGGCCAGGCGTACTCTTCACCATTCACGGTTTCATGCCAGATCGCCTTGCCGAGATATTCCAGGTTCACCTGATGGCAAATACCGGTGCCCGGCGGCACCACGCGGAATTTATCAAACGCCTTCTGGCCCCAGCGGAGAAAGACGTAGCGCTCATGGTTTCGCTCCATCTCCAGCCGGACGTTCTCTTCAAAGGCGTCATCATTGCCAAAATGGTCGACAGTCACCGAGTGGTCGATAACCAGATCAACCGGTGACAGCGGATTGACTTTCGCCACATCGCCGCCTAGCCGATTCACTGCTTCTCGCATCGCAGCAAGGTCGACTACCGCAGGCACGCCAGTAAAGTCCTGCATTAATACACGGGCTGGCCGGTAGGCAATTTCACGATCGGCGTGGGCATCTTTTTGCCAGTCAACCAGCGCCTGGATGTCCTCCGTCGTAACAGAGTCACCATCCTGATAGCGCAGTAAATTTTCCAGCAGGACCTTGAGGGATTTTGGCAGGCGATCGATATTGCCAAGGTGTTGAGCAGCATGGGGAAGACTGAAGATGTGATATTTTTTGGTGTCGACCTGCAGTACTTCCTGACTCTGCTCGCGTAGGGTAGACGACATAGCTCCTCCTTTCATTCATGGTCTTTAAACCTCAGAGAGACAAAGGTTTATGTTAAAGATAGACCACAATTTCGTTAACGTTTTGATTACAACACAAATTGCTACAATCGATCGCAAACGAAAATGCCCCGTGAAGTCACGAGGCATCATGAAAAGGTGATTTTAATTCAAATTACAGGGTTATCCACACCGCCGCAGACCAGAACGCAAAGGAGAATGCATACGCGCTGAGCCAGGACATTTTAATAATATTCATTTGGTTCACTCCTTCGCCGGAATCGGGCGTAAAAGTTTTTGCGGTCACCTTATAGAAAGAGGCGACACCCTTTGGTCGTACAGGATGTGGTGAAGGGCATTTAAACGCCCACCGGAAAATCCGGCTATAAAGAACAGTGACTATTAAATGGTCTGACAACGTTATTTGTTTTTAGGGTCCAGAAATGACTCAATAAAAAGTCTCTGGTTATCACTCAAATCCCATGAATCGGGGATAGACACTTTTTCGTCCTTTGCAAGGGGTTCTTTTCCTTTACAGGAGACCGTCTTGTGCTGACCCGAGGTCAGGGAACGTTTATGGCTGAGTGTATTTGCCCACATGGCTTTAGCCCCAGATACGCCAAATCATTAACGCGACAACTACCCAAAACAGCGCAGAGGCAGCGAATACGGTTAACCAGGCTTTGCGACGAGTGTTGCCGGTACGCTCAACCTTGGTGCTTTTTGCCGGGAAACCCGGTTGTACAGTCAGTCGTGTATTCATAGTTTTTGATAATCACTCTCAACAAAATGATTGATAACATCGATTAAGATTTAGGAGGAATCCTAAACGCGTTAAGGCCAAAAATCCAGTTATTTTTATTGAGTAAAACGATTAACGGTATTAATCAATGAGCTTAAGTAACGTAAGAAATCATTAATCCCGGAACCAATATTTAATTAAAAGACCCGCTTAAAAATTTGAGTTAATTTAAAAACAGATCCACTTAAAACTATAGAGACAACTTAAGAACCTTATGTTTACTGGCTTCCCACATCAGCTCTTAACTGGAGTATGGGAATAATCCTGGCAAGCCGCAAAGTAACATAGTTAAAAATGTGTTGTAATTCGCATTTAAGAAAGACCGATGGAGAAACATGTGATCAATGTTTCATTTACAAAAAAATCATAAAAACTTTTGATTCTCATTTGGCGCTAAAGCCTGGAGACAGAAAAGGCTGCACCAGGCAGCCTTATGTTTACGCGGGGAGGTTAAATTCTATTTAAACGGCAGTTTGATATCTTTAAACATCGCCTCAATGTCTTCATTGGAGCGCAGCGCAACCGCGGTATCTACCACATCGCGCGTCAGGTGTGGCGCAAAACGTTGGATAAAATCATACATATAGCTACGCAGGAAGGTGCTGCGGCGGAAACCAATCTTAGTGGTGCTGTTGGTAAAGATATCGGCGGCTTCAATGCGAATCAGGTCAGGATCGGCTACCGGATCCACCGCCATGCTGGCGATGACGCCAACCCCCAGACCTAAGCGGACATAGGTTTTGATCACGTCGGCGTCGGTCGCGGTAAAGACGATGCGTGGCGTTAAACCTGCACGATTGAAGGCCGTATCCAGTTCTGAACGCCCGGTAAAGCCAAAGGTGTAGGTTACCAGCGGATATTCGGCCAGCTCCTCAATGGTGACCTGACCTTTTCCGGCCAGCGGATGGTCGGCAGTCACCACAATCGCCCGATTCCAGTGGTAGCACGGCAGCATGATTAAATCGTCATAGAGATGCAGGGCTTCGGTGGCGATGGCAAAATCCGCATTACCTTTGGAGACGGCTTCGGCGATCTGGGTTGGAGAACCCTGATGCATATGCAAAGAGACGCGAGGATAGCGCTCAATAAATCCTTTGATCACCCCAGGCAGCGCGTAGCGAGCCTGGGTGTGCGTGGTTGCGACATAGAGCGAGCCTTTATCAGGCCAGGTGTGTTCACCGGCTACTGATTTAATCGCATCCACTTTAGAGAGAACTTCTCGCGCTATACGGATGATCTCTTCCCCTGCAGGCGTGACCTGGGTGAGATGTTTACCGCTGCGGGCAAAGATTTGCACGCCCAGTTCATCTTCCAGCATACGCACCTGTTTACTGATGCCGGGTTGAGAGGTGTAGAGACCTTCCGCCGTCGAAGAGACGTTGAGATTGTGATTGACCACTTCAACGATATAGCGCAACTGCTGTAATTTCATATCTATTCCATCCCGGTAAGTTACAGAGTCGCATCCCCGGTTGACGTATAGTCGCGAGGGTAAAAAGATGCTATGCATCAGGAAAGGTCGGAAATGCTATAACAACTATATCAGTTTAAGTGAGAGAGTAGAACGGATTGATATAAGGCTCAGAAAAAGGCCAGCGAGCGCTGGCCTGAGTATGATGACAGAGTCGGGTCTGGCCTGCTTTGAGACCTGTCTTGCGCATAGAACCGGGGCAGATCGGAAAGTCGCTCAAGCCAATCCCTGGTCGCTCGGCCCGCGCCATCCATGGCGCGGGACGCTTTCCTCTTCTGCCCCGGTTCCCTGCGCACTGAGCTTATTCACTGCTACAGGATTCACTAAGCATAGACCCTGTCGGCAGAAAAAAGGCCAGCGAGCGCTGGCCTTCAGGGATTACTTTTTCGCTTCCTGCCATTTGCCATCTATATAGAAGGCGGACCAGCCGGTTGCCTTGCCCTCTTTTTCTGAGGAGACATACTGCTGTTTGGTCTTGCGGCTGAACCGCACCAGCGTTTTGTTGCCTTCCGGATCGGCTACTGGCGCGTCGGCCAGATATTTCAGCTTCTCAGGCAGACGATCTTTGAAGCGCTGAAGCTCTTCCACCAGCGGCGCACGCGTCTCGCGTGATTTCGGGAAGGTGTTGGCCGCGAGGAAGACGCCCGCCGCACCGTCACGCAACACGAAGTAAGCATCTGACTTCTCACACGCCAGCTCTGGCAGCGGAACCGGATCCTCTTTCGGCGGAGCAACTTCACCACTACGCAGGATCTTGCGGGTGTTTTTGCACTCTTCATTGGTACACGCCATGTACTTACCAAAGCGTCCCATCTTCAGGTGCATCTCCGAACCACACTTCTCGCACTCCACCACCGGGCCGTCATAGCCTTTGATGCGGAATTCGCCCTTCTCAATCTCGTAACCATCACACTCCGGGTTATTACCACAGACATGCAGTTTACGTTCGTTATCGATCAGGTAGCTGTCCATGGCCGTGCCACACTTCTGGCAGCGACGACGGGCACGCAGGGCGTTGGTTTCAGCATCATCCCCTTCCAGAATATTGAGAACTTCATTTTCCGGGATCAGGTTGATGGTCTGTTTGCAGCGCTCTTTAGGCGGCAGCGCATAGCCGGAACAGCCCAGGAAGACGCCGGTACTGGCAGTTCGAATCCCCATCGGACGGCTACAGGTCGGACAGTCAATCGAGGTCAGCACCATCTGATTCGGCTGCATTCCGCCCTCTTCAGGATCTTTCTCAGCCAGTTCAAGCTGCTGGGTAAAATCGGTGAAGAAGTGGTCGAGTACCGCTTTCCATTGCGCCTGGTTATTGGCAACCTGATCAAGGTTGCTCTCCATGCGGGCGGTGAAATCATAATTCATCAGTTCGCGGAAGTTCTCTTCCAGGCGATCGGTGACGATTTCACCCATTTTTTCCGCATAAAAACGGCGGTTTTCAACCCGTACGTAGCCACGATCCTGAATCGTCGAGGTAATGGCGGCGTAGGTGGATGGACGACCAATTCCGCGCTTCTCCAGCTCGCGCACCAGTGACGCTTCGCTGAAGCGCGCCGGTGGCTTGGTGAAGTGCTGACCGGGTAGCAGTTGTTGCAGGTCCAGAACATCACCCACGCTTACCGCAGGCAGCGTACGATCTTCATCATTCTTACGCAGCGCAGGCATCACTTTGGTCCAGCCGTCGAAACGCAGAATACGGCCTTTCGCTTTGAGCCGGAAATCACCGGCGGCGGCAGTAATGGTGCTGGAGTCATATTTTGCTGGTGTCATCTGACAGGCAACAAACTGACGCCAGATCAGCTGATAGAGTTTCTGCGCATCCGCTTCCATATCTTTCAGCTTTTCCGCCACCACTTCCACATCAGAAGGACGAATCGCTTCGTGCGCTTCCTGGGAGTTCTCTTTGCTGGCGTAAGTTATGGCGTTTTCAGGCAGATACTTTTTACCGAAATTGCTTTCGATATAGCCACGCGCCATGGCGACCGCATCCTGACTCAGGTTGGTCGAATCGGTACGCATATAAGTAATGTGGCCCGCTTCATACAGCCGCTGAGCCATCATCATGGTCTTCTTGACGCCAAAGCCGAGACGGGTGCTGGCAGCCTGCTGCAGTGTCGAGGTGATATAAGGCGCGCCCGGCTTGCTGCTGGTCGGCTTATCTTCACGATCCACGATCTCATAGCGCGCTTTTTCCAGCAGCGCGACGGCGGCATACGTCTCGTCGCGGTTGACCGGACGGAAGGCTTTATCGCCTTTGTGCGTCACGTCCATCGACAGCTCATCGCCTTTCGGCGTGGTCAGCGCGGCATTAACTTCCCAGTACTCTTCGGGAACAAAAGCTTTAATCTCACGTTCACGTTCCACCACCAGGCGAACGGCAACGGATTGCACACGTCCGGCAGAGAGACCACGGGCGATCTTTTTCCACAGCAGTGGCGAGACCATGTAGCCCACCACGCGGTCCATAAAGCGACGCGCCTGCTGAGCATTTACCCGATCAATATTCAGTTCGCCCGGCTTTTCAAACGCCTGACGAATTGCATTCTTGGTTATTTCGTTAAACACGACGCGACTGAAGCGCGAGTCATCACCACCAATCACTTCCCGCAGGTGCCAGGCAATGGCTTCCCCTTCGCGGTCAAGGTCGGTTGCGAGATAGATGTGGTCAGCATTGGCGGCTAACGCCTTCAGTTCGGCAACCACTTTCTCTTTGCCGGGCAGAATCTGATAGTCCGCTTCCCAGCCGTGATAGGGGTCAACACCCATGCGGCTGACGAGTGCGGCCTTCTCATCTTTTTTAACTTTTTTGACTTTCTTGTCAGTCGAAGCGTCTTTGACTTTCTTATCTGTCGAGGCGTCAGCACTTTTCTTCGCGGTTGAACCACTGGTCGGCAGATCCCGGATATGACCCACGCTGGATTTAACCACGTAATCACTACCCAGGTATTTATTGATTGTTTTAGCCTTTGCCGGGGACTCAACAATAACGAGTGCTTTACCCATATTTACCTTTACCTAATGAAAACATCCTGCTTAACGGGAGAGGATTGGATGCCCAAAAACCCAATGGGTTCAATATTGCTGCGCCTGTTTAACATTTCAAGGCGGAGGGGTCAATCTCAGATCAGATGATGTGGCGTTATGCAACTGCATGATAAAGAGTGCTTTTTCTATCTGAACTCATCGCACATCCTGGTGCAAAATCCCTGAAATCGGAATCGCCCACACTCTACCTGATAAAATCTGTTACGCAACTTAATTAGCACTCAGCCCGGACTTACGCCAGGTTTTCATCGATTACACCGATTTGTCACACCCTGTGACTCGCCAGTAATATAGAAAGGATTGGAGTACTGTCAAACAGGAGTGAATAAATGCAGAGTTCAACTCAGGCTATTTCCCGCCAGGCGTTGCTGGAAAAGGCCAATGCGCTGATCAAAGAACATGATGATTATTTAGCGGGAATGCAGGCGGATGAGGTGATTCAGCAGGGAGATGTGCTGGTATTTCGCGGACCGTTTTTTCTCGATGCCGATGGAGTGCCGACGGCTAAAACCACGGCGGTGTTTAACGTGTTCAAACACCTTGCCGTGGTGCTGTCGCCGCTCTACCACCTGGAATGAAAAAACCCGGCGCAGGCCGGGTTTCGCATCATCAGAGCAGTGGCTTTTCGCCGCGCTGCCAGAGTTTCAGCAGCAGCCGCTCTGCCACCGAGCCGGCGCTTTGCGTAAAGCGATCCATCACCTTACGGCGGCGGGCATAATGCACGCCGAGCACGCTGAACTTATCCATCTGACGGATGATCAGATCATCGCTGGTGCCGATTTCGTCAACCAGGCCGAGGTCCAGCGCCTGGCGGCCATACCAGTGTTCACCGGTTGCCACCTGATCGATGTCGAGTGACGGGCGCATCTGGTGGACAAACTGCTTGAACAGCAGGTGCGTTTCGTCGAGATCTTCCTGGAATTTCTCACGTCCCTCTTCGGTGTTTTCACCAAACAGCGTCAGCGTGCGCTTGTACTGTCCGGCGGTATGCAGCTCAATATCAATATCGTTCCGTTTCAGCAAGCGGTTGAAATTGGGGATCTGCGCGACCACGCCGATGGAGCCAATAATCGAGAAAGGTGCCGCCACAATACGATCGGCTACGCAGGCCATCATGTAACCGCCGCTGGCCGCCACTTTATCCACGGCCGCCGTGATGCGCAGACCCTGATCGCGCAGACGCTGCAGCTGCGAGGCTGCCAGGCCATAGCCATGAACCACGCCGCCAGGGCTTTCAAGACGCAGCAGCACTTCATCGCCAGGCTGCTTGACGGCCAGCACGGCTGAAATCTCTTCGCGCAGTGAGGTCACCTCATGGGCGTCCATGCTGCCTTTGAAATCGAGCACATAGAGCGTGGGCTTCGTACTGTCTGTCTGCCCCTGCTTCGCCGCCTGCTTTTCCGCTTTGGCTTTCAGCTTTTCACTTTTCTTATGATTTTTCAGCCAGACTTTCTGTGCCTGAGGCTTCATTTTTGCCAGCTGCAAATCCTCTTTCATCTGTTGATAGTCATCATCCAGATGAGTCAGTCGAAGCTGACCGTTTTGTGCCCGTTTGCGTAACGCGGCATTCATCACAATCATGACAATCACAGCGACGGCAACCACCAGTGTCACCACTTTCGCTAAAAACAGTCCATACGTTGAAATAAAATCCATAGGTCGCCTTAGTAAACAGAGAATCAAAAACAGTTCGCCAGTTTAGCCGTTTTGCCCCGCTTCGTCGCCTGAAATGCCAGCAGCTGGCACAGAATGGGTGGGTTGGCGATTGCGCCCATTCGTAAATTCAGGCATAAAGCGGAATCATGCTGTTTTCGCTGGAGGACCCCGCTGTGCATTATCAACCGAAAAGCGACCTGCTCAATCATCGCATTATCCTGGTCACTGGCGCTTCAGATGGCATTGGCCGGGAAGCGGCGCTGACTTATGCCCGCTATGGCGCGGAAGTTATCCTGATGGGCCGTAACCCTGAGAAGCTTCAGCAGGTCGAACAGGCGATCAATCAACTCAATCTCTGTCCTGCTCACACTGTGGTGTTCGATCTGGCCGAAGCGACACCGGAACGTTGCCAGCAGGTGGCAGAACAGCTGGCACAGCAGTTTCCGCGTCTTGACGGCGTGCTGCATAACGCCGGTATCCTCGGTGAGATTGTGCCGCTGGCTGAGCTCGACCCACAGGTCTGGCAGCAGGTGATGAACATCAACCTGGACGCCACCTTCTTCCTGACGCAGGCGCTGTTGCCGCTGCTGTTAAAATCAGATGCCGGTTCACTGGTGTTTACCACCTCCAGCGTGGGCCGTACCGGTCGCGCGGGCTGGGGGGCTTACGCCGTCTCTAAATTTGCTACCGAAGGCATGATGCAGGTACTGGCTGATGAGTATAAAACGCAGGCATTGCGGGTGAACTGTATTAATCCGGGCGGAACGCGAACCAAAATGCGTGCCAGCGCGTTCCCGCAGGAAGATGCCAATAAGCTGAAAACCCCTGCCGATTTGATGCCGCTCTACCTTTATCTGATGGGTGATGACAGCCGTCGCAAAACCGGGATCAGCTTTGATGCCCAGCCAGGCAGAAAACCGGGAGCCGCTGAATAATGGCTGACGATCGTCATCAACAGCGTCAGCAGCGGTTAAAAGAACAGGTAGATGCGCGTATTGCTGCAGCCACGGAGGTTCGTGGCATCCTGATGGTCTTTACCGGCAATGGCAAAGGCAAAACGACTGCGGCCTTTGGCACCGCACTCCGCGCCACCGGTCATGGCAAACGCGTGGCGGCTATCCAGTTCATTAAAGGTGACTGGCCGAATGGCGAGCGAAACCTGCTGGAACAGCACGGTGTTGAATTTCAGGTGATGGCAACCGGCTTTACCTGGGATACGCAGAACCGCGAAACGGATACCGCTGCCTGTCTGGCGGTGTGGCAGCATGCAAAACGGATGCTGGCCGATGAGCAGCTGGATCTGGTGGTGCTCGACGAAATCACCTATATGGTCAGCATGGATTATCTGCCACTGGAAGAGCTGATAGTGGCCCTGCAACAGCGCCCGGCGCATCAGAGCGTCATCATTACCGGACGTGGCTGTCATCGCAGCCTGACTGAGATGGCGGATACGGTGACTGAGATGCGGCCGGTTAAGCACGCTTTTGATGCCGGGATACAGGCTCAGCAGGGAATTGACTGGTAACAGAAAAAGAAAACGCAGCCCTGGGGCTGCGTTTTTAGCGATCGGGCAACGTGATTAACCGGAGTTACGTTTGCTGCCCGGATTGCGGCGTGGTGCACGTGGGGTGCTGCTCACTTTACTGTGACGTTTCACGGCACGACGAATCTGGTTCGCTTTGGTGCGACGACGATCTTTTTCGACCACCAGTTTGGTAACCGTTTCATCATCCATCTCCACCAGATTACGCAGGTAGTTAACCGCAGGCAGATCCAGTTCGGTCCAGCCACCGCGTGGCAGGCCTTTTGGTAAGGTGATATCGCCGTAGCGAACACGCATCAGACGACTGACCTGCACGCCGACCGCTTCCCATAAACGACGCACTTCACGGTTGCGTCCTTCGGTCAGGGTCACGTTGTACCACTGGTTGATCCCTTCTCCACCGCCAAATTTCAGGGTTTTAAAGGCAGCCGGGCCATCTTCCAGCTGAACGCCCTTGCTCAGCTGACGAATTTTATCATCGTCGACCTGACCAAAGACGCGCACCGCATATTCACGTTCCACTTCACGGCTCGGATGCATCAGGCGGTTCGCCAGTTCACCGTCAGTGGTGAAGAGCATCAGACCACAGGTGTTCACATCCAGACGGCCAACGGCAATCCAGCGTGAACCGCGCAGACGAGGCAGACGGTCAAATACCGTTGGGCGCCCTTCAGGATCGCTGCGGGTACAGAGTTCACCTTCTGGTTTGTAGTAAGCCAGCACGCGGCAAACTTCGGTTGCTGATTCAGCAATCGAGACCAGATGGCCATCAATACGGATTTTCAGAGATTTGCTGCTTTCAACGCGGTCGCCCAGGGTGGCGATCTTGCCGTCGACGCTGACACGGCCAGCGGCAATCATTGATTCGATTTCACGACGCGAGCCATGACCGGCACGCGCTAAGACTTTCTGTAACTTTTCGCTCATTGAGCTTCCTCTTTGTCGCCTTCCCAGGCGTCACGGTAGGGTGATAATTCTTTCTGAATCAACAGGTTAACCTATTAATTCGGCCCCATTATACAGGCATTTACCCCTGAAGTAACGCGCTTTATGAGTGGGTCTGAAGCGAATTAAGAAGGGTCAGCCTCTGATAGTTTTAGATCTGATAATATCTGACGCTGATTTAAATAATCCCCGTGCATCTGACAGGATTAAGATTAATAAAATGCATGTATTAAAAACTTTATAGCTGATGAAAATTAAATTTTCTAACCACTTTAGTTTCATCAACGTAATGTTCTGGTGATAAAAACCTTAACACTATCTTACACTTTCGCTGGTTTTCCCTTGCTTTTATTCTTCTTAAAAAAACATTAAAGTTAGCACAAACAACTGTTTTAATGACTTAATCCATTATAACCGCTCGGTAAATACAAAAAACCCAGACTTTTTCTAACGCAGATTTATTTAAGGCCTTATTTTCAAGGACATTTGATTCTTATTAGCTTTAATAAATTGTACGACACTATTAAGCTGATATACTTTATTCCTGTAGCACAATAAAAAGCAGGACTCACGACAGAGGGGTCTTGCAACAATGAAGTCCGGCTTTTGTTATTCGTTTATAAAAATAGTATTTTTAGATTAATCCAATAAACCGGCGCATCCGGAGTTGTTGCGTTAATACGGTTCAGTGATGAACCTTGCTTGCATGTCAAAAATCTTCACCAGGGATTTCCCGACATGCCTGAATAAAGAAACCCATCATGAAAAACCTGTTGCTGTGCCCGGTGCTTGCTGCACTGGTGCTGAGCGGGTGTTCTGTGGGCCACACTGAGTACAGTCGTACGGCGATGCAGCACGTAGATATGAGCGTGACTGGCATTCCGACGATCCTCGGTCTCGGCACACTGGGCACCAGCATTCCTCTGACGCCTGAATATAGCCTGACAGCTGCGCACGTTGCCAAAACTGCCGTGCAGCGCGTCAAGTCTTATCACCCTTATTGCGACCTTGCGATTATTTATCACAAGAATGACGCCAGCACGCTGACTAAGTTCCGCAGCAGCGACATCGGCGATCCGGTTAAAATGTATGGCTACAGTTTTATTTCAGCGATGCCGGTTGAATCGACCGGAGTTAATTTAGCGCGTACGGCTATTCGGAATAACTGGAATAAAAGTCCCTGTATAGCCATGGCCTCCAATGCAGGTGTTGTTCAGGGGATGTCGGGCGGCGGCGTTTATAACCGTGATGATACGCTGGGCGGCGTGATTGTTGGCTATTCTGACTCGATTAAAAATGGGCGTAATAACAAAGTGATCCTTAAAGATGTGTCACTTTATATTCCTTACGGCCAGTTCAAAAGCTGGTTAGAGTCGAATCTGGCCCAGACACCGACACGCGGTGCCTGAGCCTGAGGGCTTACAGGAACGGGCGGGTATCGCCCACCCCTTCACGCACAATTTCCGGCGCATCGGTGGTCAGATCGACCACCGTGGTCGGCTGCTGGCCCAGCGTGCCGCCGTCGATAATCAGATCGACCAGCTTGCCGATGCTGTGCTGGATCTCTTCCGGATCGGACTCGGTGAAATCGTTGCCCGGCAGAATTAATGAGGTCGACATCATCGGCTGATTCAGTGCTTCCAGCAGCGCCAGCGCCACGGGATTAGAGGGCACGCGCAGACCAATGGTCTTACGTTTTTCATTCATCAGGCGGCGCGGCACCTCTTTGGTCGCCTTGAGAATAAAGGTGTAGTTGCCTGGCGTGTTGTTTTTCAGCAGGCGAAACGCTGAGTTGCCCACCTGCGAATAGACCGACAGCTCAGAGAGATCCCGGCACATCAGGGTAAAGTTGTGGTGCCCGTCGAGCTGACGGATACGACAGATACGCTCCATCGCGCCCTTCTCCTCCAGCCGACAGCCCAGCGCATAGCCGGAATCGGTTGGATAAACAATGACGCTGCCTTTGTTCAGGTAGTCAACCGCCTGATTAATCAGGCGGGGCTGTGGGTTGTCCGGATGAATATGAAACAATTGACTCATAGAAACCTCGTGTCACCTTTCCGTGATTGCCAGTCTGGGAGCCAGATCCGGGAAGCGTTCCCAGACCGGCTCAACCGCCGCGGGCAGCCAGAGTTTGCGGCCCAGTTCAATCCACGGACAGGGTTGATGAAAATCAGAACCTTGTGATGCGGCCAGTTCATTATCTCTGGCGTATTGCGCCAGCGTCGTGCGCTCATTAGGCGGCTGCTGGCACTGCGCGACTTCCATCGCATCGCCGCCCGCTTCGCGGAAATGGGCGACGAGCCGTTTGAGCCACTTTGCCGATAAACCGTAACGGCCAGGATGCGCCAGCACGGCGCAGCCACCAGAATGATGAATAGCATCAATAGCTTGTTTAATTGTACACCATTGTGGCGGCACGTAACCGGTTTTGCCACGCGCCAGATAATTTTTGAACACCTGCGCCATATTCTCTGCTTTACCCTGCTCAATCAGGAAGCGGGCAAAGTGACCGCGGGTAATGATGCCGCCATCAGCCAGTTGCGTGGCTCCCGCCAGCGCATCCGGGATACGTGCCTTCGCCAGTCGCTCACCAATCTCTTCTGCACGTGCTTGCCGACAGGCATGTTGTCCGGCCAGAAATGCCACCATCGCCGGATGGCGGATATCAATGTTCAGTCCCACGATGTGAATCTCATGGTTTTCCCACAGGGTGGAGATTTCTGCGCCCGCCAGCACTTTTATCGGTAAATCGTAATCGATTGCCGTTTGCTGCGCTTCATCAACCCCTGCAACGCTGTCGTGATCGGTGATCGCCAGTACGCCGACGCGCATCTCAACCGCTCGCTGCACCAGGGCGGCTGGCGTCAGTAAGCCATCGGAGGCACGCGTGTGGCTGTGTAAATCATAAACCGGGAAACGGGCGATATCGCTCAAGAGAACTCCTGCAAAAACTAAACCGGCCAGCATGATAACGATTTTCACGGTCAGTGAAAAAGTGTATTGACATTTCCGCTCTGAACCCGTTAACTAGTACACAAGTTCACACGTAACGGGTATTCAATCATGGCTGTTGTAATCACGCATTTAAACGGTTGGCGCGATGTTCCCGAAAACGGGCGACAGGGTCGTGCACACTTTGCGTAAACGCTGTGCTAATACCTGAGCCCGCCACCGAGCGGGCTTTTTTTTGAGCGAAATTCAGAGAAATCATCATGCCAAATGCGAAACCTACAGTGAAGTTGATTACCGGCACCGCACCCTACCGCGAAGATCCGGCCGCAGTGTTTCACCAGCTGTGCGGCGCACGTCCGGCAACCCTGCTGCTTGAATCCGCTGACATCGACAGCAAGCGCAACTTAAAAAGCCTGCTGATTGTCGACAGCGCGCTGCGCGTCAGCGCAATGGGCAACAATGTCACCGTTCAGGCGTTGTCAGAAAATGGCCGCGCCCTGCTGCCGCTGCTGGATGAGGCCCTGCCTGCGTCGGTCAGCAATCAGGTTCGTCCCGATGGACGCGAGCTGACTTTTCCGCAAAGCACCGACCATCAGCAGGATGAAGATTCCCGCCTCAAGGCCCTGTCGGTGTTTGATGCTTTGCGTCTGATTCCACAACTGGTCAACTCCCCTGCCGATGAGCGCGAAGCCGTACTGCTGGGTGGCCTGTTTGCTTATGATCTGGTTGCCGGTTTTGAAACCCTGCCGGAGCTGGATAATCAGCAACGCTGCCCCGACTACTGTTTTTACCTGGCAGAAACCTTACTGGTGATCGATCACCAGACCCGCAGTGCGCGTCTGCAGGCCAGCCTGTTCTGCCCATCCACCAGCGAGTTCCAGCGCCTGCAGCGCCGCATCGAGCAGTTGCACGGCCAGATGCTGCAACCGGCACCGGCTCTGCCGGTCCAGCCGGTAGAACAGATGACGCTGACCACCAGCCAGAGTGATGAAGAGTATTGCGACGTAGTACGCACACTTCAACAGGCGGTTCGCATCGGCGAAATTTTCCAGGTCGTGCCGTCACGTCGCTTCTCGCTGCCGTGCCCGTCGCCGCTGGCTGCTTATGAGACACTGAAAAACAGCAATCCCAGCCCCTACATGTTTTTCATGCAGGATCAGGATTTCTCATTGTTTGGCGCGTCGCCGGAGAGTTCGCTGAAGTATGACGCCACCTCCCGTCAGATTGAGATCTACCCGATTGCCGGTACCCGCCCGCGTGGCCGCCATGCTGATGGCTCACTGGACCGCGATCTCGACAGCCGCATTGAGCTGGAGATGCGTACCGACCATAAAGAGCTGGCTGAGCATCTGATGCTGGTGGATCTGGCGCGTAACGATCTGGCGCGTATCTGCGTGCCCGGCAGCCGTTACGTGGCTGACCTGACCAAAGTCGACCGCTACTCGTTTGTGATGCATCTGGTTTCCCGCGTGGTGGGTACGCTGCGCGCGGATCTCGATGTGCTGCACGCTTATCGTGCCTGTATGAACATGGGCACGCTGAGCGGAGCACCAAAAGTTCGCGCCATGCAGTTGATTGCCGGGGCTGAACGCACCCGTCGCGGCAGCTACGGCGGCGCGGTGGGCTACTTCACCGCCCAGGGCGATCTCGATACCTGTATCGTTATCCGCTCCGCCTATGTAGAAGATGGCGTCGCCACCGTTCAGGCGGGCGCTGGTGTGGTGCTGGATTCTAATCCGCAGGCTGAAGCTGATGAAAGCCGCAACAAAGCGCGCGCCGTACTGCGCGCTATCGCGACTGCCCATCACTGCAAGGAGATCTTCTGATGGCCGATATTCTGCTGCTCGATAACATCGACTCTTTTACCTATAACCTGGTTGATCAGCTGCGGACCTTTGGTCACAACGTGGTGATTTACCGCAACAACCTGCCCGCCGAACTGCTTATTGAACAGCTGCAGCGGATGGAGAACCCGGTGCTGATGCTCTCTCCAGGTCCCGGCGCGCCAAAAGATGCTGGCTGTATGCCGGAGCTGCTGCGGGTGCTGCGTGGTCGTCTGCCAATTATCGGTATCTGTCTGGGTCACCAGGCGATTGTCGAAGCCTATGGCGGCCATGTGGGCCAGGCAGGCGAGATCCTGCACGGCAAAGCCTCTTCAATCGACCATGACGGCGAGGCGATGTTTGCCGGTCTGAGCAATCCGCTGCCGGTGGCGCGCTATCACTCGCTGGTGGGCAGCAACACGCCGGAAGAGCTGACGGTGAACGCCAGTTACAACGGGATGGTGATGGCCGTTCGCCATGAAACCGATCGCGTATGCGGGTTTCAGTTCCATCCTGAATCGATTTTGACTTCTCAGGGCGCGCGCCTGCTTGAGCAGACGCTGGCCTGGGCGCTGGCGAAGTAACAGGGAGAATAAACATGCAACAGACACTGGAAAAACTTTACCAGGCGCAGACGCTGAATCAGGCTGAGAGTCATCAGCTGTTCAGCGCCATCATTACCGGACAGCTGGAGCCAACGCAGCTCGCTGCCGCGCTGATCGCCATGAAAGTGCGCGGTGAAACGCCGGAAGAGATCGCCGGAGCCGCCACCGCACTGCTGGAAGATGCCAAACCTTTTCCCCGCCCTGATTATGCGTTTGCCGACATTGTGGGCACCGGCGGCGATGGCAGTAACAGCATTAATATCTCGACTGCCAGCGCCTTTGTCGCTGCGACCTGCGGTCTGAAAGTGGCGAAGCACGGCAACCGCAGCGTCTCCAGCAAATCGGGCTCCTCCGATCTGCTGGCCGCATTTGGCATCAATCTCGATATGCCTGCTGACCGGGCGCGCCAGGCGCTGGACGATCTGAATGTCTGCTTCCTGTTTGCGCCGCAGTATCACACCGGTTTTCGCCACGCGATGCCGGTCCGCCAGCAGCTTAAGACCCGTACGCTGTTTAACGTGCTGGGCCCGCTGATCAACCCGGCACGCCCGCCACTGGCAGTGATTGGCGTTTACAGCCCGGAACTGGTGATGCCGATTGCCCAGACGCTGAAAGTGCTGGGTTATCAGCGCGCGGCGGTGGTTCACGGTGGCGGAATGGATGAGGTGGCGCTGCACGACGTGACCCATGTGGCCGAACTGCGTGAAGGTGAAATTACGCGCTATCAGCTCTCGCCAGAGGACTTTGGTTTTGGCTTCCATCCCAAAGAGGCGCTGGCGGGCGGCACGCCGGAAGAAAATCGTGACATTCTGACCTCTTTACTCCAGGGTAATGGCCAGCAGGCCCATGAGGAGGCCGTCGCCGTCAACGTGGCGATGTTGCTTAAAGTATTCGGTCAGGAAGATCTGCGTGAAAACGCACAGCAGGCGCTTAACGCCATCCGCAGCGGACAGGCTTATGAGCGTGTTGTCGCACTGGCAGCAAGAGGATAATCATGAAAGGCACCGTGTTAGAAAAAATTGTTCAGGACAAAGCGATTTGGGTTGAAGCCCGTCAGCAGCAGCAGCCTCTCTCAACCTTTCAGAACAGCATTGAACCTGCCAGCCGTCATTTCTACGACGCGCTGCAGGGTGCAAGAACCGCGTTTATCCTGGAGTGTAAAAAGGCCTCTCCTTCGAAAGGCATTATTCGCGAGGATTTCGATCCAGCCGCCATTGCCGGGGTCTACCGCCACTACGCTTCCGCGGTATCTGTGCTGACCGATGAGAAATATTTTCAGGGCGACTTCGCCTTTCTGCCGATTGTCAGCGCGGCCATCACCCAGCCGGTGCTGTGCAAAGATTTTATCATCGACCCTTATCAGATCTATCTGGCCCGTTACTACCAGGCGGATGCGATTCTGCTGATGCTGTCAGTGCTGGATGATGAGCAGTATCGTCAGTTGGCCGCCGTGGCGCACAGCCTGAAGATGGGCATTCTGACTGAAGTGAGTAATGAAGAGGAACTGGAGCGGGCTATCGCGCTGCAGGCCAAAGTCGTGGGTATCAACAACCGCGATCTGCGTGACCTCTCTATCGATCTTAACCGCACGCGTCAGCTGGCACCGCGCCTGTCACACGGCGTCACGGTAATCAGCGAATCAGGCATTAACAGCTATGCCGATATTCGCGAGCTGAGCCACTTTGCCAACGGCTTCCTGATTGGTTCTGCACTGATGGAAGAAGCCGACCTGACCGCAGCGGTGCGTCGGGTCACGCTGGGCAGCAATAAAGTGTGCGGCCTGACCCGTGCCGAAGATGCGCGCGCCGCCTATGAAGCCGGGGCAATCTATGGTGGTCTGATCTTCGCGGAAGGTTCCCCACGCCAGATTGACACCGCTACGGCGCAGACCGTTATCGCTGCGGCGCCGCTGCGCTACGTCGGCGTGTTCCGCAATGCCGCTATAAGTGACATTGTCACGCAAGCCGGTGCGCTTTCACTCTCTGCGGTGCAGCTGCATGGTAACGAGACGCCGGAGTTTGTAGCTGAACTGCGTGCGGCTCTGCCAGCTGAGATTCAAATCTGGAAGGCGCTGCGCATTGAAGGCACCTTACCGGCGCGCGACTGGCCTCATGTTGACCGTTATGTGTTTGATAATGGCGACGGCGGAACCGGACAGCGTTTCGACTGGTCGCTGTTGCAGGGGCAGACGCTCAACAACGTGCTGCTGGCCGGTGGCCTGAGCGCGGATAACTGTGTTGAAGCCGCGCAGCTCGGCTGTGCCGGACTGGACTTCAACTCTGGCGTGGAAAGCGCGCCTGGCATCAAAGATGCCCGTAAAATTGCCGCTGTGTTTCAGACACTGCGAGCCTACTGATTTGCCTGGCCTGCTCAACGGCGGGCCCGAGAAAGGAAGATAAAAAATGACGTTACTTAATCCCTACTTTGGCGAATTTGGCGGAATGTATGTTCCGCAAATCCTGATGCCAGCCCTGCGCCAGCTGGAACAGGCGTTTGTCGACGCCCAGAAAGATCCTGAGTTTCAGGCCGAGTTTACCGACCTGCTGAAGAACTATGCGGGTCGCCCTACCGCCCTGACGCTGTGCAAAAACCTGACTAAAGGCACCAAAACCCGCCTCTATCTTAAGCGTGAAGATCTGCTGCACGGTGGCGCGCACAAGACCAACCAGGTGCTGGGTCAGGCGCTGTTAGCCAAACGCATGGGCAAAAACGAAATCATTGCCGAAACCGGTGCGGGTCAGCACGGCGTAGCTTCAGCGCTGGCCTGTGCGCTGCTGGGCATGAAATGCCGCATCTATATGGGCGCAAAAGATGTGGAGCGTCAGTCACCCAACGTCTTCCGTATGCGTCTGATGGGCGCAGAAGTGATCCCGGTGCACAGCGGCTCCGCCACGCTGAAAGATGCCTGTAATGAAGCACTGCGCGACTGGTCTGGCAGCTACGAGACATCACACTATATGCTCGGCACCGCAGCGGGTCCGCATCCCTTCCCGACGATTGTGCGTGAGTTCCAGCGCATGATTGGCGAAGAGACTAAAAAGCAGATTCTGGAAAGAGAGGGTCGTCTGCCCGATGCGATCCTCGCCTGTGTGGGCGGCGGCTCCAACGCCATCGGCATGTTTGCCGACTTTATCGATGAGACCAGCGTGAAGCTGATCGGCGTAGAGCCTGCGGGCCACGGCATTGAGACCGGCGAGCATGGCGCGCCGCTCAAGCACGGTCGCGTCGGCATCTACTTCGGTATGAAATCGCCGATGATGCAGACCCATGATGGCCAGATTGAGGAGTCTTACTCGATCTCTGCCGGCCTCGACTTCCCGTCGGTAGGCCCGCAGCATGCGCACCTGAACAGCATCGGTCGTGCGGAATATGTCTCCATCACCGATAACGAAGCGCTGGCCGCCTTTAAACAGCTCTGTCGCGATGAAGGTATCATTCCGGCGCTGGAGTCATCCCACGCCCTGGCGCACGCGATGAAGATGATTCAGGCTGAGCCGGAAAAAGAGCAATTGATTGTGGTCAACCTCTCTGGCCGCGGCGACAAAGATATTTTCACCGTTCATGACATTTTGACAGCGCAGGGAGAAATCTGATGGAACGTTACAATCAACTGTTTACGCGTCTGTCAGCGAATAACGAAGGGGCTTTCGTTCCTTTCGTTACGCTGGGCGATCCGTCACCGGAGCTTTCACTGCGCGTGATTGATGCCCTGGTTGAAGGAGGCGCGGATGCACTGGAGCTGGGTATTCCCTTCTCCGATCCCCTTGCAGATGGCCCGACCATCCAGAATGCGACGTTACGCGCCTTTGCGGCGGGCACCAACACCAGCCAATGCTTTGAAATGCTGGCCACTATCCGCCGTAAGTATCCGGATCTGCCGATTGGATTGCTGATGTACGCCAATCTGGTCTTCACCAACGGTGTGGATGAGTTCTATGCCCGTTGTGCAGAGGCGGGTGTGGATTCGGTGCTGGTGGCGGATGTGCCCGTTGAAGAGTCCGCGCCCTTCCGTCAGGCGGCGCTGCGTCATGGCATAGCACCCATCTTCATCTGTCCGCCTAACGCCAGCGATGAGCTGCTGCGCGAGATCGCTTCACACGGACGGGGTTACACCTACCTGCTGTCGCGCGCGGGCGTGACCGGTGCTGAAAACCGCGCCAGCCTGCCGTTGCAGCATCTGATCGACAAGCTGCGTGAATACCATGCAGCCCCGCCGCTGCAGGGCTTTGGTATCTCTGAGCCTGAACAGGTTAAGGAAGCGATCGCCGCGGGCGCTGCGGGCGCGATCTCCGGCTCTGCGATTGTCAGAATCATCGAAAAACATCATTCAGAGCCTGAGGTGATGCTGAGCGAGCTGAAGAACTTTGTCAGCCGTCTTAAAGCCGCCAGCCGTTAATCCTGCCAGCATGCCTTATCGCGCGATAAGGCATGATTTGTTTCCTTTTTTTTCATTCCCCCATTTGCCCTTTTTGCAAAATCTGCACCACAATGACAATGCGCCGTTACGGTAACGTCGCATCCATTTTGTGACAGGGAGAGAAAGCAATGAAATTCGTTAAACTGCTGACAGGTGCTGTACTGGCGGGCGTGGTTGCGCTGACACTGAGCGCCTGTGCGCCAACCGCAACCAAAGAGGGAACCGGTGGCTATATTGATGACACTGTGGTGACCACAAAAGTTAAAGGTGAACTGCTGAAAGATGACTCGCTGAAATCAACTGAAATCAACGTAGAAACCTTTAAAGGTAAAGTTCAGCTGAGCGGTTTTGTTTCATCACCACAGATGGCTAACCGTGCCGTTCAGGTTACGCGCAGCGTGGCGGGCGTGAAGTCCGTTGTTAACAATATGCAGATCAAATAACGTCTTAACAGACAAAAAAGGCCGCTGATTCAGCGGCCTTTTTATCATCTTTATCATCAGAAACGGTAACCCGCTCCGAAGAAGAAGACCCAGGGATCGATGCGCATATTGATATTCTGCTGCTCGCCACCCGCTTTAAACTTCACTTCCGTATCAATATCCATGTACCACACCGACGCATTCAGCATCCAGTCACGGTTAATCTGATAATCCAGACCGACCTGACCCGCCACACCCCAGGAATCCTTCACGCTGAGATCGGTCAGGCCCGCATCGCGGCCCGTCTGGTTGAAATCGGCATCGTAAAAGGTGGTGTAGTTGATACCCACGCCAACGTAAGGACGCGCTTTGCTCTTGCTGTCAAAGAAGTAGTACTGCGCCATCAGCGTAGGCGGTAACTGGCGTACCGTTGCCAGTGTTCCGGTCGGGCCCAGGCCCACTTTGTGACGGAACGGTGTGGCGGCCAGTAATTCGACACCAATGTTGTCCGTTGCCATGTAAGTAAAGGTCAGGCCCAGCTGCGTGTCGTTGGATGCGCTGAACTCGCCCATCCCTAACACATTATCCGAACCTTCGGTGGGCCGGACGGTGGCACTACCGGCACGCATAAAGAAGTCGCCTGCTTCGTGGGCCATCGACAGTTGCGGAAAAGCCAGAGCCAGCAGCATCGCGCATTTTGCCAGTTTCATCATCACTCCTTTGCTTAATGTTAATGTCGCGAACGTCATCGCTTTTTGCTGGCAAATATTTAACGTGATTTACAGAAAATTGCACTCTGTACCCTTCAGATAAATTACTTAAAAAACAATGAATTGATTTAGATCAATTTCGGCTCAGGCTGGCGCAGCAAAATTCCCCTTGCTGAATAATTTCGCCAGGCCTATTTTGCTTATCTTCTCTGGTGATTTTGGTTCGATGCCCTGGGAGGGGCGGGTGATCAAATGAGTGAAATAACTAACCCTTGTGTCAGCTGTGGCGCCTGCTGCGCCCATTTCCGCGTCTCATTTTACTGGGCCGAAGCCGATGATGCAGGCGGCCCGGTGCCGACCGCATTAACCGAACCGCTCAGCCTGTTAATGCGCAATATGCGTGGAACGAACGATCGCGCGCCGCGCTGCGTTGCCCTTGAAGGCGACATTGGCGGCTGTGTCTCCTGCGGAATTTACGAACAACGTCCGACGCCCTGTCGGGAATTTTCGATGTCGGGCGAAGCGGGTATCCACAATGAAGCCTGCGATCGCGCCCGCGCCCGGTATGGTCTTCCCGCCCTTTTTTCTCCATCTTTACCTGTCATGACAGAAAGTTATGCCGCAGCGGGTGCCCGCGAGCTGTCAGAACATGTACAATCGCCGGGTTAATTAACCCGGTTCCTCAAAGGAGTGTACATGTCTATCACGGCAAGCTCGTTATACCGTGACACAGGAAATTTCGCGCGCCATCAACTGGCTACGGTGCTGTTGATGTCGCTGCTGGCCGCTTTTATCACCGTCATGCTGGTGCATGTGCTGACGCCAGGTGCCGATCAGATGGCCCTCCTGCAACAGGGTGACGATAGCGCCGGTTCGCTGTTTGAGATGGTGCAGAATATGTCACCGGAACAGCAGCAGGTGCTGCTGCGCGCCTCGGCGGCCAGCACCTTCGCTGCGCTGATGGGGAACACGCTGCTGCTTGGCGGAATGCTCTATCTGATCCCGATGGTCTCTTCCGGCCAGCGTGTCAGTGCGTTGCGGGCGATTGGTGCTTCAGCGCCGCTGCTGCCAAAGCTGCTGCTGCTCACCTTCCTGATGACGCTGGTGGCGCAACTGGGCTTTATGGTGCTGGTGGTGCCAGGCATTCTGCTGACGATTCTGCTGTCGCTGGCTCCGGTGATGGTGGCCAGTGAGAAGATGGGTGTCTTTGCCGCCATGCGGGCCAGCATGCGGATGGCGTGGAAGAATGTGAAGCTGATTGCCCCCGCTATTCTGCTCTGGCTGCTGGCCAAAGTGGTGGTGATGCTGTTCTTCTCTTCGCTGACGGTTTTACCGCTGAATGTCTCGTCGGTGATTTTCACCGCGGCAGGCAATGTGGTTTCGGCGATGTTGATTATCTATCTTTATCGGCTCTATATGCTGTTACGTTGATTGACGATGTGCCTTCGGGCACATTTGCAGCCAACTCTGAATGGAAAAACTATGAAGCAGCTACTCGACTTTCTTCCCCTGGTGGTCTTTTTCATCTTCTACAAGCTGTATGACATTTTTGTCGCCTCGGGCGCGCTGATTGTCGCGACCGGTCTGGCGCTGGTTGTCAGCTGGGTGCTCTATCGCAAGCTGGAAAAGATGACGATTTTCACCTTTGTGCTGGTGGCGGTTTTTGGCACCCTGACGCTGGTGTTCCACAACGATGAGTTCATTAAGTGGAAAGTCACGGTTATCTACAGCCTGTTTGCCGCCGCCCTGCTCTACAGCCAGTGGTTTATGGAGCAGACGCTGATTCAGCGCATGCTGGGCAAAGAGCTGCAGCTGCCCGACGCGGTCTGGCGCCGGCTCAACGTTGCCTGGGCGCTGTTCTTCTTTATCTGCGGCCTGGTAAACATCTATGTCGCCTTTTGGTTATCTCAGGCGTTTTGGGTTAACTTTAAAGTGTTCGGTCTCTCCGGTCTGACCTTACTGTTTACCCTGCTCAGCGGGCTTTACATCTGGCGACAGATGCCGCAGCAGGAACAAAAATAATCATCTGCCCGGTCCGCCGGGCATTTTTTTAGCATTCACCTGCATAGAAGTGGAAGCAATGGGCGAAAAACATACATTGCCGAAAGGCGAAATGGTGCTGCGTACGCTCGCCATGCCAGCAGATACCAACGCCAACGGCGATATTTTTGGTGGCTGGCTGATGTCACAGATGGATATGGGTGGCGCTATCCTGGCGAAAGAGATCGCTGAAGGACGCGTGGTGACGGTTCGCGTCGACGGCATGTCATTTATGAAGCCCGTCGCGGTGGGCGATGTGGTGAGCTGCCATGCGAGCTGTCTTCGTACCGGCAACAGTTCCATGACGATTAATGTGGAAGTGTGGATAAAAAAAGTGTCGTCTGAGCCGATTGGACAAACTTACATTGCGACGGAAGCGGTGTTTATTTATGTGGCGGTCGACAATGAGGGTAATTCCCGTCCTCTGCCAGCCGGTCGCGCCAACCAGCAACCCGGCGAATGAAAAACAGGTCAGGCTGTTTCAGCCTGACCTGACGCTTTATTCCAGGCTGGCCCCACCATTAATCTTAAACACGATATTCATGGTCAGACCCTGCCCAGGCTTTCCTTTCTCATAGCGCCAGGTTTTCATCGCCTGCTTAACGCCCCGCTCAAACATATTGCTCGGCTGAGCAGAGAGGATCTGAATGTTATCCACTCGTCCGTCACTATCCACATCAAACTTCACCCGCACCCGTCCTTCTATCCGCAATGCCAGCGCGCGCTGAGGATAACCAGGTTTACTCACGGTAAGAGCTTTTGGGCCGGTTGAGGCCGATGAGGTGGGTGACGGCGTAGATTTTGGCGCCGTGGTCGGTTTGTTCTGCGTCGCCGGGGCTTCCTGCTTAAACGGATCGGCCTGCGGTTTGCTCTCCTGACGCGGCTTCACCTCGCGTTTAGGCTCCTCCCGCTTGTGCTCTGGTTTCGGTTTGGGCTTTGGCTTAGGCTCAGGTTTGGGAATCGGCACCGGCTCCGCTTTCGGCGGTTCGGGCACGGGCTGAGGTTCCGGCACCGGTTCAGGTTCTGGCTGAGGTTCTGGCTGTGGCGCAGGCGGCTCCACGATGGCCGGTGCAGGCTCAGGCTGAACTTCAGGGGCAACCATGGTAACGCTGATGGGCTGCGACGCTTTGGGCACCTCAATCACCTGCTGGAATGAAGCATACAGAATTCCGGCTATCACGGCCCCATGCAAAGCAACAGACAACAACATGGAGACAGGCGTGCGTTTAGGTAATGGCATAGTCAGCGTGGTCATAACAGTCGCAGTGATTGAATGAAGCAGCGATTTTAAATGCAAATAGCAATCAGTTTCAATAACTCCCGCCATCCCGCCTGAAGAAAAGCGCTTTTTAGCCCTTTATGCTGAGCCTTTCACCACTCTGAGGTTTCGTTTGCACTCTGAGGGGCAATCCCTTAACGTGTTGCGAAATTCTGGTTAATGGGAGTTCCTTAGTGCTTTACGTCATTTATGCAGAAGATACTGCAGATTCACTGGAAAAACGTAACGCCGTGCGCCCTGCCCATCTGGCACGGCTCAAACTGCTGCAGGAAGAGGGACGCCTGATCATTGCAGGCCCGATGCCTGCTGTCGACAGCAACGATCCTGGTGTAGCGGGCTTTACCGGCTCAACCGTGATTGCTGAATTCCCGTCATTAGAAGAAGCACAATCCTGGGCACAGGATGATCCCTACTTCGCCGCGGGCGTCTATAAGCAGGTTTCGGTTAAGCCGTTTAAACGCGTCTTCTGATCGTGACTCAGCATTGAAAATGGCTTCTGTGCCAGGCACAGAAGCCATTTTTATTTTGATCGTTCAAGAGAGGAAAGATGCAGATAATCATTCTGGGGCTATTGGCCATTATCGCTTTACTGATCGGAAGCGCGGTTTATCTCTGGCGAACTCAGGGCTGGCGTAATAAAATGCAGTGGATTGTCATGCTGATCGTGCTGGCGGCGGCACTGCAGCTGGTGAACGTCACGCTGATGATGACGACACAACGTCTCGCTGGTTAATCAGACCTGAGGTTTCATTGCGACAGAGCAGCACATCACTCTCTGTCGCAGCAACCGGCCGGTCTGAATATTCTGCCTCGCGAATAAACGCAGCGACCAATTGATCTTAATAAATTAAAGCGTTGTTCTGAACGACATTGATAATAAACCGGCAGTACACCGGCCTGGTCTTTCAGTAATACACGCTCTCTTTAATATCCCGCCACTGGCTATTTTCAGCGATGAGTTAACCGCGATCCAGAATCAGGCCAATCAGCGCATGATAGTGCTGTTCTTCTTCCGGGCTGGTGACATGCTGTAAACGGCCAATCAGTTTTGAGCAGATCGCTTTACGATTCAGACTACGACCCGAACTGATAATTTCCGTCACGACGGAGCCAAGAATGGCCTGTTGTGAGGGCTGCGCGGCGCTGTGTAAATACGCGGAGATGTCAGAGACTGAAGCGGGAATACGAACGTTAGTCTGCATGGTTGACCCTCATAGGATTCATTTAAGATTAATAACCGATGCGATAAAGTTATACAACAACGAGCTATCTGTACAGATATTTAGCTTAAAAAATCAGATCGTTTTGTTTTAATGAGAACAAACCCATAAATAACAGCACATTACAACACTGTAAAGTTGTACAACTTTTTAGCCTGCTGTTTTTATCCTGTTAATATTTCCTCTTTAGTCCGCGCCTGCATGACCTGTTTTACTATTAAAAAATGATCTTTCCGTCCTTTTTTTAGTATTAAAGAGGAATTATCTCGCAGAGCTGTCTACATTTACCCCTTGTGAGTTGAACTTCTGAATGGATGCACAGCACAGTCGCGGGCACATTATGCATAAAACTTATTCTGGCCAGTCCCTTACATTGCTCGACCCGCTGTTATCCCGGCTCCTTTCTATTGTTGACCCCAAAATAGAAGTAATGAGTGGTTACCCTGCTAATTGCTCAGTGTGGCTCACTGTCTATTATCAGCGTAAATCGCGTCAGTGGTCTTACGAATGGTACGATCGTGTGGGTTACCACAGGCCGACTGAGCTGGGCAGCTCAATGGAATGTCTGATGCGCGAAGTCAGCGATCGTGGCGCGTCGCATCAGGAGCACCTGATAGCGCGACGGGCGATGGCAGAATCGGTTTTTTTTGAAGCCTGATTTGAAGTCTGAATAGCCTGCTTTGTCCGACAGGCTGAATTCACCGGGCTTTCGCTATATTATCTGCGTAATAAACAGAATCGAACGACGCTGCTGTTGTGCCAGCTGATGGCGAATGCAGTGGATACGCTTATACCGCCGCGACTGCCCTTCCAGCCAGCGTGAGCGGCGGCGATGCACCTGCCGTAACATTCTCCAGCGCGCCACTTCATTTCTGCTTCGTTTCATCACTTCCTCTCTGACGTCATACACACGAGATATACGCGAGGGCATTATAGAGATCTCTGCGGTAATGCCAAATCGGATCCTTCATCGAGGATGTCCGGGATAAAGGGTTCCGTTAGCCGTCATCTGCACGTAAACTTGCCGGACGAAAGCGCGAACGGGATGTCCACTTTATGACCACTTTTTATACCCTGATCAGCTGGTTGCTGGTGTTTGGTTACTGGCTGCTGATCGCCGGGGTTACGCTGCGCGTGTTGATGAAGCGACGGGCAGTGACATCCGCGATGGCCTGGCTACTGGTTATCTATATTCTGCCGCTGGTCGGGATTATCGCTTATCTCTCTTTTGGCGAACTCCATCTGGGTAAACGTCGTGCGGAGCGCGCCCGCACCATGTGGCCATCCACTGCCCGCTGGCTTACTGACCTTAAGCAGTGCCGTGAAATTTTTGCCACCGAACACAGCGACGTTGCGCGTTCGCTGTTTGAGCTTTGCTACCATCGTCAGGGCATCGCCGGGGTTAAGGGCAACCAGTTGCAGCTGCTCACCAGCGCCGACGACGTGATGCAGGCGCTGATTCGTGATATCCAGCTGGCCCGCCACAACATTGAGATGGTGTTCTATATATGGCATCCCGGCGGTCTGGCGGATGAAGTGGCGGAATCGCTGATGGCGGCATCACGCCGTGGCGTTCATTGCCGTCTGCTGCTCGACTCTGCGGGCAGTGTTACCTTTTTCCGCAGCCCCTGGGTCGGCATGATGCGCAATGCCGGAATCGATGTGGTGGAAGCGTTGCAGGTCAGCCTGCTGCGCGTCTTCCTGCGACGGATGGATCTGCGTCAGCACCGCAAAATCGTACTCATTGATAACTACATCGCTTATACCGGCAGCATGAACCTGGTCGATCCGCGCTTCTTCAAACAGAGCGCGGGTGTCGGTCAGTGGATTGACCTGATGGCGCGAATGGAAGGCCCGGTTGCCACCGCGATGGGGATTGTTTTCAGCTGCGACTGGGAGATAGAGACCGGCAAACGCATTTTACCACCGCCGCCCGATCGCAACATTATGCCGTTTGAACAGGAGAGCGGCCACACCGTGCAGGTGATCGCCTCCGGCCCCGGCTTCCCGGAAGATATGATCCATCAGGCGCTGCTGACTGCGGTCTATTCGGCACGTGAACAGTTGATCATGACCACGCCCTACTTAGTGCCGAGCGACGATCTGCTGCATGCTATCTGTACGGCGGCGCAGCGTGGCGTCAATGTCAGCGTGATTGTGCCTCGTCACAATGACTCGCTGCTGGTTGGCTGGGCCAGCCGCTCCTTCTTCAGTGAGTTGCTGGAAGCGGGCGTGAAAATTTATCAGTTTGAAGATGGCCTGCTGCACACCAAAAGCGTGCTGGTCGACGGACAACTGAGCCTGGTGGGAACCGTGAATCTCGATATGCGCAGTTTATGGCTGAATTTTGAAGTGACGCTGGTGGTTGATGATGCGGGTTTTGGCAGCGATCTCGCCTGTGTGCAGGATGACTATATCGCCCGTTCCCGCCTGCTGGATGGCAAGCGCTGGGCAAAACGTGCCTGGTGGCAACGCATCGTCGAACGACTGTTTTACTTCTTCAGTCCTTTACTGTAAAACGAGCCAGATTGTGTAAATGGCCGCAGGCCGACAGGACAGACTATGGATTTAAATAATCGCCTTACCGAAGATGAAACGCTGGAACAAGCCTACGATATTTTTCTCGAACTGGCAGTCGACAATCTTGATCCGGCAGACGTCATTCTCTTCAATCTGCAGTTCGAAGAGCGCGGTGGCGCAGAGCTGTTCGATCCCTCTGAAGACTGGAAAGATCATGTCGATTTCGACCTGAACCCGGACTTCTTCGCCGAGGTGGTGATTGGGCTGGGTGAAGCGGACGGTGAACCGATCACCGACGTCTTTGCTCGCGTGCTGCTGTGCCGCGAGAAAGACCACAAGCTTTGTCATATCCTGTGGCGTGAGTAAGCGTCAGATTTGATAAGAAAACGCCGGGCGATTGCCCGGCGTTTTGCATTATAGCGGGTCGACTTTCAGACAGGAGACCGCGTGATTGAAGCTGCCTTCCAGCAGCGGCCGGGTTTTCGCACACTCCGGACCGGCAATCGGACAACGGGTGCGGAACACGCAGCCTGATGGCGGATTGATCGGCGACGGCAGCTCCCCTTCCAGCAGCTGAATCTGCTTGTTCTTCTCCTTGTCCGGATCGGGAATCGGCACCGCGGACATCAGCGCACGGGTATAAGGATGCTGAGGATTGCTGTAGACCTCTTTGTAGGTACCCAGCTCCACCGCATGCCCCAGATACATTACCAGCACCCGGTCAGAGATATGTTTCACCACCGCCAGATCGTGCGCAATGAAGATCAGTGATAAGCCCATTTCGCGCTGCAGCTGCTGCAACAGGTTAACCACCTGGGCCTGAATTGAGACGTCCAGTGCGGAGACCGGCTCATCACAGATAATCAGCTTTGGCTCCAGAATCAGCGCGCGGGCGATACCGATACGCTGACACTGACCGCCCGAGAACTCGTGCGGATAGCGGTTAATCAGGTTAGGCAGCAGCCCCACCTTCATCATCATATTTTTAACGCGGTCTTTCACTTCCTGACGCGCCATTTTTGGATGATAGGTACGCAGTGGCTCTGCGATAATATCGCCGATGGTCATACGCGGGTTCAGCGACGCCAGCGGATCCTGGAATATCATCTGGATATCGCTTCGCGCCTTGCGCCACTCCTCTTCACTTTGCCCCAGCAGATCACGGCCTAACCAGGCGACCCGACCTTCGGTCGCCTTCACCAGCCCGATAATGGCGCGCGCCAGGGTCGATTTACCACAGCCAGACTCGCCTACCACGCCCAGGGTTTCCCCCTCATACAGACGCAGGCTGACACCATCGACTGCTTTCAGGGTTTTTGATGGCTGCCAGAACCACTGCCTGCCATCTTTGATGTCGAAATGCACCTTGAGGTCGGCGATTTCCAGTAACACTCTTTTTTCAGCTACGGTGCTCATACTAACTCCTCCACCGGCTTAAAGCAGGCGCGCAGACGGCCTTCGCCAAAGGGTTCCAGCGGTGGTGCCTGGGTGCAGATATCCATAGCGTGCGGGCAACGCGGCTGGAAGGGGCAGCCCTGCGGCAGACGCAGCAGGTTGGGTGGATTACCCGGAATCGTCGTCAGGCTTTCCCCTTCCGCATCCAGACGCGGCACCGCATTAAGCAGACCAATCGAGTAAGGATGTGACGGCTGATAAAAGACATCGCGGGCACGGCCATACTCCATGGTGCGTCCGGCATACATCACCAGCACTTTGTCGCAGATCCCTGCCACCACACCCAGATCGTGGGTGATCATGATAATGGCGGTGTTGAACTCGCGCTTGAGGTCGTTGAGCAGCGTCATAATCTGCGCCTGGACGGTAACATCCAGCGCAGTGGTCGGCTCGTCGGCAATCAGCAGTTTGGGACGGCACAGCAGCGCCATGGCGATCATGACGCGCTGACGCATACCGCCGGAGAACTCATGCGGATACATCTTCATCCGCTTGCGCGCTTCCGGCATTTTCACCGCATCCAGCATTCTCACCGACTCTTCAAACGCCTGCGCGTTGTTCATCCCTTTATGCAGCTTAAGCACTTCCATCAGCTGCTCGCCCACCCGCATATAGGGGTTCAGCGAGGTCATCGGGTCCTGGAAAATCATCGCAATCTGTTCGGCGCGCAGTTTATTGAGCTTGTTCTCGGGCAGATTCAGGATCTCTTTGCCATTGAACATCGCCGAACCGCCAATGCGGCCATTTTTCGCCAGCAGCCCCATCAGGGCAAAGGCGGTTTGTGACTTGCCGGAACCGGACTCACCGACAATGCCCAGCGTCTCACCGGCGCGCAGCGAGAAGTTCAGGTCGTTAACGGCGGTAACATCACCATCGTGCGTGCCAAAGGTAACGCGTAAATCTTTGACCGTAAGTAGCTGTTCGCTTCCCGCGCGGGCCGCCATTGCTGGCTGGAATTCATGAATAGTCATCGGGAAACTCCTTAACGATCTTTCGGGTCGAGGGCATCACGCAGGCCATCGCCGATAAAGTTGAAACAGAACAGCGTGACCACCAGGAAGCCTGCCGGATAGAGCAGCAGCCACGGCGACACTTCCATCGAGTTTGCCCCGTCGCTGAGGAGTGCGCCCCAGCTGCTCAGCGGCTCCTGCGTACCCAGTCCCAGGAAGCTCAGGAAGGATTCAAACAGGATCATGCTCGGCACCAGCAGCGAGGCGTAAACCACTACCACGCCCAGCACGTTCGGCACGATGTGGCGCACCACGATTTTCCAGGTCGATACCCCACCCACATGGGCCGCTTCGATAAACTCTTTGCGCTTCAGGCTCAGCGTCTGGCCGCGCACAATACGCGCCATATCGAGCCACGAAACCATGCCGATGGCGGCAAAAATCAGCAGGATATTGCGACCAAAGAAGGTCACCAGCAGGATCACGAAGAACATAAACGGGAAGGAGTTAAGGATTTCCAGAATACGCATCATCACCGAGTCTGTTTTGCCGCCGAGATAGCCAGCAATCGAGCCATAGAGCGTCCCGACAATCACCGCGATCAGCGCAGAAGCCACGCCCACCATCAGCGAGATCCGGCCACCGATAGCCACACGTACCAGCAGGTCACGACCCGAAGAATCAGTGCCGAACCAGTGACCAGAGGTGGTATCGGGCGGCGAGGACATCATAGCCCAGTCGGTATCGTCGTAAGTGAACTGCGCCAGCATCGGCGCAAAGATCACGAACAGGGTGATCAGGAACAGCACCAGCAGGCTGATGGAGGCAGCGCGGTTATGAATAAAACGACGACGCGCGTCCTGCCAGAGACTACGCCCTTCTACTTCCAGCTTCTCACTGAACGCATCAAGAGCTTCGCTGTTTTTCTTACTTAACATCATGGCGAACTCCGCAATCAGTAACGAATTTTGGGATCGATAACGGCATAGAGCACGTCAACAATCGCGTTGAATACGATGGTCAGCAAACCCACCAGAATGGTCAGGCTCATCACCAGTGAGTAGTCACGGTTCAGGGCGCCGTTCACAAACAGCTGACCGATGCCCGGCAGACCGTAGATCGACTCAATCACCATCGACCCGGTGATGATGCCGACAAATGCCGGTCCCATGTAGGAGATCACCGGCAGCAACGCCGGTTTCAGTGCATGACGCATTACAATGCGGCGCAGCGGTAAGCCTTTGGCGCGCGCGGTGCGGATAAAGTTGGAGTGCATCACTTCAATCATCGATCCACGGGTGATACGCGCGATACTGGCGATGTAAGCCAGCGACAGCGCCACCATCGGCAGCAGCATGTAGTTCCACTGCCCGCCATTCCAGCCGCCGCCCGGCAGCCACTTCAGAGTGATGGCGAACAGCAGAACCAGCAACGGCGCGACCACGAAACTGGGTATCACCACGCCGGTCATTGCCACCCCCATCACCGCAAAATCCCACAAGCTGTTCTGTTTGAGCGCAGCGATAACTCCGGCCGTGACGCCAAGTATCACCGCCAGCAGAAACGCGGCCAGCCCAAGTTTGGCCGAGACCGGGAACGCATGCGCGACCAGGTAGTTGACCGAATAATCTTTGTATTTAAAGGATGGGCCGAAGTCACCGTGCGCCAGCTGCACCAGGTAATCGACATACTGCTTACCGATAGGATCGTTGAGGTGATATTTCGCCTCAATGTTGGCCATCACTTCCGGTGCCAGGGTGCGCTCGCCGGTAAACGGGCTGCCGGGCGCCAGGCGCATCATAAAGAAGGAGATGGTAATCAGGACGAACAGCGTCGGTAGCGCTTCAAGCAAGCGACGCAGGATGAATTTTAACATTGCCGTACCTACCAGGCTGTTGCTTCACAACATATGAAAAAAGTAAAAGGCGGCGCCAGAGGCGCCGCCACTGCTGATAGCCTGAATGCTATTAGTGTTTGATGATGTAGAAGTTTTTATCCAGGGTTTTATCCAGTGGATCTTTACCGGTATAACCGCCGACATAAGGTTTCACCAGACGGGTATTCACGTAGTAGTAAACCGGGACGATGGTGCTGTCTTTATCCATGATCTGCTCGGCCTGCTGATAGTCAGCTGCACGGGCTTTAGCATCCGGGGCCTTAATCGCGTCGCGAATCACTTTGTCAAACGCATCGCTCTTATAGTGCGAGGTGTTACTGCTGCTGTTGGACAGCATGGTGTTCAGGAAGGAAGTCGGTTCATTGTAGTCCGCACACCATGCCGCACGGGAAACATCGTAGTTACCCTGATGACGGGTATCCAGGAAGGTTTTCCACTCCTGGTTTTCCAGCTTGATGTTCACGCCGATATTTTTCTTCCAGATCGACGAGGCGGCAATTGCCAGCTTCTTGTGCAGATCGGAGGTGTTATAGAGCAGGTTAAAGGTCAGCGGTTTGTCGGCGGTGTAGCCCGCTTCTGCCAGCAGCTTTTTCGCCTCGGCATTACGCTTGTCCTGTGACCATTTGAACCAGTCTGGCGGCAGAATGTCCATGCCGTCGGTCGCTGGTGGCGTGTAGCTATAGGCAGGTTTCTGGCCCTGCGCCAGCACTTTATTCACCATGATGTCACGATCCAGGCCCAGCTTCAGGGCAGCGCGCACGCGCGGATCGGTGAATGGCGCTTTCTGGTTGTTGATTTCGTAATAATAGGTGCAGAGATATGGATCGACGTGCAGCTCTTTACCGTTGTCACGTTGCAGCTTTTTAAACAGCTCAATCGGCAGGTTGTTATAGGTCATGTCGCTGCCGTTCTCGGAGAAGTAGCGGTTAACGTCACTGACTTCTGAACTGATCGGCAGGAAGGTGACTTTGTTCAGCACCGTATGCTCATTGTCCCAGTAGTTCGGGTTACGCACCAGGGTGATACGTTCGTTAATCACGTGCGCTTCAAGCTTAAAGGCACCGTTGCCGACCCAGTTCTGCGGCTGCGTCCACTGATCGCCAAATTTCTCAATCGCCGGTTTGTAAACCGGTGACATGACGGAGTTAATCAGCAGCTTATCAAAATAGGGAACCGGCTCACTCAGGGTGACTTCCAGCGTGTGATCATCAATGGCTTTGACGCCCAGATCGGTAATGGGCTTTTTACCGGCGATGATGTCATCGACGTTCAGGATATGACCATATTGCGGATAGCTGGCGTAAGGTGACGCGGTTTTAGGATCGACCAGACGCTCCCAGCTGTAGACGAAGTCCTGCGCGGTGACCGGCTCGCCATTGGACCATTTGGCATTTTTGCGCAGGTGGAAAGTCCACACTTTGAAATCTTTATTTTCATAACTTTCCGCTACGGCCGGGATCGGTTTACCGTTGCTGTCATTGACCAGCAGACCTTCGTAAAGATCACGCGCTACGTTGTCTTCCGGCACACCTTCAATTTTGTGCGGATCGAGCGACTGCACTTCATCGCCATTGCCGCGAACCAGCTCCTGTTTTGCGGCCAGCTCAACGCCCGCAGGCACCGTTGCTGCGAAAGCCGCATTCCCTGCCAGGGCACTCACTGCGGCGAAAACGCCCGCTGCAATCAGGCTTTTTTTCGTGATGTTGTTCATTATTACACTCCAGTTTTATTATCGTCACCGTGGCGATGCTCTGCCCCGGCGTCCCCCGTCTACGGGCTCCCTGGCCTGTTACCAGGGAGATTGACCCCAAAAAGTGGTCTGTTTGCTGATGCGCTTTCCGACTGTCTCGCCGAACAGGCGATCAGATCAGTGTTTTTTGATGAAATAGTACTTCAGGTCTGTCATGTCCTGCGGGTCTTTGCCCGTGAAGCCGCCAACCCAGGGCTTCACCAGGCGCACACTTACGCGGTAGTAAACTGGCACAATTGGTGAGTCTTTGTCGAGTTGTGTTTCAGCCTGCTGATACAGGCTGGCGCGCTGCGCCTCGCTGCCCGCCGTCAGCGTCTCCGCCATCAGACGATCAAAGGTCGCGCTGCTGTGAAACGCGGTGTTGATCGAGGCGTTGCTGATCAGCATGTTCAGGAAGGTTGAGGGTTCATTGTAGTCAGCACACCAGGTGGCGCGCACCACGTCATACTGCGCCTGGTGACGGGTCTCCAGCATGGTTTTCCACTCCTGATTCTGCAGCGTCACCTTAGCACCCAGGTTTTTCTGCCACATCGACGCGGCCGCAATCGCCTGCCGTTTGTTCTGATCGGAAGTGTTGTAGAGCAGCGTAAAGGTCAGCGGATGGGCAGCATCAAAGCCGGCCTCTGCCAGCAGCTTCTTCGCGGCTTCATTACGCTGCGCCTGCGTCCAGGTGAACCAGGCAGGTGGAGTGAGTTTGATACCGGCGGTGAAAGGCGGCGTCAGGCTGTAAGCCGGAATCTGCCCCTGGGCCATGATCTTATTGGCAATGACCTCGCGATCGAGGGTCATCTTCAGTGCGGCACGCACCCGCGCATCGGTAAACGGCGGCTTTTTGTTATTAATCTCGTAGTAGAAGGTGCAGAGCAGCGGGCTGACCTTCACTTCATCGCCCAGCTCTTTGCGCAGCTTGCCAAACATCTCTGGTGGCACCGCACTGTTGGTAATGTCCGTGCCGCCGCTGCGGTAGCGATTGATATCGCTGTTTTCAGAGGCGATCGGCAGGAATGTCCCCTGTTCAATCACCGTGTGCGCATTATCCCAGTAGCGAGGATTGCGCTTCACGACAATTTTTTCATTCACTACCCAGTCGCTCAGCGTGTAGGCGCCGTTGCCGATGTAATGACCCGGGCGGGTCCAGGCTTCCCCCCACTGCTTAATGGCTGGCGCATAAACCGGTTTCATCGCCGTATGCGCTAACATCGCCACCAGGTAAGGAACAGGTTCACTCAGGGTAATTTGCAGCCGATGGGCATCCAGCGCCTTCACGCCCAGCTGATCGGGTGACGCTTTACCGGCAAGGATGGCATCAATATTGGCAAAATGGGCTGCCTGCAGATAGCTGGAGTAAGGCGACGCGGTTGTCGGGTCCACCAGACGGCGCCAGCTGTAGACGAAATCAGTGGCGGTAACCGGCTCACCGTTGCTCCACTTCGCATCCTCCCGCAGATTAAAAATCCAGACGGTGGGTTGCGGGTTTTCCCAGCTTTTAGCGACGCCAGGAACGACCTGCCCGCTGTTATCGGTATTGACCAGGCCGTCCAGCAGGTTGTGAATAATGTTGGATTCCGGCACGCCTTCGGTTTTATGCGGATCCAGCGAGGAGACTTCACTGCCGTTATTGATCACAATCTGTTGCTGCGCGGTCAGTGTTGTACCCGGCGGCACCGTGGCGGCATAGGCCGGAGAAAATGCCATTAACAAAACGACTGCGAGTTTTGACCGCTGCTGCTGCAAATTCTTCATCCCAATCATGCGAAACGCCAACCTTAAATTAAGTATCCCGACAGGCTTAAGCAAAAAGCGTTCTCACTTTGGGCTTTCGGAGAAAAAATTTTACGTTGGGCCAAAAATTATCAGAAGCCGTGAAGGCGCGCCAAAGCAAAATAGCTAAAATGTTAACTAATTCTCTTTTATCATGAGAAGTCAGGCAGCGGAAGTGTTAATTTTCGTCCTGAAAATATCATATCGATATGAAAAATAGACTATTTAGCTGAAAACCCCTCTTAAGAGCGGAAAGCAGCGACAAACAGCCTCTTTTTTGGCACTTATATTGGGGAATGTGGCTTCAGCGTGATGAAATTTAAGATAGCGTGATTATTCTGGCAGTTTGTGAGGCTTACACGAAAATAGAGAGCAGAATATCGTGTGAAAATAGTGACATTATTTCGCAGAAAAAAGTCTGTGAGCCAGCGCGCAGTAATGAAATTTATAATTGCCTGATTCTGTTAAGCACAACGAATAATTGCATCGTAATGGTGCATAAAATGCCCCTCCTGCACCATTACGGATCATTATTTCACTTCACTCTCTGAAATAAGTGAGCGTTTAATTGAGTAAGCCGGGAAAAATGGACTTCATGCCGGTGACAACAAATTCGATGCCCAGTGCCATCAGTAACAGACCCATAATACGCGTAATGACGTTGATACCGGTCTGGCCAAGAATACGCACCATTAACGGCGCGGCCCGAAAGAGTAACCAGCAGCAGAATGCAAAGATCGCAATCGCCAGGGTGAACCCCAGCAGATTTATCCAGCTGTGGTAGCGGGTGCTCCAGACAATGGTCGAGCTGATAGCACCCGGCCCCGCCATCAACGGCAACGCCAGCGGCACAACCCCCACACTTTCACGAATCGCCGTTTCTGACTTCTCCTGCTTATTCTGCTTATCTTCGCCCAGCTTGCCGCTGATCATCGACATCGCAATGGTGACGACCAGGATCCCACCCGCGATGCGGAAGGAGTCAATCGAGATGCCAAACACATGCAGAATCGCATCACCAAGGAACAGTGACGTCCAGAGGATAATAGCAACCGCCAGATTGGCGGTGAGGTTAGTTTTGTTACGCTCAGCCACCCCCTGATAACGGGTCATGCTGATAAAGACCGGAATAATTCCCACCGGATTGACCAGCGCAAAGAGCCCGACAAAAAATTTTATATAGCCTGATAAATCTAACAGCGCAGGGTTCACGACTTTACTCCGTACCACAGGGGGGGAAAACGCGCCTAATGTATGTGAAAACAGGCACGGACGCCAGATGCTGACTCAGCTATTTATACTGTTGAATGACGGCGCATCCAGCGCGTTACCCCAGAGATTAAAAAGTGACTGGATTTAGCCGCTACCAGGCAGATGACGTGAAGAGGTAACCAATTTGATAAACAAAGGGCGTAAAGGGGAGCTGAAAGGTGTCAGCTTGCGGTTAAATTGATCTGCATCAAAATTGCCCTACCCCAAACCAGGTAATCTTTTCGCAACGGAAGTATTAGCGGCAGCGAAGAAAATCTTACTGACTGCAACAGAAGACTAGTTCAGTAAACAGTTGAAAATCCGGGCGTTCTAATCCAGTCCAGCGCCTTATGGCAACGTGACTATACTCATGGCGCAGGATTGTTTACTAAAAAAGTTTAACTTCCTTCAGGAGAACACCATGGCCGTAACCAATGTCGCCGAACTTAATGCACTGGTTGAACGTGTAAAAAAAGCCCAGCGTGAATATGCCAACTTTTCTCAACAACAGGTCGACGCTATCTTCCGTGCCGCCGCCCTCGCCGCCGCAGACGCCCGAATCCCGCTTGCCAAGATGGCCGTTGCCGAATCAGGTATGGGCATCGTCGAAGACAAAGTGATCAAAAACCATTTTGCTTCAGAATATATCTACAACGCTTATAAAGATGAAAAAACCTGTGGTGTGTTAGCCACGGATGATACTTTCGGCACCATTACCATCGCCGAACCTATTGGCCTGATTTGCGGTATCGTCCCGACGACCAACCCCACTTCAACCGCCATCTTCAAAGCATTAATCAGCCTTAAAACCCGTAACGGCATCATCTTCTCTCCTCATCCACGCGCCAAAGATGCGACCAACAAAGCTGCAGACATCGTATTGCAGGCGGCGGTGGCTGCCGGTGCGCCAAAAGATATTATCGGCTGGATCGACGCACCTTCCGTTGAGCTGTCAAATCAACTGATGCATCACCCTGACATCAACCTGATTCTCGCCACTGGCGGTCCAGGCATGGTGAAAGCGGCTTACAGCTCCGGTAAACCTGCGATTGGTGTCGGTGCGGGTAATACGCCTGTCGTGATTGATGAAACCGCCGATCTTAAACGTGCGGTTGCGTCGATTCTGATGTCGAAAACCTTTGATAACGGGGTTATCTGCGCCTCTGAACAGTCGGTGATTGTGGTCGATTCAGTCTATGACGCGGTGCGTGAACGTTTCGCCAGCCACGGCGGTTATATGCTGCAGGGTGCCGAACTGAGTGCGGTGCAGAATATTATTCTGAAAAACGGCGGCCTGAATGCGGCTATCGTAGGCCAGCCAGCGTTCAAAATTGCGGAGATGGCCGGTATCAGCGTGCCACCGAGCACTAAGATTCTGATTGGCGAAGTGAAGCTGGTGGATGAGTCTGAGCCGTTCGCCCATGAAAAACTCTCACCAACCCTTGCGATGTATCGGGCGAAAGATTTCCAGGATGCGGTCGCGAAAGCAGAAAAACTGGTCGCCATGGGCGGTATCGGCCACACCTCCTGTCTCTATACCGATCAGGACAACCAGACCGAACGCGTTCACTACTTCGGCGACAAAATGAAAACCGCGCGTATTCTGATCAACACCCCCGCCTCGCAGGGTGGTATCGGCGACCTCTACAACTTTAAACTGGCGCCGTCTCTGACGCTGGGTTGTGGTTCGTGGGGCGGAAACTCTATTTCAGAGAACGTCGGTCCAAAACATCTGATCAATACCAAAACTGTCGCCAAGCGAGCTGAGAATATGTTGTGGCATAAACTTCCAAAATCCATCTACTTCCGTCGGGGTTCACTGCCAATTGCGCTGGAAGAAGTGGCAACGGATGGCGCGAAACGTGCCTTTATCGTCACTGACCGCTTCCTGTTCAATAACGGCTATGCCGACCAGGTGACCCGTGTGCTGAAATCACACGGCATTGAAACGGAAGTGTTCTTCGAAGTTGAAGCTGACCCGACGCTGAGCATCGTGCGTAAAGGTGCTGAGCAGATGAACAGCTTCAAACCGGATGTCATCATCGCGCTGGGCGGTGGCTCACCGATGGATGCCGCGAAAATCATGTGGGTGATGTACGAACATCCGGAAACTCACTTCGAGGAGCTGGCGTTACGTTTCATGGATATCCGTAAACGTATCTACAAGTTCCCGAAAATGGGTGTCAAAGCGCGCATGATTGCCATCACCACCACGTCCGGTACCGGTTCTGAAGTCACGCCGTTTGCTGTAGTGACCGATGATGCGACGGGTCAGAAATATCCGCTCGCTGACTACGCACTGACGCCTGATATGGCGATTGTCGATGCCAACCTGGTGATGGATATGCCGCGTTCACTCTGCGCCTTCGGCGGTCTGGATGCCGTGACCCACGCGCTGGAAGCTTATGTTTCAGTACTGGCGAATGAATACTCTGACGGACAGGCGCTGCAGGCACTGAAACTGCTGAAAGAGAATCTGCCAGCCAGCTATGCCGAAGGCGCCAAAAATCCGGTGGCGCGTGAGCGCGTACACAATGCCGCCACTATCGCCGGTATTGCGTTTGCCAACGCCTTCCTCGGGGTTTGTCACTCAATGGCGCATAAGCTGGGTTCAGAGTTCCATATCCCACACGGCCTGGCCAACGCCCTGTTAATCTCTAACGTTATTCGCTACAACGCGAATGACAACCCGACTAAACAGACCGCTTTCAGCCAGTACGATCGCCCTCAGGCGCGCCGTCGCTACGCCGAGATTGCTGACCATCTGGGTCTGAGCGCACCAGGCGACCGCACCGCGCAGAAAATTGAGAAGCTGCTCGCCTGGCTGGATGAGATTAAAACTGAACTTGGTATTCCAACCTCTATCCGTGAGGCGGGTGTGCAGGAAGCGGACTTCCTGGCGAAAGTCGATAAACTGGCCGATGATGCGTTTGATGACCAGTGTACCGGCGCTAACCCACGTTATCCGCTGATTGCTGAACTGAAACAGATTATGCTTGATACCTACTACGGTCGTGAATTTGTCGAACCGTTCTCAAGCGTAGCCGAAGCCATTGCTGAGCAGCCGGTAAAAGGTATTAAGCTTGAGAAGAAAGCCAAAAAAGTCTGATAGCGCCGTTCTGACTGTCTGATAAAAAAACCCGCCTCGGCGGGTTTTTTATTGCCTGAACAATAGGGTTAATTCAGCGGAGTCTGAGCGCCATGGATCGCCTGCAACGATCCCTGCTCTATCGCCTGTTTATAATGCTTACGGCAGACTGAGATATAACGTTCGTTACCGCCAATCACCACCTGCTCACCCTCACTGAAAGGTTTGCCCTCGCTATCCAGTCGCAGAACCATACTGGCCTTGCGCCCACAGTGACAAATAGTTTTGAGTTCAACCAGCTTATCTGCCCACGCCAGCAGATACTGACTGCCAACAAACAGTTCACCGCGAAAATCCGTTCGCAGACCATAACAGAGCACCGGAATATCAAGGTCGTCTACGACATCTGACAGCGCTTTAACCTGCTCACGGGTCAGGAACTGACTCTCATCAACCAGCACGCAATGGACAGGCTGAACGGCATGTTCAGCAGCGATGTCGCTGTAGAGTGATGTCTCTGCGTTGTATAGCAAGGCCGGTGACGATAGTCCGATACGGGAACTCACCTGCCCGGCACCAAAGCGATTATCGATTTCAGCGGTGTAAACCAGTGAACGCATGCCGCGCTCATGATAGTTATATGAGGATTGTAGCAGTGCGGTTGATTTCCCTGCATTCATGGCAGAGTAATAGAAATAGAGTTGAGCCATCGGCGCGTATCTTCATCAGGACTGAATGGAATGGCGCGCATATTACCACAAAGCGGCGGCAATACGTTGCGGTTGATGAGTGAATAAAGTGTAACGGCTGGCCGTTTATTCCTCTGCATGCCGTTTACGGCGCCTGTTATGTGCAGTGCCGAACGGGATAAGTTTTGCTTATTTTACCCGCAACAAAAGCAATGACATTTTTGTTGCTGACCTGAATACATTAAATTTATTTGATATCGGACTAAAGGAAAATATTTTTATTCTGCACAACTGTGCAATTTTCTGGTGAAAATTATTTTTAGTCACCTGGGTAATTAGTGATATACATATTTTTATGATTGCAGTTATTTTATGTCGCCACTACTATTAGCGGGCAACACAACTTTTCCCTTATTCAGAGACCAGGACAATGAGCGAAGCACTAAAAGTTCTTAATAATATCCGTACGCTGCGCGCCCAGGCCAGAGAGTATTCCGTTGAAATACTGGAAGAGATGCTGGAAAAGCTGGACGTAGTAGTAAAAGAGCGCCGCGAAGAAGAGTCTCATTTTCAGGCAGAAAATGAAGAACGCACGCGTAAACTTAATCAGTATCGTGAAATGCTACTGGCTGATGGTATTGACCCGAATGAACTGATTAACACGCTGACCGACACACGGACTGCGGCAAAAGGTAAACGCTCAGTACGTCCGGCTAAATATGGTTACACCGATGAAAAAGGCGAGTCCAGAACCTGGACCGGTCAGGGCCGCACACCGGCCGTGATTAAAAAAGCGCTGGAAGAACAGGGTAAAAAGCTGGACGATTTTTTACTGTAAAGACCCGCAGGGTGACTGCCTTCCTGGCAGCCTGATGCGCAATAAAAAAGGAAGCCGGAGCTTCCTTTTTTCTTTTAATCAGATACTCAGACGCGGTAAAAGTCGCGGTACCAGTCCACAAAGTTTTTAACGCCCTCTTCCACCCCGGTCTGTGGTTTGAATCCAATTGCCTTAAACAAGGCTTCGGTATCCGCACTGGTTTCCAGTACATCTCCAGGCTGCATTGGCATCAGATTTTTCTTCGCAGTAATGCCCAGGGCTTTTTCAATCGCTTCGATATAGTTCATCAACGTGACAGGCTGACTGTTTCCAATATTATAAACACGATAAGGCGCTGAACTGGTTGCCGGCGATCCGGTTTCAACTGTCCAGTTGTCGTCCTGTTGTGGAATAACATCCTGCAGGCGAACAATGGCTTCAGCAATATCGTCAATATAGGTAAAGTCGCGTTTCATCTGGCCCTGGTTATAAACGTCAATCGCCTCACCGGCAATCATTGCTCGGGTGAATTTGAATAACGCCATATCCGGACGGCCCCACGGGCCATAGACCGTAAAGAAGCGCAATCCAGTGGTCGGCAGCTGATAGAGATGCGAGTAAGTGTGTGACATTAACTCGTTGGCTTTTTTGGTCGCTGCATATAAAGAAACCGGATGATCAACGCTATCTTCGGTTGAGAACGGCATCTTGCGATTCAGACCATAGACTGAACTGGATGAGGCGTAGAGCAGATGTTCAATTTTATGATGACGGCAACCTTCAAGGATATTGAGGTGACCCGTCAGATTGGAGTCTGCGTAGGCATGAGGATTTTCAATGGAATACCGGACACCAGCCTGAGCGCCAAGATGGATAACGCGCTGGAATTTTTGCTGATCGAACAGTGACGCCATTGCGTCACGGTCCGCCAGGTCCATCTCAATAAAAGTAAAACCAGGATCGGCCTTAATTAAATTGAGACGGGCATGCTTGAGATTTACGTCGTAATAATCATTCAGGTTGTCGATACCGACAACCTGGTGACCGGCGGCCAGCAGACGCTGGCTGACATGAAAACCAATAAAACCTGCGGCGCCGGTGACCAGAAAGTTCATAAATCCCTCGTTAATTATGCAGTTTGAATAGACGCTCCGCGGCCGATTGCATAATAAACGAAACCGCGTTTGCTGATACGCTCTGGATCATACAGGTTACGACCATCAAAAATCACGGCTTCTTTCAGTGCATTTTTGATGATGTCGAAGTCAGGCGCACGGAAGTTTTGCCACTCCGTACAGATGACCAGACCGTCAGCGCCCTGCAGTGCGGCTTCTTTGGTACCCATCAGCTTAAGATCGCTGCGGTGACCGTAGATACGCTGTGCTTCATCCATCGCTTCAGGGTCAAACGCCTGAACAGATGCGCCAGCTTCCCACAGCGTTTCCATCAGCACACGGCTGGAGGCTTCACGCATGTCGTCAGTGTTCGGCTTAAATGACAGGCCCCAGAGCGCAAACGTTTTACCTTTCAGATCGTCACCAAAATGACGTTTGATAAAGGTTGGCAGTTTGTTTTTCTGGTTGTCATTCACATCTTCCACGGCCTGCAACAGACGTGGCTGATAGCCAATTGACTCAGCGGTACGGATTAACGCCTGCACATCTTTCGGGAAGCAGGAGCCGCCATAACCACAGCCAGGATAGATAAAGTGGTAGCCAATGCGGGGATCGGAACCGATGCCCTGGCGTACTTTTTCAATATCCGCGCCTAAACGTTCAGCCAGGTTAGACATCTCATTCATAAAGCTGATTTTGGTGGCCAGCATGCAGTTTGCTGCATACTTGGTCAGCTCTGCGCTTCGGATATCCATCATGATCATACGATCGTGGTTACGGTTAAACGGCTCATAGAGCTCGCGTAACAGTTCTACCACGTCGTCGTTGTCAGTACCGACAACGATACGTTCTGGACGCATACAGTCATTGACTGCAGCACCTTCTTTGAGGAATTCCGGGTTAGATACCACATCAAAGGTGATGTTGGCGTCACGCGCTTTCAGCGCTTCCGTCATTACCGCACGAACTTTGTCTGCTGTGCCAACCGGAACGGTTGATTTGTCGATAACCACTTTGTGATCGTTCATATGCTGCGCAATGGTGCGCGCTACGGCGGTCACATATTTCAGATCGGCAGAGCCGTCTTCATCTGGTGGAGTACCAACTGCAATAAACTGCATAACACCATGGTTTACGCCCATCTCAGCATCAGTGCTGAACTTCAGACGACCCGCTTCGTAATTGGACATTACCAGCGGCGTTAAACCTGGTTCGAAAATAGGAATGATGCCTTTTTTCAGATTTTCGACTTTGTTTTCGTCGACATCAATGCAGAGAACGTCATGTCCGACTTCGGCTAACACCGCAGCCTGAACCAGACCGACATAGCCGATACCAAATACAGTGACTTTCATCGAGTTATCCTGTGTTTATGAATTACTTTTTGTTGCCAACTGCGCCATCGAGCCATTCAGAAAAATCTTTGCCCAATACCGGATGACGAACACCGTACTCAACGAAAGCCTGCATGTAGCCCAGTTTGTTACCACAGTCATGGCTGACGCCTTTCAGGTGATATGCTTCAACTGTCTCTTTTTCCATCAGCATCGCAATGGAGTCAGTCAGCTGAACTTCGCCGCCTGCACCTGGAGGCGTTTTAGCCAGCAGTGGCCAGATCTCTGAAGAGAGAACATAACGACCTACAACGGCCAGGTTTGATGGGGATTCTGACGCTTTAGGCTTCTCAACCACACCGACCATCGGTGCGCTGTCGCCTGGGTTCAGTTCTGCGCCCTGGCAATCGACAACACCGTATGCAGTCACATCGGCAACCGGCTCAACCATGATCTGGCTGCGGCCAGACTCTTCATAACGGCTCAGCATCTCTGCCAGGTTATCTTTGGTTGGGTTAGATTCATATTCGTCGATGATGACGTCTGGCAGGATAACCGCAAACGGCTCATCACCGATCAGTGGGTGTGCACACATTACAGCGTGACCCAGACCTTTAGCGATGCCCTGACGAACCTGCATGATGGTGACGTGTGGCGGGCAGATTGACTGGATTTCATCCAGCAGCTGACGCTTAACGCGTTTTTCCAGCATTGATTCCAGTTCGAAGCTGGTATCAAAGTGGTTTTCGATGGCATTTTTTGATGAATGCGTTACCAGCACAATTTCGTTGATGCCAGCAGCGATACACTCGTTAACGACATACTGGATTAACGGCTTATCAACCAGCGGTAACATTTCTTTAGGAATCGCTTTGGTAGCCGGGAGCATACGCGTACCCAAACCCGCTACCGGGATTACCGCTTTTTTTACTTTGGTATTATTGGCAGACATTAAGATACCTCTCTTATAGGCCGTTCAAGTTAATACTTGATATGTCGGTTTAAAATCGGAAATGAGTATATCAGTTAGTATCGAACGGATTTATCCTGGAAGGTACCAAACCGTCGAAATTAAGACTATTACCCAACTGTAAAGCTAAACTCTGGCCCTGTCCTCAGCGCCAGAATTCCTCTGTTTTTACGGCTTATTCTTCCGTCGATAGCATCAGCCGAATGCGCCCGCCCGCGCCCCAGACGTGGCATTGCCAGTTTTCTGCGCGCTGACTGATCTGGTTAAGATGGGTGCTGCCCATAGTGCCAAGGGGGACACCATTGCTGAGCTGAATCTGATGGGCATGAACATGGAGTGTGGCGTTCAATCCGGCCGAAACCAGAATTAAGTTCTTTAATCCGCGATGATAGTACCCAACCAGTAACGGGAACTGGCCGCTCAGGTTCGCCTGGCGCAGTAACAGATTGACCTGTCTGAGCAGCCCATTAAGTTCCGGCAGACGCTGTTTCTGCCCGGTCAGTTGCTCCTGCAGCAGGCCATTGAACAGCGCCCGCAGCAGCAACGCTGCCAGCACGCCATTATCACCGGCACGGGTCACGTCCAGACAGTAGAACGCCAGATCTTTATCGGAGAGCGCCGCGATATCAAGCACCAGCCCAGGCTGCTCGGCCATCGTCAGCTGACGATAGTTAACCCGGCAGTTGGCAATAGTCTGCTGCACCGGTGGCTGGAGTTGCTTGAGCAACTTGGCAGCCGCTTTAGGATCACGAACCAGCGCATCCCAGTCCTGGAACAGTTGTTCATCCTCTTCCACTTTCGAAGTGAACATAGAGGGATAGAGACACTCATAGACCGCTTCACGGAAGCGCTCAAAGTTTTTAAGTGGTTTAAGCAGCACATCCTGCACCCCAAGACGCAATACATGCGCAATATCCGACATGTTCTCGGTAGCTGAGATGATTAAAATCGGCACGATGTTGCCGCGGGTACGAATGTGCTCAACGAACTGGATGCCGCTCATGCGGGGCATTTCCAGATCGCAGATAATCAGGTCGACAGTATGCTGTTGTAGTTGTGCAATTGCTTCCAGACCATCTTCCGCTTGTAACGTCACAGCACCCATCGATAACAAAAATTGGTCCAGCAACGAACGGAAAACAGCCTCATCTTCGACAATGAGTATCTTTTTGCCGAGTAGTGGTTTTTCCATTCTTTCCCCCTGCGTACCAGATATTTCAATAGTGGTTCATAAAACGCAGTTGCGCCTTTAAGAATTGGCTGAAGTCACCGCTTTGAATGAACAACCTGATTATCTGCCACGGACCAGTGGTAATAGTTCATCCATTTTCTTCTCTACGGCGGCCTTGCCTGCTTCAATGGCTTCCTCAGCACGATGAAAGTCCAGCGTCGAAATTTGCGGACAGACCGGCTGAATCAAAACATCGGGCGGATCGCCTGCCATGCGATTCCGCTTCAGGCGATTTTCCAGCACCTGGATAGAGGTGGACATAATCTCCATCGCGCCAGGTGACTGAGACGCACGGCGCTGGCTGAAATTCACCAGACGCTGACGCAGCTTCCCACCCCAACTCAATGCTGCTGCGGCGGCTTCTTCTTCGCTATTCTGTGGTGTCACGGAAAAGAGATCCTGCTGCATTAAATGCGCGTCATGCTGCAAGTCAACGGCGATAACAATGTCTGCCCCCAGGGCACGGGTAAGTGAAATCGGCACCGGGTTGACTACGGCACCATCCACCAGCCAATACCCATTGTAGCCCACCGGCGGTAATAAACCTGGCATACTGCATGAAGCGCGTACTGCCTGATGCAGATCGCCCTCAGTCAGCCAGAGTTCACGACCGGTACTGAGGTTAGTCGCCACCACGCCAAAGGGTTTATGACAGTGCTCTATCGTGTCATTGGGGATCAGCTGACGAACATGGCTAAAGACCCGCTCACCGCGCAGCAGTCCGCCACGCTGCCAGGAGACATCCATCAGGCGAATAACATCCCAGTAGCGAAATGCACTGACCCATTTTTCCATCAGCGGCAGGCGGTTATTCACATAGGCAGATCCGACTAATGCCCCGACAGAGCAGCCCGCAACGACGTCGATCTCAATACCTGCACGCTCCAGCGCGTTGATCACGCCGATATGCGCCCATCCTTTGGCCGCTCCAGAACCCAGAGCCAATCCAATTTTTACCTTTCTCATTTCTGTCTGGTCCTGCCGTCAATACGTAGCATCACAACACGGGGTCAGCTAACATAGCGCGCTTGTAAAACCGACCCATCATTCCCGGGAGATAATGTGTCAGAAACCTGCCCATGTTGTAGCGGAGAGCAGTATAGCGTATGTTGCGAGCCCTTTCTTCAGGGTAACCAGATTCCTGTTACAGCTGAACAACTTATGCGATCCCGTTATTGCGCTTATGTTCAGCATAATGCGGACTATCTGGTTGCGACCTGGCATCCTGAGAAGCGTCATCCGGCGCTGTCAGGGCTTTTATCTGAAAGTTTTCCAGGAACCGACTGGCTCAGCCTGAATGTAACCCGTTGTAATCATGGAAGCCATGAGAACGAAGCTTTCGTTACCTTTTTTGCGCGATACCGCGAGAAAACCAACATTCAGGCCATTCATGAATGTTCACGCTTTCTTCGCGAGGATCAACGCTGGTACTATGTTGACGGTACAGCACCGCCCGTGGGGCGTAACGATCGCTGCCCGTGTGGCAGTGAAAAAAAATACAAAAAATGTTGTGGTTAAGCTGACGGCTACCCCAGCGGTTTTACCCCTAATGCTTTGACAGGACTCTGATTGAGATGCAAGCGCAAACCATGCAAAGAAAAGTTTTACGAACCATTTGTCCCGATGCAAAAGGTCTGATCGCCAAAATCACCAATATTTGTTACAAGCACGAACTTAATATCGTGCAGAACAATGAGTTTGTTGATCATCGCACCGGGCGTTTTTTCATGCGTACCGAACTGGAAGGGATCTTCAACGACAACACCCTGCTCGCCGACCTCGACAGCGCCCTGCCCCAGGGTTCAGTCCGGGAACTGCACAGCGCCGGTCGTCGCCGCGTGGTGATTCTTGTCACTAAAGAGGCGCATTGTCTGGGCGATCTGTTAATGAAGAGCGCGTTTGGCGGCCTGGATATGGAAATTGCGGCGGTAGTGGGTAACCACGACACCCTGCGTTCACTGGTTGAGCGTTTCGATATTCCGTTTGTGCTGGTGAGCCATGAGGGACTGACGCGGGAAGAGCACGATAACCGCATGGTGGAAGAGATTGACCGCTATCAGCCCGATTACGTGGTGCTGGCAAAATATATGCGCGTCCTGACGCCCGCCTTTGTGCAGCGTTATCCGAACCAGATTATCAATATTCACCACTCCTTCCTGCCCGCCTTTATCGGTGCCCGTCCCTATCATCAGGCTTATGAACGTGGCGTGAAGATCATCGGTGCCACCGCGCACTATGTGAACGACAATCTCGATGAAGGCCCAATCATCATGCAGGATGTGATAAACGTTGATCACAGCTACACCGCCGATGAGATGATGCGCGCCGGTCGCGACGTAGAAAAGAATGTCCTGAGCAACGCACTGTATAAAGTGCTGGGTCAGCGCGTGTTTGTTTACGGCAACCGCACGATTATTCTTTAATCAGCCAGTGCGCTGAATTGTCTGCAGATTCAGCGCTACGCGTAAAAAGTGGGCAAACAGTTGCGGTTTTGCCAGTGGGCGCTTTACACCCTTATCGCATTTGGTATGATGCGCCCCGCTTTAAGAGAGAAAGATTCAGGCCATGGTGGGATTCCCGAGCGGCCAAAGGGAGCAGACTGTAAATCTGCCGTCACAGACTTCGAAGGTTCGAATCCTTCTCCCACCACCATCTGAATCTGAATCATCTTAAGCCACATCACTATCCCAGGTGGGATTCCCGAGCGGCCAAAGGGAGCAGACTGTAAATCTGCCGTCACAGACTTCGAAGGTTCGAATCCTTCTCCCACCACCATCTCGTATGTTGCACACCATCCCCAAAATAATACCTAAGCTTCCTGTTCTGCGGGGAGAGGGATGAGAACCTTCGATTAAGGTTCGGGTCGAGCATCGCGAGACAACGCGCTTCAGCGCGGCCCGCAGGGTGAGGCGCAACGCGCCGAATAATCCTTCTCCCACCACCATCTCGTATGTTGCACATCATCCCCAAAATAATACCTAAGCTTCCTGTTCGCCCCCACACTCCTGCCCGCTTTCACACAATCTCAGCCTGTTCCGCCATGACTTTTTCAGCAAAAATCGCTACCATCTCCGCCTGACATTTCTGAACAACGGTCGATCTCATGAAATTTGTTTCATTTAACATCAATGGGTTGCGTGCCCGCCCGCATCAGCTTCAGGCACTTGTCGAACAGCATCAGCCCGATGTTATCGGTCTGCAGGAAACCAAGGTCCATGACGACATGTTCCCGCTGGAAGAGGTGTCAAAGCTCGGCTATCACGTCTTCTATCATGGACAGAAAGGTCACTACGGTGTTGCCCTGTTAACCAAAGCTGAGCCAGTGTCAGTGAGCCGGGGGTTCCCGGGTGATGACGAAGAATCCCAGCGCCGCCTGATCATCGCGGAGCTTCCCAGCCCGATTGGCGACATCACGGTAATTAACGGCTATTTTCCGCAGGGCGAGAGCCGCGACCATCCCACTAAGTTTCCGGCTAAAGAGAAATTCTATCGCGATCTGCAACGTCTGCTGACCGAAGACCTGCCTGCTGATAAGCCGGTTCTGATTATGGGCGACATGAATATCAGCAGCACCGATCGGGATATTGGTATTGGTGAGGAGAGTCGTAAGCGCTGGCTGCGCACCGGCAAATGCTCCTTCCTGCCGGAAGAGCGCGAGTGGATGGACCGCCTGCTGGGCTGGGGACTGGTTGATACCTGGCGTGAGCACAATCCGGAGGTGGCGGATCGCTTTTCCTGGTTCGATTACCGTTCGAAAGGGTTTGATGATAATCGCGGGTTACGCATCGATCTGGTGCTGGCGAGCAAAACCCTGGCGTCGCACTGCGTTGAGACCGGCATTGATTATGAGATCCGGGGCATGGAAAAACCATCTGACCACGCGCCCATCTGGTCAACCTTCCGCTTTTAACTGACGGTCGCGTGGCAGAGCGCCACGCGACGGCTATTTCACTATTTTCCAGATCAGATTATTGGTGCCGATGGAGTGTTCATCACGGATACATTGCAGCAACACCCCCTCTGATTTCACCACCGCGCCTTCCGTGTAGTTACGGTTCTCAAAGATACAGCAGCGGAGACAGTCTGGCTGACGTCTCTCTGCCTGTGTCCATGCTTCGGGTGGCATATCCACCACGACATCGGTGTTGCCACCGTTGCTGCCCTGTTGTGGCATCGACTGATAACGACTGTTGGCCTGCGCCACGCTGGTCGCCAGCGACAGGGCCACGAGCAGTAATACTGAATAACGCCTCATTCCGTCTCCTTCACTTTACGCCTGCTTTTGCGCACCGGACGTTTCTGTCCGGTGGACGGTAATCCCCGAAATGCATGCGCCGCAGGCTGCTGTCGCGCCTGCTGGATCAGACCGGTTAAGGTCTGCACCAGCGGCTGCATGAACTCATCATAGCGGCAGGCCTTTTCGCTGATACGCGTCAGTGTCGATTCCCACTGCGCCGTCATATCCGGGCGTGCTGCCAGATGGGGCAGGGAGTGAATCAGGGCGCGTCCGGCATCCGTAGAATTGATATAGCGGCCCTTCTTCACCAGGAAGCCACGACGAAACAGTAATTCGATAATGCCGGCGCGTGTGGCTTCCGTTCCTAAACCATCGGTCGCACGCAGTACTTTCTTTAATTCTTTATCCTGAACGAAACGGGCAATGCCGGTCATCGCAGAAAGAATAGTGGCATCGGTAAACGGGCGTGGCGGCTGGGTTTGCTTCGCCAGCACCTCTCCGCGCTCACACAGCAGCTCATCCCCTTTCGCTACCACCGGCAACGGCATGCCGTCGTTCTCTTCATCACGCTCTTTGTTGCCCAGCAGCGCGCGCCAGCCCGCCTCCGCCAGGAAGCGCGCTTTCGCCACGAATTTTCCGCCGGCAATATCGAGATCGATAACACATTTGCGGAATACCGCATCCGGGCAGAACTGCATCAGATACTGGCGCGCTACCAGTTCATAGATATGCTGCTCGTTTTCACTGAGCTTCACCGCGCTGGCACGGGCCGTTGGAATAATCGCATGGTGGGCATCCACTTTTTTATCATCCCAGCAGCGATTTCTGCGATCGGCATCGAAATCTGCCGGTGGGGTCAGCTGTGACTGATGCGCCTGTATCGCCTTTAACACCGCATGACGACCGGCAAAATGCTCTTCAGGCAGATAGCGGCTGTCCGAACGGGGATAGGTAATGAGTTTGTGGGTTTCGTAAAGCCGCTGGCAGGTATCCAGCACCGTCTGCGCACTCAGCCCGTAACGTTTAGCGGCCTCAATCTGCAGGCTGGATAAGGAAAAGGGCAGCGGCGCCACCTCATTTTCGCGCTTATCGCTGTAGGCAGTGACGATCGCCGGCTGGCCCGTGATACGCGTCACCACATGCTCCGCCAGCGCGCGTTTGAGCAGGCGGCCCTCTTCATCCTGCCATGGTTCACAGGCCTCACTGGGGATCCAGCTGGCGATAAATCGGGCGCCGTCAGGCGTGAGGATGTGCGCTTTCACTTCGAAGTAATCTTTCGGCACGAAGTTCTCGATCTCTTCATCGCGCCGGACCACAAGCCCAAGCACCGGCGTCTGCACCCGGCCCACCGACAGTACGCCATCATAGCCTGCATTGCGTCCCAGCAGCGTCCAGGCGCGGGTCATGTTAATGCCATAGAGCCAGTCCGCCCGGGCGCGGGCCAGCGCCGAGACGCACAACGGAATAAACTCGCGATTTTCACGCAGGCGGTTTACTGCCCGATCCACCGCCTGAGGATTGAGATCGTTAATCAGACAGCGCTGCACCTTGCTGCGTTTTTCAGCCGGCAGGTTCAGGTAGTCGAGCACCTCATCCACCAGCAACTGCCCTTCCCGATCCGGGTCACCGGCGTGCACCACTTCATTCGCCTGCGCCAGCAAGCCCTCAACCACTTTCAGTTGCTTAGCGACCGAGGGACGCGGTTTTAGCTGCCATTTTTCCGGAATGATGGGTAAATCCGCCAGCGACCAGCGCGCATAACGGCTGTCATAACTGTCGGGTTGCGCCTGCTCCAGAAGATGGCCTACACACCAGGTGACGATCTGATCGTTGCCGCAGGCAATGAATCCATCACCACGTCGATGCGGTTTCGGCAGCACATCTGCGATAGCACGCCCCAGGCTCGGTTTTTCCGCAATAAACAAACGCATTGAATCAGGTAATCCTTAACATCAGGGGGAACGCAGTGATAACCGGTTGTCCGCTGTCGGTTTGAATACTGGGGCTATGTTAGCCTGGCAGGCCCGCTGGCGTAAGTGTGATGCGCGGCGTTAGCGATCGTTCGCACAGGAACCGTGCAAAAAGCAGGGCTGAAATGCACCCTGCCGGAACCGGACAAGCATTGTAGTCAGAAGTAACGGACGAAAGGCGCCGTGTCAGGTGGGAGCACCGTAGTGCTGGATTTCAGTTGCGGGGTGCCCAGATAGAGAAAGCCGACGATGGCATCCTGTTCGCGGCAGCCAAACCCCTGGCGTACCTGCTCGTCATCGGTCCAGGGACCACTGCGCCAGATACCGTTGTAACCCTGAGCGACGGCCGCCATCTGCATGGCCATCACTGCACAGCTTGCCGAGGCGATCTGCTCCCAGCGCGGCACTTTGTGGTGCTCTTCACAATGTGCCACCACCGTAATGATCATCGGTGCCCGAAACGGTGACTGGCTCGCTTTGTTAATCGCCTTTTCATCCAGCTGTTTATCGCGTGCTGCCTGCTCCAGCAGCTGGCTCAGCCGGTCGCGACCCTCATTTTCCACAATGATAAAGCGCCAGGGTTGCAGCGTGCCGTGATCCGGGGCGCGCATGCCAGCCCGCAGGATATTTTCCAGTGCGTCACCCGCAGGTGCCGGCTCAGTCAGGCGTGAGGCCGAACGTCGGTTGACCAGTAACTCCAGTGCGTCCATGTTTCTCTCCCGATCTCTGTAATGTTGCAGTTATCCTGGCACAGGCAGATTTTTTGTAACAGTGCGCAGTGATTTCCTGCTGACTTTTAACACGCCGCTCTTTAGGATGAGCTCGTCGGGGAAGTCTGGTCCGCGCGGCGGCCACTTCCTGCTACATATTTATGGAGAGTCTGATGCGCACATTGTGGCGAATAATTGCAGGTCTGTTCCGCTGGAGCTGGCGGGTACTGAATTTTATCAGGGAATTTATTCTGAATATTTTCCTGATTTTGTTGATTGTGGTGGGTGTAGGGATCTGGCTGCAGGTCAGCGGGTCGGGCGGCAGTTCAGCGCCGATTCAGCAAGGCGCACTGAAAGTGGATCTCAGCGGCGTGCTGGTGGATAAACCGTCGGTAAGCAATCGTCTGAGCAAAATTGGCCGCCAGCTGCTGGGTGCCAGCAGTGACCGTTTACAGGAAAATTCGCTGTTTGATGTGGTCGACGCTATTCGTCAGGCAAAAGATGACAGCAACATTAAAGGCATGGTGCTCGATTTACGCGAATTTGCCGGTGGCGATCAGCCTTCACTGCAATATGTGGGTAAAGCGCTGCGCGAATTCCGCGACAGCGGCAAGCCGATTTATGCACTCGGCGACAGCTACAGCCAGGCGCAGTATTACCTTGCCAGCTACGCCACCAAAATCTATCTGTCACCACAGGGCACCGTAGATCTGCATGGTTTCGCCACCAACGGACTCTATTACAAAACCTTGCTGGAGAAGCTGAAAGTCACCTCACATGTCTTCCGTGTCGGGACCTACAAATCTGCGGTTGAGCCCTTCCTGCGTGACGACATGTCCCCTGCCGCACGGGATGCAGACAGCCGCTGGGTCGGTCAGCTGTGGCAGAACTACCTGAACACCGTGGCAGCGAACCGCCAGATTACGCCGGAGCAACTCTTCCCCGGTGCTACTGCGATTATTGCCGGATTAAACGCCGTGAAAGGCGATACCGCGCAATATGCGCTGGATAACAAGCTGGTCGATGCCCTGGGTTCACGTGCGGCAGCCGATCAGGAGCTGGTAAAAACCTTTGGTCTGGATAAGCAGAGCAACGATTACCGTAGCGTCAGCATCTATGACTACAGCGTGAAAACCACCTCCACGCAGCAGGATGGCAATATCGCGGTAGTCATGGCCAGTGGTGCCATCATGGATGGTGAAGAGACGCCGGGCAACGTCGGTGGCGACACGACGGCGGCGCAGATCCGCGATGCGCGTCTCGATCCGAAAATCAAAGCGATTATTCTGCGGGTGAATAGCCCGGGTGGCAGCGTCACCGCCTCGGAAGCGATTCGTGAAGAGCTGGCGGCAGCGCAGGCGGCCGGTAAGCCGATTGTGGTCTCGATGGGAGGCATGGCGGCGTCCGGCGGTTACTGGATCTCAACGCCTGCCAGCTACATTGTGGCGAACCCCAGCACGCTGACTGGCTCGATTGGCATCTTCGGCGTGATCAATACGCTGGAGAACAGCCTGGACAGTATTGGCGTGCACACCGACGGTGTTGCGACCTCACCGCTGGCGGATATCTCAACCACCAAAGCGCTGCCAACAGAAGTGCAGCAGCTGATGCAGCTGACTATCGAAAATGGCTACCGCAACTTTGTCGGACTGGTGGCGAAGTCACGTCATAAAACGCCAGAGCAGATTGATGCCATTGCACAGGGCCACGTCTGGACCGGCAGCGATGCGAAAGCCAATGGTCTGGTTGATGCACTGGGTGACTTCGATGATGCCGTGAAGAAGGCGGGCGAGCTGGCGAAAGTCAGTAATCCGCAGCTGAGCTGGTATCAGGATGACCCGAGCTTCCTGGATATGATGCTGAGCCAGATGAACGCGTCGGTGCAGGCTGTCCTGCCTGATACGCTGAAAGCCTGGCTGCCAGCACCGATGCTGGATGTGATGAGTGCTATGAAAGCCCAGCCTGGTCTGTTCGACAAGCAGAACGATCCTCAGAACCGTTATGCATTCTGCCTGAACTGCGGCGAAGTGCGATAAACCTCGCAGCCCGGCCGCTGGTCGGGCTGCTTTTCCCCGCTATTCCCCTTATACTGCGCGTTTTATGGCGAGTCTGAGTTCTCTAATGCAAAAGAAAAACATCTACGTAGCCTACACCGGCGGGACGATCGGTATGCAGCGTTCGGCGCAGGGTTATATTCCGGTCTCCGGACACCTGCAGCAACAGCTGGCTAACATGCCGGAGTTCCACCGCCCTGAGATGCCTGATTTCACTATTCATGAGTATCAGCCGCTGATCGACTCTTCCGACATGACCCCGCAGGACTGGCAGTCAATCGCAGAAGATATCCGTCAGAACTACGATCGCTATGATGGTTTTGTGATCCTGCATGGCACCGACACCATGGCATTTACCGCCTCAGCACTCTCCTTTATGCTGGAAAATCTGGCCAAGCCGGTTATCGTCACGGGCTCGCAGATTCCGTTAGCGGAATTACGTTCAGATGGTCAGCAGAATCTCTTAAATTCGCTCTATGTGGCGGCCAACTATCCGATCAGCGAAGTGTCGCTGTTTTTCAATAACACGCTCTATCGCGGTAACCGGACCACCAAGGCACATGCAGACGGCTTCAACGCCTTTGCTTCGCCCAACCTCTCTGCGCTGCTGGAAGCGGGCATTCATATTCGTCGCCTCAATACACCGCCAGCCCCAGCCGGTCAGGGCGAACTGAAGGTTCACACCATTACGCCTCAGCCCATTGGCGTGGTCACCATCTATCCCGGCATTTCAGCCGACGTTGTACGTAACTTTCTGCGTCAGCCAGTCAAAGCATTGATCCTGCGCTCCTATGGTGTGGGTAATGCACCGCAGAACAAGGAATTTCTGGCAGAATTGCAGCAGGCCAGCGAGCGTGGCATCGTGGTGGTAAACCTCACCCAGTGTATTTCCGGCAAAGTGAATATGGGCGGATACGCTACCGGCAATGCGCTGGAACATGCTGGTGTCATCAGCGGATTTGACCTCACCGTGGAAGCGGCGCTGACAAAGCTACACTTTTTACTCAGCCAGGATCTTTCGGCCGATCAAATCCGAGCCAGAATGCAGCAGAATTTGCGCGGCGAACTGACTGAAGACTGAAACGGAGCGATATGTAATGAAGCGGGCACTCATCATTATTGATATTCAGAACGATTTTTGCCCCGGCGGCCCGATGGCAGTCCATGAGGGCGACCATACGGTCGAGGTGGCGAATCGTTATGCGCGACTGTTCCGTGAAAACGGTGAATGCGTACTGGCGCTGCAGGACTGGCATCCGGCCAATCACGGCAGTTTTGCCTCGGTTTCCGGCGAGCCGGTTTACACGCTGGGCGAGCTAAATGGTCTGGCCCAGATCTGGTGGCCCGATCACGGCATTCAGGGCTCGACTGGCGCTGATTTTCATCCGGGTCTCGATCGCTCACTGTTCGATGCGACGTTCCATAAGGGCCAGGATCAGGATGTCGACAGCTATAGCGCCTTTTTTGACAATGGCCATCGCCGTAAAACCGAGCTGGACAGCTGGCTGCGTGAGCGTGGGATCACCCATCTGGTGATGCTGGGGCTGGCGACGGATTACTGCGTCAAATATAGCGTGCTGGATGCGCTGGAGCTGGGTTATCACGTTGAGGTGGTTAAAGAGGGCTGCCGGGGCGTCAATCTGAATCCCGAGGACAGCGAAATTGCCTTTGCCCAGATGACCGCTCAGGGCGCGATTCTGATTTAAAATGGAGCTGGCATGACGCCAGCTTTTTTTTAATGCAGATGGATGCGGGTCACGTCAGGGTCAATTCCAAACTCTTCTTTGAGCTCTTTTTTCGACTTCATCACCATTTCGCCACCTTTGCCGATGGTCATGTGCTGCGGCGCGTCGTTGTGCCGCGCCTGCCACATCATGACCAGCTGCAGGCAATTGTCGCGCTGCTCCTGGGTCAGTGCCACGCCATCCGGCCATTTACCAATCTCAACCGCCGTGGCAAGACGCTGATAGACTTCAGGCGTCATCGATGCAAGCATTGCTTCAAGCTGTTCCTTCATCGCCATTACCCTTTGGTCTGTTCGCCTTGCTCGTCGGTAAAATTCAGCGAGGCGGAGTTAACACAATAGCGTTCGCCAGTCGGCTGCGGGCCGTCAGGGAAGACATGTCCCAGGTGCGCATCGCAGCTGCCACAGCGGATCTCAATACGCTGCATGCCGTGTGAATCATCTTCAATATAGCGAATCGCATCATCACTGACCGGCTGATAGAAACTGGGCCAGCCACAGCCAGAGTCATACTTCGTCTCAGAGAGAAAAAGTGGCGCCTCACAGATCAGACAGTGGTAGATCCCTTCCTGCTTGTTGTGCAGCAGTGCGCCGCTGTAAGGCGGTTCCGTTCCGCGTTGCTGAGTGACGTAGCGTTGCATTTCAGTCAACTGTGCAATTTTTGCTTCGGGTGCGGTGTCTTTAGCCATTTTAGGATTCCGGGCAGTGCCATTCTGAAAAATTCGACTATTATTCTAACAAATGATCAACATAACCCGGGTCTTTTTTTGTGCTCACCCTTTCAGCCTGCTCTCTGCTAAGCGGATTTGTGACATCGATCACCTTTTATCCGGAGCATCCCTATATATTCGGCGATTGATTCAACGAAGCGCGATATCATTGGCGGCGCGCAAGCGGTTGCGCATCGAATAATTCCTCTCAGGCGAATTGATTTGTCGCAACAATTGACACGATTCCGCTTGACGCCTGGTAAGGTTTTTGTAATTTTACAGGCAACCTTTTATTCACTAACCAATAGCTGGTGGAATATATGACTATCAAAGTAGGTATCAACGGTTTCGGCCGTATCGGTCGCATCGTTTTCCGTGCTGCTCAAAAGCGTTCTGACATCGAAATCGTTGCTATCAACGACCTGCTGGACGCGGATTACATGGCGTACATGCTGAAGTATGACTCTACTCACGGTCGTTTCGACGGCACAGTAGAAGTTCAGGATGGCGCACTGGTGGTTAACGGTAAAAAAATCCGTGTTACCGCTGAACGTGATCCGGCCAACCTGAAGTGGGATGAAGTGGGCGTTGACGTTGTTGCTGAAGCAACCGGTATCTTCCTGACCGACGAAACCGCGCGTAAACACATCACCGCAGGTGCTAAGAAAGTCGTTCTGACCGGTCCATCTAAAGATGACACTCCAATGTTTGTTCGTGGTGCAAACTTCGACAAATATGATGGCCAGGATATCGTGTCTAACGCATCCTGTACCACTAACTGCCTGGCACCGCTGGCAAAAGTGATCAACGACAAGTTTGGCATCGTTGAAGGTCTGATGACGACCGTTCACGCCACCACTGCTACCCAGAAAACCGTTGATGGCCCGTCTCATAAAGACTGGCGCGGCGGCCGCGGCGCATCGCAGAACATCATTCCTTCATCAACTGGCGCAGCTAAAGCCGTTGGTAAAGTTCTGCCAGAGCTGAACGGCAAACTGACCGGTATGGCATTCCGCGTACCAACCCCTAACGTTTCCGTTGTTGACCTGACCGTGCGTCTGGAAAAAGCGGCTTCTTACAAAGAAATCTGTGCTGCAATTAAAGCGGCTGCAGAAGGTGAGATGAAAGACGTTCTGGGCTACGTTGAAGATGACGTGGTTTCTACCGACTTCAACGGCGAAATCCTGACTTCAGTGTTTGACGCTAAAGCCGGTATCGCGCTGAACGACAACTTTGTGAAACTGGTTTCCTGGTACGACAACGAAACTGGCTACTCAAACAAAGTTCTCGACCTGATTGCACTGGTTTCTGCTAAATAAGGCAGCCAGACATCATTGAGAATAAGGGCGACTTCGGTCGCCCTTTTTTTGATCCGCACAGGAAGGAATCGAACATGCAAGATAAACTGTTTTCTCTGCCGGTGGTCACGCAGATCTCCCCTTACCTCACCCAGCGCCAGATAGGTGAACTCCCCGCCATTGTTGTGAGTCACCCTAAAGTGCGGGCAGCCATTACGCTTCAGGGCGCGCACCTGATCGCCTGGCAACCCAGCGGCGAAAAGCCGGTACTCTGGCTGAGTGATAAGAGTCTCTTTGCACCGGGTAAGGCGATTCGTGGCGGCGTTCCGATCTGCTGGCCGTGGTTTGGCCCGGCGGGCGAACCGGCACACGGCTTTGCGCGGGTTCAGCCGTGGAAGCTGACAGCGCATGATGAAAATGAAGAGGGCGTCATGCTGACGCTGGTGCTGGAGAGCAATGCCCAGACGCTGAAGCTCTGGCCGCATGAATTCACCCTGATTGCCCGCTTCCGGCTGGGCCAGCATTGTGAGATTGAGCTGGAAGCCTATGGAGACTTTGAAGCGACGGCGGCTCTGCACAGCTACTTCACCGTCAGCGACATCAACGGTGTGGAAGTCTCGGGGCTGGGCAACAGCTATATCGATAAAGTGAATAACGGCGAGATGGCCAGTAGTGACGGCAAACAGCGTTATCCTGGACGTATCGACCGTATCTTTACCGCAGCAGAAGATTGCTCAGTAATTAATGATAGTGTGGGCAAGCGGCAGATCGAGGTGTACCACCACCATCATAGTGACGTTGTCACGTGGAATCCTGGCGTTGAACTCTCCTGCAGCATGATGGATATGGCGAATGAGGGCTATAAGACCATGGTCTGTGTGGAGACGGCGCGTATCAGCAAACCGTTACGCAGCGCGGGAGAAAAACCGGCACGACTGGCCACGACGTTCCGCCTCAAAAAGAAAGCCGCAGCCAGCGACAACGTTAACGGCTAAACAATATCCAGCGGCAACTTATGCTGTGGCGCTGGCCAGGCGCGATCGATGAGCTGCAAATCCTCATCGGTCAGTTCCACCTCCAGCGCCGCCGCATTTTCCTGAACGTGGGCCACGGAACTGGCTTTAGGAATGGCAATCACCCCTGGCTGACGAATCACCCAGGCCAGCAGTAATTGCGCCACGCTGATGCCCTTCTGCTGTGCAATCTGAGTCAGCTGCGGATCGGTAAAGAGTGAGTCACGTAGCCGTCCGGCCTGGGCCAGCGGACAGTAGGCCATGACCGGTACGCCACGCTGCTGACATGCCGGCAGCAGATCAAATTCAATGCCGCGTGAAGCCAGATGATAGAGCACCTGATTGGTCGCGCAGGCCTCGCCCTTCTCTTCATCCCACAGTTCGGCCATATCATCGGTGTCAAAATTCGATACGCCCCAGTGACGAATTTTGCCCTGCTGCTGCAGGCGTTCCATGGCGCGCAGTGTCTCTTCCAGCGGAATATTGCCGCGCCAGTGCAAAAGATAGAGATCGAGATAATCGGTTTGCAGACGTTGCAGGCTGCGCTCACAGGCTGCAATGGCATCCACTTCGCCCGCATTCCACGGATAAACTTTGGAGACCAGCAGCGCCCGGTCGCGACGGCCCAGCAGTGCCTGCCCGACCACCTCTTCGGCTCCGCCATCTGCATACATTTCGGCGGTATCAATAAGCTGTAATCCGCACTCAAGACCCGCCTGCAATGCAGCGACTTCATCAGCACGCTGCGCCGGGTTTTCACCCATATACCAGGTGCCCTGACCGATCACCGGCAGATCGCCAAAACCGGCAAAGTTAATCGTGTTACGCATTCTGCTCTCCCGCCCCATTCTGAGGCCCTGTAAAAGAACAGAGGGCAATAAATGCCCTCTTTTGGTGCATTATCAGAAGGTATAGCTGACACCCGTCCAGATTAACGCCTGCCCGCTTTTATCAATCATCGGGCTGTCTTTGATTTCGCTGTCGAAACGGATATAACGCCCCATAACGCTGGCATTCCACTGCGGCGCAATCTGATAGCTGGCGCTCAGTTCCACATAAGGTGACCAGCTGTCATCCGGGTTGTAACGGCTGATGCCGGTACGGGCGCTTTCATGCCCGGATACCCCATAGTAATAACGGTTTTGATTGGCGCTGTTCCATGTGGCCCCGATGCCCGGCGTCAGGCTGAAGTCACCCATCTGGAAGCGATAGAGGTATGTCAGGTCCCAGATCATCCCATTGCTGTTATTGAGCACATCCCCCAGCAATGAGGTACGGACAATCCCCCAGTCAGCGGTGTGACGATAGGTTGCGCCACCCATCAGCGTCATGCGGCGTTTATCCAGCCCTTTCATGTCGCCCAGGTCGTTGTCGCTGGGTTTGTACTCCTGCGGTGAACCCAGCAGCGTCAGTGACAGCTGGTTCTGAGGATCTTTCCACAGGTAGTAGCCGCCCTGCAGGCTGCGGAACCAGAAGTCTTCACCCTCATAATTGATAACCGGAAGCGGGATATACCGGTCCTGGCCGCCGCGATATGGTGATTCGGCATAGATGACCGATGCGCCAATAGAAAGCGGTGCGGCATTCGCGTGCGTGGCCAGTAAATAACAGGGCAGAAGTGCAACAAGCGTCTTAAATTTGAATTGGTTCACAATTTATTCATTCCATAAATATAACAATCAAACAGGAAGTCTAACGTTTTTTCACGGCTGGATTAACTTATATCGAAATCCTTTAAGTGACTGATCGATGAAAGTGGCATTAAAGGTTAAAAACACGTTAAGTTAAAGCATCACCTATAAGAACGCATCTCACAACAGACCCGCTGTACAGTTGATCTTCCCCTCATTAACCCAAACCCGTGGAGGAAATTTCCTAGAAGCCATCTACAGTTAGAAGTAACAGCAGACATTTTGTACGAGCAGAGTAACCATAAAAGTTGTGTATCCCGATAAGAAAGATCAGGTTGGCATAAGGGTTGCTGTACTCAACAGAGAATATCTTCCGGGAGCTGCTATAAGCCTCTAATTACGCTCCTTACCTGTGCTAAAAACGAAAGGACGGGCATCGCTATGAATATATTCGATCACTATCGTCAGCGTTATGAAGCTGCCAAGGACGAAGAGTTCACACTGCAGGAATTTCTTGCTATCTGTAAGCAGGATCGCAGTGCATACGCCAACGCTGCAGAGCGACTGTTAATGGCTATCGGAGAGCCAGTAATGGTCGATACTGCTCAGGAGCCACGCCTTTCCAGAATATTCTCCAATCGTGTGATGGGACGCTATCCGGCGTTCGAGGAGTTTTACGGCATGGAGGAAGCGATTGAACAGATCGTCTCCTACCTGAAACATGCCGCTCAGGGACTGGAAGAGAAGAAACAGATCCTCTATTTACTGGGGCCGGTAGGTGGCGGTAAATCCTCACTGGCGGAACGGCTTAAGTCGCTGATGCAGCGGGTACCCATCTATGTACTGAGCGCCGACGGGGAACGCAGCCCGGTTAATGACCACCCTCTCTGCCTGTTTAATCCGCAGGAAGATGCGCATATTCTCGAAAAAGAGTATGGCGTGCCGCGCCGTTATCTCGGCACGATTATGTCGCCGTGGGCCGCTAAGCGACTTCACGACTTCGGCGGCGATATCTCGCGTTTCAAAGTGGTGAAAGTCTGGCCGTCAATCCTGGAACAGCTGGCGATTGCCAAAACTGAACCGGGTGATGAGAACAACCAGGATATCTCCGCGCTGGTCGGTAAAGTGGATATCCGTAAACTGGAAAACCACGCGCAAAACGATCCTGATGCTTACGGTTACTCCGGCGCACTCTGCCGTGCCAACCAGGGCATCATGGAATTCGTTGAGATGTTCAAAGCGCCTATCAAGGTGCTGCACCCCTTACTGACGGCGACGCAGGAAGGGAACTACAACGGCACCGAGGGGATTTCGGCGCTGCCGTTTAACGGCATTATTCTGGCGCACTCCAACGAATCAGAGTGGGTGACGTTCCGTAATAACAAGAATAATGAGGCGTTCCTTGACCGTGTCTATATCGTCAAGGTGCCCTACTGCCTGCGGGTCTCTGAAGAGATCAAAATCTACGACAAGTTACTTGATCACAGTGAGCTGGCGACCTCGCCCTGCGCACCGGGTACGCTGGAAACGCTGGCACGCTTCTCTATCCTGTCACGTCTCAAGGATCCGGATAACTCCAGCATCTATTCCAAAATGCGGGTCTACGATGGTGAAAGCCTGAAAGATACCGACCCTAAGGCGAAGTCATGGCAGGAGTATCATGATTACGCCGGTGTGGATGAGGGGATGAACGGCCTTTCAACCCGCTTTGCCTTTAAGATTCTGTCGCGGGTATTTAACTTTGACCACGCCGAAGTGGCGGCCAACCCGGTGCATCTGTTCTACGTGCTGGAGCAGCAGATTGAGCGCGAACAGTTCCCGCAGGATCAGGCTGAGAAATACCTTGAGCACCTCAAAGGCTATCTGATCCCCAAATATGCTGAGTTTATCGGCAAAGAGATTCAGACCGCCTATCTGGAATCTTACTCTGAATATGGTCAGAACATCTTTGACCGCTATGTGACCTATGCCGACTTCTGGATTCAGGATCAGGAGTATCGCGATCCCGATACCGGACAGCTGTTTGATCGTGAATCGCTCAACGCGGAACTGGAGAAAATCGAGAAGCCCGCTGGCATCAGTAACCCGAAAGATTTCCGTAACGAGATCGTCAATTTCGTACTGCGCGCCAGGGCACACAATAACGGTCGCAACCCGAACTGGACCAGTTACGAGAAATTACGCACCGTGATCGAGAAGAAAATGTTCTCGAACACGGAAGAGCTGCTGCCGGTGATTTCGTTTAATACCAAGACCTCCACCGATGAGCAGAAAAAACATGATGACTTTGTCGATCGCATGATGGAAAAAGGCTATACCCGCAAACAGGTTCGCCTGCTGTGTGAATGGTATTTGCGTGTGCGTAAATCGTCCTGATAAGAGTCTGTAAGCTTGCCGGTAAGTGATACCGGTCTGACGAGGTCGGGTTCGCCCGGCCTGCTTACAATGTAGTTTGGGGGAATACCATGGCCTATTTCATCGATCGCCGACTCAACGGCAAAAACAAGAGCGCGGTAAACCGCCAGCGCTTCTTGCGCCGTTATAAGTCGCAAATTAAGCAGTCGATCTCCGAGGCCATTAATAAACGCTCGGTGACCGATGTAAGCAGCGGTGAGTCTGTCTCTATCCCGATTGACGACATCAATGAGCCGATTTTCCATCAGGGACGCGGCGGCAACCGCCATCGGGTCCATCCGGGCAACGACCACTTTGTGCAGAATGACCGGGTCGAGCGACCGCAGGGTGGCGGTGGCGGCGGCAGTGGCCAGGGTAATGCCAGTCAGGATGGTGAAGGTCAGGATGAGTTTGTCTTTCAGATATCGAAAGATGAGTACCTGGACCTGCTGTTTGAAGATCTCGCCCTGCCTAACCTGCGCCGGAACCAGCATCGCCAGTTGAATGAGTATAAGACCCACCGTGCCGGCTTCACCTCCAACGGTGTGCCTGCCAATATCAGCGTCGTACGTTCGCTGCAGAACTCGCTGGCGCGTCGTACGGCGATGACCGCGGGTAAACGCCGGATGCTGCACGAACTGGAAGAAACGCTGCTGGAGATTGAGAACTCTGAACCGGCTCAGCTTCTGGAGGAGGAGCGGCTGCGCAAAGAGATCGCCGAGTTGCGGGCGCGTATCGAACGGGTGCCTTTTATCGACACCTTCGACCTGCGCTACAAAAACTTTGAGAAACGGCCGGAGCCTTCCAGCCAGGCGGTGATGTTCTGTCTGATGGATGTATCCGGATCCATGGATCAGGCCACCAAGGATATGGCGAAACGCTTCTATATCCTGCTCTACCTGTTCCTGAGCCGCACCTACAAGAATGTCGATGTGGTTTATATTCGTCATCACACGCAGGCCAAAGAGGTGGATGAACAGGAGTTCTTCTACTCCCAGGAGACCGGTGGCACCATCGTTTCGAGTGCGCTGAAACTCATGGATGAGGTGGTGAAAGAGCGCTATGACCCGGCGCAGTGGAATATCTATGCTGCGCAGGCGTCAGATGGCGATAACTGGGCCGACGATTCACCGCTCTGTCACGAGATCCTGGCGAAGCATATTCTGCCGGTGGTGCGTTATTACAGTTATATCGAGATTACCCGCCGTGCGCATCAGACGCTGTGGCGCGAGTATGAGCATCTGCAGTCGACGTTCGATAACTTTGCTATCGAACACATACGTGAGCCGGAAGATATCTACCCGGTGTTCCGATCGCTGTTCCATAAACAGGCAACGGAAGCCTGATGCACTAAGCCGGCTTATCGCCGGCTTTTTTTATCTTCCGAATAACCTGCTAAAACAGTCTGTTTTCTGCCGCTTGCCTGCCAACCCCCTCATTCTTCACATTAATCTGATTCCATACGCTGTTAAGCAATTCGTATAATGATCATTTTCACAATGACAACTCCTTGATAAAACATTATCTTTCAGAGATAGCATGGATATTTGTCACCAGTCGCTGCACCGCACTGTCATATCTCAGGAGATCGCGTTTGAACCACACTATTGTCTACAGTCTGTTTATCATCGGTTCCGTGCTGGTCGCATCGAGCATTCTGCTCAGCTCTTTCTCATCCAGACTGGGTATCCCCATTCTGGTGATCTTCCTTGCCCTGGGCATGCTGACCGGAGTTGATGGTATCGGCGGCATCGCCTTTGATAACTATCCGGCGGCTTACTTAATCTCGAACCTGGCGCTGGCGATTATCCTGCTGGATGGCGGCATGCGGACCAAAGCCAGCTCATTTAAAGTTGCTCTGGGGCCAGCGCTGTCGCTGGCGACCGTCGGGGTCATGATTACCGCAGGCTTAACCGGTGTGGTCGCAGCCTGGTTGTTTAACCTGGATATGATGCAGGGCTTCCTGATTGGCGCGATTATCGGCTCCACGGATGCCGCCGCCGTCTTCTCACTGCTGGGTGACAAAGGCCTGAATGAGCGCGTCAGCTCCACGCTGGAGATTGAATCGGGCAGTAACGATCCGATGGCGGTGTTCCTGACCATTACGCTGATTGAGATGATCGAACAGGGCCGCAGCGGCCTTGACTGGATGTTCCTGGTGCATCTGGTGCAGCAGTTTGGGCTGGGTATCGTGCTGGGCCTGGGCGGCGGCTGGGCGCTGCAGCAGCTGATTAACCGTATCAGTCTGGCCGGTGGGCTCTATCCGCTGCTGGCGTTGAGTGGCGGCATTCTGGTGTTCGCCCTGACTACGGTATTAGAGGGCAGCGGCATCCTGGCGGTCTATCTGTGCGGCTTTTTACTGGGCAACAGGCCGATTCGCAACCGTCACGGCATTCTGCAGACCTTTGACGGCATGGCGTGGCTGAGTCAGATTGGCATGTTCATCGTGCTGGGACTGCTGGTAACCCCGTCTGATTTGTGGCATATCGCAGTTCCGGCGATGATCCTCTCACTGTGGCTGATTCTGGTGGCGCGCCCACTGTCGGTGTTTATTGGTCTGCTGCCGTTTCGCAGTTTTACCACCCGCGAACGCGTCTTTATCAGCTGGGTCGGTTTACGCGGCGCGGTGCCGATTATCCTTGCGGTCTTCCCGATGATGGCCGGATTAGAAAACGCGTCGCTCTATTTTAATATCGCCTTCTTTGTGGTGCTGGTCTCTCTGATGTTGCAGGGCACCTCGCTGGGCTTTGCAGCGAAAAAAGCCAAAGTGGTGGTGCCTCCTACCGCATCGCCTATCAGCCGTATCGGTCTGGATATCCACCCCGAAAATCCGTGGGAGCAGTTTGTCTACCAGCTCAGCGCTGACAAGTGGTGCATCGGTGCCGCACTGCGTGACCTGCAGATGCCGCGTGAGACCCGCATCGCCGCCCTGTTCCGTGACAATGTGCTGATGCATCCGAATGATGGAACGCGTCTCAGGGAGAACGACGTCATCTGCGTGATTGGCCGTGAGCGCGATCTGCCGGCGCTGGGTAAGATGTTCAGCCAGTCGCCGCCGGTTTCCCTCGACCAGCGTTTCTTTGGTGACTTTATTCTGGATGCTGAAGCTCGCCTGCGCGATATTGCGCAGATTTACGGACTGGAACTGGATGAGAACACCAACGATCAGCAGTCGCTGGGACAACTGGTGCTGAGTATGCTGGGCGGCGCGCCGGTGGTTGGCGATCAGGTTGAGTGGAATCAGCTGACGTGGACCGTCGCGGAGAAAGAGGATAACCGTATTGTGAAGATTGGTGTCCGTCCGGCTGAAGAGAAGGAATAATCCTAATCATTCAGCCACGTTATTTTCTGTCGATACGCTAAGCTTAAAAGTCTATGCCAGCAAAAACGGGAGAAATGAATGGGACACGTGGTTAAAATTGGTCGTTATGAGATTGTTGATGCCGATCTTGACAGTGAGAACCTCGACACCGTCAGCATCCCCTGTCACACCAATCCCGGCTTAATTACCCAACTTGATGGCTGGGATCGCGATACCAGCGTTCCGGCATGGATTGACGGAGAACCGGTGGATCTGCAGATTGGTCATTACGATAAACAGCAGGACCGCTGGATTTTAAAAAAACCTGCCTGAGTCCGTTATCACTACCGCCAGTCGTAAGATTTGGCGGTAATTCCTAAAAAGCGTCTTAAACAGTTTGGTTATAACCAACCCCCGCCTTATTTTATCCAGTAAAAACCAAAACTTAGCCATTTAAAACTTTAATCACTTTTGATGTTTTCAGATTTTTTCCGTATTAACTCTGTCAAATAACTCCTGCATACTCATTCTCAATGCTGCAACATTTCGTGAGTACTATCACGCTTTAGCCGTTATCTTTTTTGCAGCTGCACTGGCTTTACTGACTGCAACAGACTGAAAATTATTTTTTAATTTTTCAGAAGCCCACCCCTGAGCGCGTACATGATTCTGGTCAGGCCATCTTTTACTTGAGAAAGAGAGCAGGTTTTATGGCAAGTACATTGATAATGAATAGCCCGAGCCGCTCGTGGAGCGGCACGCGTAAAAATATCATCGTGAAATTCGCCCTGAGCTTTTCCGATCTGATTGCACTTAACCTCGCACTGTTTTTATCTGCCGCGACGATACAGGGTATTTGGGGCGAGCTGGATACCTTTATTCCACCTCATCAAATTGAATATCGTTTTGTGGCACAGTTTATTATGTCAGTCATGTGTACCGGCTGGTTCTGGGTACGCCTGCGTCACTATACCTATCGCAAACCCTTCTGGTTTGAGCTGAAAGAGATCATTAAAACATTATTTGTTTTCTCGCTGCTCGACCTCGCGTTGATCGCCTTCTCTAAATGGGATTTCTCCCGCATGGTGTGGGTCTTCAGCTGGACATATGCCCTGCTGCTGCTGCCGCTGATGCGTGCTCTGGTTAAACGCGCCATTCACAAGGCGGGTCAGTGGCAGAAAGAGACCATCATTATTGGCTCCGGCAGAAACGCCACCGAAGCTTACGCGGCGCTGCAGAGTGAAGAGATCCTGGGCTACAACGTACAGGCCTTTATCTCGGTCGATGATGTTCCGGCTCAGCAGAGCGTGAATGGCGTGCCGGTGATCACCTGGAAAGATATTAACTGGCAGACCATTGACCGTGACAACGTGCAGTTTATTGTGGCGATGGAGTATGAGCAGCAGCCGATGCGCGATCGCTGGCTGAAATTCCTGTCGAAGATGAACTGCCGTTCAGTTTCAGTGATCCCGACGCTGCGCGGCGTGCCGCTTTACGGCACCGACATGTCCTTTATCTTCAGCCATGAAGTGATGATTCTGCGTGTCAGCAACAACCTGGCGAAACACTCCTCCCGTTTCATGAAGCGTGCCTTTGATATCGTGGTGGCGTCGATGCTGCTGCTGTTCCTCGGCCCAATCTTCGCCCTGCTCTGTTATATGGTAAAACGTGATGGCGGCAATGCCATTTATGGTCACGAGCGTGTGGGCCAGAATGGCAAAAAATTCAAATGTCTGAAATTCCGTTCCATGGTGACCAATTCCAAAGAGGTGCTGGAGAAATTACTGGCAACCAGCGAAGAGGCGCGGATTGAGTGGGACAAAGATTTCAAACTGAAGAATGACCCGCGCGTGACCCGGATTGGTAGTTTCCTGCGTAAAACCAGCCTGGACGAGTTGCCACAGCTGTGGAACGTGATTCGTGGCGAGATGAGCCTGGTTGGTCCGCGTCCGGTGATTGAAGCTGAGCTGGAGCGTTATGCCGGTGATGTCGACTACTACCTGATGGCCAAGCCGGGTATGACCGGTCTGTGGCAGGTCAGCGGACGTAACGATATCGACTATGATACCCGCGTCTATTTTGACTCCTGGTATGTCAAAAACTGGGCGCTCTGGACCGATATCGCGATCCTGTTCAAAACCGCAGGCGTGGTGTTACGCCGCGACGGCGCTTACTAATCAGACCTCGGCGATGCCTGTTTACAGCAGGCATCGCACTTTCCGCACGACTTCCTCTATCTTTTTTGCCGCTGAATCATTACCCTCTGCGATCGTTTTTAAACAGAACGCTTACCCTCTGGTTGTTATGCAAAAATTTACTCTGCTGTTATTAAGCCTGGTGCTGCTGGCACCCTTAGGCATCGATCTCTATTTGCCCACGCTGCCACAAATCGCAGAAGGGCTGGATACGCCGGTTAATCTGGTGCAAACCACCATTCCCCTGTTTCTGCTGGTTATGGGGCTGGGACAGCTGGTGACCGGCCCGCTGGTGGACAACTATGGCCGTAAGCCGATTGCCCTGCTGGGCCTGGCGCTTTACATCACGGGGAGTGCCATCGCCGCCACCGCCACCTCATTCCCGCTGTTCGTCCTTGCCCGCCTGGTGCAGGGCTGTGGCGTCTGCTGCAGCGCGGTCGTGGCCTTTAGCGGCGTGCGTGACCGCCTGAGCGGTGATGATGCCGCCCGTGCATATGGCTTCCTGAATGGCGCATTAAACATCGTCCCGGCCCTGGCTCCGCTGCTGGGCGGTTTGCTGGCCAGCGCCTTTGACTGGCGCGCACCCTTCTGGTTTCTCTGCGCCTACGGCGTGCTGATTACGCTGCTGGTGATTATCTGGCTGCCAGAGACGCGCCCGGCGGATACCCTGCGGGTGAAAGGATTACCGATTAAACAGTATGCCGCGATCCTGCGTCAGCCGCGCTTTCTGGCGTTCGCGTTCGCCAATGCCGGTGCGCTGGGCATGGTGCTGACCTACGTGTCGCTGGCACCGCAGGTATTAATGACCGAAGGCGGGCTGACGCCAATCCAGTTCTCTTTTGCTTTTGGCGCCAACGGTTTCTGGATCATGTTTGTCAGCATGTTCGTGAATAAAGCGATTCGCAAAGCGGGTCGCCCTTTCTGCCTGGCGATGGGATTCTTCACTATGCTGCTGGGCGCGGTGCTGCTGGTAGCGGGGATGCAGATCTTCCCGGCGGAGATGCAGACGCACTGGGCGCTTTACATGTTCCCGGTGGCCGTTTCAGTTGCCGGGCTGGCCTTTACGGTGGGACCGGCCACCAGCTATGCGCTGGAGCCCTATCAGCAACAGGCGGGCGTAGCGTCCGCCTTGCAGGGATTCATTCAGATGGCCGGTGGCGCGTCAGGCAGCCTGGTCATTGTGGCGCTGCCGGTGGCGGAGAAGCTGTCGCTGAGTCTGATGATGCTGCTGGGTGCAGCGCTGGCCTTTATCGCCTGGCGCTGCAGCAGAAAGATGCGCGGCAGCCTGACCGCGCTTAAATAACGTTAACCGGAACGCGGGGTGCCAGCGCACACATCAGCTCGTACCCTACCGTTCCGGCCGCTTTTGCCACCTGATCGATTTTCACCTGCTCACCCCACAGCTCCACGGCCGAGCCAATACCGGCCTGGGGACAGGGGGTCAAGTCGACGGTGATCATATCCATCGAAACCGCACCAACCACCTGAGTCATCACGCCATCGACGCAGACGGGCGTACCCGTCGGGGCATGCCGTGGATAGCCATCCGCGTAGCCACAGGCCACCACGCCAATTCGCTGCGCTGCACTGGCGTGATAGCGGTAGCCGTAACCCACTCCATCGCCCGCCTGTAGCTGCTGGACCGCAATAATCTTACTGCTTAAGGTCATCACCGGCTTCAGGCCACTGCCTGCAATGTCCTGCCAGTCACCGCTGGGCGACGCGCCATACAGAATGATGCCGGGACGGACCCAGTCAAAGTGCGCTTCAGGATGCCACAGGGTGCAGGCGGAGTTGGAGAGCGATCGCGGACAGTTCAGCCCCTCAGCCGCCTGCTCTACGTGCTGCAGTGGCGCAATCAGACCCTGCGGATTTTCCGCATCGGCAAAATGGGCCATCAGCGTCATCTCACCTACCGTACTGAGCGCCCGCAGCTTTTGCCATGCACCGTTGACCTGTTCCGGGCGAAAACCCAGCCGGTTCATCCCGCTGTTCATTTTGAGATAGATATCAACCGGTGCTGCAAGTCTGGCACTGGCCAGCGCGTTGATTTGCCAGTTACTGTGTACGCTGGTGGTGAGACGATAACGGTCAATCAGCTGCAAATCCTCTGGCTGGAAGAAACCTTCCAGCAGCAGAATCGGCTTTTTCCAGCCCTGTTCGCGCAGCTGGATTGCCTCTTCCATATTAAGAAGCGCGAAGCCGTCAGTGGCAGATAACGCCTCGCGCACGCGATCAATGCCATGGCCATAAGCATTAGCTTTCACCACTGACCAGACGCGGGAGGCGGGTGCCGCCTGGCGAACAACAGTCAGGTTATGACGTAACGCCTGCTGGTTGATGGTAGCGACAATCGGACGTGACATCCTCTCTCTCCCTGAATACTTAACGAGTTGCGTTGGCGTTACGCAGCGGCGATGAGGTCGCCGCGAAACCGGGTAAGTAGCGGAACACCGCTAAGTCATCCGCCGCAATGGCCGGCTTTTTACCGGAGATGAGATCGGCCAGCAACTGACCAGAACCACACGCCATCGTCCAGCCCAGCGTACCGTGACCGGTATTGAGCCAGAGATTAGAGATCGGTGTGGCGCCCACAATCGGCGTACCGTCTGGCGTCATCGGACGCAGACCGGTCCAGAAACTCGCCTGCGCGAGATGACCGCCTTCAGGATAGAGATCACTGACCACCATCTCCAGCGTTTCCCGCCGCGCTTCGGTGAGTTTGGTGTTAAAACCAACAATTTCCGCCATGCCGCCGACACGAATACGATCGTCAAACCGCGTCACCGCCACTTTGTAGGTCTCATCCAGGATAGTTGAAACCGGTGCGGCGTCAGGATTTTTAATCGGAATAGTGAGTGAATAGCCTTTCAGCGGATAGACCGGAATATCGATGACATTTTTTAACAGCGCGGTCGAGTAGGAACCGAACGCCACCACATAGCTGTCCGCCTTGATAATCTCATCGCCGCACTTCACGCCATAGATGCGATTGCCATCGCGCAGCAGGTGGTCGACCGGAGTGTTAAAGCGGAAGACTACGCCCGCCTCTTCGGCCATTTTTGCCAGCCGCTGAGTAAAGAGCTGACAGTCGCCGGTTTCATCGTTGGGCAGGCGTAATCCGCCGGTGAGTTTATGCTGAGTTGCCGCCAGTGCCGGTTCAACGCGAGACAGTTCATGCGCCTGCAACAGCTCATAGGGCACGCCCGCGTCGCGCAGCACCGCAATATCTTTGCTGGCGCTGTCGAACTGCTGCTGGGTACGGAACAGTTGCAGCGTCCCGCCCTGACGGCCCTCATAGGCGATGCCGGTTTCACTGCGCAGCGCTTTCAGACAGTCACGGCTATATTCGGCAATCCGCACCATGCGGCTTTTGTTCTGCTGATAGTGATTGATGTCGCAGTTGCGCAGCATGTGCCACATCCACTCCAGCTGAAAACTACTGCCATCCAGCCGGATAGCCAGCGGCGCGTGGCGCTGAAACATCCACTTCACCGCTTTCAATGGCACGCCGGGCGCTGCCCAGGGTGCGGCATAACCCGGAGAGATCTGACCGGCATTCCCTGCACTGGTCTCCATCGCTGCGGCGGGCTGACGATCAATGACCGTCACCTGATGTCCGGCACGCGCCAGATACCAGGCACTCGCCACCCCGACCACACCACTTCCAAGAATTACAACGTGCATAGCTCCCCCACCCGACCTGTAAAAGCATAATTCACTGTTCAACTGATGATAGTCAGCGGATTTACATAGCGGACACCACCACAGAATTTCACCATCCATTTCACATCTTTTTTACTTTTCAGGTAACTAAAATCTTGTCGCACGGCCAATTTCAGCGCTTTATGCGTCTTAATCCTTAAACACAGAAATAAATGACAACGAAGGCAGTTAAATCTGCCTGTTGCAGGAGATTCATTCAACCCCATACATTCCGCTTATAAACAGGATTTGATTCCGCAATTTATAATAAGGCTAGTATTAAAGGCTGTTAAATTCTCTGCCGCACCACTCTTAATGATTTTGTGCCAAAGAATTCGTTTGAGTTCGCATTTCGGATAAGCGACAGTGGGCTATCATTGTTGTGTTCGCTCAGTTTTTTTCGGGTTCCCTTTTTCAGGATGAAGCCTTAAATAACCAGAACGGGTTGTCTTTCGGGTCAGCCGGTTTGCAAAAAAGAGGTGCGCTATGACGACAATCTTTGACGAAGCCATCAGAGACAGCAAACGACTCAATGACGGACCAGACTGGACATTCGAACTGCTTGATGTCTACTTAGCCGAGATCGACCGGGTTGCTAAACTCTACCGGCTTGATACCTACCCGCACCAAATCGAAGTGATTACCTCTGAACAGATGATGGATGCCTACTCCAGCGTCGGCATGCCAATCAACTATTCACACTGGTCATTCGGCAAAAAGTTTATCGAGACCGAGCAGCGCTATAAGCATGGTCAGCAGGGTCTGGCCTATGAGATTGTCATCAACTCCAATCCCTGCATCGCCTACCTGATGGAAGAGAACACCATGACCATGCAGGCGCTGGTGATGGCGCATGCCTGCTATGGCCACAACTCTTTCTTTAAAAATAACTATCTGTTCCGCAGCTGGACGGATGCCGGGTCGATTGTCGATTACCTGTTATTTGCCAAAAACTATATCAGTGACTGCGAAGAGCGCTATGGCGTCGAAGAGGTAGAGCGGTTGCTCGACTCCTGCCATGCCTTAATGAATTATGGCGTCGATCGCTATAAGCGCCCGCAGAAGATCTCTCTGCAGGAGGAGAAGGCGCGGCAGAAAAGCCGTGAGGAGTATCTGCAAAGTCAGGTGAACACCCTGTGGCGAACGCTGCCACGGCGTGAGAAAGAGACCGTGACCTTTGAAGCCGCGCGCTATCCCTCTGAGCCGCAGGAAAACCTGCTCTATTTTATGGAGAAAAACGCCCCGCTGCTGGAGTCATGGCAACGTGAGATCCTGCGCATTGTGCGCAAGGTGAGCCAGTATTTCTATCCGCAGAAACAGACCCAGGTAATGAATGAAGGCTGGGCGACATTCTGGCACTACACCATCCTCAATCACCTCTATGATGAAGGCAAAGTGTCGGAACGCTTTATGATGGAGTTCCTGCACAGCCACACCAACGTTGTGTTTCAGCCGCCCTATAACAGTCAGTGGTATAACGGCATCAACCCCTATGCTTTAGGGTTCGCGATGATGCAGGATATCAAGCGTATCTGTCAGTCGCCGACCGAAGAGGATCGCTACTGGTTCCCGGATATCGCCGGTTCCGACTGGCTGGAAACCCTGCATTTTGCGATGCGCGAGTTCAAGGATGAGAGTTTTATCAGCCAGTTCCTGTCGCCGAAAGTCATGCGTGATTTCCGTCTGTTTACCGTACTGGATGATGACCGCAACAACTATCTCGAAATCGCCGCGATCCACGATGAGGCGGGCTACCGGGCAATTCGCCAGCAGCTCTCTGCGCAGTACAACCTGAGTAATCTCGAACCGAATATTCAGGTCTATAACGTCGATCTGCGCGGTGACCGTTCGCTGACTCTGCGCTATGTGCCGCAGAGCCGCACGCCGCTGGATAAGAGCCGTCGCGAGGTGCTGAAGCATGTACATCGTCTGTGGGGATTTGATGTGATTCTGGAACAGCAGAATGAGGATGGCAGCGTAGAGCTGCTGGATCGAAATCCACCACGTGGTTCATCACTCTGATGGGTTAAAACAAAAAACCGGACGCGATGTCCGGTTTTTTTTAACGCTTACTGCCGAGATCGTCGGGCAGATTCTTCTGCATACTGTGCCAGATTTCACCGCTGCGGCGGCCGTAGTTGCGCACCACGTCCACAATCTCATCCTGTCCTGGCTCTTTGTCGCACAGTTCCAGCAGTTTGAGATAGAAATCGCGCGCGACCTGACGGGCTTCCGGATTAGAGAAGTAGTGGCGGCCAACGCGGGTATAGAGCCCTTTCAGGCCATTCAGAATCAGACCGTAAATCGGGTTACCTGACGCAAACGCCAGACCGCGGAACACCCGGTAGTCGAGTTCGGTATAGGCATCAGCCTGATCGGCAGCCGCACTGACGGTTTCCAGCACTTCGCGTGCTTTGTCCGGATGATGGCGCAGCGCACGGCTGATAAAGATCGATGAAATGTTGCTGCGTACCGACAGCAGGTTGTCGATCAGCACCGGAACGCTGTCGTGATCGAGACGGGCCAGCGTTTCCAGAATATTCAGGCCGGACGTCTCCCAGAAATCGTTCACCCGCGTCGGTTTACCGTGCTGAATAGTCAGCCAGCCATCGCGCGCCAGGCGCTGCAGCACTTCACGCAAGGTGGTGCGCGTCACCCCAATCAATTCAGAAAGCTCACGCTCAGCAGGAAGAATCGACCCTGGCGGAAAGCGACTGTTCCAGATGCTTTCAATAATATACTCTTCAGCAAATCCCGCTGGACTCTGAGCCTTTATAACCATAGCAATGTGTTCTCGTTGCTTTTCTAATCATGATGGGCACTCATCATACCAGACGCCCTATAGCGGATATAGCCTGCGTAACCATTAAAACCGGGCGCAGGCGCATATTTCAGCATGCCTGACCGCAGTATCAGCGGCTTCAGGATCACGGGCGGGCTGAACGACTTTCTGCGCTGAAATGGCGCGTGCCACAGCACCGCTGAGTGTCAGCGTACAGCCGCCCTGAAAGCGCTGAACGCTGGCAGCATATAACCCGCGCCTGCCGTTTCGCCTCCTGCCGCATGCGATCACCTCTGTCGCCACTGCGGCTCTCCCCGCTCTTCACTGACCAGCGTTCTGCAGATAAGGTCTGGCTTATCCTCATTTAACCTGCTCTGGATCAGAATCAGGTCATGTTTGCACACGATTTTTCCCTGTCCCTGGCTGGTTTGCAAACGCTTTTGGTTTACACTGCGTGGCATTAACGTTTACAGGGAATGCAATATGTTGCGATATCTGAATCAATGCTCACGTGGTCGCGGAGCCTGGTTACTACTGGCACTGACTGCACTTGCACTGGAATTAACAGCACTCTTTTTTCAGCACGTAATGGGCCTGAAGCCCTGCGTGATGTGTATTTATGAGCGCAATGCGCTGTTTGGTGTGCTGGGCGCGGGTCTGGTTGGTGCGATTGCGCCGAAATCGCCGTTGCGTCTGGCGGCGCTGGCGTTGTGGATCTACAGTGCCTGGGAAGGTCTGCGTCTCTCTTATGAACATACCATGATTCAGCTGCACCCTAACCCCTTCACCACCTGTGATTTTGCTGCCCGCTTCCCCAGCGGCTTACCGCTGGATAAGTGGCTGCCGTCGGTGTTTCTTGCCAGCGGTGACTGTGCAGAACGCAGCTGGACTTTCCTGACGCTCAGCATGCCGCAGTGGATGATTGTGGTGTTCGCCGGTTATCTGCTGGTCGCGGCGCTGGTGCTGATAGCCCAGCCGCTGAAACCTAAACGCCGCGATCTCTTTGGTCGCTGAGATCAAAAAAGGCTGCCACTGGCATAATGCTGGTCAGTTAAGATTAGAGTTGTAAAGGCTGTCACGGTCAGACGTGGCAGCTTTTTTTCTGTGCGAGCGAGCCGCAGTGCGGGCCAGCGCACCTCTGCTGCTGCCGGGCCGTCCTCGCGCCGCTCACGCGGTACCTTCGGCTTTGACGGCGCGCCGACGAACCGTTCGGGGATCGGCCCTCCCTGGCCGGCCCCGAACTGTCCACGCTTCCCGGCGTGGACTTCTGGCCCACCGTCACGCCTCAGCGCTGCGGATAGCCCTTTCAGCAGCAGAGGCGCTCAGGCCTCCACTCTCGTGCCCTTTTTAACAATACACACTGAAGTTTCAGAGCAGGCTGGGGCCGGGCAGGGGCAGGTAATCCGCAGCGCTGAACAGAATGAGTCTGCCAGGAGAGCCCGCAGGACGCGGGCGAAAGGCGGGGCGGCACAGGATGTGCCATCCCCGGCGGTCCGTCAGGCAGAGGAATGAAGTGAAGGAACCGCGCAGCGGCGCGAGGACCGCCAGCCCCTGCCCGGGACCAGACTGCGTTATCACCTGTCGCTTAACTGACCAGCATTATGCCACTGGCAGCCTTTTTTCTGTTCCGATTGATAGCGCGGCACTCAGCCGTTGCGATCGGGGCGATCAATGATGTGATCTTCCCAGTCCCGCACTTCACTCTCACGCACCGCAATATACCGCACCGAAATACGCTGCGCATGCATCGCTGTTTTCGAACCGGCCCGCAGCGGATGCCATACGGGTAAATCTTTGCCCTCACCCAGCAGCCGGTAGGCGCAGGTGCGCGGCAGCCAGTTGAAGGTCGTCAGATTTTCGCGCGTTAACTTGATGCAATCCTCTTCAAGCTCGAAGCGGCGCTCATAGTTACGGCACTGGCAGGTTTTAATATTGAGCTGATCACAGGCGACATTGGTGAAGTAGATCTCATCGGTGTCGGCGTCCTGCAATTTGTTCAGGCAACACTGTCCACAACCATCACACAAGGATTCCCATTCCTCATCGCTCATTTGTGCCAGGCGTTTTTGTTGCCAGAAAGGGGTGTCAGTCATGATGATTTGTCCGGATTGTGCCTAAACCGCACCTTATAAAGCCTATGCGGCGGTGATGCAAGTTTTTAGAGTACGCGCGTGCTGATGCCGTGACCCGCCAGTGAAACTTCCAGCTGATCACCCGAGCGCATCGGGCCTACCCCTTCTGGCGTACCGGTCAGAATCACATCGCCTGCACGCAGCGTAAAGTAGTGGCTCATATGGGCAATCAGCGGCAGGATTTTATGAATCATGTCTTCGGTGTTGCCGTGCTGACGCACTTCACCGTTCACCAGCAATTTAAGCTCGACATTCTGCGGATCGCCACTGAATTCCGTCACCGGGATAAAACCAGAGACAGGACAGGCGTTATCAAAGCCTTTGGATTTTTCCCACGGCTGGCCCGCTTTTTTCAGCCCGGCCTGCAGGTCACGCAGTGTCAGATCCAGCGCCACGCCATAACCTGCAATCGCCTTAGCCACATGCGCATCGGTCGCCTGCTTCAGTGTCGCGCCGATCAGCACCGCCAGTTCAACTTCATGATGGACCTCGCCAAACGCGTCGGGAATAGAGAGCGGCTGACGCAAATCACACAGCGCCGTTTCCGGCTTGATAAAGATCACCGGTTCGGTTGGGGTTGCGCTGCCCATCTCTTTAATGTGCTTTGCATAATTACTCCCGACGCAAACCACTTTGCTGACCGGAAAATCTAACAGAGCGCCTTGCCAGTTACGATGCTGATACATGCTCATCCCCTGTTCAGGTTAGGTGTGATGCCAGCGCTGCTGGCGGGTTGATGTTTGCTCATGCGTTGATCGAAATGCCAACCTCATAGCGTGATAATAAGATCCTTTTAACGGTCCGGGGTGCGTAATTTGTCAGAAAGCGTAAATGCAGGGGTTGAAGCGCTGAATAATCGTACAAATCGGGAGAAAAAATTGAGCAGGGAATTTAAAAAGGGGTGAAACAGATAAGCTGCACCGTTAATTTTGCGCAGCATCAGGGCAATATTATCCTGCCAGGATCGCACCGACAGGATTTATATTTACAGAAGAATCCGAGTTAAAGTTTTTTATCGGCCTGTAAATGAATGTTGAGGAGACTTTCAATCGGCGGAGGGAGCTGTAAATAATAGCCCTGCTCGCTTAATCCCTGCTTAACTTTATTGATATCCGCATTAGCCAGCCTGTCCCGCCCCGCCAGCTTAAGCACCATCGCCAGCTGCGGCTTGCCAAAGCCTTTCAGCAATTCTTCCGGAACGCGCGAGAAATCGTCCTTTTTTTCAACATAGAGATAAGTCTGGTCACGTAACGGGCTTCTGTAGATCACACAAAACATATTTTTTACTCGAATTAACCGGCGTTGAGGCTTGTCTGAATATAGCTGTAACTATAACATGCTTGCAGAACTTCGAATATTCACCGTTAGCGCTTCCACGATGATTTTATCATCGCCAGGCTTTCGGTAGTGAAAACAGGACTGAGTCGGGACAGATGTCGCAAACGCCAATCGAATTCAAAGGTAGCAGTTTCACCCTGTCTGTCGTCCATTTGCATCACCATGACCCTGCGGTGATTCGCAAGGCACTCCAGGACAAGATTGACCAGGCTCCAGATTTCCTGAAAAACGCGCCGGTGGTACTTAACGTCTCGACATTAAGTGCCGATGTTAACTGGAAACTGTTGCAACAGGCGGTTCTCGCCACCGGTTTACGCATTGTCGGCGTAAGCGGCTGCAAAGATGAAGCGCTGAAACGTATGATCGCCCGTGCCGGCCTGCCCGTGCTGGCAGAAGGTAAAGAGGCCAGACCGCAAGCCGCCGCGCCGCAGCCGATACCAGAACCACTGCCGGCTGTAACCGAAACGGTAGCAACGAAAACCCGCATCGTGAACACCCCGGTGCGCTCGGGCCAGCAGATTTATGCGCGTGACGCCGATTTGATCATCACCAGCAGCGTCAGCGCCGGCGCCGAACTGGTCGCCGATGGCAATATTCACATTTACGGCATGATGCGCGGTCGCGCCCTGGCGGGTGCCAGCGGTGATCGCAACTGCCAGATTTTTTGTACCAACCTGGCTGCCGAGCTGGTCTCGATTGCCGGAGAGTACTGGATCATGGATCAGATCCCGCAAGAATTTTTTGGTAAAGCTGCGCGCCTGTGCCTGCAGGATGGCGCGCTGACTATCCAGACACTTAATTAGGCCCCTTTTCTTTTGTTAAGGAAATCAACATTTATGGCACGCATTATTGTAGTTACATCCGGTAAAGGGGGCGTTGGTAAGACCACGTCAAGCGCGGCCATCGCCACCGGTTTAGCGCAGAAAGGCAAAAAGACAGTTGTGATCGATTTTGATATCGGTCTGCGTAACCTGGATTTGATCATGGGCTGTGAGCGCCGTGTGGTCTACGACTTTGTTAATGTAATCCAGGGCGATGCCACACTGAACCAGGCGCTGATTCGCGACAAACGCACGGAGCAGCTCTACATTCTGCCTGCGTCGCAGACCCGTGATAAAGATGCGCTGACCCGTGAGGGTGTTGAAAAAGTTCTGAACGATTTGGCTAAGATGGAGTTCGATTTCATCGTCTGTGACTCACCGGCAGGGATTGAAACGGGCGCACTGATGGCGCTCTACTTTGCCGATGAAGCCATTATTACCACCAACCCGGAAGTCTCTTCTGTCCGCGACTCCGACCGCATCCTCGGCATCATCTCATCCAAATCCCGTCGCGCTGAAAACAGTCAGGACCCGGTGAAGGAGCATCTGCTGCTGACCCGCTATAACCCTGGCCGGGTGAACCGTGGCGATATGCTGAGCATGGAAGATGTGCTGGAGATCCTGCGCATTCCTCTGGTCGGCGTGATCCCTGAAGATCAATCGGTGTTACGTGCCTCTAACCAGGGCGAACCGGTGATTCTTGACGGCGAATCTGATGCTGGCAAAGCCTATGCCGATACCGTTGAACGGTTGCTCGGTGAAGTACGCCCCTTCCGCTTTATCGAAGAAGAGAAGAAGGGTTTCCTGAAACGCCTGTTCGGGGGATAAACCATGGCATTACTTGATTTCTTTTTATCCCGGAAGAAGAACACTGCCAATATAGCCAAGGAAAGGCTGCAGATTATCGTGGCAGAACGGAGAAGGGGCGACAGTGAGCCCCACTATCTTCCGCAACTTAAGCGCGACATTCTGGAAGTGATTTGCAGATATGTGAAGATCGATCCAGAAATGGTAACGGTTCAGCTCGACCAGAAAGGTGATGATATCTCGATTCTGGAGCTGAACGTGACGCTGCCGGAAACGGATGAAGTGACTAAATGACGCTGACCGTTTGCTGAATTTCCCCTGCGCTCTGGCAGGGGAAATTTAACCGGTTAACAACCCGCCAGAATCTCCTCAATGCCGGGTTTCAGCAGTTCGCCCCGCCATCCGGTGAGTAACTCCGGCTGACGTCCCTGTGGCTTCAGGCCCCAGTGCTGACTTAATACCTGATTAATCTGACGTCGTGACGCCAGCAGCTCCTGACTGAATCCACTCTGCTCGCTCACCTGCTGCACCAGCGCTTTCATCGCTTTAAACACTGGCTTGTAGTGCGGATGGTCAATCAGATTGCCCAGCGGAGCCGGCAGTTCGCTCTCATCCAGCGCCTCAGCTTCTGCCACCAGCGCCACCAGCGCTTTGCCGTGGAAACGAATTTCGTGGCCTGACAGCCCCAGATGATCCAGCTCGCCCAGCGAGCCGGGCATAAAGCGCGCCACTTTCCACAGGTGCTCTTCGCGCACCACAAAGTTAACGGCCATATCTTTTTCACGCGCCAGCTTCAGACGCCAGGCCGCCAGTCGCTGTAACGCCGCCAGCTGACGCGGGCGCAACTGCCAGGCATTGGTAATATCCCGCCAGGCTTCATCCGGCGACAGGCTATCCAGACGACGCTGACACAGGTTATCGCACTCACTGAGTGCCGCCGACATATTGCCGGCCTCTTCCGTATTGATCATCAGCTGACGCGCAATTGGCAACAGATAGTGAACGTCCGCCGCCGCATACTCGCACTGACGCTGGGTCAGAGGGCGCGCCAGCCAGTCCGTGCGTGATTCACTTTTATCGAGTTCGACCTGAGTGAAATGCGCCACCATTGAGGCAAAACCCCAGGAGAGCGGCTGGCCAGAAAAGGCAGCCAGAATCTGGGTATCGATCATGGGCGTCGGCAGCACGCCGAAACGGTGCAGGAAGACTTCCAGATCTTCACCCCCGGCATGCAGGAATTTGGTGACGCGGGTGTCGGTAAGCAAGGCAATAAAGGGTGACCAGTCACGGATATTCAGCGGGTCAATCAGCACCAGTTGCTGATCGTCGAACAGCTGGATCAGGCCAAGCTGAGGGTAGTAAGTGCGGGTGCGGACAAATTCGGTATCCAGGGCCACCGCCGCGTGCTGGCGCGCTTTCTGACACACGTCTGCCAGTTGATCATCCTGGTCGATAAGGGAATAGTTCACGTCTGATTTCCACCGCAGCCAACAACGCGCGGCGCTCCATGTTAAAAACAATAAAAACGCCGGACATGCCGGCGTTCAACCTCAATTTCTGCCCGGATTCAGCTCGCGCCGGGTTTCGCCTCGTCGCGCAGCTCACGCCGCAGGATCTTGCCGACGTTGGTTTTAGGCAACTCATCACGAAACTCAATGATTTTCGGCACCTTGTAACCGGTCAGCTGACGGCGACAGTGATCGAGCACCTCTTCTTTGGTGAGCGATGCATCTTTTTTCACGATGCAGACTTTTACCGCTTCGCCAGAAAGATCGCTGGGCACACCGATAGCCGCGGCTTCACGCACTTTAGGATGCTGCATCAGCACGTCTTCGATTTCATTCGGATAGACATTAAAACCTGATACCAGAATCATATCTTTTTTGCGGTCAACGATGCGAATAAAGCCTTCCTGGTCAACGGTAACAATATCACCGCTGTGGAGCCAGCCATTTTTCAGCACTTCCGCTGTCGCTTCCGGATGCTGCCAGTAGCCCAGCATCACCTGCGGGCCGCTGATGCAAAGTTCGCCCGGTTCACCCGGAGGAACTTCATTGCCGTCGTCATCCAGAATCAGCACATCGGTCGAGGGCACCGGCAGACCGATACTGCCGGTATGGCAGCTGATGTCATAGGGATTGACTGACACCAGCGGAGAACACTCTGTCAGACCATAGCCTTCCAGCAGATAGTGTCCGGTCAGTTTTTCCCAGCGCTCGGCCACCACTTTCTGCACCGCCATTCCGCCACCGGCGGAAAGACGCAGCGTTGAAAAATCGAGTTTATTAAACTGCTCATCGTTGAGTAGCGCGTTAAACAGCGTGTTCACGCCGGTAATGGCGGTAAACGGAAATTTCCCCAGCTCTTTAACAAAGCCGGGGATATCGCGCGGATTGGTGATCAACAGATTCTGACCGCCCAGCTCCAGGAACAGCAGGCCATTCACCGTTAAGGCAAAGATGTGATAAAGCGGCAGCGCGGTGACGACACACTCTTTACCGTCACGCAGCAGCTTGCCGTAGGTCGCGCGGGTCTGCTCAAGATTCGCCTGCATGTTGCGATGGGTCAGCATCGCCCCTTTGGCCACGCCAGTGGTGCCACCGGTGTATTGCAGGAAGGCGAGATCGTCATTGGAGACCGTCGGGCGTTGATAATTGAGCGTTTCGCCGACTTCCAGTACGTGGCGAAATGAGATTGCCCCCGGCAGATGGTATTTGGGCACCAGCTTCTTCACATACTTAACGACAAAGTTAACCAGCGTCGCTTTTATTGGCGCCAGCTGATCGCCCATCCGGGTCAGGATGACGTGCCGCACAGCGGTTTTCGCCACCACTTTTTCCAGCGTGTGCGCAAAATTCGAGACAATGACAATCGCACTGGCCCCACTGTCATTGAGCTGATGCTGCAGTTCGCGCGGCGTATAGAGCGGATTCACATTGACCACGACCATACCTGCACGCAGCACACCAAACAGGGCCACCGGATACTGCAGTAAATTCGGCATCATCAGTGCCACCCGGTCACCCGCTTTCAGGCCCAGCTGTTGCTGAAGATAGGCGGCAAAAGCGCGGCTCTTCTCTTCCAGCTGACGATAACTCATCTTCTGACCCATGTTCAGGAACGCGGGTTGATCGGCGTAGCGTTTTGCGGCCTGCTCAAACAGATCCACCAGCGAGGTGTAACGATCTGCACTTATTTCGGCAGGCACATCTGCCGGGTAGCGTTTCAGCCAAACCTTATTCAAGGATCCACCCCGATAATTTTGTTGTATTTCCATCGCTGCCTCAGCCAATCTGGTTTGTTAACAATATTTTAACTGATTGTACCAGTTTGCCTGTTTTGGCATGTTGAGGTTGCGAAGTGCATCACTAAATTTCGTGCTGATAAAACAGGCAAATAAAAAGCCCGGCAGCGAGCACCGCGACCGGGCTGATACTTAAATGTTTTTTGCACTTACTCAGTCAGAATGGTCTGCACCTCTGCCGGCCCACTGTTCATCATTCCCCAGTAGGGATTCGGGCCCCAGTATCCACCGCGATGGCGGGTCGGACCATACCAGATCCAGGGATCCATCGGCTGAGGTGGAGCTGTCACCTGCTGGGTAAGTCGCCAGCGCTGATAACCGCGCACATCGATGACCGCAAATTTATAATCCGCTTCACCAATTTTGCCCTGCTCTGTCCCCTTAAGGGTACCCAGCACCGTCACATACTGATTTCTGACATCCACCGGATCAACAAAACCGCGGATATCGGCATAAATCCGACCGACCGAGGCCGCACCCAGACGTGGTCTGGCGCTATCATCCAGCGGCTGTGCAGCAATCTCAAGCCGGGTTTTGCCGTTCAGGTTAGTGACATTCACTACCTTGCCGCCAAAGCGAGATTCCTGCCCGACAAAGAGCGAAGGATCGCTCATGACCCGCAACAGATCCTGCTGCGGCTGAGGTGAGCTGCCCTGCAGCGTGTCAGGAATTGAGACACAACCGGTTAACGCCAGCACACAGGTCAGCAGCAGACCTGAAAGCCCTTTACCACACATTGACGACATAGACGTTCTCCCGTTAGGTAAAGAGTTAGACTGGACGCATAATAATAAGTTGCGTGCATTTTACCGGCCAGGTAATTTTTTCCAGGCGACTTCATTACGCAGATAAGTGGGCTCCGCCGTTTCCGGCAGCAGCGTCTTCCCCTGTGCCAGCGCAAGGGTTGCCAGCGGCAGCATATCTTCTGCAGCGGGCAGCGTAACGTCACTGGCGTTCAGGGTAAGTTCGTGTCCCTGCTGCAGGGCAGGATAAGCCTTCCAGCCGGTGCCTGCGGTCACCCATTCGCCAGAGAGCGCCTGCATCCGGGCCAGTGCCGCTTCGGGCGACAGCACGCTTTCGCTGGCCTCACCCTGCCAGGCACCCTGTTCATCACGCTGATATTCGGCCCAGTAGACCTCGCCCATCCGCGCATCAATAGCGGTTAATACCCGGGTAGCACCGTGCAGACGCCACGCGCCTTCCGCCAGCGTTGCCAGCGTGGAAACCGCGATCATCGGCAGAGAAGCGCCCAGTGCCAGTCCCTGCGCAATACCAATGCCAATCCGCACGCCGGTAAAACTGCCAGGGCCGCGACCAAAGGCGAGCGCGTCCAGGTCGGTCAGTTCCAGCTGCTGTGCCAGCAGTAGCTCTTCGATCAGCGGTAAAATACGCTGGGTGTGATCGCGCGGGGCAATTTCGAATCGGGCATCAATCTGTTGCTGATTCAGCAAGGCGGCTGAACAGGCTTCTGTCGCCGTATCCAGCGCTAAAATTCGGGCTGACATGACTACCTCAGAAGAAAGAAAACGGCGCGCATCTTAGCATAAAATTACGCGTCTGGTTCGGGTTGCTGGCGGATAAAGGCGATGGCGCGGGCAATGTCCCGGGTGCGCGGCGTCGGTGGCAGGCTATTGAGAAACAGCGCGCCATAAGGACGAGAAACCAGACGCTGATCGCAAATCACCAGTACGCCACGATCGTCGGTATCGCGGATTAAACGTCCCACGCCCTGCTTCAGGGTGATCACCGCATCCGGCAGCTGCACATCCGTAAAGGGATCGCCGCCACGAATCCGGCAATCTTCCATTCTGGCTTTCAACAGCGGATCTTCCGGTGAGGTGAACGGCAGTTTATCGATGATCACCAGCGACAGCGCATCACCCCGCACATCCACGCCTTCCCAGAAGCTGCTGGTCGCCACCAGCAGGGCATTGCCCTTATCGATGAACTGTTTCAGCAACTGACCCTTGCTGGTTTCACCCTGCACCAGCACGGGCAGCGTCATTGAGGCGCGAAATTCTGCGGCCAGCTCACGCATCATCAGGTGCGATGTGCACAGAAAGAAACAGCGGCCTTTATTAGCATCAATCAGCGGCTTCATCATTGCGGCCAGCTGGCGTGCACCACCCGGACGGTTAGGCTCAGGCAGATTGCGCGGAACGCAGAGCAGCGCCTGCTTCGCAAAATCGAACGGGCTGTTCAGAATCAGGCTTTTTGCTGCATTCACACCCAGCCGTTCGGCGAAGTGTGCCATTTTCTCATCCACCGCCAGGGTGGCTGAGGTGAAGATCCATGCAGCCTTACGATTATCCATTACTTCACGGAAGCGTTCTGCCACCGAGAGCGGCGTCAGCGCCAGGATAAAGTGACGTGAGGTACATTCATACCAGTAGCTGTAGCCCGGCTCGTTAATCGCCCGCAGCCGTTTTAACCGGCCACGGTAGAGCGCGGCTCGCTCGAAGGCGGCATCCAGCAGGGCTGAACGGCCCAGTGAGAGTTTGATAACGTCGTAACAGAGCTCAAGCGCATCATCCAGCAGCGTAAACATCCGCAGGATGTTGTTATCGCTCAGCAGTTCACGCAGGTTACCGCGATAGCCGGGATCGCCTAATGACAGGCGAAAATCCTGCGCGCACTGCGCCAGGCGGTCAGCGGATTTCTGCAGCTGCTGAGCATCACGCACCTCGGTGCGGTAGGCGGTAATAATATCTTTGGCGAGATCGAGTAACTGGCGGCTGGAGAGCTGCTGACCAAAATACTGACTGGCGATATCGGGCAGCTGATGGGCTTCATCGAAGATCATCACATCAGCTTCGGGAATAAGTTCGCCAAAGCCGCCCTCTTTCACCACCAGGTCAGCAAGAAACAAGTGGTGGTTCACGACCACTACATCGGCGTCCATCGCGCGCTTACGCGCTTTGACCACAAAGCACTCTTTATAGCGCGGGCAGTCAGTGCCGAGGCAGTTATCGTTGGTGCTGGTGACCAGCGGCCAGACCGGGCTGTCTTCGGTCACGCCCGCACAGCTGCTGATGTCGCCATCTTCCGTCTGCGATGACCAGCTGCGCAGCGTCACCAGATCGGTCAGCCCCTGCGCGGTGAGATCGCCGCCCGCCATCGATTGCTGTTCCATGCGTTCCAGGCAAAGGTAGTTGGAGCGTCCTTTCAGCAAGGCCGTTTTACCTTTAAAATCCAGCGCCTTGATCATCGTAGGCAGATCGCGGCCATAGAGCTGATCCTGCAGCGCCTTGGATCCGGTGGAAACAATCACTTTTTTACCGGCCCGCAAAGCGGGAGCCAGGTAGGCATAAGTTTTTCCGGTGCCGGTACCGGCCTCGACCACCAGTTCACCCTGCTGTTTTACGGCTTCAGATACCGCCTGCGCCATCTCACGCTGTGCTTCACGCGGCTTAAAGCCTGCGATCGCCAGCGCCAGCGCGCCATCCACTGCAAAATCGTCTGCCACATACCCTCACTAAGAACGGCAAAAACACTGTAATTATGTCAGTATTGGATCAACAAAGCAAAATTGATAATTATCAATGGCTTGTCTATTTTTAGCCGTTGGGAGTGTGGCAGCCAGTGGCTCAGGGTCGCGTCTGAAAGATGAGAAAAAGGCGGCACGGGGCCGCCTGAAAAGAGTCTCTCGCAGCACCGGGATACCTGATGAGAAGTTGCACCGCGAAAGGCAGTAGAAATCGCTGTGACTACTCTACAATCATGCGCCCATTGAGATGCTGCAACGGACGATTATTGGTGGTTTTCAGCGCCTGTTTAAAGGCGTCGAGCTGCGCCTGAGAGAGCGAAACCGGCTGTTTCAGCACCAGCCATCGAATCCCTTCGCTGCAGGGCGGCGTCGTCAGGGAGCCACTGAAACGATAATAGTGCAGATCTTCCGGGAAGAGATCGCGTAAGTTTACCTGGCGATTAATGGTTACCTGCTGGTTTTCCTGTTTCGGCATAGCGTCGATCAACGGTGCCAGCGCCGGATTATCTTCACCGACCTTAAACATCACCGCGACCACGGCCAGATCGCCATCCTCTTTGCTGTGTACAAAGTGGGCTTCAAGGGGAAAGGTGTGCCCATTGATCTGGTTCTCACTCGGCGTATGGAAGTGATACTGACGCAGCGTGAACTTTTCACTATCCAGTACAAAATCATCTTCTTCATCAACGGTCACCTGAATCGTGTGGCCATTGTTGATCACCTTCTCAGCCGACGTATGGTAGGCCAGATCGAGTGCCTGTAAATGTCCCTCAATCGGATCTTTAATATTGATAGGCGACTGGGACTTACCTTCGTGGCAGATGTGGAAGTCGCTGGTCAGTTCGCTCCAGTGTTCCGGGCCAGCTTTGCCTTCGTACGTCCAGTGCGGTTCCGCCGCACCGGCTACGTTGAGGGTAGAAAGCGCCACAACCAGACTTAACATTTTTGGTAATTTCATTTTTATCCCTGCTTTATAAGCTTATTTGCGGCAGGGATACTATTCCGCTGACTACTGAATCAGCAAGGTGACAAAATGCGTTAAATCAAAATCAGAACGAATAAAGAGTTTATAATTACAATCAGTGTTAATTTAATTAACAAACACCACGATGTTACGTTTTTAAGCACTTCAGGAAAGGGTTGATATCAATCTCTCTGAATAAAAGAGTTTCATTTTTCTGTATTTATCATTTTGATCGTCGAAACGAGCCGGGAGGGAAATTTTGCACTAAATTCAGGCGACGTAAGAAACCGCAAAACTGCACGCAGGCGGTTTTGCGGTGCAACGCGATAACGCGTCATAAAAGATTATGCAGGTGACGCTAGACATCCTTTTCTAATGGTTCCTCTTCTTCATCTTCTTCCTCATCTTCAGGATAAATCTCAGCGTCATCGGGCAGCGGCTCATCGTAATCAGGGCGTTCAGACATAATTTCCTCCGGTGTCAGATAGCAATTTTGCTATGCCCTTTGAGTGTAGCTTACTCCTGCCATCTGTTTTGCAAGGCTCGCAAAAGATATGAGAAATGCGGGCGCTGCCGCAGACTCTGCTTCGCCACTGCGTGAAACAGCCTTGCGTCACAGCCGGTGCTGATAGCGTACCGGTTAATCGGATGCCCATTCGCCTCCTCCAGCCGCGTTATCATTGACGTCAGTCGGATAGCGGGTTTGATAATTCGCCGCTGAAAAAACTGTGCTTTCAAAAAAACCTCTTACTCGTTTAATGAATAAAAGGCCGGAACTTAACTACCTATAATATAGGGACACGAAAATTTAATGATGCGATTCAAAGCACAATCATGCACAAAGAAAGGTAACATTAAATAAAAAATCAACAGGAATAGCATTAAACATCGTTCTGTTGTTATAAGAGAAAATCCCTGATATAAAAGAGACAGAATTTAAACGTAATCTGTGAGCATTAGCGGATTGAATATTTCCTCTGATGCAGCCACGCTGACTTAACAGATGGTAGCGAGGTAATTAAAATTCAGGAATTCTGTTATCTCTCACAGGCAATAAAAACTTGTCGCCGGATGAGTCACATCACAATAGAAACCATGCCTCACGGCATCCGTCCTCTTTAAAAGGCCGTTTAAGACTATCTCGCTAAAGATATCCGTTAATGTAAATGAAGTGGGGTTTTATATTATAAGTTAAGTGGGATGTAATCTGGCTGTTGCTGCCCTGTTGCATCCATCTGTCAGTCAGGACACAATTAAATCAATAAGGAGAAATATCATTGTTCCCAAAATTACCCCGGTATAGCTTAGTGATTCTGACGCTGAGCGGTTGCGTTACCAACGATGAGGTCAAACTTAACCCAGTTGGTCAACATAGTGAACCTGTCATGCCGCATATAAACCAGGGGATCAGCCCTGCACAGCGGCGCGCGATTATGTCCGGCGAACAACCAGACTGGTCTGACGTTTATCCTCAGCGAATCAATAAAAACTCGTCAGCTGTCAGGAAATGATCTGCACGTCGTAACGGCTAACGTCGTTACTCCACCACACAACATAACGTGAAAATATTTTGGAAAAGAGTAATCAAATCATCGATGATGTCTCCCTATGGGATTGGATTGTCACATTAATTTTAACTGGCATACCCGTATTAAATCTTTTCATGCTGCTTTACTGGTCCTTAAACCGAAGGACTAAACGTTCAAAGAAAAACTACGCCAGAGCGAGTTTATTATTGATATTCATCGTACTTATCTTCTATATCATCACCCTGGAAGTTACAACGGGCTATTTTCTTTTTAAACATTACTGATCCTTAAACTGACAGCGTCACACCCTTAAATGGAGTTTTTATGGTGCGTTATTTCACTTTTCTGTTATTGGGCGTCACTTCCGCTTGCTGCATAGCAAAAACGTCAGTGGTGATAAATAACACCCTGAAAGCGCAAGAGATAAAATCGGCAAAAATCGTTTACATTGGCGAGGTTAATGGCACTAAAGTGGCAGAATTGATGGCAGGCATCGATGATATTAATGCAAGTTACCCTGCTGTAAAAGAAATATCGCTTTATATAAACAGCTTTGGCGGCGACATGGAAGCCGGCTATATGGGCGGTCAGGCCGTCAGGGGCTCAAGGATTCCGATAAAAACCATCAATGCCGCAATGACGGGTTCGGCGGCTACCCTGATTTATTGCTCAGGGGCGCAAAGGGAAACATTACCCAGCGCAACATTTTTAATCCACCCTGCAGCGAGTCAAAACATTCAGAGCAACTATCTGAAAAAAAATGAAATCATTTTACTCAGCAGAGATATCGATAATGTCAGTAAAATATTCAGGGACACCTATGCATCCTGTTTCAAAGATGACGGGAAACAGATAGATAAGGCTTTATTTAGTGAAGACAACCGTATTTACCTGCGTTTTCCAGAATCTGTAAAACAGGGTATTGCACAAAAACGTGTTGAAGGAATCGCCCCCGCTGATGTCGCTTATTACATTTTCACTTCAGAGGCCAGCGGCTAGCAAAAATAACGTTATGTATGCCTGCTGGAAGAATACCTTTTATCAGATATGCGCCGCCTGGACAGATGGGCGTGCTGGCGGGGAGACATATCGATCCGCTGGTGGGTAATCCAGAGAAGAACATAACGCAGACGACGTTCAGATGGGGCGCCGCAGGATCTCACCATCAATATCACGGCGGATTTTCGCTGTAAGCGCTACCCTTGCATGGTGAGTTTTTTGAGCAGCTATAGCAGGGTTGATTCAACACTGGCCAGATAAAAAGCGGCAAATAAAGCAGGCCGCTCAGCCAGATACGGCTCATTCTGGTACTGGGCGTTTATCTGTTTCTGGCTGGTGACCTGATATCACGATTATTGGCGACGCTGCTGTTGCGACCTGCTTATAAGCGGACGTACAACGCCCCCGCCAGCATAACGATGAACAGAATAGCGAAGGTAATAAAGCCCTGCTTACTGCCACGGGACAATCCAACAAATGCCGAAACCACAATAAACAGCAGCGTCAGTGCGCCGACCATCACCCAAAAAAGATACTGCGTATTCGCCATGCCTGAATCCTCATCCGTAGCGCGATTTATCTGCTGTTTTATAACATTTTTATGCCGCGCGTGCCCTCACTTCTCCCGCTCTTTCGACGCTTTATGCTGCTTCAGTACAGCTGGGCTGCAACAGTGACAACGTCCGCGGCTCATGATCATGATGCAGACAGTGTGATGCAGTTAGCAAATGCAGAGGAACGCAGCGAGTAAACAAACGCGCGGATTATAATGATTAAATCAGCTTACCGTTGGGATGTGGCACCCGTAGGCTGACGTGCTGAGACTGGTTTAACATTGCAGCCGTTCAGGCGGTGTTAAACAGATGGCCTTAACCCGACTGCCTGACTCAGGCGGAGGAATGTATGAACTGTTTCCGCATCGGCTCTCTGGCTGGCGTGCTGCTGCTCTGCGGCTGCCAGGCACCCACGCCTGATCAGGCTCGTCTGCAGCAGCCTGTTTTTCAGGGTCAAAGCACCCGCACCGTCCCTCAGCTTAGTGACTGTATTTATCGCGGCTGGTCCACCACCAGCGTCATTGCCAGAGATAACACCACCCACACCCAGCCCAACGGCAGCGAGATCAGCGTTTTTACCTGGGAAGATTCGATTTTTGCGGATGTGTCGCCCCGCCGAAAAGGGGCTGAGGTGAAATATTTCACGACTTTCCGGATGGCGCCTCAGGTGATGGCGGACAGACAGGCGATTGTTGAGCGCTGCCTGTAAGGCGTAAGGGGTGACAGCGATGTCGGGAGTGTGCCAGGCTAATGCGCAATTAACCAGGGAGAAACCGATGAGTATTACCCGCATTGACCCGGAACACCGTATGTCCGAAGCCGTGATCCACAACGACACGATCTATTACACCAGCGTGCCTGAGAATCTGGATGCCGACGCAGAAGCGCAGACAGCCAATGCGCTGGCAGTGATTGATGCGATTCTGACACGGCTCGGTAGCGATAAAAGCAAAATCCTTGATGCGACGCTGTTTCTGGTGGATAAGGCCGATTTCCCTGCGATGAACCGCGCATGGGACGCATGGGTCTCGCCAGGTAATGCGCCGGTGCGCTGCACGGTACAGGCCGGTCTGTTGAATCCGAAGTACAAAATCGAAATTAAAATTATCGCTGCACGTTAAAACGCCGGGCGTTATTCCTCTTCGTTTTCTTCATCTTCGTCTTCGAATAGCGCCCGAATCCGTTCGCCCTTGAAATTTTGTCGGATCTCCTGCGCCACCTGGGTGATCGCTTCACCGCTCGACAAACCTCCCGCCATCAATTCCTGAATACGTTCGACGGCCTGCTGCTGCTGCTCATGAGAGAGAGCCGGTATTCCTATAAACATGTTTCACTCCTGCGTTGGGGCAGACAGTATCCCACGCGGAACTAACAGGTGCCAGTCAGGAAAAAATATGGCAGTCTGACCGCCTCTTTGCTCTCTGATTTCTCTGCCCGATGATTGTTGAAACCCTCAGTCTTGATTATACCCCGGATGCGCTGATTCAGCGTTTTGCCCCGATTGCCCATCTGCCCTGGGCGATGCTGCTCTCCTCCGCGCAGGCGAACCACAGCGACAACCGCTTTGATATTCTGACTGCCGATCCCCGCGCCACCCTGGTGACCCGCGGTGCGATGACTACCCTCAGCGACCCGACCGGCACGACCGAATCAACCGCCGATCCCCTGCTGCTGGTGCAGCAGCAGTGTGATGCGCTGGGCGTGACGCCGGCTGCCAGCGATGCCCTGCCGTTTCAGGGCGGTGCGCTGGGCCTGTTTGGTTATGACCTGGGCCGCCGGTTTGAGTCGCTGCCTCAGCAGGCCGCAGCCGATCTCACCACGCCTGACATGGCGGTGGGTATCTATGACTGGGCATTGATTGCCGATCATCATCAGCAGACCCTGACGCTGGTGGCGTTAAAGAACGCAGAAGAACGCGCCGCCTGGCTGGCGCAATGGCCGGCGCGCGAGGCCGTGCCCTTTTCACTGACCAGCCGCTGGCGCTCCAACCTGAGCTATGAAGATTACGCTGCGCGTTTTGCGGCGGTTCAGGCCTATATTCAGGCGGGTGACTGTTATCAGGTTAATCTGGCGCAGCGTTTTCAGGCCGGTTACCAGGGTGATGAGTGGCAGGCGTTCAGTATACTCAATGCGGCTAACCGCGCGCCGTTCAGCGCTTTTCTGCGTCTGCCGGAGAGCGCGATCCTCAGCCTGTCGCCGGAGCGCTTTCTGTCGCTGAATAATAAGCAGATCGAAACCCGACCGATCAAAGGTACCCGGCCACGCTGTGACGATCCGATTGCTGATGCGCAACAGGCTGAGTCGCTGCGCCATGCGGAAAAAGATCGGGCCGAAAACCTGATGATTGTCGATTTACTGCGCAACGATATTGGCCGCGTGGCGCTACCCGGCTCGGTCACGGTGCCGGAACTGTTTGTGGTTGAACCCTTCCCCGCCGTGCACCACCTGGTGAGCACGGTGCGGGCGCAGTTGCCTGACACCCTGCAGGCCACCGATCTGCTGCGCGCCTGTTTTCCGGGCGGCTCGATTACCGGTGCGCCCAAGATTCGGGCGATGGAGATTATTGATGAACTGGAGCCGCAGCGGCGCAATGCCTGGTGCGGCAGCATCGGTTATCTCAGCCTGTGTGGCCGGATGGATACCAGCATCACCATTCGCACGCTGATCGCTGAAGGTCAGCAGCTCTACTGTGCGGCGGGCGGCGGGCTTGTTGCAGACAGCGATCCCGAAGCGGAGTATCAGGAAACACTCGACAAAGTCAGCCGGATCTTACCGGCACTGGAACAAACCGGAGGTTCAGTTGGCCCTGACGCTTGATGATTTCCGCAGCCGTTTTCTGTTGCAGCAGCCAGCCCGCAGCACACAATTGCTATCCGGGCGCCATGCGGCGGTGCTGGTGCCGATTGTGGCACGGCCTGAACCCGGTCTGTTGCTGACGCAGCGCTCACACGCCTTGCGCAAACATGCCGGACAGGTCGCTTTTCCCGGCGGGATGCAGGATGACACTGACGCATCGCTCATCGCCACAGCACTGCGTGAAGCACAGGAAGAGGTTGGCATTGAGCCGCATCAGGTCGAGGTATTAGGCGCACTGCCCGCCGTGACCAGCAGCACCGGCTTTCAGGTGACGCCGGTACTGGGGATCATTCCGGCCGATCTGCGATTAACGATTAATCCGGATGAGGTGAGCAGCGCCTTTGAGATGCCGCTGGCCGAGGCTTTGCAGCTCAGCCGCTACAGCGCGCTGGAGGTGCATCGGGCTGGCGTTCGCCACCCGGTCTGGCTGTCGCGCTATCAGGATTATCTGGTGTGGGGCATGACCGCGGGTATTATCCGATCACTGAGTGCTCAGATCGCATTCTGAAACCTTTCTCGTTTTTCTCTCTCCGGCCCGTCAGGTTACTGGCGCGCTGCACTATAATTTTTTCTATGAGTTTTGATAAGTTTATTTCATGCGAAAAGCTGCTCTTTCCTGGTGCATGACCATTACTATGGGCGCCATAAACTGCCCCGGCAGACTGAGAATAATTGTGAGGAGTGTCACCTGTGATTAGTGTTTTTGACATGTTCAAAGTGGGCATCGGCCCCTCAAGTTCGCATACTGTCGGCCCGATGAAAGCAGGTAAACAGTTTGTGGATTTGCTGTGCGAACAGGAAAAGCTGCAGGAGGTCACCCGGATCGCCGTGGATGTTTACGGTTCTCTCTCTCTGACCGGCAAAGGCCATCACACTGATATCGCCATTATTATGGGTCTGGCGGGTGAATCGCCGGATGCGGTGGATATCGATGCGATCCCCGCCTTTATTAAAGATGTTGAGCAGCGTGAGCGACTGCTGCTGGCGAAAGGCGCACACGAAGTGGATTTCCCGCGCGAAGGCGGCATGGTATTTCGCAGTGAGAACCTCTCGCTGCATGAAAATGGCCTGCGCCTGCTCGCGTTTGCGGGCGAACTGCTGATCCTGTCAAAAACCTATTACTCCGTTGGCGGCGGTTTCATTGTTGATGAAGAGCATTTCGGACAGTCGGCACTGGATGAAGTCTCTGTGCCCTGGCCGTTCCACTCCGCCAAAGATCTGCTGGCTCACTGTCGTGAAACCGGCCTGTCACTCTCAGGTCTGGTGATGAAAAATGAGCTGGCGCTGCACAGCCGCGATGAGATCCATGCCTATTTCACTAACATCTGGCAGACGATGCAGGCCTGTATCGACCGCGGTCTGAATACCGAAGGCGTGTTGCCAGGGCCACTGCGCGTGCCCCGTCGCGCCGCCTCCCTGCGTCGTCTGCTGACCTCCTCTGACAAGCACTCCAGCGATCCGATGATTGTAATCGACTGGATCAATATGTATGCGCTGGCCGTTAACGAAGAAAACGCCGCGGGAGGCCGCGTGGTGACCGCGCCCACTAACGGTGCCTGCGGTATCGTGCCTGCGGTGCTGGCTTACTACGATCACTTCATTGAGCCGGTGACACCCGACATTTTCCTGCGCTATTTCCTCGCCTCTGGCGCCATCGGCGTGCTGTACAAAATGAACGCCTCTATTTCAGGCGCGGAAGTGGGCTGTCAGGGTGAAGTGGGTGTCGCCTGTTCTATGGCGGCGGCCGGTCTGGCTGAACTGCTGGGCGGCAGTCCGGAACAGGTCTGCGTGGCGGCTGAAATCGGCATGGAACATAACCTTGGACTGACCTGTGACCCGGTAGCCGGTCAGGTTCAGGTGCCCTGCATTGAGCGCAATGCTATCGCCTCGGTTAAAGCGATTAACGCGGCGCGCATGGCACTTAGGCGCACCAGCGAACCCCGCGTCTCGCTGGATAAGGTTATCGAGACAATGTATGAAACCGGCAAAGATATGAACGCCAAATATCGTGAAACTTCGCGTGGCGGTCTGGCGATTAAAGTTCAGTGTGATTAAGCGAAACGATTAACTGATTAAAAAACGTGCAAACGTAATAAAATCCGCATCCTGCGCTATCTCAGCGCAGGTTTAACCGGTAGAGTGATTTCCGCGCAGCCGTCCGGCTTACGCAACTTTCCAGACCCGCTTTTCTGCATTCCGGCCTCAATGTTGATCTGACCGTGCCGATACTCACCCCGTTGTGTTTTGCTTTTTACTGGCTTTTGGGAAGGTGGATACAGATGTTTATGGCCCAGCAAAATGTTGGACAATTCAGACGCAAGCGTGTGCTGATAGCGCTGTCGATCGCCACCGTGGTGCTGATATTAACCCTGGCCTTTCGCTATATCGAAGAGAAGTCACGTATCGAGCAGCAGGCGATGGATTTCGCCGATAAAGCGATTATGCGGTTTGACCGGATGTTTTCACCGCTGGAGGTTTCAGCCAATAATACGCTGGGTCTGGTCGGCGTTCCCTGTCAGGATGTTCGCTTTCCACTCATCGAAAAAATCTCCTCCCTGCAGACGGTCCGGGCGATCCTGCTGGTGGATAACGATGTGCTCTACTGCTCCAGTATCTACGGGCCGCGCACCATCCCCTTTAGCCAGACTTACCCTGACTTAGCCTTTAACAGTCAGCGCATGACGCTGGCAACCGATGAGTATCTGCTGAAAGGCTCGCCCATTTTACTGCTGTGGACGCCAAAGAGCCTGGATAACCGCTCCGGGATTTTGCAGGTGATCAACATCGAAATGATGAGCAATTATCTGCTGGAGCCACAGTTGCCCTGGGTGGAGCGCGCTGCCTTTAACGTCAATGGAGAGAGCCTGGAGTATGGCAATCCACTGATCGAGCCCACGGTGCCGTCAGAAGACGAAGTGAGCTATGAGCAGGGCTCGCTGCGCTATCCGTTTACGCTTACTCTCTATGGCCCCTCTCCGACCCGCCTGGCGCTGGCGACGCTGCCCTCACAGCTCCCGCTGGCGCTGCTGCTGAGTCTGCTTATGGGTTACATCGTCTGGCTGGCGACCGCAAATCGTATGAGCCTGAGCTGGCAAATCAGTTATGGCATTACGGCCCGTGAGTTTATGGTTTATTGCCAGCCGCTGATCAACACCAAAAGTGGTGAGTGCGACGGTATTGAGTTACTGCTGCGCTGGCATAATCCCCGTCAGGGCTGGATTGCCCCGGATGTCTTTATTCCCCTGGCCGAGCGACAGAACCTGATCAAACCGCTGACGCGCTTTGTACTGAATGAGGTGGTGAGTCAGTTACCGCAGCTGCCCGACGATCCCGCGTTCCATATCGCCATTAACGTTGCCGCCAGCCACTTCCGCGACCACGCCATTCTGGAAGATCTGCACAACCTGTGGTGGCCTGCCAATCCGGTGCCAAAACTGGTGGTGGAGCTCACCGAGCGCGATGCCCTGCCGGTCGTGGACCAGTCGGTGATTGCGCAACTGCACGACATCGGTGTCCGGCTGGCGATTGATGATTTTGGCACCGGTCACAGCTCGCTCTCCTACCTGAAAGATCTGCAGCCAGATGTGCTGAAAATCGACAAGATTTTCACCGCAGCCATCGGCACTGACGCGATTAATGCCACGGTGACGGATATGGTGATTTCGCTGGCCCAGCGCCTGAATATCAGTCTGGTGGCCGAAGGCGTGGAAACAGCTGAGCAGGCGGCCTATCTGCGCGAACGCGGCGTGGATCATCTGCAGGGCTACTATTTTGCCCGCCCGATGCCGCTGCAGGACTTCCCGGCGTGGCTGGCGCAGCATCAGGCTGATGCCCGCAGGTGACAATCGCCTGAGCCCCGTTTCGCCCTGCCTGATGACCTTACGCCACAGACAAAAAAACAGCCGCGGCAATGAGCCAGCGGCTGTCGGAGAATTCAGCGCGGCCGGTAAACCCGGCAACGCCGCTGCATCAACGAGAACGATTAGCCCTCTTCATCCTCATCATGCGGTTTATCTTTAGTGACACGCACCAGATCGATACGGTAGTCGGTCGCTTCGATAATCTGGAAGTGCAGCGGAGTAATATCAATCACATCGCCAGGAAGCGGTAACTGCCCTTTCTGCTCAATCAGCAGGCCCGCCAGCGAGGCGTGGTCTTCTGTCGGATCGACCAGCTCATGGAAGTCGAGCAACTGCTGCAGCGAGTGCAGATCGGTCCCCCCTTTCACTAACCAGCCATCACCATCCGCAATAATATCGGGCGTTTCATCTTCATCCGGGAATTCACCCGCAATCGCTTCCAGCACGTCCAGCGGCGTAATCAGACCCTGAACCACACCAAACTCATTGGTGACAATCACGAAGCTGCCTTTGGCACGACGCAGCACGCCAAGCAGGTTGATCGGATCCAGCGTCTCCGGCACCACGATAGTCGGTGTATTGGCCGCAAAGGTCGCCACATCCACACCGTGCTCCAGCGCCACCAGCAGCTCTTTGGCTCGCACTACGCCGACAATTTCATCCAGTTCACCCCGACAGACCGGGAACAGGCTGTGAGGCGTATCAAGCAGCTGACCGCGAATCTCATCTACCGGCCGATTCGCATCGACCCAGGAGATTTCACCGCGCGGCGTCATGATGCTGCGAATCGAGCGGGAAGCCAGCGTCAGCACGCCATTAATCATATAGCGCTCTTCATCTTTAAACGCTTCCTGCGGCATCGCTTCCGCCAGCGCAGCCTCTTCGCTGCTGCTGGTGTTGCCATTGCTGGCGTTCTGGGCACGGTTGCGGCCCCCCATCAGGCGTAAAATCGCTTCGGCGGTGCGTTCACGCATCGGGCGATTTGACTGATGGCGGATAAAGTTACGACGTGCAACCTGGTTGAACAGCTCAATCAGAATCGAGAAGCCAATCGCCGCATAGAGGTAGCCTTTAGGAATATGGAAACCAAAGCCTTCTGCCACCAGCGACAGACCGATCATCAGCAGGAAGCTCAGGCAAAGCACCACTACAGTCGGATGCGCGTTAACAAAGTTGGTTAACGGCTTAGATGCCAGCAGCATCACACCCATCGCAATCACCACGGCGGTCATCATCACCGGCAGGTGGTTCACCATACCCACGGCGGTAATCACAGCATCCAGCGAGAAGACGGCGTCCAGTACCACAATCTGCGTCACGACAGCCCAGAAACTGGCATATCCCCGATTACCGGATCCGTCGAGCTGCCGGTTCTCCAGCCGCTCGTGCAGCTCCATGGTCGCCTTAAACAACAGGAACAGACCACCCGCCAGCAGAATTAAATCACGACCGGCAAAGCTGAAACCGCCTACGCTAAAGAGAGGCGTCGTCAGCGTCACCATCCAGGAGATCAGCGACAGCAGACCCAGACGCATGACCAGCGCCAGTGACAGGCCAATCAGGCGTGCTTTATCACGCTGCTTCGGCGGCAGTTTGTCGGCCAGGATGGCAATAAACACCAGGTTATCAATGCCGAGTACGATTTCCAGCACCACGAGCGTCAGTAAACCCGCCCAGATTGAGGGGTCGAATAAAAATTCCATTATTTATGACTCCAGAACAGGGAACAGAACGCGGTGCTGCTTATCAGCGCAGCAATGCGTGACATGCAGGTAGTCGGGAAAGCGGTGAAAACGCCGTGAGGCGAAGGGTGACGCGCCAGCAGGCGCAAAGAACAGATTAAGCGACGTCGGTGACGATCCATAAAGGTGGGCTGAAGCCCGTTACTCCTGAGTAATAAACAGAACGTTAATGTATCAGGTCGGCGAATTGCGTCAAAAAATTTTCTTATTTTTACAATCTGCCTGACGGATGATCGGGCGCATAAAAAGGGTTACTGGCCGCTTCACAGGATGAATAGCTGACAGACATCACATAATTTATTTTTTCGATCACTAAAATAAATCGCGACTTTACCGCCTTGACGTAGTTAACCCATGTTTTTTCGACGCTATACCGATAATTCGAATCATCCGGTTAAACAGATCATCAAAGCAATTCAATACAGTTCATTGACTCAGATGAGCATCTCTAGCGAACGGAGGTAGCACGTGACCATTGCGATAGTAATTGGTACACACGGCTGGGCAGCGGAACAACTGCTGAAAACAGCAGAAATGCTGTTGGGCGAGCAGGACAATGTCGGCTGGATAGATTTTGTCCCCGGTGAAAATGCAGAAACGCTGATTGAAAAATATCAGGCACGACTGGCAGAACTTGATACGACGCAGGGAGTACTGTTTTTAGTTGATACCTGGGGTGGCAGTCCGTTTAATGCGGCCAGTCGCATCGTGGTCGACAAACCGCAGTATGAGGTCATCGCCGGGGTCAATATCCCGATGCTGGTCGAAACCCTGATGGCGCGCGATGACAACCCCGGTTTTGACGAGCTGGTCGCCGTGGCGGTGGAGACCGGCCGTGAAGGCGTCAAAGCCCTGAAAGCCAAAGAAGAAGCGCCGGCGCCAGCCGCGGTGAAACCGGCCGCTGCGGTGCAACCGGCTAAGCCGATGGCGCCTGGTGACCACATGAAAATCGGGCTGACACGCATTGATGATCGTCTGATTCATGGGCAGGTAGCAACGCGCTGGACCAAAGAGACCAACGTTCAGCGCATTATCGTAGTCAGCGATGAAGTGGCCAACGATCATGTGCGCAAGACTCTGCTGACGCAGGTCGCTCCGCCCGGCGTCACGGCCCATGTGGTGGATGTCGATAAGATGGTGCGGGTGTGGAACAACCCGAAGTATGGTCAGGATCGCGTGATGCTGCTGTTTACCAACCCCACCGATGTACTGCGCGTGGTGGAACAGGGTGTCGATATTAAAACCGTCAACATCGGCGGTATGGCGTTCCGCCAGGGGAAAACCCAGGTCAATAATGCGGTCTCGGTCGATGAAAAAGATATTGCCGCGTTCCGCAAACTCAATGAACGCAATATTGAACTGGAAGTGCGTAAAGTTTCCAGTGACCAGAAACTGAAAATGATGGATCTGATCGCGAAAGTTAACGCGTAACAGAAGCACTTATGCGCCTGCGTTTCCGGGCTCCTGGTTATCCTGCTGAGGACAAGAAGTATGATGGAAATAACCTCGCTACAAATTATTTTGATTTTTATTGTCGCCTGTATTGCCGGTATGGGGTCGATTCTGGATGAGTTCCAGTTTCACCGTCCCCTGGTGGCCTGTACCCTGATTGGTATGGTGCTGGGTGATATGAAAACCGGCATTATTATCGGCGGTACGCTGGAGATGATTGCGCTGGGCTGGATGAACATCGGTGCCGCCGTTGCGCCTGATGCCGCCCTCGCCTCCATTATCTCGACCATCCTGGTTATCGCTGGCGGTCAAAGTGTGGGTGCCGGTATTGCGCTGGCGATTCCGCTGGCCGCCGCCGGACAGGTACTGACCATTATCGTGCGTACGCTGACCGTCGCCTTCCAGCATGCGGCTGACAAAGCCGCAGAGAAAGGTAACCTCACGGCCATCTCCTGGATCCACGTCTCTGCCCTGCTGTTACAGGCGATGCGTATCGCCATCCCGGCGCTGATTGTGGCGATTTCGGTCGGTACCAGTGCGGTCCACGCCTTACTCAGCTCTATTCCGGACGTGGTGACCAACGGCCTGAATATCGCCGGTGGCATGATTGTGGTGGTCGGTTATGCGATGGTCATCAACATGATGCGCGCAGGCTACCTGATGCCGTTCTTTTACCTGGGCTTCGTCACCGCGGCCTTCACCAACTTTAACCTGGTGGCGCTGGGCGTCATTGGCGTGGTCATGGCGGTGCTCTACATTCAGCTCAGCCCGAAATACAACCGTGTGGCGGGAGCACCATCAGGTGCTGCGACCGCAAACGATCTTGATAACGAACTCGATTAAGGAACAGGTGAGCACATGGTTGATATTACGAAAGTCGAAAAGAAACTGACACCCGGTGATGTTCGCGCCGTCTTTCTGCGCTCTAACCTGTTCCAGGGTTCATGGAACTTTGAACGCATGCAGGCGCTGGGCTTCTGCTTCTCAATGGTGCCGGTGATCCGCCGTCTCTATCCTGAGAACAATGATGATCGTAAGCAGGCGATCAAGCGTCATCTGGAGTTCTTTAATACCCATCCTTATGTGGCCGCGCCGGTTCTGGGCGTGACTATGGCGATGGAAGAGCAGCGCGCTAACGGCGCCCCGATCGACGATGGCGCGATTAACGGCCTTAAAGTCGGCCTGATGGGACCGCTGGCCGGTGTTGGCGACCCGATCTTCTGGGGTACGGTGCGCCCGGTGTTTGCCGCGCTGGGAGCCGGTATCGCCATGAGTGGCAGTCTGCTGGGTCCGCTGCTCTTCTTTGTGCTGTTTAACCTGGCACGTCTGCTGACCCGCTACTACGGCGTGGCCTATGGCTATCGCAAAGGGATCGATATCGTCAGTGATATGGGCGGCGGTTTCCTGCAGAAACTCACGGAGGGCGCATCGATTCTCGGCCTGTTTGTCATGGGGGCGCTGGTCAACAAGTGGACACACGTTAACATCCCGCTGGTGGTGTCACGTATTACCGATTCAACCGGTAAAACCACCGTCACCACCGTACAGTCGATCCTCGATCAGCTGATGCCGGGCGTGGTGCCGCTGCTGCTGACCTTTGGCTGTATGTGGCTGTTACGCCGTAAAGTGAATGCGCTGTGGATTATCGTCGGCTTCTTTGCTATCGGTATCTTTGGTTACTGGATCGGCCTGCTCGGTCTGTAATTTCACCCGGCCGGGAGCCTGCGCTCCCGGCTTTTAAGCGTGGTGAGCTGAGCCACAACCGGCTGAGCTCACCCTGTTTGAGGTAGCTGTGATGTCATTAACCGATGCGCTGATTGCGTGTTGTATTGCCGCCCTGATGGGGTTTGCCATTTATCATGAGGCGATTCTGCCGCGTCGCCACGGCCCGACCCGCTTACGGGTTGCGCTGCGCAGGCAGCATAAGCTGGATAGCCTGATTTTCATCGGCCTGCTGCTGATCCTGCTGTGGAACAACGTCAGTCATCACGGCCCGCAGCTCACCACCTCACTGCTGATGGTGCTGAGTTTTCTGGCGTTCTGGTTATTCTGGCTGCGAAAGCCAACGCTGCTGATGAAAAGTGAGGGGTTGTTTTACGCCGGTGTCTGGATCGATTACCGGCGAATTCAGGGCATGAATCTCTCTGAGGATGGCATTCTGGTGATTCAGCTGGAACAGCGTCGGCTGCTGATCGCGGTACAGCAACTCGACGATCTGGAGCGCATCTATAACACCCTGGTCGAAGCGCGCTAGTCGCGCTGCCACACAGTCAGGGTAAAGTCTGCGTCGCAGCTGAACTGCTCGCTCTGCTGCAGGGTCTGCCAGACCTCTTCACGCGCCCGCCAGGCGAACGGCGTCATCTGAAGCAGGGTCGTCGCGGCTGCGCCGGTTAATGCCATCGGGTAACGCAGCGCATGCTGCTCCACCTGGTGGAATCCGGGATACGCTTTCTGCTCCGGCACATGCAACTGCACTTCGCGGTAAATCAGCGCCTTGAACTGCTGCAGATGATGCGGGCCCGGTGTCACGGTCAGTACCAGGCCACCCGGCTTCAGCACGCGCGCCAGTTCCGCTTCATTGCAGGGTGCGTAGATTCGGACAACCGCATCCAGGGCGTGATCGGCAAAGGGTAAGCGCTGGCTGGAGGCGACGCAGAAGCGCACCGCCGGATAGCGCTTTGCTGCCAGCCGGATCGCCATTCTGGCGACATCCAGTCCATAGACCTGCCCTGCCTCGCCTGCTGCGTCAGCCAGTGCGGCGGTGTAGTAACCTTCTCCACAGCCGATATCCAGGATTTTGCACTCCGGCTGGCTCAGCGCGGGCGCAAGCAGGCTGACGACCCGATCACGCAGCGGCTGGTAGTAGCCTGCCTCAAGAAATTCGCGTCGTGCCTGCATCATCTCTGCACTGTCACCCGGCTCACGCGACCGTTTATGCTGAACGGGCAGCAGATTGACATACCCTTCTTTCGCCTGGTCAAACTGATGGCGATTCTCGCAGCACCAGCTGCGCGCAGTAAAGACGAGAGGAGAGTGACAAAGAGGGCAAATCAGGGACATAGGGTGCTCCGGCATCAGATAACGCGGCGCAGTGTAACCTTAACGTTTACGCATCGGAAGCATAAAGAAAGCCCCGGCTGAGAAGCCAGGGCTTTGAGATTTCATGTCAGGGTGCAATGCACCGAGGCGGAGTTGAATCAGATAGCCGTAACGTTAACGGCTGCCGGGCCTTTCTGGCCGTCCTGAATTTCGAACTCAACGCTCTGGCCTTCAGCCAGGGTTTTGAAACCATTGCCCTGAATAGCGGAGAAGTGTACGAACACATCTTTGCTACCGTCAGCAGGGGTGATAAAACCAAAACCTTTAGACTCGTTGAACCACTTAACCTGACCTTTAATCTTTGCCATTTTGCAAATTCCTTTAGATGTTTATTTAGCCCGAAGGCTGTCTTACAGAAAAACCAGAGACATTACTGCATGAGGCACTAATTAAGGTTCGGCAAGGAAGCGGTATTCAACGTCAACGTCTTTACTCGTTCTTCTTTACAGACTTCTTTACAGAAGATGCCATGCATAAACAGAACTGTACCTCGTTTAACTCAGGATTTGTTATCACATATCCTAAAAACAATGGCAAGCCATTTTTAAGGGCCCCGGCCAGCCTGCGCACATAATTGCCAGAAGGCTCACATTGCCTGTTCTGTGGCGCTTACAAATGCCGATGCAAATTAAGCACGCTCCCTGGTCAGCGCCCTCTCCGGCCTCTGTTGTCGGGTCTAACCCAATGGATACCATAAGAAATTAATATTTCACAAATATGGCAATAACAGAATGAATAAGCGAAGCGCGAAAAGTTGAAAATATCAATAATCCGGCGTCAATCCTGTACAGCGCCTTTTATTTCGTACAGATAACACTTTTTTTGCACCAAAAGCAGGAGCCAGACAGTCGTCCTGCTCCAAATAAAAGCATTGAGCCCGATTTTACTTATTAAGAATTTAACTTTTGATTTGAAAAATTGATATCAGATAATAAAAACGGGCTTTTGTTTTAACTCTGGGGTTTTAGGATAATTCCTGGGCATCCTTATTCAGCCCGCGGCTTTCGCCTATTCGCCACGGTGCGAAACCGCCCTTTTGCTCGTTTGCCCGCAGCAGCGCATCCGCCAGTTCTTTGGGTGGTGCATCCAGCGACTCATCGGCCAGTTCGAACACGCCCCAGTGGATGGGCAGCGTCAGCGGCCTGCCTGCTGCCTGCCACAGCGCCACCGCCTGATCGGGATTCATATGTTGGCCCGCCATGAACCATTCAGGTGCATAAGCGCCAATCGGCAAAGCCGCCAGGCTGAACGGGCCGAGTCGGGCAGCAATCTCCGGCAGGCTATCGCTGTAGCCGCTGTCGCCCGAGAACCAGAAGCGCACGGAGGCAGAACGCACGACCCAGCCGCACCAGAGCGAACGGTTTCGATCGCGCGGCGTTCGCATACTCCAGTGACGTGCCGGCACCGCATCAAAACAGAGGTCGCCGACAGTAAACTGTTGCCACCAGTCGAGCTGATGGACCTGTTTCACGCCCCGCGCCCTGCACCATTTTTCCAGGCCCAGCGGCACAATGAAGGTCGCCTGCGGAAAACGCCGGACGATCGCTTTAACCGTCGGCCGATCAAGATGATCGTAATGGTTATGTGAAATAAGCACGACATCCAGACGCGGCAGATCAGCGATGCTAAGCGGTGCTGGCGTTTTTCGCTGCGGCCCGGCAAAAGAGAGTGGCGAGGCGCGTGACGAGAGTGCGGGATCGATCAGGATATATTGCTGGTTCAGTCGCAGCAGCACGGCGGCATGTCCCAGCCACCAGATGCGATCGTCACTGCCGCTGATATCAGCGGGCTGCCACCACTGTTCGGTGAAAGCCCTGTAGCCCTGCTGCGGTGGCAGCGGCAGCCCCTGCGCTTTGCGATCCCTGCGCCAGCGCTGCAGATCGCCCGGCTTGCGCCGTTCCGGTTCAGGATTGCAGAATCCCTCGGGCGTGTGATGCGCTTTGCTGCTGTCATACCACGGATTTTTCCAGACCATCCCGCCTCTCTGCTGTGATTATCGTTCCGGAATCAACCGGATAAAGTCGCGTTTCTCGCGATCGTCATCGGTTTTTTTACTCTCTGCCCCTGGCTGCATCTCAATCAGACGGCGCAGCAGCTGATTCTGTTTCTTCTGCTCTTCCAGCAAAGATTCCAGTAAGCGGATTTGCTCACCGGCGCGCACGCTGGCGCGGTTGACAAAGAACCAGGCGATAAACGCCACAATCAAAATAATGACCAGCAGGCCATAGCTGACCAGTGGGCCCGAATTTGCGGCTAACTCATTCATAACTGCCTCGTAAAACTCAGTGGAAACGCCAGAACATGGCAACCGCCTATTCTACCTGTCGCCATCGCAAAAGATAATGGGGTTAACATCAATGCAGAATTTGCCGTTTCAGTTATCTCTGATCGATCCCACCAGAAAAGCGAGGCATGCTGATATCATAATAACCGGCGGCACCAGGTGGAGCGCTGAGTTATCTTTCACAAGGAGACATAATGAAACTGTTTATTCGTACGGTAGGCTTGCTGGCGGTGATCTGGCTGGCGATGCTGTTTACCGGCTATGGCGTATTAACCGGCAGTACTAAAAATGCAGCCGGCCTTGGCCTGCAGTGCAGCTATCTGACCGCTCGCGGTGTGATCAGTGCGCAGTATCTGCATACTGACAGTGGCGTGGTGGGCGTGACTGATTGTCCGTTGCTGAAGAAAAGCGGAGAAGTGATCGATAATTAACAAAACAGCGGGCCACATGGCCCGCTGTTTTCAGAACGGATAGTCGTGATAGCCCATCTCCGAGGAGAGCGTGCGCGCCGCCCGATGCAGCATGGCCACGTAATCCTGGCGGGCATCTTCTGAAAAGCGAATGGTAGGAAAAGAGATGCTCAGTCCCGCAATCACCACGCCAAAACGGTCAAACACCGGCACAGCGAGGCAGCGTAAGCCCTCTTCCTGCTCTTCGTTATCTTCACCATAGCCCTGCGTTCTTACCTGATCCAGCGCCGTAATCAACGCCTCCGCGCTTAACAGCGTATTGGCCGTGCTCCGTTTGAACTCGACGTCCCGCAGGATCTCCTCAACTTCGCTGCGATCGCGCCAGGCGAGCAGAACTTTCCCAATCGCGGTGGTATGCAGCGGATTACGACGGCCAATGCGCGAATACATACGCAGGTTGTAGAGGGAGTCGATTTTGTGGATGTAGACAATACTGTCCTCTTCCAGCGCCCCCAGGTGAATGGTCTCTTTGGTCAGACGCGAAAGCTCACGCATCTGCACATCCGCACTGCGGATTAAATCGACATTCTGCAGCGCTTTAGCGCCCAGTTCAAACAGCTTCAGTGTCAGTGAGTACTTCTCGCTCTCACCTTCCTGCGTGACATAACCCAGCGACTTCATGGTCTGCAGGAAACGGTAAACGGTGCTTTTTGACATCATCACGCGCTGCGCGAGCTCAGTAATACCGTGATCGCGCTCTTCACCCAGCGCCTGCAGAATGCCGAACACTTTAAGTACCGAAGAGACGGAATCGGGCTGTTTATCATTTTCAGCAGAGGACATCGCGCACCTTGTTAAACCTGTTTCAAAAAAAATGGAACGGACTGTCAGTATAGAGTGAGGCATACGAAGGCAGCAATGCTTTAACCATTACGTCATATTTAAAGACAGTTTTTTATCCGTCCGATCGCTGTATTTCAGCGTTAATTTCATTAGCATGATGATATTCACCCTCTTTAGTAATTAACTTATGACACTCTCTCCTCCTCAGGATGGATTACCCGCGCGTCAGCGCTATATGGCAATCGTCACCATCGCGCTGGGTCTGACCATGGCGGTGCTGGATGGCGCGATAGCCAATGTCGCCCTGCCCACTATCTCGCGCGAACTGAATGCCAGCCCGGCGCAGTCGATCTGGATAGTGAACGCCTATCAGATTGCGATTATCGTCTCGCTGCTGTCGCTCTCATTTCTGGGCGACATGCTGGGTTATCGCCGCGTCTATCAGGCGGGCCTGGCGCTGTTTATTGCCACTTCGCTGTTCTGCGCCTTCTCCACCACCCTGACCATGCTGACTTTCGCCCGCGTGCTGCAGGGATTAGGAGGTGCAGCGCTGATGAGTGTGAATACCGCGCTGATACGCATTATCTATCCGCAGCGTCATCTGGGACGCGGCATGGCGATCAACTCGCTGGTCGTTGCGGTTTCAACCGCGGCAGGCCCGACGGTTGCCGCAGCGATTCTTTCGGTGGCAAGCTGGAAGTGGCTGTTTCTGATTAATGTCCCGCTGGGTGCCATTGCGCTCTGGCTGGCGCTGCGCACGCTGCCTGATAATCCGCAGAAAGCGACGGCGCAGAAATTTGATGTCCCCAGCGCGATCATGAACGCCCTGTTCTTTGGTCTGATCATCTCTGCGCTGAGCGGGTTTGCACAGGGACAGAGTCATCTGCTGGTGCTGTCGGAGGTCATTGCTCTGCTGGTTGTGGGCTGGTTCTTTATTCGTCGTCAGTTAAACATGGCGGTGCCGCTGCTGCCGGTTGATCTGCTGCGCATCCCGATATTCAGCCTGTCGATGGGAACGTCGGTCTGTTCGTTCTGCGCACAGATGCTGGCGATGGTGTCGCTGCCCTTCTTTCTGCAAAACGTCCTGCAGCGTGATGAGGTGGCAACCGGGTTACTGCTGACGCCCTGGCCGCTGGCAACCATGGTGTTTGCGCCGATTGCCGGCCGGCTGATTGAACGGGTGCATGCCGGGCTGCTGGGCGGCATCGGGCTGGCTATGTTCGCCCTGGGGTTGTTTCTGCTCGCCTGGCTGCCGGCCAACCCGGGTGATGGCGATATTATCTGGCGCATGATGCTGTGCGGTGCCGGTTTTGGACTGTTTCAGTCACCCAACAACCACACTATCGTCACTTCCGCTCCGCGTCATCGCAGCGGCGGCGCCAGCGGCATGCTGGGCACCGCCCGCCTGCTGGGCCAGAGTATGGGTGCCGCGCTGGTCGCGCTGATGTTTAATCTGTTTGATGATCGCGGGACGCACGCTTCGCTGCTGCTGGCGGGCAGCTTTGCCGCCGTGGCCGCGCTGGTCAGTGTGTCGCGGATGACGCAGACCCGCGCCTGATGGCAGAAACAGAAAAGGCGACCACCTGACAGAGTGTGACCCGATTCGCTGTAAGGCCGAGCCTTCACAGGGAACCCGGTCAGATCGGAAAGACTTCTGTCATCCATGACGGTCGGCCCGCACCATCCATGGCGCGGGACGCTTTCCTCCTCTGCCCGGGTTCCCTGCATGTTTGGCTAAGATATTGCTGTCAGATTCAGTCTGATTGTGATTTCTAAACAGAAAAGGCGACCCGGGGTCGCCTTTTCTGCTCTGCTTAAGGCTACTTCAGATACTGACCGCTGCGCAGTGCTTCAATACGCTTATCTAACGGCGGATGCGACATAAACAGCTCGCTGAACGATTTGCCCTTACCGTTGATACAGAACGCCATCATGCTGCTCGGCTCCTGCGGTTCGTAGCTGGTTTTCAGGCGCTGTAACGCCGCAATCATCTTCTCACGACCTACCAGCTTCGCTGAACCGGCATCGGCATGGAACTCACGGTGACGCGAGAACCACATGGTGATGATGCTGGCGAGAATACCAAACACCAGTTCCAGCACCATCGACACCGCAAAGTATACCAGCGGGTTGCCGTTGCTGCTCTCCTCACCATCGCGGTTGCCGGACATAAAGCCCGCCGCGATCTGCGCCAGAATACGTGAAACGAAAATCACAAAGGTGTTCACCACACCCTGGATCAGCGTCATGGTGATCATGTCGCCGTTGGCGATGTGTGACACTTCGTGTGCCAGCACCGCTTCCGCTTCATCACGGCTCATGTTCTGCAGCAGACCGGTTGAGACAGCAACCAGTGAGGCGTTACGCCGTGCGCCAGTCGCAAAGGCGTTGATGTCAGGTGCGTGATAGATCGCCACCTGTGGCATCGCAATACCCGCCTGCTGTGCCTGACGGCCAATTGTATCCACCAGCCAGCGCTCGGTTTCGTTGCGTGGCTGTTCAATCACTTCACCGCCAACCGATCGCAGTGCCATCCACTTCGACATCAGCAGTGAAACAAACGCACCGCCGAAGCCAAACAGGCCTGCCATGATCATCAGGCCCTGAACACTGCTTGACTGGATCCCTGTCAGGCTGAGAATCAGCCCGAATACCAACATCACAGCCAGGTTGGTCATCAGGAAAAGAGCAATACGCATCATTTTTGTTAATCTTCCTCAGTAGTTCACGCGCCTATACGCGGATCCATATCCTATGGGCATTGGGCTGCTTTTCAAGCAACCTTAACGTTTAAGTGCCTAAAAAGACATAACTTTACATTCTGACACGCCTGATGAGGAGCCCAGCCTTCAGGCACCTTCACCAGCGCTAATCATTGCTTACTGGAAACTTTTCTGAGTACAAAAAAAAGCACCGCTGAGCGGTGCTTTTTCTGGCAATAGCGGTTTATTTAGCCGCTGGCGCCTCTGGCTGGGATTTCTCCAGCTGCGCAAGATCGTTAGCGATCTTCACCGTCTCATCAAGATAGGGATCCGGCTCTTTATAATCTTTCGGCAACTCATCCAGGTTTTTCAGCGGTTTTTTGCCTTCGGCCTGATAGCGCGCGTTGATCCGCTCCAGACGAGACGCATCATCTTCGTGGTTCTCTTTCTCGCGCTGAGCAAGATTAAGCGACACGATGTTGCGCTTATCTTTCAGGGCATTGTAACGGGCAATGTCCTTCATGATGTACTGGAACTCGCGATCCTGAGCAATGCGGTCAGCATGCTGCTTAGTCAGCTGCACTACCAGCGGTTTCACATCACCGGTTTTGACATAGGTCGCCGCTTTGATGCTGTCCCACGGCAGTGCGTTATCTTCAAATTTCTCACCGGTTTCAGCCGCTTCAACGCCGGTTGGCATCAGCAGATCCGGCGTGACGCCTTTACGCTGAGTACTGCCGCCGTTAATGCGATAGAACTTCTGAATGGTGTAAGAAACGGAGCCTAACGCAGGCCACTCCGGACGCAGCATCTGATCGTAGATGCGGTTCAGAGAGCGATACTGCTGAACGGTGCCTTTACCAAAGGTTGGCTCGCCAACAATCACCGCGCGACCGTAATCCTGCATCGCCGCAGCAAAGATCTCAGAAGCTGAGGCGCTGAAGCGATCGACCAGCACCACCAGCGGTCCTTTGTAGTAGACAACGCCGTCGTTATCGCTGTCTTCACGAACCCGACCATTGTTGTCGCGTACCTGAACCACCGGACCACTCGGAATAAACAGACCGGAAAGCGAGACTGCTTCGGTCAGCGCGCCGCCGCCGTTAGTACGCAGATCGATTACCACACTGTCGACGTTCTGTTTCTGCAATTTCTGCAGCTGTACTTTCACGTCGTCGGTGAGGCCGACATAGAAACCAGGAATATCGAGCACGCCCACTTTCTGCTTGCCGACATTTTTGATGGTCAATTTAACCGCGCGATCTTCCAGACGGATTTTCTCACGCGTCAGCGTCACAGTACGGGTTTTGGTGCCCTTACCGGCTGGCAGAACTTCCAGGCGCACTTTGCTGCCCTTAGGTCCTTTAATTTTTGCCACGACATCATCCAGACGCCAGCCGATCACATCTTCCATCGGCTTGCCTGGCTGACCCACACCGACGATGCGATCGCCAACGGTAATGGCTTTGCTTTTCGCGGCCGGGCCGCCTGCGACCATCGAGTTGATCACCGTATAGTCGTCATCCATCTGCAGAACCGCACCGATGCCTTCCAGTGACAGGCTCATCTCGGTGTTGAACTGCTCGGTGTTACGCGGCGACAGATAGCTGGTGTGCGGATCGATTTCGCGGGCAAAAGCGTTCATCACCAGCTGGAAAACATCTTCACCGTTGCTCTGGGCCAGACGACGGATAGCGAAGTTGTAACGCTTGGTCAGAACGTCGCGGATCTCGTTATCATCTTTGCCCGCCAGCTTCAGACTCAGCTGATCATATTTGACCTTGGCATCCCACAGCGCATTCAGTTCAGACTGATCTTTTGGCCAGGGTGCTTTCGCGCGGTCAATGTCGATAGTGTCATTGCCGCTGAAATTCATCGGACGAGCCAGCACCGTCAGCGCATATTGATAGCGCTCAAAACGGCGTTTCTGCGCCAGATTATAAATATCGTAAAAGAGATCCAGCTTGCCACTGCGCAGCTCATCGCCGACGGTGGTTTTTTTGCTGGCAAACTGCGCCACATCTGACGCCAGCAGCACATTGTGGCTGTAGTCGAGCATGTTCAGATAGCGATCAAAAATTTTCGCTGAAAAGTTCTGATCCAGGTCGAACTGGCGATAGTGGGAACGGGTAAAGCGCGAGGTTACGCGCTCACTGACCGTCGGATCCTGCGGATCTTCGTGAAGCTGGGGAATCTGATCGGCGCGGGTAATGTTCTCCGCGCCGAAGGTTGGGCCTGCTAATAGCAGGCCCGCAATAAGTCCAACTTTAAAAAGGGTGTTCATGCCGGGGTTAGCCTCCGTTTCAGAACTGCAAGTGTTCTGCGCGCACAATCATTGCCATGCCGGAAGCGAGCTGGACCCGAACGCCGTCTTTTGATACTTCAAGAACGGTAGCGTCCATCGCACTTTTGCCTGCTTTAACTTTAATACTCTGGCCGGGTTGCAAAGTTGAGGTATCAGTGATGGGTCGGGCTTCCTGCTCCGGACGTGGGGCTGGCTTGCGATGCTGTGAGGCGGTCGCACGCGGTGCAGTAGTCTGCGGACGCGGTTTCCGCGCGGCTTCGCCTTCTGCAGGCTTACGTGCCGCGGGCTTGCGTGGACGACGCGGTGCCGCGCCCTCTTCGCTTTCGCCTGCTTCACGACGCGCGGCGCGCTGCTGGTCACGCTGCGCCTGGACGCGTGCTTTCGCTTCTTCCAGTTGCTTGCGTGCATGCTCAACGTGTTGCTCATCCAGCACGCCACAGGCGTTACCGTCGAGATCGACACGGATAGCACCGGCTTTGATGCCGTACAGATAACGCCAGCTTGACGTATAGAGACGCAGCGCGGAACGCAGCTGTGTTTTGCTCAGACCCATTTCGCCCTGAACACGCTCGACCAGATCCTGAAAGATACCGATTTTGAGCGGACGCGCTTCACCTTCAGCGCTAAAGCAGTGCGGAAAGCGCTCCGCCAGAAAAGTGATGACTTCTTTACTGCTATTCAACTTAGGTTGATTTTCCATGAAATTTCCTGATTACAACGGGTTTGCCGACCAGCGCAGGCATGAACAGGCGACATTATAATGACAACATCGCTAAATGCCATGTGATCCAGTCGATTAGCTGCGCGTCAGCTGCAGATATTTTTCTAAGTCGCTGTTCGCAAGCACTTCACAAAGCCCATCAGTCAGTGTGACCAGCCCCGATTCGTCGTCGCTGTCAAAGCGATTGTACGCCACGCTGTCGATGTCCAGCACCCCAACCACAGTGCCATTCACTTTCAGAGGAATCACAATCTCAGCATTGCTGGCAGCGTCACAGGCGATGTGGCCCGGGAAGGCATGCACATCATCTACGCGTTGCACTTTTTCTTCTGCCAGCGCCGTGCCACACACACCTTTACCGACCGGAATGCGCACACAGGCGATTTTGCCCTGGAACGGGCCCAGCACCAGCGTATCCGCTTCCGTCAGCAGGTAGAAACCAGCCCAGTTCACGCCATCGAGACGTTCGTACAGCAGCGCGCTAAAGTTTCCCATCGCGGCGAGGAACGCCGTTTCTCCCGCCAGTAAGGCGCGCATATCGCGATTCAAATCGGCGTAAAAGGCAGTTTTGTTCATTATTCAACCGTTACCAATGACATCTGAACGGGGCATTGAAGACCGTTCGTTAAAAATAAGTTTTAAATATCCAGAGCCACAAGGTGAATCATAGCGTTAGTTGCTATACCCTTAGCATTCTGTGGATCGAAGCGTGATGCCCGAGACAGGCACACAGACAATGTCTTTATGACCGATATCTGTTACTTCTGAAGAGCGAAGATTGCATCACCCTATGAAAATTCACGCTATCAGCCAGACATTGCCTCACGCACGTTATCAGCGTTGCCCGCAATGCGATACCCTTTTTTCCTTACCGGATGTGAAATCGCATCAGTCGGCACATTGCCCACGCTGTAACGCCGAAATTCTCAGTGGTCGCGACTGGCCGATGACCCGTCTTATGGCGATGGCCGCCACCATGATTGTGTTAATGCCCTTTGCTTTCTCCCTGCCGCTGGTAGATATCCGGCTGCTTGGCATGCGCATCAATGCCAGCGTACTGGAAGGCATCATCCAGATGACCCAGCAGGGTGATGTACTGACGGCCTCAATGGTGGCGTTCTGCACCATCGGCGCGCCGGTGACGCTGGTGGCGGGTATCTGTTATCTCGGTATCGGCCACCGGCTGGGCATGAACCTGCGTCCCGTGCTGCTGATGCTGGAGAAGCTGAAAGAGTGGGTGATGCTCGATATCTATCTGATCGGCATCGCCGTGGCGTCAATTAAAGTGCAGGACTATGCTTCGCTTGAGATTGGCTACGGGCTGGCGGCTTACATCGCCCTGACAGTGCTGAGCGTGCTGACACTGATCCATCTGAATATGGAGCAGCTGTGGGAGCATTTCTACCCACAGACGCCTGGCAATATGGCCCGTGACGATATGCAGGTCTGCCTGAACTGTCACAACACCAGCATACCCGATGAACGGGGCCGCTGCCCGCGCTGCCATACGCCGCTCGACTTCCGACGCCGCCATAGCCTGCAGAAATCCTGGGCCGCGCTCATCGCATCGATTGTGCTGTTGATCCCCGCAAATCTGATGCCGATCTCCGTGGTCTACCTTAATGGCTCACGGCGTGAGGACACCATCTTCTCCGGCATCCTGGGGCTGGGCGAAGGCAATATTCCGGTGGCGGCAATTGTTTTTATCGCCAGTATTCTGGTGCCGTTTATCAAGGTGCTGGTGATGCTGACGCTGCTGCTCAGCATTCATTTTCGCTGTGAACAGGGGCTGAGAACCCGCATTCGCTTGCTGCGGTTTGTCACCTGGGTTGGCCGCTGGTCAATGCTCGATCTGTTTGTCATTTCGTTAACCATGTCGCTGGTCAACCGTGATCAGCTGCTGGCTTTTACCATGGGACCGGCGGCGCTGTTTTTTGGCGCGGCCGTCATCCTGACCATTATGTCTGTTGAGTGGCTGGACAGCCGCCTGCTCTGGGATGCACATGCAACAGGAAACGCCGACTACACCGACTAACGCAACGCTGCGCAATAAGCGCAAAATTTCGCCCTTCTGGCTGCTGCCGATTATTGCGATGCTGATCGCCTGCTGGCTGCTCTGGACCAATTATCAGGAGCGCGGCACCACCATCACAATCAATTTCCAGACGGCGGATGGTATCGTGCCGGGGCGCACCCCGATCCGCTATCAGGGCGTGGAAGTGGGCACCGTGCAGGGCATTAATCTCAGTGATGATTATCGCAGCATTCAGATTAAAGCCAGCATCAAGAGCGACATGCGCGATGCGCTGCGTGAAGATACGCAGTTCTGGCTGGTGACGCCTAAAGCCTCGCTGGCGGGTGTGTCGGGGCTGGATGCGCTGGTCGGTGGTAACTACATCGGGATGATGCCAGGTAAAGGTAAACCCAGCGAGTCGTTCACCGCGCTGGATACGCAGCCCAAGTATCGGGTGAATACCGGCGAATTGATGATCCATCTGCATGCGCCCGATCTCGGCTCGCTCAACACCGGCTCGCTGGTCTATTACCGCAAAATTCCGGTTGGCCGGGTCTATGACTACAGCATTAACAGCAAATCCGATGGCGTGTCGATTGATGTGCTGATTGACCGTCGCTTTATCAATCTGGTGAAAACCAACAGCCGTTTCTGGAATGTGTCAGGCATGAATGCTGACGTCAGCCTGAGCGGGGCTAAAGTGCAGCTGGAGAGTCTGGCGGCGCTGGTCAATGGTGCGATCGCGTTTGACTCGCCACAGGGTGCGGAAACGGCCAAAGCTGAGCAGAATTACCGGCTCTATCCCGATCTGGCGCATAGTCAGCGCGGCGTGCAGATCACGCTGGATCTGCCTAACGGCAACAATCTCAAGGCGGGCAGCACTCCGCTGATGTATCAGGGACTGGAGGTCGGCACGCTGACCAAACTGAACCTGCAGGATGGCGGCAAGGTCACCGGCGAGCTGACCATCGATCCCTCTGTTGTCGGTCTGATGCGCAGCGGCACCCGCATTGAGATGCACAGTCCGAAAATCAGCCTGACGGATACCAGCCTCAGCGCGCTGCTGACCGGCAACACGCTGGAACTGGTGCCGGGTGAAGGCGAACCGCAGCAGCACTACACCGTGCTGGCGTCCAATGAGACTCTGCTGCAGAAGCCCAATGTGCTGACGGTAAAACTCAGCGCGCCAGAGAGCTATGGTATCGATCAGGGCCAGCCGCTGATGCTGCACGGCATGCAGATTGGTCAGGTGATGTCGCGTACGCTGGATGAAAATGGCGTGAATTTCGTGGTAGCGGTCAATCCTGAAAATCGCAATCTGGTGCATGGCGACAGTAAATTTATCGTTAACAGTCGGCTGGATGTGAAGTTCGGCCTTGATGGCATGCAGGTATTAGGTGCCAGCGCCCGTGAATGGGTGGATGGCGGTATCCGGCTGGATCCGGGCAAAAAGGGTGAGCCAAAAAGTGCCTATCCGCTGTTTGCCGATGCTGAAAAAGCGGAAGAAGGCATTACCGGCGATGGCCCTTCTACCACTCTGATGCTGACCGCTAACAGTCTGCCTGACGTGCAGGCCGGCTCTGTCGTGCTTTACCGCAAATTTCAGGTGGGTGAGATTGTCAAAGTCACGCCACGCGCTGACGCCTTTGATATTGCGGTACATATTCAGCCGGAGTATCGCAAGCTGCTGACCAGCGAAAGCGTGTTCTGGGCTGAGGGTGGCGCACGCGTCAGCCTTAACGGCAGCGGCCTGACGGTACAGGCATCGCCGCTTAACCGCGCGCTGAAAGGCGCGATCAGTTTCGACAATATGAGTGGTGCGCAGTCGGCCAAAGGGGCCAAACGCGTTCTCTATCCGTCTGAAACCGCCGCCCGCGCGGTGGGTAGCCAGATTACGCTGCACACCTATGACGCCAGCAAACTCTCTGCCGGAATGCCGATTCGTTACCTGGGTATTAATGTCGGCCAGGTGGAGTCACTGTCGTTAAGCAAAGATAACAATCAGGTGGTGGCGAAAGCGGTACTCTATCCGGAGTATGTCAACGATTTCGCCCGTCTCGGCAGCCGTTTCTCGGTGGTCTCACCGGAGATTTCCGCTACCGGCGTGAATCATCTGGAAACCCTGTTGCAGCCTTACGTCAACGTGGATCCCGGTAAAGGTGGCGCCGCGCGCACGTTTGAGCTGCAGGAGAGCACCATTACCGATTCCCGCTACCTTAATGGCCTGAATATTTATGTTGATGCCACAGAGGCAGGTTCACTGTCGCTGGGTACGCCGGTGCTGTTCCGTGGTGTGGAAGTGGGTACCGTGACCGGCACCTCACTGGGTAATATGGCGGATCGTGTGCAGATCGCCCTGCGCATCAGTAAGAAGTACCAGCATCTGGTGCGTAATAACTCGGTGTTCTGGCTGGCATCCGGCTATAACCTGGACTTCGGTCTGGTGGGTGGCGTAGTGAAAACCGGGACCTTCCAGCAGTTTATTCGCGGTGGCATTCAGTTTGCGACGCCGCCGACGGTGCCGCTGGCGCCGCAGGCGAATCCGGATAAACACTTCCTGCTGCAGGATGAAGCGCCGAAAGATTGGCGTAACTGGGGAACGGCGATCCCGTCTCCGCGCTAAAGGCTATCTCAAACGGGCAGACTGTTCTGCCCTTTTGAGTGTTTAAAGTCAGCACCGGCTCAGGGATCATACGCCTTATTCACTCCCTCAAACGGGCAGCCTGGCTGCCCGTTTCCTTTCCTCATGATACACTGCCGCCTTTGCCTTAACTGGAATGTGCCCGTGTCAGATGCTTCTTCGCTTTTCCCCGCCGATTTTCTCTCTTTAATTCGCCAGAGCCTGCCCGATGAGGCGAGCCTCGCGCAATTTATTGCCTACAGTCAGCAATCCCTGCGCCGCAGTATTCGCGTCAATACCCTGAAGATCAGCGTGGCTGACTTTCTGAGTCAGACCGCGCGTTATGACTGGAAGCTGACGCCGGTGCCGTGGTGCGAAGAGGGATTCTGGATCAGCCGGGAAGATGAGAGCCTGCCGCTGGGCAGCGTGGCTGAGCATCTCAGTGGCCTGTTCTACATTCAGGAGGCCAGCTCCATGCTGCCGGTCACCGCGCTGTTTGACGCCCAGCCAGAAGTCAGCGCCGTGATGGATATGGCGGCGGCACCGGGTTCTAAAACGACCCAGATTGCTGCGCGGATGGGCAATCAGGGCGTTATCCTCGCTAACGAATTCTCCTCCAGCCGGGTAAAAGTATTGCACGCCAATATCAGCCGCTGCGGCGTCAGCAACAGTGCCTTAACGCACTTTGACGCGCGGGTCTTCGGGCCAGCCCTGCCGGAACAGTTCGACGCCATCCTGCTCGACGCCCCCTGCTCCGGCGAAGGGGTGATTCGCAAAGATGCTGATGCGCTGAAAAACTGGTCGCTGGCAAGTACGCATGAGATCGCCGCGACCCAGCGCGATCTGCTCGACAGTGCCTTTCATGCACTGAAACCCGGCGGCACGCTGGTTTACTCCACCTGCACCCTGAATCAGATTGAGAATCAGCAGGTCATTGTCTGGCTGCTGGAGCGCTATCCGGACGCTGTTGAGGTTGTAGCGCTCGATGGGCTGTTTGAGGGTGCCCGACAGGCCGCGACGCCCGAGGGCTATCTGCATGTCTTCCCGCAGATGTTCGACAGCGAAGGCTTTTTCGTTGCCCGGCTGCGTAAAACCGCGTCGGTCGAACCCTTACCGCTGCCGGGCTACAAAGTGGGTAAATTGCCCTTCTCCCACCTCAGCCGCAAGCTGGAAAGTGAGATAGCCCAGGCCGCCGCCGCTGTCTCTCTTAAATGGGATGCGTCGCTGGAGCTGTGGCAGCGTGATAAAGAGATCTGGCTGTTCCCGAAGGCCGTTACTCCGCTGCTGGGCAAAGTGCGGTTCTCGCGCATCGGCCTGAAGCTGGCAGAAACCTTTGCTAAAGGCTATCGCTGGCAGCATGAAGCGGTGATTGCGCTGGCAAAACCGGATGCGGCGCAGACTTTTGAGCTCACCGCAGCAGAGGCGGAAGAGTGGTATCGCGGCCGGGATATCTACCCGGAAACGGAACCTACCCGTAATGAGATGATTGTCACTTATCAGCAGCAGCCGCTGGGGCTGGCTAAAAAAGTCGGCAGCCGTATCAAGAACAGCTATCCGCGGGAGCTGGTGCGCGACGGACGCCTGTTCCGCTGAGTCACTTTATTTGCAGCATCGTCAGATGATTGCCAAACACTGCGCCGGTATCGATGTAATGCAGATTGGCAATCGTCAGCGACTGTTTCAGCGGCGTGTGTCCGAAGTAAAAGGCGTCTGCGCCACGGATGCCCGCCCGTTCGCCAGACTCCATCGCCTCCAGCCGCTGACGGCTCCAGACCACCTGCTGCCAGTCGAGTGGCTTATTCAACGCATATTCCCGGGCCGGGTAATCAGCATGAGCAATCACGATAATTCGCTCATCAAGCTGAAGATGGAGAATCAGCGGCAGCTCACGGCAACGCTGCAACGCGTGACGCGCCGCAATCAACGCTGCACCACGCAGCCGAAAGAACCAGTCGCCACCGTTCATCTGCCAGAGCGCCATTTCCTGCCCCTGTAATGCTGAAAGCGCCATCTCCTCATGATTCCCCCGCACGCAGCGAAACCAGGGCTCCTCCAGCAGCGCCAGACAACCCAGGCTGTCGGGACCGCGATCGATGATATCCCCCACCGAAATCAGTAAGTCCTGCTGCAGGTCAAACTGATGCTGCTGCAATAGCGCATCCAGTTCGCGGCGGCAGCCATGCAGATCGCCGACCACCCAGATCCGTCGCCACGCTGCGCCATTCAGGGATTGGTAATACATCGCTGCACCCGGCCTTTGTCTGCTGAAACCATCTTCAGAGTATAGTCAGGGCCGACACTGTACTTGCATGACGCGCTGGAAAGCAGAATGCAAATGAGGCTGGCTGAAAGGGAGCAAGGGAGCAAGGGAGCAAGGGAGCAAGGGAGCAATGAGATCGGGCCAGGCGATTAAAGAGAGGTGAAAGGTGCGTCCCTCCCGGCGCTTATCTCCGGCACTCAGTTAAGGTGGTAGCTCTGTCAGGGACGAAATACATCATAAAGCGATCAGGCGCGACAGGCTATTCTGCCCCAACCATATCTGTAGTCATTTGGGATCAGCTACGCATTTTAGCCGGATATTTCTGCAGTTTCTCTGCCGGACGCACCGGACGGCGCACCAGCTCACCGCCGCAGTTGGGGCAAAGATGAGTGAGATGCTCAGCACAGTCAGCGCAGAACGTGCATTCAAACGAGCAGATGCGTGCCGACAGAGAAGATGGCGGCAGATCAACGTCGCAGCGTTCACAATTGGGGCGAAGTTCCAGCATGGTGTGACTCCTTAAAAAAGCGGTATGCGCCAGCTTCGCGGTTGCTGACCCGAATGTCGAGCCAGCAACCGGACAAGAGTGTGTCAGATCCGGACATCCTGCTTTAATGGTGCAGTCAGCGGTGCTTTGCCGCTGCTATTTGTGCCGCTGATCATCAGGAAGGTCATCGGGCAAATCCTCTTCGTCAGCTGTGTCATCGAACTCAGCACTCTCCTCTTCCGGCTCCTGACCGCCCATCGACGCATGAATCACCTCCTCTTCCAGCGTCGGGATCAACGCGGCACCCAATGGCGAGGTCGCCAGACTGTCAGGCATCACCACATGCGGTAACGGCACTTCGGTCGTCGGAAGCGGACCCGGCACACGCACATAACTCAGTCCGCCAATCACCAGCGCACAGAGCATAAAGAAGAGATAGAGCATATTGCTGCCCAGCGGCTGCATCAGCGCACCGACCACCAGCGGGCCGATACTGGCGCCAATACCAAACGCCATCAGCAGACAGGCAGTTAACGAGACACGACGATCGGCGGCGACCTGATCGTTGGCCAGCGCCACCTGCAATGGATAGAGCGCAAACTGCATCATGCTGGCGGCAAAGGCGATGCCAATCATCCAGTGGAAGGTCAGATGCGGCAGTACCACCAGCGGCACGCAGGCCACGGCAAAGAGCATGGCAATAATGAATAACAGCCGCTGGCGGTCGTAGCGATCAGAGAGCCAGCTTAGCGGAAACTGCGACACCAGCCCGGCAAAAATCGTGAGACTCATAAAATAACCGGTCTGGCTGGTGGTGAAGCCTTTGCTGCTGCCATAAACCGGTGCCAGGCCATAGAACGCGCCAATCGCCATGCCGGTCACCAGGGTGGTGCCGAGCAGTTTGGGAATAGTGCGGATAAAATAGCCCAGCTCCATCGGCGCCGGTGTCATGGGCCGGACGTGAGTGCGGGTGGTCAGTGCAATCGGCACCAGACAGAGCGCGAAACAGAGCGCCACAATCAGCAGCGTGCTCACCCCAAACCCCGATTGCAGGCTCAGTATCACCTGTCCGCCACTGAGTCCAAGGTAGGTGGCGACCATATAGAGGCCGAAAATCATGCCGCGCTGGGAAGATTCCGCCTGATCGTTGAGCCAGCTCTCCAGCACCATGTACTGGCACATCATGCAGAGCCCGATAATCAGACGCAGAAAGACCCACAGCGGAATAAAGTCAGTCAGCCCGTGACCCACCACCGAGGCGGTAATGATCCCGGCACAGGCCACGTAGGCACGGATATGGCCGACGCGGGCAATCAGGTTGTGCCCCACTTTGCCGCCAATCACCAGCCCGATATAGTTGGCCGCAATAATCGCGCCGATCAGCGCACCATTAACCTGCTCACTGGCCAGCCGTAACGAGACGTAGGTAGTCAGTAAACCAGAACCCAGCAGCATCAGAAGCGTAGTGGTATAGAGCGGCAGAAACGTACTGAATATTTTTCCCATATGACTCCCTGTCTACGCTTTTCAGGCATCAGGCCAGCAAAGCCCTAAAGATAGTCGATTTCGGCAGGTGAAGCGGTATTGTTCATAACGACGGTAGCGAAAAAAAAGCCCGCCAGCAATTGCTCACTGACGGGCCCTGACTTAAGCGCTTGGGAAGCTGATGTTGCTGCCCGGCGCTTCGCGGTTGAGATGGATGAAGTTCAGGTGTCGCTCATACTGATCCAGTATGTCGATGATCACCTGCTCTTTGCTGTAATCCATTAAGTCGTTACCCTGGCTGCCCTCCATCAGGAAGGTTTCCAGCCGGTAGTAGGTCGACTTACCGCTGCGGGCGCGATAGGTAAAGCCCGGAATCGAATATTGCTGCGGCCAGACCTGATAGATAAAGTCCTGCTCCTCGCCCAGATGGACGCGCAGATCCAGATAGCCAATCGGGTTGCTTTCATCCGCCTCAACGCTCTCCAGCGTGACCCGGCCATCCCGCAGCTCCAGCTCTTTCGCCACTTCCTGCATCGCCGGATAGATGGTTTTTTCCATCATCTGCTGGGTATAACGCGAGCCGGGGTAGTTCATCAGGCGCGACAGACGCTTCTTCCAGGTCAGGCGATCGGTCGCATGAGCCAGATAGGGCGCGGTGTCGCGCGTGGCGCTGGCCCGACGGTGATCTTCAATCTTCAGGGATTTAAACAGCCCCGCCATGACAAAGAAGATAACAAAGCTGAACGGCAGCCCCATGATCACCGTAGTGTTTTGCAAGGCAGTGATACCGTTGGTCATCAGCATGCTCAGGGTCAGTACCCCAATCGCCACAGACCAGAAGATACGCAGCCAGTTCGGTGCATCACTGTTGATGTCTTTCAGGCGCGAGGTGAAGTTACCCAGCACCAGCGAGCCGGAATCCGCCGAGGTGACGTAGAACAGCATACCGGTGATCGTCGCGACCGAGGCGCTGAGTTTAAACGCCGGATACTGCGCCAGCAGGCTGTAGAAGCCGCGCTCCGCATGGTTCATCACTTCCTGCGCAAACTCCGTATTACCATGGATGATCTGATACAGCGCGGCATTACCGAACACTGACAGCCACAACAGCGTAAAGGTGAACGGAATAATCAGCGTGCCCAGCACGAACTCACGGATGGTACGACCACGTGAGATACGCGCCAGGAACAGGCCGACGAATGGCGACCAGGCCACCCACCATGCCCAGAAGAAGAGCGTCCAGCTGTTCATCCACTGGGTCGGCCGATCAAAGGCAAAGGTATTGAGCGTCATGCCCATGAAGCGGTTGATGTAATCCCCGACGTTCAGCACCAGCGCATTCAGCAGGAACTCGGTGTTGCCGAAGAACAGCACAAACAGAATCAGTCCCAGCGCCATGATCACGTTGAGTTCGGAGAGAAAACGAATCCCTTTATCGACGCCTGACGTAACAGAAATGGTGGCGATCACCACGGAGAGGACAATCAGCGCGGCCTGCGCGGTCAGGCCTTCCGGGATATCAAACAGCACTTTGAGGCCATAGTTAAGCTGCACGACCCCGATGCCGAGCGTGGTGGCGATACCAAAGATGGTGCCGACCACGGCGGCAATATCTACGGTGTGGCCAATCGGGCCATAGATGCGTTTACCAAAGATGGGATAGAGCGCGGAACGGATGGTGAGCGGCAGGTTATAGCGATAGCTGAAGTAGCCCAGCGCGATGCCCATCAACGCATACATTGACCAGCCGGTCAGTCCGTAGTGGAACAGCGTCCAGACCATCGCCTGGCGGGCCGCTTCCATCGTCTGCCCTGCCCCCTCCGGCGGCTGCATATACTGCGTCACCGGTTCGGCGACCGAGAAGAACATCAGGTCGATGCCGATGCCGGCGGCGAACAGCATGGCAGACCAGCTAAGGACGCTGAACTCGGGTTTGGAGTGCTCCGGCCCGAGCTTGATCGAACCAAAGCGTGAGCAGGCCATATACAACACAAAAACAATATAGAGCGTGGCAGCCAGCATGTAGTACCAGCCGAAGGTGGCGGAAACCCAGTTTACCGCCTTGAGGATCCAGCTCGCGGCCAGTTCACTGTAGAGAATCGTCACAAGTGAAAACGTCAGAATCAATCCGGCAGAGGTATAAAATACAACGGGATTGAGTCTGTCTTTTTCACCGGCAGGTGGATTATTCATCGGTTACCTCTGGTTAATGTCCTGAAAATACGCAATGGATAAGTCTTGCCGTCCACGGCTTTCCGGCCGTGCGGCCCTGTTTCGTTCTGTCACTTCCTGTTAATCGCTCAGGCAAACCAGCCTATTTTAGCACTCATTGCCGTTTCGCTTTCGCTACATTTAAAGAACAGCATCCTAACAAATTTTCTTTTTATATTGAACGTGCAATCAAAAAAAGTTTAAATAGGGGCTCGATTTGAGGGTGGAGCTGGAGCTATGCCAAAGGTAGGGATGCAGCCGATACGTCGTCGGCAACTGATTGATGCGACCCTGAGCACGATTAATGAAGTGGGGATTAATGATGCCACTATCGCCCAGATCGCCCGTCGGGCGGGGGTATCCACCGGCATCATCAGTCACTATTTCAAGGACAAGAACGGCTTACTGGAAGCCACGATGCGTGATGTGACGCGTCAACTGCGAGAGGCGGTACTGTCGCGGTTAGAACCGCTGGCCGGTGCCTCTGCAGAACAGCGGTTGTGTGCCATCGTTGAGGGTAATTTTGATGATACCCAGGTGCACACGGCAGTGATGAAAGCCTGGCTCGACTTCTGGTCGAGCAGCATGCATCAGCCCCAGCTTAATCGCCTGGAGCGGGTCAGCAGCCGGCGGCTCTACTCAACGCTGGTGGTTGAATTCCGGCGTGAACTGCCGCTCGAGAAGGCACGTCTGGCCGCACACGGGCTGGCTGCCCTGATAGATGGTCTGTGGCTGCGCGCCGCGCTGAGCGGTAAGCCATTTAACCCGGTCATCGCCCTCACACTGACCACCCAATTCATCCGTCAGCAACTGGCTGGCGAGCACGAATAACGGAAGGAGAAAACATGTCCCGATTCACCGAGCAGAAACTCTACATCGATGGCGCTTATGTTGCCGCAACGTCTGGCGAAACGTTCCAGACGATTAACCCGGTCAACGGCGAAGTGCTGGCAGAGGTTCATGCCGCCGGCCAGGAAGATGTCAATCGCGCCGTTGCTGCCGCCAGAAAAGGCCAGAAAGTCTGGGCCGCGATGACCGCCATGGAGCGCTCGCGCATCCTGCGTCGCGCCGTCGATATTCTGCGTGAGCGTAATGATGAGCTGGCAGAGCTGGAAATGCTCGATACCGGTAAGCCTTACAGCGAAACCTCAGCGGTCGATATTGTCACCGGCGCAGACGTGCTGGAGTATTACGCCGGCCTGGTTCCGGCGCTGGAAGGTCAGCAGATCCCACTGCGTGAAACCTCCTTTGTTTACACCCGTCGCGAACCGCTGGGCGTGGTAGCCGGTATCGGTGCCTGGAACTACCCGATTCAGATCGCCCTGTGGAAATCCGCGCCCGCGCTGGCAGCGGGTAACGCGATGATTTTCAAACCGAGTGAGATGACCCCGCTCACTGCCCTGAAGCTGGCGGAAATTTACACCGAAGCGGGCCTGCCGGATGGCGTATTCAACGTGCTGCCGGGCATCGGTTCGGTCACCGGTCAGTTGCTCACTGAGCATCCTGGCATCGACAAAGTCTCCTTTACCGGTGGCGTCGTCAGCGGCAAAAAAGTGATGGCCAATGCAGCAGGTTCAACGCTGAAAGAGGTCACCATGGAACTGGGCGGTAAATCACCGCTGATCATCTTTGATGATGCCGATCTCGATCTGGCCGCCGACATCGCCATGATGGCGAACTTCTACAGCTCCGGTCAGGTCTGCACCAACGGCACCCGCGTCTTTATTCCTGCAAAACTGCAGGCCGCATTCGAGGCGAAAATCAGCGAACGCGTTGCCCGCATTCAGGCAGGCGATCTGCGTGACCCGGCGACCAACTTTGGTCCGCTGGTCAGCTTCAGCCATCGCGACAATGTGATGCGTTATATCGAATCCGGCATCGCTGAAGGCGCACGCGTACTGTGCGGCGGCAAACGTCTGACCGGTGGCGATTTCGACCAGGGTGCCTGGGTTGCACCAACCGTGTTCACCGACTGCCGTGATGAGATGAAGATTGTGCGTGAAGAGATCTTCGGACCGGTCATGTCGATCCTGAGCTACGAAAGTGAAGAAGAAGTGATCCGCCGCGCCAACGACACCGAATTTGGTCTGGCCGCCGGGCTGGTGACGCAGGATCTCAATAAGGCGCACCGCGTGATTCATCAGATCGAAGCAGGAATCTGCTGGATTAATACCTGGGGCGAATCAGCCGCAGAGATGCCAGTGGGGGGTTACAAGCACTCCGGCATTGGCCGTGAGAATGGCCTGATGACGCTGCAGAGCTACACCCAGGTGAAGTCCGTGCAGGTTGAGCTGACGCGTTTTCAGTCAGTCTTTTAATCACTTAACCTGAGGAACGATGAATGGAATTTGATTACATTATTATTGGAGCCGGATCCGCAGGAAACGTTCTGGCTACCCGTCTGACCGAAGAGAGCAACGTGAGCGTCCTGTTGCTGGAAGCGGGCGGCCCGGATTACCGCTTTGATTTTCGCACCCAGATGCCTGCGGCCCTCGCCTTCCCGTTACAGGGCAAACGCTATAACTGGGCTTATGAAACCGAGCCTGAGCCTTACATGAACAATCGCCGCATGGAGTGTGGTCGCGGCAAAGGTCTGGGCGGTTCATCACTGATTAACGGCATGTGTTATATCCGCGGCAACGCGATGGATCTCGATAACTGGGCCAGCGAACCTGGACTGGAGAACTGGAGCTATCTGGACTGCCTGCCCTACTACCGTAAAGCGGAAACCCGCGATATCGGCCCGAACGATTTCCACGGCGGCGACGGCCCGGTGTGTGTTGCGACGCCTAAAGCGGGCAATAACGTGCTGTTTGAAGCGATGATTGAGGCGGGCGTGCAGGCAGGTTATCCGCGCACTGACGACCTTAATGGCTATCAGCAGGAAGGTTTCGGTCCGATGGATCGTACCGTCACACCAAATGGTCGTCGCTCCAGCACCGCGCGTGGCTATCTCGATATGGCCAAAGGCCGCGCCAACCTGAAGATCATCACGCATGCCACCACCGATCGCATCATCTTCGATGGCAAGCGTGCAGTCGGCGTGGAGTACCTGCAGGGCGACAGCAACACCATCAACAAAGTGACCGCGCGCCGTGAAGTGCTGCTGTGTGCCGGCGCTATCGCCTCGCCGCAGATCCTGCAGCGTTCTGGCGTGGGTTCTCCTGAGCTGCTGAAACAGTTCGACATCCCGCTGGTTCACGACCTGCCGGGCGTGGGTGAAAACCTGCAGGACCATCTGGAGATGTATCTTCAGTATGAGTGTAAAGAACCGGTCTCAATCTATCCGGCTCTGAAGTGGTGGAATCAGCCGAAAATCGGTGCGGAGTGGATGTTTAACGGCACCGGTATTGGTGCCAGCAACCAGTTTGAAGCGGGTGGCTTTATCCGCAGCCGCGAAGAGTTCAGCTGGCCGAACATTCAGTATCACTTCCTGCCGGTGGCGATTAACTACAACGGTTCCAACGCGGTTGATGCCCACGGCTTCCAGTGTCACGTTGGCTCGATGCGTTCTCCAAGCCGCGGTCATGTACGCCTGAAGTCACGCGATCCGCGTCGTCATCCGGCCATTCTGTTTAACTACATGTCGCATGAGCAGGACTGGCATGAGTTCCGCGATGCGATTCGCATCACGCGCCAGATCATCAATCAGCCGGCGCTGGACAAGTACCGTGGCCGTGAAATCAGTCCGGGACTGGATTGCCAGACAGATGAGCAGCTGGATGAGTTCGTGCGTAACCACGGCGAAACCGCTTATCACCCGTGCGGCACCTGTAAGATGGGTAACGACCCGATGTCCGTCGTTGATGGCGAAGGTCGTGTGCATGGACTGGAAGGCTTACGCGTAGTGGATGCGTCGATTATGCCGCTGATCATCACCGGTAACCTGAACGCCACCACTATCATGATTGGCGAGAAGATTGCCGATAAGATTCGTGGACGCGATCCGTTGCCGCGCAGCACCGCCGCTTACTATGTTGCGGGTGATGCGCCCGTTCGCACGGTTCCGCAGCGCGCTGAATGATACGTGACAGCGTCACTTAATAATAGCCGGGCACTTCTGTTGCCCGGCTATTTTTTTCATTACGGTTTACCACACATCCTTTCCCACACGTCACCCTTTTCAAATCATCAAACCTTAACAGACATCAAACAAAGCAGCATCTGCTGTTGATTTGGTGATGTGCAGAATGCTATAAATCCAGCGTCTATTTAACCGGAGGCACTATCCGTCCACTGATGAGAAGCAACAATGTGGATGTGTTGTAAATTTTATGAGCAGAATGTTCATGTCAACCCCCCTGTATTCCCCCTCTTGCCTTTCTGGCTGGAACGCCGCCGATCAGCACTGGCGTAACGCCCTGTAGTCCCCTCACCACTTCGAACTGTTCTGAGTCTGCCCGCACGTTGTGCGTTGTTGCAGGTCGTCATTTATCGTTGCTGGAGAGCACCCATGCGCGCCTGGGTTTTATTATCACTCGCTATTGTTACTGAAATTATTGGTACCCTTTTTATGAAATGGTCCAGCCTCAATGGCAGCCATTCCGGCTACCTGATGATGCTGGGCATGATTGCCTGTTCTTATATTCTGCTGAGTTTCGCCATTAAACGTATCGCCCTGGGCGTGGCTTATGCGCTGTGGGAAGGTATCGGCATCATGCTGATTACGTTATTCAGCGTGCAGCTGTTTGGTGAAACGCTGTCAGCGCTGAAAATCTGTGGGCTGGTGACGCTGATCGTCGGAATTGTGTTGATCAAAACCGGCACCCAATCATCAGCGGAGGTTAATCATGCTCATCGCTGATCTTGTTCATGCGTCCTGGCTGGCGCTGGCTATCGTGCTGGAGATTGCCGCCAACATATTCCTTAAATATTCTGATGGGTTTAAGAAACCGCTGTACGGTCTGCTTTCACTTTGCTGTGTCCTGCTCGCGTTCAGCGCACTCGCTCAGGCGGTTAAAGGTATCGATCTCTCGATCGCCTATGCGGTCTGGGGCGGTTTTGGGATTATCGCCACTGTCGCGGCCGGATGGGTGTTGTTTGGCCAGCGGCTGAACCGCAAAGGCTGGGCCGGTCTGACCCTGTTGCTGGCCGGTATGATCCTGTTAAAACTGGCCTGATCGGCCCTCTCAATCAGTGATATTGATTAAGGGTGTGCCGCTGCACGCCCTTAACTTCCTGTGCTTTCCCGCCCTGTTTCGGTTGATTTTTCACTCCTACCTGTGCTCGGAATCTTCTTACTTTTGTAAAGGCCCGTTTACATATCTGTTGCCTTGAGGCTTAGTGAGCGCCGAAGGTCGGATAAAAACGAGGAATAGTTATGTCTGCAACACGAGGTTGGTCTACGGAGCTGGAGGGATTACGCGGCATCGCTTCTCTCTGGGTATTAGTTGGCCATATCAGCTTACTGGTTCATTGCCACATCACGCTTATTTCATCCCCTGGCATCGGGGTCGATCTGTTTATTCTGTTATCGGGTTATCTGATGGCGAAAAACTACGTCGAGCGTCAGCAGAAAGAGCCGTGGCAGAGTACAGAGACCATTAAGAAGTTCTGGATCCGGCGCTTCTTCCGCATCGCCCCGCTCTACTATCTGCTGTTAATCATCGCCCTGATTTATGGCCCGTGGTTTGGCGAGATGCGTGACACCATTGCTCATTTCTATTCCGGCACCGCCACTGAGTCGTCGCGTTACAATGACCAGTCGCTGGCAAACATCCTGACCCACTTCAGTTTCCTGTTCGGCCTGCTGCCCGAATATGGTTTTAATACTGTACTGCCTGACTGGAGCATCGGGCTGGAGATGCAGTTCTATCTGCTGTTCCCGTTCATCATGTTGGTGACGCTGCGCTTTGGTTATGCCGCCTCGCTGATTGGCATCATGGCGCTCTGCTGCGCTGGCCGGTATGTGCTGGCAGATTATTATGAGGCGTTTGAGATGCCTTCAATGATCCTGATAAAGCTGAATATGTTCCTGTCGGGGATGCTGCTGGCCGAGGCGATCCGCCGTAAATCCCTGCTCTACGTCGCCTTTGCGCTGCTCGGCCCGGTCGCCAGCGTGGCGATGGGCCTGGGTGCGATTAAGCTGCAGGTGATTATGGAGGCGCTGATGATCGTCGGTATGACGGCGATTCTGTGGCAATACCCGCAGGGCAGCCTGATGGCAACGCTGATTGCTCTGCCGCGTAAGCTGCTGAACAACCGTCTCAGCACCTGGCTGGGCGACGTGTCGTTTTCGGTCTACCTGCTGCATCTGCTGATTGTAATCCCGCTGATCGCACTGCTGCTCAATCACACCGACATCGAGTTTAAGAGCGACATGATGCGTTTCCTGATTGTCTGCGTCTCTGCCATCCCGGTGACCTATGCGCTGGCCTCTTTACTCTATAAGTATGTTGAGAAGCCCGGCATTCAGATTGGTAAGCGCGTGCTTAAGCCGAAGCTGGCCGATCAGACCAGCTGAGTTTTTAACGCAGGCCATCCCTTTCTTAAAAGCCCCCGACTTCGGGGCTTTTTTTTGCCAGGAAAAGCGCAATTGGCTGTGATAACGAGCCTGCTCAGGCATTGATTAAGCCCGTCGCCAGCACACCCGCTGAGGTGAACTACACTTTGCCGGTTAGCAATCTGACTCAGAGGAGAGAACATGAGTATTCAGCATCTGCTGCTATCCACCGACGGTGGCGCAGTGATCATTGAAGCAGAACAACTCGAAAGTGAGCTGGTTATCCCGCCCCACCTGCAGACCCTGACCGGCGGTGAAGCTGACAGCGATACCGGCCATCGGGTGGCGGTAACAAAGCACTACTGCAAGGGACGCTACTATGCGGTTGCACTTGATCGTCATGCGGCCAGTAATGAAATTGACGACGTGATCGACCTGCTGCATCCGGCCCCGCTCGATTAGTCTTTGTCAGACCGAACCCGTACATGTTCCGCTGAACTGCTGGCGGGAAAGCTCATTATTGCCGGTGTGCGGCATTTACCTATTCAGAAGAGGATAAGCATTATGCAAAAGAAGAAGTGGTTTGTTTCTTACGTGATTAAGCCCAAAGGTGAAAATCATGTCACGACTCACGCCTTTATCGAGGGCGACGATGTCGAGGAGGCGCTGGAAGCCTTTATGTTCGAAACCAAAAAAAACCTGTCGCTGGAAACCGAAGAGCTGACTCTGCTTTCGGTGAGCCTGGTGTAAACTCTGATTAACCTCGCAATTGCGGGGTTTTTTATGTCCTGTATCAGGATCGGTTATCTATTTATATTATTTATAATTTCCCTGGTGCGGCACTCAATTACTTACTGGGATAAGGCCAGGCGTGATCAACGCCTGTTGATGACAGCAGACCGGTAACCGCCAGATACGCCAGTATCAGGACAAACAGCACAATCGCTGCAATTTCAATGGATTTGAGTAAGTGATGCTTAGCCATAAATAACCCTCCTTCAGATGTGTGTAATCAGACTTCACCCCATAAACTATAATGTTACCGGTAAAGTTCAAGTGAAAATCACATCATGAAACATAAAGCCGAGCTTATTAATGCTTTAACGGAATGTGCTCTTACGCATTCAGCGGGAGGGAACTGGCCTTACAGGCATAAAAAAGCCCGCACGGCGCGGGCTTCTGCGATTATTGGCACGGATTATTCAACAGGCTGACCGCTAAAGTCGATCACCATCCTGCCGCGGATCTTGCCCTGAATCATCTCATCGAAGATGGCATTGACCTCACCAATCTTCCTTTTGGTCACCTTCGGCACCACCTTCCCTTCTGCCGCAAACTGGAAAGCTTCCGCCAGATCGTTACGCGTCCCGACCAGCGATCCCACTACCTGGATGCCATCGAGCACCAGACGCGGAATATTCAGGCTCATCGCTTCCGGCGGCAGTCCGACCGCCACTACCCGACCACCGGCCCTGACCGCATCGACAGCAGAGTTAAACGCTGCTTTGGCAACGGCCGTTACCACAGCCGCATGCGCCCCACCGGTTTGTTCCTGAATAAAGCGAGCCGCATCTTCGCTGGCCGAGTTTACGACCAGGTCGGCGCCCATCTCTTTCGCCAGTGCCAGTTGCCCATCACTCACATCAACCGCGATCACTTTGGCGTTAAAGACGTTTTTCGCATACTGCAGGGCGAGGTTTCCCAGCCCGCCCAGACCGTAAATCGCCAGCCACTGACCCGGTTTTACCTCGGACACTTTCACCGCTTTATAGGTGGTGACACCAGCGCAGGTGACACTACTGGCGGCGTAAGGATCAAGCCCGTCGGGGACTTTGACCGAATAGTCTGCAACGACGATACACTCTTCAGCCATACCGCCATCGACGGTATAACCGGCATTAACGACCTCTCTGCAGAGCGTTTCGTTACCGGAGTTGCAGTATTGGCAGTGACCGCAGCCCTTAAAGAACCATGCCACGCTGGCACGATCGCCAGGCTTAAGTGAGGTCACATCTGGCGCGACTTCCTCAACAATACCGATACCTTCATGACCCAGCGTCACGCCGGTTTTATCACCGAAATCCCCGTTCTTCACATGCAGATCGGTATGGCATACGCCACAGCATTCCATCCTGAGCCGTGCTTCGCCCGTTTTGAGAGGACGCAGCGTCTTCTCAACCACTTCAACCTTGTGTTCACTGTTAGCAATTGCCGCTTTCATAAACGATGCTCCTTTTGATTGAAGCTTTAAGGATAAGCCAAACCGCGGTGATGACAAGATGACAGGTAAGCTTTGGGTGCGAGGCTGGCAGGGTTGTTTCTGTTGTTGCAGAGTGGAGTGGGTTTTTGGGATGGAGACCGGGCACCTTAAGCTAATAGGGTTATTTTGCGTTCGCTTTTCAACCCAAATTTTAAGCTCACTAATATGTCAGGATTTTATCAACACCATCGGTTAAATTTAATATACACATAAGAAACTACAATAACCCATGCAAAACTAAGAAGTGCTGCATACTGCGGAACAAAGCAGATGAAGATATACACGCCAGCCACAATAACTGCAGCAGGAACTAAATAGAAAAATGACTGAATCAGCCATAAAATAGCACGCTTCATTTATGCAGAATCTCATATAGAGCATCAGCAATTTTCCCTTCGCTGTTAGACATAGCCTGCACCCAATATTTTTTGATGTTTACCTTCAATTTCAAGAACCTATATGAATTAAAGATTTCATAAGTAAACATCCTGTAATGCAGCCATAGAGCACCCCATAACTTATATTTACTTTTTTCACAAATCAACCTATTGGTTTCACAATAACTAAATATCTGTTATGAGGCGCGTTGACCTTTATATATTGACAGACTCTTTGCTTTTTCTTCTCGCTGGCAAAACCTGCCATAGTAGCAATGATGAGATGAACGTTAGTAAAACTGCATTCAAAGCATGCATCAAGTGATCCGCCATTGCGATGCTAGCTACTGTGGGCTGAGGAATAAGATGCATAGATCATGCTGCGTCAACGACCCGAGCGTGCGCATCGTGATCGTTTGATACCAGCGGAGCGACAACTATGGCTTTGAGAGTCGCAAAATGCATCAGATAGCGCCAGCCAGCATCTGGCAGTGACCGGAATTGATGTGATACAGTTTTGACCATTACAGTACCCATTTAAGGGAATGGTATGGATACAACTGAGCAGTTAAACGGAACTTACTTCTATGGCGGGCTTACTAACCTTTCCGCAGGAGAGCTTTATTTCTGGGTAATGATTGATGTGACTGCAGAGCACTTCAGCGGTAAAAAGGATATCATCGCTCTGGTTGCGATTTACTCGGGGCAAAATACGATTGACGTATCCGGTAAGCTAAACGGAGCATGGAAAGGCACCTCTTATGCTTCGGTCTATTCTCGAAAGCTGTTACGGGATTACCGTCTTCCATTCAGATTACCCACGTGGATACAGAACCCTAAAAACCCTCTTCAAATTAAAATGTTAATGACTCACAAGCTGGGGACGTTCGTCGGTCGTACAATCCCGGTTTTAGGCTGGGTAATTATGGCCGCTGATGTGGCAGAAATTGGCTGGAAAACTACGGCAAAATATAACCTTCTTGCTCATAAGGAAGACAAGATATGGTAAACGAGGATATAGAGAAAGCTGTATTTGCGCTGGTTGAAGATTATAACGGCAGAAGTTTGTTTACGTTCAGACGCTATAAGCTTGAACTGGATACCGATCTGAACAATGACTTTCGCATGGATCCTCTTGACGCGTATGAATTGCTAGAGCGGTATGCTGAAACATTTGGCATTAATCCCAGTACTATCACGTTTGCCGAATATTTCCCGGAAGATTTCACCGCGCCGCACGATCCGCTGACTATTCGTCTGTTAATTGAGTCTGCACAGGCCGGACGCTGGTTGGGCAAATAATTATCGCCTGCAAACACAGGCGTTAATCTCTTCAGTTTGTTGCGGCCTCTTCCAGAGGACAAGAGTGGAAAACGTGCCGTTGATTTTGGTTTATAATTTAAGGACGCATCCGCGTCCTCTCGGAGTTCTGTCAATAAATGTACGGAGCCAACAGGCTCTGAAGCTGCTATCGATTTCTCTAGCCCCCTTACTCGCGCCGAGCGTAGAATGAATATTAAGAGAAAAACCAGCGCAGGAGCAACTTGAGCCCGACACATATCACTCAGAACTGAGTCAGTACACAGAACGGATGGCGTTGAAAAAGATTTTCTTTGAGATCTCCAGGTTAACCCTGTCCGACGGTGAAGCTGTGCGCATGAAGGAACGTCACAAATTAAGGTTTGGGAGCTTTCTTACTGGAGCGGTGCAAGCGGGTACCTCTTCCATACACGGTGCAAAAATACCACCCTATTTAAGCGCTTCAATGCACTGGCGAGAAAAAGAGGCATACAGTTTCCTGATTAATAAATCGGCAGCCGGACTAATCTGAGCCGCGCGATTCTTTACGATTTATGATCATCATAGCACTGCTTATGGATACGTGATATTTTGACTAGACGAAGTTAATCAATTGAATGAAATAGATAATATAAGCGAGACGGTTACATGCATCCAGTCCATTGCTGACGTATCGCTGATCGCACACTGCAAAGAAGATGAATTAAAAAAAATACTTTCGTTGCTCAGTGACATAGCAGGAAAAATCGACAGATCTGTTTTCAAAGCCGCTATATACCGCCAGGCTGAATGATTAATTGCCTTCCCTACCACCCTATACTAACCACCTTTCAGGTGGCCTTTTGCTTCTGCACCAAAGTGCATATGCTGGCATGAATCTACATGATCCAAATTGGATTGCGAAGCTTGTATGAGGTCAGTACTAGCGCGGTTTGAGTGGGTGCATGCACATGCATGAAAAGCGATGCATAAAGCGGGCAGGCGTGGCGGGGATAGCATTGCGCGCAAGTGCAAAAACATGTATAAGTGAGTTGAGATTCATTAACCACGCTATACATTAATTTCCAGATTACATATCTAGTTAAAGGCCAAAAAATAAAAAAGTTTTACTCAGGCAAACTCTTTGAAAATCATGTGATAAAAATCAAATAAGTTCATATTTTTAAGGAATTAAAATGAATAATAACGTTAAGCTTATTAGCACAATTTCAATAGAATCTGATTTTGAAAATCTAATAAAAAGTTATGCAGAGGAGGTTTTTAAAGGGAACGCTTATTTGATTGGTGGTCCTTGGGATAGCGGAAAGGATTTAGTTATAAAAAGAAGAGGAAGGGAGATAAAACAGGCGGCCCAAATATCAATTCAAGAAAAATAATATAGAAAAAAAGATTGATGAAGATTTAAAAAAAGTGGTTCAACTTGTAGATGACCATGGTTACCCGCCGGTTCTTTATTTCTTTTGGAGTCATCCAATATCTGAAAATAAGTTAGATAAAATAAAAAAATCCGCTAATACAGATTATTTCATAACTCTAGAATTTTATGACGCAAAGCGTATAGCTCAAGATATAACTGATCACTACCCTCATTTGTTAAACCATCTAATAAAGAAAATTCATAAAATAGATATAAATAACGAGATGCCGATAAATATTCAGCAAAGGGCATTTTACGAATATTTATTGTTAAGCAAGGATAGTACAAATTTAAAAAATGTTATTGTTGATGCGAATATAATGTCTCACCTTCTCGATGGGGGTAAAAGTATTCAGGCTCTTGAGCATGATTTAAAAGATGTCAATATCAGAACTGGTAGTTTGAAAGGCAGGCTGCAGATGCTTGCCCATGCAGGTAAGGTCGATTTAATTGATGGTATATATAGTTTATCTCGAGATGAAAACTTGAAATTAGAGAACATCAAGCTCAGAGAACTATCACGCAAGCAAGAACTAATTGACATAATAAAAAAAGAAATCTCTAAGAACACCGACAAAGATTTAGCTTCTGGTATAGTTGAGTTGATAACTACTGCTTATGAAGAATCATTAAGCGTCCAGATAACTGAAAGTAATTTCGAGCCGCCTAAGCTACAAATATTCAAATCCACCATTCAAAGGCTAAAGGTGTTAATATCCACCGAATGTGGTCTAAGTGAGTCTGATTCTGATGCCCTCGCAAAAAAGCTTATGGAATTGGCTGGAGATAACGATTATTTATCTGAACATTGCTCCGCTAAGCTTTGTGTTAACTTATTAGCAGATAGCAAGCTTGAGAAATACATCGAAAATAAGCATTTTTATATTTATCTTGATGCTCCGGTTTTGATACCTTACTTGATAACAATCATATTTGGCAATAAAACCTTTTATGACAAATCAATAAGAAATATAAACTTGATGCGCGAGCACATTAACTCACTTAAAAATAAAAGATTAAGAGTGTCTAATGAACACTTTGAAGAAACTGTTAGACATTTTACTCAAGCTGAAAAATTAAGCCAGTACGTTACCAGCCAACTTATTGAGCAGCTCGGTGAGTCAAAAAATGTTTATTTTAATTTCTATATTCAATGGAGCAATAGCCAAGGTGGCAACCTGAGTTTTGATGAATTTATTTATGCTTTCCTAGGTCTTGATAGTGATGATTTACGAGGGGCAAACAGATTTGATGTAGTTGCCAACTGTATGTATGGTTTATTGACTTCTGGAAACTTCGATGTCGTTGATAACAAAGATTCTATTTCAGAGGAGTTTGTAGAAAGAATAAGGAGGAAGTTCATAAGGGAGTCACATACTTTCAGGCCGTACAGGGCTATAGAAAATGACGTTTATTGTGCCTGTATATTATGCGATAACAAAGAGCACTTGGACTCTAAAGGCTATTTCAGTACGCCAATGCTTATTACCTTGGATGCATCACAGTATTTACTTAGAACAATAATTAGAAAAGAAAAGAAACATGCAGAGTGGCTCGTTTATACTACTCAGCGCGCAATTGAAAGGTTATCATTAATTGGTTTGAAAATTTCATCGAAATCTTTAAAAGATGGTGTTCTTGCAACTATATCAGATGAATACTTTTTCAAAGAAAACTCTGCAAGCCTGCTTGATACTCTTGCAATAATTATTGGCGACAACCGAGCAAGTGAAGGGCAGGTCATAAAACTTGTAACATCACTTAAGCGAAAGGTGAATGAAGAATCTTTGGAACAATCAGAAATTAATATTGAGCAGTACAACAATATTAGTTACGTATTGCTTTTCATACACCGGGAGTTTAAAGATGAATTTGAAAAAATAATAAAATTATTTAATGATTCAAGTCATAAAGAAGAACTCATGAAAGTTCTCATTTCTAAAACCAAAGGCAAGTTTGACGAGGATAAAAAAGAAGTTTTACGAAATGAAATAAAAAAATTGATAATGCAAATGTAACCCTATATAGAGGGGGGTACCCCCCTCTTCAAGCAAAGTAATTAAGGCTATTAAAAAATGGGATAAGTTCATTTCTTACAAATACCTGCGCCGCTTTCACCGCATCCCTAAACCTGCCAATGTTATCCGGAATAATCCCCATCATCTGCTGCGGTAAGCGGTGCCCGCCTGACAGGTCATCGCGGCTAGCCTTCTTTATATTAAAGAAATCGTCTTTCGTAGCCACCTCGCTGAGCGGCAGAATTTTAATGCCGTCCGGCTTCCCGTTCGGTGCTTACATAAACAGATTGCGTAAGTTACCCAGCCCTTTCGTGTCGCGCAGAGCCCTGCAGCATCCGGTCAACGTCACTGCTGCTCTGGCCGCATCGGTCATATACAGGATGTAACCTGCGTGCTCCCCCGTTCTGATAATACTTGCGGCAGAACAGCGTCGTCGCCTCATTCAGTCAGGCAACTTAAGCGTGTTCAGGTATTCCGGCAGACCATACAGCTCATGATTAATACCCGGCTGCATCAGGCGAAACACGCTGCCCTTTTTGAACTAGTACTGTTTTTTCCACTCATGCAAAAATCAGTAAACGTGGTCCTAACGACTTGCTGAGTGAGTTTTGCTGGGGTGGTTTTAAGGCGCAGCAGCTAGTCCAGGCCATTGCGGCACAGCTCAGAAAAAGCGTTACCGAACACCAGATAGTCTACGGCGAACTTGCTCAATTACTGTTGGTTCAGCATGGGATGGAGGATAAAGGTTGAAGCCAAAATGTTGCGATTCAAATCAATAGCCGAACTTTGATGTACGTCTGCCACTAAGATTTATGCCAATCAGTGAACGCTGACCGGTGGCTCATCAGCACTCATTTTTGATCAGAACCACAATCAAAAATAAACCTTCAGCCTTGCTTACCGGGCCATTCAATCATCTCATCAAGCCTGGAAAGGATGTCGGAAAAATAGCTTTCATCGATAGCGAATCCCCCTTTTACCTGCACACTATCCGCATGTGCCTCAGGACGAAGAACATACTCAATGACCACAACGTCATCACCCTTTACCTTCCTGAGCAGCATATTTAGCTGATTTAGGTCACTACGAAACTCAAAAGGTTCGATTTCTAGTTGGCCAATAACAGCCTGATAGTGGGCAGCAAACTGCTCCTTTAGTTGTTTAAGTTTTCCAATAGTAAATTCAGTCTGATACTGTATTTTCACACCAGTGACAGAAAACTCAACAAAGGACTTAATCCAGTCCCAATTATGATTAACCGGATCGACTTCGTTATCGACAACCCGTTCAAAAGGCGACACCGCAAAAACGAATTCTTCATCTCTGATATCAAACATATGTACGTTCCTGTCGGTTAATCAAAAATACTTAAAATGAGTTATCGTCCAATCTGATACCCTTACCACAACCTCAAGAGTGTACTTCTTATACTCAGTGATATTTTTCTTACGGTGTAATTTATACATTTCCGTTTCATAACGATACATACCCTCTCCGTTGCGAGGATCGGCCATGCGTCTGCCATAGCGGATAGCTCTTTCCTGAATATGTAACGGAACATAGCGACCCGGCTCATACATGTGCCTCGCCGCTGTTTCGGTCATTTTCAGGTTACACGCCGATAAACCCGTTTTTAACCTGGCACGCAGGAACATTATTGTTGCCTGGCTGAGTCTGGCACTTATAGCAGCTCGTGTACCAGCCTCCAATAATGCGCGGCCAGCGCGGAAAATTCGAAATACACCAAACGCAAGAAGCGCTATGTCTGTAGGATCAATCAGTGGCGTTTCGAGAGGTGCCTCTTCAAGTCGAACAAAATGCCCCTGCACATCGTATATCTGCCACAGACCGGGAGCCTGAGCCACAGAATAACCAATGCACATGCCGCTGGACTCATCCAGCACCGGCTGTGCGTTTCGTGGCAGCACACGTGGTCTCAATTCAAAAAATACGTTGCCCGATAATGGTGACTGAAATGTGTAATATCTGCCAGGTTCGGTGATTGCATTCCCTGCATTCATTATCGTTCCCTCATTTTCATGTGACTTAATAGAGTGCCACAGGATAGTAGAGCGGTCATTACCGAGTACTGCAACGCCGTTCACTCGCACGGGCTGTACAGCCTATACCTGATGCTCCTGACAGGGCTTCAACCATGAGTAAAACAGCTGGCAGATTATCGCCACGGTGTCCCTTTCATAGAGAGGTAGTAAAGCAGGGTTGTAACTTATATGAATAGGAAAAATGGCAATGACATAATGGAATGGCGTCTTGCAGAAGAACACAACGGAAAAGACTAAGTTATTGATTGAAAATCATTAACTGATGGGCGGCATCTGACAAAAAAAGACCGAATACGATTCCTATATTCGGTCCAGGGAAATGGCTCTCAAGGAGCCGTGCGCTAAAAGTTGGCATTTTTGAAGGCGATGTCGCCTTGCCATTTAACATTAGAACAGCGCGGTGGAATTGCCAGCAAACGGGAGCCGCAGGGGCATAAACCGGATCAGTTTGTGATCGCAACGGCAAAAAAGAGGGGTTGGGCGCAGCGCGATGCTGCACCCGACAGGTTTATTTACCGCACAGCGCCTGGGTGCGCTCAACAATCGGCTGCAGACTCATCATCTGGCCCGGATGCGCTTTGTCTTCGGCCTGGATCACGCTGATCGGCTGCGCTTTCACCTGTTTGTTTTTGAACAGTGTGTCGGCGATATCGTTCAGGGGGTATGTCATCAGCGTGCTCGGATTGATGGCAAACATCGCACCATCTTTCTCACAGGTCAGCATCACCTCTTCACGGTTAAACGGCCACTTCTCTTTACCGATCTCAAAGCGGCTGACGGTAATAATTTGTGCCGCCAGCGCCTGGCCGCATACGGATAACAACAGGATTGCGGGGATCACTTTCTTCAGCAACATAACTACCCTTTTCTCTCTTAAACCACATTCAGGCTGGCGACAGCGTGGCAAATACGCTGACCAGCCCAACCACTCCGCACGCCAGCAGCAGTTCAAGCTGCGTCATGCGAATAAATTTTTGCTGCGTCCCGCTGCCCGCCAGGCGGAATCGCGGCACCAGCCAGTATCGGTTAATCAGCGCCACAAGCACCATCAGGGCAACCAGCAGCACTTTACACAGCAACAATACAATGTAGCGTGAATCGTGCCACGTCAGCGGCCAGCCCGCGATCATCACGCTGTTTATCAGGCCGCTCAGCAGCGTTAACGCCACCGCCAGATGACCATAGCGCGAAAAGCGCATCATGGTGCGGATAGCGTCTGTACGCCGATCGATCTGGCGCGCCTCCCGCATCAACAGCAACAGAGGCAGTAATCCGCCCGTCCAGAACGCCGCGGCAATCAGATGCAGTGCATGATTGAGCTGCTGAAACAATCCCGGCCAGCCATCGCGCATCGCGGCATGACCAATCAGAGCCATGCAGGCCAGTTGCAGCACGCCCGCCAGCAGTAACACCTGCTGACTCAGCCGTCCGGTCAATAACAAACCGGCAACGGCCAGCAGGCTAAACAGGATTTCCCACAGCCACACGCCACCGAAGTGCGTGCCAATCACCGCCAGCCAGATATGGACATCGGCCAGATTGGCGCTGTCGCCGCTCATCAACACATTCTGGCAGGCCAGCATCGCCAGTGCACTCAGCAGCGCCAGCCAGGCGCTCCCTTTCACCAGCGGGTTTAATCTTAGCGCCAGCAGGGGTCGATAGCGTCCGGGTGCCAGCAGCGCACTGTAACAGGCGCTGCCGGTCAGCAGCATCACGGCGGCAAAATGCAGCGCGCGTAACAGGATCCAGAGGGTGGTCACCGGAGTTACTTCACGCTAAAGCGATAGCTTCCTGCGGTTTTATGTCCATCCACCGACAGCACATGCCAGTTAACCTGATAGCTGCCCGCTTGCAGCGGCTGAGACAGGCCCACAATCAGCCGGTTTTTCTGGCCAGATTCAACGCGGGCTTTAGCGGTGGCGACGGGCTTCTGTGCACTATCCAGCAGCGTGACGCCGCTGAATGCCGCTTCAATATCTTCACTGAAGTTCAGCGTCAGCGCATCGGTGGATGTCATTACCTGCGCTTTGGCCGCCGGGATAGAAGACTGGAGATGCGCATGCGCCGCTGCCAGCGAACTGAATGTCATCAGTCCGGCTGCTGCCAGCGCAATAACCATGCGGGAAATCAGTTTTTTATGCATAAGATCATCCTTTTAACCGCCGCCAGGGCGATAAACGTGGCAAAAGGATACGCTGCTGTATTTGCACTGTCGAGGCCAGCGATGCGATCCTTTATCCTTGATTCAGACCGCCGAAAACATTACTTTTGCCCGCTATCGTCAGGAGAATATTATGAGCCATAACCTTGCCCTGCTGTCCCAGGAAGAGAAAGACAAGATTAATGTCGATTTGGCGGCAGCGGGTGTGGCGTTTAAAGAGCGCTATAACATGCCGATTGTCGCCGAAATGGTGGCGCAGGAGCAGCCCGAAGCACTGCGTGACTGGTTTCGTCAGCGTCTGATGCACTACCGCCAGGCGTCGCTCAGCCTGTCGCGCCTTCCTTATGAACCGAAGATGAAGCAATGATATTTCGCGTTATTGATACCGAAACCTGCGGTCTGCAGGGTGGCGTGGTCGAAGTGGCGTCCGTGGATGTGGTCAACGGCCAGATTGTGAATCCGATGAGCGATCTCACCCTGCCCGATCGCCCTATCAGCCGTCAGGCGATGGCCGTGCATCGCATCACCGAAGCGATGGTCGCCGGTAAGCCGACCATTGAAGAGGCGATCCCTCGCTATCACGGCAGTGCTTTTTACGTGGCGCACAACGCCAGTTTTGATCGCCGGATGCTGCCGGAGATGTACGGAGAGTGGATCTGCACCATGCAGCTGGCGCGTCAGCTCTGGCCGGGCATTAAATATGGCAATCAGGCACTGCGTCATTCGCTGAAGCTGGATGTCACGCCGCCCGCCGACCTGCATGCTCACCGCGCGCTCTATGACTGCTATGTTACGGCAGCGCTGCTGATTCGTATTATGGAGACCTCCGGCTGGAGTGCCTCCGAGATGATTGTGCGGTCACAACCGGCGGCCCAGCGCGACGACGTTCTGCCGTTTGGCAAATACCGCGGCCAGGCGATTGCGGTGGTTGCGCGCAAGGATCCGGGCTACCTGAAGTGGATGCTGGATAACGTCAGCGATCTGCGCCCGCCATTGCGGCAGGCGCTGCGTAAGTACCTGACCGAATCTCAGTAATCCTGGGCTGGCGGTAAGGTGCCCTGCGCCAGCCACAACAGGAAGGTGTATTCCATCGCGATCCCTTCATAGGCTTTGTAGCGCCCCGACTTGCCGCCGTGACCCGCATCCATGTCGGTGCAGAGCAGCAGCAGGTTATTGTCGGTTTTCATCGTTCTCAGCTTCGCCACCCACTTGGCTGGTTCCCAGTACTGCACCTGCGAATCATGCAGGCCGGTGGTGACCAGTAGATGAGGATAGGCTTTCGCCTCAATGTTGTCATAAGGGCTGTACTGGCGGATATAGCGATAGTACTCCGGATCGTTGGGGTTGCCCCACTCGTCATACTCGCCAGTGGTCAGCGGAATCGACTCATCCAGCATCGTGGTCACCACATCCACAAACGGCACCTGGGCAACCACGCCGTGGAACCGCTGCGGTGCCAGGTTAATTACTCCGCCCATGAGCAAGCCACCCGCGCTACCGCCCATGGCATAGAGTCGTTCCGGGTGTCCGATGCCACGCGCCACCAGCGCGTTAGTGACATCGATAAAATCGGTGAAGCTGTTCATTTTGTTCAGCAGGCGACCGCCGTCATACCATTGCTGCCCCAGCTCACCGCCGCCGCGCACCTGTATCAGCGCATAGACAAAGCCGCGATCCAGCAGGCTCAGGCGGCTGACGCTGAAATCGGCATCCATACTACTGCCGTAGGCACCGTAGCCATACACCAGCATCGGATTCTGACCGGGCTGATAATGTTTGCGGTGATAGACCAGCGATACCGGCACTTCGGTGCCATCGCTGACTTTGATCCAGTGATGTTCGCTTTTGTAATCTTCCGCGTTAAAGCCTTTCACCGCGCTCTGCTTCAGGATGCGGCGTTCGCCGGTATCCATATCCAGCTCAAACAGCGTGGTCGGCGTGGTCATCGATGAATAGCCGTAGCGCAGTTTGCTGGTGCGCGGCGTCGGATTGTAGGCCAGCCAGGTCACATAGGTCGGATCGTCAAAGGCGATGCCGCTGGTTTCACCGCTGGCCCAGTTGATCTGCCGCAGGCTGGTTAAGCCGCGCTGGCGCTCCTCGACAACCAGCCAGTCCTGAAACAGCTGAAAATCTTCCATCACCACCTGTTCCCGTGCCGGGATCAGGGTTTCCCAGCGTGACTCGTCCAGATAGCGGCTGCGGTACAGCCCGAAGTTCTCGCCTTCCCGGTTGGATCGAATGAAGAACTGATGATCGTAGTGGTCGATGCTGTACTCATGATCGCGGCGGCGCGGCAGAAACACATGCGGCTGCGCATCGGGGAAGTTCGCATCAATCAGCTGAATTTCGCTGGTGTTGGTGCTGTAGAGCGCAATCATGATGAACTGCTTGGAGGTGGTCTTATGTACGCTGAGATGATAAGTGTCATCCTGCTCTTCATAGACCAGCTGGTCGTCGAACTGCGGCGTACCCAGTTCGTGTCGCCACACCTGATAAGAAAGCAGCGTCTGCGGGTGTTTTCGCACATAGTAGAGGGTGCGCGAGTCATTACCCCACGCGAAGCTGGAAGAGGCGTTGCTCAGCACTTCAGGGTACCAGCTGCCACTCTCCAGGTTACGGAAGCGGATGCCATATTGCCGGCGAGACAGGAAATCTTCAGCCAGCGCCATGACCCGGTTATCCGGACTGATATGCAGCGCGCCCATGGTATAGAAATCACTATGCGAGGCGCGCTGGTTGGCATCCAGCAGCAGGCTCCACTCGCCAGACTCATCGCTCGCGGCAGGCTGGCGATAATAGGCCGGGTATTCGTTACCGCTCTGGTAACGGCTCTGATAACGGTAGCCATTTTTCACATAGGGCACTGAGTGATCTTCAGGCGGCAGCCGATCGATAATCTCTTTTAATACCCGGTCCTGCAGTGGCTGCTGTGACGACATGATTTTTTTGCCGTAGTTGTTTTCGGCACGCAGGTAATCAAGGACCTCGCTGTTTTCGCGCTTGTCGTCGCGCAGCCAGTAGTAGTCGTCAACGCGCGTCTCGCCGTGCAGCGTCATCTCATGGGGTATTTTTTTTGCGATGGGTGCTTTCATCCATCCGTCTCCGTGAACGTAATGATCTGTAAGCGTAACACTTCAGCAGCGGGAAGCCAGGTATAGGTTGAGAAGCAGCCGCTGGCGGATCACATCCTGTGACCCGCCAGCGGAATATCAGATGGATTAACTGGCGGGTAAACGGGCTTTCTCAGCCTCAAGATCCTGCTGGATGCCGTCGCGAACATCCTGGGGGATTTTTAGCGCGTCGCCCAGCGCGGAGAGATAGCTGCGCTCCATGAAGTGATCAACGTCGATGGCGGCACAGCTCAGGAAGTAGAGCTCCAGCGCCTCCTCCTCGTTTTTCACATCGGCGGCCAGCCACTGCGGATCCAGCGGGCGGTTCATCGCTTTCTGGATCAGCTGTTCCGCTTCCTGACCGTAGCCGGACTGATGAATATTCTGCTCAATCGCTGCCCGTTCCTGGTCGTCAATGTGCCCGTCGCTTTTGGCGGCAAACACCAGCGCCGTCACCAGACGTTCGGCCCGCAGGTTAACCGGCGTTTGCGCCACGCCAAAGTCAGGTTCATTCTGGTGCGCTTCGCTGACCCGCTGCTTGTATTTGTTCCATAACACCGCGCCCGCAGCCGCACCGCCACCGATAATCAGCGCCTTGCCGCCATATTTTGTCAGCAGTTTTCGCGACGATTTACTGGCAATCAGCATACCGGCCAGGCCGCCCAGCGCACCCGGCGCCAGCATGTCGCTTAAGCCGCCGCCCGATTTGCCCTCACCGCCCTTCTTCGTCAGTACCGACTGAATTTGTTGCAACCAGTTATTCATCATCCACTCCTTTTAAGATGTCAGTCCGCTATCCTGACGAAAAGGATGTCAGGAAACGTCAGAGCGGGAAAAGTAAGGCAAAAGGTCGTGTCAGATGGACGAAAGATGAGAACGCAAACGTTTTCGTTTATACTTGCGCGCGAATTTTGACAGCTTAGGTGAATGTATGACGACTCTCGGAACAGCGCTGCGTCCGGCAGCAACGCGTGTGATGCTATTGGGTTCAGGTGAACTGGGTAAAGAGGTGGCGCTGGAGTGTCAGCGTCTGGGTGTGGAAGTGATCGCGGTTGATCGTTACGCCGATGCCCCGGCGATGCACGTCGCCCATCGCAGCCATGTGATTAACATGCTGGATGGCGCGGCACTGGCTGCGCTAATCGCTGAAGAGAAGCCTGATTTTGTCGTACCGGAAATCGAAGCTATCGCCACGGAGACCCTGGTTGAGCTGGAGCAGCAAGGCCAGCGCGTGGTGCCGACTGCCCGTGCCGCCCGGCTGACCATGAACCGCGAAGGCATTCGTCGACTGGCGGCTGAAGAGCTCTCTCTGCCGACCTCCCGCTATCGCTTTGCCGATAGCAAGGCACGCTTTGATGAAGCGGCTACCGAAATCGGCTTTCCCTGCATTGCGAAGCCGGTAATGAGTTCATCCGGCAAAGGTCAGAGCTTTATCCGCGACGCCAGCCAGCTCGATAACGCCTGGGACTATGCGCAACAGGGTGGCCGCGCGGGTGCCGGACGCGTCATAGTCGAAGGCGTTGTCGACTTCGATTTCGAGATCACCCTGCTCACCATCAGCGCAGTCGATGGCATTCACTTCTGTGCGCCGATTGGTCACCGTCAGGAGGATGGCGATTATCGTGAATCCTGGCAGCCGCAGCAGATGAGTGAGGTGGCGCTGCAGCGGGCGCAGGAGGTTGCCGCGCAGGTGGTTAAGGCGCTGGGTGGCTATGGCTTGTTTGGCGTTGAGCTGTTTGTCTGCGGTGATGAGGTGGTATTCAGCGAAGTTTCGCCGCGTCCTCACGACACCGGCATGGTGACGCTGATTTCGCAGGATCTGTCAGAGTTTGCGCTGCACGTGCGGGCGTTTCTCGGCCTGCCGATTGGCGCGATTCGCCAGTATGGTCCGTCAGCGTCTGCCGTTATTCTGCCGCAACTGACCAGCCAGAATGTGCAGTTTGTGAATGTCGAAGCGGCGCTGGGTGCCGGTCTGCAACTGCGCCTGTTCGGCAAGCCGGAAATCAGCGGCCAGCGTCGGCTGGGCGTGGCGCTCGCCAGCGGTGACAGCACCGATCAGGCGATTGCGCGTGCCGTTGCCAGCGCAGCAGCGGTCACGGTTCAGGGATAAACGTGTGCGGTGAGCAGACGTTCACCGCCATAACTTACTTCGCGCCTTCAACAGCTTCGCGTGCCAGGCGGGTGATGCGATCCCAGTCGCCCGCTTCCAGCGCGTCGTTGGGCACCAGCCAGGAACCGCCGATGCACAGCACGCTTTTCAGCGCCAGATAGTCACGGTAGTTCGCCGGAGAGATGCCGCCGGTCGGGCAGAATCGCACCTGCGGGAAGGGTCCGCCAATCGCCTGCAGCGCTTTAACGCCGCCGTTTGCTTCTGCCGGGAAAAACTTGAACTCGCGCAGACCGTAGTCCATACCGGTCATTAACTCAGAAACGGTGCTGATGCCGGGAATCAATGGCACCGGCCCTTCAACGGCCGCTTTCAGCAGCGACTCGGTGACGCCAGGGCTGATCACAAACTGCGCACCTGCATCGGTCACTTCCTGTAACTGCTGCGGATTAATCACCGTTCCCGCACCGACGATCGCATCCGGCACTTCTTTAATCATCGCACGTAAGGCATCCATCGCCACTGGCGTGCGCAGCGTCACTTCCAGCACTCTGACACCGCCTGCCACCAGCGCTTTTGCCATCGGCACGGCGTGTTCCAGTTTGTTCACAACGATGACCGGCACCACAGGTCCGGTGGTCAGAATCTGTTCTGCACTCATTATCCAGTTTTTCATCAGTTCCCCTTGCTTGATAACACCGGGATTGCGACCCGGTCATGGAGCATCGGCTCCTGCCCTGTAAATTGCGTCACTACCATACATGATCAACTTCCTGAGCGTCTATCATCCTGCGACCATTTTGAAACGGCAGTTCAATTTTATTCGTGTTGACTGGCCCGGATTAAGGGCGAAAAAAAAGCCCGCGTTGCGGGCTTCATCATCACTTCCGTTATTCGAACTCGTTCCACGAGCGGCCATCGCGGGTAATCATCGCCACTGAGGCCACCGGGCCCCAGGTGCCCGCCTGATACGGCTTGGAAGAGTCGCCGTCCGCAGCCCAGGCGTCGATAATAGAATCAACATAGGTCCATGCGGCTTCAACTTCATCGCGGCGCACAAACAGCGCCTGGATACCACGCATGCTCTCCAGCAGCAGACGCTCGTAAGCATCGGCAAGGTGCGACTGGTTAAAGGTCTCGGAGTAGCTCAGATCCAGCTTGGTGGTCTGCAGTTTGTGCTTGTGATCAAGGCCTGGCACTTTGTTCAGGATCTCGATATCCACCCCTTCGTCCGGCTGCAGACGAATCGTCAGCTTGTTCTGCGGCAGCTCTGAGTAGGAGTCTTTAAACAGGTTCATTTCCGGGTTTTTGAAGTAGACCACGACTTCTGAACACTTGGTCGGCAAACGCTTACCGGTGCGCAGGTAGAACGGCACACCCGCCCAGCGCCAGTTGTCGATATCGACACGAATTGCCACGAAGGTCTCTGTGGCGCTCGACTTATTGGCACCCTCTTCTTCCAGGTAACCCGGCACTTTTTTGCCCTGCACAAAGCCAGCGGTGTACTGGCCGCGAACGGTTTTCTCACGCACGTTGGTCTGATCGATGCGGCGCAGCGAGCGCAGCACTTTAACTTTTTCGTCACGGATGCTGTCGGCGCTGAGATCGGACGGCGGCGACATGGCGATCATGGTCAGAATCTGCAGCAGGTGGTTCTGGATCATGTCGCGCATCTGGCCCGCTTTATCGAAGTAACCCCAGCGGCCTTCGATACCCACTTCTTCGGCCACGGTAATCTGGACATGGTCGATGGTGCGGTTATCCCAGTTATTCACGAAGATAGAGTTGGCAAAGCGCAGCGCCAGCAGGTTAAGCACCGTCTCTTTGCCGAGATAGTGGTCAATACGGAACACCTGGCTCTCATCAAAGTACTCACCAACGCTGTCGTTGATCTCCTGTGAGGTTTCCAGTGAGGTGCCCAGCGGCTTCTCCATCACTACGCGCGCCGGTTTAGCATTCAGCTTCGCGGTGCCCAGTCCCTGACAGATGGCGCCAAAGGTGCTGGGTGGCATGGCGAAGTAGTTGATGGTGGTGCGATTTTTCTGGTCCAGCATCTTGCCCAGTTTCGGGAAGTGCGTGGTGTCGTTGACATCGAGGTTGCAGAAGTCGAGACGATTGCTGAGTTTGTCCCACAGCGCTTCGTCAATCTTCTCCTTCATGAAGGTTTCCAGCGCTTCACGTACCACTTTGGTGTATTCCGCTTTATCCCACTCGGCACGGCCGACACCAATAATGCGGGTTTCCTCGTGGATCTGCCCCGCTTTCTCTAACTGGTACAGTGAAGGCAACAGTTTACGGCGTGCAAGATCGCCTTTGGCACCGAAAATCACCAGATCGCATGCCTGGGCTGTTTGTGTTACCGCCATTTTCCTCTCCTCGTTGCAGGATAGTCCGGTGGTGATGCATCCTCTGCCACCGGGTCCAGGTTATTATTTTCTTTGAGCACAATGTACTTTTTTCCCCGCGCCAGGTAAACCGACTCGCCGGGTCAACCGCATTAACTCTGTACCGGATGTGCTAAGCGCGTGTGATGACACGTGCGGATTGCCGGTTTTTTCTGTGTCTGTTGGTGTCAGGAAAATCAGGCACCGGTCAAAGTATCCCAAAAAAAAGGGCAATCGACTTGTCCGCCGTTGCGCCTGGCAGGTGCTGACACGATATAGTCTCTGTTAATCGACTCTGACGACAGGGATAATTGAAATTGGTAAAAGTGATTATGGTCATCGGCTTATGAATATGCTGGAAAAAATTGAGGCGCAGTTTGCCGCGCTCAGCAATGCGGAACAGAAAGTCGCCCGGCAGATTCTGACTGCGCCTCAGGCGGCGATGCACTCCAGCATTGCGACCCTGGCGCGCGAAGCGTGCGTCAGCGAACCCACGGTGAATCGCTTCTGTCATCGACTGGGCGCGCGCGGCTTTCCCGACTTTAAGCTGCAACTGGCGCAGAGCCTGGTGAAAAGCAGCAACTGGGTCAGTCGGGGCGTGGAGGACGATGACAGTGTGGAGAACTACAGCCACAAAATCTTTGACTCGGCGCTGGCAGGGCTGCAGCGGGTACGGGATCAGCTGGATAGCGCCCAACTGCAGCAGGCCGTCACCCTGCTCACTCAGGCTGACAAACTCGCCTTTTTCGGGCTGGGAGCTTCCGCTGTGGTGGCGCATGACGCCTTTACCAAATTTCTGCGCTTTAATCTTCCGGTCATCTGGTCAGACGATATTGTGATCCAGCGCATGAGTTGCATAAATAGTCGAGCCGGTGACGTTTTTGTTCTCATTTCGCATACTGGACGCACAAAAAATATGGTAGAACTGGCTCGCCTGGCCCGTGTAAACGGTTCCACCGTTATAGCCATCACCTCTGCCGATTCTCCCCTTGCCCATGAAGCAGCGATAGCTTTAGTGCTTGATGTACCGGAAGATACGGATATCTATTTGCCGATGGTATCGCGCCTGGCGCAGTTGACCGTGATCGATGTGTTGGCGACCGGTTTCACCCTGGAACGGGGTGCGCCCTTCCGGGAAAACCTGAAACGCGTGAAAGAGGCGTTGAAAGCGTCGCGTTACGAAAAGCACACCATTCGGGAAAAGGATGATCAGCAAAAAAATTAACATCACATTTACAATGTGAGTCGTATCACAACCCGTCGATCATATAGAATAGATAACCATGCTGTGTCCACAGACCAGGGCACGCTTAAATGTTTACGGAGTCCTCGATGTCAAGACGTCTCAGAAGAACCAAAATCGTTACAACCCTCGGCCCGGCCACCGATCGTGATAATAATTTAGAAAAAATCATCGCTGCCGGCGCGAACGTTGTACGACTCAACTTCTCTCACGGCACGCCAGAAGATCACCAGCTACGTGCCGATAAAGTGCGCGAGATTGCCGCAAAACTGGGTCGCCACGTGGCCATCCTCGGTGACCTCCAGGGTCCAAAAATTCGTGTTTCAACCTTCAAAGAAGGCAAAGTTTTCCTGAATATCGGCGACCGCTTCCTGCTGGATGCCAATCTGGGTAAAGGCGAAGGCGATAAAGAACGCATCGGTATCGACTACAAAGGCCTGCCGGCAGATGTGGTGCCGGGCGATATCCTGCTGCTGGATGATGGCCGCGTGCAGCTGAAAGTGCTGGAAGTTCAGGACATGAAAGTGTTCACAGAAGTCACCGTGGGTGGCCCGCTGTCGAACAACAAAGGCATTAACAAACTGGGCGGCGGACTCTCAGCTGAAGCGCTGACCGAAAAAGATAAAGCGGATATCATCACTGCCGCCAAAATCCGCGTCGACTATCTGGCCGTCTCTTTCCCACGCTGTGGCGAAGATATGAATCTGGCACGTCGTCTGGCGCGCGAAGCGGGTTGTGACGCCAAACTGGTCGCAAAAGTAGAACGTGCCGAAGCGGTCGCCAGCCAGGAAGCGATGGATGACATCATTCTGGCCTCTGATGTGGTGATGGTGGCGCGTGGCGATCTGGGCGTTGAGATTGGCGATCCGGAACTGGTCGGCATTCAGAAAGCATTGATTCGTCGTGCCCGCCAGCTTAACCGCACCATCATTACCGCGACGCAGATGATGGAGTCGATGATCACAAACCCGATGCCGACCCGCGCAGAAGTGATGGACGTGGCGAACGCCGTGCTGGATGGCACCGATGCCGTGATGCTCTCTGCGGAAACCGCAGCGGGCCAGTATCCGGCTGAAACTGTCTCAGCGATGGCGAAGGTCTGTCTGGGTGCAGAGAAGATCCCGAGCGTCAACGTCTCCAAGCATCGTCTGGACGTGCAGTTCGACAATGTCGAAGAAGCGATTGCTATGTCATCCATGTACGCCGCGAACCACCTGCAGGGCGTCACCGCGATCATCACCATGACCGAGTCGGGCCGTACCCCGCTGATGACCTCACGTATCACCTCAGGCCTGCCGATTTTTGCCATGTCACGCCATGAACGCACACTGAATCTCACCGCGCTCTATCGCGGCGTAACGCCGGTGTTCTTCGACAGCAATAACGACGGTGTGGCTGCTGCACACGATGCGGTTAACCTGCTGCGCGACAAAGGCTTCCTGGTCTCTGGCGATCTGGTCATTGTGACGCAGGGCGATGTGATGGGCGCCACCGGCACCACCAATACCACACGTGTGCTGCGCGTGGATTAATTGAGCCCGGGTTTACATTGTCGGTGTAGAATAAACGACGCGACTGCCTGGCAGTCGCGTTTTCTTTTCTGACAAGGAGGCCAGATGGCCCGTTTCCACCCCATCAGCCAGCTTACCGGCCGAATTTTACTCTTTCCTCTGGCGTTAGTGCTGTTCGAGTTTGCCACCTATATTGCTCATGACATGATCCAGCCTGGCATGCTGATCGTCACCAGCGAATTTTCCGTCGGCCCTGAATGGGTCTCCACCTCCCTGACCGCCTACCTGATTGGCGGCGTGGTGCTGCAATGGCTGCTGGGTCCTCTCTCTGATAAGTTTGGCCGGCGACCGGTGATGCTCTTCGGCATCCTGTTTTTTGCCGTCGCCTGCATGCTGATGCACTGGGTCAGCTCGATTGAAGAATTTGTCAGCCTGCGCTTTATTCAGGGCATCAGCCTCTGCTTTATCGGCGCGGTCGGTTATGCCGCAATTCAGGAAGCCTTCGATGAGGCGCTGGCGGTGCGCATGATGGCGCTGATGGCCAACGTGGCGCTGCTGGCTCCGCTGGCGGGTCCGCTTGCCGGTGCAGCCTGGCTCACCATTGGCAGCTGGCGCAGCATGTTCTGGCTGTTTGCCGCCTGCAGCCTGGTCGCCTTTGTGGTGCTGTGGCGTGTGATGCCCGAAACCGCTGGTGACCGCAGTCATTCCATCGCCCTGCCCAATCTGGCACGCAACTATGGCCGGCTGATGAAAGACCGGCTGGTGATGTTTGGTTCCTTCGCTATCGGGCTGGTGTTTATCCCGATCCTCACCTGGGTTGCCCTTTCGCCGGTGATCCTGATGCACGACGAAGGTCTGTCACGCATGCAGTACGCCCTGTTGCAGCTGCCGGTATTTCTGGCGATGATCGCCGGTAACCTGACGCTGAGTAAGCTGGCGGGACGCGTGCCGATTGAACAGCCGGTGAAGTTCGCCGCCTGGCCGATTCTGATTGGTCTGAGCCTGGCGCTGGTGGCGAGCCTGATGAACAGCCACGGTTATCTGCTGATAACCGCTGGCCTGAGTCTCTACGCCTTTGGTGCTGGCATGGTCAATGCCGGACTGTATCGCCTGACGCTCTACGCCAGCAACGAAGGCAAAGGCAGCGTGGCAGCGATGCTGGGAATGATCAGTATTATGACGCTGGCGGTGGGAATTGAGCTGGCGAAAAGTGGCTACTTCAGCGGCGGCACGCTGTGGTTCTGCCTGGTCAACTTTATCAGCGGCGTGCTCTGGTTTGGCCTGGTGATCCTGTTTATGCGCGAGCGTAAACGTCGCAGCAGGCTGGAGGCGTTATAAAAAGGCAGCCCAGCCACAGGTGTGTCCTGAGCAGGCAGCTCAGAAGCTCAAAGCAAGGGAGCACACACCTGTAGCCAGTGATTAAGTGATAAGAAAAGGCCGTTTTCGCGGCCTTTTTGCTATTTGCGCGGATAGAGATCTTTGCGCGAATAGGGCTCGATGTCACCCTCTTTGCGGGTCTTCAGCAGCTTGAGGATCCAGGTGTACTGCTCGGGATGCGGGCGGACAAACACTTCCACTTCTTCATTCATCCGGCGAGCCAACTGGTGATCGTCAGCTTCCAGCAGATCGTCCATCGGCGGACGCACATAAATCTCAAGCTTGTGCGTTTCGCTGTTATAAACCGGAAACAGCGGCACCACACGAGCGCGGCAGACTTTCATCAGTCGCCCTACCGCAGGCAGCGTCGCTTTATAGGTGGCAAAGAAATCGACGAACTCGCTGTGCTCCGGGCCATGATCCTGATCGGGCAGGTAGTAGCCCCAGTAGCCCTGACGGATCGAACTGATAAAGGGTTTAATGCCGTCGTTGCGGGCATGAAGCCGTCCGCCATAACCGCGGCGTGCGGTGTTCCACGCATAGTCCATCAGCGGATCGCTCTGGTTATGGAACATTGCCGCCATCTTTTGCCCTTCTGACGCCAGCAGCATGGCAGGAATATCCACCGCCCAGCCGTGTGGCACCAGGAAAATCACATTCTGCTGGTCCGCTTTCATCTGGTCGATAATGTCACGACCATGCCACTCTACACGTTCACGGATACTCGCCGGATCGCGCAGCACCAGCTCGGTCATCATTGCCATCGCCTGCGGTGCCGTCGCAAACATCTCATCGACCAGCGTTGCACGCTGCGCCTCGCTGAGTTCCGGCAGACAGTAATAGAGGTTAATCAGCGCACGGCGACGTGCGCCCTTTGCCAGCTTACCGGCGAATTTGCCTAACCGACCCAGCAGCGGATCGCGCACTTTCGGCGGTAAATACGCCAGACCCGCCAACGCACCAATTGCCAGCCAGCTGCCCCAGTATTTAGGTTTGAGAAAAGAACGTTCAAAAACGGGAATAAATTCAGTGTTATTTTTTTTACGGGTTTCCATGCACTCGCCTCAAGCAATGACCGGCTAATGATAGTGACGACCTGAAAATTTGCAATCATCCTGCGCCATATAGCAAAAAACCGACGGGAAACCCGTCGGTTTTTGCGCGATTTGACGAAATTCGCTTACTTCAGACCCAGCTGAGGCAACCAGGATTTAACCTGTGCCATGTAATCGCTGCGATCTTTACCGGTCAGGCCTTCCATGCGCGGCAGTTTCGCCGTTAAGGGGTTGACCGCCTGATTATTGATCCAGATTTCAAAATGCAGATGCGGCCCGGTGGAACGTCCGGTGTTGCCTGACAGTCCAATACGGTCGCCACGCTTCACTTTCTGACCTGGCTTCACCAGCACTTTCTTCATGTGCATATAGCGCGTCATATACTGACGGCCATGACGAATGGCGACATAGTTACCCGCGGCACCGCCGTTCTTCGCCACGACAATCTCACCATCACCCACTGCCAGCACCGGCGTACCGATCGGCAGCGCAAAGTCGACGCCTTTATGAGGCGCAATGCGGCCAGTAACCGGGTTAAGACGACGCGGATTAAAGTTAGAGGAGACACGATACTGCTTAACCGTCGGGAAGCGCATAAAGCCGCGCGCCAGACCGGAGCCGCTGCGATCGTAGAACTTGCCATCTTCGGCGCGGAAAGCGTAATAGTCTTTACCCCCGCTGCGCAGGCGCACACCCAGCAACTGACTTTGCGCACTCTTGCCATCCAGCATTTCGCGTGACATCAGTACGCTGAACTGGTCACCCGCACGCAGCTTACGGAAATCCATCTGCCACTGCAGCGCTTTGATCACGGCGCTGGCTTCGGCACTGCTCAGCCCGGCACGCTGGGCGCTGGCGGCAAAACTGCCGCGCACTTCGCCCTGCATCACGCTGTTGCGCCATTCGCCCTTCTGCATCTCCGCATCCATCTTAAAGCCGCCTTTAGGGGTGCGCTCATAGGTGCGGGTTTCACGGCGGGAAATTTCCCAGCTCAGGGTTTTCAGGCCGCCATCATCATCCAGCGTCCAGCTCAGCTGCTGACCAACCTGCAGATTACGCAGATCGCGGTCGCTCATCACCAGCGCATTAATGTCACTGATGTCGATGCCATACTGATTCAGGGCACTGCTCAGGGTATCGCCGGATGAAACGGTGTAGTCGTGAACACCGGCCGTTTCGGGCACGTCAGTGTCCACATCGTCCGCAGGCAATTCTTCTTCCGGTTCCGGTGTGCTCTGATCGATAGGCTCACTGGCTTCCGGCAACAGCGTGCGGAAGGTGTTCTTATCCAGTTCAATGTTTTTGACGATGGGCGTCACATCATCCGAAGGATGATAAACGTAAGGCCGCCAGACAGCGACGGCCAGAGTGACTACAGTTAAAGAACCCAGCATTACGCGGTGGGGGCGCGGCAAATTATTAAATGCGAGGGCGACAGAGCGGGCTATCTGCTGCACTTTTACCTATTCCTCATGCTCCATTCAGGCAGCTTTCATACTGGCTCGACAGTTGTGAGAGGAATTTCACATAGCTGTCTTTGGCTAAGCTGATGTCTGTTCCCAGGGGATCGAGCGTGCCTTTACGCACCTGCGTTCCGCGGGCGACAGCATCGATGACTGCTGGCCTGAATTGTGGCTCAGCAAAGACGCAGACCGCCTTTTGCTCAACCAACTGTGTTCGTATCTGATGTAAACGCTGAGCGCCCGGTTGAATTTCAGGATTGACGGTAAAGTGCCCGGTGGGCGAGAGACCGTATTGTTTTTCAAAGTACGTGTAAGCGTCGTGAAAAACGAAATATCCTTTATTTCTGACCGGAGCGAGTTGTGCGCTAACGCGTTTGTCCGTGTCCGCCAAAGCTACCTCAAACTGCTGGAGGTTGGCGTCAAGTTTGGCTTTATCTTGCGGCATAAGTTCCAATAATTTTCCATGGATTGCAACCGCGGTCTTACGCGCAATCTCTGGCGACAACCACAGGTGCATATTAAACTCGCCGTGATGATGGTGATGGGCATCGGCGTCCTGTTCTTCGGATTTTTCCGCTGTGTGTTCATCTTCATCTTCACCACCGCTAATCAATAACGGTTTTACCCCGTCGATGTTCACCATCGCGAGGTTTTTTTGGGCCGGAAGTTCAGCCGCAGACTTCGCCATAAAGGCTTCCATTTCAGGCCCGACCCATACAACTAAGTCCGCGTTTTTTAAGCGTTTTGCATCTGAGGGCCGCAGGGAATAATCGTGTTCAGAGGCACCGTCCGGTAGCAGAACGTCAACCGGTGTGACACCATCGGCAATGGCCGCAGCAATAAACCCTACCGGTTTGAGTGAAGCCACGACATTCGCCTGAGCTGGAAGGGTTAACGAAGCTGTAACGGAGAAAGCAGTTAAGGCGAAAATTGCGCCCTTTTTATTATGTAACATATTGCGTCATTCCATCGTGACCATGAGGTGGAATGTGATATTATAACATTCGAAATTCTGTGCAACCTGTAAATACTATGACCTCACTTGTCACACTCGATAATGTTTCGATAAAGTTTAACCAGCGCAATGTGTTATCCGGTGTCAGCCTGGCACTGCAGCCTGGCCGCATCCTCACCCTGCTGGGTCCTAACGGTGCCGGAAAATCAACGCTGGTGCGTGTGGTGCTGGGACTGCTCGCTCCCACCACCGGTAGCGTTCAGCGTGATCCCGGCCTGCGAATTGGCTATGTGCCACAGAAGCTGCACATCGACCCGACCCTGCCGGTGACCGTTGAACGCTTTATGCGTCTGACCCGTGGCAGCAAAAACGCCGAGATCCTGCCGGCACTGAAACGCGTGCAGGCGGGTCACCTGCTCAACGCCCCGCTGCAAAAGCTTTCCGGTGGTGAAACCCAGCGTGTGCTGCTGGCGCGCGCTCTGCTGAATCAGCCTCAGTTGCTGGTACTCGATGAGCCTACCCAGGGTGTGGATGTGAATGGTCAGGTGTCACTCTATGACCTTATCAATCAGTTACGCGTTGAACTGAACTGCGGCGTACTGATGGTCTCCCACGATCTGCATCTGGTGATGGCCAAAACCGACGAAGTGCTGTGCCTTAACCATCACATCTGTTGTTCCGGCACACCGGAAGCGGTATCGCAGCATCCGGAATTTATCGCCATGTTTGGTCCGCGCGGCGCGGAGGAGCTGGCGATTTATCGTCATCATCATAATCACCGTCACGACCTTCAGGGACGTATCGTTTTACGCAAAGGACAGGGTCCATCATGATTGAGTTGTTATTACCGGGCTGGATAGGCGGTGTGATGTTAGCGCTGGCTGCCGGTCCGCTGGGATCGTTTGTTGTCTGGCGCAAGATGTCCTATTTCGGCGATACCCTGGCGCATGCCTCTCTGCTTGGCGTGGCATTTGGCCTGCTGTTTAACGTGAATCCTTACTACGCGGTGATTCTGGTCACGGTCTGCCTGGCGCTGGGACTGGTCTGGCTGGAGCGTCGTCCACATCTGGCTATCGATACCCTGCTGGGGATTATGGCGCACAGCGCGCTGTCGCTGGGCCTGGTGGTGGTCAGCCTGATGAAGAACGTTCGCGTCGATCTGATGGCTTATCTGTTTGGCGATCTGCTGGCGGTGACGCCAGACGATCTCTGGATGATGGGTGGCGGCGTGGTGATCGTGCTGCTGGTGATGGCGTGGCAGTGGCGGTCGCTGCTGTCGATGACCATCAGCCCGGAACTGGCCCAGGTGGACGGCGTCAATATCCAGCGTACCCGTCTGATCCTGATGCTGGTCACGGCACTGACTATCGGAGTGGCAATGAAGTTCGTGGGTGCGCTGATTATCACCTCACTGCTGATTATCCCCGCTGCGACCGCTCGTCGCTTTGTGCGTTCACCGGAAGGCATGGCGGCCGTCGCCGTAGTCATCGGGGTGATTGCCGTCACCGGCGGCCTGACCTTCTCCGCCTTCTACGACACCCCTGCCGGGCCGTCAGTGGTGCTCTGCGCCGCCATCCTGTTTATTTTCAGTATGGTCCGGAAACCAGCAGTCTAATTACTCTTCGCGCGTAATGCCGAAGTGACGATAAGCGTGCTGCGTGGCCATCCGGCCACGCGGTGTGCGCTGAATGAAGCCCTGCTGAATCAGGAAGGGTTCAATCACATCTTCGATGGTTTCGCGCTCTTCACCAATGGCCGCAGCCAGGTTATCCAGCCCCACCGGCCCACCCATAAATTTGTCGATGATCGCCAGCAGCAGTTTACGGTCCATATAATCGAACCCTTCGCTGTCTACGTTAAGCATATCCAGCGCGCTGCAGGAGACTTCACCGCTCAGGTCACCATTTGCCCGCACTTCGGCGAAGTCACGAACGCGGCGCAGCAGGCGGTTGGCGATACGCGGTGTGCCGCGGGCGCGACGGGCGATCTCTAACGCCCCTTCGTCACTCAGCGCCAGACCCAGACAGGCGGCGCTGCGGCCCACGATGTGCTGCAAATCTTTAACCTGGTAGAACTCAAGCCGCTGCACAATGCCAAAACGATCGCGCAGCGGCGAGGTCAGCGAGCCAGCACGCGTAGTGGCGCCAATCAGGGTAAACGGCGGCAGATCGAGCTTGATTGAGCGCGCAGCCGGGCCTTCGCCGATCATGATATCCAGCTGATAATCTTCCATCGCCGGGTAGAGTATCTCTTCCACCACCGGTGAGAGGCGATGGATTTCATCGATAAACAGGACGTCATGCGGTTCAAGGTTGGTCAGCATTGCCGCCAGGTCGCCCGCCTTTTCCAGCACCGGACCTGAGGTAGTGCGAAGATTAACGCCCATCTCGTTGGCCACGATGTTCGCCAGGGTGGTTTTACCCAGTCCCGGCGGCCCGAAGATCAGCAGATGGTCGAGCGCATCGCCGCGCAGTTGCGCTGCCTTGATGAAAATCTCCATCTGCTCACGCACCTGCGGCTGACCGACATACTCGGTCAGCATCTTCGGGCGAATAGCGCGGTCAATAACCTCTTCTTCGCTGATACTGGCAGCGGAGATCAGGCGGTCGGCTTCTATCATGACTTACCTCAAATGGCGGCGCGTAGCGCTTCGCGGATCAGGGTTTCGCAATCCGCATCCGGTCGACCGACTTTACTGATCATACGGCTCGCTTCCTGCGGTTTATAACCCAGTGATACCAGCGCTGCAACCGCTTCGGATTCCGCATCATTGGTTTCCGGCTCGGCGCTCGGCGTGGTCAGCGTAAACGCAGAATCGCCGCCAAACAGGTCGCCGTGCATTCCTTTGAAGCGGTCCTTCATTTCGACCACCAGACGCTCAGCCGTCTTTTTGCCCACGCCTGGCAGTTTCACCAGTGACGCGATCTCCTCTTTCTCTACAGCGGTCACAAACTGCTGCGCCGACATGCCGGAGAGGATCGCCAGCGCCAGCTTAGGTCCTACGCCATTCACTTTAATCAGTTCGCGAAACAGCGCGCGCTCCTGCTTGCTGTTAAAACCAAACAGCAGCTGCGCATCTTCACGCACCACAAAGTGGGTAAAAATCACCGCTTCGTGCTGAAGTTCAGGCAACTCATAAAAACAGGTCATGGGCATATAAATTTCATAGCCGACGCCGTGTGCCTCAAGCAGTACCAGTGGCGGCTGCTTTTCCAGAATATTGCCCCGTAAACGACCTATCACCTGAACGCTTCCTTAACTAACGAATGTGGCGGATTTTATAACATAAAAAAGGCTGGATGAATATCCAGCCTGTGAGTGCGACCTGAGCGATGACGGCTAACCTGAGCGTAACCGTCCGCGCGTCAGCACCAGCTTGCTGTCACTCATGCGAGCCGCATTCTGAGCCACATGACAGTGCGTAATGGCAATCGCCAGCGCATCGGCGGCATCTGCCTGCGGGTTCGCCGGCAGCTTCAGCAGGGTTCGCACCATGTGCTGCACCTGACTTTTCTCGGCGCTGCCGATGCCAACGACGGTCTGTTTTACCTGACGGGCGGCATACTCAAACACCGGCAGATCGTGGTTAACCGCGGCAACAATCGCGGCACCGCGCGCCTGGCCCAGCTTCAGCGCGGAGTCTGCATTCTTCGCCATAAACACCTGTTCAATGGCGAAGAAGTCGGGTGAAAATTGCGTAATGATTTCACAGACGCCCGCATAAATCAGCTTCAGACGGGCGGGCAACTCGGTGGTATTGGTGCGGATACAGCCGCTGCCCAGATAAGTGAGCTGGCGGCCAGTCTGACGAATAACACCATAACCGGTGATGCGTGAGCCGGGATCAATACCCAGGATAATCGACATTACGCCTCTTTGGTTAAAGTGATTACGGTAGACGCCATTACAGCGTTTCCGCTACCTCATCGGAGATTTCACCGTTGTGATAGACCTCCTGCACATCGTCGCAATCTTCCAGCATGTCGATCAGACGCAGCAGTTTAGGTGCAGTTTCCGCATCCATTTCGGCTTTGGTGGTCGGGATCATCGCCACTTCTGCAGTGTCCGCTTTCAGGCCGAGTGCTTCCAGTGCATCACGCACCGTACCCATCTCTTCCCATGCGGTGAAGACATCAATCGCGCCGTCGTCATAGCTGACCACATCTTCTGCGCCCGCTTCCAGAGCCGCTTCCATCACCGCATCTTCATCCTGACCCGGCGCATAGGAGATCACGCCTTTTTTGTTGAACAGGTAAGCCACGGAGCCGTCGGTGCCGAGATTCCCGCCGGTTTTGGTGAAGGCGTGACGCACTTCGCCCACGGTACGGTTACGGTTGTCACTCAGGCATTCAATCATGATGGCCGAGCCGCCAGGACCGTAGCCTTCATAGATGATGGTTTCCATGTTGGCATTGTCATCGCCGCCCACACCACGCGCGATAGCGCGATCCATGGTGTCACGCGTCATATTGTTCGCCAGCGCTTTATCCATTGCTGCACGCAGACGCGGGTTTGAGCCCGGATCGCCGCCGCCCAGCTTGGCCGCCGTCACCAGCTCACGAATGATTTTGGTGAAGATTTTGCCGCGCTTGGCATCCTGCGCCGCTTTACGGTGTTTGGTGTTTGCCCACTTACTGTGTCCTGCCATTTTAAATTTTCTCCGATCTTTTACAGGGTGCAGGCTATCCTGCTTGCGAGCCTGTTTACCGTCCGTACGCATACAGGTGACTGACAACCTGAATGCCCCGAGGGCGAGCTTCGCGAAGCATCCTCACGTACAAGCGTACGCTGACGATGTCGCGCGGGCGGTGAACAACCTCACGGTGCCGATTACGCCTGACTGTTCAATATGTTGGTGAAGTCCTGTTAAAACTCACCAGATTCATAAAATTTAATCTATCCGCCGCCGGAATACCGGGCGATGGCGAGCATTCAGATAAATTCTTCAATTGCCTGGCGGTTACTCCATGATCGGGTTAATGCTGCAGCGTCAGCGGGTGCCAGCCAGCGAAACGCCAGATGCTCGGTGAGCATCACATCGCGCTCCGTCGGCAGTTGCAGGCGAAACCAGTGCTCGTGATTATGGGTGACATCAGGGGCGTAGCGATGGCGGAAATGGGGAAAGATTTCAAAGTCGATCTGACGCTGACAATCCTCCACCTCCAGCCGCTCGGCCAGCACGTCGATGCCGATTTCCTCATTCACTTCACGACACGCGGTCGCCAGCGGTGACTCTCCCGCCTCCAGGCTGCCGGTGACCGACTGCCAGAACGTGGGATCGTCACGCCGCTGCAGCATCAACACCCGGCCAGTATCGCGCGCCGAAATGACGACCAGCACTGAAACCGGGTGTTTATAGCCCATTATTTATTCTCAGGCTTTTCTTTTTTAACGACCTGAATGCCGAGCTCCAGCAGGGAAGCCGGATTAGCTTCGCTTGGCGCTTCGGTCATCATGCAGGCGGCCGCCGTGGTTTTCGGGAACGCAATGACGTCACGAATATTATCGGTGCCGGTCAGCAGCATGGTCAGACGATCCAGACCAAAGGCCAGGCCCGCATGCGGTGGCGTACCGAACTTCAGCGCATCCAGCAGGAAGCCAAACTTCTCACGCTGCTCATGCTCTTCGATACCCAGAATGCTGAACACCGTCTGCTGCATTTTGCCGTTGTGGATACGCACTGAACCGCCGCCCACTTCATAACCGTTGATCACCATGTCGTAGGCGTTCGCCACGGCACGGGTTGGATCGGCGGCCAGCTCTTCTGCGCTCATCTCTTTTGGCGCCGTGAACGGATGGTGCATCGCAGCCAGACCGCCCTCTTCGTCCTCTTCGAACATCGGGAAGTCGATCACCCATAGCGGTGCCCAGGCTTTCTCATCAGTGATGTTCAGCTCGCGGCCCACTTTAAGACGCAGCGCACCCAGTGCATCCGCGACTACTTTGGCGCGATCGGCACCAAAGAAGATAATGTCGCCATCCTGAGCGCCGGTGCGGCTCAGAATGCCTTCCACGATCTCCGCATTCAGGAATTTGGCAACCGGGCTCTGCACGCCTTTCAGGCCGTCAGCACGGACGTTAACCTTCATCCACGCCAGACCTTTGGCGCCGTAAATCTCCACGAACTTGCCATATTCATCAATCTGCTTACGGCTCAGCTGTGCACCGGTCGGCACGCGCAGCGCGGCAACACGGCCCTTTTCATCGTTAGCCGGACCAGAGAAGACCTGGAACTCCACGTTTTTCAGCAGGTCGCCGACGTCCACCAGCTCCATCGGGTTACGCAGATCCGGTTTATCAGAACCGTAGCGATGCATCGCTTCCGCAAAGGTCATCTGCGGGAACTCGCCGAGGTCAACGCCCTGCACGTCCTGCCACAGATTGCGGATTAAACGCTCCATGATTTCACGCACCTGTGGCGCGGTCATAAAGGAGGTTTCCACGTCGATTTGGGTAAATTCTGGCTGACGATCGGCACGTAAATCTTCGTCGCGGAAGCATTTAACGATCTGATAGTAGCGGTCAAAACCGGACATCATCAGCAGCTGTTTAAACAGCTGAGGTGACTGCGGCAGCGCATAGAATTTGCCTTTATGAACCCGGCTTGGCACCAGATAGTCACGCGCGCCTTCCGGCGTCGCTTTGGTCAGCATCGGGGTTTCGATATCCAGGAAACCTTCGTCATCCATAAAGCGACGAACGAAGCTGGTGATTTTTGCGCGGGTTTTCAGACGCGTCACCATCTCAGGGCGGCGCAGATCCAGATAGCGGTACTTCAGGCGCGCTTCTTCGCTGTTGGTCTGATTCGAGTCCAGCGGCAGTGGCTCAGAGCGGTTAATAATAGTCAGTGCCTGGGCAAACACTTCCACTTCACCGGTCGCCATGTCGCTGTTTTTGTTCTTCTCATCACGCGCACGCACGGTACCGGTGATCTGGATACAGAATTCGTTACGCAGTTCAGAAGCCAGCTTAAATGCGTCCTGGCGATCGGGATCAAAAAACACCTGCACGATGCCTTCACGGTCGCGCATATCGATAAAAATCAAACTGCCCAGATCGCGACGGCGGTTTACCCAGCCGCAAAGCGTGACTTGCTGACCCACATGAGACAGATTGAGCTGTCCGCAATATTCTGTACGCATAACACTATCCTTTTAACTTCGCCGCTGCATCTGACAGCATCCGGCCGCGTTACCTGTTGCGATGCTGTCGCAAAAATGGCGGTCATTATAATGGAAAAAGCCAGACAGGATAAGCAGATCCGCGCCAAAGCGCCGATTTCCTCTGTGCATTTGCCCCCCAGCCTGACCATAGCGGATAATGGGGTATCTTAATCTGCAGCCAGGAGCGCGCGTGACACTTCGTATTGGCCTGCCCCAGTGGCAGCATTCACACTGGAAACGCTGGGGCATCGAAAGCCTGGCGGACTATGCCCGCTATTTCCATTGTGTAGAGGGAAATACCACGCTCTATGCGCTGCCGAATCCGGAAACGGTGATGCGCTGGCGCGATATGACGCACGATGCGTTTCGCTTCTGCTTTAAATTTCCCAATACCATCAGCCATCAGGCGGCGCTGCAGCACAGCGACGACCTGCTGACCGATTTCCTGCGGCTGATGGAGCCGCTGGCCGATCGTATCGGTCAGTACTGGCTGCAACTGCCTGCCAGCTTCTCTCCGACGCAGCTCGACGACCTGTGGCGCTTTCTCGACAGTCTGCCGCGCCGTTTTCACTATGGCGTCGAAGTCCGCCATCCCGCTTTTTTCGCTAAAGGGGATGCTGAACGGGCGCTGAATCGCGGCCTGCTGGCGCGCGGCATCAATCGCGTGATGCTCGACAGCCGTCCGGTTCACGCCTCCACCTCGCAAAGTCCGGCCGCGCTGGTGGCCCGCGCGCAGAAGCCCCGGGTGCCGCCTCATGCGCTGCGAACCGGCTCACAGCCGATGGTGCGGTTTATCGGCAGCGATAGCGTGGAAGAGAGCGTGCCGCTGTTTCAGATCTGGCGTGACAAGCTGACAGAATGGCAGCAACAGGGCGACGCCATGCTGTTTCTGCACACGCCCGATATGGGCCAGGTCTTTCCGCTGGTGCAGGCACTCTGGCCGCAGCTGCAACAGATCGATCCCGGCATAGGTAGCGGACCGGACTGGCCGCAGCAGACGTCACTGTTTTGATTCCTGCCCAGGACAGCGGGCTATGCGCCCGTTAGAATAGAAGCATTATGGACAGTCGCAGGGGTGGCAATGGTTAGCGCGTTATATGTGGTGATGGGTGCATTACTGGTAATGAAATTCACGCTGGACGTGGTCCGCTATCGCCGATTCTATCGCGTGGCGTATGGCGATGGCGGCTACCACGACCTGAAAATGGCGATTCGCATTCACGGCAACGCCATCGAAACCATTCCGCTGGCGCTGTTTCTGCTGGTGATGATGGAGATGAACGGCGCCGATATCTGGATGGTGCATCTCACGGGTCTGCTGTTCTTTATCAGTCGCCTGCTGCACGCCTGGGGTTTGCGCAGCAGCGCAATGGCAGGCCGCAAATATGGCATGCTGCTGACGCTGTTTTCCCTGTGCGGCATGGTGATTTTTAACCTGATCTATATGCCGTGGGAACTGGTGCTGACGCTGCATTAAGCTGGCCTGGGTTAAGGGGTGCAGCCCGCCCCACTTTCTGCGAGAATAGCGCCCTTTCCGTCGTCTCTTCGGATTTTCGATATGTCTGACCGCGATCAACTCTTCTCAGCGCCCATTGCAAAACTGGGCGACTGGACTTTTGACGAGCGTGTAGCTGAAGTCTTTCCTGACATGATTCAGCGCTCGGTGCCGGGCTACTCCAACATCATTTCGATGATTGGCATGCTGGCAGAACGTTTTGTTACCCCGGACAGCAAGGTTTATGACCTGGGCTGCTCGCTGGGCGCGGCCACCCTGTCGGTGCGCCGCAATATTCAGGTGCCGGGTTGCCAGATCATCGCAGTGGATAACTCCCCGGCGATGGTGGAGCGCTGTCGTCGCCATCTTGATGCGTTTCGCGCGGACACACCGGTAACGGTGCTGGAAGCGGATATCCGCGACATTGAGATTGAGAACGCCTCTCTGGTGGTACTCAACTTTACACTGCAGTTTCTGGAACCGCCTGCGCGTCTGGCGCTGCTGGAAAAGATCTGGCAGGGACTGAAACCGGGCGGCGCGCTGGTGCTGTCAGAAAAATTCAGTTTTGAAGATGCCGAAGTCGGTGAGCTGCTGTTTAACATGCATCACGACTTCAAGCGCGCCAACGGCTACAGCGAACTGGAAATCAGCCAGAAACGCAGCATGCTGGAAAATGTGATGCTGACTGACAGCGTTGAAGCTCATAAAGCCCGTCTGAAACAGGCCGGTTTCTCGCACGCCGAACTCTGGTTCCAGTGCTTTAATTTTGGATCTCTGGTGGCGTTGAAATGATCGACTTTGGCCGTTTTTATCAGCAAATTGCGGTGGGACCGCTGGCGAAGTGGCTGGAAGTGTTACCGGCTCAAATCAGCGAGTGGCAGCGTGAAAACCTGCATGGGCACTTCCGCGACTGGTACAAGTCGCTGGAGTATCTGCCGCTGCTGGAGCCTCAAAAGCTTGACCTGCTGCACAGTGTTACTGCCGACCGCGATGACATCAGCGATCGCCATCGTCAGGGTATTGAGAAATTACTGCGCAACCTGATGCCGTGGCGTAAGGGGCCCTATTTCCTTTATGGCACCCACATCAACACCGAATGGCGTTCGGACTGGAAGTGGGAGCGCGTACTACCGCACATCTCTCCACTGGCCGGCCGCACAGTGCTCGATGTGGGCTGCGGCAGTGGCTATCACATGTGGCGGATGATTGGCGCGGGTGCACATCTGGTGGTTGGCATCGATCCAATGCAGCTGTTCCTGGTGCAGTTCGAAGCGGTGCGTAAGCTGCTGAACGACGATCGCCGGGCGCATATGCTGCCGCTGGGCATTGAGCAGTTACCGGTGTTGCAGGCGTTCGATACCGTGTTCTCGATGGGCGTGCTCTATCACCGCCGTTCGCCGCTGGATCACCTGTTACAGCTTAAGAATCAGCTGGTCAGCGGTGGTGAACTGGTGCTGGAGACGCTGGTGATTGAGGGCGATGTAAATCAGGTGCTGGTGCCCGGTGAGCGATATGCGCAGATGCGCAATGTCTTCTTCATTCCCTCAGCTGAAGCGCTGAAAAGCTGGCTGGAAAAAAGCGGCTTTGTCGATGTCCGGATTGTCGATTTCGCCCTCACTACCACTGAAGAGCAACGCCGTACTGACTGGATGACCAGCGAGTCTCTGGCTGAATTCCTCGATCCCGATGACCCCAGCAAAACGGTCGAGGGCTATCCGGCGCCTCTGCGCGCCGTGCTGGTCGCCACCAAACCGTAATGCCCTAGCGGCGAGACAACGCCAGTTTCGCCGCAAATCCTATAAACACGCAGCCGGTCAGGCGATCCATCACCTTCAGCACCCGCGGTTTTCGCAAATGACCGGCGAAATAGTGGCTGCCGCCAATCAGTACCGCATTCCAGATCAGCCCCAGTAGCATGTGTGCCAGCGCCATCAGACTACACCAGAGCGCCACCGACGCCCCCGCCGGGATAAACTGTGGCAAAAAACTCACATAGAAGATCCCCACTTTGGGGTTTAGCAGATTGCCCAGCAGCCCGCGGCTGAAGCAGGCAAGATAGCCCTGCTGCAGCGACGGTTGTTGCGTGTCGATTGCTGTCTGGCGGGGTTTCAGCAACAATTTCAGCCCCAGATAAAGTAACCAGGCGGCACCCAGCCACTTAAGCAGGTTATAGGCCATTTCGGAGGCCAGCAGCAGCGCGCCTAAACCGAATCCCACCGCGACACCCCAGACCAGACAACCAAGCGTGATACCCAGTGCCGTCACGCTGGCGCGCTTTGCGCCCTGAGCGACTGCTGAGCGCAGCACCAGCGCGGTATCAAAGCCCGGCGTCAGCGTCAGTATGGTGATGGCAAACAGAAATGAAAACAGCGTGGTGGTCATGGCGTTCTCCCTGGAGGTAACAGCCGGTCAGCAGCGTATGGGTGTCCTGCCAGCGTAACAGGCCCATAGAATTATCTCACCCTGGACACTCTCCCTGTTCGTCAGCGTGTGCCAGGCTAAGGGCGGTTTAACTTCATATTAAGGAGCTGTGATTATGAGTAAATTTATCTTCTCTTCACCCCGTAAATATGTGCAGGGCGCGGGCGTGCTGGACGAGCTGGGCCCCTACGTGGCCGAACTGGGTGATAACGCTTTCCTGGTTGCGGATGATGTCGTCTGGAAATTGATCGGCGAACGCGCCCAACAGGCGCTGCAAAAGGCGGACGTTACCTTCAACTGGCACCCGTTCAACGGCGAGGCGTCGAGCAATGAAATCACCCGTCTGAGCCAGCTGGCGAAAAGTCAGGGCTGTAATGTAGTTGTCGGGCTGGGCGGTGGCAAAACGCTGGATACGGTTAAAGCGGTGGCGGATGAGCTGAAGCAGCCGGTAGCCATCGTGCCTACTATCGCCTCCACCGATGCCCCCTGTAGCGCGCTGTCGGTCATCTATTCTGATAGCGGCGTATTTGAGAGCTATCGCTTCTACAGTAAAAATCCTGATTTAGTGCTGGTGGACACCGCCGTCTGCGCCAGTGCGCCAGCACGACTCTTTGCCTCCGGCATTGCAGATGGCCTGGCGACCTGGGTTGAAGCGCAGGCGGTGGCGCGTTCGCATTCAAAATCGATGGTTAATGGTGATCCGACAATTGCCGGGCTGGCGATTGCCCGTGCCTGCGAAGAAACGCTGCTTACATGGGGTTACAGCGCCTATGTTGCCGTCACCCAAAAACGAGTGACGCCCGCCGTGGAAGCGGTGGTTGAGGCGAATACGCTGCTATCAGGGCTGGGTTTTGAAAACGGAGGGCTGGCAGCTGCGCACGCTATTCATAATGGGTTCACCGCGATTGATGGTGATATCCACCATCTGACCCATGGCGAGAAAGTCGCCTACGGCACACTGACGCAGATGGTGCTTGAGAAGCGTCCGGATGAGGACATTGCGCGCTATATCCGCTTCTATCGCGCGATCAACATGCCGACCACGCTCCGGGAACTGCATCTGGAAAATGAGAGCTGGGAGAATCTGGTTAAAGTGGGTGCACTGGCGAACAGTGAGGGCGACACGCTGAAAAACCTTAATCCAAACCTTTCACCGGAAGATATTGCAAACGCGCTGCTGGCGCTGGATGCCTTTAGTCAGACGGTTAAATAACCACCCGACAGGCGATCATCCGATCGCCTTTTACTCCGCCGCCGCTGGCTGGTCCCAGTACTCATATTTGTAGGCGGAACTGAGATGGCGCTCAATAGTGCCGCGTGTGAAGATTTCGGTCTCGTGCAGATAGCTCAGGGTACAGTTACCCACCTGATCCCAGGACTGACACTCATCTACTGACCGGATGGTGCTCAGCGGTGTGGTCGCCGTGCCGTTGAGCCGCACTTCACGCCATTGGGGATCGTAGGTATAACTGTCGGTGCTGCGGGCCGATGTGGTTCGGGTCACCAGACCCTGCGGATTCCAGTGGTAATGATTTTCACCGTTGGTCAGGGGATCGCTGCCGCGCGCCACGCTCTTCTCCAGCCTGAACTGCCGATCATAACGGTAAGTCGTGTCGGTAAAGCCGCTTTTACCCATGCTGGTAAACCTGTCGGAGGCGCTGGTAATGTTGCCATGCTGACCTTTCTGCCAGTTAATCGTCCCCTGTCGGTTATCGACCACCACCTCTTTGCCCTCTTTCAGCACTTTTACCAGATAGGCATATTCCGCCACCCAGCCGCCCTGCACCCGGGCAATGTGTTGCTCCATGCTGAGAATAACGTTGCGCTCACTTTTGTCATAGCTGACGTCGGCAACCGTCAGATCGCCACAGGCGTCAAACTGCCCCAGTACGCGCTTTTGCGAATTCACATCTTTACCAAACTCGCCCGCAACCACCTGCTTGACCGCGCCTTTCGCATTCCCGCCCAGTAAAATCAGGTTATTGCTGTTAGCCACAGCAGCGTTGTTCGGGCTGCATGCGCTGGCCGCAGCGCTGCCACTGCAGAGAGCAGTCAGGATCAGAGTCAGGACAGCAATCGGATTGGGTTTCATAGGATACTTTTCCAGGCGACGTTGCTTTCAGTGTAAACGCTGCGGTGATGAACAGCGGCAATCTGTGAAGATTTCAGCCTGCATCGCCTTTTAAGGTTTTAAGGACCGGAGAGGCGACACGGTTTCAGCATAACGAATAAAGCGGGTGATTACGTTGCTGCCGGGCCTGAAAGTCCTGGATGACATGTAATGATTAATAAGGAGCAGGTGATTTTTATCGAGCCAGGCGAAAGAGTGATAACTTCGCTGCAGCCAGATTTCAGATCCCTCTGACATCAATAACATGCCAGAGAAGCGCAAAACAATTTAACCGGGATGGAGTGTGTTTTACACAAAAAGAACCCCAGCAAGGATACTGGGGTTTGGTACTTGCAAACACCACGTCAATGATCGGCGTGCTGCGCGGCAAAATCTGTTGTGGTTCAGGCGACCCGAACGGTGCTCATCTGCATCACGCTTTTCATCGCCTCAACCACATCGCCGTCTACACAGTAGCGGCTGAACTCGTCAGTCTCGGCTTCTGAACACATGGAGACCCCCGCTTTGCGGTAGCGCATCGGCGACGCCACCAGGCGGCTGGCCGAGCTGTGAACTTCATCAATCCCCATGTCGAGAAACTTTTGCAGGTTGCTGAGACGTACCCCGGCACCCGCCATAATAATAGGACCGGTGCTGGCCTCATTTAGTTCCCTGAGTAATGCAATTCCGTTTTCAGCGCTCTGCTGCTGACCGGATGTCAGAATACGCGCCACTCCCAAATCCGTTAGTTCTTCCAGCGCACGCTTAGGGCTGTGACAGAGATCGAAGGCGCGATGAAAGGTTACGGCCAGGCCGTCACACAGCGCCATAATCTGCCGCATCTGACCATGATGAATGTGAGCATCTTCATCCAGCATCCCAATCACCAGGCCAGGAAAACCGAGTTCACGGATTAACGCCACATCCGATTTCATCGCTTCAAATTCGCATGCGGTATAACAAAAATCGCCACCACGTGGCCGGACAATAGGATGAACCGGAACCGAAACTTCTTGCCGGGCGGCATTCAGCATCCCCGCTGATGGGGTCAGGCCGCCTTCACGCGGTGCGGCACAGAGTTCAACCCGATCGGCGCCCGCCTGTTGTGCGGTCACAGCGCAATCCACGCCATAGCAGCAAATTTCCAGTGTGGTCATTCTCTTCTCCTTTACATGACTCTGGTTCAAGGCAGATTCATCAGTTAGTCTGGCTGCTGGAATGAGTTTACCGGGAAAGTTAACTATGGCATTCAATTTCGACCAACGGATAGACCGTCGTCACAGCGATAGCCTTAAATGGAACAAATATGCGGACCAGGACATTCTGCCGTTGTGGGTGGCAGACACCGATTTCCGATCGCCTGACTGCGTCATCGATGCGATTAAAACCCGTGCCGAACATGGGATTTTTGGCTATGGCGACACGCCTGTTGAATTTATCGATAGCGCGATAGCCTGGCTCGCCTCGCGCTATCAGTGGCACGTTAATCCGGAATGGATTGTGGTTTTGCCGGGTGTCGTAAGCGGTCTGAATCTGGCAGTGCGCGCTTTCACCGCGCCTGACGAGCTGACGATTGCGCCAACGCCAATCTATCCACCGTTTCGCGGTGCAGCAAAACTGGCAGAGCGCGGTCAGATCACGCTGCCACTGACGCTGCAAGAGGGACGCTGGCTGCTGGATCTGGCTGCGCCGGAAGGTCAGCTGGACGATAAAGCGCGGCTGTTAATGCTGTGCAACCCGCAGAATCCGGGCGGCACCGTCTATCGCCGCGAGGAACTGCAGGCGCAGCTGGCATTTGCGCAGAAGCACGATTTGATTGTCTGTTCCGACGAGATCCACAGCGATCTGCTGCTGGAACCCGGCGTTAAGCACATACCCTTTGCTTCACTGAGCGAAGATGCAGCCCAGCGTAGCGTGACGCTGATGTCGCCCTCAAAGTCCTTTAATATTGCCGGTCTTGGGGCTTCCATCGCCATCATCCCCAACGCCGGGCTACGCGCGCAATTCAACCGGGTACGACGCGGCATTGTGCCGGATGTTGATATTCTGGCACTCACGGCAGCAGCAGCGGCATGGCGCGAGGGTGAGCCCTGGCTGAATGCGCAGAATGCCTATCTGCGCAGTAACCGTGACTGGCTGGTGTCGCAGGTTAATAAGATGACCGGCCTGTCACTCGCCTCGCCGGAAGCGACCTACCTGGCCTGGATCGACGCCAGCGCGCTGGGTGTGGCCAGCCCGGCGCTCTATTTTGAAAAGCACGGGCTGGGCTTAACCGCCGGACGTGAGTTTGGCAATGACCAGTTTGTCCGGCTCAATTTCGGCTGTACCCGCGCGCTGCTCGACGAAGCCGTTGCGCGCCTGAAGCGTGCGTTAGCCGCCCGCCTTTAGTTCTGCTCGCTGGCGACAATCTCCTCCAGTCGCCACGGATGAAACTTGATTGTCGTCTGCCCATCCGTAACCGCCAGGGTCGGATTGGGCAGGCGCTCATTCTCTCCCTGCGGTGAACTGGTTTTAAATGAAATACCCGGCTGCGTCAGCGCCTCATCTGACAGCAAGGCCATCGCGCGCACGCCCAGCGTCTGATGGTCGCCCCGTAACACCACTTCAATATGCTCCCAGCCTTCATGGCGATAACGCTTTTCACCCGGCCATGGCAGTTCAACCACATCAATCTGCCTGCCTGCGACAATCAGCGGGTCATGGAGTTTAAACAGGCAAATCTGTCTGCCGTTGATCATCGCCGCCGAAAACTGCGTGCCAATCTGCTGCAAACCTTGCTGCCAGCGCATCGCCGTCGTGTCCTGATGGCAACGCACTGCGATATGGTCCACCTCCAGATCGGTAAGGCGCAAACCGAGCCGCTGCGCAAAACTTTGCAACGATTCTTCAAAACGTCCTAAATCTGTCTTTAAATCATCCAATTCTGCCGGAAAAGATCTCTTCACTACCCCACTTCCTCTCAATTTGTTTAGCATTTATAACCCGCCTGCCTTTTGGCTCGCCGCGTGCTGAGCATCACATAATGATAAGATTCATCTTATTTGGCCCGAAATTTAACGCTAATCCTTATAATAACATCTTTCATTTCGGATTTATCTCCTGTTTAGGACCATGAGTTCCTTGATGAAAGTATGTTAAATATATGATTATTATCAACTTCTTTAATACAATAAGATAACTCTCATTTACCTGGCAAACAATTGCAGCCCACCCCGCCTTCCTATAAATTTGACCTAACACAACCAAAAGGAATGGCTCTATGTCTATGCTCATCGTTGTCGCTGTCCTGATCGCACTGATGGGATTTGCAATCTCCCGCCATTGGAAGGTGCGTGAAGATAAAAGCGTAAAGAACCCACGCCGTCATCTGCGACGTCGTTAATGCTTCAGGGAAACATCTATTAAGCTCTGTTTCCCCGCTTCATCCAACTGCTGACGCCCACTGACATTTCACGTATACTTTTCCCCTCATTTTTTTCCGTTTTGTCTGCCCCATCCGTTTCTGCCTCTTCGTGACGCGATGCGCTCAGGCAAGATGATGACAGCCCGGCTTTCTGGTCCGGGCGTTGCTCAGCACATGAAGGTAACTCGGTGAATATTCAGGCACTTCTTTCCGCAAAAGTCAGTCAGGCAATGGTTTTAGCCGGCGCACCCGCCGATTGCGAACCCCAGGTTCGTCAATCCGCCCGGGTTCAGTTTGGAGACTATCAGGCCAACGGCATTATGGCCGTGGCGAAAAAGCTGGGACAGGCACCGCGACAATTAGCGGAAACGGTGATTCAGCACCTCGACCTGACCGGCATCGCCAGCAAAGTCGAAATTGCCGGGCCGGGCTTCATCAATATCTTCCTTGACCACAACTGGCTGGCCAGTCATGCCCGGGAAGCGCTGCGTCTGCCGCGCCTTGGTGTGCAACTGGCCGAGCCCCAGACTATCGTCGTCGACTACTCTGCGCCTAACGTTGCGAAAGAGATGCATGTGGGCCACGTCCGCTCCACCATCATTGGTGATGCAGCGGTGCGTACGCTGGAGTTTCTCGGCCATAAAGTGATCCGAGCGAACCACGTTGGCGACTGGGGAACGCAGTTCGGTATGTTGATCGCGTTCCTGGAAAAGCAGCAGAATGAAGATCATGCAGAGATGGCGCTGGCCGATCTCGAAGGCTTCTACCGTGAAGCCAAGCGCACCTATGATGAAGATCCTGAGTTTGCCGAGCGCGCGCGCAGTTATGTGGTGAAATTACAGGGCGGCGATGACTATTGCCGCCAGATGTGGAAGAAGCTGGTCGACATCACCATGAGTCAGAACCAGAAAATCTATGACCGCATGAACGTCACGCTGACGCGCAATGATGTTATGGGTGAAAGTCTCTATAACGATATGCTGCCTGGTATCGTCTCCGATCTGAAACAGAAAGGCTTAGCGGTAGAGAGTGAAGGTGCGACCGTGGTGTTCCTGGATGAATTCCAGAACAAAGAGGGTGAACCGATGGGCGTCATCATCCAGAAAAAGGATGGCGGCTACCTTTACACCACTACCGATATCGCCTGTGCGAAATATCGTTACGAAACGCTGAAAGCCGATCGTGTACTCTATTACATCGACTCACGTCAGCATCAGCATCTGGTTCAGGCCTGGACTATCGTCCGTAAAGCGGGTTATGTGCCGGAATCAGTGCCGCTGGAGCACCATGCGTTCGGCATGATGCTGGGCAAAGATGGCCGTCCGTTCAAAACCCGCAGCGGCGGCACCATCAAGCTCTCCGATCTGCTGGATGAAGCCTATCAGCGTGCCTACACGCTGGTGCGTGAGAAGAACCCGGAGATGAGCGAAGCAGAAGTGAAAACGCTGGCGGAAGTGGTTGGCATCAGCGCGGTAAAATACGCCGATCTGTCAAAAAGCCGTACCACCGATTACATTTTCGACTGGGACAACATGCTGGCGTTCGAAGGCAATACCGCGCCTTACATGCAGTATGCCTATACCCGCGTTCTCTCCGTGTTCCGCAAGGCGGGCATTGATGCCGATTCGCTGGATGCGGAGATTGTGATCAGCGAAGAGCGTGAAGCGCAGCTGGCCACCCGTCTGCTGCAGTTCGAAGAGGTTATTACGCAGGTCGCTCGTGACGGCACGCCACACGTGATGTGTGCCTATCTCTACGATCTGGCTGGTCTGTTCTCCGGATTCTACGAGCACTGCCCGATTCTCACCGCAGAATCAGACACAACCCGTCTGAGCCGACTGCAGCTGGCCGCACTGACCGCGAAGACGCTGAAGCAGGGTCTGGATACGCTGGGCATCGACACCGTCGAGCGCATGTAATCTCTGAAACGGAGAGGGGTTTCCCTCTCCGTTGCTGAATTCGTATATCCGCTCTGATCCCCCAAATCTTCGCAGCAGGATGGTGTTATGTCTGTAGCCGCGCACCTCATCAGCAGCCACCTTCCTACCATAAAACAGTTACAGTGCTTCCTGGCTGTTGCGCACGAGCTGAATTTTCGCCGGGCCGCAGAACGTCTCAGCATGACGCAACCTCCGCTGACCCGTCAGATTCAGAGTCTGGAAGATCTGCTGGGCCACTCGCTGTTCAGCCGCACGACCCATGAGGTAACGCTCACCGATTCTGGCCGTGCGCTGGTCGCGAAAGCGGAAGCGATCCTGAATGCGCTGAATGCCCTGAAGCAGGATGCGCAGCCCGCCGCGGCACGACTACGCATCGGGCTGACCCGCACGCTGAACTTTGAACTGATTTCGCCACTTAACCGGCTGCTCGCCGCTTTTCATGCCAGCGAAGAGATGGAGATGCCCTGCCTGACCTCCCCTCAGCTTTTGCAAAGCCTGGCCAAAAACAGTCTGGATTTAATACTCACCGGAGAAAAGGGGTCGGATGCGGAAGACACCGTTCAGTACGCCTGGGTTTACCGTGAGCCGCTGCTGATTGCCATGCCGTCGGCGCATCCTGCCAGTGTGGCGGAACGGGTCTCGCTGGAAGCGCTGGCCGATCTGCCGCTGTTCTGGTTTGCCCGCAGCGCCAATCCGCTGTTTTACGATAAATGCGAGCGCTACTTCGCCACGCTCAGCGTCACGCTGAAACGGGTGAGAGAGCCGGACGATTCCCTGCTGATGCTGTCGCACATCGCCAGAGGAAAAGGGTTCGCCCTGATGCCGCAGTCAAAATGCACCTTTAATCAGGCAGGTCTCTGTTACCGCCCGCTGACAGAAGATGCGGCACAGCCGCTGGCGATTGATGTTTACGCGGCGATTCGCGCCGATGAAAAAAATGAGGCGGTTCTTAATGCGCTGAGAGAACTCTCTCATCCCGGGAATGCGATAAAGTCCGCATGATGCCGCGCCGCTGAAACAGAGCGAAGCACCACCACACTCTTCTTCCTTGTTAATCCCCGCTCAGCCTGTTGCTGAGAGCTTACTGTGTCGACACGCCGGATGGATGTCTGAAGCCCTTTCATTCGCCTGATACCTTTTTTGCATGACGGAAAGAGCAATTCATTGCTTTCACGCGGAGTGAAACAATCGCGTCTCACATACGAGGAGCGACAATGAAAAAGCGAACGTTAACTCAGGGTCTGGACGTCAGCGCAATCGGCTATGGCGCGATGGGGCTCAGCGAATTTTATGGTCAGACCGATGACTGTCATTCCCTGCAACTGCTCAATAAGCTGCGCGATCTGGATATCACCTTTATCGATACCGCCGATCTTTACGGGCGCGGTCACAACGAGCAGTTGATAGGTCAGTTTCTTGCCGGGCTGAATCAGGCCGAACGGCTGAAGTTCACCGTTGCCACCAAATGTGGCATTGAACGTCCTGCTGAAGAGGCCTATGCCCGCACCATCAACAATCAGCCGGACTACATTACCCGCTGCTGCCATGAATCACTGAAACGGCTGGGCGTTGAGCGTATCGATCTCTTTTATCTGCACCGGATCAGTCCGGCGACACCGATTGAGGAGAGCATGCAGTGTCTCAGCCGTCTGGTGCAGGAGGGAAAGATTGCCCGGATTGGGCTGTGTGAAGCATCGGCTTCAACACTGAATCGGGCGCAGGCGATCCATCCGCTGGCCGCGCTGCAGACGGAGTATTCACTCTGGACGCGTGACATCGAAGAGGAGATTCTCCCTATGGTGAAAAAACTCGGTATCGGACTGGTGCCCTATTCACCGCTGGGCAGAGGATTTCTGACGGGTAAATACCGTAAAAACAGCGATTTTGCCGAGGGTGATTTCCGCAAAAATAATGACCGTTTCCGGCAGGAAAATATCGATCACAATCTCCAGCTTCTTAACGCGGTGACGCCACTTGCTGAGAAATATCACGCCACCACCGGGCAGATTGCGCTGGCCTGGCTACTGGCCCAGTATGACAAAATTGTGCCGATACCGGGCACCAAACAGATCGCTTACCTTACTGAAAACGCGCAGGCCGCAGATATCGAGCTGGAAGAGGAAGATATCGGGATGCTGAACGCTGTTCATCAGCAGATTGAAGTTAAAGGCGGTCGCTACTCTGAGGAGGGAATGAAGGGGGTGAACGCCTGAATACAAACTACGCACTTGCGCACTGTGCCTCGGTGCGTTAAATTGTTTTCAGTGTGATACAGGGAGGTAATGAGGTGGCGACGTTAAGGAATATTGAAAGTTTCAGGGATGACTGGCTTAAGGATTATTTTTTATATGGCAAATTTTCTAAAAGAATACCGTCAAGCCTCTCATCAGCGCTGGCGCGAAAGCTCGACATGATCAATGCGGCGATTAACTATAAGGATTTAAGGTCGCCGCCTGGCAATCGTTATGAGGAACTAAATCCGCCTCTCAAGGGATATGCTTCAATCAGGGTCAATGAGCAATATCGGCTGATCTTTAAATGGATAGAAGGTAAGGCCGTTGACCTTTATCTGGATGCTCATAGCTATAAAACGCACAAGCGATGAAAACTGAGCCTGGCTGCATCAGGCGCTGTAAGACAGCATGTAACACATCAACCTCTGTCAGTAATAAAGAGAGCAAGACTATGAACCAGGCGACCCGCAAACCGACCACTGTCGGTGACGTATTACTTTACGAATATCTGGAGCCAACCGGCCTGAAGATTCTCGACTTAGCGGAGATGCTAAAAGTGCACCGCAACACCGTCAGCGCCCTGGTCAACAATAACCGGAAGCTGACGCCGGATATGGCTTTCAGGCTGGCTGCAGCCTTCGAAACCAGCGTTGAGTTCTGGCTTAATCTGCAAAACAGTGTCGATATCTGGGAAGTGATGCATGATGCCAGGGCACAGGAGGAGATCAGTCGCGTAACACCGTTGAAGGATTTTCTGGTGCAGAAAGAGAATCAGCTGGCGTGAAAAGCTTTATAACGCACTGGTCATGACGGGATTTGAAACGGGTCAATTATCTGTCAGCCGCTGGGTCAGGGTTAGCATCGGTTTACAGCCAGGGTCATCACGTAACAAGGGAGCCAGGAGGCGATCTCTGGCTCGCCTTCAGTCAATTCAGCAACGATATCCTTACTCGTAATTGACCATCACTTCACTGCTCACCACCCGTAATCCGGGTGGCAGCGCCCCGCTTCCGGCGAAACCAAACACCATATGCAGGGTCTCACTGGCGCTCAGATGTGCCAGCCCGCGCGTGGTGCCGCTTGCCCCCTCCAGGGAAGTGCAGCGCTGTTCGCCGCACAAGCGCACCTGCAGGCCGGACGGGGCCGGTCTGCTCAGCTGGTAACGCCAGTTAATGACGCTGACCTCCCCGCCAATGTCGGCGGGCGGCGTCAGCGGCTGCGCCCGTTGCCAGCTGCCGCGGTTCGCCAGCAGCGGCCCATTGGCCGAAGCACTCCAGGCACCACCGGCCGCCTGCGCCATCAGTGGCAGCATCACGAATGCCATCACCAGCCAGCGCATTATTTGCCTCCGATGGTGGCAGTCATACGGATCTGACGGTTGTCGCTCAGCTCCAGGTTAGAGAGCACCACCAGCTGTGGCAGATTGCGGCGCAGGAAACGCGCCAGCAGCGCACGCAGCGGATGATTGACCAGCAGCACCGGTGGCGCACCCAGCATCTCCTGACGCTGCAATGCCGCCTGTGCCTGACTTAACAGCCGATCGGCCAGACCCGGCTCCAGTCCGCCACCGCCCTGCAACGCCTGTAACAGCAGGCGCTCCAGCGTGGAATCGAGCCCGATAACCTGCACTTCATCATTACCCGGGAACCACTGCTGAGTAATCGCACGGCCCAGCGCCACACGCACCACGCTGGTCAGCTCCTGCGGATCGCTCTGCACCGGCGCGTGTTCCGCCAGCGTTTCGATAATGGTGCGCATATCGCGAATCGACACCCGCTCCACCAGCAGGTTCTGCAGCACCTTGTGCAGGGTGGTCAGCGAGATCACTCCCGGCACCAGATCTTCGGTCAGCTTCGGCATCTCCTGAGTCACACGATCCAGCAACTGCTGCGCTTCCTGACGGCCAAACAGCTCGCTGGCGAACTGGCCAATCAGATGGTTAAGGTGGGTTGCCACCACGGTACTGGCTTCAACTACGGTAAAGCCCTGAATCTGTGCCTGCTCTTTCAGCGCGCTATCAATCCAGACCGCCGCCAGTCCAAAGGCGGGATCAACGGTCGCTTCGCCTGGCAGACTTCCGGCAGCCGTGCCCGGGTTAATCGCCATCCAGCGGCCAGGATAGGCATCACCGCTGCCAATCTCCACCCCTTTCATCAGGATGCGATAGCGTGCCGGTGGCAGCTCCATGTTGTCGCGGATATGCACTACCGGCGGCAGGAAACCGACATCCTGAGCGACTTTCTTACGGATACTGCGGATACGTCCCAGCAGCTCACCGTTTTGCTGATGATCGACCATCGGAATCAGGCGATAGCCCACTTCCATGCCCAGTGTATCTTCCAGCTGCACATCGGTCCACGACGCTTCGGTGGCGGCTGGCGTATCCGCCGTTTTGGCGATGCCGCCCGTGACTTCCACTTTCTTCTTCGGCTGCATTTCGCGGCCGCGCAGCCACCAGGCCAGACCCAGTAAGGCGGCGGTGAACAGCAGGAAGACGAAGTTCGGCATGCCCGGCACCAGACCGAGCAGACCAATCACGCCGGCGCTCAGCATCAGCACGCGCGGATCTTTGAACAGCTGGGTGACCATCTGTTCGCCGACATCCTGATCGGTGGCAACGCGCGTCACGATAACACCGGCTGCGGTAGAGATAACCAGCGCCGGGATCTGCGCGACCAGACCATCACCGATGGTCAGCAGCGTATAGGTCTCTGCGGCATGACCCACATCCATACCGTGCTGCACCACGCCCACCAGCAGGCCGCCGATGACGTTGATCACCATGATCATAATACCGGCGACGGCATCACCACGAACGAACTTACTGGCACCGTCCATCGAACCGTAGAAGTCCGCTTCCTGGGTCACTTCGGCACGGCGGCGTTTGGCGTCATCTTCACCGATCAGACCGGCGTTGAGGTCGGCATCGATCGCCATCTGCTTACCGGGCATCCCGTCCAGCACAAAGCGCGCGCCCACTTCGGCGATACGGCCAGCACCTTTGGTGATAACCATAAAGTTGATGATGACGAGGATGATAAACACCACGATACCGATGGCGAAGTTACCGCCCACCAGGAAGTGACCGAACGCTTCAACCACCTGTCCTGCCGCGGCGGCACCCGTATGCCCTTCCATCAGGATGATACGGGTTGAAGCCACGTTCAGCGCCAGACGCAGCAAGGTAGAGAACAGCAGAATGGTCGGGAACGCCGCAAACTCCAGGGTCCGCTGGGTGAACATCGCCACCAGCAGGATCATGATCGACAGCGCAATGTTAAAGGTGAACAGCAGATCGAGGATGAACGGCGGTAATGGCAGAACCATCATCGACAGGATCATCAGGATCAGTACCGGCCCGGCCAGCACCTGCCACTGCATATCTTTAAAGTTGCCCGGTAAACGTAGTTTTGCGGCCAGGTTATTAGCCATCGTTTTTGCTCTCTCCTGCAAAGTCCATCTCTGCCGGAACCGGCAGGTTTTTTGGTTTGGTTGGGATCAGGCCGCCTTCGCGCTTCCAGCGACGCGACTGCCAGACCCACGCCAGCACCTCGGCCACGGCGGCATAGAGCGCGCCGGGAATGTGCTGACCAATTTCAGTATGTCGGTATAACGCACGCGCCAGCGGCGGTGCTTCCAGAACCGGGATGCGGTGTTCGGCAGCCAGTTCACGAATTCTCAGGGCGATCTCACCTGCGCCTTTCGCCACCACTTTCGGCGCACTCATCTTCTTCTCGTTGTACTGCAGTGCCACCGAGTAGTGCGTCGGGTTGGTGACGATGACATCGGCTTTCGGCACATCCGCCATCATTCGGCGTCGCGCTGCGGCGCGCATCTGCTGCCGGATGCGCCCTTTAACGTGCGGGTCACCTTCCTGCTGCTTATGCTCGTCGCGGATCTCCTGCATCGACATTTTCAGCTTTTTAAAGTGGCTGTGCAGCTGCCAGAAGACGTCATACCCGACCATCGGGATCAGCCCCAGCATCACCAGCGAACAGCAGACTGCGATCATCTCCATGCCGTGAATCAGCGCAGTGACGGGCGCTTCGCTGATCAGCCGCAGCATCTCGGGCCAGTGGCTCCAGATGTACCACCAGCCCACCGAGCCTACTAAGATGGTCTTGAGGATGCCTTTAAACAGTTCGGTCCAGGCCTGCGCCGCAAACATTCGCTTGAACCCAGCCATCGGGCTCATCTTCTTCGGGTCGAACTTGATCGATTTACCGCTGAAAACGATACCGCCCAGCAGCATGGGCGCGGCGATTGCCACCAGCACCAGACCGCCCATCAATGGCAGCAGCGCCATCAGTGCCTGCGTGATCAGGCTGCCGATGTGGCTGACGATAATTTTGTCATCTCTGACCATGCCGTGATCAAAACGGAGCCCGGTGGCGACCATCGCCGCCAGCCGGTGCGCCATCATGTTGCCGCCCATCCACAGGATCATGATGCCGGCCAGCAGCATCAGTACGGATGTGAGTTCGCGCGAACGCGGAATCTGGCCCTCTTCACGCGCTTTCTCAAGTCGGTGGGCCGTGGGCGATTCTGTTTTGTCTTCGTCGCTATCTTCAGCCACGACAAACCTCGGTTGGCAGGAATTCTGAGCATAGGATGCCAAATCTGGCTTAAGTTAAAGCGGAGATAAGATGAAGAAAACAGGCGTTCTTTCGGGGATGGGTCTGACAATGCGGAACGGGGCCACCCGAAGGTGACCCTGTTTATTATAACCTGCAGCTGTTTCGCCCGCCCGCAGGCGGACGAAACCTAGAACCCTAAGCTGTCCAGCAGGTCATCAACCTGATCCTGGTTCGCCACCACGCCCGGTGCATCGGCGTGAATCTGCGGCCCGTTCAGCAGGCTGGTGCCTTCCTGACGCTTCTCAGCGCTGACTTCTGGCATATTCTCCAGCAGCACCATTAACAGCTGGCGCTCAATTTCCTGGATCACATCCATCATGCGCTTGATCACCTGACCGGTCAGGTCCTGGAAATCCTGCGCCATCATGATTTCAAGCAGCTGCTTGTTGGTAAAGGCGGTATGCTCTGGCACGGCGGTGAGGAATGCGCGCGTATCCGTCACCAACTCCCGCGCATCACCCAGTTCAATCGGGTTCTCAAACCACTCATCCCAACGCCCTTTCAGCTGGGTTGCCCCGGCTTCCATCTTATCCTGATGGGGTTGTGCTGCTTCAACACAGTTCAACGCACGGTCAGCGGCCTGCGCCGTCATCTGCACAACATAATCCAGACGGTCGCGGGCATCAGGAATGGCTTCAGCCGCATCGGCTATGGCTTTATCCAGCCCCAGCTCGCGCAGGCTGTCGCGCAGCATGCGCGTCAGAGAGCCAATACGTGAAATGATGTCGTGTGCCGCGGCATCCTCAGTTGGTTTCGGAAAGTCGCTCATCACATCCCCTTACATGCCCAGTTTTTCGAAAATTTTACCCAGCTTTTCTTCCAGGGTTGCCGCAGTGAATGGCTTCACGACATATCCGCTGGCACCGGCCTGGGCGGCGGCGATAATGTTCTCTTTCTTCGCTTCCGCGGTCACCATCAACACCGGCAGCGAACTCATTGCCGCGTCGGCACGAATGGTCTGCAGCAGCTGCAGGCCATCCATGTTTGGCATGTTCCAGTCGGAAATCACGAAGTCGAAACCACCCGCTTTCAGTTTGCCGAGGGCATCCACACCATCTTCCGCTTCTTCTACGTTATTGAAGCCCAGCTCTTTCAGCAGGTTACGCACAATACGACGCATCGTATTGAAGTCGTCTACTACCAAAAAGCGCATGTTTTTATCAGCCATATCTACTCCTGAGTTGTCTCGCCCGGCGGGACGGGCCTGTTAAATACGCAATGCCTGTCCGGCGCTAATTTTCGCCAGCATGTGCTGGCTGATGTTGCTTAAATCCACGACTTCGCTCACGCCGCCTGTGGCAATGGCCTCACGCGGCATGCCAAATACCACACAGCTGGCTTCGTTCTGGGCAATAGTCCAGGCGCCTGCCCGATGCATTTCCAGCATCCCGGCGGCACCGTCGTTGCCCATGCCGGTGAGGATGACCCCCACCGCATTTCGTCCGGCGTAAGTTGCCACCGATTTAAACAGCACATCCACAGAGGGTTTGTGCCGGTTAACCGGTGGTCCTTCATTCAGTTTCACCACATAGTTGGCGCCACTTCGGGCCAGCTCCATGTGCATTGCGCCTGGCGCGATGTAGGCATGGCCTGGCAGAATACGCTCACCATCTTCAGCTTCTTTCACCGTGATCTGACACAACTTGTTCAGACGCTCGGCAAAAGAGCGGGTAAAGCCTGGCGGCATATGCTGGGTAATCAGCAGTGCCGGGCTGGTCGCCGGTAACGGCTGCAGCACATGGCGAATCGCCTCGGTACCCCCGGTTGAGGAGCCAATCGCAATCAGCTTCTCACTACTCAGTAGCGGACCCGCTTTCAGCGTCGCCGGCACCGGCATCGCTGCACGGTTGTGCAGTCGGGCACGGGAGGCTGCACGAATTTTGTCGCCAATCATCTGGCTGTAAGACAGCATTCCTTCGCGAATACCGAGCTGTGGCTTGGTGACGAAATCCACCGCTCCCAGCTCCAGCGCGCGCAGGGTAATTTCAGAGCCTTTCCCGGTCAGCGATGAAACCATCACCACCGGCATTGGCCGTAACCGCATCAGTTTTTCCAGGAAATCGAGGCCATCCATGCGCGGCATTTCCACATCCAGCGTCAGCACCTGCGGATTGAACTGCTTAATCAAATCGCGGGCGACCAGCGGATCGGGCGCCGTAGCGACCATCTCCATATCCGGATGGCTGTTGATGATTTCAGTCATCAACTGCCGCATCAGCGCAGAGTCATCTACGCACATCACGGTGATTTTGCTCATCATCTTTCCTTCGTCAGTCCATAGACGGTTTGCCCGCGCAGCCAGAACTCTTTACTGATCTGACTGAAGTTTTCTGAGTGCCCGGCGAACAGAATGCCGCCCGGCTTCAGGAGCGGGACAAACCGACGCAGAATCTTCTCCTGCGTCTCTTTATCGAAATAGATCATCACGTTGCGACAGAAAATAGCGTCGAACTGACCCGGCAGCGCCCAGTCATTGGCCAGCAGGTTAAGCTGCGCGTAAGTGACCATATTGGTCAGCTCGGGACGCGCCCGCACCATACCGGCATGAGGACCGGTGCCGCGCAGGAAGTAGCGCTGCATTTGTGCGGGTGACAGCGTGCGCAGCTCCTCCTGGCGATAGACACCCGCCACCGCTTTTTCCAGCACCTGGGTGTCGATATCGCTGGCATGAACCTGGAACTTGCCCGGTCCGGTGCCCAGCGCTTCCGCCAGCGTCATGGCGATGGAGTAAGGCTCTTCGCCGGTTGACGCTGCGGTACTCCAGACGCTGAAGTTGCCCTGTCGCTTACGTGCATGCTCCGCCAGAATCGGGAAGTGATGCGCTTCGCGGAAGAACGCGGTCAGGTTAGTGGTCAGGGCATTGATAAACGCCTGCCACTCGGCACTGTTCGGATCGGACTCCAGCAGCGCCAGGTAGCGACCGAAATCATCGATATTCAGCGTACGCAGGCGACGAACCAGACGGTTGTAAACCATCTCACGCTTGTGATCGGCCAGTACGATACCGGCACGCTGATAGATCAGCTGGCTGATACGACGAAAATGCGTATCGGAGAGCGGTAAACGCTGCACCATCTGCGACAGCAGCGTTGTCGTCTCATTTTGATCTAAAATTGTCGATTTTTTCATCTCTGCACCTGGCCCGAACTCAATACATTATTTGTCTGCTGCGATGCCCGGCGGCTCAATGGCGGCCGGGCCACGGGCGTTTAAAAGGTTTCCCAGTTGTCGTCGCTGCGGGTAGCAGGCGAACGACCAACGGCTAACGGTGCATCTGACTGGAGAGTTTTCATCGCCGTTGTCTTGTTAACGGCCTGAGCGACAAATTCTTTACCAATATTGAACACTGATACCGCTTGTTTTAAGTGACTTGCCTGATCTTCGAGCGCCGCAGCCGCTGCCGCTGACTCTTCGACCAGTGAGGCGTTCTGCTGGGTGACGCGATCCATCTCGGTCACGGCAAGCCCCACCTGGTCAATGCCACGGCTCTGCTCGTCTGACGCTGAGGCGATCTCACCCATGATGTCGGTGACGCGGGTGACCGCGCTGACGATGTTGCTCATGGTGTCACCGGCGCTCTCTACCAGCACCGAGCCGGTATTAACGCGGCTAACCGAATCTTCAATCAGACCTTTAATCTCTTTGGCGGCCTGGGCGCTGCGCTGCGCCAGGCTGCGCACTTCACCGGCAACGACCGCAAAACCGCGACCCTGTTCACCGGCACGCGCCGCTTCAACGGCCGCATTCAGCGCCAGGATGTTGGTCTGGAAGGCGATGCCATCAATCACACTGGTGATATCAGCAATCTTTTTGGAACTGCCCGCAATTTCTTTCATGGTGGTGACCACGCCATCCACCACTTTGCCGCCCTGCTGCGCGGTTTCAGAGGCAGTCAGCGCCAGCTTGGACGCCTGACGGGCGTTTTCGGCATTCTGCTTCACGGTCGCGGTGAGCTGCTCCATGCTGGCAGCGGTCTGCTCCAGCGAAGCGGCCTGCTGTTCGGTACGTGAAGAGAGATCGTTATTGCCGATGGAGATTTCACTGGCACCGGTATAGATGGCATCAGAGCCGTCTCGTACGGTACGCACGGTACGGACCAGCTCCTGCTGCATGTGCTGCAGCGAAGTCAGTAACTCACCGATTTCGTTACGTACGCTAATCTCAACCGGCTGGGTCAGATCGCCCCGTGCGATGTGCTGGATATGCTCAATACTCTGACGCAGCGGACGGATCAGCACCGAGCGCATCACGTTCCACACCAGGATAATCATCAGCAAGGTCACTGCCAGCGTGGCGATAACGATAGTGATGGAGCGGGTATACGCGTGCTGGTTAGCTTCCACACCCTGCTGAGACAGCGCTTTATTGTGCTCAAGCCACTCGCTGTAATCTTTCTGGAACTTGTCCTGGTAGCTCTGGGTCGGCTGATCCACAAAACCTTTGAAATTGCCGGCGGTGAAGAAGACCATCAGCTCCGCCAGCGCATCGTGATAGGCCTTGTAGTTCGCCTGTAACGCCCGGACGTTTTCGGCCGTTTTGCCTTCTTCTGACAGGTTATCGTTGAATATCTGATAGCTGACTTCAGCCTGCTTCAGCTCCTCGCCCGCCAGGGCGACCAGCTCTTTCACGCTGGCACCCGAGCCCGACATCTGTGCATCCTGCAGAAAACGGATACCGGCGCGGTTAAGGGTGTTGCGCGCCTGAACCAGCGAAACCCATGAGGTGCCCATCGCCTGTTGCAGAGTATTCAGGCGTTGGTTGTAGGCAAAATTCTCTTTATCTGAACTGACAGTTTTGAAAAACATTCCGCCGGAAAACAGCTGCAGCAGCGCAAACAGCGCCAGCACACACAGCAGGCCGGAGACGACTCGTACTCGACTAAACATAAACACCTCATTGGTTGGCGATTCGTGTGTATTTATCGGCGGAGACGGGGGGAACTTTATGCATGGCGACGGCTTTACGCCGCCGCCATGTTGAAAGAGGAAAAAATCAGGCGCGGGAAATTTTGAAAACGGAGACGGCCTGGGTCAGGACGCTGGCCTGCTGCTCCAGTGCGGCCGCAGCGGCGGCAGATTCCTCAACCAGCGAGGCGTTCTGCTGGGTCACGCGATCCATTTCGGTAACGGCCAGACCGACCTGCTCGATACCGCGGCTCTGCTCATCGGAAGCCGAGGCGATCTCACCCATGATGTCGGTAACGCGGGTCACGGCACCCACAATCTCATTCATGGTGCTGCCGGCGCTTTCAACCTGCAGTGAACCGCTGTTGACGCGTGACACCGAGTCTTCAATCAGGCCTTTAATCTCTTTGGCGGCCTGAGCGCTGCGCTGGGCCAGACTGCGCACTTCACCGGCCACCACCGCAAAACCGCGACCCTGTTCACCGGCACGCGCCGCTTCAACCGCCGCATTCAGCGCCAGGATATTAGTCTGGAAGGCAATGCCGTCGATCACGCTGATAATGTCCGCGATTTTCTTCGAGCTGCCGGCGATCTCTTTCATGGTTGTGACCACGCCATTCACCACTTTACCGCCCTGCTGCGCGGTTTCGGAGGCGGTCAGCGCCAGCTGGGATGCCTGACGGGCGTTGTCAGCATTCTGCTTCACCGTGGCAGTGAGCTGCTCCATGCTGGCAGCGGTCTGCTCCAGCGAAGCGGCCTGCTCTTCGGTGCGGGCCGACAGGTCGTTGTTACCGGCGGCGATTTCGCTGGCACCGGTAAAGATGGCATCAGAGCCGTCACGCACATTCCCCACCGTCATCACCAGCGACTGCTGCATCTCATGAATGCCTGCTGCCAGCTGGCTCATCTCATTACGCCCCTCAACCACAATCGGCTGGGTCAAATCGCCGGAGGCAATAGCGCGTATCTGTGCCAGCAGCTGTTGCAGCGGCTGAATCAGCACCTGACGCAGGCCAAACCAGCAGGTAATAATCACCGCAAGCACCGCAACACCAATCGCGGCCAGCAGCCACATCATCTGTTTAAAGGCTTTCTGGTTCTGCTCCATTCCCTGATCGGAAAGCTCAGTCTGACGCGCACGCCATTTGTTGTAGCTCTCCTGCATCGCGACCTGTTTCTGCTCAATGTTCTGTTTAAACATCCCTTCCAGGTCACGCGCCTGCAGACTTTTTACCATCGCCTTCAGGCCGTTTTCGTAGTTAGCGTAATCCGCTTCAAGCGTGTCGCCCATGGTTTCGTCAAGACCTGACGTAGTTGGCAGATGGTAATAGATTTTAAAGTGGCGATCGGCTTCCGCTAACTGGGTATTGGCTTTGTTGATCAGCTCATCAAGCTGACCGCCGTTCATCTGCGAGGCCATGCTGGTCTGTAAGCGCAGCATGCCGCGGTTCAGCGTGGTACGGCTGTTGTTCAGTGAAATATAGGCGTCAGTCATCTCGGTGACATTGCGATTAGAGACCTGCGACAGCGCAAAGGACTCTTTGTCTTTATTGAGGGCTGACCAGAAAAGGCTGCCAGCGACTAACTGGAGCGCGCCAAAGATGACCAGGACTGCGATTAAACTGGTCACCACTTTTATTTTTTTTAACATCTTGTTCCCCTGCAGGTTAATTTAGGTGCAGCGGCTATATCGGCGATGTAACAGGATTAATTAACGCTATTCAGCGCTTTCAGGAGAGAAGTGGCTTTTGTAATTATTTTTATCAGCATGAGCTGCTGAGTTTGGCTTTACGCAGAGGAATCGCGAGGGGTTGCTGCGCATCCCGCAGGATGCGCAGCGTGACATCAGAAGGTTTCCCAGTGAGTATCACTGACCGGCGCCGTCAGGGCTTTGCGTGGTGCCAGCGCCGCCGTAGCGGGTGCGGCAATCGGCAGATGCTTTGTCAGCGTCTGCTGCAAGGCGCCGCGTTTAATTTTGAAGACCGACACTGACTGACTTAACCGGCTGGCCTGATCTTCCAGCGAGGCGGCTGCCGCAGCGGACTCTTCCACCAGCGAGGCGTTCTGCTGGGTAACGCGATCCATCTCAGTGACCGCCTGCCCGACCTGATCGATACCGCGACTCTGCTCGTCCGACGCCGAGGCGATTTCACCCATGATGTCGGTGACGCGCGTGACCGCACTGACGATATCGCTCATGGTTTCCCCGGCGGTGCCGACCAGTTGCGAACCGACATTGACCCGGTTTACTGAGTCATCGATCAACCCTTTGATCTCTTTGGCCGCCTGGGCGCTGCGCTGCGCCAGATTACGCACCTCGCCCGCGACCACGGCAAAACCGCGACCCTGCTCGCCGGCACGCGCCGCTTCAACGGCGGCGTTAAGCGCCAGAATATTGGTCTGGAAAGCAATGCCATCAATCACGCTGGTGATATCGGCAATCTTCTTCGAGCTGCCGGCGATTTCGCTCATGGTTTTCACGACACCCGCTACCACGTTGCCGCCTTTTTCTGCGGTTTCTGAGGCGCTGAGTGCCAGCTGTGACGCCTGGCGGGCATTTTCGGCGTTCTGTTTCACCGTGGCTGTGAGCTGCTCCATGCTGGCCGCCGTCTGCTCCAGTGACGCCGCCTGCTGTTCTGTGCGGGCAGAAAGATCATTGTTTCCGGCAGAGATCTCGCTGGCACCGGTGAAAATCGCATCCGATCCGTCACGCACATTGGTCACCGTGCGCACCAGTGACTGCTGCATGTCATGCAGACTGGCCGCGAGCTGAGTCATCTCGTTGCGCCCTTCCACCACAATCGGCTGGGTTAAATCGCCCTGGGCGATATGCTGGATGTGATTAATGCTGCTGTTGAGGGGTGTCATCACGATTTTGCGCAGTCCAAACCAGCAGAGCACGATCACGGCGACCACGACGGCCATGATGGTGGAGAGGATCCACATCATACGGCTGTAAGCAGAACTGTTCTCTTCAACACCAAGCGTAGTCAGGCGATTCTGATCGGCTCGCCATTCACGGTAAAGCGTCAGAAACGCACTCTGACTTGGCGCCACCGGGGCTTTACCGGCCGCAATCAGATCGTTTGCCTGTAGCGCCGTCTGCAACTGATCCAGCGCAGCGCCATAGTCGCTGTAGCGCTGCTCCAGCTGGTTGTTTAACTCACTATTCTGTCCCGGCGTATCGGGTGTCTCTTTAAAGACTTTGAAAAAACCGGCGGCCGCCTGCTGAAAGTTTTTGCTGTCGTCAAACAGCGTGGCGACATCGGCCGTTTTGCCTTCCAGCTTACTGGTGGCGAAACGCAGCTGAATACGGGTCAGCAGCACCCGGCTCTGGTTAAGACTCATATAGGCGTCGTTGAGCGACTGCGTATTTTGCATCGCCAGCTGCGACACGGCGAAGCTTTGCTTGTCGTGGCTTAATGCGGAGTAGAAAACAGAACCGGAGAAGGCCTGTAACAGCCCAAACACCAGCAACACCAGTAACAGGCTGGTGACAACACGGATTTTCGTTAACATGAGTAACCCTGAAGAAAGTAGGTAATTAAAGTGACTGAGGGATTATCGGCAGGTGACAGCGGGAAATTAGAGTGCAATGCGGCTTTATGCTATGAATAGAAAGGAATTATCGCTCAATGAAACTATCACGGGCCAGCCATAACCGGCCCGTGATGATTCAATTATGCGCTACGCAGGTTATCCACCAGCGCCATCTCGTCGCTGCTCAGCAGCTTCTCAATGTCGACCAGAATCAGCATGCGATCGCCCAGCGCACCCAGACCGGTCAGGTACTCGGTGGACATGGTCACAGCGAACTCTGGTGAAGGACGGATCTGATCCTGGGTCAGCGACAGCACATCAGAGACGCCGTCAACCACGATACCGACCACGCGATTTTCCAGATTCAGCACGATAACCACGGTGTTTTCATTGTACTCAACATCAGGCTGCGCAAACTTCACGCGCAGATCGATAATCGGCACGATAACGCCGCGCAGGTTAGTGACGCCGCGGATAAATTCAGGGGTATTTGCGATACGCGTTACCTGATCGTAACCGCGAATTTCCTGAACTTTGAGGATATCGATGCCGTACTCTTCGTCGCCCAGCGTGAAGACCAGAAACTCCTGACCCACGGTTTCGCCAGCGATTTTTGTCACGGTTGCCATTCCATTCATGTTATTTACCCTTTCGTTATCAATCAGGCGGCAGCGCCAGCCACACGTTTTTCACGGTTAAGTGATTGCAGTGCTGAAACATCAACAATCAGCGCCACGCTACCATCGCCAAGAATGGTGGCGGCAGAGATGCCCGGCACTTTGCGATAGTTACTTTCCAGGTTCTTCACCACCACCTGATGCTGGCCAATCAGCTGATCGACCAGTAGCGCGTAACGTTTGCCCGCGCTTTGCAGGATCACCACGATGCCCTGAGTGGCCTCGGTTTTGGCATCCTGCACATCAAAGACGTTCCACAGCTCGACCAGTGGCAGATATTCGCCACGCACTTCCAGCACGCACTCGCCACCGGCCAGCGGTTTCAGCTCTTCGGCGCGCGGTTGCAGCGACTCCATCACCGCATTCAGCGGCAGAATAAAGACTTCATCGGCCACACGAACGGACATCCCATCAAGGATGGCCAGGGTCAGCGGCAGCAGGATACGAATGGTGGTGCCTTTGCCCTGCTTCGAGGCGATTTCGACGTGACCGCCCATCTCCTGAATATTTCGTTTCACCACGTCCATACCGACGCCGCGTCCTGAAACATCCGTCACCTGCTCTGCGGTGGAGAAGCCCGGTGCGAAGATCAGCATGCCGACCTCTTCGTCGCTCATGTTCTCGTGAACCGGCAGGCCCGATGAGAGGGCTTTAGCCAGAATACGTTCACGGTTCAGACCGGCACCATCATCAGACACTTCAATGCAGATGTTGCCGCCCTGATGTTCCGCTGAAAGCGTCAGGTTACCGGTTGCCACTTTACCGGCCACCAGACGTTTCTCTGGCGTTTCGATACCGTGGTCAAGGCTGTTACGCACCAGGTGCGTTAATGGATCGATGATGCGCTCAATCAGGCTCTTATCGAGTTCGGTTGAGCTGCCCAGCAGCGTCAGTTCGACCTCTTTGCCGAGTTTGCTGGCCAGGTCACGCACCAGACGCGGGAAGCGGCTGAAGACATATTCCATTGGCATCATACGAATCGACATCACCGATTCCTGCAGATCGCGGGCGTTACGCTCCAGCTGACCCATGCTGTTCAGCAGGTCGCCGTGCGCGACCGGATCGAGTTCGCCGGAACGCTGAGCGAGCATTGACTGGGTAATCACCAGTTCGCCCACCAGGTTGATCAGCTGATCGACTTTCTCCACCGCAACACGGATGCTGGTGGATTCGCTCGATTTGGCAGGTGCCGCGACGCGCTTACTTTCACGCTTCACTGCGGCCACCGGCAGTTCGGTGACGGTGGCGGTGTGAACGTCTTCCACCACCGGTTCGGCCTCGGCTGCAACAGCAGCTGGCGCGGCAACGGCTTCGTCTGCTGCCGGGAAGCGGATCTGTGCTTCGTCGATGACGAAGCAGAGCACCGCCACGATGTCATCTTTACCGACGCCATCAATGCAGACATCCAGCGTGGTGCTGCCTTTCTGTACGTTGGTCAGGGTGCCGAGATTACTCATCTCTTCCAGCATCAGATCGACCTCTTTCTCTTTGAGATCGATCAGCTGTACACGCAGGCCGCTGGTGCTGGCCGGTTCTGCGCTGGCAGTGGCAACACTGGCCGGAACATCAACCGGCAGACCTTTGGCCTCTAGCGCCAGCTGGCGCAGCGCTTCACAGATATATTTGAAGCTCTCCGCGTTAGGCTCCTGCGCGGTTTTATAAGCATCGAGCTGTTCCTGCATAATATCTTTGGTTTCCAAAAACAGGTTGATGATGTCGGTGCTGAGCTGCATCTCGCCGCGACGAGCACCATCCAGAATGTTTTCCAGGATATGAGTCGTTTCCTGTAATACCGTAAAACCAAAGGTTCCGGCCCCACCCTTAATGGAGTGAGCGGCACGGAAGATGGCGTTAAGCTGTTCCGAATCTGGCTCCTGCGGGTCTAAGCCCAACAGGTGTTGTTCCATATCCGCTAATAGCTCATCGGCTTCATCAAAAAACGTCTGGTAAAAATCGCTGATGTCCATACTCACGGGAATCACCTCGGCTGTGAGGGGGCTGCTGTATTCACCGCGCCGCCTGGTGTTGCAGGTGCGGTAATCTGTTCAATGGCCGCCGGATCGCTGATCTGGACGGCATCACTTTCTGCGTTCTCTTTTTCTATTGCCGCTTCGGTGTCGTGGTTCAACACCAGCAGGCTGATGCGGCGGTTAACGGCGTCATTACCGCCACGATTTTTCAGGCGCATGGTGTCGGCCATACCCAACACCCGTAAAATTTTTCCGCTGTCTAAGCCGCCCATCACCAGTTCACGGCGTGAGGCGTTAGCACGGTCTGTCGACAGTTCCCAGTTGCTGTAGCCTTTGTCACCGCTGGCATACTGAAAATCATCGGTATGTCCGGCCAGGCTGATGCGGTTCGGAATGTCGTTAAGGACTGGCGCTATCGCACGCAGAATATCGCGCATATAGGGCTCAACCTCGGCCCGACCGGTCTTAAACATCGGGCGATTCTGGCTGTCGATAATCTGAATACGCAGCCCCTCTTCCACCATGTTGATGATCAGATGCGGGCGCAGCGCTTTCAGACGCGGATCCGCTTCAATCAGCTGGTCGAGCTTTTCACGCAGCCGGTTAAGGCGAATCTCATCCAGCTTGCGTTTCTGGGCGTCCATATCGACGACTTTGTTCACTTCGCCAATCTTTTTGGTCGGATCATCACCGCCGCCGGGGATCGGGCTCTCGCTGTCGCTGCTGCGCGCCCCGCCGGTAATCGCTACCTTCAGCGGTGTTTTGAAGTAGTCTGCTATCTGCACCAGCTCCTGCGGGTTGGCGATTGAGAGCAGCCACATCACCATAAAAAAGGCCATCATCGCCGTCATAAAGTCGGCGTAGGCAATCTTCCACGATCCGTGGCTGCCTTCATGGCCTTTATGTTTGCGCTTTTTGATCAGCACAATCGGGCGATTGCCGTGTTTCATGAAGCCTCGTCTGAAGTCTGTTTAGCCGGGTTCTTGGCGTTACGTACGTGCTCTTCCAGTTCGCTGAACGACGGACGCTCGGCGGAATAGAGCGTCTTACGACCAAATTCCACCGCAATCTGCGGCGCGTAACCATTCAGGCTCGACAGCAATGTCACCTTAATGCACTGCATCATCTTGGTGGTTTCCGCACACTTCTGACGCAGCACTGACGAGAGTGGAGAGACAAACCCGTAGGCCAGCAGGATGCCCAGGAAGGTGCCCACCATCGCATGCGCGACCAGCGCACCGAGTTCAGCGGCTGGACGATCGGCCGAAGCCAGTGCATGGACCACGCCCATTACCGCGGCGACGATACCGAATGCCGGAAGACCATCACCCACTGCAGCAATACTTTGCGCTGGTACGTCACACTCGTGTTCGTAGGTCTCAATCTCTTCATCCATCAACGCTTCGATTTCAAAAGCGTTCATGTTGCCGCTCACCATCAGGCGTAAATAGTCAGTAATAAAATCCACTAACTGTTTATCGGCAAGAATGCGGGGATAATTAGCAAAAATTTCACTCTGGCTGGGATCTTCAATATCGCGTTCCAGCGATAACATACCCTGCTGACGCGACTTCGCCATCAGGCGATAAAGCAGCGCCATCAAATCCATGTAAACCGCTTTGTTGTACTTGGAGCCGCGAAATAATTTAGGCAGCGCCTTCAGCGTTTTTTTAATCGACTTACCGTTGTTGCCGACTAAAAAAGCACCGGCACCGGCACCGCCGATCATTAATAATTCGGCTGGCTGATAAAGCGCGCCCAGATGGCCACCTACCAGCGCATATCCGCCCAACACGGAGCCTAAAACAATCAGGTAACCTATAATTATCAGCACAAAAAAATCCTTACGTCCGTAACGTGTTGGTGGAAGTTAAGCCAGATAGCCGCAGATGTTATTCCTGAACCGCAAGCAAAAAAAAAGCAGCGGTATTAACCGCTGCTGGATGGCTTCCACAGTGCGAACAAACTTAAACGGCGTGTTTAACCTGTTCATCCAGCAGTTGTGGAAACATATCGGCAGGTTCTGCAGAAAGTTTACGTCTTTTTACTGCCCGTGATGGTGGCTGGCACAGGCTGCAGGTAAAGCTGCCAACCGGCTGATGCGCATGATTAATAAAGCTGCCGTTGCAGCTTTTACAATCTGCCAGTTCCAGCATACCGCTATCAACGAATCGGACCAGGGTCCAGGCACGAGTCAGCGCCAACAGCGGGCCCTCGTCCGATTGAGGACACTGTTCAAGATACAGGCGGTAAGCTTTAATCACGGCATCGACGCCGCTGCACAACCCGGTTTTCAGCAAAAACTTCCAGGCGTTACAGAACATAGAAGCATGAATGTTCTGCTCCCACGTCATAAACCAGTCCGTAGAGAACGGCAGCATACCTTTCGGTGGCGGACTGCCACGTAATTCTTTATAGAGCTTAATGAGACGACCGCGGCTCAGTTGGGTTTCGCTCTCAAGCATCTGTAAGCGGGCACCTAATGTAATGAGCTCCATCGCGAGATGAATATCACGTGCTTCCTGAACAATACTTTTCTCACTCATGACATTGCTCTCTTTTTAGCAGGTGCATCATCTTTAGACGCATTACGCAGTAAACGGCTCGATAATAAAATACCGGTGTGGATTTGTTGTAAATCATCCACGCGTGATTCCTGCGTCAGGCGATTAATGGTGCTGCTATCGGTAAAACGAAACTGGCAAACCAGTTGATTGGTTTCCGCCATTTTTACCATCTCAGGCAATGTTAATTCAGATAATGCATTCGCCATTTTCTCGTCAATTCCGAGGCGAAACATTGCAGAAGCTTTATCCTGGTTAATTAAACGCTGCGCAAGCAGTAAATAAGACAAGTTGAGATCGTAAATATGTTTCAGTACTTCAGAGGTGCCCATTATTTTTCCATCCTGAGAGATGCGACGTAACTGTATCGCAGAATAAATCTGCGGTTCGAGCTGCTGTTTGTTAAATCAAAAGATGGCAAAAAAAACTTCACGTAACGTTAATGTCACCGTTTTCGCCTTCCATTTTTGTGTGGGTTTCAGACCCACCGAAGGTCGAAAATCCATGCCATTTTATTTTCGAGTTCTGGACATCTTCCGTGACGTCTTCTTACATTTTTTAGGACTATTCCGAAAACAACGCAAATCTATATCGTCTGATTTCGACATACAACGACAGTGATGTGAAATTTTAGATAAAGTGTGACGCAGATCACACTTTTAACGCAAATTTCTTCAGCAACCCTTTACCATTACTTACCGACTGGTCATTTTTTGAGCAAAAAAGCCCGATTTTAAGTCCAATTGGTCCTGAGAAAGGTTTAATAGGGGGTAAAAGCATCGCTATTCGACGCTTTGCGCAGTCCGGAATGAATATCGGGTGTTAATCGTTTTAACACCCTATTTAGAACCACCCAAAGAAAGGTTATCAGCATATTATGCTGCTGCGACGTGCGGTTATTTGCTTTTAAATTAGTTACTTAAGGGGAGTATCGCAGAGGGTGAGTAATGAAATCGTTAAGGTTTATACGGCAGCAGGTCAGATTTCTGGCAACCTGGCGTTAACAGTGGTGACCGGGTGTACAGACTCTGATTCCCACTGTAACAAGGGGTTATATAAGAAAGTCGAATGAATTAACGAAGGGTTATGCGTTGGCACTATCACTATCGGCAGCCTGAAGAGAAACTTGAGTAAAGAAGGTAAAGAAAGCGGCAGGGGCTGACAGGACGGGGATTTCCGGGCTTACCTGCATTTATCGGGCCACTCCGGGCAGCCACTGACGTTATCAGCGTAGAATCGTAGCAAACGGTTATTAACAGATAGCAGGCGAGTTTTCTGTGACCTGGGCCAAAAAAAAAGCAGCGACGCCGTAGAGGCGCCGCTGCTTTCATAACCTGAGTCAGAAGAGATATCAGGCGAGTTTTGGGAAGGTCGCGACCTTGTTAACCGTGTTGTGGTCAACGCTGCGCGGTTCAATGCGTTCCAGGTCTTTCAGGAAGCCTTCACGCCAGGCGGTAATATCATTTTTACGCAATACCGCCATCATGTCGTTGTAGCGTGAAATCCTTTCGGTACGCGGCATAGTAATCGCCCTATCCAGCGCGGCGGCCACTTCATCACGGTCATACGGATTTACAATCAGCGCGGAGGTGAGCTCGTTAGCCGCACCCGCAAAGCGCGACAGCACCAGTACACCGGGATCATCCGGGTCCTGCGCAGCCACGTACTCTTTCGCCACCAGGTTCATACCATCACGCAGCGGCGTGACCAGACCAACATCGGTCAGGCGGAAGATTTTCATCAGCAGGCGACGGTCAAAATGCTGGTTAAGGTAGTAGAGCGGGGTCCAGCCCAGCGTACCGTATTTACCGTTGATGCGCCCTGCTTCGGTTTCCAGCTGATGACGAATATCCTGATACGCCTGCACATCGCCGCGCGAGGTCGGAGCAATCTGCGAGTAGCGGATTTTGCCGCGATGCTGCGGGAAGTTCTCCAGCAGCGCTTCATAGGCAAGAAAACGCTCAGGCAGACCTTTGGAATAGTCGAGACGTTCGCAGGCAATAATATTGCGTGCATCGCCCAGCTCTTTCTTCATGGCGGCCATTTTCGGTGGCAGCGGCCCTTCGGCCATCTCTTTAATACTGTCTGGCTCAATCCCGATGGGATAAACCTCAGTCATAAAGGTGTTGCCAAAGGCGCGATGTTTTTTGTCGCCCTTATTCTGCAGTTGAGTGAGCTGGCTGACGCTGTCGAGGAAGGCCACCCGATCCGATTCGGTCTGGAAACCCAGCAGGTCATATTCGCACAGCATTTCCAGCAACTCTTTGTGCGGCGGCAGCGCATTAAATATTTCAGGCGTCGGGAACGGAATATGCAGGAAGAAGCCGATGCGGTTATTAATGCCCGCCCGACGCAGCGCGGCTGCAAACGGTAAAAAGTGATAATCGTGGATCCAGACAATATCATCCGGCTTGATCAGCGGTTTTAAACGCTGTGCCACCGCATCGTTAACGTCGCAATACCCTTCCCAGGCTTCCCGCTGGAACTGAACCAGGTCAAGGCGATAATGGAATGCGGGCCAGATGACAGTGTTTGAGAACTGGCAATAGTAGAGATCGTAATCGTTCTGGCTCAGCGGGAACGAGGCATACTCAATACCCTCATGTTCCTGAACCGTGACTTCTTCCACCTCTTCGCCTGTGTACTCGCTGATTTCACCGTTCCAGCCAAACCACAGTCCACCGGTGCTTTTCAGTGCATCGAGAATACCGACGGCCAAACCGCCAGCGCTGGTTTTTGACCCATCGGGCATGGCGACACGGTTAGATACAACCACTAAACGACTCATAACCTAAACTCCTTACCGACGTTGTCTTGATCTGATAGTAATAATGTTCTTTCCAGCCAGCCGTAAACCGCATCGACATCATGAAGCCGATAATGGGCCTGGGTGGAACCTTCTCCGACTTTGATCGAGACGCCCTGCCGTGCGTTCACGGCCAGAAAGCCCTTCTCATCCGTCAGATCGTCGCCAATAAAGACCGGCGTACGTCCGGCAAAAGGGGGCTGCTGCATAAAGTCGCTGATTGCGGCGCCTTTATCGATACCTGCCGGTTTAATCTCTACCACACATTTCCCCGGCTGAAGCGCCAGTCCGGGAAAACGTTTTACTGACTGTTCAGCCAGTCGCATCACATCCTGCTCATGCTGCATCGCCTGGCGGTAGTGAAGTGCGAAAGCCATGCCTTTTACCTCCAGCTGGGTGCCAGGCCAGGATGCCATGGCATCCTGCAATTCCGCCCTGAGCGATTGCTCCACCTCGACCGGCAGGCTGATGCGTTGCAGATTACCCTCTGCATCACGGCGCTCAGCACCATGTACGCCCGCAGCCGGACCGTACCAGGGAGCGGCCAGCGCATCGAGTTGTTCTATGGGTCTGCCGGAGACCAGCGCAAGCGCGCCCTGCGAGAGTGCAGAGAGATGCTGCAGTTGCGCGATGACCTGCTCAGGAATAAATACCGCTTCGGGACGGGACTGAATCGCTGCCAGCGTGCCGTCGACATCAAAAAAGAAGGCGTACTGCCCGCCGCTTAATGTCGGGTACCTGGCATGGGTGTCTGCCGCTTGGGTCACGTTACTTCTCCTGAAAATCGAATTTTAATAAAACATTGAGTTAAAACAAGAATGTCCTGACGCAGTCAGGTCAGCAAGCGGGAAATTCTGATAAAGCGGTGATTGAGGGATAAAACGCGGTAACGGGATAGGTCACTCTCCTCAAACTTGCAAGCGCATTGCTGACAATACTGGCTAACTGAGAACATCTTCACAGTAAGTGTAGTCATTAACAGGGGTTATGCCAGAAAGATGCAGGTTTCATGCCAGCCGCTGCGGTTAAGTCAGCATATAAGCGCCATTCAATTCTGCTTCGCTTCCGCTGATCAGGCCAGACACGATCCGCTGCTGACTGGAGTCACGCACGTATCGCACCCGGCAGAGTCGGCACTCCTCAAACCTTAAGCTTCTTAAGGTATTCCTAATATTGAAAGCGCATTCTCGTGACACTTTTATTACTCTGGTTCCTGCTCACATGGCGTTTACCCTGAAGAGGCCGCTGATTAGCCGCCTTACGTTGCTGATTCTGGCTGCGGTTTACATCGCGGTTTTCCTTAACGTTGCCTATTACCGTCAGGTGCTGGCGGTGATGCCGCTGAACGACCTGCACACCACGCTGGTCTTTTTATCGATGCCGCTGGTCGCCTTTAGCGTGATCAATATCGTGATTACGCTGGCCTCGTTTATCTGGCTGGATCGGCTGCTGGCCGCGCTGTTTATTCTGCTCTCCGCCTCGGCACAGTTCTTTATTCACACCTATAACATCGTGGTCGATCGCTCGATGATCACCAACATGATGGATACCACCGCCTCGGAATCCTTTGCGCTGATTACGCCACAGCTGCTTGTAACCCTGCTCACCTCGGGCGTGCTGATGACGTTGCTGCTGTTCTGGCCGCGAATCAAAAAACAGCAGTGGCGTGGCGTGCTGGCGCGACTGCTCAGCGTATTGCTGTCAGCGGCGCTGATTGTGCTGATCGCCCTGCTCTTTTATAAAGATTACGCTTCGCTGTTCCGTAACAACCGCGAACTGGTAAAAGCGCTGAGCCCCTCTAACAGCATCGCGGCGACGCTCTCCTGGTATAAGCATGAGCAGTTGCAGAACGCGCCGCTGATTCGTATCGGTGAAGATGCGCACCTGCAGCCCAGCCGCAGCAGTGGCAAACCGAATCTGACGATTCTGGTGCTGGGTGAGACCTCGCGTGCGCAAAATTTCTCGCTGGGCGGTTATGGTCGTCTGACCAACCCCTTACTGGCCAAAGATAATGTGATCTACTTCCCGCACACCACCTCGTGCGGAACGGCGACGGCGGTTTCCGTGCCCTGCATGTTCTCCAATATGCCGCGCGCCCACTATGATGATGTGCTGGCCGCCCATCAGGAGGGATTGCTGGATATTATTCAGCGCGCCGGGATCAGCGTGTTGTGGAATGAGAACGATGGAGGCTGTAAAGGGGCCTGCGATCGCGTTCCGCATCAGGACATGACCAGCCTGAACCTGCCCGGCATGTGTATTGATGGTGAGTGCTACGACGACGTGCTGTTCCACGGTCTGGATGAGTACATTGGTCAGTTAAAAGGCAACGCGGTGATTGTGCTGCACACCATTGGCAGTCATGGCCCGACTTACAGCCATCGCTATCCGCCACAGTTTCGTCAGTTTGAACCGACCTGTGACACCAACCAGATCCAGGACTGTTCGCAACAACAGTTGATCAACACCTATGACAACACGCTGGTCAATGTGGATCACATCGTCGATAAAGCCATTAACGTACTGCGTGCGCATCAGGACCGCTTCACCACCAGCCTGGTCTATCTGTCTGACCACGGTGAATCCCTGGGTGAAAATGGTGCTTACCTGCATGGCCTGCCCTATGCTATCGCGCCGGACACCCAGAAACATGTGCCGTTGCTGATCTGGCTCTCCGATGATTATCAGAAACGTTATGCGGTTAATCGCGGCTGTCTGAATAAACTGGCGGCGACAGACGATTTTTCACAGGATAATCTGTTTTCAACCATGCTGGGATTAACCGGCACCGCGACCCACGAATATGTGCCTGCGGATGATATTTTGACGTCGTGTCGGAGCCAACCTTAATGAAGATACTGATTGTTGAAGATGATGCCCTGTTGCTGCAGGGTCTGATGCTGGCGCTGGAAGGGGAAGGCTATGTCTGTGATGGCGTTACGCGGGTGCGGGATGCTGAAGCGCATTTCGCCAGCGGCCTGTATAGCCTGGTGGTGCTGGATCTTGGCCTGCCGGATGAAGATGGACTGCATTTTCTGATACGACTGCGGCGGCAGAAGAAGATGACACCCGTGCTGATCCTGACCGCACGCGACACCATCAGCGAACGCATTGCCGGACTCGACGCAGGCGCCGACGACTATCTCATCAAACCGTTCTCGCTGGATGAGTTGCTGGCGCGGATCCGCGCGCTGATCCGCCGCCACGTCAATCAGGGCGACAGTCATGTCAGAGTGGGTGCGCTGGCGCTGGATATGACCCATCGCCAGATTACGCTCAGCGACGTACTGCTGGATCTGACACCCAAAGAGTTTGCGATTCTGTCACGGCTGATGCTCAAGGCCGGGAATCCGGTTCACCGTGAAATTCTCTACCAGGATATCTATAACTGGGAGACCGAGCCTTCTACTAATACCCTGGAAGTGCATATCCATAATCTACGCGACAAAATCGGCAAAAGCGCTATCCGCACCGTGCGCGGTTTTGGCTATGCGCTGGTGACGCAGGATGGCATTCGTGAGGCAACATGATAAGACGTTTCGATCATCGCAGTATGCGCTTTCGTCTCATCCTGACCATCGGTCTGATCCTGCTGGTTTTCCAGGTGATCAGCGTGGTCTGGCTGTGGCATGAGAGCAAAGAGCAGATTCAGTTTCTGGTGGAAGCGCAGCTGCAGAAGCGCAACATGGACAGTCACGTTAAGCGTGAAGTGCATGAAGCGGTAGCCAGCCTGGCGGTGCCGAGTCTGGTGATGATTACCCTGACGCTGCTGCTCTGCTATCAGGCGGTGAAGTGGATTACCCGGCCGCTTTATCAGCTGCAGCGTGAACTGGAGAGTCGCAGCGAAGAGAATCTTGATCCCGTCGCCTGCCACAGTCAGGTTCAGGAGATCGATGCGGTGACGCAGGCGATAAACCAGCTGGTCGCGCGTCTGAACAGCAGTCTGGAGCGCGAACGGTTATTCACTGCCGACGTGGCACATGAGCTGCGCACGCCGCTGGCGGGATTGCGGCTGCATCTGGAGTTAATCGAACGTAACAGCGATGTCAAAGTTCAGCCGCTGGTGCAGCGCCTGGATCAGATGACGCACAGTGTGTCGCAGCTGCTGAATCTGGCGCGCGCCGGACAGTCCTTTACCTCTGGCACCTATCAGAACGTGGGGCTGATTGAAGATGTGATCCTGCCAATGGAGGCAGAGCTGAGTATTATGCTGGAGGCGCATCAGCAGACGCTGGTGCTCGATCTGCCGCAGGAGCAGTTTGTGCGTGGTGATGCCACGCTGCTGAAGATGTTGCTGCGTAACCTGGTGGAGAACGCCCATCGCTACAGCCCGGATAACAGCACCATCAGTGTGCAGCTGGTGTTAACTCCTCAGCTGATGCTGGTGGTGGAAGATCAGGGCCCGGGAATTGATGAGAGTAAAAGTGGCGAGCTGAGTAAAGCGTTTATCCGGATGGACAGTCGCTACGGCGGTATCGGACTCGGGCTGAGCATCGTCAGCCGCATCGTCCAGTTACACCGGTTTCAGTTTTTCTTAGAGAACCGCCGCGACCGAAGCGGTTGTCGTGCCGTGGTGAAGTTTTAAGCGCTGAACCAGGCGGAGAGGAACAGAACGACCGTAGCTGCGGCAATCAGCAGTGCAGCATATTCACTCATCGGACGCGGAGCAGTCACAGACAGGGCAACAGGAGCAGTTTTCATAGCATCATCCTCAGTTAAAGCAGGCAGTATCGCGATTGCATATTAAGGAAACCTTAAGCTCGCGACACTGCCGCTAAAAATGTCTGCGCTGCCAGACGCCGCCATCAACCTCGCATTTCTGCCCGCTGACACGCCTGCTGCATGCGCCCGGTGCTCTACACTTAATGGCTACGTTCCGTTTCAGGAGTTACGCCATGAGCCAACGCATGCACAAATATGCTTTTCCGGTCAGCAAAGCCCGCAAATACCTTGAGCCCGGACCGGTGCTGCTGCTCAGTTCGCAGTACAAAGATCAACATGACATCATGACGCTCGGCTGGCACACGGTGCTGGAGTTTTCTCCGTCACTGGTTGGCTGCATGATTGCCGGTATGAACCACAGCCATGAGCTTATACGCAACAGCGGTCAGTGCGTGCTGAACATTCCTTCTGCCTCGCTGATTGATGAAGTTGTGGCAATCGGCAACAGCCACGGCGACAGCATTGATAAGTTTGAGGCATTTGGCCTGACGCCGGAACCCGCTCAGGTGGTTGGCGCGCCGATGATTGCCGAATGTTTTGCCAGCTTTGAGTGTCAGCTTTATGACGATTCGATGGTCGCTAACTACAACCTGTTTATTTTTGAGATTGTTAAAGCGCACGTTGCCGAGCAGCCGGAATACCCCACTACCCTGCACTACACTGGCGAAGGCCGGTTCAGCGTGATGAGCGACAAAATACTGGATAAGAGCGGCGATTTTAAACCGGAGATGCTGATCTAGTTGAAAGCGCTCTGCCGCGCCCCCATTCACCTCTTTCGACCTGACAGGAGTAAATTATTATGGCAATCGAATACGCAGTTATCGCTGGCGGCTGTTTCTGGTGTACCGAAGCGGTATTTAAGGATGTGATCGGCGTAGAGTCGGTGGAAAGCGGTTATACCGGTGGTGCCCGTCCTAATCCGACTTATGAGCAGGTCTGCAGCGGTGCGACCGGTCATGCAGAAGCGATCCGCATTGGCTTCGACCCGGAGAAAGTCAGCTTTGGCGATCTGCTGGATATCAGCTTTGTGACGCATGATCCGACCCAGCTTAACCGTCAGGGTAATGATATTGGCACCCAGTATCGTTCCGCCATTTTCCCGGCCAATGCAGAGCAGGAAGCGGAGGCACGCGCCGCCATTGCCCGCGCTCAGGCTGACCATGATGTGCCGGTGGTGACCACTATTGAGCCGCTGAAAGAGTGGTATCCCGCTGAAGCTTATCATCAGGATTACTGGGAAGGCGCGGGCCAGCGCAACGGCTACTGCATGGCGGTCATTCCACCGAAACTGCAGAAGCTGCGGAAAAGTTTCGCTAACAGAGTAAAGAGCTGATTCCGGCATCAGTCGGGGCAGCGTCTGACCAGTAACGAGGGTGAGAACGCCGCCCCGGTTTATTTGCTGCAATAAAACTCACCTGACCGGGCTCATCAGGATGACGGGATGTGGCCGGTAAAACGGCGGGTTTTATGCCGCAGTAAATCGATTCGTTCAGAGCTTAAGCGAATAGATCAAAAGAGAAAAATAGTGCTTGACCGTTTTCAACCGACTCCCTATAGTACCGCCCCGTTGACCCATCGCGGTCAGCGAAGTAAATCTGGTGAGGTGTCCGAGTGGCTGAAGGAGCACGCCTGGAAAGTGTGTATACGGCAACGTATCGAGGGTTCGAACCCCTCTCTCACCGCCATCTTCAAAGAAGAGCCTGAACTTTTGTTCAGGCTCTTTTTTTTGCATATTTCACTCTGAGAGAGCGTAATAACTCCCGCCGGGGAACGACCACGTGCGCAGCCGCTGCCCCACAATAAGAAAACCCGGCCGGAGCCGGGTTTGGGCGCTACACTTCTACTCAATCAAACGCTAGCTATACGCGTGCAGGGTGCGCTGACACAGCGCAGAACGCACACAATCTTCTTTGCCGAAGCGTACAATGCCAACCATCTCGTCCTCTTCGAAACGCGCCAGCGCGTCTGCGAGACCGGAAGGCACCCCAGCGGGCAAGTCGCACTGGGTAATATCGCCGTTAACAATGACCGTGACGTTTTCGCCCAGTCGGGTCAGGAACATTTTCATCTGCGCGGCGGTGACGTTCTGCGCCTCGTCCAGAATTACCACAGCATTTTCGAAAGTGCGACCACGCATATAGGCGAACGGTGCAATCTCTACCTTGGCAATTTCCGGACGCAGACAATATTGCATAAAGGATGCGCCAAGACGTTTAACCAGAATGTCATAAACCGGGCGGAAATAAGGCGCGAATTTCTCAGAAATATCGCCGGGAAGGAATCCCAGATCCTCATCTGCCTGCAGTACCGGGCGCGTAACGATAATCCTGTCGATATCCTTATTAATCAGGGCCTCAGCCGCTTTTGCGGCACTGATCCAGGTTTTACCGCACCCGGCTTCACCGGTTGCGAAGATCAGCTGTTTTCTCTCTATGGCGTTAAGATAGTGCGCCTGAGCTTCATTACGGGCTTCAATTGGCAACCGGTCACGCGTATCGCGCGCCATGCCAATGGCATCCAGTCCACTCATATGCACCAGCGAAGTGACCGACTCTTCTTCACGCTGACGATGACTTCTTGAGTCACTACGAAGCACTCTTCTTGCTTCACGACGCGCTTTGATCACTGCTTTCTGTCTTCCCATAGTGGCACCTTTCAGTTGGTTTCATTTCCTGCGTCAGGCCGGTGGCCCGTTGCGATAACGTGAACGCTTTAGAGGTTTCAGTTGGCTTCCTTTTGAGCCATGACAGGACAGGATAGTGGGTATGCAGCAGCGCAATAGCGTAGCTGAACACCGGATAAAACAGGATGCGATAAGACAAAAGAGATGGTTGAAGGAAGGAAGAAATAACGAGGCAGAATTGCCCTCGCGGTCAGGCGCAATCTATTTACTGACAGTGACTTTCCATTAAAGACTCGACCCATGCGCGAACTCCAGTGTGATACATCAACACATCCGATTACGCCTGTTTAATAAAGTGCACCATTTTGTTGGGCCTTTGCAATAGTAATTTTACCTGCTGGCAAAAGAATTGCTAATCACGTGTATGTATTTCTTTTAAGGCAAAATGTAAAAGCGTTTTATTACAGTGAATTAGCTTATTTTATATATGCCAGACCACCGCTAAAACTCAGTTTAACCTCAGTCAGCAAAGCACGAAAACCGTAAAACGTGGGCGACCAGAACAGGTACGCCCAGAGTGGTTGAATTTTAATCAGGCTTCCAGCAACGACTGCGCTAAATAATGGCTGGCGTCTGGTATACCGGGCAAAACAAAAAAGTAACCGCCGCCAAAAGGCCGGATATATTCTTCCAGCGCTTCGCCGTTCAGGCGCCGCTGCACCGTGAGAAAGCCGCGTTCCAGATCGTGCTGATAGCAGACGAACAGCAACCCCATCTCCAGCTGTCCCGATGCAGAGATACCCGCGGAGTAACTGTAGCCGCGCCGCAGCATCAGGCTGCTTGCCGTCTCTGGCGTGCGGGGGTTGGCAAGACGGATGTGCGCATCCAGCGCAATCACTTCGCCGTCCGGATCACGGGCGTAATCCGGAACGTCGCGCTCATGCTGCATCCCCAGCGGCGCGCCACTTAATTTCTCGCGACCAAAGATAGTCTGTTGCTCGCCCAGCGGCGTGCGATCCCACATTTCGACGTGAAAGCGGATTAACCGTACAGCCTGATAGCTGCCATTGCGCGCCCAGACCGGTTCGTCCTGATCGTCTGTCACCCACAGCAGTTGATTCATCAGAGCAGGGTTGTGGGTATCCGGATTGGCGGTGCCATCTTTGAAACCCAGCAGGTTGATCGGGGTCTCCTGCCCCTGACTGCGCGCGGCGTGATCGGAGATAAAGCCTTCGCGCCGCCAGCGTACGCCAAGCAGGTCAGGCGTATGCTTGATGATATCCCGCAGGGCATGAATCACCGTATCCTGAGTGTTGGCACAGAGCTGCAACAGCAGATCGCCATGACACTGACTGGCATCCAGCGAATCATTGGGAAAGCGAGTCATCGGCTGCAATTTTTTCGGTTTGTGCGGCGCCAGACCAAAGCGTTCATCAAACAGTGAATTGCCGACCGACACGGTAATCGTCAGATTATCAGGCGCGATAGTCGCCCCAAGAATGCCGGAATCCATTGGCGGCAACCGCGGATTGGTGACTACCGGTGCCGGACCGCCCATGGTCAGAAAGGCAATACGCTGGGTCAGCAACTGGAACAGACGCACCAGCTCCGTTCTATCGCTGCTGAGCAGATCAAACGCCACCAGCATCATCGATGCCTGCTGTGGCGTCGTGATACCTGCCTGATGCTGACCATAAAACGGCTGCATCTGCTGTCGGGCCTGCGGCGTAACCGTACCCGGCGAAAAGCTGTCGGCGGCGGCTGCATGGAACGGACAGCCGCCGCCCAGCGCTGCCGCGCCACCCAGCAGCCCCAGCCCTTTTAGTAACCGACGACGCGCAGGCTGCGCGTCATCTTCCTTGCGACTCATGATTAATCCAGACCCAGGGTGCCACGAAGTAATGAAAGATCTTCCGCCAGTGCGGTGATCGGTCCTTTCAGCGCGTTACGGTCGGCGCTGGTCAGTTTCTCATAGGATTCAAAACCGGTTTGGGTGCGGTACTTACTCAGGATCGCATCCACTTTTTTGAAGTTGGCGTCAACTTTAGCCAGCAACTGCGGGTTCGCTTTGCTTACCATGGGTCGCAGCAGATCGACAATTTTCTGCGCGCCATCAATATTCGCCTGGAAGTCCCACAGGTCAGTCCGGCTGTAGCGATCTTCTTCACCGGAAATTTTGCTGGAAGCGACCTCTTCAATCAGGCCGGCTGCGCCGCCGACCACTTTGGCTGGCGGGAAGGCCAGTTCGCTGATGCGCACCTGTAAATCTTTCACATCTTTATTCAGCTGCTCAGCGTAGTCCGCCATGCCTTTCGTGCTGTTATCAGCAAACAGCGCTTTCTCCAGACGGTGGAAACCGGTGAACTTAGGATCGGCCGCTTTTTTCTCATAGTCATCTTCACGGGCGTCAATGCTGCCGTCGAGATCGGAGAAGAGCTCAGCAATCGGCTCAATGCGCTCATAATACTGACGGGTCGGAGCAAACAGCGCTTTGGCTTTTTCAACGTCACCCGCTTTAACGGCGTCAGTAAAGGCCTGGGTGTTGCTCACCAGCTGTTTCACCTGATCGGTCACATAGGCTTTGTATTCGGTGATCGGGCCTTCCAGCTGCATACGTGCTGAGGTGCCACTTTTTGCCGCACCCTCACCGGCTTGCACAATCAGCTTGCCTTTTGGATTGCTCAGCAGCCCACAGGTCATCTCATATTCGCCCGCCTCCAGATTGGCGGTCAGTTTCTGACTGAAGCCCGGCGCGATATTCTCACGCTCTTCAACCACCATCACGCCTTTGAGGATCTCCCACTCCAGCGCTTTCTGGCTGTTGTTTTTAATCAGGAACTGGGTCTTACCGGCCTTGACCGTTAAGCTCATCGGCTCGCACTGCTTGTCGGTGACGCTTACGGTAACCTGAGGAACCGCCGCGGCCGCCGTTGCGGAGATTGCCAGCAGAGGAAGCAGCAGTGCCTTGCGGCGGAAACGCATTGTCATCTCTCTTTCCCTATCATGTTGCAGGCGTAAGATGCGCCCGTTAAATGTCAAATTACACAGTGGCCGACGCAGCAGAACGCGCAGGCATAAAGAACAGAATCAGCGCCGGGATCAGGTAGGCAAAGTAAACGGTCACTTCACTGACGCTTGGGGACTCCTGATAACCCAGCACCCCTTCCAGCAGGGTGCCGAACAGCGAATGGGTCGATAAGGTATTGCTGAGATCGAAGGCGACATCCTGAAAGCGATTCCATAAACCCGCTTCGTGGAAGGCGCGGATGGCGCCCGCTGCCAGACCCGCGGCGACAAACAGGATGAATACGCTGGTCCAGCGGAAGAAATGGGCCATGTTAAGACGGATACCGCCCCAGTAGAGCAGCATGCCCAGCACGACCGCGGTTGCCAGACCCAGCACTGCGCCAATCGGCGGCGCATAACCGACATCCTGGGTAAACGCCGCCAGCAGGAAGAACACCGACTCCAGCCCTTCGCGCGCCACGGCAAGAAACACCATCAGCACCAGTGCCAGACCGCCACGACCTGAGCGTTGCAGCGCCTGATCGACCGCCTGTTCAAGCTCGACCCTGATGTTGCGGGCGACTTTGCGCATCCAGAAAACCATTGAGGTGAGGATCACCACCGCAATCAACGCCACGATGCCCTCAAACAGCTCCTGCTCTTTCTGCGGGAACTCACCGGTGGTGGCATTGATGAACAGACCCAGGCCCAGACAGAGCCCGGCGGCAATAAACACGCCAGCCCACATCGCGGGAAACCATTGGGTGCGCTGGGTGCGTTTGAGATAGCTGGCTATCAGGCTGACTATCAGCGCGGCTTCAAGCCCTTCGCGCAGCATGATGAGAAAAGGAACAAACATCGCCAACCTCTTGAATGTTAAGCAGCGTCAATAAACAGTAAAATAAGGTAAAGTGTAAACGATACCGATTATCATTATCGCTGAGAAAAAAACAAGTTGCCGGTGGAGATAATTTCATCTTTGAGTGGTTTATCTTTGTAACAAAAAAGCCCGCCCCTTTCGGGACGGGCCAGGCGATTAACGCCTCGCTTATTTTGTCTGGAACTCCGCCTCTGCAGCGGCAAAGCGCTGCTGCGCTTCTGCTGATGGCTCACGGCCCATCAGCGTGAACACTACAATGGCGATGCTGGCGAAAATGAAGCCCGGGATGATTTCATACAGTCCCAGCCAGCCATACTGTTTCCACACCAGCACGGTCAGCGCACCGACGATCATGCCCGCCAGCGCACCGTTGCGGTTCATCCGCTTCCAGCAGACACCAAACAGTACTACCGGACCAAACGCCGCACCGAAGCCCGCCCAGGCGTAGCTCACCAGGCCCAGCACGCGGTTTTCCGGGTTAGCCGCCAGCGCGATCGCAATCAGCGCCACCAGCAGCACCATCAGACGCCCTACCCATACCAGCTCTTTCTGGCTGGCATTTTTACGCAGTAAGCCTTTGTAGAGATCTTCGGTCAGGGCGCTGGAGCAGACCAGCAGCTGACAGCTCAGCGTTGACATCACGGCTGCCAGGATCGCTGACAGCAGAATACCGGCAATCCACGGGTTGAACAGGATACGCGCCAGCTCGATAAAGACCCGCTCCGCATTGGCGTTAACGCCAACCGCCAGCGTCGGGTTGTTCTGGAACCAGGCGATACCGAAGAAGCCCACCGCCACGGCACCGGCCAGACAGAGCACCATCCAGGTCATACCGATACGGCGAGCGGTACGGATTGAACGATGCGAATCCGCCGCCATAAAGCGCGCCAGAATATGGGGCTGCCCGAAGTAGCCCAGGCCCCAGCCGAGCAGGGAGATCACCGCGACGAAGTTCAGTCCCTTCAGCATGTCGAGGTTTTCCAGGCTCTTCGCTTCAATCACCGCCAGCGAATCAGACCAGCCGCCGACCGCGATAATCACAAACACCGGCGTCAGGATCAGCGCAAAAATCATCAGGCTCGCCTGAACGGTATCGGTCCAGCTCACCGCCAGGAAACCGCCCACCAGCGTATAGAGAATGGTCGCCGCTGCACCCGCCCACAGAGCGGTCTGGTAACTCATACCAAAGGTGCTTTCAAACAGACGCGCACCGGCTACCACGCCTGAGGCGCAATAGATGGTGAAGAACACCAGGATCACAATGGCGGAGATCACGCGCAGGATTTTACTGTGGTCCTCAAAGCGGCTGGTAAAGAAGTCCGGCAGCGTCAGGGCGTTGTTGTGATGTTCAGTCTGAACCCGCAGGCGACCGGCCACGATTTTCCAGTTCAGCCAGGCACCGATCGTCAGGCCAATCGCAATCCAGCTTTCAGAGATACCGGAGATGAAGATCGCACCCGGTAAGCCCATCAGCAGCCAGCCGCTCATATCGGATGCACCGGCAGAGAGTGCCGTGACCACGCTACCCAGACTGCGGCCACCGAGGATGTAATCATCAAAGTTTTTGGTTGAGCGATAAGCCACAAACCCGATTAATACCATCCCAAGAATATAAACCAAAAAGGTCACCAGCAAAGGTGTACTTACACTCATCTGTCTCTCCACTTATTATTTGATATCCCAGAGAAATCGCCAGCTACCCGCCTGCCGGAACGGGGCAAAGCGGGCCGATTTTCTTCGTCAGGGCGTCACTCATTTCCCAGCGGCGCGGTATCCTGCCGGAAAGGCGTTGTGCGCACAATGGATTTAACACAGGCGTTACAGTGATTTCACTAACCGTTTGTGAAAACGTGCTCATAGGTTGCACTCGCTCACAGTTATCCGGTTGCACCGTCGTATTACCTGTCTGAAACCCGCTTTTCATCGGGTCTGCCAGCCTGGCGAGGATCTTGCAGCAATATCCGTGCCGCATTGCGGGATTTAACAATCGTCGACGTTAAAAGGGTGTTAACTGGCTCACATTTAACACGGTTGCACAAAGTTGCAACTTAAGTGATAGTGCAGCCAACGCCGTATCGAACCATTATCAAGGAGCTCTGGAGTCATGGCTACAACCACCATGGGTGTAAAACTGGATGACGCGACACGCGAGCGCATCAAACTGGCTGCGCAGCGCATCGATCGCACGCCACACTGGCTGATTAAACAGGCGATCTTTAACTACCTGGGCCAGCTGGAAACCGGCGATACCGTGCCGGAGATCCCGCTTTCTGCTCAGGCGGCCGCAGAGTCCGACGACACCCAGCCAGAGGAGACGCACCAGCCGTTCCTTGATTTCGCAGAGCAGATTTTACCTCAGTCAGTGACCCGTTCAGCGGTGACCGCCGCATGGCGTCGTCCGGAGACTGATGCGGTGCCAATGATGCTGGAACAGGCACGTTTACCGGCGGCGCTGGCAGAGAAAACCCATCAGCTGGCTTACCAGCTTGCCGACAAGCTGCGGCACCAGAAAGGGGCAACCGGACGCGCGGGCATGGTGCAGAGCCTGCTGCAGGAGTTCTCACTCTCCTCCCATGAAGGTGTGGCGCTGATGTGTCTGGCTGAAGCGCTACTGCGTATTCCCGACAAGCCAACGCGCGATGCGCTGATCCGCGACAAGATCAGCAACGGCAACTGGCAGTCACATCTGGGACGCAGCCCGTCACTGTTTGTCAACGCGGCGACCTGGGGCCTGCTGTTCACCGGCCGCCTGGTCTCGACCCACAACGAGTCGAATCTCTCAAGCTCGCTTAACCGCATTATCGGTAAGGGTGGCGAACCGCTGATCCGCAAAGGCGTGGATATGGCGATGCGTCTTATGGGCGAGCAGTTCGTCACCGGTGAAACCATTGCCGAAGCGCTGGCTAACGCCCGCAAGCTGGAAGAGAAAGGCTTCCGCTACTCCTATGACATGCTGGGCGAAGCGGCCCTGACGGCAGGCGATGCCAAAGCCTATCTGCTCTCTTATCAGCAGGCGATCCATGCCATTGGTAAAGCGTCGAATGGTCGTGGCATCTATGAAGGTCCCGGCATCTCTATCAAGCTCTCAGCACTGCATCCCCGCTACAGCCGCGCGCAGTATGAGCGCGTGATGGAAGAGCTCTACCCTATTCTGAAATCGCTGACGCTGCTGGCCCGCTCCTATGACATCGGCATCAACATCGATGCAGAAGAGGCGGACCGGCTGGAACTGTCGCAGGATTTACTGGAGAAACTCTGTTTCGAGCCAGAGCTGGAAGGCTGGAACGGCATCGGTTTTGTGATTCAGGCCTACATGAAACGCTGTCCGTTTGTGATTGATGAGCTGATCGATCTGGCGCAGCGCAGCCGCCGTCGCCTGATGATTCGTCTGGTGAAAGGCGCGTACTGGGACAGCGAAATCAAACGCGCCCAGTTGGAAGGCCTGGAAGGCTATCCGGTCTACACCCGCAAGGTTTACACCGATATCTCTTACCTGGCCTGCGCCCGCAAACTGCTGGCCGTGCCAAGCCTGATCTATCCGCAGTTCGCCACCCACAACGCCCACACCCTGGCGGCGATTTATCAGCTGGCGGGCAACAACTACTATCCCGGTCAGTATGAGTTCCAGTGCCTGCACGGCATGGGCGAACCGCTCTATGAGCAGGTGGTGGGCAAAGTGGCGGACGGCAAACTTAACCGCCCCTGCCGTATCTATGCGCCGGTCGGTACCCATGAAACCCTGCTGGCCTATCTGGTGCGCCGCCTGTTAGAAAACGGGGCCAACACCTCGTTTGTTAACCGCATTGCCGATACCTCGCTGCCGATTGATGAACTGGTGGCCGATCCGGTGAGCGCGGTGGAGAAGCTGGGTGTCAGCGAAGGTGCCATTGGTCTGCCGCATCCAAAAATCCCCCTGCCGCGCGATCTGTATGGCGATAACCGCGTTAACTCTGCGGGTCTGGATATGGCCAACGAACACCGTCTTGCCTCACTCTCCAGCGCCCTGCTGAGCAGTGCCGCACAGCCCTGCCTGGCCGAGCCGATGATCGACGGTGAAGCGGGTGCCGGCGAGTTGCGCGATATTCTGAACCCGGCAGCGCCTGGCGACCGTGTAGGTCAGGTCCGTGAAGCCACAGAGCAGGAAGTTTCTGTGGCGCTGGATGCCGCGGTAAACAGCGGGCCAATCTGGTTTGCCACACCACCGCAGGAGCGTGCCGCCATTCTGGAACGCGCCGCACAGATCATGGAAGGCCAGATGCAGCAGCTGCTTGGCATCCTGGTGCGTGAAGCGGGCAAAACCTACAACAACGCCATCGCGGAAGTGCGCGAAGCGGTTGATTTCCTCTATTACTACGCCGGAATGGTGCGTGACGATTTCGATAACGAAACCCATCGTCCGCTGGGCCCGGTGGTCTGCATCAGTCCATGGAACTTCCCGCTGGCGATCTTTACCGGTCAGATTGCGGCTGCACTGGCAGCGGGCAACAGCGTGCTGGCCAAACCGGCCGAGCAGACACCGCTGATTGCCGCACAGGCGGTTCAGATCCTGCTGGATGCGGGTGTGCCGCCAGGCGTGCTGCAACTGCTGCCAGGTCAGGGTGAAACCGTCGGTGCACAGCTGACCGGTGACGTTCGGGTGCGTGGCGTGATGTTTACCGGTTCAACTGCGGTGGCGACACTGCTGCAGCGTAATCTGGCAGGTCGCCTTGACCAGCACGGTCGTCCTGTGCCGTTGATTGCTGAGACCGGCGGGATGAATGCGATGATCGTCGACTCTTCCGCGCTGACTGAGCAGGTGGTGATCGATATCGTCGCCTCTGCCTTCGACAGTGCCGGACAGCGCTGTTCTGCCCTGCGCCTGCTCTGCATTCAGGAAGATGTCGCCGACCATACCCTGAAGATGCTGCGCGGCGCGATGGCGGAGTGCCGCATGGGCAATCCGGAACGCTTCTCGACCGACATCGGCCCGGTCATTGATGCCGAAGCGAAAGCCAATATCGATCGCCATATTCAGGCGATGCGTAATAAAGGCTTCACGGTCTATCAGGCGGTGCAGGATAACCCACAGGACAGCAAAGAGTGGAATAGCGGTACCTTTGTTAAACCGACACTGATTGAACTGGGCCAGGTCAGCGATCTGGATAAAGAGATTTTTGGCCCGGTGCTGCACGTGGTGCGTTTCACCCGCAATAACCTGCCGCAGCTGGTTGAGCAGATCAATGCGTCCGGCTATGGCCTGACGCTGGGCGTACATACCCGCATCGACGAAACGATTGCACAGGTCACGGCGAACGCCCGAGTCGGCAATCTCTACGTCAACCGCAATATGGTGGGCGCGGTGGTCGGCGTACAGCCGTTTGGTGGCGAGGGCTTATCCGGTACCGGTCCGAAAGCGGGCGGTCCGCTCTATCTTTACCGCTTGCTGGCGCATCGTCCGGATAGTGCGCTGCGTCTGACTTTTGATCGTCAGGATGCAGAACGCCCGGCGGACAGCACGCTGCGTCAGTCACTGCTGGCACCGCATCTGGCACTCAGCAACTGGGCTAAGGATAAGCCTGAACTGGCTGAACTCTGCCAGCACTATGGCGATCTGGCGCAGGCGGGCGTGGTCCGTCTGCTGCCTGGCCCGACAGGCGAGCGCAATACCTTCTCACTGTTGCCGCGTGATCAGGTGCTCTGTCTGGCTGATAACGAGCAGGATGCGTTAATCCAGCTGGCCGCGGTGACCAGCGTCGGCAGTAAAGCATTGTGGCAGGATGATGAGCTGCATCGCGCCCTGCTGGCCTCGCTGCCGGACGCAGTGAAAGCGCGCATCACGCTGGCGCGTGACCCGTTAGCGGCAGAGTTTGATGCGGTGATCTATCACGGTGATGCCGATCAGCTGCGTACCCTGTGTGAACAGATTGCCGCACGTGAAGGTGCGATTGTGTCGGTGCAGGGCTTTGCCCGCGGCGAGACCAATCTGCTGCTGGAGCGTCTGCTGATTGAGCGTTCGCTGAGTGTGAATACCGCTGCGGCAGGCGGTAATGCTAGCCTGATGACCATAGGGTAAGGGGCGTTCGCGAGATTGTTCGCTGCGCGAACGGGCTGAGGTGCGGTGCTGAAGCTGGGATGGTTCGCTGCGCGAACGGGCTATGAGAAGGTTTCGTTCGCCTGGTAAGCCAGGCAGTTTCAGATTCGCCTCTGCAGGCGACCGACAAGGGGGCGCCAGTCGCCGCGCCCCCTTGACCCCGGGCTCCGGCCTGCTTCACCGCCGCTTCGCGGTTCCTTCGCTACTTCAGGATTTCTCACGGACCAGCGGGACGCGCCATCCCTGGCGCGAACCCGCCTCTTCGCGACATCCCTGTCGCTCGTCCTGAAATCCCTCATCCGCTCAGCGGTTCTGACGGCCTCCCCACCCCTCGCTGTTATCTTTTCTTTTTATGTTGGGTTCGCTGTCGCTGTGAGTTTGGGATTGCCTCTGACTTTCGGCTCAGCACACAGAATGGCATTCCACCCGCCCGCTGTTATCTCTGCTTTTTATGTTGAGTGCTTTATCGCTGTAATTTTTTGGGATTGCCTCTGAATTTTTGCTCAGCAGACCGAATGTTATTCAACCCACCCGCTGTTATCTCTGCTTTTTATGTTGAGTGCTTTATCGCTGTGGTTTTCTGGGATTGCCTCTGACTTTCGGCTCAGCATACAGAATGGCATTCAACCCTAACCGCTGTTATCTCGTTTTCAGGTCACTAAGAGTGTTGCGGTGAGATTCCGGAATTGAGACTGGCTTTCGGGTCACCAGACAACGCTGCACTAAAGAAAACACAAAGAAATCACCGGCAGGGGTTTCCCAGAGGCGTCCGAAGCGCTGAGGAACAACCGGAGGCCAGGATGAGCCGACAGGACGTCGGCGAAAGGACGGTACGAGCCAGGGATGGCGAGTCCGGACGGTCCGTCGGCCGCAGGGCGTGACGAGGGCACCCCGCTACGCGGGGCGCGCAGGCAGCCGGACGCCGGGATTGTTAAGGGGCGGGCGTCCGCCCCTTGACGCGTCCGCCTGCACAGGCAACCTGAAACTCCCCATCGCCTGGCGGGCGTAACCCTCTCAGCGCTAACGCGCGGCTAAGTGAACTAAGACGCCCCATCGCCTTGCAGGCGAAACCGCTCAGTGCAAGCCCGCTACAAAGCGAAACCTTATGAATCTTTTCCCGCTTTCAGCGGCCGGAGCCCAGCCAGTCCGGGTGACAAACCCACCGGCAGGGGGTTTCCCAGAGGCGTCCGCAGCGCTGAGGAACAACCGGAGGCCAGGATGAGCCGACAGGACGTCGGCGAAAGGACGGCACGAGCCAGGGATGGCGAGTCCGGACGGTCCGTCGGCCGCAGGGCGTGACGAAGGCACCCCGCACAGCGGGGCGCGCAGGCAGCCGGACGCCGGGATTGTTAAGGGGCGGGCGTCCGCCCCTTGACGCGTCCGCCTGCACAGGCAACCTGAAACTCCCCATCGCCTGGCGGGCGAAACCCGCTCAGTGCAAGCCCGCTGCAAAGCGTAACTTCCCCGCTGCTAAGCGTAACTTACCCACCGCTCGCGCCGCCAGGCGCCCTTTTCATTAACGTCGGGAACACAAACAGCGACTGCCCGACTCCGCGATTGGTCAGCGACCAGATGGCAACTGAACAGAGCGAGCAAAGCCCCACAATGGCCACCGGATAGAAACAGGCCCAGAGAAACGAAAACCACGCCTGCTCGAACAGATGATGCCGCTGCGCGAACAGAATCGCAGACATACCAAAGAACTCGATAAAAATACGGTGGATGACGTAAATCTGCAGCGTATTGCGGCCAACCCAGTTGAGATAGCGCATGCTGAAGTGCTGATTCAGCCAGCGACAGGCCGCGATACTGAATAACACCGCCAGTACACACAGGAACAGACTCTTATCCAGACCGAATAGCACATGAATCCCGGCGGCTGCCGCCAGTAGCGCCCAGGGCATCAGATTTTCCCGCCGCCATTCACTCAGGCGCAGCATCGTCTGGCTCCAGAATGCCCCTAACAGGAAGAACACAAAATATTGGGCCAGGCTCTGTGGTCCCCAGAACGGGATCACTTTTTCTGCCGCCAGATAATTCAGCAGGATCGCCACCGCCACCAGGGCCAGCTTATATTGACGGAAAACTTTGGCACAGAGGAAATAGAGTCCCAGCCCATACAGATACCACGAGGTGCTCATAGCCATAAAGGTCAGCTTGAGAAACTCGAATAGCGAACCCGCATAGGCGGCATTAAGGTTCTGCGAAATACGCTGGCCGGTAATTTCAGTAGAGATACCGATAATTGACCACCACTGAATAAACCCCCACAGAATATAGAGATAAAAAAGATTGGTGATGCGACTGGTAAATACCTGCTTCCAGGGCCGGTTCAGAATGCCATTGGTCGCCAGCAATCCCGAGACAAAGAAAAAGGCGGGCATACGCAGCGGCGACAGTACCGTATTAAACTGTATCCATATTTCGGCGGGGATCCATCCGGCAGAGAGATATTTCATCGTCCCTTCAAAGCCGGGTAAAACTGTGTGGTACAGGACCACCAGTAATATGCAGGCGCCCTTAAGGGTATCTACCCACAATATCTGATCTGACTTAGTCTGGTTCATTCAATGACTCCTGCTGTGTAGGTCAGAATGCTGGAAAGTAAAAGCGAGGAAATCAGTATTGCTTTTATGATTATCCGGCAATTATTCGCCATTGAACCGGTGATGAATGTAGCGAAACTCTTAAAAGCCGCTGAGTGGCCCTGTTACCACAGTTATTTACTCAGCAGAACGTTTCCTTACACTTATTAATATCGACGCAACACACTAATTAGCAGTGCCGCAGCCTGTTTAAAGGATAATGTTGCTTCATAATTCAGAAAATATAATTAAGAGAAAGTGGCAACGGGAAAAGCCAATATATCCCCGATGAACAGAAAAGATTTGTCAGATGTGCCAAAAGGTTTAACAGCAGCAGAATTATTTATGATACTGCGCCTGTTAATAACGTGACCATAGCCATTTGCAGCTTAAAAAATGAGGGTTTTAAACAGGTTAAAACTGCCTTCCTGGGAAGGCAGTGTGGATTACTGATTCAGAAATTTATCAAGGAACTGACGGGTGCGCGGCTGCTGAGGGTTACTGAACAACGCTTTCGCTTCGCCCTGCTCCACAATGCGCCCCTGATCCATAAAAATGGCGCGGTCAGCCACATCGCGGGCAAAGCTCATCTCATGCGTGACGATGACCATGGTGCGTTTCTCTTCGGCCAGCGCGCGAATGGTGCTGAGCACCTCGCCCACCAGCTCCGGATCCAGCGCCGAGGTCGGTTCATCGAACAGGATCACTTCCGGCCGCATCGCCAGCGCACGCGCAATCGCCACGCGCTGTTGCTGCCCGCCGGACAGACGGCGCGGATAGCTCTCTTCTTTGCCGTGCAGCCCGACCTTCTCCAGCAGCGTGCGGGCGCGGGCTACCGCATCCGCTTTCGCTTCGCCTTTAACGATAACCGGCCCTTCAATAATGTTCTCCATCACTGAACGATGCGGAAACAGATTGAAGTTCTGGAAGACAAATCCGACCTGCTGACGCAGACGACGCACCTGCTCTTTCTGCTTACTCTGTGCCAGCGCTGCATCAACAGTAATCTCTCCAACGCGGATGGTGCCGCTATCCGGCACTTCCAGCAGATTGATACTGCGCAGCAGCGTGGTTTTACCTGATCCGCTGGGGCCGATAATGGCCACCACTTCACCGGCGGCCACATCAAGGTCGATGTCGTGCAGCACCGTCTGGCCGTTAAAAGACTTCACCAGCTTTCTGACTTCGATGGCGCTCATTTCGACTCCGAATCCTGACGATTAACATGCTGTTCCAGCCGGTTCTGCAACGCAGATAACACCGTTGCCATCACCCAGTAGATCAGCGAGGCTGCCAGATACATGGTAAAGACTTCCAGCGTGCGTGAGGTGATCAACTGCGCCTGACGGAACAGCTCCGGTACCTGAATGGTCGCCGCCAGCGAGGTATCTTTTACCAGGCTGATAAAGCTGTTGCCCAGCGGGGGCAGCGCGGTGCGGGCTGCCTGTGGCAGGATCACCCGGCGCAGGGTTTGCCAGCGCGTCATGCCGATACTTGCCGCCGCTTCCCATTGCCCGCGCTCAATCGATGAAATCGCGCCACGCAGTGACTCTGAGGCATAGGCTGCGGTATTCAGGGAAAGACCAATCATCGCGGAGGGGATCGGATCCAGTTCAATGCCAAACTGCGGCAGGCCGTAATAGATCATAAACAGCTGGGCGATCAGCGGCGTGCCACGAAAGATCGAGACATAGATCCGCGCCAGCCAGCGAACCGGCCAGAAGCGCGACAGACGCATCAGCGCCAGAATAAAGCCCAGCAGCAGGCCAAAGAACATGCCGCCGATGCTGAGCTGCAGCGTAAACAGCGCGCCTTTTAATAAAAAAGGTGCTGAATCCAGCACCAGTTGAAGACTTTCCTGCATTATTTCGTCACGTCCGCGCCAAACCATTTCTGAGACAGCTTGCTCAGCGAGCCATCTTTCTGCATGTCAGCAATGGCCTGGTCGATCGCTTTCAGCAGGTCGTCGTTGCCTTTACGTACCGCCACGCCCGATTCCTGACGGGAGAACGCATCACCCGCGACCGCCATGGTATCGCCCGTTTTCTTCACCAGATCCAGCGCAGCCAGACGGTCAACCAGAATGGCATTCAGACGGCCAGAGCGCAGATCCTGATATTTGGTCGGGTCATCATCATAGGTACGGATGTCCACGCCCTTCACATTCTCACGCAGCCACTGCTCGTAGTTGGTGCCCAGACCGACGCCCACTTTTTTACCGGCCAGGTCAGCAGGTTTGGTGATAGTGTTCGCATTGGCTTTCATGGTCAGCGCCTGAATGCCGGAGACCGTGTATGGCGTGGAGAAGTCATACTTCTTCTTACGCTCATCAGAGATGGTGACCTGATTGATGACCACATCGATGCGCTTCGCGTCGAGTGAGGCCAGCATGCCGTCCCATTTGGTCGGTTTCAGGCTCGCCTTGACGCCCATGTGCTGTGCCAGCTGTTCCGCGAATTCCACTTCAAAGCCGGTCAGCTTGCCCTTTTCATCCTGGAAACTGAATGGCGGATAGGTGCCTTCCAGACCCACCAGCAGCGTGCCGCGCTCTTTAATTTTGTTGAGCAGATTTTCCGCTGCAAAGGTTTTAACGTTGACGCCAGCAATCAGCGCCACGGCCATGACGCCCATCATCATCTGACGACCTGCACGAGAAAAGGACATATTCACCCCATTATTGACAGTATTGTGTGTGTGTTCTTATAAGGGCAGCACGGCTTGTCGCTGCCAGTCCAGTAGGATAACCCACGGAGTATAAACTGTTTTATTCGCTTGTCTCAGACCGAAGGATGATAAGCAAATAACGCCGGTGCGCCGCCCGTATGAATAAACAGCAAAGGACCTTCACGGCGGAAACGATTCTGGCTGACGCCATCCAGCAGTCCGGCCATCGCCTTGCCGGTGTAGACCGGGTCCAGCAGGATCCCTTCCAGCCGCGCCAGCAGTTTCACCGCAGCCATGCCTTCATCATTGGGTTCGCCGTAGCGCGGCGCAAAGTAGTCATCCCACAGGGTAATCGGTGCCTTAGCCTGCACTTCCAGCGTCTCCGCCAGCGACTGACGCAGCCGCTCCACCAGCGGCAACTGCGCCTCAACCTGGCGTGAAACGGTGACGCCCACCAGCTCGGTCTCCGGCAGCAGATGCTCCAGACCTACCGCCAGTCCGGCATGGGTACCGGCACTGCCCGAGGCCACGACCACGGCGGCGAAATCGACCACACCCTCGCTCTGATGAGCAATCTCCTGCGCGCACTCTACATAGCCTAGTGCACCCAGCGCATTTGAGCCGCCGACCGGCACGATGTAAGGACGATAACCCTGGGCTTCCAGACGCGTGGCCTGTTCAGCCAGCTGTTCCGCAGGGTTATTCAGCGCATCCACCATGATCACTTCAGCGTCCATCAGATCCAGCAACAGTCGGTTGCCGTTGCTCAGGTAGTTTTCTGCGTGGGTGCCAATCGGGTTTTCCAGCAATGCCACGCACTTCAGGCCAAGCCGGGCCGCGACTGCCGCCGTCTGACGCACATGATTGGACTGGATAGCGCCCGCGGTCAGCAGCACATCGGCGCCTTCACGCAGCGCGTCCGCCGCCAGGAATTCCAGCTTGCGCAGCTTATTGCCGCCCATCGCCACCGGCGTGAAATCATCGCGTTTAATAAAAATATCGCGACCCAGGTAGTCAGAGAGCCGTGGCAGATGTTCTAACGGCGTGGGTGCACCCAGCAGTTCAAGACGTGGGAATTGGTGTAACAGATGTAAAGACAATGCTGCCTCCGTTCGGGCATTCAATTTATCCTTACAGTGTTGCAGAAGATGCGAAAAGGATCACCCTGATTCAGGTGTCAGCAGATGCGGTGAGACAGATGCGTAGTGAAAGTTGCAGGAGAAAGAAGCGCCGTGCTCCCCCTTCCCTTCTACCCGGCTGGCGGGCAAAAGGGGAACGTGCCGCAGGCACGCGGGGGAGCAATCGGTGCAGATCAGGGTTAACCCTGCTGCCAGCCTAAGAATTGATCGTACTTGCGCAGCGCGATGCGGTAATTGTTATTACCGGCATCGGGCAGATCGCTTTCCAGACACTGATGCCAGCTATTTCCCTGAAGCCTGTCGGCCGGGAAATTTCTGGCTTTCAGCATCTCATCCAGACGACGCAGCCGCACCACATATTCACGAATTGTGCTGGGGCTCATCTCTGTCTGTTCAAACAGATACTGTTTAAACGCCATTATGTCGAAGTAATTAGGATGGGTATTACAAAAAATATCACTGCAAAAACGACAAAGCGCGGTCAGTTCGGGCTGAAGTTTCAGCCACAGCTGCTCATCAATCATCTGGTCCATCCGAGCGATGGCCTCTTTATTGATGATCTGGCCACGAAAAACGAGCGCCATTCGATCTAATACCTTGCCACAGTGTGAACAGTTGCTCTGGCTGTGTTTATAGTCTTTAAGATAACGACTTAACGGTCTGGCCTTGGTCTTGGCTCCCATTACTGAGTCCCCGGTTTTTTATAATTTTGAATCGCCAGGAACTGATACTGCTAGCGCGCTCCCGCAAGTCGGGCACGCAGGCGTTTAATCGCCTGACTGTGCAGCTGGCTGACACGGGATTCACCCACATCAAGCACCGCCCCAATCTCTTTCAGGTTCAGTTCTTCCTGGTAGTACAGTGTCAGCACCATCTTTTCACGATCGGGTAACGCTTCGATCGCTTCAATGACGCGCTCACGCAGACTCCCTTCAAGCAACTGATGAAGCGGATTAGCCTCTTCATGGCCTTCCGTCACCAGCTCCGCGCTGTCGCCGTGCTCTTCCCGATACTCGTCGTAGGAGAAAAGTTGACTGTTGTTGGTGTCCAGCAGGATCTGCCGGTACTCCTCCATGGAAACATTCAGCTGCTGCGCCACTTCCTGCTCAGAGGCAGAACGCCCCAGCGACTGTTCCACTCTGTGCATTGCTCCGGCCACCTCGCGTGCATTACGACGCACACTGCGCGGTGCCCAGTCCCGACTACGAAGCTCGTCGAGCATGGCGCCACGAATACGCTGCACGGCATAGGTGGTAAAGGCTGTACCCTGGAGCGCGTCATAACGCTCTACGGCATTTAACAGCCCTATCCCACCCGCCTGCAGCAAGTCGTCAAGCTCAACACTGGCCGGCAGGCGAACCTGCAGACGCAACGCTTCATGGCGCACCAGCGGCACGTAGCGCTGCCAGAGCGAATGCTTGTCCATCACGCCTTCGGCGGTATAGAAATCGTTCACGTTGACTACCCTGCGTTAATGAAGTTATCGGCATGATTATCCAATTCTGTAGCGTTTTCGATTGGCTGAATAGGCGGGGTAAAACGAGGCTATTTCATTTTTGTTACCTCAGAGTGCAGATCCTTCTGCACTCTTCAGCGGAGATTAACGACGGGCGCGCAGCCGTTGCCGGGTGGCGGGCGGCACTGCCGCCCACAGGCTGCAGACGCGACCTTCCAGTTCCTGATACCAGGGCGCCAGATGCTGTTGCGCCTCTTCGCCAGGATGCACCAGAATCTCGCCCGATTCACCATCAATGCTAATCAGTCGGTTAATAAATAGCCGCTGCAAATCACTGCGTAAAAACAGGCCGTTATCGATGCTGTTATCTGCCAGTACACCGTCATCCCCTTCCTGCGTGTCGATATGGCAGGCTTCCACCCATGGCCAGTTATGCCGTTCGGTCAGCTCGGTGCCGGTCATCACACAGGCGCCGTAGCGGGCTTTGACACCGGCGCTGAATTCCGCCTGGCTGGCGCGCTGCAGCACCCGGGCTTTGACACGACGCCCGACCTCAGTTCCCGGCATCACCGCCGCCGGGACTTTGTGCTGTGGCGTACTCAGCACCACGATGAACTGAATGCGCTGCGACTGCGGAAAACAGGGATCCGCCTGTGGATTGAAAAGCTGCCAGTAAGCGTCTTCATCATCCTGATGCATCAGCACCAGTTTATAGCCGCGGCTGTTAAGCAGATTCTGTGCCGTGGCGGATTGGGGATCGATCATCGCGAAGACCTGGCTGCTGCCCATCACCTTCCACAGGTTGTCGCGCTTTTCGCTATCGCTGCGACGGAAATAGAGGAAGGAGAGATTCTGCTTAAGGTAGTGCTCAAAGCGACGCAGGTAATTTTTACGTTCGTTGTCATGGGAGATGAACAGCAGATCCTCCAGCGGGCTGTTGCTCTCTTCCTGCGCGAACACCGCACGGATTTTCAGCGTACGCAGCCCGGTTGACGGACTCAGCAAGGCGCGCGCCGTCAGCTCTTTATCATCAGGGTATTGCAGAGCATAACGCCGGGCGATCTCTTCAAAGGTCAGCCGCTCACCCGGTAACAGGTCATAATTGAAGCGCATAGACACTCCACAAAGTTAAAATCAAAAATGATGTTGTTCTGTGAGGAGTTATCGGCAGTCTGGAGGGGAACTGTAACGGGCTGGAGGGATTGCCTGGGATTGAGAGACAGGTAGCCTGCAAGGTTGTGGTCAGGAAACCGGTTTGAAGGAAGCGGGTGTTAAATTGCGTTGCATTGCCTGGAGCTGCTGGCATAAAAATAAGCCAGCACACCAGCTGCAATTCTTTCAGCAATTAGCTAATGCCCGCCCGTAGCTATCAGGGACAAATGGGCGATGCCGATGATGCGAAGCTGCATCGCCTCAGATTATTTAAGCAGGTAAATCAGCGACAAATCGTCATTGACCTTGACCTTATCAATCTCGGCCAGAAACGCCATCACCGATTGTGGCGTATGTTTTGTTATTGAGTGGTAGCTGTAGATGATATTAATAATATCCTCTTCACTGACGGTTCCGACCAACTCAACATTGGCCGCAATCAGTGATTTAAGCAGGAACCATTCTGCCGTCAGAAGATATAAGCTTAGTAACGGGCTGCGATTTTCGTTATTAGGGAAGAAATCATCATAAATGCGGTACTGAATATAGTTATTCATTATCCACGGCCGTTCAGCAAGCCAGGGCATAACCTGCTTCTGCCAGACGTTGTCCAGCCGGATCATTGGCTGACTGACGTCATCGGTTTTGGCCCCTTCGGCCTGAATGTAAATCAGCTTATTAACGTAGTGATTCAGGGTAGGAAAGGCGCGCTTATCGGCCATGGTGCTGAACCAGCTTTGCAATCTCAACAGTAAAGACCATTGCAGGTTATAGTCAGGTTTAACCTGGTCAAGCTGCAGCCTGATTTCACCCTGTGTCAGGTTGTTGAGGACATCAGAAAAATGATGCTCCATCTGGACCAGCCAGTCTTCTTCAGGGCTTACTCTTTCCGCACCCAGCAGAAAGCTGGCCAGCGCGTAAAACCCTTCATCAAGATGAATGCCGCTGAATTTAATGATGTTAAGACACATCAGATTCAGCAATTTCTTTTGCTGATCGAGATCTTTAGCTTTATTGCCATAAGGTTGTTGCCTGATGCTCTCCCCGAACAGCATCGCGTCAGGTGAGGCTAATAATTGCCGGGTCGCCTCCGGACAGGAGAGCGCCAACGTTTTTTGCTGTTCATATTTAAAGGTGTTCGCCGCTCGGGGATAGGTCGCACAGGTGTTGCTCAGTGCGGCAGCACCCAGCCGGGAATGCACTTTGCACAGGCGATTTTCATCCATAAATGCACAGTTGCCAGAAGCATTAAGCTTCATAGTTCCCCAACTGGCAAAGCTTTTGCGGGTGGTGGTGATGTTTTCAACTGCCAGCGTTTTGATTTCAATCAGCGAGGATTTTAAATAGCGATTGACCGTGGGCTTATCCAGGTGGATATCCCAGCCCTTACAGCAGTGATCGCGACACTCACTGCCAATACATTTGAAGGCGCTGACAAAGAGCGGTTCCACGACAGTAATATTTTTCATTATTTACCTGCTCAACAAAGGCATTTAAAAAAGAGTCTTAGTGTGAGGATAAAGGAACGAGGGGAGATTGATTGGCAGAGAAACAGGGCAAAAACAGGCTAATCGCAGGCATAAAAAAACCCCGCCGAAGCGGGGTTAGTCTTTTATAAGTTGGGTGATTAGCCCTGCAGCAGAGACAGAACCTGCTGTGGAACCTGGTTAGCTTTAGCCAACACTGAGTTACCAGCCTGCTGTACGATCTGCGCTTTAGACATGTTTGAAACTTCAGTTGCGTAGTCAGCATCCTGAATACGAGACTGTGCTGCAGACAGGTTAGTGGTGGTGTTGTTCAGGTTAGTCACGGCTGAGTTCAGACGGTTCTGAATCGCACCCAGTGAAGAACGGAACTTATCAACGCTGGCAATCGCTTCGTCCAGCTTTTTCAGTGGATCAGAAGTTGAACCCGAGGTCACGTTAGACAGGCTCATGTTAGCCGTATCCAGTGTGAACGCAGCGGTATCGCCACCAGCAGTCGTTACTGCAGCCTTCGCATCAACTGCAACGTAGAAGTCCTGGTTTGCACCGTTAGCAATGTCAAAACCGTTCGCTTTCAGGCTGTTGGTTTCTGCATCGCTGGCTGATTTCACGTTAACTTTAGCGAACAGGTTGCCGTTGTCATCTTTATACACTTTGTCTGCAGTAACAGTGACGTTAGCAGCTGCAACACCCAGGCGAGTTGCCAGGCTATCAGCTGTGCCTTCAGCAACAGTGGCTTTAGATACGTTACTGGTAGAACCGTAAACGCTCTGGAAGTCAGCCGCTGCAGCAGCAGTAGGTGTACCCTGTGGACCATTCACGTTGAAAGTGTTCAGTTTCAGCGTAGAAGAGTCAATTTTCTTCAGGTCGATGGTGATAGTTTCGCCATCGTTAGCGCCAACCTGAATTTTCATTGAGCCATCTTTAGCCAGCACGTTCACGCCGTTGAACTGAGTCTGACCAGATACGCGGTCGATTTCGCTCAGACGGGATTTGATTTCGTCCTGGATTGAAGATTTGTCAGAAGCTGAGTTGGTACCGCTTGAAGCCTGTACAGTCAGTTCACGAACACGCTGTAAGTTGTTGTTGATTTCTGACAGTGCGCCTTCAGTAGTCTGCGCAGCAGAGATACCGTCGTTAGCGTTACGAGCAGCCTGAGTCAGGCCCTTGATGTTAGAGGTGAAACGGTTGGCAATTGCCTGACCAGCAGCGTCATCTTTCGCGCTGTTGATACGTAAACCAGAAGACAGACGCTCCATTGAAGTAGACAGAGCTGACTGGTTCTTGTTGATGTTGTTCTGAGTGATCAGCGAGAGGCTGTTGGTATTAATGACTTGGGCCATGATGAATTTTCCTGTTAATCAAGTCTTTCGGTTAAGGTGTGGGCTTCAACCCGCCGGCTTCAGCGCCGTCAAAGTTGTTATCGTCTGCCGTTTAACAACCTTTAGAATTTTTTTAGTACCAGGCGAATTTTTCTGCTTCAACCTGTCACGTTTTAAGTTATCGCCACCCGCCCGAACTTCTTTAGGCTTAATTCATTAATTTTCTAGCCGCTGAATTACCCTTCTCTATAGTGCTTATTTACCTCATTACCCTAAGGCAAATAACCTTAAACTTTCCTTATTCAAGGCCGATAACGCAGGTATCAATTTTCTGTCGACCTTATAAAGGAATTAATATGGCTAGTATAAGCAACCTCGGTGTGGGTTCCGGCCTGCCACTCAGTACCATGCTTGACAGTTTGACCACCGCTGAAAAAGCTTCACTCAAACCTATTTCTACTCAGCAGACAGCTTATACGGCCAAGCTCAGTGCTTACGCCACCCTGAAAAGTTCACTGACAACTTTCCAGGCTGCTAATACCAAGCTGAACAGTGCTGACCTGTTTACCGCTACGACTGCGGCCAGTAGCTCCACAGCGTTCAGCGCGACCACTTCTGGCAGCACCGTGGCCGGTAAATATGCCATTAACGTCACGCAGCTGGCACAGGCGCAGGTACTGACCTCAGGAGTACAGAGTAGCAACACCGCCGCGCTGGGCGACAGCTCCGTGGCCAGCCGCAGCATCGCGATTACCTTAAAAGATGGCACCAGCAAAAGCATCACGCTCTCCAGCGATCAGACTTCGCTGACCGGCATGCGTGACGCCATCAACGGCGCCAATGCCGGCGTCACCGCCAGCATCATTAAGGTATCAGACGGCAGCTTCCGCCTCTCAATGAGCGCCAATAAAACCGGCAGCGACAATGCGGTGGCAACCATCGCCGTCACTGGTGACAGCACGCTACAGGGGATTGTGGGCTTTGACGCCAGCGCCAGCAGCAACGTGATGACCCAGAGCGTCGCTGCGCAGAATGCCAAACTGACGGTCAACAATGTTGCGATTGAAAACAGCAGCAATCAGATTAGCGATGCGCTGGAAGGGATTACCTTAAATCTGACCGCGCAGACGGTTGGCGATCAGACGCTGACGATTACCAAAGACACCTCAAAATCCTCCAGCGCCATCAGTGCCTGGGTGGATGCCTACAATACGTTGCTGGATCAGTTCAATACCCTGACCAAATTCACCAAAGTCGATACCAACAGCGATGCACAGGACTCCAGTAATGGTGCCCTGCTGGGTGACAGTACGTTACGGACGATTGAGACGCAGCTGAAAAGCATGCTCACTAATTCGCAGAGCACATCTACCTTTAAATCACTGAGTCAGATTGGTGTCACCACCGATCCCACCACCGGTTCATTAAAACTGGATTCGACCAAGCTGAACAGCGCACTGGATAAAGATGCTGCAGGTGTGAAAGCGATGATCGTAGGTGACGGTAAAACCGGTATCGCCGCTAAAATCGACAGCAAGCTGACTGACTGGCTGGCTACTAAAGGGATTATTCAGTCCGCCACCGATGGCGTGAGTAAAACACTGAATAGGTTAACCACCCTCTATAACACCACCAGCGATCGTATTGATGCCGATATCGCACGCTATAAAACGCAATTTACTCAGCTGGATATGGCCATCAGTAAACTCAACTCGACCAGCACCTATCTGACGCAGCAGTTCGACACGTCCGATTCGTCTAAAAAATAACAGGAGTGACCATGTACAGCGCTACAGGCACCAAAGCCTATGCAAAAATTGGCGTAGAAAGCGCCGTGATGAGCGCCAGCCAGCAGCAGCTGGTTGTGATGCTGTTCGACGGTGCACTGAGCGCGTTAATCCGCGCTCGTCTGTTTATGCAGGATGGCAATATTGAAGGCAAAGGCAACTCTATCTCCAAAGCGATCAATATTATCGAAGCCGGCCTGAAAGAGGGCCTGACTGAAAACCGTGGTGATGAGCTGGCAGACAATCTGCTGGATCTTTACAACTACATGACGCGTCGCCTGTTGCATGCCAACCTGAACAATGATGTTGCAGCGGTCGAGGAGGTCGAAGGCCTGCTGCGCAACATTGCTGACGCGTGGAAAGAAGTGGTTCAACCTAACCTGATTCAGGACGCCGTTTAATGACTACTGCACCGCATCTGATTACCGTTTACCAACAGTTACTCGATCTCAGCCAGGGAATGCTGCGTCATGCAGCACAAGGCGAATGGGATGAATTGATCAGCAGGGAGATGGAGTATGTCAGTGCGGTGCAGAACTTAGCCCAATCGACAGAAGCCGTGTCGCCGTCGGCACAGACTCAGGAGCAGTTACGTCCGGTGCTGCGCCGTATTCTCGATAACGAATGTGAAGTGAAACGTCTGCTGCAGGCGCGGATGGATGAGCTGGCCTCACTGGTGGGTCAGAACAGCCGCCAGAAATCGGTGATGTCCGCTTATAGCAATCAAGGCGGCGTTGTTATGGTGCCGCACGAAACCCTCTCCTGATCCCCTGCTCTGTCACGCCGCCAGATTTATTTTTCTGCGCGGCGTCTCTTTTTTGCCGCTTACTCCATACTTGATTTTCATCATCCCCTGGAGTGTGGTACATGCAAAACCCAACGTTATTACAGTTTTTCCATTGGTATTACCCGGATGGCAGCAAACTGTGGCCGGAAGTCGCCGATCGTGCGGCCTGGCTCAGCGAAATCGGTATCACCATGGCGTGGTTGCCACCGTGCTACAAAGGGGATTCGGGGGGCTATTCTGTCGGTTACGACAGCTACGATCTGTTTGACCTGGGTGAATTTGATCAGAAAGGCAGCGTTGCCACCAAATATGGCGACAAACAGCAGTTACTGGCGGCAACAGAAGCCCTGCGTAGTCACAACGTTGGGGTGCTGCTGGATGTGGTGCTGAACCACAAAATGGGTGCCGACGAAAAAGAGACGATCAGCGTTAACCGCGTTAATCCCGATAACCGCGATGAAATCTACGACGAGGTGGTCGGGTGCGAGGCCTGGACGAAATTTACGTTTCCGGCACGCGCCGGGGAGTTTTCGAAATTTGTCTGGGACCACAAATGCTTTAGCGGCGTAGACCACATCGAAAATCCGGACGAAAACGGCGTATTCAAAATCATCAATGACTACACCGCCGAAGGCTGGAATGACCAGGTTGATAACGAACTGGGTAATTTCGACTATCTGATGGGTGCCAACATCGATTTTCGCAACAACGCGGTCAGGGAAGAGCTTAAATACTGGGCGCGCTGGGTGATGGAACAGGTGCCCTGCACCGGCTTTCGTCTCGATGCGGTAAAACATATCCCGGCCTGGTTCTACAAAGAGTGGATCGACCATATTCAGGAGGTTGCTGAGGAGCCGATGTTTATCGTCGCGGAATACTGGTCGTTTGAAACGGAGAAGCTGCAGGAGTATGTGCATCAGGTGGAAGGCAAAACCATGCTGTTTGATGCGCCACTGCACATGAACTTCCACCAGGCCTCAACCGCGGGCAGCGGCTACGACATGAGCCAGATCTTTGCTAACTCGCTGGTGGTCGCTGATCCATGGCATGCCGTGACGATCGTGGCTAACCACGACACCCAGCCGCTGCAGTCGCTGGAAGCACCGGTAGAAGCCTGGTTTAAACCGCTGGCCTATGCGCTGATCCTGTTGCGTGAGCAGGGTGTGCCTACCATCTTCTATCCCGACCTGTTCGGCGCGACCTATGAAGATGAAGGCGGCGACGGCGAGAAGCACAAAATTGAGATGCCGGTGATCCCTGAACTGGAAGGATTGATCCGGGCGCGCCAGCAGTATGGCTGGGGCGTGCAGACCGACTATTTTGATCACCCAAACTGCGTGGCCTTCAGCCGCAGCGGCACCGAAACACAGCCAGGCTGTGTGGTGATCATGTCGAACGGCGATGCCGGTGAGAAAAGCGTGCCGATGGGTGAAGGTTTTGCCGGTAAGGTCTGGCGCGATCATCTGGGGAATCGGGAAGAGACCATTACTGCCGACGAGCACGGCACGGCGGTCTTTGTCTGTAACGGTGGCAGTGTCAGCGTCTGGGTGGTGGCAGAATAAGCTCGTTACAGAAGAAATGACTCAAAACTAAAACCGCCCCGGCAGGCAGAAGCGTGAAGTGCGCTCTGCCCGTCGGGGCGGTTTTGTTATGGTCCGGCTGTTATGACTTCGCGTTGTTTTCTGTAATCGGTGTGCGCAGCAGTTGCGGTTCGATGTTCTGAATCACGGCGGCTTTCGGCTGTTTCGCCACCTCTTCCAGCGCCTGCTGACACTCAACGGTCGGACGCGCCACTTTACGCAGGGTCATCCTGTCATAGCTAAGCTCGCCATTCTCCACGACCAGCGGCATCACCCGCACCTGACGCGTGACGTTGACATAATCGCCGCTTAACCGGGTCAGTTTGCCCGGCTTCGCAATCACCCGCATCCACTGACGGCAGTCCAGCGTGCTGCCATCCGCATTAATGATCACACTGGCTATCGCCTTGTCGCTGATCAGGCTGCTCTGTGGGCCGACGGTTTGCCAGGTTCCCTGCAGATCAGCGGGCGCCGGCGTTTGCACCGCATTTTCATAATCGTTGATTTGTGCACAGCCACTCAGTGCCAGCGCGGCAATCAGCATCCACTTTTTCATGTTTAATCCCTAAGATCCCATCAATGGCGGCTACGTTATAATTTTTCCACCGCGTTGCGCAAGGTATCTGGGTGTTCAAACACCACGCAGACCCTGATTGCGCCAGAATTTATCCCGCAGTGAGCTCCACGGTCAGGTTTTTGACCGGAAGTTCAGAGGCTGAACTGATGCAAACTCCGTCTTTTGTCACGCCTGACAAGCGGAAGACAACCCGCTACACTGACGCGCTGCAACAGACTTTCAGGAATATGAATATGAAAACGCCAGAAGCCTACTATGCCCAGGCGCGCGAGATGTTTTTTACCGCGCATCCCGACTTTCAGTCTGCACTTGATGAATTAACGGAGAGCGATGCCCGTGCGGCTAACCTGTCACTGCGACAGCTGCGCGAATGGCATGCCGAACGCATCTATGCGGCCTTTTTGCGGCAGAAGAATCTGGATGGAATGATCTTTTCTATTCAGCTCGCTGAGCCGGATAAAGCGGTGGCGGCTGAAGCTATCGAGACTTATCTCAAATCTCATGCTGAGTCGCTGGGGATGAGCTGGGAAGAGTTTTGCATCAAAAACGAGCTCTAATCAGGGCCGCGCTGAAGTTGTATATTGCAAACACCTCCAACCAGTTCCGGCACTGCAGATAAAATTGTACTAACCGGGGGAAAGTGTATAACTTCGGCGTGCGACTCAGGTCGTGATTGTCCTTTAAAGAATAGTGCTGATGCACTGCCTCTGCAGGTGTTGTCTCAATTCCACCTCCAGAGGCGAATTTTTTTATCCGCCCCTACCCTTCACCTTCCGTCGCTTTACCCTTTACTTCAACATAACTCGCTACCGCCAGCAGACGATTAATATGCGTCAGCAGCAGATCCACATCAGACTGCAGAAACTCGGTCGAAGATTGCGAAGCGGTAACAATGGCATCCTGCACCGTTTCTGAAATAGTCAGCGAGTTGTCCTGTTTCGCCTGCACCAGCAGCGCCGCAACCAGCAGGGACTGCGCTTCAAGCTGCGCCGTCAACTCTTTTGCATCGACGTCCATCTTTGCCAGTTTTAGCAGAATATCAATTACCAGTTGTCGCATCGCGGACCTCCTAAAAGTAAGCCGCCATTATGTCGCGATGCGTGCGCATTTTGCTAGTCGAAGATTGAGGTTTATGCGAGATAAAAATTTACACGAAATCAGGCGCGCTGCCTTGCTACTGTTTTTATTTACAGTATTATATGTCAGCGATTTTGCCCTGAATGGATTGCCATCATGTTTGTTGAGTTGATTTATGACAAGCGCAACGTTGCCGGTTTACCGGGTGCTCGCGAGATGATTCGTGAGGAGCTGGAAAAGCGGGTGCATCGGGTGTTTCCTGACATTGAAGTTAAGGTCAAGCCGATGGAACGTAACGCGATTGATACTGATTTGAGTAAGAACGATAAAGCGACGGTTGCGCGGATTGTTGAAGAGATGTTCGACGAAGCGGAAATGTGGCTGGTGGCCGATTAATCCCTTAACGGCCACCACATCAGTTAGCGGGAGATGACTTAGCTCTCCTGCTCGCTGTGATTAACTTCAATCTCGATGTCCTGAATCGCGGCATCCATATCTTCCAGCAGTTTACCCTGCTTATTCAGCAACGCATCGATTCGGTCGGCGTTGGTCTTGTCTTTATACTCACCGGCATCAAACGCTAACCATTGGCTGGAAAGGGTTTCGGTGTTGGTCTGAGCATAGTGACGCATCTCTTTTAGCTGAGAAGTCACGTCACGCAGATATTCAGTTTTGGTCTTGGTTTCTGTTGAATCGCTCATGCTAAATTTCCTTCTGGTCATTTATCCAAAGTGAGTAGGCTTAGCGGTTCATCAACCGGCCAATCAGCGGGCCTGCATTCAGGTACAAAATATTGCCCGGATATTTAAAACTAGTCGATAATAGCGAAGCCGCATTAAGAATAATCGGAAGTTATGGTTTATGACCGGAATTCACGGCTGGCACCTCACTCTCAGTGACGACCTCTTTGACTTTTATGACCGTTTTGTCGGCTATGCGATCCGGTATTGCATCCAGCTTATGCTGTATTGCTGCAACCTGATCGGTCAGCAGCTCCACTCTGTCATCACGCCGCGCCGCAATTAAGCGGTAATCCGCCCGAATCTCCTCGACCCGCTTGTTTGCGGTGTTACTGACGTAGAGAAAAATGATCGTCATCAGGATGCAAATCATCGAACAGCTCAGCAATACGCAGCCGAGGATAACTTTGCGCCGGTAAGACATCGGTGCCTTAGTGCTATTAATCGTGGCCATCACTGCGATCCTCCAGAGTTGAGATAAGCCGATCAATCTCATTACGAAATTTATCGTTCTGATCGGTTTCGGTCATTGCCAGTAAAATCCCTACCGCATTCTTGATTAACCGAAGATCCGTTTCGAGTGTCGAGATACGCCGCAGATTCCTGTCGTGCCGTTCGCGTAATTCATCGTTCTCCTCCCGTATCAGCAGGTTGCTCTCTTTCAGCAACACCACCTGCTCTTTGTAGCTGGTAATAATTTCGCCGCCGGCTCGATTACTGGTTACGATTGACGCAATTCCCGCCAATAACGGTTTCCAGAACAGTGCTGCTGCCCCCCCACCCAGAACTAACGCACCCATACTGGTAATCAGACTACTTTCCATGCCACACCCCTTTGTACGGTAAGGTCTCTGGAACTTACTGCGTGCTGCTTAGCCACGTCCCCCGCATGAAATTTAAGATTGCTTAAATACCAGGCTTAAGTATACTTAAGTCACTCTCAACCAAAAAGTCAAGCTTATGAAAAACGAAACGCTGGGTGACCGCATCCGACTCCGACGTAAATCGCTGCAGTTAACGCAGAAGCAATTGGCGCAACAGGTAAAAGTGTCCCATGTGGCGATTTCGCAATGGGAAAAAGAGGAGACGCTGCCGCGCGGTGAGAACCTGCTGCGGCTCGCCGAAGCGCTGGGCTGCGCACCGGCTTTTCTGATAGATGGGGATGGTCCTGTTTTCAGCGAAAGCGCCTGGAGTGGTCTGCACCAGATCCCACTGCTTGCACAGCGCGACGTGCCGCGATGGCTGAGCGAGGCCGGTTCCGTCCGGCATGAACTGCTGATGCACAACGACATGGCGCTTTCACAGCAGAGCTTTGCCTTCCGGGTGGAAGAACAGGCGATGACGCCCGCGATTCTGCGGAATGATGTGGTGATCATCGATCCCACGCAGTCACCTCAGCCCGGCGAATGCGTGCTGGCATTGCAGCAACAGGTCGTGCTGCTACGCACCTGGCGTCAGCGCGGCAGTGAAAATGGCGTCATGCAGTTTGAACTGGCACCGGTCAATATCAATTTCCCTGAGCTGCAATCCAGCCGGGACAGCCTGAAGCTGATTGGTACGCTGGTGGAACTGCGACGCTACCGCCAGCCATAAAAAAACCCGCCGTGCGCGGGTTCACTTTTCATCGTACAACAGTGGCTGAGTTTATAACCGGACAGTTACAGGGCATCGGTCAGTTGATCTACCACCACTTTGCCCTGCAAATTGGTCTGCATAATGCGGTAATTCACGGGCCATGAGCGGCGGGTACTGAGTTTATCGAACAGGGTTACGCCGCCTTTTTTAACTCCCTGGCTATTTACAATAATCCATTCGGTGACCTCTTCCTGACCACGATTTTTCAGGCTCAGCGAGCGTTGTTCGATTAACTGATCTTCAGCTTCAATCTTTAAATAGTCTCTTAACATAATTTCTATCTCCTGGTAACTCAGGCCACTATATGCCTTTTGCTAATCCTTTCAATCGAATTTATTTATCGATCTGTTTATCGACGGGAATGTGACCTGCCGCAAGCGATATGACAGATTTGTCCATTACTGCATCAGGGATTCCCGGTTAGCATGAACCTGCTGTACACACCCAAACATCGAAAAATGACGTGTTCAGTATGAGAGAAACTCCGATTAGCCCGCCGCTGGCGGGCTTTTTTTTCTTCTTTAATCCGCTGCGCATGCGGGATGTCAGTGCTGGTCTAAACTTAAGAGACTGGAATAAAAGGAGAGAGAGTTATGTTTAAACACAATACGAATGAAGAACGTAAGAAAGAAGGTGATGTCAGCAAAAGCCTGCCCGAAGCCGTGCCAAACGCTGGTAATGCTTACGAGGAAGATGATCATCCCGCCACTGATGCGCCGAAAGATCATGGCGAAGTGCCGCGCAAAAATGATGACAGCCAGGATGACAAAAAAGATCCCTACAAGGCAAGCTGATGTGCGACAGGCGCGCCCGCTGGGCGCGCTGGTCAGCGTTAAGATTTAATGAGATCGGCAAGCTGGTACTGATTTTCAACCAGCCAGGCTGGAAAATGTTCGGATGTTACCGGCACTATCTCCATCCTTCGCGGACGATTCCAGATATCAATATTGTTCTCAACGCAGCGCCGTATGTGATCCGGATTATTAAATTCGGGACAGTTACGTTCGGTATGAGAAATCGAAGACATTTTTTCACTGATGCGCTCATCGCTCATTACCCAAGAAAAATGCCATCCTGCGTTCTTAATGGTTTTCGTCCGGAAATTTAGCCACTTCCAGCGCAACCAGTTCTCGCGTATCGGTGTTCCACGACGCTTAACATTGCGAAGCAATTCCGGTTGTCCCATAAAAAAGTTTCGCAGCGTTTTACAGGTCACCATTTTTGCCAGGGTGGCACAGCGCGGTGTGCCGTCGTCATTTAAAACCCGGACATTAAATTTAAAATTGAAATATTGCTGATGCAGCGTCGTGCAAAGATGTTGATGACTGAATGCTTTTATCGCCTCGGGTCGGGGAATTTCATCGACGTCTGACACAATAACAATATCATCATCCTGCGCGCCGGCCAGCCCCTGCATAATCTGATTACGTGCAGTGGCTTCATTTTCCCAGGGATCTGTCTCTCCCGCATTAACCACAGAACTATTCGATTTAAAGGCTTCCTGATAAAATCTGGGCGCAATATCGTTAACAATATAAATAATTTTATCGCGGAAACGATCGAACTTCTCAATATCAAAATGAAGCTTTTCCCGGCGTTTTCCGGTAAAGGTATAGCGCGATTCCACAATGACAAACCGATCAACAACATGCTCAAGCGTGTTCAGACGCATCTCAAGCAAGATATCTTCATCGTAGTACAAAAAACAGTCATAAATCATAATATTCAGAGGCACTTAAGTAGTAAGGATTTAATCAGGACACCTCAGCATGCGTAACACAACAGAGGTATAACGCCTTTTATTGGGGCCGATTTTTAATGAACCTGATGTGTGTGTAATGTACTGCGTAAAACTTTCCGTGTTTATAATAAGTTGGCTAACAAAGGCTGCAGGTAATGATTTTCGGGCATCCGCCACAAAGCAGACTAACGATATGATGAGCAACCATTCAGAGTGATATTTACCTGACATTCACCTGACAACGGTTAACACCAGCAGACAGCATGAGTCACCTGATGCGGGCTACTGAGTTCCTGTCCGTTGCTTACATCATAATGCGTTGCGCAGAATGTTACATATAGTCCGTAACGCCAGCAATATTAAGCGCAGATTTTTGATTAAAATGAGCGATACGATCAATATCCGGATATTATTGGTCAACAAAATAACTATGATGGTTTAGTTAATGAAGAAGATCATTATTGCCCTGAGCATAAGTCTGATGGGCGGATGCGTAGATATGGGACGGGTTGGATTACATCCGACAACAAAAACCGCTTATTTCGACGGTCATCCTTTTCAGGTTGAATCCTGCCTTAGCGTAGCGGCACAGGATCAAAGACTCTATCTGGAGCAGGATGAACCTCTGCCGGATGGCACGAAGCGATATAACCTTGAGCAGGATAATGAAACCGTGGCCTGGGTTGAAATTGCAAAGTTCAGCCCTCATCAGACCAGTGCGACATTTTACTATGATCCAAAAGCATCAGATATCAGCACAGCAGTTTCAGGGATGATCGCACGGTGCAAAACATCACATTAAATGCCGCGTCGGCATGTGCGTGATGCAGGATGGATGACCAGGAGACAGAATAAGTTGTCAGGCCAGCCCGAGCACAAGCGCTTGCCTGACAACCTTTTGCACTCTTCTATTCAAAGGTTTTTATCACGCTCGCTTCCGGGCTATGCCATGTTCAGGAGTGGGCAGCCGAAGCTCAGCCTATTTAGCCGGTTCGCAATCGTAGGCACCTCGTATGCGGATCTGACTCTGGCTGGTGCGGACGATTTCAGCTCTTAACAGCCCTTTGCCCTGACGGTTCGTCAGCTCCATATCCACCATTCCCGGCGCTTTGCTGTTTTTCACCAGCAGTTTGACCGTCGCGTTGTCGTAATCGCCCTTCTCTTTCGCAAAGGTGACTTTCTGCGTTTTTGCGCGTTCTCCATTCACCGAGAACCAGCCGCTCTTGTCAGGTTTAAGATAGAACGGCCCGCACTGCGTGGCAGCAAAGGCTGGAGCCGATAAGCTGATTAACGATGCGATAAGGATAAGTTTTTTTAGCATTGGGCTGGCGTCCTGCTGATAGGTGATGAGGGGTCGGGTCGTCTGCACCGAAGAGTGAGTTCCCTGCTGCACGGCTCGTAATAAAGAGCAGTATAGTCAATGACACCTGCATTATCGCCAGCACAGGGTCATAGACTCAGCAAAGGGATCGGCCTTGATGCTGGCAACGCACTACCCTAATCCACTGCCACGCAGGCGTGCCTTGTTCAGCGGAATCAGCTCACTAAACCTGCATATTCATAATTTCGCTATACGCCGACACCAGCTTGTTCCTGACCTGAATACCCATCTGCATTGAGATCGACGATTTCTGCAGATCGACCATCACATCATTAAGCGCGATACCGGGTTTACCCATCTCAAAATCCTGCGCCTGGGTGCGGGCGGTGGTCTGCGTCTCGCTGATCTTATCCAGCGCCGCTTTCATAGTTGCACCGAAATCGATCTGATTAGGGGCTTCACTGCTGCGGTTGCTGGCCTGCAGTGAGGTCGCCTGAAGCTGCTGCAGTACGCCGTCAATTGCCTGAATGGACATGAACGATACCTTATAAAGGAGGATGATATTTTTTCTGTGGGGAAAAGTTAGCACGTTGTCAATGAGACAAAGCCGCTAAATGACATCAAAAACCCTACCTTATCCAGCCATCGAATTTTCCTTATCACCTAATAATGCCTGGCATTGAAGTGGAAATTTTATCTACGCAGGTCAGGGAGTCTGTTTTGCCATCTCAACTTACCCGGTCAATTACGTCAGGCAGGAATCGGTCATGAATGCGAGTACAGCCGCCACAACAGAACAAGAAAAGAAAGGCTTCGGTGACCTGCTCGCTCGCCTGCGCGCAAATCCGCGTATTCCTTTAATCGTCGCTGCCGCCGCCGTTGTGGCGATAGTGATCGCGATGGTGCTCTGGGCGAAGCAGCCCAGCTATAGCGTCCTTTATAACAACCTTACAGATGAAGATGGCGGTGCCATCGTCACGCAGCTGACGCAGATGAACATCCCTTATCGCTTCGCCGAAAATGGCGGCGCGCTGATGGTGCCGGAAGCGAACGTGCATGAGCTGCGTCTGCGTCTGGCTCAGCAGGGTCTGCCGAAAGGCGGCTCGGTGGGTTTTGAGCTGCTCGATAAAGAGAAGTTCGGTATCAGCCAGTTCAGTGAGCAGGTTAACTACCAGCGCGCGCTGGAAGGCGAACTGGCTCGTACCATCGAATCACTCGGCCCGGTTAAAAGCGCCCGTGTTCATCTGGCGATGCCAAAACCCACCTTATTTGTGCGTGAGCAGAAAGCGCCATCTGCCTCTGTCACCTTAACCCTGCAGCCTGGCCGTGCGCTGGATGAAGGCCAGATTCAGGCCATCGCCCACATGGTCTCAAGCAGCGTCGCCGGTTTACCGCCGGGCAACGTCACCGTGGTCGATCAGACCGGTCGCCTGCTGACCCGCTCTGATTCCGCCGGTCGCGACCTGAATGATGCACAGCTCAAGTATGCCTCTGAAGTTGAAGCACGCTACCAGCAACGTATCGAAGCGATCCTGAATCCGATTCTCGGTCAGGGCAATGTGCATGCGCAGGTTACCGCGCAGATTAACTTCGACACCGCCGAGCAGACCGACGAGAAATATCAGCCTAACGCTAACCCGTCGAACTCAGCGATTCGTTCGCGTCAGACCAGCACCAGCGACCAGTCAGGCAGCCCTTATCCGGGCGGCGTGCCGGGCGCGCTCTCTAACCAGCCTGCGCCAGCAAACACTGCGCCGGTGACGACGCCGAACAACACTGCTGCCAATGGCCAGAACGCCAATGGTCAGAATGCTAACGGTCAGAACAACGCGGCGAATAACGCTAACCAGACCACCAGCACCGCAGCGGCCAGTGCCGGACCGACCAACTCGCGTCGTGACGACACGGTGAACTACGAGCTGGATCGCACCATTCGTCATACCAAGGTCAACGTTGGTGACGTACAGCGCCTGTCGGTGGCGGTCGTGGTGAACTTCCGTGCAGATGATAAAGGTAAAGCGGTTGCGCTGAACGAACAGCAGCTGAAGCAGATTGAAGATCTGACCCGCGAAGCGATGGGCTACTCCCAGAACCGTGGCGACAGCATCAACGTGGTGAACTCGCAGTTCAACACCACTGAACCAGTGACCACCGATCTGCCCTTCTGGCAACAGCAGTCGTTCTTTGATCAGCTGATGAACGCCGGTAAGTGGCTGTTGATTGCCCTGGTCGCTTTCATCCTCTACCGCAAACTGGTTCGTCCGCACCTGGTTCGCAAGCAGGCCGCAGAGAAAGCCGCCGCGGAAGCCGTTGCCGCTCGTGCGACTGAGCAACCGGAAGAAGAAGCCTTTAATGTGCAGCTCAGCAAAGATGAGCTGGATCAGGAACGTAAGTCTAACAACCGCATGAGCGCAGAAGTGATGAGTCAACGCATCCGCGACATGTCAGAAAACGATCCGCGCGTTGTAGCGCTGGTAATTCGCGAATGGATGAGTAAAGAGCTATGAGTCTGACCGGAACCGAAAAAAGCGCCATCCTGATGATGACCATTGGCGAAGAGCGCGCCGCGGAAGTTTTCAAACACCTGAACCAGCGTGAGGTCCAGCACCTGAGCGGCGCGATGGCCAACATGCGTCAGGTGTCACATAAGCAACTGACTGAAGTGCTGCGTGAGTTCGAAGCGGATGCTGAGCAGTTCGCGGCGCTGAGCCTGAACTCCAACGAATACCTGCGTTCGGTGCTGACCCGGGCACTGGGCGAAGAGCGCGCCTCCAGCCTGCTGGAGGACATTCTCGAAACGCGCGACACCACCAGCGGCATGGAAACGCTCAACTTTATGGAGCCGCAGGCTGCTGCCGACCTTATTCGCGACGAGCATCCACAGATCATCGCCACCATCCTGGTCCACCTCAAGCGTGCCCAGGCCGCCGATATTGTGGCGCTGTTCGACGAACGTCTGCGTCACGACGTGATGCTGCGTATCGCCACTTTCGGTGGTGTCCAGCCAGCCGCGCTGGCCGAACTGACAGAAGTACTGAACGGCCTGCTGGATGGCACCAACCTCAAGCGTGCGAAGATGGGCGGCGTGAGAACCGCAGCCGAGATCATCAACCTGATGAAAACGCAGCAGGAAGAGGCGGTTATCGAAGCCGTACGCGACTTCGATGGCGAACTGGCGCAGAAAATTATCGACGAGATGTTCCTGTTCGAAAACCTGGTGGCAGTGGACGACCGCAGCATCCAGCGTCTGTTGCAGGAAGTGGAGTCCGAGCAGTTGCTGGTTGCACTGAAAGGTGCCGAACAGCCACTGCGCGAGAAGTTCCTCAAAAACATGTCAGCCCGTGCGGCGGATATCCTGCGCGACGATCTGGCCAACCGTGGCCCGGTGCGTATGTCCGCAGTGGAAAACGAACAGAAAGCGATCCTGCTGGTGGTACGCCGCCTGGCCGAGTCAGGCGAGATGGTGATTGGTGGTGGCGAGGAAACTTATGTCTGATGCATTTTCTGCGCGCCCCTGGCAGCTGTGGCAGCCCACGGATTTAGGCCGTTTCGATGAGCCTGCTGAACCGGAGCTGCAGCCAGAAATTTACGAAGCTGAAGATGGCGTTGATGAGCAGCAACAGCAGCTCGAACGCCTGCAGCAGCAGATGCGCAAAGAGGCACAGGGCCAGGGTTACAACGAAGGCTATCAGCAGGGTGTGACCGAAGGCCAGAAAGCCGGCTACGACGCCGGTTTTCAGCAGGGTCTGGCCGATGCCCAGCAGCAGCAGGCGCCCCTTCAGGCGCGTATGCAGCAGCTGGTAACCGAGTTCCAGAACACGCTTGAATCGCTGGACAGCGTGATTGCGGCCCGTCTGATGCAACTGGCGCTGGAAGCGGCACGTTCGGTGATTGGTCAGGCGACCACGGTGGATGGCACCGCCCTGCTGCGCCAGATTCAGGGGTTACTGCAGCAGGAACCGATGTTCAGCGGCAAACCGCAACTGCGCGTTCACCCGGATGACTTACAACGCATTGAGCAGACCCTGGGGCCGACGCTGGATCTGCACGGCTGGCGGCTGATCGCTGACAGCACCCTGCATCCTGGCGGCTGCAAACTCAGCGCAGAAGATGGCGATCTGGATGCCAGCGTCGCGACGCGCTGGCAGGAACTCTGCCGTCTTGCCGCACCGGGAGAATTGTAATGACCACTCGTCTGAATCGCTGGCTCGGCTCGCTCGATGCCTTTGAGAAACGCATCGCCCAGGTGCAGCCGGTGCGCCGTTATGGCCGCCTGACCCGCGCCACCGGCCTGGTGCTGGAAGCAACCGGCTTACAGTTGCCGCTGGGTGCGACCTGCGTAATCGAACGCAACGATGGCAAAACCATCAGTGAAATTGAAAGCGAAGTGGTGGGATTCAACGGTCAGAAGCTGCTGATGATGCCACTGGAAGAAGTGGACGGCATTTTACCGGGTGCGCGGGTCTATGCGCGCCAGAACGGAGAGAACCCGCAGGCAGGCAAACAGATGATGCTGGGGCCGGAACTGCTGGGCCGCGTACTCGATGGCAGCGGGCGACCGCTGGATGGCCTGCCGTCTCCGGATACCGGTTATCGCGCGCCGCTGAACACCCCGCCGTTTAACCCGCTGCAGCGTACGCCGATCACCGACGTGCTGGATACCGGCGTGCGAGCGATCAACGCCCTGCTGACGGTCGGTCGCGGACAGCGTATGGGCCTGTTCGCCGGTTCGGGCGTGGGTAAAAGCGTGCTGCTTGGCATGATGGCGCGTTACACCAAAGCGGACGTCATCGTAGTCGGTCTGATTGGCGAACGTGGCCGCGAAGTCAAAGATTTTATCGAGAACATTCTCGGCGCTGAAGGCCGCGCCCGTTCGGTGGTGATCGCCGCCCCGGCCGATGTTTCGCCGCTGCTGCGTATGCAGGGTGCCGCTTACGCCACGCGTATCGCAGAAGACTTTCGCGACCGCGGCCAGCATGTGTTGCTGATTATGGATTCCCTGACCCGCTACGCTATGGCGCAGCGTGAGATCGCGCTGGCGATTGGTGAGCCGCCGGCCACCAAAGGCTATCCGCCTTCCGTATTCGCCAAACTGCCTGCCCTGGTTGAGCGTGCCGGTAACGGCATCGACGGCGGCGGCTCGATCACCGCCTTCTATACCGTCCTGACCGAAGGCGACGATCAGCAGGACCCGATCGCCGACTCCGCGCGCGCCATTCTCGACGGCCACATTGTGCTGTCGCGTCGGCTGGGCGAAGCGGGTCACTATCCGGCCATTGATATAGAAGCCTCGATCAGCCGTGCGATGACCTCGCTGATCGATGAGAACCACTATGCGCGAGTGCGCCAGTTTAAGCAGTTGCTCTCCAGCTTCCAGCGTAACCGCGATCTGGTCAGCGTCGGTGCTTATGCCGCGGGCAGTGATCCAATGCTTGATAAAGCGATCACGCTCTATCCGCAGATGGAAGCCTTCCTGCAACAGGGCATCTTTGAGCGCAGTGATTACGACGACGCCAGCCTGCATCTGCATGCGCTGTTTGGCTAGTCACACGAATTAACGCGAGGTAACGGCAATGAAAACTGCAAATGCCATCGATACGCTGCGCGACTTAGCGGAGCAGGATCTCGAACGCGCTGCCATCTATTTAGGCGATATGCGTCGCGGCCAGCACGCCGCGAACGAGCAGCTGACGATGCTGCTCGACTATCAGGACGAATATCGCAACAAGCTCAACGATGACATGTCGTCGGGCATTGCCAGCACCCGCTGGACCAACTATCACCAGTTTATTCAGACGCTGGAAAAAGCGATTGAGCAGCACCGCAACCAGCTTAATAACTGGAATCAGCGGCTGGAACAGGCGCTGATCAACTGGCGTGACAAACAGCAACGGCTGAACGCCTATCAGACGCTGATTACGCGCGCAGCGGAAAATGCATTACGACAGGAAAACCGTCTCGATCAGAAACGGATGGACGAATTTGCCCAACGGGCCGCATCGAGGAGAGGTGAATGATTACGCTGCCAAACATTGCTATGAAAGCGACGGTAAAAACCGACGCAGAACCCTCAGTCTCAACTGACCTTGCTGCGGGTGCCGATGCCCTGCCGCAGGACTTTCTGACCGCACTGGGAAACCAGTTACTCGGCCTGGCTAAACAGCAGGGAAAAGCGGCGCAATCCGCTGACGTCAAAGCAGAAATTGCCGATGACGCCCGCCCGAAAGCCCCGCTGAATGCCCTGATGGCAGCACTGGAAAATCCTGCTGCGCTGACCGCTCTGTTTAAGCCGGAAAATATTAAAGGTGGGTCAAAATCAGCCGATGATAAAGACAAGCCGGACGTTGCACCCTTAAGCGCCAGCGATATGCAGAATATGCAGGCGCTGTTCGCCATGTTACCGGGTGTAGCGGCTGTTACAGCCACCACGTCGACCCCGGTCAGCAGTGAAGCGGGCGAGATGATCGCCCAGACCGATACCGGCCGGAAAAGCCAGAGCTCGCTGACGCAACTGCTGAACAGCGCGCAGCAGAGCCACGCACCGGGCGAAGATGAAAAGTCTGATGCCAGAAGCGACGCACAGAGCAAACCTGCCGTCACCACTGCCGCCAGCCAGAGTAACAACACGGCGCAGAGTGCGACCAGTAGCGGCCTGACGCTCGACAGCAGTTTCCAGCAGGCGCTGAGCAACATGGTTAAGCAGGATGATCAGGCTGCGATTAAAGCCAGCGCCAGCGATAACGCGGTCAACGCTACGCCAATCGCCACCGCCAGCAGCCTGCCCGCGCCGGTGACCGCCTCCGCGACCACCAGCACACCGTCAACGCCGATGCTGAACTCACAGCTGGGCAGCGACGAGTGGCAGCAGGCGCTGAGTCAGCAGATTGTGATGTTCAGTCGCAACGGCCAGCAGAACGCGGAGTTGCGTTTACATCCGGAAGACCTTGGCGCTATCCAGATCAGCCTGAAACTGGATAACGACCAGGCACAAATTAATCTGGTTTCCAGCCATAGCCACGTCAGAGCAGCACTGGAAGCCGCGATACCGCAGCTGCGCAGCGCGCTGGCAGAGAGCGGTATCAACCTGGGCGAGAGTCAGGTGAGCAGTGACAGTTCCGCGCAGGGCCAGCAATTCCAGCAGCAGCAGGAGGCGCGCCGCGATGGACAGCATGGCCGCTTCTCCCTCACCCAGGACAGTGACACCGACATTACGCCGATCGCCGTTCCCGCCGCCCTTCAGGCTCGCGTTAACGGCAACAGCGCCGTCGACACTTTCGCCTGACAGCGGCAAACGCTGAAGGTAAGCGTAAAACCCGCGTCTTTTCTACCCATTGGTTTGACTTAAGACGCGGATAATCTGTCTCGTGAGCCGAGAGGCTTGCCCATAATTCACAGGAAGTAACTGCACCATGTCTGATAACGCGAAAGCAAAAAAAGGCAGCAAACGTAAACTCTTAATACCAGTGCTGCTCATTTTGACGCTGGCCGCTTGCAGCGTGGCAGGCTATGCAGTCTGGCGAATGATGAATAAACATGAGGGCGATAAGCCTGAGGTGGCGAAAGTTGAACCGCCTCCCGCTCCGGTCTTTTTTGCACTTGATACATTTACGGTTAACCTGGTCAATCCCGACAACGATCCCGACCGCGTGCTTTACGTAGGCTTTACCCTGCGTCTGGCCGATGAGGATACCCGGCGTCGGATGAACGACTATCTGCCTGAGGTGCGCAGCCGTTTGCTGCTGCTGCTCTCGCGTCAGAGCGCTGCGGCGCTGGCGACAGAGCAAGGAAAGCAGGCGCTTGTTGAACAAGTCAAACAGGCGCTGACACCCCCGCTGGTAAAAGGTCAACCTCCGCAGGCTGTAAACGATGTGCTGTTTACTGCCTTCATTTTGAGGTGAATCAATGGGCGATAGCATTCTCTCCCAGGCTGAAATTGACGCCCTTTTAAACGGCGACAGCGGCAGTGCGGAAGAAGAAAAGAAACAAAACGGACCGGAAGGCGATATTCGTCCTTACGATCCGAACACCCAGCGCCGTGTGGTTCGCGAGCGTTTGCAGGCGCTGGAGATTATTAATGAGCGTTTTGCCCGTAGTTTCCGTATGGCGCTGTTTAACCTGCTGCGCCGTAGCCCGGATATCAGCGTCGGGGCGATCAAGATTCAGCCGTATCACGAGTTTGCCCGCAATCTGCCGGTGCCAACCAACCTGAACCTGATCCACCTGAAGCCGCTGCGCGGCACCGCGCTGGTGGTGTTCTCACCGAGCCTGGTGTTTATCGCTGTCGACAACCTGTTTGGTGGCGACGGACGTTTTCCGACCAAAGTTGAAGGCCGTGAGTTTACCCATACCGAGCAGCGCGTTATTCGCCGCATGCTGAAGCTGGCGCTGGATGGTTACAGCGACGCATGGAAGGCCATTTATCCACTGGACGTTGAGTATGTACGTTCAGAGATGCAGGTAAAGTTCACCAACATCACCACTTCACCGAACGACATCGTGGTTAACACGCCGTTCCAGGTGGAGATTGGTAACCTGGTGGGTGAGTTTAATATCTGCATCCCGTTTTCAATGATTGAACCGCTGCGCGAGCTGCTGGTGAATCCACCGCTCGAAAACTCACGTCAGGAAGATAACCACTGGCGCGACAACCTGGTCAAACAGGTGCAGCACTCTGAGCTGGAACTGATCGCTCACTTTGCCGAAACCTCACTGCGTCTGTCACGGATTTTGCAGCTGAAGCCCGGTGATGTACTGCCGATTGAGAAGCCGGAACGCATTATCGCCCATGTCGATAGCGTCCCGGTCTTAACCAGCCAATATGGCACGATGAATGGTCAGTACGCGCTCCGTGTCGAACACCTGATTAACCCGATTTTGAATTCGCTGAACGAGGAACAGCCCCATGACTGACAGTAATAAACCGTCTGACGATATCTCTGCGGACGATCTGTGGGCTGAAGCGATGAATGAGCAGGTCGGCAGCGGCAGTGCGCCGCAGACCGACGAAGTCTTTAAATCATTCGACAGCGGCAACGTCGCTGGATCGCTGCAGGATATCGATCTGATTATGGATATCCCGGTGAAACTCACCGTGGAACTGGGTCGCACCAAAATGACCATCAAAGAGCTGCTGCGTCTGGCGCAGGGTTCAGTGGTGGCACTGGATGGCCTGGCGGGTGAGCCGCTGGATATCCTGATCAACGGTTATCTGATTGCTCAGGGTGAAGTGGTGGTGGTGAACGACAAATATGGCGTGCGCATCACTGACATCATCACCCCATCTGAACGTATGCGTCGTCTGAGTCGCTAAAGAGTTACATTATGAATAGCCAGAATCAAACGCTGCAACCGGCTGCACCGCACGCTCAGGCGATCTCGACCGGCTCCATGCTGGCCCAGGTCAGCAGCGTGTTAGCCGTGATTATCTTATTGATTCTGGCCTGCGCCTGGCTGGCACGCCGTGTCGGCTTCGCGCCGAAAAAGGTCAGCGGCCAGGAGCTTAAACTCACAGCCAGCGTTTCAGTGGGCCAGCGCGAGCGGGTGGTGATTGTCGATACCGCTGATGCGCGTCTGGTGCTGGGCGTAACCGCACAGCAGATTACCCATCTGCATACTTTGCCACCGGGTGAACCGGTCTCTGTGACGCCGGTTAACAGTGCGCCACAGGATTTTCGTCAGCTGTTACAGAACCTGGTTAAACGTCCCGGAAAACCACAATGATGCGTCGACTGCTTCCTTTATTGCCACTGTTGTTACTGGCACCGGTTGCCCATGCCCAGTTGCCGGGTCTGGTGAGTCACTCGCTGCCGAATGGCGGTCAGAGCTGGTCACTGCCGGTACAGACGCTGGTCTTTATCACTGCGCTGACCTTTATTCCGGCCGTGCTGCTGATGATGACCAGCTTCACCCGTATCATCATTGTGTTTGGTTTACTGCGTAACGCCCTGGGCACGCCCTCTGCGCCGCCTAACCAGGTGCTGCTCGGACTGTCGCTGTTTCTGACCTTCTTTATTATGGCGCCGACTTTCGACAAGATTTATCAGGATGCTTACCTGCCGTTCAGCCAGGACAAGATCAGCATGGAAGTGGCGATTGATAAAGGTGCCCAGCCGCTGCGCGAGTTTATGCTGCGTCAGACCCGTGAAGCGGATTTAGCCCTGTTTGCCCGTCTGGCGAATACCGCCCCGATTGCCGGTCCTGAAGCGGTGCCAATGCGTATTCTGCTGCCTGCCTATGTTACCAGCGAGCTGAAGACGGCTTTCCAGATAGGCTTTACCGTCTTTATTCCGTTCCTGATCATCGACCTGGTGGTTGCCAGCGTGCTGATGGCGCTGGGGATGATGATGGTCCCGCCAGCGTCCATCGCGCTGCCGTTTAAACTGATGCTGTTTGTTCTGGTCGATGGCTGGCAACTGCTGGTCGGTTCACTGGCGCAAAGCTTCTACTCCTGATCCCCCTTTTCTTACCGGAGCAACACATGACACCCGAATCAGTAATGGTAATGGGACAGGAAGCGATGCGCGTCGCCCTGATGCTGGCCGCCCCGCTGCTGCTGGCCGCACTGGTCAGCGGTTTGCTGATCAGCCTGATCCAGGCCGCGACCCAGGTCAACGAACAGACCTTATCCTTTATTCCTAAGATTCTGGCGGTTGCCACTACCGGTATCATTGCCGGCCCGTGGATGCTGAATCTGCTGCTGGACTATATCCGCACCGTCTTTACCAACCTGCCTTACATCATCGGCTGATGATTACTCTCGACAGCAGCCAGCTGGTTCAATGGGTCAGCCAGTTCTTCTGGCCTCTGGTACGCATCATGGCGCTATTCGCCACCGCACCGATCCTCAATGAACGATCCGTCAGCAAACGTGTCAAAATCGGTCTGGCGGTAATGATCACCTGGCTGCTGATGCCGCTGTTACCTGCGGTCAATGTCACCCTGTTTTCCCCTGAAGGCTTCCTGCTACTGATTCAGCAGATGCTGATTGGTATTGCACTCGGCTTCACCATGCAGTTCGCTTTTGCTGCCGTGCGCCTTGCCGGGGAAGTGATTGGTTTACAGATGGGCATCTCATTCGCCACCTTTTTCGATCCTGGCAGCCGTCTTAACATGCCGGTGCTGGCCCGTTTTCTCGACATGCTGGCGATGTTGCTGTTCCTGACCTTTAACGGACACCTGTGGCTGATCTCGCTGCTGGCGGACAGTTTTCATACGCTGCCGATTGGCGGTCAGCCGCTAAATGCCAATGCATTTATGGCGCTGGTGAAATCTGGCGGATTAATTTTCCTTAATGGCATGATGTTAGCGCTGCCCTTAATCGTATTGTTACTCATGGTAAATCTGGTACTGGGTTTGTTAAACCGTGTTTCACCACAGTTATCAATCTTCGCAATTGGCTTCCCGATTACCTTATCAGTCGGAATTTTAACCATCAGCTTGCTGATGCCTCTGCTAGCCCCGTTCTGTGAGCATTTGTTCGGTGAAGTATTTGATTTACTCGCCGTGTTCCTGACAGAACTATCCCGTCCCTGAACATTAAGTTTCTAACTATCTTTGCATAACGATACTTAAGTATCGCAAAACCATCCGTGCATTTTCCGAACCATGTTTTCCAGAATGCAACTAAGGAAATTCTGATAAACGTGCGGAGAGTCTGAAAATAATTCTTATTAAACCGGGCTTCGCGTATTTTAGTGGGGTGGTTCACAGGAGCGGTCAGACTGTGAATGTGCAGGCAAAATCGACAAGACACTGAATTTACAAGAAAAAAATCTTTAAGTGATTTTTCTTGTTAAAAAATGTTTTTTCCGGCATTGTCAACGCACGCTGAGACATCACACTTTCGTAAAACAAATGTTTTTGAGAATTGTCCTATCAGAAAACTCCGCGTTTTCAAGGATAGTGACCTGGCTCCCAAAAAAATGAGTCTTACTTAACCTCCGACATTTCACTGGCATTCCCCGCCATGGCCGGAGAATGTGTGACGTCATGGCAGCACAAATTTTTTGCAGAACGGGTCAGGGATGAAGACTTTTACGGGCGTTTGCCTGTTGCCAAACTGCACGAGCAGAATAAAAAAGTACCTAAGAAATCTCTCTCGTACCGCAACGCGTATTCATCGTTGATTTAAACGGATAACAAATTGGTGAGGGTCGCTATTATGCCAACTATTATTATGGATTCCTGCAACTACACACGCCTGGGATTATCAGACTACATGTCTTTAAAAGGAGTTAAGAAGAAGAATATCTCTTCTGTCTCCGATATTGAGCAACTACAGCAAAAATGTGAGCAATTAAACCCTGGCGTCGTCTTTATTAATGAAGATTGCTTCATTCATGAGTCCGATTCCAGTGAACGTATCCGCAGCATTATTACGCAGCATCCTGATACGCTGTTCTTTATATTCATGGCGATTAGCAATATCCATTTTGAGGAATATCTCTACGTTCGTAAGAACTTGATTATTACATCAAAATCGATGAAGACATCGACCCTGGATTCCTTACTCAGCACCTATTTGCAGAAGAAGCTTAACCAGTCTGCACGTATCTCTTCGGGCATGGATGTACATCCATTAACGCTGAGCCAGACTGAGTCAAACATGCTGAAGATGTGGATGTCAGGTCATGATACCATCCAGATCTCAGATAAAATGCAAATTAAGGCCAAAACGGTATCGTCACACAAAGGTAATATTAAACGCAAAATCAAAACCCATAATAAGCAGGTTATTTATCATGTGGTGCGTTTAACGGATAATGTGACTTCAGGTATTTACGTTAATATCCGCTGATCATAACATCTGAAGAACCGGCCTCTCTGGCCGGTTTTTTTTTGCCCGGAATTGCGATCCAGGTCTCACTCTTACCGCTAAGCCTTTACGCTCTTTTGCCGATGTTATGCCTTATAACAACAGCCTCAAGAGAGCAAGGATATGAACACTGCACGAGATAATAATGGACAGAAAAGCGCAGGCATCTGGCAGAATCTCCGCCTGGTGCCGCTGTTTAGCCTGATCTTCGGCGGCATTTTGCTGCTGTTCGCACTCTGTATTGGTGTCGCCAGTTACTTTCTGATTTCCGGTAATCACTCCCTCGATGATGCCACAGACGAAATTCAGGTTCGTATGGGCCTCTCTAACAGTTCAAACCATCTGCGTACTGCGCGCCTGACCATTATTCAGGCCGGTGCCGCCGCGCGTATTGGTGAAATGGACGAGTTTCGCGCCAATATTGCCGCCGCCGAAAAACGGATTCAGCAGGCAAAAGATGGCTTCGCGATTTATCAGGCACGTGAAGTAAAGACGCCCGCGGATATGGAATTGGATGCCACGCTGCAGGCTCGCTTCAACGATTACATTACCAAAGGCCTGATACCGATGATTGAATCCGGTAAACAGGGCAGCTTTGAGGGCATCATCGCTCAGGAGACCGATGTAACCCGCAAGCTGGATGACGACTATAACGCGGTATTGCTTAAGGCGATCAAGATCCGAACGGATCGCGCCAATGCCATTACCGCCCAGGCCGATCAGCAGTCACGCATCGGCTTTATCTCCATGGCCGTAGCATTCAGTGCCGCCCTGGTGCTGGTGCTGTTGACCTTTGTCTTCCTGCGCCGCGTGGTGATTAGTCCGCTGCGTCAGTCGGTGCTGCGTATCGAACGCATTGCGCAGGGTGATCTGACCTCCGCTCCCCTGCCCCATGGCCGCAGCGAGATTGGTACGCTCATCCATAACCTGCAACTGATGCAGCAGGCGCTGGTGACTACCGTTGGTACGGTGCGTGAAGGCGCCGTCGCGATTTACCAGGGCTCCAGCGAAATCTCAGCCGGTAACACCGATCTCTCTTCACGCACCGAGCAGCAGGCTGCGGCACTGGAGCAGACCGCAGCCAGCATGGAACAGCTTACCGCTACGGTGAAGCAGAACGCCGAGAATGCGCATCACGCCAGCCAGCTGGCCGCGGATGCCTCGGGTAAAGCGCGCAGCGGCGGCGAGCTGGTGAGCAGCGTCGTGAAAACCATGACCAATATTTCCGGCAGCTCGAAAAAAATCGCTGAGATCACCAATGTCATTAACAGTATTGCGTTTCAGACCAACATCCTGGCGCTGAATGCGGCGGTAGAAGCGGCGCGTGCCGGTGAGCAGGGTCGTGGCTTTGCGGTCGTGGCCAGCGAAGTGCGTAATCTGGCCCAGCGCAGTGCGCAGGCGGCGAAAGAGATTGAATCGCTGATTGCTGAGTCCGTCACGCTGATCAATGACGGTTCGCATCAGGTTGGCGCAGCCGGTAGCACCATGGGTGAGATTGTCGAAGCCGTACGACGCGTTACCGATATTATGTCGGAGATCGCGGCGGCGTCAGACGAGCAGAGCCGTGGTATTCAGCAGGTGAGCCAGGCGGTCACCGAAATGGATAACGTCACCCAGCAGAACGCCTCGCTGGTGGAAGAAGCCTCCGCTGCAGCGGCCTCGCTGGAAGATCAGGCGGGTAAACTGACGCAGGCGGTCGCGGCATTCCGCCTGCAGGACACGCCTGCAACCACAGGTGTGGCTGCACGTGTCTCTTCACCATTAAAGACACCGGCTCTGGCCCCCCGTCCGGCGCTGGCAGGCGGCAGCGATAACTGGGAAACCTTCTGAGGTTATAGCGGTTAACCGTCAGCGGCTGATGTCAGCCGCGTAATCTCCGACAGCAAAAAGCCGCCTTTCCGGCAAACGGAAAGGCGGCTTTTTTATTGCGCGTCAGGCTCAGGTTTCGTGGTAAGGCTCGACGAAAATGCCATCCGGCTGGTGGGTCTCGTTAAAAAACCAGATGCCCAGCGGATAATCTTCCAGCGCCACCAGGAACATGGTGCCTTCATTAAACGGCTCCATAGCCAGAATGGTGCCAACACGACGCGGGCCGCCATCGGTTTTGACGCTGACGCGGTCATTTACCTTCATTTCGGTTCTCCAGATTATTGACTGAGTACAGTCTAAACGAAGAACCGTGGCGATGCAGCGCGTTAGCGGCGGGCAATGACCCAGACGGCGTGGATGATACCGGGGATATAACCACAGAGTGTCAGCAGGATATTCAGCCAGAAGGCGCCGCCAAAACCAACCTGCATAAACACGCCCAGTGGTGGCAGCAGAATAGCGATAATAATTCGTAAGATGTCCATAACCATTCCTTTAGGTATTGATAAAAATCAGCTTTATGGCTAACTATAGCTGATTCTGCTCTGTTTAGTCGAAAAGTCAGGTAAATCTGAGTAAGGAGAAACTTTTGCAATTCCTTAACATTTCACCGCAAGACTTCTTACGCGTCAGACCTTTAAACTCTTCTCACTGCACCACCCCATAGGTGCAGCCAACCTGAAAGTAACAAGGATTTTGCCCGCGCAGCGCGGGCTTTTTTTTGCCTGCGATCTCTCCGCTCCCGCCTTTCTGCCCTGCGTTCTATACTGATTACTCTGTTTGCTCTCAGGAGTCAGAAAATGACAGACGAAAAACAGCACGGCGATGCTCAGCCATCCGATCTGCAGATTGATGTCGAAGGTTTACTGGCGGCGATTCAGGCCAGAACGTCGGGAGAGGTACGGGACTATATGGAGCAGGATCAGACGCCACGGCTGGAAGTAGAAGGCCGGGTTTTCCACTCCTATAGCGAACTGGCGGAGGCGTTTGAAATTGATATTTGTGATTATCGCGCCTATGAAGCGAACCGCTGAAATCGATTTCAAAAAAAACCCGGCGGGAAGGCCGGGTAAAAAATCAATTCGTTACACCAGGGAATTCTTAACACCTCTGCAGATTACCCTTTCCGGACGCCGAAACAAGCATCAGATATGCACGTTTCTGCAACCGATCGGGTAATTATGGAGCGACTGTTACCAAAAACACCGCGCCCGCCAGTCACTTAGCCCTGCACACTTCTTGCATACCCACTTTTACTGCGGTTTCGTTTTAAGAATTATCCTGGATTTCCAGCCAGCGTGGCAGGAAAAAAAGTGTGAGCCATATTCAACTATAATATTGAAAAATCGCCGCTTTAGCCGCGAATGTGATGAAAGGAGCCTGTAAATGCCCGATCTCCACCAGCCGTTAATGATAATTACCGATCTGGATGGTTCGTTACTCGACCATCATACCTATCGCTGGGATGCGGCCACCGAATGGCTCACCACGTTAAAGCAGTACGCCGTTCCGCTGGTGATCTGTTCCAGTAAAACGGCAGCCGAGATTATTCCGCTGCAAAAAAGGCTTGGCATCAGTGGTTCACCGTTTATTGCTGAAAACGGTGCCGTGGTGCAAACGCACGATCAGCAGCGTATCCGCCTGCCCGATAACACCCTGACCTATGACGCTATCTGCCAGCGGCTGGCTGCCTTGAAAACAGCGTACCGTTTTACCGGCTTTCATGACTTCTCTGATCCGGAAGTGGCCGCAATGACCGGCCTGAGTGAGGCGGATGCAGAACTGTCGCGTCAGCGCGATGCGTCAGAAGTGATTGTCTGGCGCGACAGTGACGAGGCGTTTGAGCAGTTCCATGATGCGTTGCGTGCACAGGGCCTGGCGCTGACCCAGGGCGGGCGTTTCTGGCATGTGATGCCTGCGGGCAGCGGCAAAGGCGAAGCCCTGCGCTGGCTGCTGGCGCATTCACCCGGTGAGGCACGCGTGACCATCGGACTGGGTGACGGCCCTAACGATGCGCCGATGCTGGATGCGGTTGATTATGCGGTCGTAATTAAGGGCTACAGTAAAACACCGGTGACACTCAGCCGATCCGATCAGCAGCAGATCTATCACACAGCTCACCATGGCCCTGAGGGCTGGCGTGAAGGGCTGGACTATTTTTTGACTCAACCTCAATGAGCTGCCCACGGGCATTAAAAGGATGATGCGATGAGTGACTTTTATCAGAATGGCGTAATCACCAACTTTCACAACCTCACCCACCGTAGCGTGGAGTCGCTGGAAAAAGAGATGGTACGCTTTGCCCGCAAACGCAAAATGGGGCTGATCCTGCCATCGCTGTTTTCCGAACTTGAAGGCCCGGCGCTGACGAAAATCGTCGATGAGCTGGCTAAAGTGCCCTATCTGGATGAAATTGTGATTGGGCTGGATCGCGCCGACCGCGACCAGTTCCTGTTTGCCCGCGAGTTTTTCTCCCGTCTGCCGCAACGGCATCGCATTCTGTGGAACGATGGCCCGCGTCTGAAGGCGATTGATGCCGAGCTGGATAAAGAGGGTTTATCACCCACTAATCCCGGCAAAGGTCGCAACGTCTGGTTCTGCACTGGCTATACGCTGGCGTCAGACCGTACCAGCTGTGTGGCACTGCATGACTGCGATATCGTCACCTATGAGCGCGGAATGCTGGCACGCCTGCTCTACCCGGTGGCGAACCCAGCGTTTCAGTATGAGTTCTGTAAGGGGTTCTACGCGCGCGTCGCGGATGGCAAGCTTAATGGCCGCGTGGGACGTCTGCTGGTCGGGCCGCTGCTACGATCGCTGCAGAAAGTTTATGGCCATTCAGAATACCTGGAATATCTGTCGAGCTTCCGCTATCCGCTCTCCGGGGAGTTCGCCATGCGGACGCATGTGCTGAACGGGATTAAAATCCCCGGCGACTGGGGGCTGGAGATTGGCGTGCTGTCAGAGATTTATCGTAACTACACCACCCGCCAGTCGTGCCAGGTTGAGATCGCCGATAACTACGATCACAAACATCAGCCGCTGGCTGAAGATGACGGCACCGGCGGCCTGAAGCGCATGAGCAGCGATATCGTCCAGTCACTGCTGCGTAAGCTCGCCACCATGGGTGTGCCGCTGACCAGCGACTCGTTCCGGGTGCTGAAGGCGACCTATTACCGTAATGCGCTGGATATGATGGAGACCTATAACCATGAGGCGGCGATGAACGGGCTGAAATTTGATCAGCATGTGGAAGAGGCAGCGGTAGAGATGTTTACCCAGTCGATTCTGGAAGCGGGTCAGGCGTTTATTGAGCGTCCTAACGATAAGCCGTTTATACCGAGCTGGAGTCGCGTCCAGTCAGCCTTCCCGGATGTGCTGCAGCGGATCTATCAGGCAGTTGAAGAAGATAACGACGGTAACGTCTGAAAACAGGGCGGCACAGGGAGCGTGCCGGGCCAGAAAAAGCAGAAACCGGGCCTGGCGGGTAGCAGAACCCACAGGCCTGATGCTGTCAGCCCGCCAGTTGCTGCGCGGGATTCAGGGCGCAGAGTTCATCGCTGCGAAAGGCTTCGCTGCGCACGGCATAGCCATCATACCAGCGGCACTCCACCATGCCACTCGCGTAGCCGGTCACCACCATCGTCTGCCCCTCTTCCTTATGCTGTACTTCTTCACTGATTGCGAAAACCATGATGCGCTCCTTTTATTAACCTGAGTGTTATTAACCTGAGTGTTATTAACCTGAGTGATTATTTTCTTTATAGCAGGCGAATAACGTTCCTGCCTGTTAAGGCACGCAAAAAAAGGGCAAATTCGGAATTAATCAGCTGGATATGCGGAAAATAAAAAAAGCGGATAAAAAAACTTATCCGCTTTGATGAAGTATTGACGCTGACGTCAGATTTTACAGCCTTCGCAATCGGCTTCGTCGCCGAGATCATCCGGCACTTCGCTGGCTTTTTTCTCTGCTTTCGCTTCAGCCTGCTCCAGTTGTGCGTCGATATCAAATTCAAACATGTCGTCGTTCATCGTCATTCTCCTGACCGTAAATCACAGTGCGCTTTATACCGATTTTCCGCGCACTCTGGCAATAAGGTTGACCACTAACAGCACGATCGACCCAATGATAAAGCCGAGCACCAGGTTGGCGCCGTTGCTGAGCAGCATAGCGATCCAGCCGCTGAAGCCACTGCTGACTTCCTCGATCAGATGATGCAGCGGTGCGATACCGTGCACCACAATACCGCCGCCGACCAGGAACATGGCGATGGTGCCGACCACCGAGAGGATCTTCATCAGCCAGGGCGCGGCAGCCAGCAGCACACTACCCAAACCCTGCGCAAGGCGGGACGGTTTCTCACGCAACCAGTATCCGAAGTCATCAATTTTTACGATGGCCGCCACGATGCCGTAAACGCCTACCGTAACCAGAATTGCGATGCCCGCCAGGATAATCACCTGGTTGAGCAGCGGCGATTCCGACACGATGCCTAAGGTAATCGCGACAATTTCGGCTGACAGAATGAAATCGGTGCGCACCGCGCCTTTGATCTTCTTCTTCTCAAACTCTGCCGCATTCTGATTCGCCAGCGAATCGAGTCGCTGCTGACGCGCTTCCGGTGATTTGCTCTGCTTGTCATGCTGCAGACTGTGCATCACCTTCTCCACGCCTTCGTAGCAGAGATAGGCACCGCCAATCATCAGCAGCGGCGTAATCAGCCAGGGCGCAAACGCGGAGATAATCAGCGCCAGTGGCACCAGGATCAGTTTGTTAAGAAACGATCCTTTGGCAACGCCCCATACTACCGGCAGCTCACGGTTGGCTTTTACGCCGCTGACCTGCTGAGCATTCAGCGACAGATCGTCGCCCAGTACGCCAGCGGTCTTTTTCGCCGCCACTTTCCCCATGACGGAAATATCGTCCAGAAGTGTTGCAATATCATCAAGTAAAGTCAGTAAACTGGTTCCCGCCAAAATCTTATCCTTAGTCCGGTTCGTTATGTTGACAACATGGGCAGCGCTCAATTTCCGTAACGGTCATCTCGGCGATGCCCTCACAATCCCACTCTACCCGCACCGTCTCGCCTGCTGCTCCTTCAGCATGCAGATATTTGCTGACCGGGCTTTCGGTCATGCCGGTGATCTCCTCCGTGGCGACAAGCCTGTCACCGCAGTAAACCCGCGCGGTCGCTTTGGTATTCACCATCCGCTCGTCACGAATCTGGTAAAGGCGTTTTACCGTCAGTTTTATGCTGCTCATTTCAGGCTCCTGGCCACGGAGAAAGCGCAGATCTAACCAATTATGTCTGTGATTAGCAATCGGCGTTGTAATGATGAATGCCCTGATGGTCGACTTCGGCACTCTCCGGCATCGCCAGCAGCCACTCCTCCAGCCGCTCCAGCAGGTCCTGATCCGTCAGGCGCAGTTTGCCACGTAGTGCACACTCCCAGATGATCAGCACTTTCCAGCCGCTCTCCTGCAGCTGGCGCACATAACGCCGGTCACGTTCAACGTTGCTGTTAATTTTGCCGGTCCAGAATTCTGTGCGCGTCGCCGGCAGTTTAAACAGATAGCAGTGATGACGATGCCAGAAGCAGCCATGAACAAAAATAATTGCCTGATGTTCTGTCAGAACGAAATCGGGCCGACCCGGCAGGTTTTTATCCTGCACGCGAAAGCTGAATCCCCGATCTTTCAGCAGCAGCGCAATACGTTGCTCAATGGCCGTATCCTGAGCGCGAATGGCACGCATATTTTTGCTGCGTATTTCGCTGGAGTGAACATCAGCCATAACCTCTCCTTTTTTGCTGGTACTTCAACTTTAGCCTGCGCCACGAAAAGCGAAAGCCGCCGCCCGACGACTTCACACAGTGTGCCGCAAAAACAGAACATTCCGGGGGGCTGACACAGGGCACATCCAGGCAATTTCCTCACAGCGTCTGGAGTGATAGCATAGGCACCTTACTGTTAAGGAAAAACGCATGCATCCCGCCGCCCTCGCTGAACCACTCTCTGCTGCACTTTCATCTGCTGATGCGTCTGAACTCTTTCAGCAGGTGCTGGCAATCTATTCGGTTCGTGATCTCACGTCCCGCCTGCAGCAGTCAGGATTTTCCTGCTGGACGCCGGCACTCCTGAACCGGATTCGTCAGGGTAAAACCGCCCTGCCACCGTTATGTGAGGCGGAACTGTCGCTGTTACAAGGGCTGCTGCCATCCCGTCCCGCCCATTATGATAATCCTGAATTTCGTTTTATCGATCTCTTTGCCGGTATTGGCGGCATTCGTAAGGGGTTCGAGGCCATCGGCGGCAAATGCGTATTCACCAGTGAATGGAATAAAGAGGCGGTCCGCACTTACAAAGCCAACCACTACAGCGATCCGCTTGAGCATCACTTCAATACCGATATCCGTCAGGTCACCCAGCCGGAAGGTCTGACCGACGATGAAGCGATATACCGCGCGATTGATGCGGCAATCCCCGATCATCAGGTGCTGCTGGCCGGTTTTCCCTGCCAGCCCTTTTCGCTGGCGGGCGTCAGCAAGAAAAATGCGCTGGGCCGTGCACATGGCTTTGAGTGTCAGGTACAGGGCACGCTGTTTTTCGATGTGGCCCGTATCCTGGCTGCCAAGAAGCCGCCGTTCTTTGTGCTGGAGAATGTGAAAAACCTCAAGAGCCATGACAAGGGCCGCACCTTCGCCATTATCATGGAGACGCTGGATGAGCTGGGGTATGACGTTGCGGATGCGGGTGCCAGCAGCCCGGATGCCAAAGTGATCGATGCGCGTCACTTCCTGCCGCAACATCGCGAACGCATTGTGCTGGTGGGTATTCGCCGTGACCTGAAAAAGCAGGATTTTACGCTGCGCGATATCCGCCGTTTCTACCCGGCGCAGGTACCCAGCCTGCAGAGCCTGCTGGAGAGTTCGCCGGACGACAAATATATCCTGTCACCAGTGCTGTGGCGCTACCTCTATCAGTATGCGAAAAAACATAAAGCCAAAGGCAATGGCTTTGGCTTTGGCCTCAACGATCCGCGTAATCCTGACTGCTGTGTGCGTACGCTGTCAGCACGTTACTACAAAGATGGCTCAGAGATTCTGATCGATCGCGGCTGGGACAGTGCGCTGGGCGAAGCGGAGTTTCAGGATGCCGATAACATGGCGCGTCGGCCACGCCGCCTTTCCCCGCGCGAGTGCGCCCGCCTGATGGGCTTTGATGTGCCAGGCCGCGAGCCGTTCCGCATTCCGGTTTCGGACACTCAGGCTTATAAGCAGTTTGGTAACTCGGTGGTGGTGCCTGTGTTTGCAGCGGTGGCTCAGCTGTTACTGCCACATATTCGTCAGCTGAAGTCGTAAGCACCGTGAAATGAAAAAACCCGTCTGGCGACGGGTTTCAGGCTGATGAAGAACTCACATCAGGCGAGTCTCACAGCAACAAATAAGCTTAACTCGCAGGGAACACGGTCAGAATAGGAAAGCGTCCCGCGCCAGGGACGGCGCGGGCCGAGCATGTCATGGATGACGGCTTTTGCGTCTTTCCGATCTGACCGTGTTCCCTTCGCAGGCACAGTCTCACAGCGAAAAGGTCCAGCCTTTCTCCAAAGTAAAAACCCGTCTGGCGACGGGTTTCTGTTTTATTTCTTCTTCTTGCTCTGCTTCTTCAGCAGCAGCCGAATCTGCTTCAGCTCTGTTGCACTTAGTGCATCGGTCTTCACGTCAGCGGCACTGGATCCCTCAGTCCCCTCTTCAGTGATGTCCTGATTATCAATCGCCGGATGTGGATGCGTTTCCAGACTGGCCTGCAAACGTTGCACAATCTCCTGGCTCATCGAAATCTGATTTTCCAGCGCCAGCTGTTTAATCGTTTCTTTCAGCTCAGGATCAATTTTAATTGTTAAATTAACAGTTTCAGTCATCGGGCAGCTCCTTTTTGTTATTGCTACACGCTACCGGATGACCGTTTCGATTAATACACTGTCACAAAAATTTAATATTCGGTTTGCAAAGGTGTGAAGTCCCGCAGCACACCCTCATCCATTCCCACCAGATTGCCCTGCAGCTCGGCATAAAGCTTAGCCATATAGCGTACCAGGAAATCTGCGTTATGCTCAGCCAGCATGCGGCCGGTTTCAGTGTGCATGGTTTCCGGCAGACGCAGCAGCTTCTTCTGGAAATGATCCAGCGTCCACTTAACATCATTCAGCTCGCGATCTTTACCCAGCGGGTCCTGGCTGTCGAATAATGGCCGATTCAGCGCACCGGCGGTGTAGAAGACCCGCGCCAGCCCGATCGCGCCCAGCGACTCCAGCCGATCAGCATCCTGTACAATTTTAGCTTCCAGCGTCTGAGGCGGTATGCCGGCGCTGAAACTGTGGGTTTTAACGGCATGCATCACGGCATCAATCTTTTCAGCCGGGAAATCGAGAAAATCCTGCTGCAGAATGCGCTGGGTTTCCGTCGCGGCATAGGTTGAGGCGAGATGGCGTTCCGGATGGTTCTTCGGCAGGTTTACCACATCGTGAAAATAGCAGGCGGTCAGCACCACCAGCGGATCAGCGGATGTACCGTTCATTATTCGCTGTGCGCTCATCCAGACACGCCGCAGATGGGCGATATCGTGCGCGCCGTCGTCGTGGATCCAGTTCGCCTGAAACCAGCTTTCATAGCGAGATTGCCAGAGTGTGAGTGACATAATCTATCTCCCTGTAGTGATCAACAGCAGTTTTTCTGTCGCGATCAGTGCGCAAACGGCAAGCCATCATAGCGACTGGCTAATGACACTTTTTTTACAGTGCAGTTGAAAAGAGCAGCGCTGCCAGCAATTCCGGGCAGAAAAATGAGATCTGGATCATCTGTATAGCATCTCTGTTACACAATAACCGCAATTTCGGCTGTTTTCAGTCTTTCCTCAGTGAATTGCTGCTAAGAAAATTAGTTTAACAGGCGTAATGTTTGGTTCGATCTTAACCAACTTCCTGCCTCATGCTCAGCGTTTTTTTGTCACGCGATTAAGTGTAAAACTGCACGTTATGACAGGTGAAAAAGTCTGAAAAGGTTCCTATTTTTACGGTTATAACGTACTGTATCCGGGCTATTCGTCGCTTTTTGCCAGTTGCGTGATAAGCTTTGGTGCGCTTTTTGCATTTTGCTGGTTTTTAACTACTAAAGTGACAATTATACAGTGACAGTCAGCCTACAAATTATTAAGCAAAATGATTTAAAGCTTTTATGATAACTCTCAGATGTGAAGCAAATGGACTTTTACAGCAGTAACCGGGTTCTACTAATAAAAAGAGGTAATCCATGAAAGAACGGCCGATTCTTTTTTCCGAACAGCGTGTTCGTGCCCTGTTGGTTGGCCAGCAAACGCAAACCCGGCGCATTATGAAAACTCAGGCTTTCGGTCCGGGACAGGATCATCACGAGGGCGTACACGCTTTCGATGTGAGTGCTAATCATCTGCATGGTTATAAAATGATGTCGATGACGGATATCAGCTATCAGTGTCCGTACGGTAAACCGGGTGACGTGCTCTGGGTGCGTGAAACCTGGCGTGGCCCGATGGTACCCGAGCAGCATCTGGCCGATTATGAACGCGACCCGACGCCCTTCCGCCAGCCAGAATATTGCCAGTATCGTGCAGACAGCAACGAGCTGGGCCAGCATGCACTGAGCACGCCGGAAGCGGAACAGTTTGGCTGGCAAACCGCCATTCATATGCCGCGCTGGGCCAGCCGCATCAATCTGGAAATTACCGGCGTGCGCGCCGAGAAAATTCAGGACATCAGTGAAGATGACATTATGGCGGAAGGTGTGCAGACCGATTCGCACTTCCTCAACAACTTCTTCACCATGAACGTCAATTCTGAATCGCCCAAAGAGGCGTACCGTAAAGCCTGGGAAAAACAGTATGGTGCGACCAGCTGGGAAGTGAATCCCTGGGTGTGGGTGATTGAGTTTCATCGTATTGAGCGCAACTGACGCCCCGGCCCCACGCTTTGCGGGCTGAATCACAGACAACGACCGTGCTAACGGGTTGAATAGACGGCCCTTAGCCCTGTAGCCAGATGAACAGTGCCAGCATGGTGTTTCGATGCTGGCATTTTTATGTCTGCCGCGTCAGGATAGCGAAATAGTCCGGTTCTGTGCGGGAGTTGCGATGTTTAAATGGCCCTGGAAAACGCATAACGACGCCACCCTGGCCGCGCTGCCATGGCAGCACGGGCTGGCGCAGCCGATATTCAGCCAGCTGGATGAGGCTGAACAGCAGGCGCTGGTTGAGCTGGCGCAGCGCTTTCTGCAACAGAAAAAACTGGTGCCGCTCGACGGTGTTCAGCTGGATGAACTGCGCAGTGTGCGGATCGCCCTGCTGTTCTGCCTGCCGGTACTGAAACTGGGCCTGGAGTGGCTGGACGGTTTCCACGATGTGCTGATCTATCCCGGGCCGTTCGAGGTCGACGATCAGTGGCAGGATGACGATGGGCTGGTTCACAGTGCGCCTGCGGTTCATGCCGGACAGAGCTGGACGCAGGGGCCGGTCGTACTCAACTGGCTCGATATTCAGGACTCGTTCGATCTCTCCGGCTTTAATCTGGTGATCCACGAAGTTGCGCACAAGCTGGATGCCCGCGGCAGCGGTTACACCAGCGGTATTCCGGTCATGTCACTGCGTGACGTCGCACTCTGGGAGAAGGATTTGCGTGCCGCGATGGCGGAGATTGAGAGTGAAGTTGAACTGGTGGGTGAGCAGGCCGCCACGATCGATCCCTACGCCGCCAGCGATCCCGCTGAGTGCTTTGCCGTGCTCTCTGAATATTTCTTTACGGCTCCGGTTCTGCTGGCCGAACGCTTTCCCGCCATGTATCAGCATCTGCGCCAGTTTTACCAGCAGGATCCCCTGCCCAGAATCGCCGCTGACACTGCGCAAACTGCTTAAATCACGATCGCTTTGCGTTAAAGCTAGCCAGTTGAATGATAATGTATTTTTTGCTGTTGACACCTTAGAGCGACGCCGTTAATATTCGCCTCGTTCACACGATTCCTCTGTAGTTCAGTCGGTAGAACGGCGGACTGTTAATCCGTATGTCACTGGTTCGAGTCCAGTCAGAGGAGCCAGATTAGAAAAACCCGCTCAGGGAAACCTGAGCGGGTTTTTTGCTTTTCAGCAATCCCAGTATTCTCTTCCTGTCTGACTGTTCATCTCAGCTCGTCTGCGGCTGCTATTACCGAGACCACCGTTAAGTCTGAATCAACGCATGCTGTCTGGCGCAACCCTGTCATGGTGTAATGACAAGCTGGCTTTAAATAAAAAACCAGCCGGGCAATATTTGCGCCAGCTGGCTCATACTATTGACGAATTATTAATCAGGAATGGTCAGTACCTGACCCGGTGCAATTTTATCCGGGCTGCTGAGAATGTTTTTATTCGCCTCAAAGATTTTCATATACTGGGACGCATCATTGTAAAACTGCTTTGCGATGGCGCTGAGCGTGTCGCCTGATTTAACCGTATATGTACGATTACTCTCTGCGGCGGTTACAGACTTATCTTCAACATTTTTATCTACAGCATGTAACAACTCATCGCCTATATTTTTAATATTATCCAGAATGCTCATATTTACTCCCCTATCGTTTCTGATACGTTTAGTTTAATAAAGAAAACAGGATTGCCAGGCAAACACTACGCGGCGTACGATACACCTGCTTTTAATTCATGGGTTAAACCACTGCTAAACGTTGCTGTAATTAATATAAAAACAGAGGATATTAATGATGGGTATATTGTCATGGGTTGTATTCGGATTACTTGCCGGCATTATCGCCCGATGTATTATGCCAGGTAAAGAACATATGGGCATTTTCATGACCATTATTCTGGGTATTATCGGTGCGCTGATTGGCGGTGTAGTCAGTACCGCTCTGGGTTTTGGCAAGGTCAATGGCTTCAATATTTACAGCATTGCTATTGCCACCGTGGGTTCAATTATTGTGCTGTTTGTCATTCATAAAATCAGAGCGTGTAAACAGTCTTAATAGATTACGTTAAAGGGGATAACAGAATGAGTTTACTGGAAACAGTACTGGCCATGTGCGGCCTGAATAATCAGACCAGCCAGGAAGTGAAAGGTGTGCTGGAGTGGGTTGAGCAGCAAGGCGGTTTACATACTATCGTGAGTCACCTGCAGAGCGGCGAGTACAGTGAGGTCGTTAACTCCTGGCTGGGTGATGAGCAGAACGTTGCGCTGAGCAGCGACCTGGTGCAGAAGATGATTAACTCTGAGGCGATTGAGCAGTTGGCTGCGCGGATGGGCATCAACACCAGCGATGCACTGAATCTGCTGGCGAAATATCTGCCGCAGCTGGTGGATAAAGCGTCAACGGCGGGCGTCGTGGATAAAAAGGCTGATCTTACCGGACTGGTGAGTCAGTTAATGCACTAAGCATGATGCTAGTGAAAGATAAAAGCCTGCTGCGAAAGTATGAGGCTTTTATCTTTTAGATTAGTCAGGATAAATTAAGACGAATGCTGGAAAGCTCTTTTAAACGTTGATAGAAACCATTCAGATGTTCCTGTAGAAAACATCAAAAATAGATTTTACAACTTCTCTTATATACCCTGACTGATAAACTCTAAAAACAAGCGCCATTACGCAATTGAATAAAAGTGATTAACATTATCTGAGTCATTTCCCTATATCAGGAAATTATATTTAATCATTTTCCGGAACCAGCACAAGACAACCCTGCTCAATTTTCACCGTAATAATGGTTCCGGTATCAAATCCTGCCTCACGCAGCCATTTTCCGCTCAGATGTATTGCAGGTGTACTGCAATCACCGCGTTTAGGCTGATAGCCGATGGTATAGCGACGTTGTGTTTTAGATGGCGCGACTTCAGATGAGAAGTGGCATTGATCGAGGTTCGTGGTCATGGGGATGTCTCCAGTATGCTTTTAAACCGCCACCTGAGGTTCCAATCTCATGGGTGGCAGACTGAACGAGGTTGGAACTACCGGGCATACTGAACCGGCGCACCCTGAGGTGCCCTCGCCCAGCCCACCATTGAGGTGTAGCAAGACGTACGACAATAATACATTGTCGCCAGTATGATTAACCGGAGTTCCAATTCCGTCGCCTGATTTTGCAGGCGCAGAAAAAGAATACGTCGATTAACGCTGGACGACAACAGGCAGAACTGGAACACAACTCGCAGATATTAAACGAAGTTTCCTGACATGCCTATCAGAGATCTCTACCCTGTATTAATCGGAGAAATGAAGTCCACACTCTATCCTGGCCCAAACGCAAAAAGGCCCGCAACGTAGCGGGCCTTTAACCAGACAACATACAACAACCATTATTTTTCATGGTAGCGATGCACTGCCGGATAATATTCCAGTCCATACAGCTGGCTCAGCGGCAGCAGCAGTTCCACGTTAATATCATGCACACGGTCACTCGCCACAGGGCCGCTCAGCAGCTGTTCAAACCAGGCTATCAGTTTCTGTTTCATCTCAGGCTCTTCGCATCAGTTGATGCCCTGAGTAAACCCGCTTACACGCCCGATCAGAACCAAAAATTTCTGCGCTGCTTATGCCGGAAATGGCATAAGCAGCCCGCATCTGTTTAGCCAGTGCCATATGCCAGCGGCTCAAAACGGTTACTGCGTTATCAGCGTCACCCAGTTCGCGCCTTTACCAGCCGGGGCTTCAGCAACCCGTTTGAGTTCACCGCTGGCGGAATCGATAGCGTAACTGCCAATCACCGCGCTCTTCTCCCCGCTGACGATCAGCCATTTACCCTGCGCATCAATCGCAATACTGCGCGGCTGTTTTTCAACCGGCCAGCTGCCGATAAGTGTTAACTCACCCGACTGTTTATCAACCCGGTAGCCGCTGACGGTGCTGGAGGTGCGCTCGGTGACATAGATAAATTGCCCGTCCGGGGTGATTTTAATGTCTGCCGCCCAGATGCGCGGCGTGGGATCGCTGTAGCCCGCCGGGCGCTGCTCGCCATGCTGCAGGTTATATTTCTTCGCCACCGCATTCGGCCAGGTTTTCAGCTCCGTCAGCGACCCATCCGCCGCGCGCCGGAACTGCGTAATGGTGCCGCTCATCTCCGCGAGGTTATAGAGAAAACGATTGTCGGGCGATATCACGGAATGCCGTGCGCCGCTGTTCTTCTCACCCTGAACAAATCCGGTGCCCAGCGGCGTTATCGCGCCATTATCGGCAAAGGCATATTGCAGCACGCGATCCGCGCCAAGGTTGCCGACGTAGAGTGAATGATTGCTGACGTCGGTGATCACCGAGTGGGCATGCGGCCCGGTTTTCACCTCGCCCGTGACCTGGGGTGTCACAACTCCTTTGTCATCAATCCGGTTGCTGGTGACGATATCGCTGTCATAGGAGGCAGCCAGCAGATAGCGCCCACTTTTGTCGGTGGTGATCCACGGAAAGCTGGCTGCAACCGGCGTCACCGCCAGTTTCTGCAAGTCACCGTACGGACCCGAGACGCGCCAGCTGATGATCGAATAAGGCGGACTCCGCAGCGCACCATAGAGCCGTTTACCATCCGGGCTGGCCGCCAGCGGCATAATCTTTTTACCGGCAGGCGTATCGCCACGCCATTGCAGGCTGCCATTCGCCTCGCTGAGCTGATAGCGGGAAACGGTGCCGGATTCAGCATTGGAGACATAGACAAAGGTTGTCGCCCATAACGGGGCGCTACACAGCAGCGGCAGGAGTGCCAGCGCCGTTTTCAGACGGATCATAGGGTCACCTTGATAAGTAGTGTCTGCATCATTGCGCAGCAGGCATTACGCTAACCCTGTCTGAGAAGGCTGGCTTTGTGCAACTGTCTGAAATTCGGTTCGAAAGTCTGGAGATGTGACGGAGATGTTATTTTTAATGGTGCTGAAAGAGGTAAGACGCCTTTCCCCATGGCGGGTGAAAGGCGTTAACAACGCGCTAACCGGTTTTCGCGATCATTTTTCGATAGCGGTTGAGCCACTTGCCGCTGTTAAGTCGCCACCAGAAGAAGATGCCACGCACCGTCCAGTCGAGGAACATCCCCAGCCAGACGCCGGTGACGCCCATCCCCAGTTCAATACCGAGCAGGTAGCCGACCACCACGCGGGCGCCCCACATGCTGAACATCGACACATACATGGTGTAACGCGCATCGCGTGCGCCCTTGAGACCGGCAGGTAGCACCCAGGAAGCGGCCCATAACGGCATAAACAGCGCGTTAAGCCAGATCAGCTGCTTCGTCACGTTAATTACTTCCGGGTCGCTGGTATAAAACCGTGCCAGCAACCCGGCCAGCGGCACCGTCAGCAGGGCCATCACGGTCAGGCAGACCGTCGCCAGCCAGAAGACGTGCCGCACCTGGCGTTCCGCCTGGAACACCTGATTCCTGCCCAGACGGGTACCGGTGATAATCGTTGAAGCCGAACCCAGCGCATTGCCTGGCAGGTTGATCAGTGAGGCGATAGAAAAAGCGATAAAATTACCGGCAATCTCGCTGGTGCCCATTCCGGCAACAAACACCTGTGTCAGCAGTTTACCGCCGTTGAACAGCACCGACTCGATACTGGCAGGCACGCCTATACCTAAAACTTCCATCAGAATGCTGCTGTTCCAGCGCCGGAAATAGCTCGACAGCGTGATTTTCAGTGAGGCGTTAAAGCCGATCATCAGCACGTAAATCACCGCGATCGCCCCGATATAGCGGGTGATGGTCAGTCCGAGCCCGGCACCGATAAACCCTAAACCGTCCCACGAGAAGCAGCCATAAATCAGCACGCTACTGATGATGATGTTGAGGATGTTCATGCCGCCGTTAATCAGCATCGGAATTTTGGTATTACCTGCACCGCGCAGCGCCCCGCTGCCAATCAGGGTGATGGCGGCGGCCGGATAGCTCCAGGCGGAAGTCTGCAGATAGCTAAGCGCCAGCGCTTTGACTTTCGGATCGGCGGCACCGGCAATCGCATCGACGATCAGATGGCCCCAGAACTCAATGGCGATCACCAGCACAAAGGCGAGTATCGTCATCATGGCCAGCGACTGACGCGTGGCGGCACGGGCGCGCTTGCCGTTGCGTTTTGCCAGGCTGAACGCCACCACCACCGTGGTACCGAGATCGATGGCAGCAAAGAACGAGATGATCACCATGTTGAAGCTGTCGGCCAGGCCCACACCCGCCATCGCCTCTTTACCCAGCCAGCTGACCAGGAAGGTGCTCAGTACGCCCATCAATAGCACACAGGCGTTCTCGAAAAAGATAGGCACTGCTAATGGCGATATCTCACGCCAGTAGAGCGTGCGATACGAACGGCGTTTCGGGTACCACGCCGTGCGCTTGATCGCCTGCATCACTGCTACGCCGGGATTTTGCAAAGGATTACCAAATCAGAAGAGACTGGACAGGAGTTCTAATGATGATAGTGGGCAGGGAAATATGCAAAGTCTTTCCGGTGCAAATTAATCATGGTTACAAACTTTTTAATGCCGCCACGGCACAATCTGCCTCACTGCCCCGTCCGCTGTAGCAAACCTGATTATTTCCCTGACGTTATGATCGGTTGGCCATGCTTTGCTGCTGGCGGTTTTTCCACCCTCTCCTCATCAGTAACGTATTAAAAAGAGGCGAATCACCGCTTCTGATAGTAAAGATTTTCTTACTGGATTTCAGTGCAGCGGATCCTCACTTAAAACAGCACTGCTCAGAATTCGCGCTTCGCTGGCGCAAAAAAACGGCGATCACAGATTCTTCACCAATCTCCGCAACAAACCCGCTAAGCTTGGGGCAAATTGCGGAAAAAAAATGGAAGGAGAAACCATGCCGACACTACGGAAAAACCTGACCAGCCAGCAGGCGCTGGATGAACTTGAACGCCTGTACGATGGCGCCGTCGATGCGCTGCGCGAGGCGATTAAAGCCTTTACCGAAAACGGCACGCTGCCCGATGCCACCGCGCGGGCGCAGGGACTATTTGTTTACCCGGAGCTGCGCATCACCTGGCGCGGCGACGGTCCGCAGCAGAACCGTACGCGTGCCTGGGGACGTTTCACCCACACCGGCAGTTACAGCACCACCATCACCCGCCCGGCGTTGCTGCGCCACTATATTTCGGAACAGCTTCAGATGCTGGAGAAGGAGTATCAGCTGGAGATCGACGTGGGGCCCTCCAGTCAGGAGATCCCCTATCCTTACGTGATCGACGGTTCCGACCTGTCACTGGATCGCACCATGAGCGCCGGTATTGCGCGCCACTTCCCGACCACCGAGCTGTCACAGATTGGCGATGAGACCGCCGATGGCCTGTTCCACGCCGATGCAAAATCCCCTCTGTCGCACTTCGACGCGCTGCGAACCGACTTCTCGCTGGCCCGCCTGCGCCACTACACCGGCACCAGCGTAGAGCACTTCCAGCCGTTTGTGCTGTTCACCAACTACACCCGTTATGTTGATGAGTTTGTGCGCTGGGCGATCGAGCAGGTGCGCGATCCCAGTACCCCTTATGACAGCCTGGCCTGCGCGGGCGATGTGGTGCTGACCGCCGACACCGCTGACAGTGAATCGATGCTCTCGGATCTGGCGTGGAAGAAGCACCAGATGCCCGCCTGGCATCTCACCTCGCCGAATCGTCGCGGTATTACGCTGATTAATATTGGTGTTGGCCCGTCGAATGCCAAAACCATCTGCGATCATCTGGCGGTGATGCGTCCACATGCGTGGCTGATGATTGGTCACTGTGGCGGTCTGCGCGAGAGCCAGCGGATCGGTGATTATGTGCTGGCCCATGCCTATCTGCGCGACGATCACGTACTGGACAGCGTGCTGCCGCCTGATATCCCGGTACCCAGCATTGCCGAAGTGCAGCGCGCGCTGTATGACGCCACCAAATCGGTGAGCGGCATGCCAGGCGAAGAGGTGAAGCAGCGGTTGCGTACCGGCACCGTGGTGACCACGGACGACCGCAACTGGGAACTTCGGTACTCCGCTTCGGCACTGCGCTTTAACCTGAGCCGTGCGGTGGCAGTCGATATGGAAAGCGCCACTATTGCCGCACAAGGTTATCGTTTCCGGGTGCCGTACGGCACGCTGCTGTGCGTTTCAGACAAGCCGCTGCACGGTGAGATTAAGCTGCCCGGTCAGGCGAACCGTTTCTATGAAGGGGCGATTTCGGAGCATCTGCAGATTGGTATTCACGCGGTTGAGTTGCTGCGCGCCGAGGGCGATAAGCTGCATTCGCGTAAGTTGCGTACCTTTAATGAGCCGCCTTTCAGGTAAGCGTTTAACCGCCTGATGCGGGGAATAAGGCCGGTACTGCTGACAGGCAGTACCGGCCTCTTGCTTTGGAATTTACCCAACGCGCATGTCAGCGCCGGGACAATTTATACTTTAAAGGTCTCTACAATCAGCCTGAGAGACTGCGCTTGCTCAGAGAGTGACTGAGAAGCACTTGATGATTCTTCTACCAGAGCAGAGTTATTTTGCGTCACCCCATCCATCTGACTGACTGCAATACTCACCTGAGAAATCCCCTGCATCTGTTCAGCCGACGACAGCGCAATAGCATCCATGGATTCAGCCAGTTCATCCACTAAATGCACGACTTTGAGAATACTCAAACCCGTATCACTGGCAACAGTGACGCCGCATTCAACCTGTCCGACAGCCTGCTCTATTAACGCTTTAATATCTTTTGCGGCAGTCGCACTACGTTGTGCAAGCGTTCTGACTTCAGACGCGACGACAGCGAAGCCCCTTCCCGTCTCTCCCGCTCGTGCCGCTTCAACGGCTGCGTTCAGGGCAAGAATATTAGTCTGGAATGCGATGCTTTCGATGACGGCGGTGATATCTCTGACTTTAGACGCGCTTTTTGAAATATCACTCATCGTATCTGACATTCGTTTGACGTCCGTTTCCCCTCGTTTTGCAATCGAGGCGGTATCTCTCGCTGAGTTGGCTGTGTCCCTGGCAGTTTTGCTGTTATTTTGTACCGTAGCGGTGAGCTGTTCCATACTCGCAGCCGTTTCCTGCAAGGCAGCGGCCTGCTGTTCAGTGCGGGATGCAAGCTCATTGTTACCTTCAGAAATTTCATTCGCAGAAAGGGCGACTGAAGAAGAGCCTGATTTAATTTCTGAAACGATATCCCGTAACCGAACCTGCATGCTGTTTAAAGAGGCCATGAGACTGAGAGTGTCATTTTTCTTCAAGCTAACCGGTGTGGTCAGATCCCCATTGGTGATCGCATAAGCAAGCTTCCGCGCTGTACTCGGTTCATCGCCAAGCTCGCTCATGAGTTTACGAATAAGATAGACGCTGGTGCCCGTGCCGAACAAAATAGCCGCAACTAAAAGCGTCACCAGGATGATGTAGGCTCTTTCGGTATTTTTCGCATTTTGATTAACTGAGTCATCCGACTGCTTTGCCAGGATTTCACTCATCAGGGTAAGGCCTTCAAGCAGCGGAACCTGTGCGGGCCTGACTTTTTCCAACAGATACTTAACGGTGATATCACTGTTTTTAGCCAGTGCCAGCGGAACAGTGTTACTGAAGGCATCCAGAGCATTTTTCTCGCTGTCACTGATCTTCGCAAAGGCTTTATATTCTTCCGTATCGCCAGACTGGCTGATCATCGTATTCAGTTGATCCCTGCTGGCTGCAAATTTAGCCTTCAGTTTAACCAGACGATCAGACTGCTCCTGGATAAGAGCCTGATCTGAAAAGAGTGATAAATTCCTGACGGTTATCGCCATATCGCGCTGCGCCAGGGTAAGTTCATTGATTAATTTTGTTTTTTTCATATCACCCTGAACAACTGACTCAAGCGTGCTTTTAGCCTGATATAAAGAGTGAATAGCGACAACGATACATATGGAGAAAAAGATGATTAACGTGCCAAATCCGGAACCGAGGCGCGTAGAGATTTTCATTAAAATTCCTTGAAGGGGGGCGGCGATATAGATCTATCGGCATCTCTTTTTTTAACTTCAATGAATATTTATCACATAAATAATATTAACCAGAATTAATGGCACCGCTGCAAAGCATCACAAAAACTCATAAATTTGTCAGGCTTTGATGCTTTCCAGTTCAACCAGAAATCGTTTTTTTGTGCGTTATAAACAATCAGAACCCTTATGCATACCGTTGTCTTAACTTATTACTGAGTTACGCTACACTGGTTTGCATGTCATAAAAATTTCATTTAACCCTTGCAGGCGCGGCTTTTAAGGCTGCTACAACCTGGATGCTTTTCGCATGCAAAAAACACCGAAATAAAAACCAGGAATACATAAATTATAATTATAAATAACGTCAGGAACTTCTTTACATCACTTTAAACGCGGGCCGGTTCTGTGACGTCTCGCAGGATATGAATGCTTTATTAGTTCGAAGAATATGGCAGAACAGATCGGCATAAGGATGCTTCAGCCCGGCCGCAGCAATCCAGCCTTCAGGCAGAAAACGCCCTGAGTGCGCTGATGAGCGTGCCCGTCTGCACGATAGCCCTGGTCTGATATGCATCACGAAGAAACTCTCCATCATCAGCCCTTGATACGAACGGATAGCCCGGGCAATCGCAGAGAGAAATAGGTTTGCCTGACTCGCGCATCAGCTGCAGTAACAGATGAAATTAAAAGCCGTAACATAACTGAAGTATATTGCAGACGAAATATAAAAACATACACAGCAACAAAACTCATCATTATTGAGCTTGTCACTCCATAATTACTGTGCAATATAAATAATAGCCAACTGGAGAAGCTATTTCTTAAAATTAGTGCCACATTCTGGCAATGCATTTCCGCCTTTCACATAAAAATTAAATAAAGGACGCATAAAGAAACTCCAAAACGTAGGAAGACTGACAAGAATTATTTGAGGAAAATTAACATACCTTTGGCAGCGCAGATAATAAATTTAATTACTCACTTAAAGAGGATTCATTGTGAAAGTTAAAAATATGACTGTGTTAGCGAGTATGGTTTTATTCTACTCGGCTCAGGGTATGGCCAGGCAATTTGATATCAGTGCAGCAAACATTGACGTCAATACCTCTAAGTCTTCCTTCATTCTTACTGGTGCGGGAGGTGCCGGCGGCGCAGGTGGCGCGGGGGGTGCAGGAGGAGCGTTAGGCGGGCAAGGTGGTGCCGGAGGTGTTGGCGGCGCCGGAGGTGCTGGCGGAAGTGATGGTAATGGCGCCGCTAACGCCAGCCAGAATGGTAATAATTCCAATAATGATAACGGCAGTAAAAACGGCAACGGTTCTGATCAGGGTAATAACAGTAATAACGGCACCGGGAATGCTAACGGGAGTGGTGACGGTAACGGAAATGATGCAGGCAACGGCGGTGGTAATGGAGGAGGTGATGGTGGCGGTGATGGCGGTGGTGATGGCGGTGGTGATGGCGGTGGTGATGGCGGTGGTGATGGCGGCGGAGACTGATAGTCTGGCGTCCATTAACTAAAAAGCTCCTGTTTGTAACCGTTATAGCAGGAGCATTATCACTGTTAGCACAGGAACAGCACATGAAACTTACCAGAAGTTACCCATTGTTTTTAGCCACCGTACTGACAGTGGCATGTCCGTTTTACTCGCTGGCTCAGACTGCCAGCGACATGAATACTTCATCCTCAAATACCTCCCTCCAGCCCTCAGCAGGCAAAGACGGACAACAAGGCAATGGTGAAAACGGAGGCGCGGGAGGCAAAGGAGGCGTTCCGGGAGAAGGTACTAACGGAGGAAAAGGAGGTAATGGCGGCAATGGCGGCAATAGTGGGAGTGCCGATAATCCCGATACATCAAGTAAAGGCGGTGCGGGCGGCGCAGGTGGTGCAGGCGGCGCAGGTGGTGCGGGCGGCGCAGGCGGTGCGGGTGGCGCAGGCGGTGCGGGTGGCACAGGTGGTGCGGGCGGTGCGGGTGGTGCGGGTGGTAACGGAGGGACCGGTGGAGAAAGTTTTCTGAAAAGGATTTTCAAATGAAAACAATCACTTTGTTAGCTTCGCTAATCATCATTCCGTATGCGCATGCTGATTACAAAACGGATATGTTGAGTTCACACCATAATGTCATTCTCATTGATGCCGCTGCAGGTTCTGATGGCGGACCGGGTCAGAACGGCGGTGCCGGGGCCAATGGCGGTCCGGGTGAAAATGGAGGACGAGGGGGAAACGGAGGTATCGGCGGAAATGGAGGGCCAGGAGGAAATGGTGGTGCCGGAGCCGATGGCGGTGATGGCGGAAATGGCGGCCTGGGAGGAAGCGGTGGAAATGGAGGGAACGGAGGTGCTGGACAGAATGGCCAGGCCGGAGGCAATGGCGGGAATGGAGGAAGCGGCAGTATGGGGGGAGATGGCGGAAACGGTGGAAATGGAGGGGATGGCAGCAATGGTAGTGCTGGTGGCGCAGGGGGGAACGGAGGGAATGGTGGCAGCACGGGAGGTGACGGCGGTGCGGGAGGTAACGGTGGTGACGGGGGAGATGGCGGCGACTAAATTCAACCACGCCTTAATATCTCTTCTCTCCTGGCAGCCGGCTTATAAAACAGGCCAGAACAGCAATTATCACGGGTTAATTCACAGCTAAAACAGGCATTTTAATAACTCTGATTTAGCGTAAGAAAACTTTCCGTCAGCTCCGTCAGCTCAACATTAAAATCAGCTTACCTGAACTAACTAAAACGCTCAGAGATCCTGTCAACGCTAACTATGTATGAAACCCCTCTTGTTTTGCCATCAGGGAAAGTCAGCTTAGAGCTGGCGTACAGTGGAGCCCCGGATTTTTGATAGCCATGATGTGAGAAATAATGGAATTAAATACACCGCTGAAATGGAGTAACAAGTAACAACAAACGCCACAAGTGAAATGCTTTTATAATTTAAACGCACAAACGAGAACAGCCGTGAATAACGACAACTCCGCCATATGCGCTCTATTGCAATGTTTCGCAGTGTATCAGACACCGCCTGCCCCATAGACTGGCGGACGATGCCCGCTCAGTGTTAACGCGCGGCTAAGTGATCTGAAACTCCCATACGTCTGGCGGGCGTAACCCTCTCAGCGCTAACGCGCGGCTAAGTGAACTAAGACGCCCCATCGCCTGGGCAGGCGTAACCTGCTCATAGCCAGCCCGCTGCACAGCGAAATCCGCCCGCTGCTAAGCGACCTTCCCTGCCGCCAGGCAACAACTAAGCACTCAACCATCCCAGCTTAATCACAAACAGAATCGACAGGATCACCAGCGCCGCATTCACCTCTTTCACGCGTCCGCTCAGCAGCTTCACCAGCGTCCAGGTAATAAAACCAAACGCGATGCCGTTGGCGATCGAATAGGTCAGCGGCATGGTCAGCGCGGTGACGGTGACCGGCGCGGCGGTGGTGATATCTTTCCAGTCAATCTCTGCCAGACCCGATGCCATCAGCACCGCCACAAAGAGCAACGCAGGCGCGGTGGCATAAACCGGAACACTGGAGGCCAGCGGCGAGAAAAACAGGGCCAGCAGGAACAGCACGGCGACCACAATCGCGGTCAGGCCGGTACGGCCACCGGCACTCACGCCCGCCGCCGATTCCACATAACTGGTAGTGGTCGAGGTGCCGAGCAGCGAACCAAACAGCGCAGCCGCACTGTCAGCAATCAGCGCACGGCCCATCTTCGGCACGTTACCCTGCTCATCCGCCAGACCGGCGCGTTTGGTCACACCCAGCAGCGTGCCCGTGTTATCAAACACGTCAACAAACAGGAAGGCAAAAATCACGCTGATCAGGCCGATGTTAAACGCGCCGGCAATATCCAGCTGCATAAAGGTCGGTGCAATCGACGGCGGTGCAGAGAAGACCCCGGCAAAGGGCGACAGACCAATGCCCATGGAGATAAAGGTCACCAGCAGAATACCGATCAGCACTGCGCCCGTCACCCGACGCGCTTCCAGTACCACGATAACCACAAAGCCGAGCATCGCCAGCAGCGGACCCGGTTTAGTCAGATCGCCAATGCCCACCAGCGTCGCCGGGTTATCGACCACAATGCCCGCCCCTTCCAGCGCAATCAGCGCCAGAAAAAGCCCGATACCGGCACCAATCCCGGCGCGCAGCGGCAGCGGAATACTGGCAATAATCCATTCACGAATCTTAAATAGCGACATCGCGAAGAAAATCACCGCCGAGAGAAACACCGCACCCAGCGCAATCTGCCACGTGTAGCCCATGTGCAGCACAACGGTGTAGGTGAAGAAGGCGTTCAGTCCCATACCCGGCGCCAGCGCAATCGGATAGTTGGCGATCAGCCCCATCAGCACGCAGCCAATCGCCGCCGCCAGACAGGTGGCGACAAATACCGCGCCCTTGTCCATGCCGGTTGCGCCCAGAATGCTTGGGTTCACAAACAGAATATAAGCCATCGCCAGGAAGGTGGTGATCCCGGCGATAATCTCAGTACGAACCGTCGTGTTATGCGCTTTGAGTTTGAATAGTTTTTCTAACATCATCATCTCTCGATACAGGAGACATCAGTCTCACTTGCCAAAGGGGTTTGCATGCTGATTATTCTGTTTCCGGGACATTGATGCCGGCCGCTGCATACTTGCGTGCCAGAATCGCCTGAAATCCCTGACTTACCCACTGCCCAAAGCAATTGCCATGCCATCTACCGACGCAATCGATTACCTGGCAGAGCCGGGTACGCCTAAGAGAATTCCGAACCAAAACGAGGCGCGATTATGGTGCAATGCACCGATGCCGCGCAATCGTTTTCCTGCGGCAAACAGGCAGCCCCGAAAAACTCTGCGCCAGCGCACGCTTCCGCACTCTCACAGGCGAAGCTGGTCACGTTTCAGCACGCTGCCTCAGCAAGCTTTTTTGGCCTGTGTAGACTCCTGAATTAACTCTTTCGTAACATTGAGGCCGCGCAATGAAGCCAGCAATTTTGGTGGTGGATGATGATCCTGCAGTCTGCGACGTCTTGCAGGATGCGTTAAGTGAACATCTGTTAACGGTCTACCGCTGTCATCAGGGACGCGAGGCGCTATCGATGCTAAGCGAACACCCGGAAATCTCGCTGGTGATGCTGGATATGATGCTGCCCGATACCAACGGGCTACTGGTGTTGCAGCAGCTTCAGCGTCAGCGACCCGAAGTGCTGGTGATTATGCTGACCGGTATGGGTTCTGAAGCGGAGATGGTGGTGGGCCTTGAGATGGGCGCAGATGATTACATCGCCAAACCCTTTAATCCACGCGTGGTAGTAGCGAGAACCCGGGCGGCCCTGCGTCGCAGCGGACGCATTGCCCAGGCCGACCCTGAACAGGAGGGCTGGCGTTTTGGCGGCTGGCAACTGGATGATGGCCGCTGCCAGCTGTTTAATCCGCAGCGCGAGCTGGTGCCGCTGACCCAGGGGGAATATAGCCTGTTACGCGCGCTGGTTCGCCACGCCCGAAAAGTGCTTACCCGCGATCAGTTGCTGGAGCTGACCCATAGCGAAAGTCTCGACGTGTTTGATCGCACCATCGACGTGCTGATCATGCGGTTGCGCCGTAAAATCGAAATCAATCCGCACCAGCCCAACCTGATCCGCACCATTCGCGGACTGGGTTATGTCTTTTCGGCCGATGTGGTGAAACCCGATTCAACAACGCGTGCCAGTCAGATTGCCTGATTACGCCTGCCGCGCTCAGGATAGCCAGTGCGCGTAATCGTTGCACAGCAGCCAGCGCGGCGCTTCATCTTCCTCCAGTGGGTTGAAACGAGCCAGCGGCGTCAGAAACACATTGTCGTTTTCATCATCGTTGGGCATCGACACCTCGCCCACCAGCACGTCGCCGAAGCCACTTTCCCCCCAGAAACTGTGCCAGATGCCCGCCTCCAGCGTCACGCTTTCACCCGGTGAGAGCCGCAGCTGTGAACCGGCGGCATGGGTCTGGCGCAGGCCATCCAGCGACACCGCCACCAGCGAGTCAGCCAGCCCGTCACCGTCGCGGTTATGCAGTTCGACAATCAGATTTCCGCCGCCGCGATTAATGATGTCTTCCATCTTGTGCGGATGGTAGTGCATGGGCGTCTGCTGCCCTTCCCGCACGTGCATTATTTTCTCGGCGTAGGGTTTATGCCACGGCTGCCCGCCTGGTGAACCGTTGCGCAGAGTAAACAGCGTCAGCCCGGTCTGCAGAAAATCAGCTGCGCCAAAACTGGTGAGATCCCAGCCCAGCCGCAACGCCAGAATCTCCTGCGCGACCTCACGATCCTGAGCCCGCCACTGGCTCACATCGAAATCGGCCCACGGCGGCAGATGCACATCCTGCTGTCGGAAAAACTCGCGCGTATGTTGCAGGTAATAATTAACCTCTGAACGTTGCATGGTGGCCTCCTGAGAGCGGCACCCTAAAGGTGCCGCACTAAAGCTTATTTCACCGTCCAGCCCTGGTAGCTGCCGATATTATTACGATCGATCAGTTTCACCGGGATCAGCACCGGTTTGTCCGGTGCCGGTTTGCCCTGCAGGATGTCATAACCAATCTCGACCGCTTTGGCGGCCATGACCTGCGGGTCCTGCGCAGGCGTCGCGACGAACAGTGAATTCTTGCGCTTGAGTGCCTCTTCACCGTCCGGCGAGCCATCGACGCCAACGATAAAGAACTCACTGCGCTGCGCCTGTTTCGCCGCTAAGTCTGCACCAATCGCTGTGGGGTCGTTGATGGCAAACACCGCATCAATTTTTGGATTGGCAGAGAGCAGACCGGTCATGACTTCCAGTCCGCCTTCACGACTGCCTTTGGCGTTCTGGTTGTAAGAGAGCAGCTTGATGTCAGGATGGGTTTTCAGTTCGGTCATGCAGCCTTCAACGCGGTTCTGCACCGCAGAGACCGGTGGTCCGTTGATGATCACCACGTTACCTTTGTTCTTCAGGCGGTCAGCAATATATTTACAGGCCATTGCGCCCGCCTCGGTGTTATCGGAGGTGATGGTCGCATTCGCGCCATCGGCCGCCACGTCGACCGCCACCACTACAATACCGGCATCACGCGCCCGCTTCACCGCCGGGGCGATCCCTTTGGAGTCGGCGGCGTTGAGAATAATCATGTCGACTTTGGCCGCAATAAAGTTATCAATCTGGCCCACCTGCTGACCGAGATCGTAGCCGCTGGAGACCAGCGTCACATTCACCTTATCGCCCGCCAGCTGACGCGCCTTCATCTCTGCGCCTTTGGTGATCTGCACGAAGAAGGGGTTTGCCAGATCGCCGACCGTTACGCCGATAGATTTGAGTTCTTTTGCCTGAGCCAGGCCGGTACTGAACAGCGTCGCCGCCAGCAGCCCGGTTACAATCGGATTAAAACGCATAGACCTTCTCCTGCTGTTTTCAAGGTGCCAACCACTTAATGGCGTTTTTTAGATGGCGGAGGTGTAATGGCACATCCGCCCTTATAAGACTCAACTCACATGATGACGGGTACGGTATTTGTCGATCAGCACCGCGATGATGATGACCGCGCCCTTGATCACCAGCTGCCAGAAATAGGAGACCCCCATCAGCGTCATGCCGTTATTCAGCGTGGCGATAATCAGTGCACCAATCAGGGTGCCGGTAATGGTGCCGATGCCGCCGACAAAGCTGGTGCCGCCGAGGATCACCGCCGCAATCGCATCCAGCTCATAGCCAACCCCGAGGTTGCCGTTGGCGCTGTAAAGCCGCGAGGCACTCATCAGTCCGCCCAGCCCCGACAGCAGCCCGCTCATGCCGTAGACAAACAGCAGCACCATCCCCACCTTGATGCCGGTGAGACGCGCCGCCTGGATATTGCCGCCGACCGCGTAGATATGGACGCCCAGCGTGGTGCGGCGCAGGATGAACCAGCAGATGGCGATCACCGCAAAGGCAATCACAATCAGCCACGGCACTGGCCCGAGATAGCCGTTGCCGATCCACTCAAAGTTAATATCGGAGTTGATTACTGTGGTGCCATCCGCCAGCAGGTAAGCGGCTCCGCGCAGCGCGGTGTAGGTGCCAAGCGTGACGATAAAGGGCGGCAATCCGGCCCAGGCGACCAGGATGCCGTTGAATAGCCCCATCACCAGGCCGGCGCCCAGCGCCATCGGAATGGTCATGGAAGCCAGCATCGGATCCAGTGATGCCACCAGCGCCACCACCGCGGTGGTCCCCAGCATTGACCCCACCGACAGGTCGATGCCGCCGGTGAGGATCACAAAGGTCATGCCCGCCGCCAGCACGATATTAATCGACGCCTGACGGGTGATATTGAGCAGGTTTGCTTCGGTGAAGAAGTTCGGCGTGACGAAACCAAATACTGCCACGATCAGGATCAGAATCGGCAGGATACCCACCGTTTGCAGCAGATCGCCCATCAGGGCGCGTTTCAGCGTCGGTGCTTTGGTGCGGGCCAGTTGTGTCATGGTGGTCTCCTTAGATTTCGCCTGCTGACGCGCTGTGCGCACCGGTTGCCAGCGTCATAATATTTTCCTGACTGATGTGGCTGCCCTCCAGCTCACCGACGATGGTGCCTTCGTGCATCACGTATACGCGGTCGCTCATCCCGACCACTTCCGGCAGTTCGCTGGATATCATCAGAATCGCCACGCCCTGCCGCGCCATCTCCTGCATCATCCGGTAGATCTCGCTTTTCGCCCCGACATCGACGCCGCGTGTCGGCTCATCGAGGATCAGAATGCGCGGACCAATCGCCACCCAGCGTGAAATCAGCAACTTCTGCTGGTTACCGCCCGACAGACCGCCCGCCCGGACCTGAGCGTGAGGAACGCGAATATTGAGTGAAGCGATCGCCTCATTGGCGATGGTCTGCCCTTTGCGGCGGTTCAGCATCCCGTAACTGGCGTCACGTTCCAGCGTCGCCATCACGATGTTCTCCTGCGCCGCCATCTCCAGAAACAGTCCCTGCTCTTTGCGGTTTTCGGTGAGGAAACCGATGCCGCGTGCAATTGCATCGCGCGGTGAATGGATGGTGACCTTCTCGCCATCGATCCAGATCTCGCCCTCTTTCGGCTTGTGCACGCCAAAAATCAGCTGTGCCAGTTCGCTGCGACCTGCGCCCACCAGACCGGCCAGGCCGACAATCTCGCCGGCCCGCACTTCAAGACTGCTGGGATGCACTTTGCCGCCGTCGGTAAGGTGATTGACCGCCAGCCGGATATCACCCAGCGGGATAGCACGGTCTTTGTTAAACAGGTCGCTGAGCGGCCGTCCGACCATCATCCGCACCAGTTCGCTGGCGTTAAGCTGGTCACGGGTCAGGCTGCCCACATACTCCCCGTCGCGCAGCACGCTGACGCGGTCGGACAGCTCATATACCTCCGCCATGCGGTGGCTGATATAGATGATCGCCATGCCTTCGCTGCGCAGCCGTTTGATCAGCGCGAACAGCTGTTCGGTTTCGCGGTTGGAGAGCGCGGCGGTCGGCTCATCCATCACCAGAATGCGGCTGTTGCGCTGCAGCGCGCGGGCGATCTCCACCTGCTGCTGCTCGGCGATGCTGAGACGGCTGACCAGATCCCAGGCGCTGAACTGCGCGCCGAGCCGGTCAATGACCCGCTGCGCCTCTTCGGCCATCTGCCGCCGCCTGACCAGCCCGCCGGGCGCGATTTCGCTGCCGAGAAAAATGTTCTCCGCCACCGTCAGGTTAGGTGCCAGGTTGATCTCCTGATAAATCAGGGTGATCCCGGCGGCCAGTGCCTCTTTCGGCCCTTTCAGCGCCCAGGGCTTACCTTCAATTAAAATTTCCCCGCTGCTGGCGGTATAGGCACCGGCCAGAATCTTCATCAGTGTGCTTTTACCCGCGCCGTTCTCCCCCATCAGCGCGTGGACCTCACCGGGATAAACCGTGAGATCGACGCCCTTCAGGGCATAAAAGCTGCCGAAGCGCCGGGTAATTCCCCGCATTTCCAGTATCGGTGTGGCTGTCATCGCCTCGCTCCTGCGGACTGTGGATAGCCGTCAGTAAAGCAACTCCAGATAAACGGAAAATGTCAGCGGCCATTCATATTTGTCATAAACGCCCGCCTGCACGCTCCTATACTCGGCCCATCGTTGCAGTGAATAAGAGGTCGTGGGATGCAGCGCACTTATCCGTGGCAGGCCGGGGCACGTGGACGCCTGTTGCTGTTCAATCTGCTGGTGGTGTCGGTCACGCTGATGGTCAGCGTGGTGGCGATCTTCGGCTTTCGTCATGCCGGGGCGATTCAGGAGCAGGCGCAGGCGCAGACCCTGGCCGACATGAACGGCAGCCTGGCGCTGGCGCGGGATACCGCCAACGTGGCAACAGCGGCAGTGCGGCTGTCACAGGTGGTGGGCGCGCTGGAGTACCAGAGCGAATCACAGCGGCTGCAGCAGAATCAGCAGGCGTTGCAGCAGTCGCTGAGCCTGCTGGCCAGTGCACCGCTGGCGGCACGTCAGCCGGAGCGCATCGCCCGGATCCGCGCCCGCAGCCTGATGCTGGAACAGACGATTAACAGCCTGCTGCTGACCGGCCACCAGCGTCATCTGCAGCGCAACAACATGCTGAGCGACCTGTGGCAGACGCAGATTCTGCTCAGCCATATCGACCAGCTGGTGCAGCGGGAACAGCGGGAACAGCGGACGCTGCCGGATGCCGCACTGCGGGAGCAAACCGAACGGCTGATCACCATCGCGATCCGCACACCCTCGCCCATCGCCGTCATCGAACAGCTCCAGCAGGTGATGGCGCAGTGGCGCAACGTGCCGCTGACGGGCGTGACCGGCGAAAACGTGCAGCGAATGCTGGCCACCCAGCAGCGCCTGCTGCCGCTGGCAGGGGCGCTGGAGCAGAGCGACCTGGCGATCGCCTATGCCACCTACCGGATTAAAGCGCTGGTGGCGATGCTGAATGAAGATATCAGCGCCTCGGTGCAGCAGGTGGCGTTACAGAGTGAGGCGCGCACCCTGGCGACCCACCGTGAGCTGGATTCCATCATCGGCTTTATCGCGCTGTTTGCGCTGCTGGCGCTGGCAATTACCGGCTATGCCGGTATCTACATCTACCGCAATCTCGGGTCGAGCCTGACGGCGATTGCCGGGGCCATGACGCGGCTGGCGCAGGGCGAGCAGAACGTCAGCGTGCCAGGGCTGCAACGTCGCGACGAGCTGGGCGAGCTGGCGCGGGCGTTTAACGTCTTTGCCCGTAACACCGCCTCACTGGCTCACACCTCACGGCTGCTGAAAGAGAAGAGTAATCAGCTGGAATCCACCTTTCTGGCGATGCGCGACGGCTTTGCGCTGTTTGATAACAACGGTCAGCTGGTGGTGTGGAACGCCCAGTATGCGGAGCTGCTCGGCATCGCGCCGCATGAACTGCATCGCGGCGTTCCCTGGCAGCAACTGCTGGCGCCGCTGACGGTGGATCTGCACGATCCCGGTGAACCGCAGGAGATCCGGCTGGCCGATGGTCGTACGCTGGAGCTGCGCTTCAGTCCAATCCCGCGGCGCGGCATGGTCAATACCGTGCTGGACCGGACCTCGCGTAAAACGCTGGAGGAGGCGCTGCAGCACAGCCAGAAAATGAAGGCGGTCGGCCAGCTGACCGGCGGACTGGCACACGACTTCAACAATCTGCTGGCGGTGATTATCGGCAGTCTGGCGCTGACCGAAGGCCAGCTGACGCCCGGCCCGCTGGCCAGCCGGATTGATCGGGCGCGACAGGCGGCCGACCGCGCTGCACAGCTGACCCAGCGGCTGCTGGCGTTCTCCCGCAAGCAGGCTCTCTATCCCCGTGCGGTGTCGGTGGTGACGCTGGTGGATAACCTGCAGGGGCTGCTGCAGCACTCGCTGCTGCCCGGTCAGCAGCTGATTATTGATGCGCAGCGTCCCGGCTGGCCCGCCTGGATTGATGCCAGCCAGCTGGAGAATGCGCTGATGAATCTGGTGGTGAATGCCCGCGATGCGATGCATCAGCAAAGCGGCGAAATCCGGCTGCGCATCTGGAATCAGCGTCGTCTGGAGGGCGATGAGAAGCGTGACAGGGTCACAATTGAGGTGATAGACCACGGCTGCGGCATGTCGGCAGGGGTTCGTGAGCAGGTGTTTGAGCCTTTTTTCACCACCAAAGCTACCGGCAGCGGCAGCGGGCTGGGCCTGTCGATGGTCTATGGTTTTGTACGGCAGTCAGGCGGCCAGATCGAACTGGAAACCGCGCCAGGCCAGGGCACCACGGTGCGGCTGCTGTTGCCACGCGCGCCGGAAGCCGCCGTCGCCGCAGTGATCGCCCCGCCATCGCCTGTGCACATTGAGACGGACATTGCGGCGGCCAGTAACCGGCTGGTGCTGGTGCTGGATGATGAACCGGCGGTGCGCCAGACGCTCTGTGAGCATCTGCATCAGCTGGGTTATCTGACGCTGGAATGTGGTGACGGTGAAGAGGCGCTGGCGCTGCTGCGCCAGACACCTGATATCGACCTGCTGATCAGCGACCTGATGCTGCCCGGCGAGATTAACGGCGCGGAGGTGATCCGCCAGGCGCAGCAGAACTGGCCGCAGCTGGCGACGCTGCTCATCAGCGGTCAGGACCTGCGCCATCAGCCGGTGACGCTGCCGCTGTGCGAACGGCTGGCGAAGCCCTGGCAGCAGGCACAGCTGGTGCAGGCGTTACAGCGCGCCTGGCAGCGCAGCGAAAGGCTTAATCGCGCGCAGCAGGCTGCCACAACGGCACCGGCTTCCCACTGATGTAGCGCTTGCGCAGGCGGCTGGAGATCACATCCATCACCATCACTACCACCACCAGAATCAGCGTCAGGAACATCACCACATCCCAGTTCCACAGGCGCATATTCTCAGCGTAAACCAGACCGACGCCCCCGGCGCCGACAAAGCCCAGCACCGCCGCTGAGCGGGTATTGGACTCTATCTGGTAAAGGCTCAGCGCCAGAAACTGCGGGAATGACTGGGTGAAGATGCCGAAGCGGTGTTTCTGCAGGCTGTTGGCGCCGACGGCGCCCAGTCCGCGACCCGGTGAACGCTCCACCGCTTCGTGCCCTTCGGCGTAGAGTTTGCCGAGCAGACCGACATCCTGCAGGATAATCGCCAGCACCCCGGCCAGCGGCCCCATACCGACCGCCCGGACGAAGATCAGCCCCCAGATCGCCATGTCGATACCGCGCAGCAGATCGAACAAACGGCGCATCAGAAACGCCAGCGGTTTCGCGGTTCGGCTGTGCATCACGTTGCGCGCCGCCAGAAACGACAGGGGCAGCGCCAGCAGCGAGGCAGTCAGCGTGCCGGCAAAGACAATCCCTAAGGTGATGCCGACCTGCGACAGATAGTAGCCAAACGGCCAGTTCAGGAAGTCGTGCCAGACAAACATCCGCAGGAAATAGCGCCCCAGCTGCTGACAGCCCATCAGCAGGCGCGACCACTCCAGACCAAACACCGAAAAGAAAAAGAGGTAATAGAGCAGTACCGCCAGTGTCATCAGCGCCAGGCGACGCAGATAGCGCGGCTGTGCGGCGAAGAGTTCACGATGCTGCTGCTTCATTAGCGCGATATCGGGAACGGTGCTTATCATGTCCTGTCTCCTGTCACACGGCGACGAAGCTGGCCGGAGAGCGTATCCAGCAGCGACACCACAATCAGGATCAGCAGCAGCGTAATACTGACCTGATCGTAGCGGTCCAGTTTGATGTTGGTCATCAGCTCCTGGCCGATGCCGCCCGCGCCGACCAGCCCAAGGATGGTTGAGGAGCGGAAGTTAATCTCCAGCCGCATAAAGCTGTAGGAGAGAAAGACCGGCTTAACCTGTGGCCAAAATGCGAAGCGCATCCGCTGCAGCTTGCTGGCTCCGCAGGCGGCCAGGCCGCGTACCGGCTTATCCGACGCCGACTCAATCGCCTCGTAAAACAGCTTGGTCAGGCTGCCCACGGTGTGCAGCGCCAGCGCCAGAAAACCGGGGATCGCCCCGATGCCAAAGGCCATCACAAACATCACCGCCCACGCCAGCTCTGGCATGGTGCGCAGGAAGGCGACAAAGGCGCGAATCGTCATCCGCACGCTGACCGGCGTCTGGGTATTGTCGGCGGCGAAAAAGGCCAGCACCGCGGCCAGTGCCACCGCCACCAGCGTCGAAGCCAGCGCCAGTTGTAGTGTTTCCCAGATCAGCGGCAGCTGGATCGGCAGACGGTAGCCCCAGTAAGCCAGCGAGCCTTCGGTCTTGCCGTCGGCAAACAGCAGCGGCAGATGCAACACCGGCAGGATTTCGTGCAGGTAGTCAAAGAAGTGCGGCAGCGACTGCCAGACGGTAAGCAGATTAAATTCTGCCACCCTGCCCGCCGCCAGGTAGAGTGCCACCAGCAGCAGTGACCAGAGCAGCGTGTCTCGTTTCTGCTGACGGCGGATGCGTTGGTAGTAGTGTTCGAATTCGGTCAAAGGGGATCTCCGGCGCTAAAGCAGCGGGACGCAGGCGAGTTTGCCGCGTCCCGCTTTCCCCGCCTGAGCGGAGAAGATAAGAAGTAGCTGGATTTAGCCGCGGCTGCCTTTCATCAGGTCGCGCTTCATATCGATGATGTTCTGATAATCGGCAACCGTCGCCTGACCGATGTGCTGCTCGCCGCCCACCGCTTTCACGAAGCAGGCGTGATCTTCCTTATCCAGCTTTTTAATCGCCGACACCACTTTCGCTTTAAAGTCAGCGGGCAGCTTGTTGCTGACCAGCACCGGACCGTTGGGGATCAGCGGTGACTGCCAGATAATGCGGATCTGCTTCATCAGATCAGGATGGTCCATGCGGATCAGACGGCCAAACGCGCCAGAGGTATAGCCGCTGTTGTAGTCACCGACCAGTGAGGTCCAGGTCACTGCGCCATCAAACTGGTTGTTCAGCACGCCCAGAATGTCCTGCTCATGGCCGCCGGAGAAGGTGACGCTGGAGAAGGTGTTGTTATATTTGTCATCCACTGAGCCGCCGAACATTTTCTTAAACGCCTGGTTCGGCATCAGGAAGCCGGACGTCGAGTCGGGATCGGCCATACCGAAAGATTTCCCTTTCAGGTCTTCCAGTTTTTTGTAGGGGCTGTCCGCTTTGACGATCACCACCGAGTGGTAGCCGCGTGACTGATCTTTGTCATCCACCACAATGCCAACCACATCCACCGCTTTCGGGTCCTGAATGTAGACCGACGCAAACGAGGCTGGCGACATGCTCAGCACCATATCAATCTTGCCACCCAGCAGACCCTGAATCACGCCAGAGTAGTCGGAGGCGTTGCGCATCTGGGTATCCACACCCAGCTCTTTATCAAAGAAGGTCTTCACACACTGATTATCGCCAATCTGCTGGGTGGCGTTCTGACCGCCCAGAATCCCCAGATTAAGCTGTTTCGGCGCATCCGCTGCGCTGACACCAAACGCCATTACACTGGTCAGGAGTGCTAAAGAAGTCAGTTTCATTCGGGGTTGTTCTCTTGCTGTGGAAGTTAATGGATTTGGTTAAGTTCATCGCCGTACAGCTGGTGCAGCAGGCTGTCGGTCAGTCCTGAAGGATGGCCGTCAAACAGCACCACGCCGCGCTGAATGCCAATCACCCTGGTGCAGTAGCTTTTCACCAGCTCAATCGAGTGCAGGTTGACCATCACGCTGATGCCCTGCTCGCTGACCTGACGCAGCACATCCATGATGCGCTTGGTATTTTTGGGATCGAGTGACGCCACCGGCTCATCGGCCAGCAGGATTTTGGGGTTCTGCATCAGGGCACGGCAGATCGCCACACGCTGCATCTGACCGCCAGAGAGGTTTTCCGCCCGCTGCAGCGCCTGCGGCAGCATGTTCATCCACTGCAGCAGTTCGATGGCGTGCGCCCGGTCGTTGTCGGAGAAGATTTTAAAGAAAGATTTCAGCGTACCGGTCTGGCTCAGACGGCCCAGCAGCACGTTGGTCAGCACGTCGAGGCGTGGCACCAGACAGAAATCCTGAAAGATCATGCCGCACTGGCTGCGCCATTCGCGCAGCTGGCGGCTGTTGAGCGTAACCACGTTACGATCCGCTTCGCCATGATGCAGACTGATAATCGCGCCGGAAGTCGCTTCAATCGTGCCGTTGAGCATGTGCAGCAGGGTCGATTTACCCGCGCCAGAGCGGCCAATCACCGCCACCAGCTCACCGGCGTGCAGGTCGAAACTGACCTGATCCAGCACCTGAGTGTCGCCGTAGGCTTTGCTCAGTTTCTGCACCGACAACACTTTTTGTCCGCTGAGGCTGGCCGGTAGCAGGTCGTTGTCGACCACCGTTTTCAGAAGTGCCTGTGCCATGGTTTCTCCGTCATCGCTAATTGCGTTCTGCGGGTTATTAAGGCGTGACGCGATGAACACGAGATGACAGTCAGATGATCAAACCGTGACAGGCCAGTGCGCGCCGCACAGCAATGTCTGGCCATCACGGGCAGCCAGCACGCCGTCCGGTAACGGGTTTTCCGCTAACCAGTTATCCATCTCATGACTGAGATGGGTGAGCCAGGTCTGACGCGGCTGGAGCATCTCTGCTATCGCCAGCGCCTGGGTCACATCATTATGGTTACGCGGTTCTGCTTGCGGCGGATCGTTGCAGTCAATCACCAGCTGATCCAGCGGCTGGCCGCGCAGGAAGTCGGCGGTGTCGGGTGGCAATCCGCAGGTATCACACAGCCAGGCGAGCCGGGTGCCGTGCCAGTCGAACAGATAGCCATGCGTCAGTTTCGAGTGTTGCAACGGCAGCGGCGTGACCTGCAGTTCACCAAAGGCGTGCGCTACAAACGGCGTTAAGGCGGGACGGAAATCGAGCAGGCCAGGATGTTTATAGAGATCGTCACAGCCTCGCGGATCGGGTGGACCCCAGACCGGAATCGGCGCGCCCACTCCCCAGCGCAGTGCAAAAAGCCCCTGCACATGATCCATGTGGTAGTGAGTCAGCAGAATGCGTGTCAGCGTGCCGGGCGGGAAGCGCGACGCCAGCAGCGGCAGACCGGCATCCAGCAGGATGCGCTCGCGACCAAACTCAATCAGCGCGCTGCAGGGTGCACGCGCGTAGCCGCTGTTGAGCTGCGCACGCTGACAGGCGCGACAGTCGCAGCCCGGCAGCGGTGCGGCAGTGACCCCGCCAGTACCCAGAAAAGTGAGTTTCATTGAAGCGCCTTCGGTGGCGGATGTCGATGCCGGACTGTCTCCGCCGGTGCCAGGATAAGAGAGTTTCATTGATGCGCCTCCAGTATCTGACGCAGCAGGCACACGGTATCCGCCAGCGCGCCGTCGTTGTTGAGGATAAGGCAGCCATCGGGCTGCGGCTGTGCGGCGCGCGCCAGCCGCCGGGCGATCTCCGCCTCATCTTCCCGTCCGCGCTGGCGCAGCCGCGTGGCCAGCACGGCGGGCGTGACCTGCAGACAGACCGGCAGCAGCTGCGAGCCGAAACGGGCCTGCGCCTGCGCCAGATGCAGCCGCGAACCGTTCACCACCACATTCTGCCCGCGCAGCAGCCACTGCTCCGTCTCACAGCCAATGCCATAGCTGAAGCCGTGCGCCTGCCAGCTCACCGCGAACAGTCCCAGCGCAGCGCGACGGGCAAACTCCGCCTCGGTCAGTGCCACATGGTTTTCGCCGCCCGCATCGGCGGCGCGGGTAATGTAGCGATGGGCGATCAGCAGCCGTGGCGGAGGTGCCGCCCGCAGCGCATCCAGCAGGCTGTCTTTACCCGAACCCGAGGGACCGGTGAGCCAGATCAGCCGCGCCATCAGTACACCTGCCGGCCTTTGCTCCAGACGTGCCGCACGTGCGGGTAGCCGTGTGCGGTGTGCGCCAGCACCAGATCGGCGCGGCAGCCTTCGGCGATTACCCCGCGATCTTCGAGCCCTAAGGCGCGCGCCGGGTTACAGGTGACCAGTGCAATCGCCTGCGCCATGCCGAGGCTGTTGCGCTCATCATCTGCCAGCCGGAACGCCGCATCCAGCAGGCTCGCCGGATAGTAATCAGACGAGAGAATATTCAGCAGGCCGTGTGACGCCAGCTCCCAGGCGGCGACGTTGCCGGAGTGCGAGCCGCCGCGCACGATGTTAGGTGCGCCCATCAGCACCTGCATATTGCGATAACGCGAGGCGCGTGCCGCCTCCAGCGTGGTCGGAAACTCCGCGATGCGGCTGCCCGCGGCGTGAGACTCTTCAACGTGCGCCGCGGTGGCATCATCGTGGCTGGCAATGGCGATGCCATGTTCCCGGCAGAGTCCGGCAATCGCCTGACGGTTGGGCTGTGACCATTCTGCCGCCAGGGTGAGCTGGTCATGCTCGAACTGATCCATCTCCGTGTCGTTGAGCTGATATTTGCCCTGATAATATTCGCGATACTTCGTCAGGGACGCGTACTGACGCTGTCCCGGTGAATGGTCCATCAGCGACACCAGCGCCAGCTCCGGCGTGCCCATCAGCGCTTCAAACAGCGGCGCAGTGGTGGGATGCGGCAGTTCACAGCGCAGATGCAGCAGATGCTCGGCCCGGTTCAGTCCTTTGCGGTTGCTGTCGCGGATGGCGTCGATCATCTTGCTGAGGTTATCCAGCCGGTGCCCGCCGTCGCGCACATCCCCGACGCCAATCGCATCCAGCACCGTGGTAATGCCGCTGGAGACCATCAGCGCATCGTGGCTGCTCATCGCCGAGTGTGCCGGCCAGTCCACTTTCGGACGCGGCGTGAAAAACTTGTCGAGGTTATCGGTGTGCAGCTCCACCAGACCCGGCATCAGCCAGGCGCCCTCGCCATCCAGCGCGCCCGGCTGCTGGCTGGTGGTTTCGCTGAAGCTGCTGATGCGCTCGTCGCGAAACTCCAGCGATCCGGTTACCACTTCGTTTTCCAGCACCAGTCTGACGTTATTGATGATCATGCCTGCGCTCCTGTCTCGATTGGGTGCATCAGGTGCAGCCGGTCCGCTACCCGCTCGCGCACCGCCCGATCGTGAAAAATACCGACGATGGCGGCACCACGGGCGCGCGCCTGTTCAATTAGGCTCACCACCGCCTCGCTGTTGACACTGTCGAGCGAGGCGGTGGGTTCATCCAGCAGCAGCACCGGATAGTCGGCGATAAAGCCGCGAGCGATATTGACGCGCTGCTGCTCTCCGCCAGAGAAAGTGGACGGGGCCAGCGACCAGAGACGCTGCGGCACGTTGAGCCGGGTCAGCAGTTCGGCGGCACGTGCTTCACATAAGGCGCGCTCGACGCCGCGCTCCAGCAGCGGCTGCATCACAATCTCCAGCGTCGGCACGCGCGGGATCACCCGCAGAAACTGGCTGACCCAGCCCAGCGTGTCGCGGCGCAGGGCGATAATCTGGCGCGCCGATGCCTGCGCCATGTCGATCCACTCGCCCTGATGCGCGACCCGAATGTGGCCGCTGTCGGGCTGATAGTTGCCGTAAAGCGCGCGCAGCAGTGTGGATTTACCGCTGCCGGAGTGACCGTGCAGCACCACGCATTCGCCCTCGCCTGCCGTCAGGCTGGCGTTGTGCAGCACCGGCAGCGCCGCGCCGTTCTGGTTATGCAGCACAAAGGTTTTACACAAATTCTCTACCCGCAGGCGCGGAGTGATAGTTGTCATTTAATTGAGCACCGAAGAGACCAGCAGTTGAGTGTAAGGATGATGAGGATCGTCCAGCACGCGGTCAGTCAGACCGCTCTCCACCACCCGCCCCTGCTTCATCACCAGCAGGCGATGCGCCAGCAGTCGCGCCACGCCGAGATCGTGGGTGACAATCACCACCGCCAGATTCAGTTCGCGTACCAGCGTCCGCAGCAGATCCAGCAGTCGCGCCTGCACCGACACATCCAGTCCGCCGGTAGGCTCATCCATAAACATCAGCTGCGGCTGCGTCACCAGGTTCCGGGCGATCTGCAGCCGTTGCTGCATGCCGCCGGAAAAGGTGGTGGGCAAATCGTCGATGCGACCGGCGTCAATCTCCACCGCCTGCAGCCAGCGGCTCGCCTCGGCGCGGATGTCGCCATAGTGGCGCTGTCCGGTCGCCATCAGCCGTTCGCCGATGTTGCCGCCCGCGCTGACCTGCGAACGCAGCCCGTCCATGGGATGCTGATGCACCACGCCCCATTCGGTGCGCAGCAGGCGACGGCGATCGCTTTCACTCATCTGATAGAGGTCGCGGTTCTGATAAAGAATGCTGCCCTGCTGCGGCGTCAGACGCGCCGACAGGCTCTGCAGCAGCGTGGTTTTACCGGAGCCGGACTCGCCGACAATGCCCAGCACTTCACCGGGCCAGAGATCAAAACTGACCTGCTCAAACCCTTTGCCCGGCGCATAAAGGTGGGTGAGCTGGTTCACCGCTAGCAGCGGCTGTTCACTGTGCATGTTGCTGTTCCTGCTGCTGATGGCAAAAGTCGGTGTCGGAGCAGACAAACATCCGCGTTCCCTGATCGTCCATTACCACCTCATCGAGATAGCTGTGGCGCGAGCCGCACAGCGCGCAGGGTTCATCCCACTGCTGCACGGTGAACGGATGATCGTCGAAGTCCAGGCTTTCCACACGGGTGTAAGGCGGCAAGGCGTAGATGCGCTTTTCACGCCCGGCACCAAACAGCTGCAGCGCGGGCATCATGTTCATCTTCGGGTTGTCGAATTTGGGAATGGGCGATGGATCCATCACATAGCGATCGTTGACCCGGACCGGATAGGCGTAAGTCGTCGCGATGTGGCCGTAGCGGGCGATATCTTCATACAGCTTCACCTGCATGATGCCGTACTCCTCCAGCGCATGCATGGTGCGGGTTTCGGTTTCGCGCGGCTCGATAAAGCGCAGCGGCTCCGGGATCGGCACCTGGAAAATCAGGATCTGATCCTCCTCCAGCGGCGTTTCCGGGATGCGGTGCCGGGTCTGGATCAGGGTGGCATCGGCGGTGCGCTCGGTGGTGGCAGCATTGCTGACTCGCTTAAAGAACTGGCGGATCGACACCGCATTGGTAGTGTCATCTGCGCCCTGATCGATCACTTTCAGCACATCCTGATCGCCAATCACGCTGGCGGTGATCTGGATGCCGCCGGTGCCCCAGCCGTAGGGCATCGGCATCTCACGTCCGGCGAACGGCACCTGATAGCCGGGGATCGCCACCGCTTTCAGGATGGCGCGGCGAATGGTGCGTTTGGTCTGCTCATCGAGATAGCCGTTGTTATAGCCGGCGAGTTCAGCCATGGTTGCGCTCCTGATAATCGTGCTGCAGCTGTTTCAGCAGTTCCAGTTCCGCCTGGAAATCGACGTAGTGCGGCAGCTTGAGATGCGAGACAAAGCCTGCGGCTTCCACGTTGTCGGCGTGCGACAGCACAAACTCCTCATCCTGCGCCGGGCTGGTAACGCGCTCATGCTGTTCGCGGCTTTGCAGCGCCCGATCCACCAGCGCCATCGCCATCGCTTTGCGTTCGGCGCGGCCAAACACCAGCCCATAGCCCCGGGTAAAGTGCGGCGCCGTGTCGTCGCTGTGGGCAACGCCGTTGACCATTTCACACTCCGTCAGCAGCAGCTCACCAATCTCCAGTTCAAAACCCAGCTCTTCGGGACAGATACTGACGCTGAGAGTGCCGGTGCGGATCTCGCCGGCAAACGGATGGGTGCGCCCATAGCCGCGCTGTGTCGAATAGCCGAGCGCCAGCAGAAAGCCTTCGTCGCCACGCACCAGCTGTTGCAGGCGCGCGGCGCGTGAGGCGGGAAAACTCATCGGCTCGCGGGTGATATCGACAGGCTCGCTGCCGTCATCCATCTCAGCGGCAGCCAGCCCTTCATCGCTCATCATGCTGAACATGTGCGGGCACTGATCAGGCACCGAACGATCGTCACGCGGCGCGGCAGGCGTTTCGCCATTGGCCAGCAGGGTGAAGTCGAGCAGACGGTGGCTGTAGTCGTATGTTGGTCCCAGCACCTGGCCGCCCGGCAGATCTTTATAGACCGCCGAGATGCGGCGTTCGATGCGCATCGCACCGGTCGCCAGTGGCGTGCTCTCCGCCAGGCGTGGCAGCGTGGTGCGATAGGCGCGCAGCAGAAAGATCGCCTCGACCAGATCGCCGCTGGCCTGCTTAATCGCCAGCGCCGCCAGCTCAGGATCGTAAATTCCTCCTTCGGTCATCACCCGATCCACCGCCAGTCCCAGTTGCTGCGCCACCTGATCGCAGCCGAGTTCGGCTAACGCCCGATCGCCGCGCCGCAGATCGGCCTGCAACTGATGGGCGTTCGCAATGGCTTTTTCGCCCCCTTTTACCGCGACATACATCAGCACACCTCCACAACGGTGGTGCGCGGCACGGCCATGATCGCTTCGCCACAGGTGAAGATCAGATCCACGCCCTGCGGGAACGGATGCGGACGGGTGCGCAGATATTCCAGCACGCTTTCGGGCAGCTGTGGCGCGATGGCGCGGGTTTCGCGCAGGCCAGGGCCGGAGAGGCGCAGCGTCAGGCCGCCATTCAGCGACGGCACTTCGATAATCAGCGTGGTGCTTTTTTCCGGTGACATGTTGTCACCCGCTGCGAACTGCGTCGGGTCGGGCTGCGCCGCCGCATGGCTCAGGGCGAATGGTGCATCCTGTTGCGTGGTGATCGGCGCACCGGTATGGAAGCGCAGATTGTTGCGCAGCTGTTCGTTGTCAATTTCCGCATCCAGCCAGACCGGGCTTTCCTGATCGACCAGCGTCAGCAGCAGCGCCGTGGCCGCCGGTGACAGTGCGCCCCAGCCTTGTTGCAGCGGCAGCGAGACCATCACGCCCGGTTCGCTCATCGCTTTCAGAATGCGGCGAAACGCGCGCTGCGCATCCGCCACCGGATGGTTAAAACTTGCCAGTAAAGTCATCAGTTATCTCCGCGAACCAGCGTAAAGAAATCCACTTTGCTGCTGGCGATTTCACGGGCGCGCAGCTGTCGCTGCTCATCGCGCCACGCCGCCAGCGGGGTAATAATCTTCTCTTCCAGCAGTTGCCGGGTTTCCGGCTGCTGCAACAGCGCATCCAGCAGGGCGCAGCGCTTGGCATGAGCTTTGTCGCGCCCTAACAGATAGCTGTAACCCAGAGTGCCGTCGCTGAGCTGCACCACCGCGCGCGTCACCGTGGCATCACCCATCACAAAGCGTTTGCCGGTGGCCCCCATCCGCGCCTGCAACCGCGTCAGCCCGATCTCTGCCGGACGGATCAGGGTAAAGGCGGGCTGGAGGTTAAGCGCCTGCCAGTGCGTCTCAAGCAAGGCGGCGCTGCTGTGCGCCAGCACCGACAGCCAGCGCTGGCGATCCGTTTGCTGTTCCATTAGTGCTCCAGAGTCAGTTCAATCATGTCGCCGCGCGTCAGGCTGACGGAGTATTCCGCCACCGCGCCATCACTGGTTTTGTTCAGGGTCCGCACGCAGAGCAGCGGCGAATGCAGCGCGATGTCTAGCTGCCGACACTCTTTGGCCTGCGCCCGGCGGGTGCTGATACGGGTCTGGGTGCGCACCAGCTGCTTGCCGGTGTGCTCCACTAAGAAGTCGTGCAGCGATCCACTGTTAAATTGCTGAAGCTGTGGCCACCAGCTGAGGTCGGCAAGGAAATGGTTGATCAGGCAGAGCGGCACGCCGTTGGCGCGACGCAGGGTGCGCAGATGAATGACGTTGTCGCCCTCTTTCACGCCCAGCGCATTGGCAACGTCGTTGCTGGCCGGACGCAGCACCGCCAGCAGCCGTTCGCTGGTGGGATGACTGCCCTGCTCCAGCAGGTTCTGGCTGAATCGCGCCTGGGCATGCAGCGGATAGTCATAAGGGCGCATCAAAACCAGGATGCCGACGCCGTGACGGCGCTGCAGCAGCCCTTTGTGCACCAGCTCATCCACCGCCCGACGCAGCGTGTGGCGATTAACCTCATAGTGATCGGCCAGCTGTTGTTCGGAAGGAAGATAGTCGCCGCAGCGGTAGCGCTCTTTCAGCGCCTGCTCCAGTTGTGCGGCAACAGCCTGATAGACAGTGGTCGGATGTCTGGATAACTCCATCACGATGAAATCCTCACGGGTTACAGAGTGGGAACGCAGTGAAAAGACGCTGCGGGATGGTGTTAGCTTGAGGGGATCAGATGACAGAACCGTGACGCGGGGGTGAAGGAGAGGTGAATGTGGTGGCTGGAAAATGAGGAGTGCTTGTCAGGGTGCGTGACTGGCAGGAAACCGCCGGGCATGGGGTAATAGCCCCCGCTTAAGCGATCATTTCCTCTGCCGGGCCGGGAGTCAATCAATCAGAAGAACGTCATTCCCTGATAAGGCTGAGCAAGGCAGGCTCTGATACGGCTCTCAAGATCGCCATCGTGGATTTCAAGCTTGTGGCCATCGGGGTCCAGAAAGTAGAAGGAGTTCCCCTCGCTTTTATTGCGCTTCCACTCTGTCACACCCGCCGCTCTCAATCGCTCAACGAACGCATCAAATTCGTCACCAGGAATAGTGAATGCATAGTGTGTGTAATCATTTCCAGCAGAGACGGTATCCACAGAGAGACAGAGCCAGAGTTCACCCAGCGAAAGATAAGCGCCGTGATCCCATGCCGCTTTGGGGGTGAATCCAAGGGTCTCCGTATAAAAATTCAGGCTACTGGCCAGGTTGCTAACTGCGAGTGTGAGGTGATTGAGTCCGGTCAGCATGTAAAACTCTTTATCAGAATGCAGAAGAATTTAATTTACAGGAATTAGATTTCTTTGCACACAAACAGAATTAACAACCGTTTATATATCTGCTGAATCTCTGCCGGGCCCATCCCGGAAAGAGGAAACAGGAGCCGGCAATACAGCCGGGGCCGGCGCGCGATGAGCAGATAATGAAGCCCGGGCTTGCACGAAAGGAACGACAGGCTTGATGGTGTACACTGGAATGAACTAACGTTGCGCTTAGGAGAGAGTATGTACGGACCGGATCCCGCTAATCCCCATCCAATGGAAGGCTTCCCACAGGTTTGTTTTATCAAAAATACGGTGAAAAACCCCAACATCATAATCGGGGATTTTACTTATTATGATGATCCTGAAGACTCAGAAAACTTCGAGCGCAATGTCCTTTATCACTTCCCCTTTATTGGTGACAAACTGATCATGGGTAAATTCTGCGCGATAGCCAGGGGCGTTCAGTTCATCATGAACGGGGCAAACCATAACATGGCAGGTTTCTCCACTTTTCCGTTTTACATTTTCGGAAATGGATGGGAAACAGCCCAGCCTCAGGCCGGCGATCTGCCCTATAAAGGCGATACGGTGATTGGTAATGATGTATGGGTGGGTTATCAGGCGCTGATTATGCCAGGCGTTAAAATCGGCAACGGCGCAATAATCTCGTCACGTTCTGTTGTGACGTCGGATGTCCCGGCCTATTCGATTGTGGGTGGCAACCCGGCCAGAGTGATCAGGCAGCGTTTTACCGATGAAACCATATCCCGACTAGAGAAGCTGGCCTGGTGGGACTGGCCGGTAGAAAAGATTACCCAAAACTTACCGGCAATTATCTCCGCAGACCTTAAAGCCTTGCCAGATGAATAGCCGGGCAGAAGTGGAATAAACACTGCCCGCTGCTGGCAAAGGGTGGCGGTCATCCGACACGGGTTCGCATAATTTCGCGCAGATTGATGTATCAATGTGTCTGCTTTACCACTGGAGCGCGGGTTAAAACAGGAGTTGTTATGCTCTACATCTTTAGTGGCCTTCCGGGTAGCGGAAAAAGCACTATCGCTAAAATGTTATCTGAAAAATTGAAAGCGGTGTATTTACGCGTCGACACAGTTGAACAGGCTCTGCGTAATAGTTCAGCAGCTTTCAGGAATATCGGCCCTGAAGGCTACTTCATCCTTTATGAGCTTGCGCGGGACAATCTGAAACGGGGATTACCGGTTATCACTGACTCGGTGAATGACCTTAACCTGGTACGTGATAGTTTTCGTGATATCGCACTATCATCAGGCGTTCCCTTTCTGGAGATAGAAATCCTCTGTTCTGATCCAGAACAGCATCGTGCGCGTGTAGAGAACAGAATCTCAGATATTCCTGGTTTAAAAGTGCCTGACTGGCAAGCCGTTGTGGATCGTGTTTATGAACCGTGGAGCAGAGAACATCTGAAGCTGGATACGGCTGAATTATCGCCTGCTGAGTGTGTTGATATCATCCTCCAGACGAGCATTTAGCCCTGACCGCGTTTAGCCCGCACCCTTAACGGCAAAATGTTTCAATCCCTGAGGCTGCCTACCCTCAGGGATTAAAACCGGTAAAACAGAAGTAGCCACGCTATTCCCTCAGCTTAAGCGGCAATATCAGCACGTTCTGGAGAGGATTAATGAGGTAACCAGGGTCAGGTACTCAATGAGAGAAAACGGACGTAATTCCTGAACAGTTGATCATGTCCCAAAGGCTTTTTCAAAAACTGAAAAAGAGTAGAAGTCGCAGATAATTGAATCAAAAAGCATCCCGGCTGGCAAAATTCTGATGCCCTTTTGATGGTATTCCATCATTCCCTCTCAAATTAACATTGTAATTTTCCACTATTTTTTAAGTTAATCTGAATATTCAAAACCTTAAAAAATAAATAAACCATCTGATTCAACATCATAATTTTAAATTGTCATTTTATTTTTACTGAAGCCTGCCTTCTTAAATTTATGCGCGATTTTTGCACTGCCGTTGGTTAATAACCGTGAGTAATCTCTGGCTGCTCCAGGCCGATAATCGTAAGACATCTTACCTGGAGCTTTACTGCCATGCTGAAAAATACCCGTCTCACCACGATCCTGACGTTATCCGGACTGTTTCTGTTTTTTGTCTTTCTTGCTTCTTCATTGCTGAGTGTGATCTATCTGAATCGCAGTGCGGAATCTCTCAAAAATCTCAACCATGAAGTTTCTGCAACCCTTGGCGTCGCTGACACGACGAACTGGATACGTGCCGCTCGCACCACACTGCTGGCCGCTGTTCCTTATGCTGACGGCAGCAATCCAGAGGCGTTTAATGCCGCGCTGGCCCAGGCCAGATTTTACTATGATGGCGGCTTGCGCTTTATGCAGGCCTATCAGGCTGCACCAAAAATGGCCGGTGAAGCGGAACTGTCACGGGAGCTGGCCGCACGCTACAACGATTACACTCAGCAAGGCGTTGGTGCCCTTTTCACCGCGCTGCAGAAAAGGGATGTACCCGCTTTTCTGATGCTTGCTGGTACAAAAGTCGTGGCACTTGATGAGGCTTACCGCGTTCCGCTGGACAAGGTTATTGCCATACATAAACAGTCAGCCGTAAACATCACCCAACAGGCCGATACCGATACGCACATTGCTTATGTTGCTGCGGGTGTGTCGGTCATACTCTTTATCCTGGCTTCAGTCATTGTGGCGGTGGTACTGAAAAATGTGCTGATCAAGCCCCTGCGTCGTGCTGGCGAAGTAACGGCAGCCATTGGTGCCGGCGATCTGACATCGGAGTTCCACAATCTCCGCAACGATGAAATGGGCAGGCTTCTGCAGGGGCTTGAAAATATGCAGCTTGGCCTGAAAACGATGGTCAGTGAAATCGTCAATGGCGTAAGCGAAGTGGCTCGCGTTACCACGCAGATAAGCGACGGCAACCACAGTCTTTCCAGCCGCACGGAGCAACAGGCGGCAGCGCTCGAAGAGACCGCGGCGAGCATGGAGGAGCTCTCGTCTACTGTCTCACTCAACGCCGGTAATGCCTCAGTCGCCAGCGACGCGGCCTCTGCGGCTTCCGGAACCGCTTCGGAATGCGGCGCGGCAATGCGGGAAGTGGTGCGCACGATGGCAGACATCAAAACCAGCGCAATGGCCATCAGTGAAATTACCTCCGTAATAAACAGCATTGCCTTTCAGACAAACATTCTGGCACTGAACGCAGCGGTAGAAGCAGCACGTGCAGGCGACCAGGGTCGCGGTTTTGCTGTGGTTGCTAACGAAGTTCGCACGCTTGCACAACGCAGCACACAGTCTGCTCGGGAAATTGAAAAGCTGATTGCTGAATCCAATCTGAACGTCGGTCTGGGTGAGCAGAAAGTGGCTCAGGTTTCGCTGACAACAGAAAAAATTATCAGCGATGTGACCGGCGTGACCTCGCTGCTGGGAGAGATTGCGGCGGCGTCTTCTGAACAGAGTAAGGGAATAAATCAGATCGGCACGGCTGTAACCGAAATGGACAGTGTGACTCAACAGAACGCCACGCTGGTTCAGGCTTCTGCTGCTGCTACGGGTGTACTGGAGGAACAGGTTAAATCGTTAAGTGCGATTACCAGCCGGTTCAGGTTGCAGACTGGTGCGGTCGTGACAGACTTACGCTCCCCGGCCATACCGTCTGTTCAGGTAAAAGAAAAAGTTTCAAGCGATCCGTGGGTGAGCTTTTAACTGAGTCAGGCTGATGTCTGCAGCTTCTTCTGCAGACATCGGGCCTACCAGAAGATGGCCAAAACAATTATGTCCGCTTCAGACACCAGGCGGACAAACACGCCATCGCCTGCCCTGAAAGAACAACGGAGCAACAGCCATCAGGATGCACACACCCACGCAGACTGCCGCTCCCAGCTTGCCCCTATTCTGCCGTCCCTATTCCCACCTTCTCACGCCCGGTATCCGTCAGTGATGCTCTCACCTGCGGCAGGCTTTCCGGGTAATTCTGCTGAATAAACTCAATCATCTTCTCACGCACGTAACAGCGTAAATCAAAGGCGATCGGCGAGTTCTGCGCGGTCATCAGCATCCTGATGGTCATGGTTTTCTCGGTGGTGTCGGTCACCTGCAGCACAGAGGTTTCCTGATCCCAAAGCTTGGTTTCGCTCAGCACCTTTTCAAAATGCTTGCGCAGCGGCTCCAGCGGCATGGAGTAATCCACGTAAAGGAACACCGAGCCTAAGATCTGGGCGTTATTGCGCGTCCAGTTCTGAAACGGATTTTCGGTAAAGTAGGTGATCGGCAACACCAGCCGACGCAAATCCCAGATGCGCACCACCACATAGGTCAGGTTGATCTCTTCAATCCAGCCCCACTCTTTTTCTACCACTACCGCATCATCAATTTTAATAGGCTGGGTAAAGGCGATCTGAATACCGGCGAACAGATTGACCAGCGACTTCTGCAGCGCAAAACCAATAATGATACCGGCGACACCGGCACCCGCCAGGATGGTGGTGCCGAATTTCCGGACGCCAGGGAAGCTGAGCAGAATCAGCGAAACACAGAACAGAACCAGGATAACAATAACTACTTTTTTGACATAGATAATCTGCGTGCGAATTTTGCGCGCACGAAGGTTATTGGAAATATTAATGTCATAGCGGATATAAAGCATATCCTGCGCCACATTGGTCAGCCGGATTAAGACCGAGCAAAATGACATAATAATAAAGACATTGATGATATTGGTGATTAAAGAGAGAGATTCCGGTTGGAAATCGATGTAATTAACGCCGACATTAATCATTAATAACGGAATAAAAAAGAACATCGAGCCGCTAAGATGCTTCTCAAGGGATTTAAACAGTTTTCTGTCACGAATCTGCCAGTAGCGGATGAACCGGAGCAGGATAAGGCGGGCCAGAAATCCCAGCACAAAAGAGAGCGAGACGAGTAATACAACAGGCACCCATGACGGGAAACCAGATAACTCACCGAATAACAATGGCATTATTTTCCCTTATAGTAAGCTGACAACCTCAGGCTGTCAGATAAGTGACAAACTCAGTAACCGTTGTCTTCACGGCTATCCGTTCGTAACACAATCAGCGCACATGAGTATGAACCATAGCGGCGAAGTTAACAGGAAATGCACGGTGATGCGTCCAGAGAGGCTGTCGCGCGCCAGCCTTATGGCTACTGATACAGAGGCCGAATGTTGGCCCTCATGTCACCGTCCAGCCAGCTAACCCCATTAAAATATCTGATACAACACGGCCACTTTTTCACTCCCCATTATTTAGGCTGCCCTGACCATCCGGCAACAAAAACGTTGCCAGAATCACTAAGCGTAACGCTTTGCGTGGACGTTTTTGTGCCATCTGCTAATTTTTAAGCTGTTCCCCTGCTGCTGAGAAAAACAACAATATGATTAACACCCTTAAACTTTCCTCTGATTTTCGTCGCAGTTTCCTGCGTGAAGTCCTGGTGCCGCTGGTCGCTATCTTACTGCTGACGTTTGTAGGTGCAGGCGCTGCGCTCTTTGTTGGTACCTCACTCACCAATACGGAGGCCCGCCATCAGCAGCAACGGATGATTGAAGCCTCTTTTTCACAGAGTCTGAATGAGCATCTGCGCCAGCTGCATAGCCTGTCGCGCTGGGGACCCTTTGAGCAGCATCTGGCAGAGGTCAACAGCAGCAGGTGGCTGGATGAGAACATTGGGCTGTGGCTGTATGAGATGTTCGGCCATCAGCTGATTCTGGTGCTGGACCAGCAAAATCAAATCGTCAGAGTCTGGCGCGAAGGCCAGCCGGTCTCTGCCCCTGAAGATGACCCGCTGATTGGTGAGGTGCTGCAAAGCTCGCTGGTCAACGATCCGGCACGCCACGATAACGCCGATTATGCCCGTGTGACAAACCGGGCCGCCGCGCTGGCAGTAGGTAACATCCAGCGGGAGAGCAATGCCCTGCCGCGTTTCCGGCTGGTGAGCCTGAAATTTCTTGATGACGGCTATCTGGCGGGCCTGGCGGAACGCAATCAGCTGCAGGGACTGCACTTCTCCGACGGCACGCCACAGCCGGGAACCGGTGCGCGCTATCTGCTGATCGCGCAGGCGGGTGAGGCGGTTGGCTATCTGAACTGGATCCCCTCCCGTCCCGGTGCGCAGATGCTGCGCACCATCGGGCCATCTACCGGGCTGGCGGTACTGGCGATATCCCTGCTCTGCCTTTATATGGTGCGGCGACTCTGGAACTCCTCGGTGAACCTCTCGCAATCCATGCTCAGGCTCGGCGCGTCGGAGGCTCAGGCACAGCATCTGGCGTTTCATGATGTGCTGACCGGCCTGCCGAACCGCGCACTGGTCGAAGACCGCTTAACCCAGGCGCTGGCTCTGGCGACGCGCCACGATCAGCGGGTGGCGCTGCTGCTCATCGACCTCGACCGCTTTAAAACCATCAACGACACTCACGGTCATCATGCCGGAGATGAACTGATCATCGCGGTCGCACAGCGCCTGAGCCGTATCGTGCGGGCCAGCGATACGGTAGGACGCATCGGCGGTGATGAATTTATCGTGGTGATGCCAGATGTCGATAATATCGGCCAGGTGCATAGCCTGGCACAGCGCATTATCGACGAACTGAGTGAGCCTTTTACGCTGTTTGGCAGCGATGTCTGGAGTGGTGCCAGTATCGGACTGGCGCTGGCACCCAAAGATGGGGTTGATCGGCTGGAACTGATGCGCAAAGCGGATATTGCGCTGTATGAGGCCAAAAGCGGCGGGCGCGGCACGTATCGTCAGTTTGAACGGGCGATGGATGAGTCGGTGCGGACCCGACAGACCATCGCTGCCGACCTGCGTACGGCGCTGCATACCCATCAGGGGCTGGAGGTGTGGTATCAGCCGCTGATGGATATTGGCGGTCAGCAGATGGTGGGCATCGAAGCGCTGCTGCGCTGGCACCATCCAGCCCGCGGCCTGATTGCGCCCGGTGAATTTATCGCGATTGCCGAAGAGACCGGCCTGATTATTCCGCTGGGCGAATGGGTGCTGGCTGAAGCCTGCGTCACTCAGCAACGTTTTCCCGAGCTGCTGGTGGCGGTCAACGTCTCGCCGGTGCAGTTCCGCTCTACCGGCTTTGTTGAGCGGGTGATGGCGATTGTCAGCCAGAACGGCGGCGATCCGAAGCGCCTGGAACTGGAGATCACCGAAGGGGTGTTAATCGAAGATGAACGTGAAGCACGCGCCATTATTGTGGAGCTGCGTGACGCGGGCTTCCGGATTGCGCTGGATGACTTTGGCACCGGTTACTCCAGCCTGAACTATCTCAGCAACTTTCCGGTGGATAAAATCAAAATCGATCGCTCATTCACCCAGTCGCTGGGCGTGGCGGAAAATTCAGTGGCGATTGTTGAATCGGTGGTGAAACTGGGTCATGCCATGGGTCTGATGGTGACAGCAGAAGGCGTCGAGACGCCAGGGCAGATGTCTGCGCTGGCAGATGCGGGCTGTAATCAGCTGCAGGGCTATCTGTTCAGTCAGGCGGTGCCCGCCGATCAGCTCGCAGCACTGATGAAAACGATTGCGCCAGACAACGCGCAGCACGAGTGATCGCTGATGTGGAAAGCCTGAGCGCAGCTCTGTGCTCAGGCTTTCCGGCTGCGTGATGCATCTGAGATCAGAAGATCAACATCACCCTTCACCCGTTGTTGCGGGAAATTAAACCCCCAGGCTATCCAGCAGCGCGGCAGAATGGGCGACCGCGCCAAAGATGCCGCCCTGCATATGGATCATGCTCAGCGCCGCCTCATGATGATGCTGCTCGGTCGCAGCACAGCAATCAGACAGCACCAGGCACTCAAAGCCGCGATCGTTGGCTTCGCGCAGCGTGGTGTGGACGCAGACGTCGGTGGTAATACCGGTGAGGATCAGATTACGGATGCCGCGACTGCGCAATATCAGCTCCAGATCGGTGGCATAAAACGATCCCTTACCCGGCTTATCGATCACCACTTCACCCGGCAGCGGTGTCAGCTCCGGGATAATCTCCCAGCCCGGTTCACCGCGCACCAGAATACGGCCGCACGGTCCCTCATCCCCAATCCCGGCGTTCATTCGCCGCGAGCGCCAGCGTTTGTTGGCGGGCAAATCACTGAGATCGGGCCGGTGCCCTTCGCGGGTATGAATAACCGGAAACTGCCGGGCGCGCATCGCCGCCAGCACCTGCTGCAACGGTGCGATGGGCGCGCGGGTCAGACTCACGTCATAGCCCATGCTGTCGACATAGCCGCCCACGCCACAGAAGTCGGTCTGCATATCAATCACGATCAGCGCGGTGTCAGCCGGTGTAAAAGTGCCGTCAAACGGCCAGGCGTAGGGGGTTGAATTAACGCTGTAGTCGGGCATTGCTGTTCTCCATTACCGGGCGCGGCATGCGCATTTTGCTGATCACGCTGTAGCTGATGGCGGCAGTTACCAGACCAATAACCGCTTCACCAAATTGAGGGAAAGCGACGTGGGCGATCACCGCACACAGGCTGCCAATCGCCCATGCGGCAAACGCAGTACCACGAAAACGCTGCGCCGGACGCTGCTCGCTGATGCGCGCCATAAAAATTAAATCCACGATCATCACGGCACCAAACGGCGGCACCACAATGCCGAGCAGGCTGAGCCACTCCAGGAAGTAAGACCAGACGCCCGCCAGCGCCAGCACGCCGCCAATGGCACCCAGGATCAGCGTCCAGAGCCGCATTTTGCTGCTGAACAGATGACTGAAGCCCACCGCCCCGTTATAGAGGCAGTGTGTGCAGACCGATCCGAGATTGATAAAGACAAACAGGCAGGCCACTACCGACAAAAAGGCGCTGTGCCCCATCAGCATCGGCAGGAAGTTACCGCCATTGGTCAGCGGATCAACCGCGGCGCCCACGGCCACAATCACCACACCAAACAGATAGGAGATGACGTTAGCGACCGGAAAGGCAGAGAACGCGGCGATCACTGCCGAACGGCCATTCTTTGACCAGCGGGTAAAGTCAGCGGTCATGGTGCCGGAGTCAGCAAAACCGGCCACCACCATGGTGACGGCGGTGCCCATACTCATTGCACCGGCAGCGCTGGCGCTGCCCTTCCACTGCGTCACCACGGAGAAGTCGTGCTGTTTACTAATCAGCCACAGCGCCACCATTCCCAGTACCACAAACAGCGGCGCGGCGATCATCCCCAGCACCGACAGCGCCCGCACGCCCAGGAAGGTAATGCTGGTATAGAGGATCATGGCAAATGCCGTCACCGCCAGCGCATTCCAGCCAAAGGTCTGATTAATGACCGTGCCGGTAAGACCGGTCTGGAAGGCATACCAGCCGATCACCACCGTCGAGAGAAAACCCGAGACAAGGATGTAGCCTTTGCTGCCAAAGGTGCGTCTGGCCTGCAGGGCGAAATTCATTCCGCTGTTACCGGCGTACCAGCTCAGCGCGCCGACATAGGCGAACAGCACCAGGTTTCCCAGCAGAATGGCGATCAGCGCAGGCCAGAACCCCAGATGCCAGGTGATGATGCCGCCAAACAGCGCATTGGTGAGGATCATCGGAAATCCAAACCAGACGGCCGAGACGGAGCGGGTAGAATGACGGTGCGACAGCGGTACCGGCTCATGTTCAAACTCCTGCTCCAGCGCAGGCGTAGTAGACGTTTTCATTGGGCGATTCCGGGTTGAAGGTGATTCCACGGCTGAATGCGCTCGAAAGCGGCACTGGCAGCCAGCACTAAGGCATCATCAAGATGACGTCCGACAATCTGCAGACCGACGGGCAAGCCGCTGGCAGTAAAACCGGCGGGAACGGACGCGGCGGGCTGACCGGTGAAGTTGAAGGGGTAGCAGAACGAGAGCCAGTGATCGCTGCGGACCATGCGGCCATCAATGATCTCCGGTCCCTGCATCCCCAGCGGAAACGGCGGCACCGCCAGCGTCGGGGTAATCAGCAGGTCAAAGCGCTGCATAAAGCGCCACAGGCTGTTGCTGACCGCTTTGCGGGTGGTGATGGCATCGGTGAAGTTTTCCGCCCGCCAGTCGCGCTGCAGCATGGCGACCAGGTGCGGCGACATCTCGCTGCCCTGCTTCGCCATCATCCGGCGCATACCGGTGAGATCGCTCTCTATCGCCACCAGCGCGCCAAAGGCCGCCGACGGATCAGGGAAGCCGGGATCGGCCAGTTCCAGTTCAGCACCGATTTCAGCGGCAAAACGCTGCACCGCCGCGCTGACCACTGCCCGCACTTCCGGATCAACGGCCACATAGCCAAAATCCGCGCTGAAGGCGATGCGCAGTTTGCCTGGCAGATGGAGTGGCGCGCCTAGCCAGTCGACATCGCTGCAGGGAATCGAGTGGCGATCGCGCATATCCGGTCCCGCCATCAGCGACATCATCAGCGCGGCATCGCGCACGCTGCGCGTCATCGGGCCGATATGCTCCAGCGACTCCCAGCTCGACACGCCGGGGTAGCGTTCATCACGACAGCCGGGCCACAGCGGCACCCGGCCCATCGACGCCTTGAAGCCGAAAATACCGCAGTGCGCCGCCGGAATGCGTACCGACCCGCCGCCGTCGCTGCCCAGTGCAATCGGGCAAAGCTGCGCCGCCACCGCCGCACCCGAACCGGCGCTGGACCCTCCTGGCGTCATGCTCAAATCCCAGGGATTCCGTGGCGACGGAAACAGCGGATTGTGCCCGACCCCGCTGTAACCAAACTCCGGTGCGGTGGTTTTGCCAAGCAGAATTGCGTCGGCGGCCAGCAACCGTTCCACCGTGATGTCATCATCTTCCGGCACGAAATCTTTGTACGCCACCGAACCGGAGGTGGTTCTGACGTTTGCGGTGCAGATTAAATCTTTCACCGCCAGCGGTACGCCCGCCAGCGCGCCCAGTGTTTCTCCGCGTGCCCGTCGGGCATCCACGGCTCTGGCCTGTGCCATTGCCAGTTCAGGCGTCGGGGTACAAAAAGCCTGTATCGCCGGTTCCCGCTGTTCCATCCGCGCCAGCGCCGCCACGGTCAGCTCACAAGCCGACACGTCCCCGCTGCGAATCAGAGCAGCCATCGTGGTGGCATCTTCGTCTAATAAGGAGTCAAACATGGGTTACCTCGCCAAAAGTGTACCTGTCAGCTAGTGCATGAAGCGTGCCAGTTAGCGGTGAATCAACCGGTCTGAAACGGGGATGCCAGATGGAATACGGGCTGGGATACAAGATCGAATTCTTATGATGCCAGGTGGAGGCGACTGTTTATTTTTCCAGCACGATGATGGCGCAGGGCTGCGCGATAAGGGGGCGTGTGGTTCCTGAGCTCGTTTCATGCCAAAGCTCAGTCAATCGCTGGATGGTTTTTGATCAGTAAATGTAGAGAATTCTCGCTACATGCGATATATTGGCGATATTCGATATTTGTATTTTGCCAGCAGGAGTAAAATCATGATCAGGTCTGATAAAACCACTGGCTTCGACGTTATTCCAGTGCCGGCAGGCAGCATTTCCTCTTCCCGGTCTCAGGGTGGGCAAGCAGAGATCACAGTCTCAGTCCCGCACTGCCATGATGAGCCAGCGCAATACTATGTGGTAAAACGGCCAGTCTCTGTGGATGAAGCCGCCTTTAAAATCGCACTGGATGCCGCATTCCGGGCCGTATCGGGCGTAAGTCAGCTCGCCAGTCACGGTAAGTCGCCTTTCAGCGCTGTCGACATGGCGACAGCAGAACAGACCAGACAGCCTGTCACGATTAATAACACCGCAAAGCTGGAACAACTCAGGAAGCATATTCTGGACGACAGCGAGTGGTTGCCTGCGCAGGAAGTTTCACGCCGTGCCGGGAGCAGCGCCACTGTGAAAAATCCAAGCGGATTACCTAACCGGTGGAAGCGAACCGGAAAGATTTTTGCCCTTTCCTTTGAAGGCAGGGATCTCTATCCGGCCTATGGGCTGGACGTTGGCGGGCAGCCATTGCCGCTGATGAAAAAAATCATCGCGCTGTTTGGAGAATCAAAAACGCCATGGACCCTGGCCGTCTGGTTTGGCACGCCAAATAGCTGGCTTGGTAATGAAAAGCCTAAAAATCTCATGACGTTCGAACCGGAAAAAGTACTGGAGGCGGCACAGCGGGCAAAGGAAGGTCCGGTTCATGGCTAAAAAGATCAAAACACCCTGCAAAGATGATGATTTATCGGCCTCTCTGGTCACCTGGCCGAAAGGTAAAACTATTGACCGCATTCACTGGTCGCAGTATGGCGCCGCGGAGTTCAATCCAGGAAAAGGCGTGGGACGTTTCAGCCCAATTACTGACCATGCGGGTCGCATCATCCCGACGCTTTATGGCGGTAAAACGCTGTCGGTTGCTCTAATGGAGACGGTATTACACGATCTCCCTACGCCTTGTGAAAATGCGCCCGTTGACCTCACAGTTCTGAATAAGCTGTCCCACAGTCAGCTCACCCCTAAAGTAGAGATTAAGCTGGTGGACCTCAATCCACGCTTTATGAAAAGACATGGCATTACGCAAGGTGAGCTGCTGGGTTCAACTGCTGATCACTACCCTGAAACCCAGCAATGGGCAGAGCAAATACATCATTCTAATCCGGATGCACAGGGGATTCAGTGGTCTTCCAGGCAGCATGGCGATAAGGCGTTAATGCTTTTTGGCGATCGTACCTGTGCTGAAGATTTGGACATTACGCTTAACGCTCAACCTGCTTCGGAGTCAGCAGATGTCGAACATGAACTCAGCGCACTGGCGAATGAGATGGCGCTGATTCTGCTCACTGGATTTTAGCGTAATGCCCTGAAATGCTATGTCCGGAATTTTAATACCCTCTCAACCAGGCAAAACACGCGTAGTTGGCATTAAAGGATCGGCCGTGCTCAATCGGTTTTTCAGTTCGCCTGCAGAAATAGCATTCATGCCCTGTCACCTCTACTCCGGAAAATCTGTCTCCACCGACGTCTGTTTCCACGCTTCGATCTCAGCCAGCCGCTCTGTAAGCTTGCTGGTTACGGCATCATGGCCCCAGGCGCCCATCACCAGATGGCGTGGCGGGTTGTCATGCTCAGTGATGGCGATCATTGCCGTGGCGGCTCGCGCCGGATCGCCCTTCTGAGTGCCGCTGTATTCGGCGGTGGCTTTCATCCGTGCGGCTGCAGTCTCTGCATAGTCTGGCAGCGTGCTCGGCGTCTGATGCAGGGAGCGTCCGGCCCAATCGGTGCGGAACGGACCTGGCTCAACACAGGTGACGCGAATGCCCAGCGGTCCCGCTTCCAGCGCCAGCGAATCTGACCAGCCTTCCACCGCATGTTTGCTGGCAGAGTAGTAGCCTGAGCTGGCAAAGCCAATTAAGCCTGCCACCGAGGTAATGTTGATGACGTGGCCGCTGCGCGCCTTTCTCATCGCGGGCAGCACGGCGCGGGTCAGGGCAAACAGGCCAAAGACGTTGGCATCAAACTGCGCGCGGATCTCGCTTTCCACACCCTCTTCCACCGAGCTCTGATAGCCGTAACCGGCGTTGTTGACCAGCACATCAATGGTGCCGAACATGTCGAGTGCCGTTTTGACCGCCTGGTCGATGCTCGCCTGGTGGGTCACATCCAGCGCTACTGCCAGCGCGTTGTCGTGTCCCTCAACCAGATCGGCAATGGAAGATGTATCACGTGCCGTCACGACGACCTTAAAACCACGCGCGATGGTCTGCTGCGCCAGTTCACGACCAAATCCGGTCGAACATCCCGATATTAACCAGACAGGGCTGGAGTGAGCAGTCATGGTAAGACTCCCGTTGATGATGATGAAGTGACTGGAGACCCGGACGCGAGTGCATCCGGGATTTAAGGTTAGCGAGGCGCGACCGCCCCACTTAGCCCTTAATGCTATTTATTGAACAGCTGGCTGGCGGTGTCGCTGATGATCTGTGCCGCACCGCGATCGCCTTTCACCATTGACGCCATAAAGGCTTTCGCCTGTTTAAAGGTGATGTGCGGCGGTAACGGGGCAACTTCCGGATCGGTTTTCACCTCCAGCAATACCGGGCGGTCGGCGCTGAGCGCACGCTGCCAGGCCGCCGCCAGATCGTCAGGATTATCGACAAAAATACCGACCATCCCAAGCGACTGCGCAAACTCGGCATACTTCACGTCCGGCAGTTGCTGCGAAGCGTCAAAGCGGGGATTCCCCTCCATGACCCGCTGCTCCCAGGTAACCTGATTGAGATCCTGGTTGTTGAACACGCAGACGATCAGGCGTGGATCGGCCCACTGCTGCCAGTATTTCTGGATGGTGATCAGCTCTGCCATATTGTTCATCTGCATCGCACCGTCACCCACCAGCGCCACCACCGGTTTGTCGGGATGGGCAAATTTTGCGGCAATCGCATAAGGCACCGCCGCGCCCATACAGGCCAGGCCACCGGAGAGCGAGGCGCGCTGACCCTGCTTAACCCGATAGTCGCGGGCGAACCAGTTGGCACAGGAACCAGAGTCCGAGGTGACAATGGCGTTATCCGGCAGTTGTGGCGACATCTCCCACACCACCCGCTGCGGGTTGACCGGATTAGCCGGTGCCATGGCGCGCTCTTCCATCAGCGTCCACCAGTCGCGCACCTGAAGCGCAATATCTTCCTGCCAGCTGCGATCCTCTTTGTGCTCCAGCAGCGGCAGCAGAGCGCGCAGGGTTTCAGCCGCATCGCCATGCAGATTCACTTCGCTGGGATAGCGCAGGCCGAGCATGGCGGGATCGATGTCTATCTGCACCGCACGCGCCTTGCCCTCTTCCGGCAGGAACTCTGTCCACGGGAAGCCGCTGCCGATCATCAGCAGGGTGTCGCAGTTCTGCATTAAATCGGATGAGGGCTTCGTGCCCAGCAGGCCAATCGAACCGGTCACAAACGGCGCATCGTCCGGCAGCACATCTTTGCCCAGCAGCGCTTTTGCCACGCCCGCACCCAGCACATTGGCGACCTGTACCACCTCGACGGCGGCGTTACGAGCGCCTGCGCCAATCAGAATCGCCACTTTTTTACCGGCGTTAAGCACTTCAGCGGCGCGTTGCAGATCCGCTTCATAAGGGATCACTTTAGGACGCTGATAGCCGCTGCCGGAATGGGTAAAACCGTGCAGATGCTGCGGCGGCTGCCACTCTTCATCCTGAATATCTTTAGGGATGATGATCACCGCCACGCCGTTTTGCGCTTTGGCGATGCGCACGCCCCGGTCGAGCAGATGGCGCACCTGGGTCGAAGTCGAGGCTTCCTGAACGAAGTTGGCAACATCCGAGAAGATGCGATCCAGGTTCATCTCCTGCTGATAACTGGAGCCGCGCGCGGTCGCTTCCGCCTGGCCGGCAATCGCCAGCACCGGAGCATGATCCATTTTGGCGTCATAGAGTCCGGTCAGCAGATGGGTCGCGCCCGGCCCGCCGGTAGAGAGGCAGACGCCAAGCTCACCGGTGAATTTGGCGTGTCCGGCCGCCATAAAGGCCGCCATCTCTTCGTGGCGTACCTGAATAAATTCGATGCCGTCGCCTTTGGCGTTAGCACGCTGAATGGCGCCCAGCACCCCGTTTATGCCATCGCCCGGATAACCGTAGATGCGTGTGACGCCCCACTCTTTCAGGCGCTGGACAAAAAAATCACTGGTTTTCATGCTCATCGTCGCGTTTCCCCTTGTAGTCCATGCAGACTTAAAGCGTAGTAGACGATGAGCAATCGCCGTTAATTGTTCGCCATTGCCGGGTATCGCTGACGCAAATCACTGAATATTTGTGCCATATCCGCCGTTTCGCCTATCTCTGCCACCGCCCGGAATACCTGGGTTTTCAGGAAGTGACGCCAGCTCACCGGCGCGCTTGCCAGAAAGGCGGTAAGTAACTGATAACGCTGTGGCGTCCAGAGCATTTCGAAGCGACTCCGTGCTTCGCCGTGCTCAAAATGGTCCGCAGCCTGCTGCGGCATCGTGGCGCGCAGGTGCTCCGTTGCTGCCCGATCCACGTGGTGATCAACCACTACCACGCCATACTGCGTCCTGGCTGCCGCGACGCTGAGATAACCGCAGCGCACATCCTGCATCACCGCATCGGCATCGCGCTGTGTCGGCAGGCCATAACCGCCCGCGCCGGGTCCGCGCACTTCGACCACGTCACCCGGCAGGCAGTGGATCACATCAGTGTTACCGTGATTGATGACCTCACCGTCGCGCCGGGTACGGAAGTAAGAGAGCGCCCCATTCTGGCCGCCGACGACACCCGCCGAGGCAAACACCGATCGGTTACGGTTGCGCGCGGTAATGGTGGTATTGGGCGAGAAAACCTCAAATGCCATTTCGGTGGCTAAACCGCCGCGATAGCGACCGGCTCCGGCGCTGTCCTGGGCCAGTCCGTAGCGATGAAAGCGGATTGGCACTTCCGCTTCGTTGATCTCAATCGGGGTGTTTTTCAGAAAGGCTGAAAGACCGCCGGAGCCGTCAGGCCCATCGTGACGCGGCGTGCCGCCCGCGCCGCCGCCCACCGGACCCAGCGAGGCGACCACACTGCGATTCTGCGTCTGGGTACGAATGTTCATGATTGAGTTGCCGCCCGGTGAATTCGCGGGCAAACGCTCCGGCATCGCCAGCGAGAAGACGCCGATAGTGGCAATCTGCGACAGTGCACAGGTCAGGGAGCGCATCCCTACCGCTGCGGGCGCTTCACAGTTCATGACCGTGCCAGGCGGCAGGATTGCCCTAGTGGGTCGCAGCGTACCGGCGTTAAGCAGCAGTGAACGGTCCAGCGTAGAGAGCGCATAGGTAACACCCACCAGCGCCAGCGGATGCCGCTCACGTCCGCCAGTCGGCATATTCAGCGACGAGGCCAGCTGCGGATCGCTGCCGGTGTAGTCCAGCTCCAGTTGATCGCCCTGCACCCGCAGAGTAATGGCGATACGGCAGGGATAACCGCCCTCGCCATCTTCATCGGCGTAGTCGGCATAGAAGTATTCCCCGTCGGGAATGGTTTTGATAATGCTGCGCGCCTGCGCTTCGGCGTAATCGAGAATGCCCTCAATGCCCTGCAAAAAATCGGCGATGCCAAAGCGGGCAATAATGTCGTGGATTTTACGCTCGCCGACGTTCACCGACGCCAGCTGGGCTTTGAAATCGCCCCAGTTCTGATCCGGCACCCGCACATTGAGCCGCATGATGCTGGCGACCTCTTCGTTGAGCTGACCCTGCCGCATGATCTTCAGCGGCGGGATGCGAATCCCCTCCTGCACGATATCGGTCAGCGAGCGCGACAGCGAGGCAGGTACCGCGCCGCCGACGTCGGTGTTATGAATGTGGCCCACCACGAAGCAGACAATTTCACCCTGGTGGAACACCGGTTTCCAGATATGGATATCGGGCGAGTGGGTCGCCACGTTGCCGGCGTAAGCGTCGTTGGTAATGCAGATGTCGCCGTCAGCGTACTCTTCAATCAGTGCCAGCACCGGCGCATAGTCGATGCCGCTGTACCAGGGGGCGCCGAAGCTGCGCGGCGAGGCAAACGCCAGGCCGCTGCGGCTGACAATCTGGCAGGAGAAATCTTCCGTCTCTTTCACAAAGGTGGAGTGCGCTGTGCGCATCAGGGTAAAGGCCATCGCATCGGCAGCCGCGGCGCAGTAGTTCGCCAGGATCTGTAAGTTACGTCCATCAATCGCCATGTTATGCCTCGTTCGCCGTGATCAGCAGATTACCGAATGAATCGACCGTGACGCCCATGCCGGGCGGCACGCAGGTGGTGCAGTCATCCTGGGCGATGATGACCGGGCCACTGAGCTGATGTCCGGCACGCAGCACCGAACGCAGCACTAAATCAACCTGATGCCAGCCGCCGTCGATCCACGCCCTGGTCTGTTTCAGTACCGGCACCGGTTCCGTGGCCGGAGCCAGTGGGTTAATCACCGGTTTCGGCGTCGGTGATGCAATCACCAGCCGCAGGTTGATCAACTGCACCGGCGCCTGCGGGTCACAGTGACCAAACAGCTGCTGGTGCTGGCGATCAAAGGCGTCATGCAGCGCAGTGAAATCCGCCTGCGCCAGCCAGTTCGCCTCCAGCGGTACGTCGATCTCAAACGACTGACCGCGATAGCGCATATCCGCGCTGAACTGCAGGCTGTAAGGCATGTCGCTGCCGTGCTCCTGTGCCAGCCAGCCACAGGCGCGCTGCTGTAATGCTTCGGCTTCACTGGCCAGGGTGTCGGCCAGGGCGGGCGTCAGATCGCCGTAGAGTGTGCGGATAAAGTCGTTACGAATGTCCGCCACCAGCCCGCCCAGCGCGGACAGCACGCCCGGCGTCGGCGGCACAATCACCCCTTTCATATTCAGTTCGCGGGCCAGAAAGCAGCCCATCATCGGACCCGCTCCGCCAAAGGCGAGGAACCAGAATTCACGCGGATCAAGACCAAAGCGCGACAGCAGCCCGCTGGTGTCGCTGTACATGCTGGAGATCGCCAGCTGGATGGCGGTTTCTGCCGTTTCCTGCACCGTGACGCCAAGCGCATCCGCCAGCGGCTGCCAGGCCGCACAGGCGGCGTCCACATCAACAGTGACGGCGTTATAACCCAGCGCGCCATGGCCCATCATGCCGCAGGCGGCGAACGCATCGGTGGCGGTGGGTTGCGTGCCGCCGCGCTGGAAGCAGACCGGGCCAGGCAGCGATCCCGCACTGTCAGGGCCCATCTGCAGCACGCCCTGACCATCGATCCACGCCAGCGAGCCGCCGCCCTGACCCACCGAGGTGACGGCGACAGAAGGAATAAAGATTGGGAAATCCCCGATAATTTCGCCGTTGCCCTGCGCCACTTTGCCGTCGATGATCACCGCCACGTCGGCGCTGGTGCCGCCGATATCCAGGCTGAGGATTTTGTCAAAACCACAGGCGCTGGCGAGATAGCTGGCACCAATCACCCCGGATGCGGTGCCGGAGAGCACCATCTGCACGCATTCGCGTTTCGCCTGATCGACGCCCATCACCCCGCCGTTGGATTTGGTGATGCGCGGCGGCGGCCTGACGCCGAGCCGTTGCAGCGCCTGCTCAAAGGATTCCAGGTAGTGGATCACCATCGGCTGCACGTAGGCATTAATGGTGGCGGTAATGGTGCGTTCATATTCACGGATGATCGGCCAGATGTCAGCGGAACAGGAGGTCAGCAGCTCGGGTGCCACCTCGTCGATAATCGCCTTCACCGCCGCTTCATTGTGCCGGTTGCGATAGCTGTGCAGCAGCGACACCACAATGCCCTGACAACCTGCCGCGCGTGCCTGAGCGATTGCGTCGAGCACGCTTTGACGATCAGGCGCGTGCAGCACGTTGCCGTGCGCGTCACTGCGTTCACGGATGGCAAACACCCGATCGCGGGTGATCAGCGGAGCAGGACGCCGGGAGAAAAGATCGTGAATATGCGGGATTTTAAGCCGGGCCAGCTCCAGGACATCGCAGAAGCCCTCCGTGGCGAACAGTGCCAGCCGCACACCGCGCCGCTGGATCACCGCGTTAATGCCTACCGTGGTGCCGTGGGTGAAGTAGCCAATCTCAGCGGGGTCAATGCCCTGATGCTGCTGAAACTGCGCCAGCCCGGTAACGATTTCGCTGCCTGGCTGATCCGGTCGCGACAGGACTTTCAGGGTGTGAATCTGGTTCGTTTGCTGATCGAGCACGGCGAAATCGGTAAAGGATCCACCAATATCCACGCCAACGCGGTATCGCATATCAGGGTAACTCCAGTGTCAGGAAGGGGGAAATTCCATCAGCGCCTCGGGATGCTGCACCACACGCCAGCCGAGCCGCTGATAGACCTGATGGGCATCCTGGGTTGAGAGCATCCAGCGATGCACCGTTTGCAGCTCCGGGTGTTCACGGACGCAGGTTGCCAGCCAGCTGCCCAGCCCGTGACCGCGCCAGTTTTCATCAATCATCACGTCGCACAGCCAGCCAAACCGGGTGTAGTCGGTGATAAGGCGGGCAAAACCAATCTGACTCTGCTGGTGATAGAGGCCAAACGGCAGCGAACCGGCAATCGCCCGCACGGTTTTGGCCAGCGGCTGGCCTTTGGCCCAGTAGGACTTCTCCGCCAGCTGGATGTGGATCCACGCCAGGTCGAGCCGCTGGCGGCTGGTGGAGACAGTGAACGCCTCGCGCTGCCACTGCTGGTCAGCAATCTGTAATGAGTCCATGACAACTCCTTGTATCGGTTGAAAACAGTGTAAAAGGGTTCGCCCAACGGTTGAGGCTGTAGCGCGCCACAGAACCGGCTGTTGCGACTGAATTTTGCGTCATGAAGAAATTTTATGCTGAGGGGGCATCTGGCACATTAACGGGAGAAGTGAAGCGGATGGGCGAACAAAAGTGCGGCTGGGGTGAATCAGGAAAGAGTAAGCAGAAACAAGGCAGGTGACGGCCCTCTCTCCACCGGTAAACATGGCGAGGGCGACGCCTGGCCGCCCGCTACACGCCGAACTCCACCGAATTGTGCTTGCCGATCAGCGATCGCAACGGCACGCTGCTTTTCATGATCGGGGATTTGATCACGATATAGCTGAAGTACTTATCGATGCCGATCTGAGCGTCGAGCATCTTCTCAATCACTTCCTGGTAATGTTCAATGCTGCGGGTAATAAAGCGCAGCAAATAGTCATAGCCGCCGGTAATCAGATGGCACTCCATCAGCTCATCGACGTCGCGCATCGCACTTTCAAATTTCATAAAGTCTTCGCGGCGATGGCCTGACAGGGTGACTTCGGTAAAGACCGTCACCGAATCGGTAATGCGGGTGAGATTAATGTGCGCTTCATAACCGGTGATAAAACCGGCCTGTTCCAGACGTTTGACCCGTTGCAGACAGGGACTGGGCGAAAGGCCTACGGCGTCGGCGAGGTTAACGTTGCTGATACGGCCATCTTTCTGGAGTTGCACCAGGATGTTGATGTCGATGCGGTCGAGTTTCATTAAGCCGTTCATAGCACCCCCCTCATTGTCAGAGTCTGTCCCACCAGGCGTCATTGTTGCAGGCAGTCTGGAGACGGACAGCGCGGAACAACCGGCGCGTACATGGCGTACGTGAGGATTGTAAGCACTGACCAGGTTCAGACTGACAAATGAAATAGCCTGATGGGATAGACGCTTAATTAAATGTGCAGAACCTCCCGAAGGTATATCACGCTTTACCGTAAACGCGCCAGCGCTTCGCAGTGGTTATACCAGCGGGAGATTTTCAAATTACTTTAACAATATCAATGAGGAATGGCACTTTACCCCAACCGGCCTGTGGCGCGGGCCAGCGCAATATCGAAGATATGCAGCGCCTCTTCCAGCTGTGAGTCGGTAGTGACCAGCGGCGCCAGGAAACGGATGGTGTTGCGATGCAGGCCGCATTTGATCAGCAGCAATCCTTCCTGGCAGGCGCTGTCGAGGATCCTCTGGGTTAAGGCCGCATCCGGGCGACCGGTTTCGAAATCGAGGATCTCCACCGCCTGCATAAAGCCTACGCCGCGGACGTCACCGATGCAGGCATATTTATCCGCCAGTTGCCGCAGTCGTGCATTGAGTTGCTCACCAAGCTGGCAGGAGCGCTGCAACAGGTTTTCCTGCTCAAACAGATCCAGTACCGCCAGCGCCGCCGCACAGGCCAGTGCGTTGCCGCCATAAGTACCGCCTAACCCGCCAGGCGTCGGTGCATCCATGATCTCCGCACGCCCCACCACACCGGAAATCGGCAGACCGCCGCCCAGGCTTTTCGCCAGCGTGACTAAATCGGGTTTGATACCCAGTTGCTGGAAGGCGAACATCGTGCCGGTACGCCCGAAGCCGGACTGGATTTCATCACAAATCAGCAGAATACCGTGCTGGCTGGTGATGCGACGCAGCGCCTGCATAAATGCCGGGCCAGCGGGCAGGAAGCCGCCGTCACCCTGAACCGGCTCAATGATAATCGCCGCGACCCTCTCCGGCAGGATCTGCACCGCAAACAGCTGATCCAGCGCTTTCAGGCAGTCCGCTTCAGTAATACCGTGCAGCGGGTTCGGGAAGGGCAGACGGTAAATATCGCCGGGGAACGGGCCAAAATTCTGTTTGTAAGGCGCGGACATGCCGGTCAGGGTGATACCCAGCAGGGTGCGGCCATGAAACGCACCATCAAAAGCGATAATGCCAGAGCGCTGGGTGTGTGAGCGGGCAATCTTCACCGCATTTTCCACCGCTTCGGCGCCGCTGGTAAAGAAGACGCTTTTGTACGCCTCATCGCCGCCCACCAGTTTGTTCAGCCGCTGCGCCAGCTCGATGTAGCCCGGATAGGCCACCACCTGAAAGCAGGCATGAGACACCAGACCGAGCTGGCGGGTCACCGCATTGACCACCGCCGGGTGATTGTGGCCGACATTCAGCACCCCGATGCCGCCGACAAAGTCGAGATAGCGATTGCCCTCCACGTCCCACACTTCACTGCCTCTGGCGCGTTCGATCACCAGCGGATGGGCGGTAACTACGCCGCGCGGCACGTTCTGCTCGCGTGCATCCAGTAACAGGCTGTTATCGGAGTATGCTTGCTGCTCTGCCATGACATTCTGCATTTTAAACCCTCATCCACGTAACGTTCGGTTGGCTCAAGTATCGCAACCCGCTGGTTTGTCACGCTGCCGTAATTCCTCAGACAGCGGCATTTCCTGTCAAAATCCTGCGGCATTCAGCAGGGAAATTTCTCTGCCAGCGCCTGACGAATCAGCGTGACAAAAACGTTAACGCCATGCGGGATCAGCGCATCGTTGAAGTCGTATGCAGCATGATGCAGCGGCTTGCAGGGTGCCGACCCCAGCCACAGATAGGCACCGGGCCGCGCCTGCAGCATAAAAGCAAAATCTTCTGAGGTAAGTGCGGGCTGGGGCGCGGCCTCAGCCTTAATGCCCGCCTGCGTCAGCGCCTGCAGGCAAAACTGCGCTTCAGCATTACTGTTCAGGGTCGCCGGGTAGTAGCGCAGATAGCTGACCTCTGCGTGCAAACCGTGGGCGGCGGTGATGTGCTCCGCCATCTGACGCAGTCGTGCTTCAATCGTCGCCTGCGCTGCAGGGCTGAAAGTGCGCACCGTGCCGGTGATGTTCGCCTCCGCCGGGATCATGTTGTGTGAAAAGCCGCCCTGCATCCGGGTGACGGTGAGCAGCGCCGTTTCGCACGGATCCAGGGCGCGTGAGACCAGAGTATTCAGCTGCACCACCAGCTCGCTGGTCGCCAGCAGAGTATCGCGCGTCAGATGCGGCTGCGCGGCATGACCGCCTCCGCCCAGTACCCGGATATCAAAACGGTCAGCCGCTGCCATGATCGCGCCAGGGCGGGTCTGTACCTGGCCGAGCGGCAGTTCCGGCCAGTTGTGGATGGCGTAGACCGCCTCACAGGGAAAACGGCTGAAGAGGCCATCGTCAATCATCGCCTTTGCGCCCGCCAGCCCCTCTTCGGCGGGCTGGAAGATAAAGCAGACGCTGCCATCAAAGCTGACGTCGCGCGCCAGTTTTTCTGCGGCTCCCAGCAGCATCACGGTGTGACCGTCGTGGCCGCAGGCGTGGCTCACCTGCTCCGCGCGGCTTTGCCAGTCGGTGCCGCTCTGATCCTGCATCGGCAGCGCATCCATATCAGCCCGCAGGCCAATCATGCATTCACTGCTGCCCTTTTTCAGTATCCCGACCACGCCGGTTTTACCGATGCCGCGATGCACCTCAATGCCCAGCTGTTGCAGAAAGTTCGCCACGATGTCGCTGGTGCGCTGCTCCTGAAAGCCCAGTTCCGGGTGCGCATGCAGGTCGCGGCGCAATGCCACCAGATGTTCCATCTTAATATCCTCGCGAACGATCAATCTCACCATGCAGCGGCTCGCCACGCTGATGGCGCCGCAGGTTTTCCAGCAGTGCCGCAATGGCGCTCTCATTCTGCGTCTGGCTGGCGATGTGGGGTGTGAGCCAGATGGCGGGATGGTGCCAGAAGGGATGACCCGGCGGTAACGGCTCCGGGTCGGTCACATCGATCACGGCGGCACGGAGCTGCCCGCTCTCCAGCGCCTGCAGCAGATCGTCCTGATTCAGCTGGGGGCCGCGCCCGGCCTGCACCAGCGCCGCGCCCTGTGGTAGCTGATTAAACAGGGTGCGGTTAAGCAAACCCTGTGTGGTGTCAGTCAGCGGCAGCAGGCAGACCAGAATCTCGCTGTGCGCCAGAAACGCCCCGAGCTGATCGTCACCGTGCCAGCAGCGGACGCCGGGAATCTGGCGCGGTGTGCGGCTCCAGCCAGCGCAGTTAAAGCCCTGCGCCACCAGCTGTTGCAATGCGGCCTGGCCCAGTTCGCCCAGCCCCATGACGCCTACCCGACGCTGCGCGGCAGGTAATACCGCGTGTGCCAGCCACTGCTGCTGGCGTTGCTGATGAAAATAGCGCGGCATGTCGCGATGCAGGCCGAGTACCGCGAAGGTGACATACTCCACCATGCCCTGGGTCAGGCCTGGCTCGATCATTCTGATCACCGGCAGGTCGGGCGGCAGCGCGCCAAGATCAAACTGATCGGCCCCGGCACCCACGGAGAACAGCAGTTTCAGCCGGGGGAAGAGCGCGGTGATGTCAGCCGGTGGCTGCCAGGCAACCAGCGCCTCAACCTGCTCTGGCTCGCCGGTCTCAGGCCAGATATGCAGCTGAATGTCAGGCGCATGCGCTGCCAGCCAGCGCTGCCAGATCCGGCCACGTTCCGGCTCCGATTTATAGACGATATGCATCAGGCCATCGCCTGCGTCATCAGTCCAAACGCCTGCATACCCTGCGGTGTCCAGGGCGTGCCGCGCACCATAGTCGCAGGCGCATCGACCTGAGGGATGCCGAGGCTCTGTAGCCAGGCGGCCATCGGCAGCGCGGCATCGGTGTCGATGCGCAGGAATTCCCCCTGCAGCGACTGCATCAGCGAGGCGACCAGCGCCTTCGCTACCGCGAAGTCTCCCGCGATGATCGGGCCTATCGCCCAGCCGTGACCAAAGCGGCGCAGGCTGGCGAAGCCCTGAATTTGCTGTTGGTCATCCTGCAACAGCACCGTCTGGCAGTCGCGCAGCAGGTGGTCGAACAGTGCCGGACGATGCATGCCGTGCGCCTGCTGATCCAGCGTCACCAGTGTGGCGTGATCGGCCAGTGTTGCCGGACGCAGCTGCAGTCCCGCCGGGATCACGACGTCTGGAAGGGTGGTCACTGCGCGGGTCTGGTGCTGGCGAATTTCACCGCAACTGACAAACCCGAGTTTTTCATACAAACCTTTGCCCATTTCGGTGGCGTGCAGACGCACATTACAGTCGGGTAATTTTTCCAGTTGCGCCAGCATCAGCTGTTTGCCAAGGCCACGCCCCTGCTGCTGGTTATCGACGATCACCAGCCCCAGCGTGGCGGCGCGCTCGCCCCAGCGCCAGAGCACCGCGCTCGCAATCAGCTTGCCCTGCTCTTCAATCACCGTGCCCTCGCCCAGCTGCAGCGCCAGCGCCCAGTCTTCACGTCGGTGGGGCCATTTCAGTGCCTGCGTTAAGGTGAAACAGGGGTCGATATCGTCCGGCGTCATTGCGCGTATTTTCAGGCTCATTGCAGGTCTCCTTACATCATGCCTGGCGTTTCAAGTCCGCTGCCGTCAACCAGACGGCTGTAGCGATAAGGGGTGGGATCAACAACTGGCGTGGCTTCGGTCGCCAGATCGGCTGCCAGTCGTCCGGCACCCGGTCCGATACCGAAGCCGTGGGCGCTGTAGCCCGCCGAGAGCACCAGCCCCGGCAATTTCGCCACGGTGGAGATCACCGGAATCGCGTCCGGGGTGCTGTCAATCATGCCGCCCCAGGACTGCGCCAGCCGCAGGTTCGCCAGCGCCGGATATTCACGCCGCATCGCCGCCAGCCCCTCTTCCACGATCGTCGCATCGGCTGCCGGATCGAGTATGCGCATGCGCTCAAACGGCGACTCGCGGTCAAATGCCCAGCCACCCATCGCTTCCGGGCCATTGAAGAACGGCGACAGGCCAAGATTCAGGGTGAGATTCTTGCGGCGACTTTTAAAGGTCGGATAGAACTGGCGGGCATAGCGCAGCCCCTGCGCGCCAGGTTCCAGACGCCCGCGACCCGAGACGGAGACGGTGTAACTGCCGTCCATCTGTGGCCGACAGGCAAAGCCAGGTGTGTAGAGTGGCATGGCAATCGCCTGCTCAATGGGCTGCGTGCGGAAGGCGGTACCAATCACGTTGCCCAGCGGCAGATCGATACCGTGACGACGGCAGAACATGGAGGTCCAGGCCCCGGCGGCACAGATCACCCGGCTGGTTTTGATCAGGCCGCGCTCGGTCCAGACGCCGCTGACCCGTCCGGCGGCGATATCCAGCCCGCGCACCGCGCACTGCTGAAACAGCAGCGCCCCTTTTTTCAGCGCGCCCGCCACCAGCCCGGGCGCGGCCAGCCGTGGTTCGGCGTGACCGTCGGTAGGCGCTGAGAGACCGCCCCGCCAGCTTGTGGTGCTGCCGGGCGTCATCGCTTTGGCCTGCTCCGCTGTGAGAATCGAACTGCGCACGCCATAGCCTTTTGCCATCTGGATCCACTTATCCCAGGCCGCGATGTCCGACTCTTCCTGCGTGGCATAGACCAGGCCGCTGCGGCGGAAACCCAGCTCTTCGCCGGTTTCATCGTTAAGCTCACCCCAGCGTTGCAGCGCATAAATAATCAGCGGCAATTCACGTTCATCACGGTTCTGCTGGCGACACCAGCCCCAGTTACGGCTCGACTGCTCCGCTCCTACCAGGCCTTTTTCGATTAGCACGACCTTCAGTCCCTGCTTCGCCAGCTCCCAGGTGGCGGCAGCTCCGGCGATACCGGCGCCAATCACCACTACATCGGCGGAATCGGGAAAATTCGCACTGTCCTGTACATAACGAATCGGTGCAGGCATAACAAGACTACCTCTGTTGTCAGTATCTGGTCTGGCACAGGGCGATATCACCGCTGTGCCTTGACCCGTGCCGCCTACGCATTACATCAGTGCTGTGCAGGCGGATTAATCAGGGTGCCCGTTGCTTCAGGCAACTCACTCTGCTTTTAAAATCTCTTCATGCTCATCCAGCCAGCCCTGACGCAGCTCCGGCACCGCGCGTTTCAGCCGCTCGAAATACAACTCGCTGGTCGGCTTGTCGTAGTCGCTGCGCGCCAGCTGGGTGACGATGCGACCGCTCTTCATCACCACGATTTCATCACACACCGCGCGTACCGCATGCATGTCGTGGCTGATGAAGATCACCGAGAGTCCCAGTTCGCGCCGCAGTTCGCTGATTAAGTCGAGGACGGCGGCGGCAACCACTGTATCCAGCGCCGAGGTCACTTCATCACACAGAATCAGATCCGGCTCAGCCGCCAGTGCGCGCGCCAGATTGACGCGCTGCTTCTGCCCGCCGGAGAGCGCCCAGGGGCGCCGCCACAGCACGCTGCGCGGGAGCTGCACCAGATCCAGCAGCTGATAAATCCGCTGCTGTCGGGCTGCACCGTTCAGACCGTGAAACAGCGTCAGTGGACGCGACAGGATGCGTTCAACGCTGTGGGCCGGGTTCAGCGCGGTGTCTGCCATCTGGAACACATACTGAATGCGGCGCAGCTCATTGTCAGGCCGTTTTTGCATATCGCCCGAGATGTAGTGGCCGTTAAACAGAATATGGCCGTGGCTTGGAGCGTTGAGTCCGGCTATGGCATGCGCCAGAGTGGTTTTGCCTGAGCCTGACTCACCAATGATGCCAATCGCCTGCCCTTTCCACAGCCTGAGATTGATATCCTCCAGAATGCGTATTTTCGGGTAGCCATCGCTGCCGCGCGGACCATAACCTGCGCTGAGGTCGCGCACCTCAAGCAGCGGCTGAATATCGGCGGCAACCGGGCACCAGTTGCTGGGCCGCTCTTTCTGCCGCGCCGCCTCCATCAGTAAGCGGGTGTACTCCGCCTGCGGTGCGCCGATCAGATGCGCGGTGCTGCCATACTCCGCCATTTTGCCGCGCAATAGCACCAGTATCCGGTCTGCCATCTGCGCCACCACGGCTAAATCGTGACTGACGTAAATCGCCGTGACGCCGCGCTGCACCACCACGCGGCGAAACGCCTTCAGCACTTCCACCTGCGTGGTCACATCCAGCGCGGTAGTAGGTTCATCAAGGATGACCACGTCAGGATCGCCAATCAGCGCCATCGCCGTCATCAGACGCTGTAACTGACCGCCCGACACCTGGTGCGGGAAGCGGTCGCCAATGGTCTCGGGGTTGGGCAGCGCCAGTTCGCGGAACAGCTCAATCGCTTTGGCTTTTGCCGCTTTGCGGGTCAGGGTGCCGTGGATAACCACCGGCTCAATCACCTGATCGAGGATCTTCATGCCCGGATTAAACGACGCTGCCGCGCTCTGGGCGATATAGGCGACTTTGTTGCCACGGAAAGCGCGCAACTGCCCCGGCGTCAGGCTGTTAACGTCGGTGCCGGCAACGTGAATGTTGCCGTCGGCGATGCGGCAGCCGCTGCGGGCGTAACCCATCAGCGCCATCGCGATAGTGGTTTTACCTGAGCCGGATTCGCCAATCAGCGCCAGCACTTCGCCCTTCTGCACGGTAAAGTGAATGTCGGAAACCAGGTCGATCTCTTCGCCGCGATCGGTCTGCGCAGTGACGCGCAGTTTATCCACCGAAATCACCGGCATGGCGGTATGTGGTGTCACGTTCATGCTCCCTCCTTCGCCAGGGTCATCGGACGCATCGCCTGCAGGCTGTCAATAAACAGGTTGGCGCCAATGGTCAGGCTGGCAATCGCCAGCGCGGGCATCAGCACCGCAGGCGAGCCGTCAAACAGCCCCTGCATATTTTCACGCACCAGCGTGCCCCAGTCGGCGTAGGGCGGCTGAACACCCAGACCGAGGAAGCTCAGGCCGCTCAGCAGCAGCACGATGTAGACAAAGCGCAAACCAAAGTCAGTCAGCATCGGGTGCACCATATTGGGCAGGATATCGTGAATGGCGATATACCAGCGGCTTTCGCCCCGCAGCCGTGACGCCCGGACGTAGTCCATGCTGCGCAGCGAGCTGGCCATGGCAAACGCGATACGAAATGCGCCCGGCCAGTAGGTGAAGACCGCCGTGAGGATCAGCATCGGCAGTGAGGAGCCAAATACCGCGACTATCATCAGCGACAGCACTTTGCCCGGCAGTACCAGCAGCGCGTCGTTGACGCGGCCCAGTACCTCCTCCAGCCAGCGCCCCGCCACCGCTGCCAGCAGCGCCAGCAGCGTGCCGATCAGGCTGGCCAGCAGCGCAGCACTCAGCGCCAGACCGATAGAGAACTTCGCGCCATAGAGAATGCGACTCAGCATGTCGCGCCCAAGGTAGTCGGTGCCTAACAGGTTATCGGACGTCAGGCCGCCCATCAGCGGGCCGCCGCCGATGTCATCAATGCTGTGCGGGGCCAGCGGGGTGCCGAATACCGCCATCAGCAGCCAGAACAGCGACATGATCAGACCCAGCCGTCCCGACCAGGAGAGCGACTGTAAGAAACGCCAGGGCAACGAGAGAATATTCATGCGCTTCTCCATTTCGGGTTAAAGGCGATAGTCAGAATGTCTGCCGCCAGCAGCAGGACCAGATAGCAGGCGGCGAACAGCATCACGCAGAGCTGCACCACCGGCAGGTCGCGGTTACTGACCGCATCCACCAGCTGGCTGGCCAGACCGGGATAGCTGAAGATGGTTTCGATGATGATTACCCCGCCAAACAGATAGGAGAGGCTGAGTGAAATGGCATTGGCGATGGGGCCGACCGCGTTAGGCAGTGCGTGACGCAGCACCGCTCTCAGCGGTGAAACCCCTTTCAGCAGCGCCATCTCCAGATAAGGACTGTCGAGCTGGTTGATAATGGCTGCCCGCGTCATACGTGCCATCTGCGCCACCAGCACGCAGCAGAGGGTCAGCACCGGCAGCGCATAGGCTTTGAGGTAACTCAGCAGGTCGCTATCCGGGCTGCCGAACGACATCGCCGAGACCCAGTGCAGCTTGACGGCAAAAATCAGCACCGCCACCGTCGCCACCAGAAACTCCGGCACGGCAACCGTCGCCATGGTGCCGATGACCAGCGCCCGATCGAGTCGGGAACCGCGATTCATCGCCGCAATAATGCCGATAATCAGCGCCAGCGGCACGCAGATCAGCGTGGTGATACCCGCCAGTTCAAAGGTGGCGGGAATGCGCTGCGCCACCAGCTGCGCGACCGGCAAATGGCTGGCAAACGAGGTGCCAAAGTCGCCCTGCACCATGCCTGTCAGCCAGTGGAAGTAGCGCATCAGCAAAGGCTGATCGAGACCCAGCTGCTGCCGTAACGCCGCCACCGTTTCCGGCGTGGCGTTCTGGCCGAGGATCATCTGCGCTGCGTCGCCCGGCAGCAGGCTGGTGATGAAAAACACCACCGCCGAGACGATAAGCAAAGTCAGGATGCCGGCACCAATTCGCCGGGCAATCAGGAACAGCATGTATCGGTTCATCGGCGTACTCCTTCCTCAAATAACGTATCAGGCGCTCAGCCACGCAAACTCATGGAAGCGATAGCCCATCATCATGCCCGACGGCCAGGCCTCCACCCCTTTGACCTTTTTGTTATAGCCATCCGTGGAGCTGATAAAGGTCGGGATAAGGGTGCCGCAGTGGTCATAAATCAGCGTCTGCATGTCGCCATACATCTGCTTGCGTTTCGCCTGATCGCGCTCACCGCGCGCCGCGACCACCAGCTGATCAAACTGAGGGTTTTTCCAGCCCGATTCGTTATTCGGTGCGGTAGAGAGATAAAACTGTGAGAAGAGCATGTCGAGCGTCGGACGCGGGTTTATCGAGCCATATCCCACCGGATCTTTCATCCAGTGCGAAGACCAGTAACCGTCATACGGCACACGTCGCACTTTGATGTTCAGCCCTGCCCCGCGCGCCATCTGCTGGATCATCTGACCGCCTTCATTTGCCCCTTCGATATTCGGCGTGGTGATAATCTCCACCGTGGAGCCGGCCATGCCCGCTTTTTTGATGTGGAACTTCGCTTTTTCAATGTCCAGCGCACGCGGTTTGAGATCGGCGTTATAGAGCGGATGCCACGGCGGCACCGGGGTGTCATTACTGACGTCGCCGTAACCCTGCAGCACCGTTTTCACCAGCATTTCACGTGGCTGCAGATATTTCATCGCCAGCACGAAATCTTCATTGTTACCCGGCTTCACATCGGTGCGGATAATCAGGTTGGTGTACATGCCCGATTTACTCTCCAGCACGCCAAATTCGCTGCTGGCTTTAATGCGTTTGCAGTCGGCAGCGGTCAGCGTGGAGACCATCTGCAGATCGCCCGACATCAGGGCATTAACGCGCGCTGCGCCGTCGGTGACGCCGATGAGTTCTACCTCATCCAGATGTGGCAGACCAGGCTTGTAGTAGTTGGGGTTTTTGGTACCAATAGTGCGCACACCCGGCATAAAGGCTTTGCAGATAAACGGACCGGTGCCGATGCCTTTGCTGAAATCTTTGGTGCCGTCCGGTACGATCAGAAACGGCGGCGTCGCCAGCATATAAGGGACGTCGAAGTTAGCGCTGCTCAGCTCCAGCTGCACCTCGTTATCATTGACCGCGCTGAAGGTTTTAAACTGATCGGCCAGCTTAAAGGCGATAGAGGCGATGGCCGGATCTTTGTGACGGCTGAGCGAGTAGATGACATCTTTGGCGGTCAGCGGTTTGCCATCATGGAAAGTGACCCCCTTACGCAGTTTGATATGCCAGGTAATGCCGTCGCTGGATTCCAGCGATTCGGCCAGCGCCGGTTGCGCCATCAGGTTTTTATCCAGCTCGGTCAGGCCGCTGTAGAACATGAACTGGCGGGTGTAATCCGCACTGTTGTTACTTTTGGCCGGATCAAGTGTATCGGTGGCCGAGGCATTCGACATCGCCGCCCGCAGTTTACCGCCCCTGACCGGCTTGTCATCCGCCAGTGCCGCTCCTGAAAAAGTGATCAGGCCGCTGCTCATCACCGCACCGGCTGAGAGCATTTTCATCAGGCTGCGACGTGAAAGTGAGCCTTCGGTGATCATGCGCGTCAGTGCCGGATTTACCGCATCAGCGTCGTTATTATCAAATTTACTCATCTCTGTACCCTCAATAGTCAGGCGAACCGGGGATCATGTTCTAACGGTGCTGATAACCTGGCGGTCAGCACCCGACGGGACGTTATGAAAGGCGATCCTTTGCTTTGTAATAGAGTCCTGCGAGCGGTAAAAACCATGGCTTGCCGTGATAACCGGGCAGCGCGGGCCATGTGTCGCGCTGCCAGGGATTTTCAGTGCGCTTTTCAGCCAGCAGACTGGCCATGACGCGTCCCATCCACACCGACATCTGGGTGCCGTGACCGCTGTAGCCCAGCGAGTAGAAGAGGCCATCCTGTTCACCCGCGTGCGGCAGACGGTCGGCCGTCATATCAACCATACCGCCCCAGCAGTAATCCACCTGCGACTGGCCAAGCTGTGGCAGCATCTGCGTCATCGCCCGGCGCAGGATCTCACCGCTACGCGAGTCCGACGTCGGGTTGCTGACGGCAAACCGCGCCCGTCCGCCAAACACCAAACGGCGATCGGCCGTGGTACGGAAGTAGTTGCCGATATTCAGTGAGGTGACGTAGGTGCGATCGTTTGGCAGCACCTGGCGCAGCAGCGCCGGGTCGAGCGCCTCCGTCACCACGATAAAGCTGCCAACCGGCACAATGCGGCGCTGAAACCAGGGAAAAGGGCCGACGTTGGAGCAGCCGGTCGCCATCAGCACTTTGTCCGCCAGAATGGTGCCCTGCGCGGTCTCTACCCGATGCTGATAACCCTTCAGGCGTTCTAACTTCGTCACGGCGTGGTGCGGAAAAATCTTCGCGCCGCTGCGGGCGGCGGCCTCAGCCAGCCCGACGCCGAACTTGCCCATGTGCATCTGACCGCCACGTTTCTGCAGCAGGCCGCCATGAAAGTCATCGCTGGCGATCTCGTCACGCACTGCCGTTTTGTCGAGCAGTTCGATCTCCGGGTCAACGGTGCGCCGCATCAGCTCATACGCTTCCTGCAGCCCGGCCACATGCGACGCTTTGCTGGCGAGCTTGAGTTTGCCGCACAGCCGGAAGTCGCAGTCGATCGCTTCATCCTGGATCAGTTGCTGGACATAGCTCACCGCCTCATCAAACGCCCGGTAGAAGCGGCTGGCCTGCTCCAGACCCTGGCTCGCCACCAGCGAGGCGAAGTTCTGCGCCACACCGGTGTTGCAGTGGCCGCCGTTGCGCGCCGAGGCCTGGCTCATCACGTCGCCACTCTCCAGCAGCACCACGCTGATGCCGCTGCGCGCCAGGTTCAGGGCCGCCGAGATGCCGGTGAAGCCACCGCCAATCACCACCACGTCCGCCTGTGCGGGCAGCGGTTCGCGTGCGGCACCGGTAAAGGCCGGAGCGGTGGCCTGCCAGAACGATTCCAGTTTCATGGGGTGTTCCTCAGAGTCCGACGACGCCAGGCAGGCCGCCGATATCGTTGATTTCGGTGTACTGGTAATACGGATTCGCCGGTTCATGACCGCGATTGACCCAGACTTTGTTTTTGATGCCGAGATCGTGGGCAGTCATCAGGTCATAGCGGAAGCTGGAGGAGACGTGCAGGATCTCCTCCGGGCCGCAGCCGAGCTTATCCAGCATGTACTCGAAGCCCTTCATCTGTGGTTTGTAGGCCCCCGTCTCTTCTGCCGTGATAGCCATATAGATTGGCGCGCCCAGACGCGGTTCGTGATGCGGGATCAGGTCTTTCATCGAATTGGTCAGCAGCACCAGCGGAAACTCCTTAGCCACCTTTGCCAGCCCGGCGGGCACGTCGGGATGCGGACCCCAGCTGGCGCAGTCGGTGTAGATAAAGTCGCTGTCGGCTTTGTCCCAGCGGACGCCCCACTTTTTACAGGTGCGCTGCAGGGCATTACTCACCACGTCGTAATAAGGTTTCCACGCGCCGAGTACCTCATCCAGCCGGTAACTGGAAAAGTCGGTAGTAAAGGCGTGCATTGCGTCCGGGTCGACGCGGTCGCTGAAACAGCGCTGCGCGGCACCCGCCATATCGAAGCGAATCAGCGTGCCGTAACAGTCAAACGTGATGAATTTCGGTTTAAACAGTGCCATGTAACACCCTCGTCATTGTCAGTTGCGCTTAGAAATCGATGAGTACACTCTTCTGGCGCTGGCAGGCCTGAAACGCCTGGCGGCCTAAATCTTTACCAATGCCGGAGCCGAGAAAGCCACCGGTCGGAATGATGAAGTCGCCGGAACGGCCATAGCGGTTGATCCAGACGGTGCCCGCGTCAATGGCGCGCATTGCCCGCAGCGCGCGCGGCAGACTCAGGGTGTGAACACCGGCGCAGAGGCCATAGGTGTCATGGGCGGCCATCGCCAGTCCCTGCTCTTCATCATCAAACGTCTGCACCGTCAGCACCGGACCAAAAATCTCCTGCTGGACCGCCGGGTTATCCTGCGCCACGTGACTCAGCAGCGTGGGCTGCCAGAACCAGCCGTCGTCGGTGTCGGCAAAACGCTCACCGCCCACCAGCACTTCTGCGCCCTGCGCTTTTGCCGCTTCAATAACCGAGCAGACTTTGTTGCCCTGTCGTTCGTCGATCAGCGGTGCGTAGCGGCTGTCCTCCTGCCAGGTGACGCCCGGTTTAACCTCCCGGCAGAGTTGAGCCAGCCGCTCAACCAGCGGATCGGCAATGTTGCGCTGCACAATAAGACGGGTGCCCGCCACGCAGGCCTGACCGCCGTTGGCGGTGAAGCCGCGCAGAATACGCTGGGCCAGCACCTCAAGGTCACCCGCGTCATCAAACACCAGTTGCGGACTTTTGCCGCCCAGCTCCAGCGTCACCGGCTTCATGCCGTGCTGCGCGGCATCGCTCATGATGCGCGCGCCGGTCAGGGTCGAGCCGGTAAACGAGACTTTGCGCACCAGCGGATGTTTTACCAGCGCGCTGCCGGTCACCGCGCCACTGCCTTGTACAATGTTCAGCACGCCCGCCGGTAAGCCCGCCTGAATGGCCAGTTCGGCCATGCGCACGGTAGAAAACGGGGTCAGTTCAGAGGGTTTAAGCACCACCGCATTGCCCGCCGCCAGCGCCGGTCCGCATTTCCACGACGCCATCGACAGCGGGAAATTCCACGGGGTAATCGCGGCGATAACGCCATAAGGTTCGGCAATCAGCATGCCCAGGCTGCTGTCGCGGGTGGGAAAGAGATCCCCGCTGTATTTGTCAGCGCATTCGGCATAGAAGCGAATCGCTTCGGCGGTAAAAGGAATTTCGTGCAGCACCACGTCATTGATCGGCCGGGTGGAGCCCAGCGCTTCCAACTGTGCCAGCAGCGCGTCCTGCTCAATCAGATCGGCCCAGCGGCGCAGTACCCGTCCGCGTTCGCGCGGCGGACAACCGGACCAGCCGCTGCTTTTCAGCGCCTGATGCGCCACAGTCACGGCACGATCGACATCCTGCAGCGTGGCGTCCTGCAGCGTGGCATAGACCCTGCCATCCGATGGACGTTTAACCTCAAAGGATGCACCCTGGCTCTGGCAGTGCTGGCCGCCAATATAATGGCCAGCTGGAAGAGAAACTTTTTCCGGGTCGAAACTTAACATGGAAGAATTCCTTATTTGTTACACCCATCAGTTGCTGGTTTATTAGCGTTTAAAACTGCCGGTTTCTGCGCTGTTAATAAGCTAATGCAGAAAGTATGCCAGCCGGGCAAAAAATAAAAATGCGTTTAAAACAGTGCAAAAAAATTTTCTGCCGTATTGGCGGTAGATTTTTTGTGGAATTGCCGAACAATTAAACAGATGATTTACTTCACAAAATTTATGCGCCCTGCTGGTGCAACCTGCACGGAAATTGCACCAAAGCGGATATTTCGGGTCAGGCGGCTCAATCCGGTTCACATGATCCGCCGATTTAACGACCCGCTTCACATCCCTGATAAATTCTTTAATTTTTCAGAACAATTATTTGACGCCGGTAAGTTTTTACGGAGCCTCAGGCAAAAAAAAGCCAGCCGGATTATCCGGCTGGCTCTTTTCATTTTTAGTTACAGACTGCCAATGTGAAATGTTTTCTGTTCCAGATATTCATCAATTCCGTAGCGGGAACCCTCCCGGCCAATACCGGAGAGTTTCACGCCGCCAAACGGCGCGACCTCCAGGGAAATAGCGCCGGTATTAAAGCCGACCATGCCAAACTCCAGCGCCTCCGCTACCCGCCATGCGCGCCGGATGTTCTCGGTAAAGAAATAGGCACCCAGGCCGTAGGGCGTGTCATTTGCCATCGCGATTGCCTCCTCTTCATCATCGAAGATAAACAGCGGCGCGACCGGACCAAACGTCTCTTCATGGGCGATGCGCATGGTGGCGGTGACCTCACCGAGCACCGTGGGCTGCACAAAGGTCCCGTTGCCCTGGCTGATGCCGCCGGTCAGCAGCGTTGCTCCCTGGCTGAGCGCATCATCGATATGACCGTTCACTTTCTCTACCGCGCGGCTGTTGATCAAAGGGCCAATAGTACTGTCGGGCGCAAAACCATCGCCCACTTTCAGGGTGGCGACCGCCTCCAGCAACCGGGCGGTGAAACGCGGATAGATACTTCGCTGCACCAGGATGCGGTTAGCGCAGACGCAGGTCTGCCCGGCGTTGCGGAACTTGCTGAGCATGACCCCCGCGACGGCAATCTCAATATCGGCATCATCAAACACGATCAGCGGCGCGTTGCCACCCAACTCCAGACTCAGGCGCTTGATGCTGTCGGCGCTCTGTTGCATCAGCAACTGTCCGATGCGGGTTGAACCGGTAAAGGAGATTTTACGTACCGTGCGGCTTTCGGTCAGCGCCGCGCCAATCTCCGTGGGCAGGCCGGTCAGCACCTGCAGCACGCCGGACGGGAAGCCGGCGCGCTCTGCCAGCACCGCCAGTGCCAGCGCCGACAGCGGCGTCAACTCAGAAGGTTTAACAATAATCGGGCATCCGGCGGCCAGCGCGGGCGCCACCTTGCGGGTGATCATCGCAATCGGGAAGTTCCACGGCGTGATTGCGGCGGCAACGCCTACCGGCTGTTTCAGCACCAGGATGCGCCGGTCCTCGCTGGGCGCGGGAATGGTGTCGCCATAGATGCGGCGTGCCTCTTCCGCGAACCATTTCACAAAGCTGGCTCCATAGAGCACTTCGCCTCTGGCTTCCGCCAGCGGTTTGCCCTGCTCGGCGGTCATGATAATCGCCAGGTCGTCAGCGTGTTCAATAATCAGTTGATGCCACTTTTCCAGCAGCGCGGCACGGCTGGCATTGGTGGTTTTGCCCCAGCTGATGCGCACCGTTTCCGCATAAGCTATCGCCTGCCCGGTTTCTGCCCGACCCAGTGCCGGAATCGTCGCCAGGGTTTCGCCCGTGGCGGGATCGGTAACCGGCAGCGTGGCGCCCTGATGCGCATCCTGCCAGCGTCCATTAAACAGCGCCTGCTGGCGCAGCAGATCGCTATCGTTAAGTTGTAGTCGCGACATATCATCCCCTTGTGGTCAGCTGATTCCACTTTATCGCGCCGGGTCAGCGCAGGATGTTGTTGTGCGGGGTGAGAAAGGTCGATAGGGGAGATTTTCGCGGTGATTTGAAATTTTATGCCGTGCGGAAACAGGCGCGCATCCGGGTGGATGCGCCGTGTGCTTAAATCTGGAAGTCGATAACCGGTTCGTCGTCATTGCTGTAGGAGAGCGCCTGACGCTTGATCTCTTCCAGCGACAGGTTGGCGTTGCAGAGTTCCAGGAACTGCCAGACGTAGTTGCGTTGCAGCTGGCCGCGCTTGAGGCCGAGCCATACGGTGCTGGCATCGAACAGATGCGTGGCATCGAGGCGCACCAGCTCTTCACTCTCTTCAGTTTCACACGCCTGATCGGCCAGTATCCCCACGCCTAAACCGAGTTTGACGTAGGTTTTCACCACATCGGAGTCCTGAGCACTGAGCACAATATCTGGTTTTAAACCGGCCGTCTGGAATGCACGGTCAACCCGCGAACGTCCGGTGATACCCTGCCGGTAGGTGATCAGCGGATAGCGGCTGAGCGTGCTCAGTGAAACCGGCTGGTTCTCCACCAGTTCATGCCCTTTCGGCACCAGTAAGGCGTGATGCCAGCTGAACCAGGGGAACGCCGCCAGGCTGCTGTTGTTGACCAGTAATTCACTGGCGATGCCAATGTCCGCCTCACCCGCCAGCAGCATGGTGACAATTTCCTGCGGCGACCCCTGATTAAGTTCAAGCCGGACGTTGGGATAGAGCTGACGAAACGCTTTGATCACTTTCGGCAGGCTGTAGCGCGCCTGAGTATGGGTAGTGGCTATGGTCAGGATGCCGCTGGTTTCATTGGTAAAGACATCGGCCAGACGTCGCACTTTGCCCGCTTCATCCAGGATACGCTCAGCGATGGTCAGCAGCGCTTTGCCCGGCTCGGTCATCCCCAGCAGGCGCTTGCCGCGACGGATAAAGATCTCAACCCCGAGTTCATCTTCCAGGTCACGAATGTGCCGACTTACTCCCGACTGGGAGGTAAACAGCGTATTAGCGACTTCCGTTAAGTTAAACTCACAGCGGGCCGCCTCGCGGATGATTTTAAGCTGCTGGAAATTCACGGTATTTACCTCCCTTTACATAATCTGATTATCTGATGGTAAGAACTATTATTGATAACCGGAAATACTAAAAAATTCGGATTTATGACTTTAGGGAATAACGGGGTGGATTTTGGGGGTGCAGAGAGGTTTGAGATGGGCGGCCGGACTTCAGAATTTGACTGAAACCCGGCCTGGGGGAGAGGCTATTTTACAGAAGGCGATAGATTACGCATTCTGGCGCTCTCTGCTTTCATCTCTTCATAGCTTGCTTCCAGGATCCACAGACAGGTCGCACCCTGGTCAGTTGCCAGTAGCGCCAGACGGGTTTGTTGATAAAAATCCTCTATAAAGGCTGTAGGTTGCTCAGCCGGAACGCTGCAGACAATGTCTGTACCTGCCATATGGGGCCAGGATCTGGCGTCAATAACCCGGAGCGTCTCCAGCACGCCCGGGGTATTCTTTGCTAACGCCGAGGCAAGGGCATCCTCCATCCGGGTTGCCTGCTGAACATCAGCCGTAGCTGCCAGTTGGGGCACTTTTGCAAGCCAGGCTTGCTCTCCTGACGCGATGCCCTTCAGCGAATTTTCCCAGTCGGATGTATTCGCTCCAGCCCAGACCGCGAAGGGCAGAAGGCCAATCAATATCAGATATTTCATCGGACCACCTCCAGCGTCCCGCCTTCACGCAGCACGCGTCGCCGGGCTGCAAGTGACATAATGATGCAGCCTTCTGAGGCGAAGCCCGCTGGCTTATTGACTCTTTCGCCATGAATGCGAAATGCCGAACGGCCAAAAGACTCTCCGGAAGTCTGCACCAGAATAATGGTCAGGGGTCCTTTTGATGTGGAGTGCCCTGCAATTCTGTACGTTCCCTGAGGAAGGGGCCCCATCCCTCTTACATGCTGGCGATCGGGATTATTTTTGTTAGTCAGACTACCTGAGTAGCCGGCCTCAATAAATTCACTGTTGTGGTATAAGTGACCCGTGCTTTGCTCATATGTCCATGTCATCGTTATATTCCTTTATGCTGTCACTCGATCATTCCAGCTGTCCGAGTGGACGATATTTCCGTCTGCATATCGCCAGGTAATTTTTTCGTAAATCAGCTCTACAGTTTCCAGATGATCCCGCGCCTCACCATAGCGGGATTTAACGTCATACATCATCGGACCCACACAGATAACGGTTACGCCTTCCATCAAAGTATTGAAATATTCCACCTCCTGCCCCGCGTCATTTATCCGGTAAAATCTTATTTCCGCTGAGCAAAGCTTTTGACCTGAGGTCACAGCCCTGTAAAGACAAGGACTGGACTTATCGATCTCTTTATCAAAACTGTAAGAAGCGTGTTCGCGGACAGCGGTTGTTTTACCCGTCACGTTGTCTGTGGAGAGCATGACGCCGTGATTCAGGCCGAGGACTTCAATAGCGCCTTCACGACCTGCCACGTCGACTGATCCGACAATAATGTTGTTACCGTCATCTTTAAGCCAGAGATAAGCTGGAATAGCCATCGTTTTAAACTCCATTTTAAAAAGAGAAAGCCAGCCTGTTTTCTGCTGACAGGCCCACTGCTTTCACAGCCTGATTAAACTATCTTCCGGCAAACATCAGATCAATTTTCATACAGCGTGAAATCAACCTGATTGAAGTTTTATTGTTTCAGATATAGAGATCGCGGAATAACCGCTATCAGAGAAAAAAAACGTGCCCAAAAGCTATTCAGAATAATTTAAAAGTCGCATCAGCAATTCTTCACGCCAACATGGATTTATCATTCGTGCTATGAAGTTCACATTGTGTCGAAATGGAAAGATAGAACCTCTTCCTGTCCAGCCAGTAAACAGCTCTGTGCAGCAAATAAATACAGAAATTACAGACGAAGGTTTACCAGAGGCGTCCGCAGCGCTGAGGAACAACCGGAGGCAAGGATGAGCCGACAGGACGTCGGCGAAAGGACGGTACGAGCCAGGGATGGCGAGTCCGGACGGTCCGTCGGCCGCAGGGCGTGACGAAGGCACCCCGCACAGCGGGGCGCGCAGGCAGCCGGACGCCGGGATTGTTAAGGGGCGGGCGTCCGCCCCTTGACGCGTCCGCCTGCTCGGGCAACCTGAAACTCCTCATCCCCTGGCGGGCGAAACTTCCTCAGTGCATACCCGCTGCTAAAGGCTCACAGCCTCCATCGCCTGGCGGGCGAAACCCGCTCAGTGCAACCCGCTGCAAAGCGAAACCGGCTGGTTGCCAGCCCGCTGCAAGCGCCCTCTTAACTCACTAACATTAACTCCCGCTCCTCACTCAGCGGCTTATTCAGCAGCGACAGCAGAATGTTCTTCACTGCCTGCGCTGAAGGTGACAGCGGCAACCGGGCGGAGACGTTCAGTGACAGCGGCAGACTCAATGACGGGCTGTTGATGCGTGACATCCAGGCATCGGTGGATCCCACCAGCGAACGGGCGGCGGACTCAGGTAATACGGTCACGCCCATGCCGCTGGAAATGGCTGCGGTCAGGGTTGAAATCGATTCGATCTCACCGATGATGCGTGCACTCAGACGACGCAGCGAAAAGGCCTCATCGACCCGCTTGCGCACTGCGCTGTAATCGCGCGGTAAAAACAGACTCATCTGCGCTACATCGGCCAGATCGACGCTGGCTCCCGGGTAATCGGTGGCGCCTACCAGAAACAGATCCTCTTTCATCAGCGGCATGCTGGTGATCCCGGCAGTGGGTGCACGATCGTACAGCACCGCCATATCCAGCTGACCGTTCATCACTTTCTCATTCAGCACGCTGCCGCTATTTTCGTGCAGATAAACCAGCACTTCCGGAAATTGATCGCGAACGGTCTGTAACAGCGGCATGGTCAGCGATGAAGCAGCCGTACCCGGGGCCAGCCCAATCGAGACCTGTCCACTCAGTACCTGACCAGCGTTAATTACCGCAGTCTGGGCCTGCTCACACTGGCGCAGAATGGTGCGCGCATGACCATAGAGAATCTTACCCGCCTCAGTTGGCGTAACGCCGCGCTTGGTACGAATCAGCAACTGCTGATCCAGTTCATTTTCCAGCGTCGCGACCTGCTGACTGAGTGCAGGCTGGGCGATGTGCAACACTTCTGCTGCCTGCGTCAGACTGCCGATATCGACGATTTTCACAAAGTACTTCAGTCGTCTTAAATTCATCTTGCCTCCGTCACTCACCCCGAATAGCGAAATGGGTCTGATCCCATCGCCCTGATAACAGAGATTTTGCAAGATGCAGGCCAGGTTTAAAAAACTCAGGCCATCAAGCAGCCAGATTTTTCCTAACGGCCCGGAAAATAAGCGTTTCTGATTACCTCTTATGGGTTAATAAGGATCAGGAATGGCTGAGAAGAGAGAGTAAAGCCGTCAGGCGCACTGTGACAGTGCAGACGCTGCGAGTCAGACGTGCAGAAAAGTGATGACAGGCTGTACAGTTTGAGTGCAGTGGAAACGCATTGCACCTGATGAAGGCTTGCAGGGCCTGAACAGAGGAGTAAAAAACAGGGAGTAAATGTAACCGCTATCAGCAGGATTTCTTATCGCTGGCGAATGCCGGATGATAAAAAGCAACCGTTGCCCTCTCCCGCATCCGGAAGAAGGCAACGCCTGCTGATTAACGTTTTTTGCGGTTACGGTGCATGTCGATAGAGACCGCAGCCACAATAATCATCCCTTTGATGATGTCCTGAATGTACGCATCGACACCAACGAAGGTGAATCCGCTTTTAATCAGGCCAAGGATCACTGCGCCAATCAATGTACCGGTGATACGGCCCACGCCACCCATCAGGCTGCTGCCACCGATAACGGCTGCAGCAATGGCATCCAGCTCGTACGACATCCCCATGCTCGACTGACCGCTGCTGACGCGCGCCGCCAGTACTACACCCGCCAGGCCAGAGAGCGCGCCTGCAATGGTGTAGACGATAATCAGATACTTATTAACGTTGATACCGGAGACTTTCGCCGAGGTCATGTTGCCGCCGATGGCGTAAACATATTTACCGTAGCGGGTATGCTTCAGGGCGATATGGAACAGCAGCGCCACCACCAGGAAAATGACTACCGGCATGGCACCCTGTCCGATTGAGGTGAAGCCATCGGAAAGGAAGCTGATCGGATTGCCCTGGGTGTAATACTGCGCCAGACCACGTGCCGACACCATCATGCCCAGCGTGGCAATAAAGGGCGGAATGCCGGTGCGGGTAATCAGTACACCATTGACCACGCCCGCCAGCAAACCGACGCCGATACCGGCCGCGATAGGGATCACCGCAGGCATATTCACCAGCGACGGATACATTGGCGACAGGCTGTCAGAGGTCTGCGCCAGGCTCGCGGCCACCACTGCCGCCAGGGCAATAATGGATCCGGAGGAGAGATCGATACCGGTGGTGATGATGACCTGGGTCACGCCGACGGCGATAATCCCGATAATCGCCACCTGCAATACAATCAGGATCAGACGGTTGGTGTTGAGCAGGAAAGACTGGTCACGCACGTACCAGCCGAACATTTCAAAAATTAACGCAATCCCCACCATCACCACGAAAATGCCGGTATCTTTCGGCAATTTATGACGCAGGCTGGCAAAAAAAGAGGGTTGCTGCGGGGCTGCCGGGGTGGCAGTAGCTTTCATATTGCTCATAGTGGTCTCGCGCCTCACTCGGATGCCAACGACAAAATGGTTTCCTGATCGGCTTCTTCTTTATCGAGGATGCCGGTTATACGCCCGCCGTGCATAACCATCACCCGGTCGCTCATGCCAAGAATTTCCGGCAGTTCAGAGGAGACCATGATGATAGCCACGCCACGGTTGGCAAGTTCACTGATTAAGCGGTAAATCTCCGCTTTCGCGCCGACGTCAATGCCGCGCGTCGGTTCGTCCAGAATCAGAATCTTCGGTTGCGCCAGCAGCCAGCGGGCAATCAGGACTTTCTGCTGATTACCGCCGCTGAGGTTATTGATGATTTGATCCATGGTTGGCGTTTTAATGTTGAGACGACGGATTTGATCCATGCAGTCCTGCGCCATCTTCACATGGCTGACAAACCCGCTTTTGCCGCTGTACTCCGGCATGTTAACGATGCTCATGTTCTCCATTACCGATAGCACCAGAAACAGGCCGGACTTTTTACGGTCTTCGGTGAGGAACGCCATGCCCTTTTCAATTGCAGTTGAGGGTGAGTCGATCGTCACCGGCACGCCATCAATCAGGATCTCGCCGCTGTCGAAGCTCTCCATGCCGAACAGGCTCTCCATCACCTCGCTGCGACCCGCACCCACCAGTCCGGCGACGCCGAGGATCTCCCCCCGGCGCACACTGAAACTGACGTCGGTGAAACGATCTTTGCAGGTGAGATTGCGCACCGTCAGCACCTCTTCACCAATTGCGCTGTTGAATTTCGGGAACAGCTGGGTCAGTTCGCGTCCCACCATCTGGGTAATCAGCGACTGGCGGGTATATTTCGACGTCTGATCGCTGGCGATCCAGTTGCCGTCACGGAAGATACTGACTTCATCGGTGATGGTGAAAATTTCATCCATCTTATGGCTGATGTAGATGATCGCTTTGCCCTGCTCCCGCAGGTCACGAATGATGGTAAACAGATGCGCTACTTCGGTTTCTGTCAGCGCGGAGGTGGGCTCATCCATGATCACGATGTCTGAATCCCATGAAACTGCTTTGGCAATCTCAACCATCTGCTGCGACGCGATGCTCAGCTCGCCCACCATCCGATCGGCTTTCAGGCGGATATTCAGGCGGTTGAGCAGTTCCTGCGTCATCTGATTAAGTCGGGCGTGATCGACAAAGCCAAATCTCATCGGCTCGCGACCCAGCCAGATATTCTCGGCGACGGTCATGTAAGGCACCAGGTTGAGCTCCTGGTGGATCATTGAAATGCCGGAACGCAACGCGTCCATGGTGTCCTGAAACTGCACCGGCTCCCCTTTAATTTTGATGGTGCCCTGATCGGGACGATACATCCCGATCAGACACTTCATTAAAGTGGATTTGCCCGCGCCATTTTCGCCCATCAAGGCATGTACCGTTCCCGGACGCACCCGCAACGAGACGTTGTCGAGGGCTTTAACACCGGGGAAGAACTTGCTGATGCCTTCGGCTTCAAGCGCAAAAGCGTTCATACATCACCTCCGTACAGCTGGGTCGGGAACGACTATTTCAGGTTACGCTTGGTAAACTGTTCCATGTTTTCTTTGGTAATCAGCTGGTAGGGGATATTGATGACTTTCTGAACTTTCTCGCCATTCACCAGTTTGATTGCCGTCTGCACCGCACCTTCACCCTGGCCCTGCGCATCCTGGAATACCGTGGCGACCATCTTGCCCTGCTTCAGCATCTGCAGCGCATCGGGTGTGCCATCGACGCCAGCGATCAGGATTTTGTCCGGATTTTTACCCAGTGCCTGCAGCGCACCGATCGCCATTTCATCGTTGTTAGAAGCGATGGCATTGATCTCATCACCGGCGGTCATCCAGTTACTGACTACGTCTACCGCATCGTTACGGGTAAATTTGGCGGTCTGTTTCTGAACAATTTTGATGCCAGGGAATTTAGCCGCAACCTCTTCCACACCTTTGGTACGGTCACGGGTCGCTTCATTCGCCAGGTCACCCATCAGGATGGCAACGTTGCCTTTGCCGTTCATCGCTTTAGCCAGCGCTTCCATCTGTAAGCGTCCGGCCAGTTCCGAATCGGACCCGACGTAGGCCATTTTGCCGGTCAGCTCAGCCTGTGGACGGCGGTTGACAAAGATCAGCGGGATACCCGCTTTGCTCGCCTGGTCCATAATCGGTTTCACCGCATTGGTATCGACCGGGTTGACGATCAGGGCATCAACACCCTGACCGATAAAGTTCTGAACCTGCTGCAGCTGCTGTGAAACGTCGCCTTTTGCATCCTCAACCTGCCCTTTAACGCCATCTTTCTGCATCTCTTTCTGCATTGAGGTACGCAGAATGGTGAGGAAGTTGTCATCAAACAGCGCCATGGAGACACCAACTGAGATATCTTTTGCCATAACCGCGGCAGGTAACATGCAGGCTAACAGTGAGGCGACAATCGTTTTTTTAATGTTCATAGGGACCCTTCTTATTTGTTAACTTGCTCAGCGGCTGTGACCGCGAATGAAAAATATCTTTTACATTCACCCAGCCTGTCTGGCGTCTGTTTCGGGAAATTTGAGGTAAGACTTCATGTTCTGACTATTTTTGTGATCGACCACTCCTTTTCACAATCACTTGATCTGCAAACAGTTAACTTCAAAATAGCGTTTCACTTTCAGACGATAATGACGACCGTGATGATAAGCAGTTTATTTATTCCATATAATCACGTTTTGAAATTTTTATCATAAAAGCACTGAAACGGTTGTTTTAACATCGGCAAACAACAAAACTTTGACATGCCTCTAACATCTGCGGAGAAATGCCCGCAAAGTGAGATCCTGTTGGCAGTTTGAAAATCCAGCAGAATCGGGTAAAAATCGCCAATCCGCTGCTTTTACGAGCATCTGAACGCAATTCGGTAAACAGGGCTTTGACAAGCGGGATCTGCGCCGCTAATATTCGCCCCGTTCAAGCGATTCCTCTGTAGTTCAGTCGGTAGAACGGCGGACTGTTAATCCGTATGTCACTGGTTCGAGTCCAGTCAGAGGAGCCAGAATTAGAAAAGCCCGCTCAGGGAAACCTGAGCGGGCTTTTTGCATTTATGTTTTCGGTCACGGCGGCATGACATCCCCGCCTGAATGGCTTACACCTCAAACCCGTAGTGCGAGCCGTCCGGCAGTTCCACCACCAGCCGCAGCTTACCCCCTGCCGCATCGATATAGCGCTTGAGCGTGGAGAGCTTCAGGTCGCGGCCCGGCTTCTCCATGCCCGCCACGGTAGGCTGTGTAATGCCCAGCGCCTTTGCCATTTCGACCTGTGTTTTCTGCACTTTCTCGCGCAGCTCGGCAAGGTGAATGTTGAGCAGGATATCCGTCGCCATCGCCTGTGCGTCGGCAACGACTTCCGGTTTTTCATCCGCAATAAGCTGTTCAAGCGTTCTGCCCATCTGGTTACTCCTCATCTTTAAAACTATTCAGCCAGTGTGTAAATTCCCGATCGGCAACCGGAAGCATCTCCTGATAAAAACGCTTTTCATTGCCCACCTTATTTCCGGCACAAAGCACAATCGCCGTTCGGTTTGGGTCAAAAGCAAAGAAAGCCCTTATCGGATCGCCGCGACTCTGAATACGCAGCTCTTTCATGTTGATATAAACAGAGCCTTTTAGCGTATCCGCGTATGGCCTGGACAACCCCGGCCCCTTTTCGCGCAACACCATTAATGCTGCCAGTACGCAGGCGCGATCGCTCTCATTAAGCAAGGTAAACCAGCGATCAAACCTCTCCGTCGTTTTAATCATCCACACGGGATCTCCTTATTAATATAGGTCAAATACTATATAGGTGTAAAGCGATAACCGAGTGCGACACAGGGGGATTTCAGATGCCTGTGCTTTTAGTGCAAAGTGAGAGAAGCGTTCAGCCGGATCAGTGATGAATCCACACAACCTTCATCGTTTTGCGAGCTGTACCGGATTGGTTATGGGGTGAGATGATGTGAGGCGTTGTTCTCAATAAGAAAGCCCGCTCAGGCTTCCCGGAGCGGGCTTTAACTTTGTTCGCATCGCTTCCCTGCCAATGCAGAGTGACGCTTTTAGCGCGTGATTACGGCAGCGCGATACGGGCAATCTCGTCAGTGCCTTTGGTGGAGGAATCTTTGTTGAATTCCGCCTTAAGCGTGACATAGAGCGTGTTGTTGTCCGGGCCAATCAGCAGGCTGTTTGGGTTCTTGTCAAACGACCAGCTGTTTTTCACCGCGTAGGTGGTGGCATCCAGTTGCAGCACTTTCTTCGATTCGCGCTGGCTGATGTAAAGCTCATTGCGTTTAGCGTTGAACTTGATGCCCATCGCATCACCTTCGATACGCTTGATCACTTTGCCGGTGCGCTCATCAAAGATCAGCGTGGTTTTGCCTTTGGAGTCGTCAGTAACAAACAGGCGACCGGTAGCAGGATCTTCCGCCATGTTCAGGAACAGATACTCTTTGCCATCGCCTGCGGTCCAGCGCTTCTCGATTTTATGGCTGCGTGGATTGATCACCAGAATTTCACCCGAGCCGTTAGCCGCATAAATGCGCTCAGTCAGCGGGGAATAGATGATACCGGTGACCCATTTCCCGGCGTTTTTAATCTCGGTTTTCAGCTTAAAGGTTCGGGTATCTACGACGGAGATATAGCCCGGTTCGGCTACGCGACCGACATAAAGCTCGTTGCCGTGCCACAGGACTTCACGCGCACCCGCCGGATAGCCCTCTTTACTGATCTTGCCCGGGAACACCAGACGCTGCAGCACTTTGCCACTCTGGGCGTCCACTTTGGAGATCGCGCCATCCAGTGAGTTGGTGGTGTAGAACACCTGACCATTTTCATCGATAGCGGTACCGAAGTTTTTCATGTCGGTATGCGTTTCGCCTTTGGTCGTCAGCGTGGCCGGATCGAGACGATAGATCATGCCGCCGTTCACATCCTTAAACGCCTGCGCGCTGGCGACAAACAACGCTTTTGACGCAGGGGAGTAAGCCATTTCGTACAGACCATCACCCAGAGCGCGTTGTGTCACTGCGGTATTAACCGGTTTTGGGGCTTCAGCGGCAGGCGCATCGGCTTTTTTAGCTGGTGCCTGACACGCTGTCAGGCTAAAGGCAGCGGCAACTGCCATGGCAACAGCGGCTTTGCGCGGGCTTAACGATTTCATGCTGAACTCCGTCAGGAAATAAAGAATGAGAATCATACGCATTAACAGCCAGTAATCAAATGACGACGCTACTATCCAGACCTGTCCGGTCATTTTACCCGCGTTAAACCGCTTAACTGCCCCGTGAAATTCCACCTGAATGCCCTTTTTCTGCTTTCAAATCTGATAAACACCAGCAACTAAAAGGCTTTAAATTTTCCTATCACATTGAATTATAAATAATTAACATAAAGTTACACTTTCGATTGAATCCTTTGAAGAATATATAAAGCAAATGATTATCATTGGCGTTCTCATAACTGGCTGAGCGTCTTTCTCCAGAAGATGAGTGGATAAAAAATAACAACCAAAGACACAACGGTTTAACTCAATACCAATTTTTAATGGAAAATTTTATGGCTCGTAGTGGCAGGGAATCAGGTTTCAGAAACAGCTTTAGCGTCTCATTACTGACACTGGCGATACACGCCCTCTTCCACCCCGCCCTGGCGGCGGAGGAGATATCGCAGGATATGGTGGTCAGCGCCACGACTGACGAAACCAGTGACAGCGGTAAGCAGAATTACGCGGTGCAGACCACCCGCGCGGGCACCAAATTAATGCTGACACCGCGAGATGTGCCTCAGTCACTCAGCGTGGTGACGCAGCAGCGAATGCAGGATCAGGATCTGCAATCGGTTAATGATGTGCTGACCAACGCCACCGGTATCTCCACCAATCTTATCGACAGTGAACGCTCCGAGTACTATTCACGCGGCTTCAAAGTCAGCAACTTCACTTTCGATGGCATTCCGACCTCGGTTAACGATACATGGAATTACGGCGACGCGGCGTCCGACACGGCAATCTATGACCGTATTGAAATCGTGCGCGGTGCGACCGGCCTGATGACCGGAGCGGGCAGCCCTTCGGCCTCGATCAATATGGTGCGTAAACATGCTGACAGCAAAACCGCGACCGGCACGCTGAGTGCCAGCTATGGCAGCTGGAACAAGCAGCGCTACGTGGCGGATCTCTCTGCCCCGCTTAATAGCGATGGCAGCCTGCGCGGCCGTGTGGTGACCGGTTATACCGATCAGGAGAGCTGGCTGGATCGCTATCAAAAAACCAAAAAATTCATCTACGGCGTGATTGATGCGGACCTTACCGATAAGACGACGCTGTCACTGGGCTACGACTATGAAGATGACAACACCGGCAATCCAACCTGGGGCGGCCTGCCGATGTTTTACAGTAATAACGCCACGACACATTACGACCGCAGCCTGAATTCATCAGCTAACTGGGCGCGTTACAACACTAATTCGCGCAAAGTCTTTGCGGATATCGACCATAACTTCGATAACGGCTGGAATATTCATATTAATGGCACGCACGCCGAGAATACCTTCAGCGATAAGCTGCTCTATGTGATGGGCAATCCCGATCAGGAGAACGGTGAAGGCACTACCGGTTATGGCAGTATGGATCGCGGCAAGCGTAAAATGGATTCAATCGATGGCTTTGCCAGCGGCCCGTTTGAACTACTGGGTCGTCAGCACCTGTTGATGGCCGGAGCAAGCTACAGCCGCCAGCATAATGCCGCTTACAGTCAGGATGGATTCAGCGATGCGGAGGCGGGTGAAATCACTGCCGCCGATATGGGGATTTTCAATAATAGCTGGACCGGTAACTTAGCGGAGCCGGAGTGGCAGGGCTGGTATCTCAACGCTGATGACACTGTTCGTCAGAAATCGGTCTATAGCGCTGCACGTCTGTCGCTGGCCGATCCGCTGTCGCTGATTATTGGCGCTCGCTATACCCAGTGGAGCACCCATGGCAGCAGCGGAGAGATGACTAAAAATAACACCACGCCTTATGCAGGGCTGGTGTATGACATTAATGACACCTGGTCCGCCTATGGCAGCTACACCGCCATTTTCCTGCCGCAGACTTATCGCGATACTCACGGCAGTTACCTCTCACCGGTGACCGGTAAAAGTTACGAGACCGGTCTGAAATCCGCCTGGAACGATGGCCTGCTGACCGCCAGCGTGGCGATTTTCCGCATCGAGCAGGATAACGTCGGACAGGCGATTGATGGCGTTTATCTGAGCGGCAATGAGCAGGCCTATGACGCCGCCAAAGGTGCAGTGAGTAAGGGTGCCGAGTTCGAGCTGAATGGCGCGCTGACCGATAATCTGCAGCTGACCTTTGGCGCAACCCGCTATGTGGCTCGCGATAAAAGTGGCCGGTTCAACAGCTATCAGCCGCAAACCTCATTCAAGCTTTTCACCCGTTATCAGCTGGACGCAATCCCCGAGCTCACCGTTGGTGGCGGAATTAACTGGCAGAACCGGGTGTTTAAAGATGTGACCAATGCCAGCGGCGACAGCGTACGGGTATATCAGGGCAGCTACCCGCTGGCCTCGTTGTTTGCCCGCTATCAGGTGAATAAGCAGGTTGCCGTACAGGCCAACGTCGATAATCTCTTCGACCGTGAATATTACAGCTATATGAACAGCTACGTTTACGGTGAGCCACGTAACGTAAATGTCAGCGTGTCTTATCAGTTCTGATAATGGTGAGCTGAGAGGCCAGACAGCCCGCGATTGCGGGCTGTTTAGTGTGCTGATTTAACAGGCATGATGCGTGTCAGGGCTGTCCTTCCATATTCCAGCGCGCTGATCCCATCACATCGAAAACATGCTGGTCGGTGAAAGCCGGAAATCTGGCGCGTTTTGCCGCCACTTTGAGCGCGTTGCAATAATCTTTATCGCCCCCTTTGATAATAAAATTATCCAGGGTGCCATCAATTTTGAAATCCAGATGGGCATTACAGCGTTTCCCCTTCCAGGCGTGCGGCTCTGATAGTGCAGCATCCAGCGCTTTTTTAATGCCAGATGCCTGCTGACCATAGATATCGTTGTCCCCGACTTTTCCTGAACGTTTATAGTTGCAGGTTTCGAGTGCGCTTTTTTTAATGCATTCGTGTGGAGTGAGAGGCGCACAACCGGCTAACAGGGCACAGCAGAAAATGGGAATGATCTTTTTCATGGATAAGTCCTTTTAGGTGAAAAGGGGACGGCGTCCTGCTCCCTGGTTATTCTGATATCAGGCTAAGCTAAACCCCTGCAAAGTGAATCAACACAGGGTTATTTTCCCGTTTTTTTTCGCCAGAAGAGAGAGAAAGCAATCGCTGTTAATACGCCAATCAGGGGCATCGTGGCCGCGCCCGCCAGAAAGTTGTGCTGGTCGATGCGTTTGTCCCTGCGGATATCCGCGAAGCGTGCGAGTGCCTGTTTTTCATCTGAGGCACGAACTTCCTCGAACTGTTTTTTATAACCCTGCTCTGTCAGATCGAAAGCTCGTGTTACGTCCGATCTTTCAAGTGCAACAGTGTATTTGCCTTTGGTATAGAACCTGTATTCTGACATTCAGCGATCTCACATCCCGGAGGATAGATTTGCACTATATCGGGTATGAATGGGTTTGCAGAACGCTTTTGGAAAATAGTGCGGCACAATACAGGCTCCAGCCTCCCTGCTGAGTTAACCGCATCTCCTTTTCCAGCAAACTGCATGCAGTATTGCGGTAATATTTCCCGTGATGACCGTGGCTGTTAACTCTCTTCGGTTATCACTTCAAGCCCCAGATTCTCCCGCAGCGTGGCAAACTCATACTCATCGCGAAACAGTCCGCGACGGCGCAGTTCCGGGATCACCAGCTCCACAAACAGATCCAGCTGTTCCGGCATAATGGCTGGCATGATGTTAAAGCCGTCCGCGCCGCCCTGCTCCAGCCACTGCTGGAAGTCGTCGGCGATATCTTCAGCGGTACCGACAATCACGCGGTGTCCGCGTGAACCGGCGGCGACGGCGGCCAGCTCACGCAGCGTCAGATTCTCGCGCTTTGCCATATCGGTCATCAGCTTAACGCGGCTCTGATTACCTTCGCCCAGCGGAACCTCCGGTACCGGGCCATCCAGTGGATATTGGCTGAGATCCATACTGAACCGCAGTGAGAGCTGACGAAGCCCGTTCTCAATATCCACCAGCGTATTCAGCTTTTTCCACAACGCCTTCGCCTCCTCACGCGTGCGGCCAATAATCGGCATGACACCGGGCATGATCACAACATGATCCGGGTTACGCCCGGCGGCAATGACCTGCTCCTTTTGAGTGCGATAGAACGCTTGCGCTTCCTCCAGACTGGCGGAGGCGGTAAAGATCACTTCCGCTGTCTCAGCCGCCAGCTTCTGACCATCAGCAGAAGAACCTGCTTCGATAATCACCGGACGTCCCTGTGGTGAACGCGTGATGTTCAGGGGGCCTTGTACCTGAAAATGCTCGCCCTGATGGTTGATCGGCTTGATCTTCTCATCAACAAAATAGTCCCCGGTCGCTTTGTCGGGCTGTACTGCCCCCGCTTCCCAGCCCTGCCACAATTTGTCTGCCACCTCAAGGAACTCCCGCGCACGGGCATAGCGGGAAGCGTGGTCGGGCATATCGCTGCGGCTGAAGTTACGTGCAACGTCAGTGGAAAACGAGGTCACGACGTTCCACGCGGCCCGGCCACGGCTGATGTGATCCAGTGACGAGAAACTGCGCGCCAGCGTAAAGGGATCGCTGAAGGTGGTAGAGGCGGTTGCGGCCAGGCCAATACGTCTGGTGTTGACCGCCAGCGCCGCCAGCATCGTCAGCGGTTCAAGGCGTGCCATGGTCGACGGCAGACGATACATGCTGGTTGCCAGTGCATCACCCACAAAGAACAGGTCGAACTTACCCGCTTCGGCTTTTTTAGCCAGCGTGATCAGCCAGTCGATATCAGTGGGATCGCCCAGCTGTTCCGTCAGACGCCAGCCGCTCACGTGCTGACCCACCGGTTGAACAAACAGGCCGAGCCGCAGGCGACGTGATGGAGTGAAATGATTCATGAACGATTCCTGGTCTGTAAGGTGAAAAGGCGCGCCACAGCGCGCGCTTAAAAAAGGGTGTCCGTCGCCAGCAGCGCCTGTTCCAGCGCGCGGGCGGAGACGCTAAACGGCAGCCGTTCTGCGCAGGCCTGGGGGAATTTAATCTGCTGCGCGATGTTGCGCAGCGCGCTATGGCGATCGCCGCGTAACACCGGCAGCTTCAGCGGCATATCGTAGTGTCGCAGCAGCGCAAGGAGTTCCGCATCCGCGACGCCGTCATGTTCCATCAGCGACTGCACCAGCAGGCTGAAGCCGACTTTCTCACCGTGCAGCCAGTGATGCAGCTCCGGCAGGTGCGTCAGTCGATTGTGAATGGCGTGCGCAAAGCCCGGCGTCGGCAGCAGGTCGCGCACACTGTTCGCCAGTCCGGCGAGCACGATAGTGGCATCAATGACTCTGACCAGTTCAGGCGTGACCCGCTGCTGCTGGCAGGCCAGGATCGCGGCGTCTCCCTGCTGCCGGAAAGTGTCAAGCGCCTGCCGCGCGGTCATCACCTTAAGATCCAAAGCCAGATCATCAGGGTTGTGCTGCTGGTAAGGCCGGAATTCATAATATTTGGCCAGCGCATCCACAATACCCGCTTTCAGGTAGCGCACGTCGCTCCGGGCGATTACTTCACTGTCCACCAGCACCAGCTCCGGCATTTTCCCCAGCGGCTGGCTGCGCAGATGGCCGCCTTGCTCGTTATAGATGATGGCAATCGGTGACCAGGCCGCGCAGGTTGCCGCCTGGGTCGCAAAGTTAACCAGCGTGACCGTCGGCAACTGGCTGGCAGCGGCTTTAGCCGCATCCAGCACGCGTCCACCCCCAATCGCCAGCAGCAGTTCTGCGCCCTGCTGTGCGATATGATGTTTTAAGCTGGCGATGGCCTGTTCGGTACATTCGCCCTCTAAATAGTCGAGCTGCCAGCGGATGCCATTTTCTTCAAGACTCTGGCTTAATTCCGGATTAACCGCCTGCCACGCCTGAGGAGAGGTAAAAATACGAATATGGGTGGCATAGGGTTTAATAAACTGACCGGCGCGGATGCGCAGGCCCGCCTCATGCGCATAGGCTCGCGGAGATGTAATGGCTAACACAGCAGCATCCTGATTATATCAAATAGAAAAAGACTTTTATTACAATGAGTTAATAGTGTCTCATGGAATTTAATTTCTTTTCTGAATACTACGACAAATAACAATTTAAGCAATCAATAACCGGCCATTTCATATTCACAAATCCGCATTAGGTTAGTTATTTTTCACACATAGCGACCCGGCTTTTACTGTTAATCTCTCATTCTGGCTGAATGAATTAACTGCCTGCCTGGCAGTTTTCCGGGAAATATTATGCAACTCGATTTTCGTCAGGTCAGAGAAGATGAGGTAGATGTTTATCTGGCACTGATGCATGCCGCCTATGCACCCGTTAAAGCACTGGGCATTAAATTTGATGCCGCCACGGCTGACCGCGCTACAGCATTACGCCATCTGCAGAATCATGGTGTGTATGCGCTCTACATGCGTAACCAGATGGTTTCATCAGTGACCGTTCGCTATCCCTGGGGGCCGCTGCCCGGCCCGTTTGGGCTGCCGCATATCGGCTGGTTTGGCGCGCATCCCGACTATCCCGGCCACCATTTTGGTCGCCAGGTTCAGGATCGGTTAGAGCAGGAAATCCTGATCGATCAGTTGCATGCCCCTGCGGTCTCGCTGGGCACCGCCACCCATCACCCCTGGCTGAAAGAGATGTATCTGAAACGTGGCTTCCAGCCGATGCATACCCGCGATCTCGGTAAAGGTCACATCACCCTCTATATGAAAAAAGTACTGGACCCGGCGGCACATGATGCCTGGCTGAGCCGCCAGACAGCAGCAGAAGGAAACCCGCTATGAGCAGCGATAATCCCGCATCACTGGGCGAACAGCCGATCGCGTTTCGCCACGAACTACACCATTTTCCGGAGCGACCGCAATGAACCTAAGCGTAATGCTGGCTGAACATATCCTTTATAGTCAGCCGGATGAGTCAGCGCACCAGCACGCGCGTGAAGGTGTGCGGGACTTCCTGGCGGTGAGCTGGCCGGTGTTACAGGGCGAGGTGCCGGATAGCGGCTTACCGGCACTGCGCACAATCTACCGCGACGGCAGCGTGCGCTCGCAGGCGCTGCTGCTGGGCTATGCCGGACATGCGCTGGACTACGATGATTTTCATGCCGATTTTCGCGGTCACCCCAGCGTAGTGATCCTGCCCGCCCTGCTCGCCTGGCAGCAATATCAGCCAAAGCGCCTGAACCGTTTTCTGGATGCTTACGTCACAGGTGTGGAAATGGCTGGTCGTCTGGGACTGGCTGTCAGCCAGCAACATTACGCGCTGGGCTATCACAACACGGCAACGCTGGGCACCCTGGCAGCGGCGGCGGCACTGGCGCGTTTGCTGGCGCTGGAGAGTGATGCAACCGCGACCCTGCTGGGGATCGCTGCCACCCAGGCCAGCGGGCTACGCGCACAGTTTGGTTCGGCGGTGAAACCACTGCACGCTGGTTTTGCCGCAGAACGTGCGGTGTCAGCGGCTCTGCTGACACTGGCCGGAATAGAGGGCCGTCAGGCGGGTGTGATTGAGGCTTTTCTGGCAGCCAGCAGTTCGGGTCAGGCGCAGCCGGAGAAATTGCTGGAAAACTGGGGCCGCCCCTGGCGGATTAGCGCGCCCGGACTGGAGTTCAAACCTTTCCCAACCTGCGCGGGTACCCACAGCGCAGCGGAAGCGGCACAAATGCTGCGCCAGCAGTGGCTGGCAGCCGGCAAACCTCTTGATGCGCTGCTGAGCCAGATTGTCGATATCACCGTCGCCTTCCCGCCAGGCGGTGACATCGCCGCTTCCATATCCGTTCCGAAGCACGGCATTGAAGCGCGTTTCAGCCTGGAATATGTGATTGCTGCGATGCTGATCTACGGCGATCTGCGTTTGCAGGATTTCGCCGAAGGCGATCTCAATCATCAGATTATGCCACTGGCCGCCCGCGTCCGTCGTACTCCCGATAACAGCGCGCCGCCCGATGCGATTAATCCCGCCCTGCGCTTCCATGACGTCACGCTGACGCTGAGTGATAGCACAAAGCTGCATCAGCGCCGCACGCGCCAGCAGTCACTGGCAGAGAGTGTGGATGTAAACAGGAAACTGCTGCTGGCGCTGCAGGCGTCGTCGCCCGGTCTGCTGGCAGCCAGTGAGCTGCGTTCAACGGCAGATTTGCAGGCGCTGGGGCGCGCAATGCTGAGCGCCCTGTAACCGACTCATAACGGGGGAATAAAGGCCTGCACCGGCGTGACTTCCCCGGCAAATTTACGCACCTGTACCACCGTAATCTGCCCGCTACATCCCTGCGCCAGAGATGACGTCCCGATATCCAGCGTCAGCACATTGGGATTACCGTGACGACAAAGCGGACGGGCGGCAGTGGCGTCGACCGGATCGTACCAGGCACCGGTTGGCAGCTGTACCACGCCAGGCATAACCGTGTCGGTGAGACGTGCGCTGGCGAGCACATGGCCGCGATCGTTATAAAGCTCAATGATGTCGCCATCCGCGATAGCCCGGGCTGCCGCATCCTCGCTGTTGAGGCTACAGACTTCGCGCCCGCCACGCTTGCCACTCTGACTGAAATCACCAAAATCGAGCTGACTGTGCAGGCGCGTCGCGGGCTGATTAGCAATCAGCCAGAATGGGTAGTCGGCGCTGGGTTTTTGCTGGGGTTCACGCCATACCGGATGGCCGGGACAGTTGTCATAACCAAAGCTGGCGATAGTGGCGGAGAAGATCTCAATTTTGCCGCCTGCTGTGGGCAGCGGTGCAGCATCAGGGTCAGCGCGAAACGCATTGATCATCCGTCCACCATCCTTCACCTGCGGCAACTCAAGGATGCCCTGCTGCCAGAACTGATTAAAATCCGGTGTCTGCACCTGATGCGCCGCCAGTTTTTTCTGTAGCTGATGGTAAAGATGCTGCAACCAGCCTCGCGCATCGCGCCCTTCGCTAAACGCTTCTTCCCGGCCAAGTTGCCGGGCCAGCTCACGGAAAATCGTGTAATCGTCCCTGGCTTCGGCGTAAGGCTGTGCCACTGGTTGCATGGCGATTAAATGGCGATCGGTCGGCGCACCGCCGATATCCTCACGCTCCAGGGTCATGGTGGCGGGCAGGACGATATCAGCATGACGCGCACTGGCGGTCCAGACGCTCTCATGCACGATGAACGTATCCAGCAGGCAAAATGCCTGACGCAGCCGGGCCAGATCCTGATGGTGGTGAAACGGATTGCCGCCCGCCCAGTAAGCCAGCCGGATATGAGGATAAGTAAGCTGACGGCCATTGTAGTCAAACCTGGTGCCGGGATTGAGCAGCATATCGGCAATACGTGCTACCGGAATAAAGCGGTCGATACCATTTTTACCCTGCGGCAGGGACGGAAAGCTGACCAGATTGTGATGTTTGCCATAATGGCCCAGCGCACCCAGTGCATAGGTATAGCCGCCGCCGGGCAGCCCGGGCTGTCCGAGTGCCGCCGCCAGCACCAGGCCAAGCCACACCGGTTGTTCGCCATGCTCGGCGCGTTGTAAGGCATGGGCGACCGTAACCAGTACGCGCTTGCCGTGCAGCTGTCGGGCGAACTGCCTGATCAGGTCGCTGCTGACGCCACAGATCGCGGCTGCCCACGGCGCGTCACGCACCACGCCATCCTCTTCACCCCGGATGTAGGCCACCATCTGAGGCCAGCCGACACAGTAGCGCGCCAGAAATGCCTCATCGGTTAACCCTTCGGTGATTAATACCGCCAGCAGGCCGAGTATAAACGCCGCATCCGTTCCGGGTCGCAGCGCCAGCCACTCACCCTGTGCTTCCTCTGGCAAATCGCTTTTCAGTGGGCTTACCGAGATAAAACGGGTGCCGCGCTGTGCCGCACGCTGCATAAATCCGCGCTCGGTATGCTCACTCAGGCCGCCGCTGGCCACCTGGGCATTTTTCAGCGCCAGCCCGCCAAACGCCAGCACCACCTCGCTGTGACCGGCAATCTCTTCCCAGCTCACGCCACGCCGGGCGACTTCATTCATGTCGCCCACAATATGCGGCAGCAAAACCGATGCCGCGCCGGAGCTGTAGCTGTTAACTGAGCGAACATAGCCGCCCAGCGTGGTGTTCAGGAAACGGTGCACCTGACTTTGGGCGTGATGGAAACGGCCTGCGCTTGACCATCCGTAAGATCCGCCAAAAATCCCCGCCGGGCCGTAAGCCTCACCGACCCGCTTAAGCTCCAGTGCAACCCGATGACTGGCTTCCTCCCAGCTAACCGCGACATATTCATCTGCCCCACGACGCCGATCCGGGCCAGGCCCGTTTTCCAGCCAGCCACGCCGTATCATCGGCCGTGCGACGCGTGCCGGGTGATTAAGTGAATGACGGAAGTTTTGCAACAGCGGACTGGGGTCGGGATCGCCCCCGAACGGCTCAATAAGCAGTTGATCGCCGCTGCGCTCAGCGTGAAAAGCGCCCCAGTGGGCGCTGTGCATTACCGGTTTTTGCGTCATCCTGCTTCCTGGTTATCACAAAAGAAACGGTGCTCAGAGCACCGTTGCGATAAAGTTTCTGACGCGTCCGTTGTCCGGATCGTCGAGTACCTGCTGCGTCGGGCCAGCCGCCACAATTTTGCCGCTCTCCATAAAGACGATGTTATCGGCGACCTCGCGGGCAAATCCGATTTCATGGGTGACAACCACCATGGTGATACCGGAATGCGCCAGCTGTTTAATGACCTGCAGCACTTCACCCACCAGTTCCGGGTCAAGCGCCGAGGTCGGTTCATCAAACAACATAACGCCAGGATCCATCGCCAGTGCGCGGGCAATCGCAACGCGCTGCTGCTGACCACCGGAAAGGTTTTGCGGCCACTCATCTTCGCGACCAGACAGCCCCACCTGTTTCAGCAGCGCCAGTGCTTTGCTGGTCGCCTGATGGCGGCTCTGCTTTTTCACCCGCATCGGCGCATCCGTGATGTTCTGCAACACGGTACGGTGCGGGAACAGGTTGAATTGCTGAAACACCATGCCGATTTCCGCCCGCTGGCGTGCAATGGCACTGCTGTTGAGTTCGTGCAGCGCCTGGCCTTTTTGTCGGTATCCCACCATCTGGCCGCCGATACGGATGGTGCCACCATCCAGCTTCTCAAGGTGATTAATGCAGCGCAGCAGCGTGGATTTACCGGAGCCGGATGGCCCCAGAATCACCGTGACCGACCCGGCAGGTATATCCAGGTTAACGTCGTCGAGGATGGTTACGCCAGAGAAGCGCTTAGTGACCTTGCGCAGTGCAATTGCTTCAGCCATTGCTCACACTCCTTTGGGTTTTCGGCAGCGAAAAGCGCGGCAACGACGGCCAGAGGCTGCGCTTTTCACGTCGCGTGACACCGCGGCCAAAATAACGCTCCACGTAATACTGGCCCACCGACAGCACTGAGGTCATCAGCAGATACCACAGGGTGGCGACCAGCAGCAGCGGGATCACTTCATAGGTGCGCTGATAGATAATCTGCGCCGAAAACAGCACATCCTGCAGAGAAATCACTGACACCACTGCCGTGGTTTTCAACTGGCCAATGATCTCGTTACCCGCTGGCGGCATAATGGCGCGCATCGCCTGCGGTAAAACGGTATGACGGAAAATCTGAGCCGGGCGATATCCAAGCGCGCGTGCCGCTTCAATCTGCCCATTACCCACGCTCTGGATACCCGCGCGCACAATTTCTGCGGCATAGGCGGACTGATGCATGACCAGCGCGATCACTGCCGCACTAAACGGGCTGACCAGCGCGTTGGATTGTGCACTCCAGATCTCACCTAAACCGGGAATCGACAACGCTATTCTGGGATAGAGCGCCGCGATGTTGTACCAGAGAAACAGCTGCACCAGCATCGGCACACCACGGAAAAACCAGGTGTAGGCCCAGCTCACCGCAACCAGAACCGGGTTTGATGAGAGACGCATCAGCGCCAGCACCGTGCCGAAGGCAAAGCCCAGCACCACTGAAATGGCGGTGAGCTGCAGCGTCATTAACACCCCCTGCAGAATGGAGGGCGCAGTGAAGTTGTCTGCGATGATCCCCCACTCAAAGCGCGGATTGTTAATCATCGAATGTGCCATCGCCACCACGCACAACAGCACCACCAGCGCACTCAGCCAGCGTCCGTAGTAGCGTTTACTGACGATTTTCAGATCGTCAGTGTGGTTCTGAATCTCACTCATTTAAAAATCTCTTCGTTGCGTCGGGCTTCGGTCACAGCACCAAATCCGATTCCCCAGTTATCGAGGATTTTCCGGTAGCTGCCATCTTTGATTAATGAGTTCAGCGCGGCCTGCACGGCAGGTTCAAGCGGAGAGGCTTTTGGGAAAGCGACAGAGACCGGTGCATCGTTAACGGTGATTTCGCCGCTCATGGTCAGCGGTTTGATTACCTTAACCTGCCACAGCAGCCCCTCATAGGGACCCAGGAACAGCGGTACGCGCCCGCTGACCACCGCCTGCACGCCAGCCGGACGATCCGGGAATATCGCTACCTTGATGGGCTGCTTACCTGCGGCCTCACAGGCTTTACTGGCTTCTTCCAGCCGCGTAACCTGGGTGGTACCGGAACCGGCGCCGACCTCTTTGCCGCAGACGTCACTGAGTGATTTAAACGGGGCGATACTGGCGTCTTTTCGGGAAATAATTCCCAGCAGGCTGGCGTTGTAGTAGCCGACAAAGTCGATCTGTTTCAGGCGGGTCGGTGTGGCATTTATGTTCGACAGCGCCACATCGTAACGTCCGGTTTTCAGACCGGGAATGATGTTGTCGAAGCCGCCCGTGTCGCGCCACTCTACCGCGATACCCAGACGTTCACCCACCGCATTCATGATGTCGATTTCGCGACCGGCCAGCGTCTTATTATCTTCTTTATAAAAGGTAGTTGGCGGCGTATTCGGGTTTGTTCCTGCCACAATGTAGCCACGCTTGAGGATATCCGCAGGAATCAGCGTTTTCAGCGCCGGATCGGCTTTAACATGTATGCTGCTGTCAGCAGGCACTGAGGGTTCTGCCGCAAAGCTGACGGATGCGTTGAGCACGAGTGTGAAAAGGGTCATTCTTTTTATCAATTTCACCGGAACCTTTCTCCTGATATTTAAAATGTTCCCCCAGAGGGAAAAGCGATCGTGACCTGTTGTCAGCGCTGAAAGAAAGCCAGATAAGCGGCGGGCTCCAGAGCTTTTATCATTCTCGTAACGTTCTGTTGTCATTCTCAGTGAAGACCGGCGGCGATCACAAATGCTAAAACCGGGAATATTTTGCTGGAATATGGCAATGGCGCGCGTTGCGAGGCTGTTGAACAGGCGCTGGCATCCTGTGACCGAAGAGATGAGCAGTTTGGTAAGGATTGGCGAGGCGAGAAAACGTCATACTGCGGTTAATTAATTGGCACAGCCAGGCTCTGATGATTAATAAAAATATAATTTCATTGATAAGTATTTATTGAAAAATCATCCCTCTGCGCCTGACCGATTCTTTTATCCGGGACTTATTTGATCAAAATCAATAACTATTTATTCAGGTAATGTAAAGACTGCAGCAGGCACGGGAAACATAATTTTAATCAAAATTATCAATACATTACGCGAAGTAAATCAAAGATTAGCAGGCAGATAGTTTCCCTTGAGAATAATGAAAGCCTCATTAATCAGATCATTGAGTAAGCATAAATAATATTAAAGCTTCGTCTGGCACTGACGATAAGAAGATCATCTTTGAATTATTTAACAGCCTCTTCTCTGCTTCTGATATCTCACTAAAGGTGAACCTTATGGGCCTTGCTCAACGCATCTCCGATATTAAAATTGGGAAAAAACTGGGCGTCGGTTTTATCGTCGTCATTGCTGCCTCCCTCGCCATTACTTTTATCGCTTTCGATTGTTTTCGCAGTATTAAAGACAATTCCGCCCGGCGCACGATTACCGTGGAGATGGTAAACACGTTAAGCAAGGCACGCCTTAACCGCACCCTCTACCAGTACACCAAAGATCCCAAATTTGCCACGCAGAACGTTCAGGCCCTGAAGGAGTTAGATGCCCTTTATAAACGGCTGGATGGATTCAAATGGGATGAGATGGGCCAGCAGAAAGTCGCGCTGATGGGGCAGTTACTTAACGATTATCAGAATCAGCGCCAGACATTCGTGACGGCTGCGCAGGCGACAAGCAGCGCCTTTGATGCCATTAAACCGGGTGCCCTGATTGCGCTTGCGCATCAGTTTGAATCACTCGATATGGCTCTGACACCCGATGCGGCGCTGCCGGTCATGCACCTGGCCGCAGCGCTGTTTGATGCGGCCAATGTTGAAAAAGCGTTTCTCGATAAGCCGTCTGAGGCCAGCAGAGAGGCGATTCTTGAAGAATACACCGCTATCAACACCCTGAGCGAGCAACTGGATATTTTCGCCCAGCCGAATATTAATGACGTAACGCGAAATGTGCTCAGCACTCTGACGCAGCAACGCCAGGCTTTAACGCGCTATGTCGATGCGACAGAGAAAGAAAAGAGCGAATCGGCGGGCCTGACCACCACCGCAGAGCGGCTCAATGCGGTGGTCTCCGATACCTTTGCCTATCAGTCCCAGCTATCCTCTGAATTTATCAAACAGGCGGAGTGGCGCATTGCTTTTGCCGCGCTGATTTGTGTGGTGCTGAGTCTGCTGATTGCCTGGCGGATCACCCGCAACATTACGCTGCCATTGAAAGAGACGCTGAACGCAGCGCAACGTATTGCCAGCGGTGATTTAACAACCTCACTGAAAACCACACGTGGTGATGAGTTAGGTCAGCTGATGCAGGCGGTAGATGCAATGAACATCAGCCTGCAGAACATCATCACCAACGTGCGTGATGGCGTCAGCAGCGTGGCGCGTGCCTCGGCGGAAATCGCGGCAGGTAATACCGATCTTTCATCCCGCACAGAACAGCAGTCTGCCGCAGTGGTTCAGACCGCGGCCAGCATGGAAGAGCTCTCTTCAACGGTGAAACAGAATGCGGAGAACGCTCACCATGCGAGTCAGCTGGCGACAGACGCGTCAGTGAATGCCGGACGTGGTGGCGAGATTATCCGTGACGTTATCGAAACCATGAACAACATCAGCCAGAGTTCGGGCAAAATCGGCGAGATCATTCACGTCATCAACAGCATCTCTTTCCAGACCAATATTCTGGCCCTTAACGCCGCCGTCGAAGCGGCACGAGCCGGAGAGCAGGGTCGCGGATTTGCGGTGGTTGCCGGTGAAGTCAGAAATCTGGCCCAGCGCAGTTCACTGGCCGCCAAAGAGATTGAAACGCTGATACGCGAGTCACTTGATCGGGTTCATGATGGTTCTGAGTTTGTGGAACGCGCCGGTACCACCATGGATGACATCGTCCGCTCTGTCAGTCAGGTTAAAGATATTATGGGTGAAATTGCTGCCGCCTCTGACGAGCAAAACCGCGGCATTTCTCAGATCGCCACGGCAATGGCCGAGATGGATACCACGACGCAACAGAACGCCGCGCTGGTTGAAGAGTCCTCCGCCGCAGCCAGCTCACTGGAATCTCAGGCTGATGAACTGGAAAAAACAGTGGCCGTATTCCGTCTCTCTCCCGGACAAAGCAGCGTCAGCCGGGGCGCACCTGCCCTGTCGCCGCGTTTAGTGCCCGCAGTGCCCGTTAATGCATCAGCAGACTCAAGCTGGGAAAGCTTTTAACGGTTAGCGAAGCGTTAATTCTGTCTGACCGTAAATAGAGCCAGCCTTAATTGATTGAGGCTGGCTGAAATAACAGCCCTCTTCAGACAAATAAGTGATCTGATTAATCAGAAGATAATAAGCCGTAGCGGTTAACGCGGGAATGACATGGTCAGGCGAGCATCCGGAAACTGAGGGAAGGTCATATTTCGGCCACGACAGCTGAAACAAGCTGGCTCGTGCCTGATGATTCCGGTTTATATCCCGGCTGGCTTTGAAATGAGGGTAGATAAGAATCGCGATCGGTCTGTACAGAAAGCGATGGAGAGAGAGTTGTCGTCCCTGACAGCTTCTCCGGCCGGTATACGCTTTCGCGCAACCGATGAGGTCATCCGCTTCGTCGTTTTCCGGCCGGAGCCGGACTACGTCCATTGGCATCAGTTCCGTTACTGCTAGTTCAGCTCTTCGTTCAGGCTTGCAAGCGTCTGCAGGTACGGCACCTGCTGTTGAGCAATCGCCGGTGACTCAAAACTACTCAGCCAGCTTCTGGCTTCGGCGATTTTCGTCAGCCGATCCGCGTTGCTTTCAGATTTCGCCATATAACCCAGTTGGGTAAAGAGTGTTGCGATACTGATTTCTTTTTCACCCAGGGCAAGGCTAAGTGCCGCTTCGTCAATAATGACGTGGCCTTTCTCGTCGTTTTGAAATAACACAGAAAATCCTCCATTAGATACGAATTGATGACAACCTCACCAGAGACTGTAGTCGTAAAAGAGAGAACTGCCCGAATTTATCACTAAAAATCGCGCAACTTGCTGAACAAATGTTCTTAATGTTTTTTTTCCGGATTGTTCTGTTTGTCTCTGCCGCCCTTCCTGTCAGACTTGCTTTTAAATTCACGATGGGATGTCACCATGAAACTTTCCATTCTCCTTACGCTGCTGGCTGCGACGGTCTGTTCCGTTTTTGCTGCCCATGGCAAATTTGAAACGCAGCAGGCTGGCCAGTCACTCTTCACGCAAAGCGGGGAAACGATCAGCGAAGAATAATGGCTGCGCGCGGCATCGTCAGTGACTGGCCAATCGGTTATGATCCGTTGCCACTTACCTGCCGGTTACCCGATGTCTGCCATTATCGATACGTTTATCGCCCCGCCCTGCTTTGATGAGATAACCCTCCTCTTTCAGGACGACCATCTGCTGGTGATCAATAAACCCAGCGGTTTGCTGAGCCTGTCAGGCAAAAATCCGCAAAACCTCGATTCGGTGCATCATCGGCTGGTGAAGCTTTTTCCTGGCTGCACGCTGGTTCATCGGCTCGATTTTGGCACCTCCGGGCTGATGGTCGTCGCACGCAGCAAAACGATTAATGCGGCACTCTGCCAGCAATTCAGCCAGCGCAGCGTGCGTAAAACTTATCAGTCGCTGCTGTGCGGGCACCTTGCCGATGACGAAGGCGTTATTGATGCCGCGATAGCGAAAGATCCGGCGCAGTTTCCCCGGATGGTGATTTGCCCGATCCAGGGGAAACCTGCGCGCTCACGCTACCGGGTCATAGAACGCGGTTATTATCAGGAAAAAAAGGGAAAGGGATTGCCGGTCACGCGGGTCGAACTGATGCCGGAAACCGGGCGCACCCATCAGCTGCGCATTCACTGTCAGCAGCTGGGGCACCCGATTCTGGGCTGTGATCTCTACGGCGGGCTTTTGCTGCCTGGCGCAGATCAGGCAGAGAGACTGATGTTGCACGCCAGCGGATTGACGTTTGTTCACCCTGTCAGCGGCAGCACGCTGCAACTCTCTGCCGACAGCCCGTTCTGAATGCGTCAGCGCGCTGTTACCACATCAAATCATCAGGCACTTTGAAATCAGCATAAGGATCATCTTCGTCCTGTGCTTCTTCGCTTAATGCACTGTTTAATACGATGGCACTGGCATCACGCTGCGCAATTTTATCCGCTACGCTGGCCGGGATGATAGCGTACTGGCTCTCGCCATTATTGTCAGCCGCCAGGCGGGCAATGGCGAGACGCCCATTGATCAGCTGAGTCTGCGTCAGTTTATCCACCATAATCTTTTTGATCAGGTTATTGTCGGTGAAATTGAAGCTGATGTTGCCTCTTGCCACGTCAATTTTGTTCATTTCGATCAGCTGTTTGACCTGCGCTTTGTACTCCTTAGACAGCACAGCCAGCTTCTGCTGCTCGTTCAGCTGCTTATCCCGCTCAAGCTGCGCTTTTTTGTTATCTTCCACCGCCGCTCTGGCTTCGCGTGCCTGAACCCTGGATTTCTTCGCTGTCCGCTGAACCTTGTCCATTTTTTTGCTGGATACTAATCCCGCTTTCAGCATCTGCTCTTGCAAGGTGAGTTTTGTCATTGTCGTCTCTGAACCTGTGAAATAATGTCCGGGATTATACCTGTAATCATCCGGGCTGTACCAGGTTGCCGCACCTGCCACGCCCGCGATTGCGGGCAGCCTCTCAACACTGTGCTAACATCCCCCGGTCAAAATCACCTTATTGAGCACCATGTCAGAGCTAACAAAACGTAAAAATGACCCTGAAGGGCTGAAAAAACGCATCATCGCAGGCGCACTGAAAACCTTCGCGGAGTTTGGTATGCAGGGTGCCAGGCTGGAGCAGATTGCTGAGCATGCGCAAACCACTAAACGCATGGTGGTCTATCACTTTGGCAGTAAAGAGCAGCTTTATATCCACGTGCTGGAGCAGGTTTATCAGCAGATACGTCAGCATGAAACCGGCCTGAACCTGGCGGCGATGGAGCCGGAACTGGCCATGACCCGCCTGGTGGAAGCCAGTTTTGATTACCATGTCGAGCATCCCGATTTTATCCGGCTGGTCTGCAGTGAGAACCTGTTGCGCGGGCGCTACATCACCCAGTCGCCGCAGATTAAAGCCCTTAATCGCAGCGCGCTGGATCTGCTGGATGACATTCTGGCACGCGGTCAGCAACAGGGTGTGTTCACTGCCGATGTGCAGACCATCGATGTCCATCGCCTGATCAGCAGTATCTGCGTTCATCACGTCTCAAACCGCTACACCTTCAACGCCCTTTTCAGCCCGGACAACAGCGAAGCAGAGAGTATCCGCCGCAATCGTCAGCTGGCTGTAACCGCAACGTTACGCTATATCCGCAAATAATTGCCCGCAGGCCGGGCTGCGCTTAGCCATAGTCTACGCTTACTGATACTTGTCACTAAAATGCAATAATAAGGAATGCTGTTGTGAGCAGAGATGCACGCCTCTATCCGCTTCGCCAGACCCATGTTGAACCCGATGATGATGCGCTGTGGAACTGGGCGCAGAACGCGCAAATCGGCAGCCGTCACCAGGTTCAGCGTCCCGCCAGTGAAGCGGAATTACAGAGAGTTATCCGGGAGTCACACGGCCAGATTCGGGTGATCGGCAGCAAGCTGTCGCCTGGTCGTATGCTGCATGTCAGTGATGACGATGTGCTGCTCGATCTCAGCGCACTGAGCGGCCAGCTTGCCAGTGATGAACAGAGCGTGACCTTTGGTGGCGCGACCCCGCTTGAGCAGGTCTATCGCAGCCTGACCGAAATGAACCGCATGCTGGCTTCATCGCCAGGCGTGATTGCGATTCAGACGCTGGCGGGCGCGATGGCGACCGGAACGCACGGCCAGGGATTGCAGCAGAGTTCGATTGCCGACGAAGCGCTGGCCATCCGGATGGTGCTGGCCGATGGCAGCGTGCGCGAATTTGTTCGTGGCGACGCTGACTTCCCGGCAGCGCAGGTCTCACTGGGCGCACTAGGCATTGTTACCGCGGTAACCCTGCGTACCCAGCCGTTTAGCATCTTCACCTGCCACAAATATGCCGTCTCTGCCGATACCCTTGAAGAGGATCTGCTGCGCTGGAACAACGACTATCCGCTGAGCAAAGCCTGGTGGTTTGTCGATGACAACCTGATGCACGTCTGGAACGCCCATGAGGCGAGTGACGAAGAGCGTCAGCGCTACGAAGCGCAGGGTCGTCAGGTGGTGGAACATGAGGGCGATGTTGACGAAAGCCTCAACGACACCATCGACCAGACGCTGGCGCATATGCACCGCGATACGCAGATTGAGGGCAAAGGGGGAAAACAGTTTCGCACCGTCACCCGTTTTCGTGATTTCACCGATGTTACCGGTGACATTTACCAGCTCTTCTGCCGCGGCATTGCGGTGCCGCAGATCAATGTGGAAATCGGCGTGCCGCTGGCAAAAACCCCGGCCATCATTCGCCGCATCAAGCAGTGGTATGCCGAGAATCGTCCGCATATGCACTACCCGATTATCCTGCGCTGCACCGGTGCATCATCGGCCTGGCTCAGTCCGGCCGCTGACCAGCCAACCTGCTTTTTCGGCTTCGTTGTCTATTACGCCGACGATGGTTCGCTGTCACAGGAAGGACTGCACTTCCTGACGGAAGTGGAAAAACTGCTGGCCGAAGAGGGCGGACGCCCGCACTGGGGCAAATATTACGATGAAGAACGCTACAACTGGCGTGAGATCTATCCGCAGTGGGACGCCTTCCGCGCCCTGCGCAGCCAGCTCGACCCAAATGGCCGACTGGGTAACGACTACATCACGCCACTTTTTGACTGATTGAGGAAAGCTATGTTTGCCTGGGTAACGCTGTTAACTCAACCCGATTATCTGGTGGGCGTGAAAGCGCTGCACCGTTCGCTGCAACAGAGCCAGAGCCAGTGGCCGCTGGTGGTGATGACCACGCCGGCGATTTCAGCGTCTGACTGTCAGATTTTGCAGGATGAGGGCTGTGTGATTAAACCGGTCGACCCCCTCTATCCGCGCGACGATCTGGATCAGCACTACGCATCGGCGCAGTTCGGCGAAGTCTGGACCAAGCTGCGCGCCTGGCAGCTAACCGATTATGAGCGCGTCGTGTTTCTGGATGCCGATATGCTGGTCCTTAAAAATATGGATGAGCTTTTTACCCTGGATCTGGGCGATAACCCGCTCGCCGCCTGTCACGCCTGCCGCTGTAATCCCAACCAGATTGCCTCTTATCCGGCAGAGTGGCAGCCTGAGCAGTGCCACTATACCTGGCAGGCGCGCGGTGAAAAGGCGCCAGAGAGTGTGGATCTGTACCTGAACGGCGGTTTTCTGGTGCTGAAGCCCGATAATGCGATGTTCGACGCACTGGAAAAGCGTATTGCCGCCATTGATGATCTCAGTAACTATCCCTTCTCCGAGCAGGATCTGCTGAACGAAGTGTTTGCCGATCGCTGGAAGCCGCTCTCTTACATCTACAATGCCTTGAAAACGCTGCCGTTTCAGCACAGCGGTCTCTGGCACGATGAAGAGGTGAAGAACCTGCACTATATTCTGGCAAAACCGTGGAAACGCGATCTCAGCCAGCCCGAGAGTCAGCGCGATCGCTTTTATGCGCTGGATAAATTGTGGTGGGAAAAAAGCGGTCTGATCTGATTGGCTGTGGGCGGGAAGCCAACGTTTCCCGCCCTGCCCGCCAGTGTTAATCAACACATCGGCAATACCCTCTATCCCTCTGATTCTGCCCTATACCTCAATCCAGCGGCGTTGCACTGCTGAGTCAGCAATCGCTTCCAGTACCTTCTGAACCTGCAATCCCTCTGCAAAATCGGGCCACATGCGGTCGCCCGCTGCGATGCCGTTGATCAGGTCGCGAATCTCCACCGTTTTCTGATCGTTAAAACCGATGCCGTGTCCGGCAGAAACACAGAAATTTGCGTAATCAGGGTGCGCTGGTCCGGTCAGGATAGTTTTAAATCCCTGACGCCCGGCCGGTTCGTCATGCAGATAAAGCTCCAGCTCCGCCATGCGCTCCTGGGTGTAGCGCAGTGTGCCTTTGGTGCCGGTGACAACGTAAGTCAGTCCCATCTTTGCGCCACAGGCGATGCGTGAGGTTTCAATCACGCCGTGCGCACCGTTATGGAAGCGAAGCAGCGCACTGGCCTGATCTTCGTTCTCGACCGGTAACTGCCGCGCAGGCTCTTTCGGGTCAGGCCGTGAGGCGATCACCGTCATCATATCGCCGCTGACCTCAGCAATGTCACCCACCAGGTAGTGCGCCATATTAACGATATGCGCCGCCAGATCGCCCAGCGCACCGAGGCCTGCCAGCGCTTTCTGACAGTGCCAGTCGAGCGGCGTTTCCGGTCTGGCGAGATAATCCTCGTTATGGGTGCCGTAGAAATGCACCACGTCGCCTATCTCACCATTGGCAATGATCTCTTTCGCCAGCTGGCTGGTGGGGTTTTTCATATAGTTGAAGCCCACCAGCGTTTTAACCCCTGCCGCATCGGCTGCCTCCACCATCTCCTGCGCATCCGCCACGCTTAACGACAGCGGCTTTTCTGAATAGACGTGTTTGCCGTGGCGTATCGCCTCCAGCGCCATCTCTTTATGCAGGAAGTTGGGGGCGCAGATATCCACGACATCAATCGCCGGGTCGCTGACCAGCGCGCGCCAGTCACCCGTCGAGCGCGCGAAACCAAAGGTCGCCGCCTGACGGGCGGCGAGCTCCGGGTTCACTTCAGCCAGCATCTCCCGCACGATTTCGCCTTTCAGCGAAAATACGGTGGGCGCCTGCGCATAAGCAATCGCGTGGCAGCGTCCGATATAGCCGCTGCCAATCATGCCGATTCTGACTTTGTTCATTTCAACTCCAGAGATTCAGTTCAGGGTTGAAATGGAATCTACGTTTCGTTTTTATTGCTGACAAAGCCAGAATGGAGACTTTGTGACGCCCGTAAAAAACTATCCGGTTAAATCACGCGCCCGGCCGCCTGACAAGGGCTAGACAGCGCCATAACACCTCATAAACACCTCAGTTTTACACGTGCCGTTTTGCCGGATGAGTCAGCCGCACAGGCCGCTCTTTCAGTGCTTAAAACGCCATAGTGGCGACTATTTCAGCAGTCGCGCTAATTTATGAAAAAGAGCTTTGACATGGCCCGGCGTGGCCGTTACTATGCGCCCCGTTCAAACGATTCCTCTGTAGTTCAGTCGGTAGAACGGCGGACTGTTAATCCGTATGTCACTGGTTCGAGTCCAGTCAGAGGAGCCAAATTAGAAAAGCCTGCTTAGGAAACTAAGCGGGCTTTTTGCTTTTCATACTTCTGATAAAATTTTTGCGTCTTACTCAGTCTGTTTACTCTTCAAATTCCCCGTTCTTTTCGTTAGTGCCTGATACTTAGACATTCGGTGCCGCCCTCACTTAAAGGTTCATTTCTGACCCCTACATCTCATACTCTTTTTAACAAATGCATTAATAGTGACTTAAAGTGTCATAAATGACCTTTCATCGGCATATTTCGCATTCTGGCTGTAAGCTGAGAAGATGATGCCGGTAAATAGTTCAAAAATGACCATTTTAGTACTATAGTCGGACCATATCGTTTCAAAAACGTACTGAAATTGCAGAAAAGGTCAAAAATGAACCTTGATGAGATTAAATCTTCGTTGCTAAGCCTTTCTGAGTCAGATCGGCAAAAGGTATTGGCGGGGTTAGCTTTGAGTAGAGAAGTCACAACAGAAGCAATAAATGCGGACAAACCGGACACCCGATCGGAGCTGAGTGATCTGACGTTTCCGACACTGCCACAACTACTGGCCAATGAACTCAAACAACAAAACATCACCTATGAAGAGATGGCGATTCAGATTGGTGTATCACTCTCAACATTTAAACGACTGATTGCTAAACCATCTTCTGCAAAGGCAATAAATCTTCACGCCTTGCTTAAAGAACTGGGTATAAAAGTATGGCTCGAAAAATAGAGGTGTGGCTTTACAACACGCTGGCAGGAACGCTGAGTGAAGGGCAAAACGGTTATACTTTCTGCTACCTGCCCACTTATGCTGGTTGTGCGATATCTCTCAGCATGCCGGTAAGACCTGAGCCCTATTTAAGTGAAGAGCTACATCCCTTCTTTAAAGGTTTAGCGCCGGAAGGCTGGTTGCGAAAACGCTATTCTGAAATTCAAAAAATTGATGATAAAGATCTGTTCGGCTTACTGATGGAAAATGGTAACGATTTGCTTGGGGCTGTCGTCTTTAAAGAGATAACATCATGAATTCAGAACGCTGCCTGATCACATTAAAACGGCTTAAAGAATCTGAGCTAAAAACTGGCTACTCAACAAAAGGCATCCGGCATCTGCTGGGTAGTCTGAATGTGGCTCTTAGCCTGCCGTTTACGCGCAGTCAGTTTATTCAGGAACTCCCTGAACGTCAGAAAGGCATGAGCATTTCAGGCTATCAACCCAAACTTTCACTTCGCCTAACAAAGGGAGAACTGGTGGTCGTCAGCAATGATGGCACCTATATCCTGAAACCCTCTCCGGAAGAATACCCACACCTGGCAGAAAACGAGCATGCCACTATGTGCGTTATGCAGCGTCTGAAATTTGACGTCCCCCCATTCGGGCTGATGCCATTCAGACACGATGAAAATCGGCCAGAAGAACTGGCGTTTGTCATTAAAAGGTATGACCGGACAGCGTCAGATAATGCGAGATTACATCAGGAACAGCTGGATGGCGCGATGGGTCTCGGCGATAAATATGGCAGGATTGATAATCATAAAGCCATCAGTTATGAGAAAGCCGCTAAATTCCTGAATACCAGAGTGAACAGCAGCTTAAAGAGTAAACGTGACCTCTTTTTGCGCATCGTGTATGCCTATGTGCTGGGAAACAATGATTTTCATCTGCGCAATATCGGGATTATCCTGCCTCCGCAGGGTTCACCCTGGCTGGCCCCGGTTTATGACTTTATCAGCGTTGTGCCCTACCCTGCAGCGTTTGGAGAGTATTTAGCTTTGCCCCTGCTGGAACGTGAAGAAAATGATGCAGGAAACGCACCGGGGATGAATTCAGAGTACGGAGAATATCTGGGTGCAGACTTTATCCTGCTTGCCCAGGGTATGGATATTAATCCGACACTGGCACGAAAATGGCTTTCCGAGGTGGTGAGTCATCATCAGCTTATTATCGATACTTATAATGAAAGTCATATGCCTGAATCGCAGCGGGAAGCCGTACTTGACTACGTGGCCCGAAGGATCACGTTACTGGCAGTGACCGAAATTTAAATGATGCCATTAACCTGTTGTACCTGGGTTGTAAAAGGATAGTTAAGCGGTCGAATAACTCACCTGCTCTCATAAAAAAACCCGCTAATATCAGCGGGTTTCAGGTTTTACAACGTCAACAGCAATCAGAGTTCAAACCGATCCAGATTCATCACTTTGGTCCAGGCGGCAACAAAGTCTTTGAAGAATTTTTCACGGGCGTCGCTGCTGGCGTAGACTTCCGCCGAGGCGCGTAACACCGCATTGGAGCCAAACACCAGATCGGCGCGCGTGGCGGTGAAACGGGTTTCGCCAGTGACGCGATCCCGTCCAATGAATTTCTCATTGGTCGAATCGGCGGCTTTCCACTCGGTGCGCATATCCAGCAGATTCACGAAGAAGTCTGTGTTCAGCGTCCCTGTGTGGTGCGTGAAGATGCCGTGCTGGCTGCCATCAAAGTTAGCACCCAGCGCACGCATTCCGCCAACCAGCACCGTTAACTCCGGCACGGTCAGGGTCAGCTGCTGCGCTTTATCGATCAGCAGATTTTCGGTGGTGGTTTTGCCGAAGCCAGTACCGTAGTTACGGAAACCATCTGCACGCGGTTTCAGCAGATCGAACGACTCGATATCGGTCTGATCCTGACGCGCATCAACACGGCCCGGAGTAAATGGCACGTCAATTTCAACGCCAGCTGCTTTCGCCGCCTGCTCAACGCCGACCACACCCGCCAGCACGATCACATCTGCCAGTGAAGCCTTATGCGCTTCACGCTGCACCGCTTCCAGCGTTGGCAGCACGCGTGCTGCGACGGCATTGACGTCCCACTCACGCTGCGGCAGCAACGCCAGGCGGGCACCGTTGGCACCACCACGTTTGTCGCCGCCACGGAAGGTTGATGCCGAGGCCCAGGCAACCGAAACCAGCTCGCTGACGCTGAGGCCGGTTGCAGCGATCTTCTCTTTCAACTGCGCGATATCCGCCACGGTTGGATGATAAACCGGTGCAGGCAGCGGATCCTGCCAGATCAGATCTTCCTGCGGGACTTCAGGTCCGATGTAGCGCGCTTTTGGCCCCATATCACGGTGAGTCAGTTTAAACCAGGCACGGGCAAAGGCTTCGTTGAACGCCTGCGGATCGTTGTGGAAACGACGCGAAATCTTTTCAAACTCCGGGTCAAATCGCAGCGTCAGATCGGTCACCAGCATGGTCGGCTTGTGTTTCTTCGCGGCGTCAAACGCATCCGGGATAATATCCGGCGCATCAGCTGCCACGAACTGGATGGCACCCGCCGGGCTGCGCGTCTGAACCCACTCATATTTGAACAGGTTCTCGAAGAAGTAGTTACTCCACTGGGTTGGCGTCTGAGACCAGATCACTTCCAGACCGGAGGTAATCGCATCTGCGCCAACACCCGTGCCGTGGCTGTTGACCCAGCCCAGGCCCTGCGCCTCAATCGGTGCAGTTTCCGGATCAACTCCGACGTGGCTGGCCGGTGCGGCACCGTGGGTTTTACCCAGCGTATGTCCACCAGCAATCAATGCCACGATCTCTTCGTCGTTCATGCCCATGTTGCCGAAAGTGGCGCGAATAGCCGGGGCCGCAGAGGCAGGATCGCCGCTGTGTTCCGGACCTTCCGGGTTCACGTAGATCAGACCCATTTCGGTAGCGCCCAGTGGCGACTGCGCCAGGGATTCCGGGTGACGGTGTTCCAGCCAGGCGGCTTCTTCGCCCCAGTTCACATCCATATCCGGTTCCCAGACATCTTCACGTCCGGCACCAAAGCCAAAGGTACGGAATCCGGAATTTTCCAGCGCGACGTTGCCCGCCAGAATGTAGAGGTCGGCCCAGGAGATCTTCTGACCATATTTCTGTTTAACCGGCCACAGTAAGCGGCGCGCTTTATCCAGACTGACGTTGTCTGGCCAGGAGTTTAGGGGTGCGAAGCGTTGCTGACCACGACCTGAACCACCGCGTCCGTCCACGGAGCGATAGGTTCCGGCGCTGTGCCAGGCCATACGAATAAACAGGCCGATGTAGCTGCCCCAGTCAGCGGGCCACCAGGCTTGTGACTCGGTGAGCAACCCTTTGATGTCAGCTTTCAGCGCTGAGTAATCTAATTTGGCAAATTCTTTACGGTAATCGAAGGATTCATCAAGCGGGTTCGAACGGGATGAGTGCTGGTTCAGCAGGTCAACCCGGAGTTGATTAGGCCACCAGTCGCGGTTAGTTGTTCCGCCGCCCGGCGCCTGATTTTCCTGAGAAGGCTTACCAGCATGAAAAGGACATTTGCCCTCGGGCGCTTCGCGATCGGCTTCGACAATAGGCTTTGCATCTTTTGCATCTTCATCAATGGAATTGCTCATGGTCACACCTCTTTTTTGTATTTTCATCGCTACTCTATAGAGGATTTTCAGGATCGCACACCTGTCTCATCCTATCTGTTTGATAGCTTTTACCTTTTTATACACCTTCTTCAAAAGCTTAAAACAATGAATTGACGGTTGCTGCCAGGCTGCAGAGAGCAGCGAAGCGGCAACCGTCACCCTGAGACTATTCCGACAGCGCCGGTTTCACAACTGCCGTTTTGCTGCCCGGCAGGCGGATGCGGAACCAGATAGCGTACATTGCGGGCAGGAAAACCAGCGTGATCAGGGTGCCGCCCAGCGTGCCACCAATCAGGGTATAGGCCAGCGTTCCCCAGAACACCGAGTGGGTCAGTGGAATAAACGCCAGAATCGCCGCCATTGCCGTCAGCAGCACCGGACGGGCACGCTGCACTGTCGCTTCGACCACTGCATCAAAGGGTGCCAGACCCTCCTGTTCATTGTGGTGGATCTGCCCTATCAGAATCAGCGTGTTACGCATCAGGATGCCCGACAGGGCAATCAGCCCGACCAGTGCATTAATACCAAAAGGCTGACTGAACAGCAGCAGCGTCGGCACGACGCCAATCAGCCCGAGAGGCGCAGTCAGAAAGACCATGATCATCGCCGACAGAGAACGCACCTGCAGAATGATGATCAGCAGAGTGATCGCAATCATGATCGGGAACAGCGGGGCCATCGCCTGGGTCGCTTTACCGGACTCCTCTATTGAACCGGCCAGTTCAATGCGGTAGCCCGCGGGCAGCGTCGCGATGATCGGTTGCAGGGCTTTGTTCAGCGCCGTCGAGACGTCAGGCGGCTCCAGGGAATCGGCGATATCACCCCGAACGGTGATGGTCGGCGTGCGGTCGCGCCGCCGCAGCACGGGATCTTCCATTTTCACCTGCACATCACCAATCTGCGATAAGGGAATACGCTGACCCGCGGCGCCCACCAGCGTGAAGTCGGCGATTTTAGCCGGATCGAGGCGGGCTTCTCCGGCCGCACGCCCCACCACCTGGACCGCGCGGATATCTTCCCGCACGGTAGTGACAGGCACGCCCGACAGCAGAAACTGTAATTGCCGGGCGACGTCACTGGATGTCAGCCCCACAGCCTGCAGCCGGTTCTGATCCAGTGAGAAAGGCAGCGTCGGCACGGGGGCGCCCCAGTCGGTATTCACCGTCCTCATCATCGGGCTGGCCCGCAGGACCGCTTCCACCCGATCGGCAATCGCGCGCAGATGGGCCGGATCAGGCCCCATCACCCGCCACGCCACCGGATAAGGGGAGTATGGGCCAAACACCAGCTGCGTTACACGAACCTGCGCTTCAGGCACCAGACCGCTGGCAATGGCGGCGCGCAGCTGCGTTTTCAGTGCCTCACGCGCGTCCTGACTGTCGGTCAGTACCACCAGCTTAGCAAAGGCCGGATCGGGCAGTTCCGGTGCCATCGCCAGATAAAAACGCGGTGGCCCCTGACCAATATAGGTGGTGACGATTTTTGCCTGCTGCTGCTGTTTAAGCCATGTCTCAACCTTTTCAGCCGCTGCGCGGGTCTGTTCTATGGCGCTGCCGTAGGGGAGCTGAACTTCAACCAGCACTTCAGGCCGGTCTGAGGTCGGGAAAAACTGTTTTTTCACCAGCGCCATACCGAGCACAGCGGCGATAAACAGGGCAATCACCACGCCTGCCACCCAGCCTTTACGGGCAATCACGCGGGTCAGCAGGCGGCGAAAGCGGTTGTAGTGGCGGGTGTTGTAGATCGCTGCGTGACCGCCTTCTACCGTTTTGATGCCTGGCAGCAGCTTTACGCCGAGATAAGGGGTGAACACCACCGCGACGATCCAGGAGGCGATCAACGCGATGCCGACTATCCAGAACATATTGCTGGTGTACTCGCCCGCCGTGGACTGCGCAAACCCATTGGGCATAAACCCGACGGCCGTAACCAGGGTGCCGGCCAGCATGGGTGCCGCCGTATGACTCCAGGCATAGGCAGAAGCCTTAATGCGGTCGTAGCCCTCTTCCATTTTCACTACCATCATCTCAATGGCGATAATGGCGTCGTCCACCAGCAGGCCCAGCGCCAGAATCAGCGAACCCAGCGTGATGCGGTCAAAGTTTTTGCCGGAAGCCTCCATCACCACAAACACCACCGCCAGGGTGAGCGGCACCGCAGCCGCGACCACTACCCCGACACGCCAGCCCATGCTGACAAAGCAGACCACCATCACCACCAGCAACGCCACGACGAACTTAACCATAAATTCATCAACCGCCGAGCGGATATTGACGGACTGATCGGTGACCTGAGTCAGTGAGAGCCCCAGCGGCATCGCCTGGTTAATGCGGGCGGTTTCAGCCGCCAGTGCCTTGCCGAGTTCCAGACCGTTCCAGCCTTCACGCATTACGATACCCAGCAGCAGCGCCGGTTCGCCCTGATTGCGCACCATAAAGGTGGCGGGATCTTCGTAACCCCGGGTCACCGTAGCCACGTCCGCCAGCTTCAGGCTTCTCCCCTGCGCCACAATCGGCGTCTCACGGATTTTTTCCAGTTTATCGAACGCGCCATCCAGCCGTATAAAGACCTGCGGCCCCTGCGTATCAATCGATCCCGCTGGCGTCAGGACATTCTGATCGTTCAGCGCAGCAAAAATTGCCTGCGGGGTGATGCCGAGTGTCGCCAGTCTATCGTGTGAAAATGACACATAGATGCGTTCACTCTGCTCACCGATGATATTGACCTTTTTCACGCCAGGCAGATGCAGCAGTCGCTGACGCAGTGATTCCGCTTCACGAACCAGCAGGCGCTGCGGCTCCCCTTTTGCCTTCAGCGCCAGCAGTGCAAAGGTCACGTCGGAGAACTCGTCGTTGATCATCGGCCCGATGACCCCGGCAGGCAGATTTCTGCTCTCATCACCCAGCTTCTTACGCGCCTGGTAAAACTCCTCCTGAACCTGGGAAGGCGGCGTTTTGTCCTGCAGGGATAACATAGTGAAAGCCAGACCGGGGCGCGTGTACGTCTCGCTACGGTCATACCACCTCAGCTCCTGCAGACGCTTTTCCAGCGGCTCGGCCACCTGATCCTGCATCTCCTGAGCCGTCGCACCCGGCCAGGCGGAGATAATCGTCATCTGTTTTACGGTGAACGGTGGATCTTCTGCCCGTCCCAGTTCGAAAAAGGACAAGACGCCCGCCACGGTAATCAGGATGATCAGAAACAGCGTAATAGCGCGCTCGCGCACGGCCAGCGCTGACAGATTAAAGCGTCCCTGGCTCATGGCTGGCTCCCGGCAACGGCAGCGTCATCGGGGCGCACGCGCTCCCCCTGCTGCAACAGATGCGCGCCCAGCGCCACTATCTGATCGCCAGCATTAAGCTGCCCCGTGACGGTGGCCGCCTCGTCACTTATCGACACCACCGTCACCGGCCGCCAGGCAACGGTAGCGGGCTGGCCGGTAATATCCCAGACGCCTGGCCCTTTACCGGCATCGTAGATCGCCGCCAGCGGAACCTGCAGCAGCGGTTGCGACGGTTTATTCGGCAGCATGATTGTGACGGTGGCTCCCAGCGGTGCGCTGGCCAGTGTGCCCTCCAGCACATATCTCGCCTCAAAGGTGCGCGTCATCGGATCGGCCACATCAGCCAGTTGGCGCAGCCGGGCAGAAACCGGCGCACTGCCCGCACCATACAGCGTTGCCTTTGCCTCACTTCCCACTGCCGGGCGCAGGGTCTCCGGCAACTGAACACTTGCCTCGCGCTGTCCGGCTCTGGCCAGTCTGATGACAGCCTCACCGGCACTCACAACCTGACCCGGCTCCGCCAGCGTTGCCATCACCACGCCATCGTCATCAGCCAGGAGCAGCGCATATCCGCTGGCGTTACCTGCAACGCTGGCCTGCGCCTGGGCGGCTTTCAGCTCAGCCTGAGCGGTGGCCGCAGCGGCCCGAATCTGGTCGTATGCCGACGCAGAAACTGCCCCGGTTGCCACCAGAGTGCGGTAACGCGCCTGATCGGCGCTGGCCTGTCTGACGCGTGCCTGCGCGGCGGCAACGGCCTGCTGCTGAGCCTGGGCCTGCAGCCGGAGATCTGCCGGGTCGAGCCGCATCAGCGGCTGACCGCGCTTCACCCGCTGGCCGCTGTCCACCAGCCGTTCGAGGATTTTTCCTGAGACCCGAAAGCCGAGGTCGCTCTGAACCCGGGCAACCACGACGCCACTAAACGCACGGCTGCCATCGGCGGCGCTGATGACCTTTGTGACCCTGACCAGCGGCGGCTGCGTGCGCGGATCGTCTTTGGGTGAATTATCCCGGCAACCCGCCAGCGCCAGTGGCAGCAGACAAACAACCAGAATGGCAGGATTGAACCTGAGCATAGATTACCTTCAACAGTAAGCAGGAGAGTGCCGCCATTCTCTTATCATGTGACCAATACTGTCAATAGTCACAAATTGCGTAAAGGCATTGTCCGTTCATACAGGATATGAAAACACGTTAAACCAGGGAAATGCGTTGATGAAGGGTTCAGACCCACCCTGAGCAGAGGAAACATCCCATTCAGCAACAAGTGACGAAATAAATCATAAGTCACAAAATCTGCATATTCCGTACACTGGAAACAGAGTGTCAAAAAGGCTCTGTCAGGGCCTGGAATGGCTCGTCAGAGAGAAGTTCAGAGAGGATAAAGCAGAAAAAAACGGGGAGTGATGACGCGCGTTTACAGCAGTATCATGGCAGGCGCTTTGTCATCTGCGCCTGCCGTGATTCTCACAGCGCCCTGCTCTTCAGAGCGCTCTGTCACTTAACGCCAGCCGAGTTCCGGGGCGACATACTTCAGGATCGCCTCAATCACATGGGCGTTGTAGGCGACACCAAGCTGATTAGGCACGGTGAGCAGCAGGGTGTCGGCTTCGGCAATCGCCTCATCCTGCGCAAGCTGCTTAATTAACGCCTCTGGCTCTGCGGCATAGCTGCGGCCAAAGATAGCGCGGGTTTTCTCATCGAGAAAGCCCACGGAATCCTGGTCGTTACCGCTGCGGCCAAAGTACGCGCGGTCCATATCATTCACCAGCGCAAAGATGCTGCGACTGACCGAGACGCGTGGCGCATGCTGATGCCCCGCTGCTTTCCAGGCCTCACGGTAGGCGCGGATCTGTTTAGCCTGCTGAATGTGGAACGGCTCGCCGGTTTCATCATCTTTCAGGGTTGAACTTTGCAGGTTCATGCCCATTTTTGCCGCCCATTCTGCGGTGGCGTTGGAGCCGGATCCCCACCAGATGCGGTCGCGCAGACCTTCAGAGAGCGGCTCAGGACGCAGCAGGCCAGGCGGATTGGGGAACATGGGCTGTGGATTTGGCTTAGCAAAACCTTCGCCGCGCAGCACCTCCAGAAACTCTTCGGTGTGACGACGGCCCATATCCGCATCACTTTCTCCCGCTTTCGGTTCAAAGCCGAAGTAACGCCAGCCATCGATTACCTGCTCAGGTGAACCGCGGCTCAGACCCAGTTGCAGACGACCATTGGAGATCAGGTCTGCCGCGCTGGCGTCTTCCACCATGTAGAGTGGGTTTTCGTAGCGCATGTCGATGACACCGGTGCCGATCTCAATCGTTTTGGTGCGCGCTGCAACGGCAGCCAGCAGCGGAAACGGCGAGCTGAGCTGGCGGGCAAAATGGTGGACGCGGAAGTAAGCGCCATCTGCGCCCAGCTCTTCGGCGGCGACCGCTAAGTCGATCGATTGCAGTAACACATCCTGCGCGGTGCGGGTGGCGGACTGAGACGAAGGCGTCCAGTGACCAAAGGATAAGAAGCCAATATTTTTCATCTGTATTTCTCCTGACAGGCGGTAAACGCCCGTGGATGCAAGGCGATTTCTGATAGAGAAAGGTTACGCCCCCGGAGCCGCCACTGATAGTCAATATCTTTCAGCGCCATATTCAGGAATTTCGACATAGCTAAGCAGATTATCCACTTTGCCTTTGCCCGCCCTTTCTTTCACTGTTCAGATTCCCGCTTCCGCTGTCAGGTGAATCATGCACACCGGTTATCTCTCTCTACAGCAGCGCGCCTGGCTTAAAGCGCGCGCACGCAGCTGGCTCTGGCGCAGCGAACTGCCGACCTGGCTGCTAATCGGTGTGATCTATGGCGGCTGGTTTGCGGTGATGCTGAACGCGCAGATGCTGGGACGGCTGCCCGCCACCCTGCTGCTGATCGTCTTTACTGGCTGGTATATGTCGCTGCAGCATGAGCTGATTCACGGGCATCCCACACGCTGGCCGCGGGTGAATCAGCTATTTGGCACCCTGCCGCTGGCGGTCTGGTATCCCTACGGACTCTATCGCGATTCTCATCTGGCCCATCATCGCAATCACACCCTGACTGAGCCGGATGAGGATCCGGAAACCTACTACCTCTCCGCTGCTCGCTGGGCGAAGTTACCGCGCTGGCAGCAGCAGCTGATTCATCTGCGTAACACTTTTTTGGGACGGTTGCTGCTCGGCCCGCTGCTGGATGTAGCGGCGACCTTCGGCGGGATGTGGCAGGCACTGCGCCGTGGCGATCGATCCGCGATAGCGATGTGGCTGCTGCACGGGGCGCTGCTGGCACTACTGTTTTTCTGGATGGCGCGTCAGGGATTTTCGCCGCTGTGGTATCTGCTGGCGGTGAGTTATCCGGCGCTGGCGCTGACCAAAGTGCGCTCCTTCTATGAGCATCGTGCGGCGGACGATCCGCTCGCACGGTCAGTGAATAATGAAGCGGCGTGGCCGTGGCGCATGCTATTCCTGAATCTGAACTACCATTCAGTGCATCACGACCTCCCCGGCGTCCCCTGGTATGGCCTGCGCCGCCTCTATCTGCGCGATCGCGAGCATTACTACCAGCGCAATCACGGCTTTCGCGTGGCGGGCTATCAGGTCTGGCTGCGTCAGTTCTGGGTCAGACCGGTCGGGGTCAATGTCCATCCGGGACGATCAGCGGAGAAAACGCATGAATAACCTGCTCGCCTTGCCGATGTATGCGATTCACCCGCCCGCCACACGAGCACTGATGCAGGCAGTGGTTACCCTGCTGACGCAGCACGGCATCGCTACGCAGCCGGTCTGGCCTGAGGATCTGCTGACACACTGGCAGGATAACCGGTTGTTGCTGAGCCAGACCTGCGGCTATCCGCTGGTCAGCCAGCTTCCTGCGGTTCAGCTGGTCGGCACCTTTCACTATCAGGCCCCAGGCTGCACCGGCCGTGACTATCGCAGCTGGCTGGTGGCGCGGGACAAACAGGCGACGCTGGCCGATTTTAACGGCCAGCGGGCCGTAGCTAACAGCCTGGACTCTCACTCCGGCTATAATGCGCTGCGGTTTGTGGCAGCGCTTCAGGGCGTGAGGTTTTCGCAGCTGCTGCTGAGCGGCGGGCATCGTCAGTCGCTGGCGGCGCTGCATGATTCACAGGCGGATATCGCGGCTATCGACTGCGTCAGCTGGGCGCTGCTGGCGCGCTATGAGCCGGATGCGCTGCGCGGCCTGCATATCATCGGTGAGACGCCAGCCGCACCCGGATTGCCGTTGATCACGGCAGCCCCGACGTCAGTGGACCGGCTGGAGAGACTCCGCTCGGCACTGCATCAGCTGGTGAACGATCCCGCCTGGCGCACCGTCTGCGACGATAACCTGATCGGCGGATTCAGCCCGGTGCAGCGAGACGATTATCATGGCGTGCTGGCGTGGGAACAGCAGGCTGCCGCGCTGGGCGTCACCCGGCTGTAACACACCCCTCTGTTTCGCCCTGCTGACCGGGCAGGGAAAATCTGATTTCTCTGCATCGTCCCCTCCCTGCCCGCGCTTTCCCGGCCTCTCATTTCATGCTCCCCGATGCGCTCTGACCCAGGCTAAGACTGGTAAGCCCGGTCACGGCGTTCTAAGGTAGAGGTTTTCAGCAGAGGGAGAGTGGGATGCGCATTCTGATGGCAGGCGCCGGCGCGACCGGTGGATATTTTGGTGCACGGCTGGCTCAGGCGGGCCAGGACGTGACTTTTCTGGTCCGTGAACGGCGTTATCAGCAGCTTCAGGCCAGCGGTCTGGTGTTGCAGACGCCACAGGGCACTGAAACGCTAAAACCGCAGCTGGCTCAGGCGAGCAGCCTGACGGGCCACTATGATCTGATTATCGTGACGGTGAAGAGCTTTGCCCTTGATCAGGTGATGGAGGATATTGCACCTGCAGTGGGTCCGGAAACGCTGATCATGCCGATTCTGAACGGATTGCGGCACATCGCGACGCTGCAACAGCGTTTCGGCGAAGATAAGGTGATTGGCGGCCTGTGCAAAATCAACGCGACGCTGGGTGACAATGGCGAAGTTATCCAGATGACGCCGCTGCATCAGCTCTATTATGGCGCGCTGGACGGTAACAACGATGCACGACTGCAGCGGGTTGATGCGGCGCTGCGTGACTGTCAGGTCGATACCCGATTCAGCGATAACATCATGGATGAGCTGTGGGAGAAGTGGCTGCTGCTGAGCACGCTCGGCGCGGTTTGCTGCCTGGCGCGCGGAAATACCCAACAGATACTCACCTCGCGCGGCGGCGAAGCGCTGTTACAGGGTGTTTTCTCGGAGATTCTGTCAGTCATTACTGCCGAAGGCTATCAGACGCGTCCGGCGGCCACTGCCCGCATTCTTGAGCTGTTAAGCGATCCGGCCACCCCGATGACCTCCTCAATGTACCGCGATTTAACCCAGGGCTTTGATATCGAAGCCGATCAGGTGATAGGTGACCTGGTGCTGCGGGCGAAACGCCATGGTCTCGCCACGCCACTGCTTAACGCGGTGGATGTGAACCTTCAGGTCTATCTGCAGCAGCGTTAATGGCCCTGCCAGATACCGTGACCGGGTGCCGCAACGGACCCGGTTTTTGTGGTCGTGAAAGTGTGGTGTGCAGCAGCAGTGCAGCAGGAAAATTTGCTACACTCGTCGCTTCATCTTTTGGAGAGTTCAATGACTTCCCGCTCCGTGACCCTCGATGATGTCGCTCAACTGGCCGGCGTCTCATATCAAACCGTTTCACGTGTTTTAAATCGTTCTGAACAGGTGTCAGCCCGCACGCGGGAAAGGGTTGAGGCGGCGATGCTGCAGCTCAATTATGTGCCCAATCGTGTGGCGCAGCAGCTGGCCGGTAAGGCGACGCGTACGCTGGGTCTGGCCACCAGCGACCTGGCCCTGATGGCTCCTGCGCAGATCGCCTCGGCGATCCAGCAGCGCGCCGCCGGGGCGGGTTATCATCTGGTGATCGCCATGGACAGTGGTAACGATGCGGCAGCAACGGTGAATGAACTGCTGGCACAGCGGGTCGATGGACTGCTGATCAACCTGCCGCTGGAGGCAGATGAGGCGCAACAGATCCAGTTGCTCTGCGGCAGCAAACCGGTGCTGTTTCTGGATGTCGAACCCCAGGCGGCGGTAGCGCAGTGTCAGTACCCGAATGAGTCTGGCGCACGTGCCGCCGTTGAACATCTGGTGGCGCTGGGTCATCGTCAGATTGGTTTGTTAAACGGGCCGCTGCGCTCGGTCTCGGCCCGTCAGCGTGAAAATGCATGGCGTCAGGCGCTGGCCGATCATCAGCTGACACCGCACTGTTCTTTGCGCGGCGACTGGAGCGCGCAGTCGGGTTACCAGGCGCTGCTGGCGCAGCTTCCTGACGATCTGCCGCAGGCGCTGCTGGTGGCGAACGATCAGATGGCGTTGGGTGCGATGCGGGCGCTGCATCAGTATGGCGTAGCCATTCCTGGCGAGATATCGGTGATTGGATATGATGACACCGCCGAGAGTGCGTGGTATCAGCCGCCGCTGACCACGGTGCGGCAGGATTTGCACGCTCTTGGCGCGCAGAGCGTCGAGCGGATGCTGGCCCGGCTTCAGGGAGCAGAGGCGTCAGACAACGCGCTGGAAACCACCCTGGTGATCCGGGAGACCACCGCCCCGCCTGCTGATGAGCGGGTCAATTTAGTGGCGCTGTCACAGCAGTTACAGGTGATCGCCCGCAGGCTGGCGGGAAAATAACCCTGCGCTGACGCAGGCAATAAAAAACCCGCCCCACCGGAGTGGATGCGGGTTGACATAAGACGTCTGGCGCTTGCGCGCTGCTGTCTGCCCTTACGCTTTCGGGTGTTCGCCCACGCCCATCGCTTTGATCTTTTTCGACAGCTCGCGACGCTCTTTAGACAGGTCGGCGTTTTTGATGATGTACTCATCCACGCGATCTTCATAATCCACACGCATGCTGGCGATGATTTCCTGAATAGCCTCAACGCTCATGCCGGGTTTGATATATTCGCTCAGGTTGTCGAGCAGCAGTACGCGCTTCTGGTTGTCGCGAATTTTCTTCTCGTTGTCGACAATTTCACGCTGCAGTTTGTTTTTGCGGCGGAACATACGCACGAACTCCAGTACGTCCTGAAATGATTGCTTGGCATTTTCCATGATGGCACCTTTCTTTGAGCCTGCTGACGCAGGGAGAGAGTCAAAACGATCAGCTTAGCGGCTAGCCCGCCAGGTAAGCAATTTTCACAGCTAAATTCAGACTGGCTCTTATCTTAGCGCAAAGAAACCCTGTTTCACATTAAGTCATTGTCTGAGGTGATTATTTGCGCAGCGCCATCCGCATCAGGTCGGTCATCCGTTCCAGCTGTTTTGCCAGTTCCAGTGTCAGCCAGACGTAGCCGTAGATCGGCGTCTCCTCCAGACCTTCGCTGCCCGCTTCCGCGATCAGTCGCCGCAGTTCGCCACTGATTTCGGTCAGCTCGTGACTGTTAGCCACCACCTCTTCCGTTTCCCCTTCAATCGCCATGACCGACAGCGCCCGCAGCGTGTTCTCAGTCATCTGCTGGGTGCGGCGCAATGCAGGCGCGTTAAGCATAATCAGATGGCTCTCGCGCGATGCCCACCAGGCATTAATCTGCATCTCAATGGTGTAAACCATATTACGGTTGATGGTCTGGATCGCTTCAAGCACCGATTTTGGGATGCGCGTCTCTTTGCTTGACGGCTCCAGCAGCGCCCGCATTTTGATCACGCTGCTCAGCAATTTGCCCAGCGGCTTGTTGAGGCGCGGCTTTTCAACCAGGTTGGGTGAGAAACCGGCGTGATAGATTTTTGCCATTTCCGCCAGCGCGTCGGAGAGCTGAATGCGCCAGTGTGTATAGGCACGCTGCGCCCAGATAGCGGTAAACAGCAGCGCCATCAGCGATCCCAGAATCACATCACCGCCGCGCCACAGTGCCATCGTGAAATCGCCGGTTGGTGCGCCCACGACCACGCTCAGCGTAATCCCGATCAACAACGCCATGTAGGGATGTTTGCCCAGCGTCAGGTAGCCACTGATCATCATGATGATGCCGCACCAGGCCAGCATCATCGGCATCGAGATCAGCTCCAGCTTCAGGGCGATCAGACCGGATATTGACCCGGCGACCGTGCCGCTGATGCGCTGCAGTGCACGTGGAAAGACATTTCCCCAGGTGGAGATGGGCCCCATCACCACCACCAGCGTAATCAGCGGCCAGGTGCCTTCAGGGATATCGGTCGCCCGCACAAAGATAAAGCAGAGCAAAAAGGCGATGGCAATACGCACACCGTGGACGGAGCGATAATGGCGATAAAACCAGAACTCCAGTTTTGATATGGGCTTATCGGGACGCAAAATGACTTTCCGGTTGCGGGAACATGGTGTGGCTATCTTAACGCTGAACGCGGCTCAGGCTTAGCGCGGGCCGGATATTTAAAACAGTTTTGACGTTCGCTTACAATTATCAACATCCGCCTCACATACTTTCCCGGAAGTTAAAAACAACTTAATGCGATTTTTTAACCTTTATCGGCTCTCAGTAACACGCTCAGAGCAGCCAGCGTGCAAGTAAAAACGGGCAGCCCGCAGGCTACCCGTTTTAGTGCTGACAATCGGCTAATCAGAACTTCTGCCTGAGATAATCCGTCAGGCGGGTAATCACGCCTGCAGGTTCAACCGCACTCAGCGCCACCAGCGGATAGTGGGCAATCTGCTGATCTTTATCCATCACCTGAATTTCACCAATGACTTCGTTGGCTTTCAGTGGGGCTTCCAGATCTTTGCGATCGATGACGTACTTCGCCTTCACGTTCTGCACTTCACTGCGCGGCAGTGACAGATAAACATCTTCTGCGGTACCCACATCCACCTGATGAGGATTGCCATACCAGACGTTTTCGCTGCCAATCTTCTTACCGGCATGGAACAGCTGAACGGTATCAAAGGTGTTCTGTCCCCAGACCAGCAGTTTACGCGCCTGCTCTTCGCGGCCTTTCGGGCTTTTACCGCCCATGACGACGGCGATCAGGCGATGCTTGCCCACCACATTCGAGGCGATGATGTTAAAGCCCGCGGTCTCAGTGTGACCGGTTTTCAGCCCATCAACGTGGAGATTATTATCCCACAGCAGGCCATTACGGTTGTTCTGGGTAATGCCGTTCCAGGTCAGGGTCTTCTCACTGTACATGGCATAAAAATCAGGCTCACCATCAATAATGGCGCGTGACAGTTTCGCCATATCCAGCGCGCTGGAGAACTGACCCGGCGCATCCAGACCATGAACCGTTTCAAAATGGGTATTCTGCAGGCCGAGCTTCTCAACGTAGTGATTCATCATGCCGACGAAGTTCGCTTCGCTGCCCGCCACATAATCAGCCAGGGCAACGCAGGCGTCGTTACCGGAGTCGATGATGACGCCACGGCTTAAATCCCGGACGCTAAGCTTATCGCCTGGCTTCAGGAACATCAGCGAGGAGCCTTTGAACACCGGATTACCCGCCGCCCAGGCATCTTTTCCGACCGTAACCATGTCGTCACGGCTGATTTTCTTCTGGTCAATGGCGCGATCAACCACGTAACCGGTCATCAGTTTGGTCAGGCTGGCGGGATTACGGCGTTCATCGGGATTGCCAGCGGTCAGAACCTGTCCTGTAGTGGCATCCATCAGCACCCAGGAAGCCGCATCAACCGCCGGAGGCGTCACAGGAAAGGGAATCGCATCAGCCTGCGCCAGCGAGGCCCAAAAAACAGTAGCGGTAACGGTGAACAGCAGACGCCTTTTCAACACTTCATCCTTAATTGCACGGGAGAGAAAATTTCTAAAACGAAACGGAAACAGCCGCACGTTTTACGGCAAAAGCGTTGTGAAGGTTTGAATAAATTGAAAAAAAGTATGAACTGCGACGGGTATGGCTGATGCCTGCAGGGGGGAGGTAACGGCTAATTGATGCAGGAATTGAGACTGAATATTTCAATATCATCCTGAAAAACGTTAAGGTCACCACGGTATCGCCCTGTCTTGCACCCAGCGGCATGAGCAGCACGCATCTGGAAACACCGGAATTACGGTATGCAGCAATAACCTGGAAATATGCCGAACGGAATATTATCTATCGTGGCACATGAAATGAGCGAGCTGCAGCCTGAGAGGTAAAAAGTCCGCTTTACTCCTTGCCCCTGACCGCTCAGTCAGATACTACGCCCCCCGCTACCATCCGAAACTTCAGGCCAGTGGGATTATGGTTTACCATGTAGTGAGTGAAGCCTGAGCCTGTATGACCTTGCCCGGCAAAGGCACCGCTCTCGCACCAGCAGCCAGGCGCCGATGAAGAAAGGCATCCAGCGAACGGGAAGCCTGATGACTTTCTGTTCATCAGTTTAGTGAACGCAATGAACGGATATGAAATTTGAATAACGACCGCGTACAGCCCACTTTCCTCTTCCACGATTACGAGACCTTCGGCACCAGCCCCTCTCGTGACCGGCCAGCCCAGTTTGCCGGCCTGCGCACCGACAGTGAGTTTAATCCGGTCGGCGAACCCGAAGTGTTTTACTGCCGTCCGCCTGATGACTATCTGCCACAGCCCGAAGCGGTGATGATCACCGGCATTACTCCGCAGATAGCGATGAGTCGCGGCGTGATCGAAGCTGAGTTCGCTGAACGCATCCACGCGTTGTTCACCACGGAGCAAACCTGTGTGGTGGGCTACAACAACGTGCGTTTCGATGATGAAGTGACGCGCAATATCTTCTATCGCAACTTTTACGATCCCTATGGCTGGGCCTGGCAAAACGGCAACTCACGCTGGGACCTGCTCGACGTGATGCGTGCCTGCTACGCGTTACGGCCAGAAGGGATCAACTGGCCGGAGAATGAAGAAGGTTTTCCCAGCTTCCGGCTGGAGCATCTGACCAAAGCGAACGGCGTGTCCCATGAAAATGCGCACGATGCCATGTCCGACGTTTACGCCACGCTGGCGATGGCGAAGCTGGTGAAGGAGAAGCAGCCAAAACTGTTTGAGTTTTTGTTTACCCATCGTAACAAAAACAAGCTGATGAACCTGATTGATATCCCGCAGATGAAACCGCTGGTTCATGTCTCCGGCATGTTCGGTGCCGCGCGCGGTAACACCAGTTGGATCGTACCGCTGGCCTGGCATCCCGATAACCGCAATGCGCTGATTGTGGTGGATCTGGCGGGCGACATGTCACCGCTGCTGCAACTGGATGCCGACACGCTGCGTGAGCGTCTTTACACGCCGAAAAACGATCTCGGCGATCTGCCTGCGGTGCCGGTCAAACTGGTGCATATCAATAAGTGTCCGGTGCTGGCGCCTGCCAGTACGCTGCGGCCGGAAGATGCGGCCCGGCTGAATATTGATCGTCAGCACTGCCTGGCGAATCTGGCGCTGCTGCGTCAGCAGCCCGACGTGCGGGAAAAACTGGTCACGCTGTTTGCCGAAGCGGAGCCGTTTGCACCGTCAGATGATGTGGACACACAACTCTATGATGGCTTCTTCAGTGATGCCGACCGGGCGGGGATGAATATTATCCGCCAGACCGCGCCCGCGAATCTGCCTGCGCTGGACCTGAGCTTTGAGAGTGCACGGGTAGCGAAACTGCTGTTCCGCTACCGGGCGCGTAACTTCCCCGGCACGCTGGACGATGCCGAGCAGCAACGCTGGTTGCAGCACCGTCGTGACGTGCTTAATGCCGATCGGGTGCAGGCGTTTATGCAGGAACTGGAAGGTCTGGCGAATCTGCACGAAGCGGATGCAGAAAAAGTTGGGCAGCTTAAAGCGCTCTATCTCTATGCGCAGGAGTTGGTTTCCTGAAGCACTAAGAGTCTGACCCGGTATCCCCTGCCAGGTCAGACTTTCTGATGCTGCTTAATCAGAGCACGGTCCACGCCAGCCAGGTCAGCGCAAAGCCGCTCAGCCCCATTAGCGTTGTCAGCACCGTCCAGGTGCGTAAACCGTCGGCCACCGAAAGTCCCAGATAACGGGTCACCACCCAGAATCCCGCATCATTGACATGCGACAATCCCAGACCACCAAAACAGGCCGCCAGGGTGACCAGTACCCGTTGCATATCCGTCACGCCGGTCACCGCCTGCGTCAGCAGCCCGCTGGTGGTCAGGATCGCCACCGTGGCGGAACCCTGTGATGCACGCAGCGCCAGCGACAGGATAAATGCCGCTGGCACCAGCGGCAGATGCAGCGTTTCAAGCGTGACCGCCAGCGCTTTACCCACGCCCGACTCCACCAGCACTTTGCCGAATGCACCACCGGCCCCGGCCACCAGAATCACGCTGGCTGAGGTGGGAATGGCCCGGCCGGTCAGATCTTCCAGCTTATCTTTGCTCCAGCCACGCCTTACGCCCAGCAGCCAGGCCGCCAGCCCTAAGGCAATCAGCAGGGCAATCGGCGGTGTGCCGATCACGGTCATCACACTACGCAGCAGACTCCCTTCAGCCAGCAGTGTGTGTGACAGAGTTCCCAGCACGATCAATACAATCGGGACCACAATCAGGCCGCTGATGGTGAGCGCACCGGGTGGTGCCGGTTCATTCTTCTTTTCCTGCCCTTCCGGCTTCGCCATCTGCAACTGTTCCAGCACCTCCACCGACAGAGGGTAGTGGCGACGATTCATGAATTTCGCTACGTAGTAGCCGATGATCCCGACCGGCACGGAAATCGCGATTCCCAGTATCATCAGCCATCCCATGTCGGTGTGCAGGATCCCGGCTGCCGCCGCTGCGCCCGGATGGGTCGGCAATGCCACATGTACCGTCAGCATCACACCCGCCATCGGCAGGCCAAACTTCAGCGGCGAGACCCGCGCCACTTTGGTAAAGCCATAAATCAGCGGAATAACAATGATAAAACCGACTTCAAAAAATACCGGGATGCCGAGGATAAAGGCCGCCATGGTCAATGCCGCAACGGTACGCTTCAGCCCCAGCGTTTTACTGAAACGCTGCGCCAGCGACTCGGCACCGCCCGAGGCTTCAATGATCGCCCCGAGCATGGCACCAAGCACGATGATGATGGTGATGTGACCAAGCAGGCCGCCCATCCCGGTGATAATCGTCTCCATGATTTTTTCAGCCGGAATGCCGGTGGCGATAGCCACCAGCAGACTGACAATTAACAGGGCGACAAAGGGATGAACTTTGGCTTTGATGACCAGCAGCAGCAGGATCACGATGCTGGCGGTCGCTATGGCTAACAGCAGTGCGGTGGACATAGTAAACCTCAGAAATTGTTATATTTTTTAGGTTATCGGCGTACAGAATAAACAGATGCAGGGTCAGAAAAAGGACGAAAAAATCTCAACCGGTGCCGAAACACCGGTTTTTTTAGCCCATTAAATCAGGTTTTTCTCGCCCAGGGCGCAAACCAGCCAAGACCAGCGGTAGTGCTGCCGCGCGGGATATATTCGCAGCCCACCCAGCCGGAATAGCCGACCTCATCCAGCAGTGAGTAGAGATAGGGGTAGTTGATTTCACCCTCATCCGGTTCATGACGATCCGGTGCCGAAGCAATCTGCACATGCCGATAGCGTCCGGCGTAGTGGCGAATCAGATGGCTGAGGTTGCCATCCACCCGTTGCGCATGGAACAGGTCGAGCTGAGTGAAGACATTGGGGCGATCGATCTGTTCGACCATCTCCAGCGTCTGATACTGGCTGGCATAAAGATAGTTGGGTTTGGTGGTGGGATTAAGCGCCTCAATCAGCAGGATGATGCCGTGCGGCGCAAAGCGCTCAGCCGCATAACGCATATTGCTGATAAAGGTCTCAACGTAGCGCTGACGGTCAGCGTCGGGCGGCACCGTCGCCGCCATGATGTGCACCTGCGGGCAGTTCAGCGCCAGCGCATAGCTCAGGGCGCGATCGATATCCGCCTTTGCTTCCGCTTCCCGTCCGGGGATGGCCGAAACGCCCCACTCACCCGCTGCGACGTTGCCGGGTGCGGTATTGAACAGCACCAAGTCCAGCTGGTTATCATCAAGCCACTGCTTGATCTGCGTGGCGGGATAGTCATAAGGAAACAGAAATTCGACGGCGGTGAAACCGGCTTCTGCCGCTGCAGCGAAGCGTTCAGCAAACGGCAATTCAGTAAATTGCGTCGAAAGGTTAGCAGCAAACTTCGGCATTATCGGCTCCTTAATTCTGCCACTTCGGCATCATTGAGATAACGGATCGGGCGGTCGCCCAGGGTAAAGATCAGCCGGGCGGTCTCCTCCAGCTCTTCAGTGTTGTCTGCCGCTTCCTGCAACGATTTCCCCACTACTACCGGGCCATGATTCGCCAGCAGGAAGGCACGGTAACGTGGAGCCAGCGCCGCGAGATCCTCGGCCAGTCGCCCATCACCCGGCTTGTAGTAAGGCACAACCGGCACATCACCGACACGCATCACCACATAGGGGGTAAACGGACGGATGCAGTTGTCCGTGTCCAGCCCCTGTAAACAGGAAAGCGCCGTCAGGTAGTGGCTATGCAGATGCACCACCGCCCTGCAGTCGGGATTATTCAGATAGAGCGCGCGGTGAAACGCAATCTCTTTGGAGGGTTTATCGCCTGAGATCCATTCGCCGTCAGGCGTGACTTTGGCCAGCCGGTCACCCTGTAATTCACCCAGGCATGAACCGGTGGGAGTCGCCAGCAGATTGCCATCCTCCAGCAACATTGAGAGGTTGCCCGCCGAGCCGGTGGCATAGCCGCGCTGAAAGAACGAAGCGCCAAGACGCACCATCTCGTCACGCGCCTGCTGTTCCGTTAAAGAGAAAGATTCAGACATCAGTAAACTCCGTTTGCGCGCGGCGGAAGAAATCTTCATCGCCAAAATTGCCCGATTTCAGTGCCAGAGAGAGCGGCTGATGAATATCGCGCACCCAGGGCACGCCGGGCGAAATCGTCGGACCGATGTGAAAGGCCGTCACACCCAGGCTCTGCGCGACCACGCCGGAGGTTTCGCCACCCGCCACGATAAAGCGCTGCCATCCGCGCCGTTTCAGCTCGCGGGTGACGGCAGCAAACAGCTGCTCAACGGCTTCGCTACTGCGCTGAGCGCCAAAACGCTGTTGAATCGCCTGCAATTGTTGCGCGTCAGCGGTGGCAAACAGCAGGGGTGCCAGCGTCCGATCGCTGTTCGCTTCCACCCAGTCGCATAACTGCCGGGCATAAGCCCCGGCATCGTCCAGACAGCGTTCAGTCTCAACTTCGCAGGCCGGTGCCAGCTGGCGGTACGCGGCGACCTGACGATTGGTCATCTGTGAACAGGAACCGGAAAGCACCACGGCGCGATCGCCCTGCGGACGGCCTGCCTGCTCCGCTTTTGCATCACTCTGAGCCGTCGCCCACTGCCGTGCCAGACCGATGGCCAGCCCGGAACCGCCGGTGACCAGGCGCAGATCGCTCAGTGCTTCGCCCAGGGTCAACAGATGTTCCTGATGCAGGACGTCAGTTACGACGTAGTTGATCCCCTGCGCCGCCAGCTGACCCAGCGCCTGCCGTACTGACTCAGCGCCCTGCTCGACCTGTGCCGCAGCGATCAGCCCGGCTTTGCCCGTCGCCTGTGATGTCATCAGCCGCAACAGGTTACTGTCGTGCATCGGTGTGACCGGATGATGCCGCATACCGGAATCTGACAGCAGCTGATCGCCGACAAACAGGTAGCCCTGATAAACGGTGCGGCCATTCACCGGCAGCGCCGGACAGATTACCGTCTGCGTTTCACCCAGCGCCTGCAGCAGAGCGTCGGTTACCGGACCGATATTGCCCTGCGCGGTACTGTCGAAGGTGGAACAATATTTGAAGTAGAAACGCTCACAGCCCTGCTTCTGCAGCCAGGCCAGCGCAGCCAGCGACTGAGCAACCGCCTGGTCTGCCGGACAGGAGCGGCTCTTCAGGCTGACCACAATCGCCTGCGCCTCTGTGGTTTCCTCGCTGTCAGGAATGCCGTTGAACTGAATAGTGGTCAGCCCGTTCTGCACCAGAAAACTGGCAATGTCAGTCGCACCGGTAAAATCGTCCGCTATCACGCCAAGCCGCATCAGATTTTCTCCTCTGCCTGCGGCAGCGTGATGCCGCTGAAGATTTTAATTACTGCACTGTCATCTTCCCGGCCGTAACCGGCGTTGCTGGCTTCGGTGAACATATTGAGGGCGGTTGAGGCCAGCGGCAGCGGGAAGTGCAGGGCTTTCGCGGTATCGGCCACCAGGTTGAGATCTTTCACAAAGATATCGACCGCCGATTTCGGGCTATAGTCGCCGTCCACCACATGCCGCATGCGGTTTTCGAACATCCATGAATTGCCTGCGGCGTTGGTGACCACTTCATACATGGTTTCCAGCGGGATGCCGGCACGCGCCGCCAGCGCCATCGCTTCTGCCCCGACCGCGATGTGAACACCTGCCAGCAGCTGATGGATAATTTTGACGGTTGACCCGAGGCCGATCTCACTGCCCACGCGATACACTTTGGCTGCCACGGCATCCAGTACAGATTGCAGTTGCGTAAAGGCCGCTTCACTGCCGGACGCCATCACCGTCATCTCACCGCTGGCCGCTTTAGCGGCACCGCCGGAGACCGGTGCATCCAGCATCAGCAGCTGATATTGCGCCAGCTGTTGTTCAATCTGCTGCGCATCCCGGGCGGACAATGTGGATGAGACCATGACCACGGTGCCGGGACGCAGTTTTGCGGCCAGGCCCTCTTCACCAAACAGAATGGCGTTAACCTGCTGCGCATTAACCACCAGCAGCAAAACGGCATCAAGCTGTTCTGCAAAGGCGGATGCTGAAGGCTGCGCATCACGCGCGCCTGCCTGGCGTAAGTTCTCAAGCGCGGCGGGATTCAAATCGACACCCCAGGTATTGAGGCCGGCACGCAGGCAGGATTTCGCGGCCCCCATGCCCATGGAACCTAACCCGATAACGCAGATATTTTCAGCTGGCACGATACGCCTCCACTGTTAATTTAAGTGATTATTTGTTTGTTACTGTTAATCCTGCCAGTTTACTGTCGGCAAAAATGTGTTTCCGCTCACAAAAAAACATTCCAGATGTGAACCAGAACAATTTTTAACATTACCAGATTGGCAGCACCGGCCCTGCCGCAGTGCAGTTAGCGCCGCCGTTGCCGGGATTGCCGCTGTTATTATTTGTTCTGGTTAACCGGCAGATCCTTTATAATGTGAAAAAATGGTAATCATCAGGGAGCCGATATGATTCCGGTTGAACGTCATCAACAGATTCTTGCGCTGGTGGCCGATCGTGGCGTGGTGAGCATTGCAGAACTCACTGAACGGCTGGGTGTGTCACACATGACCATACGCCGTGATGTGCAGAAACTGGAGGAGCAAGGGGCCGTGCTGTCGGTCTCCGGCGGCGTGCGCTCAGCCGACCGGCTGGCGGCTGAGCCGTCACATCTGACGAAAAGCGCCCTCTACAATGAGGAGAAGCGCGCAATTGGTCGCACCGCCGCCCGACAGATCCCACGTAACAGCTGCATCTACCTGGATGCCGGAACCACGACGTTAGCGCTGGCAAGAGAAGTGGTGGATCGCGATGATTTACTGGTGGTGACCAATGATTTTATGGTGGCGAATCTGCTGATGGAGGCCAGTCAGTGCCGGGTTATTCACACGGGCGGCACCGTATGCCGGGAGAACCGCTCCTGTGTCGGGGAGTCGGCGGCACGCAGCCTGCGTCAACTGGCCATTGATATTGCCTTTATTTCCGCCTCCTGCTGGGGGCCGCGTGGCTTGTTTACGCCGGATGAAGATAAAGTGATGGTGAAGCAGGCGGTGAGTGAAGTGAGCAGTAAGCGGGTATTGCTGAGTGACAGTTCGAAGTACAACAGGATTGCGACGTTTCTGGCTTTACCGCTGGAGAGCTTTGATCGGGTAGTGACAGATACGCATCTGAGTGAGTCGGCGCGGGAGTTGTTAAGTGCGGGGAGCTGTGAACTGGTACTGGCTGGTTAAGCTGTCGCCGCCTTCCCTGAGACCGGGAAGGCGGCAACGTGAGCGTAATTAAACTTCTTCGCTGAACTGCGGCACCGGATTACGGAAGCTGCGGGTTACGAACGCCAGGTAGATAATCCCGATGGCGGCCCAGATCAGGCCCAGCTCCATAGAACTCTCTTCCAGGTTCACCCACAGCGCTCCCACCGTCAGCGCGCCAAGCAGCGGCAGCAGCAGATACTGAACGTGATCTTTCAGCGTGCGGTTACGCTTCTCACGGACCCAGAACTGCGCAATCACCGACAGGTTAACGAAGGTAAACGCCACCAGCGCACCAAAGTTAATCAGCGCGGTTGCGGTCACCAGGTCGAAGTTAATCGCCATCAGCGCAATCGCACCCACCAGCAGCACGTTGAGCGACGGGGTACGCCATTTCGGATGGATGTAACCGAAGAAACGCTCCGGGAACACACCATCACGGCCCATCACATACATCAGACGCGAGACGCCAGCGTGCGCCGCCATACCGGATGCCAGCACCGTGACCACCGAGAAGATCAGGATGCCGACCTGCAACGCTTTACCGGCCACGAACAGCATGATTTCAGGCTGCGATGAGTCCGGGTGCTGGAAGCGTGTGATGTCCGGGAAGTAGAGCTGCAGGAAGTAAGATGCCGCGATAAAGATCACACCACCAATCAGCGCGGTCAGGAAAATAGCGCGCGGAATGGTGCGTTCTGCATCTTTGGTCTCTTCCGACAGCGAACTGATGCCATCAAAGCCGAGGAACGAGAAACAGAGTATCGTCGCACCGGTAATCATCGGCACCACATGCGCATTCTCAGACCAGAATGGACGGCTGCTCACCAGCGTGCCGGAACCAACGCCGCTTGCCACACCGTAGATTACCATCGCGGTAATCCCGACCATGACAACCACCTGCAGCACCACAATCACACTGTTGAAGTTGGCGACGGTTTTGATGCCCTTGAGGTTAGAGAGCGTCATAAACCCGACCAGCAACACCACAAAAATCCACGACGGGATGCCCGGCACCAGCGATTCGAAGTAGTTTTTAGCCAGCAGGATGTTGATCATCGGCATGAACAGGTAGTCCAGCAGTGATGACCAGCCGACCATAAAGCCGACGTGCGGACTGATCGCCTTCTGAGCGTAGGTATAAGCGGAGCCCGCAGAGGGGAAGCGGCGTACCAGCTTACCGTAACTCACGGCAGTGAACAGAATCGCAATCAGCGCGAAAGCATAAGCGGTGGCGACGTGACCTTCGGTCAGCCCGGAAACGATGCCAAAGGTATCGAACAGGGTCATAGGCTGCATGTAGGCTAAGCCCATCATGACGACCGGAAGTAACGTGAGTGTTTTTTTGAGTTGCGCACGCTGCGGTGCGGCGGAGGTATTAAGCGACATGCTTCAGTCCCCCATGTGCGACAACCTGGCTGGGCTGGGTCACAGGGCAACTGCGCATTAAGCGACAGGGAGTAAGGTTAGCGGTTAACGCGGCGCCGTAGTCATCACGAAAACGCGTACCAGCGTTGGCTGGCAGAGTGTAAAACATCCCCATCTTTTAATCCTCAATCTCACGCTTATGCGTGTTTTCAGTGTTTATCTATCCGGGTGCGTGCCCGGCCTCGGTTAAGTCAGCAAAAAACGCTCTAATAAAACTGGATGCAAAAAAATAACCGGCGCGGTTAGCGTCGGTTATCATCTGATTTTGCAGGCCGCGTATTCTGCCCTAACCCGTGGCAGGAATACAAGCCATCGGGGCATCTTATGCAAAAAAAAGCGCGTCAGATGACAGGTAAAAAAACCTGTCAGGCATTTTTCAGCATCCAGTCGATCTCGGTCGACGTAATCAGCCGTTCAAACTGCATCAGTTCATGATGCTTACAGCTGTGCCAGACACTGGCAAAGCGTTCGCCCAGTAACTTCTGCAGCGGATAGCTGTTGTCAAACTCATACAGCGCATCGCTCTGGCGGATCGGCAGTGCCAGACCCTCGGCATGGTGACCGTTGCCGGTGACCGGATGGGGCAACGGCAACTGGGTATCCAGCCCATGCAGCATCCCGGCAAGAATAGCCGATACCACCATGTAGGGATTAGCATCCGCGCCCGCAACCCGGTACTCAATACGATGATTGTCGATATCCCCGCACGGCACCCGCAGCGCAACGGTCCGGTTGTTATGGCCCCACGATGCCTGCAACGGCACATAGGCGTCCGGAACAAAACGGCGATAGGCATTCACATTGGGTGCCAGCAGCGCCATTGAGGCGGGCATCAGATCGATCATCCCAGCCAGCGCCCGTTTCATCAGCGGCGAATCACTGCCGTCATCGCAGGCGAAGGCGTTGTGATCGGCGGCATCCAGCATGCTGATATGCACATGCATGCCGCTGCCCGCATACTCCTCATAGGGCTTCGCCATAAACGTCGCGGTCATACCGTGGTTTTCTGCCACCTGACGAATCAGTCGCTTCAGCTGCACCGCATGGTCACAGGCCCGCAGCACGTCGCGGGTATGATGCAGGTTAATTTCAAACTGTCCGGGCGAGGCTTCCGCCAGCGCACCATCGGCCGGGATGCCCTGCTGACGGGCCAGATCGTCGATGTCACGCAGCACATCGGCGAAATGATCGAGGTTATCTACCGAGTAGACCTGGCTCTGCATATTGCGTTCATCACTGCCGGGCGAACACGGCGGCTGGATAAAGCCTTCGGCATCGCGCTTTTTGTCCACCAGATAGAACTCCAGCTCTACCGCTACCACCGGAAACAGACCTCGGTTACGCAGCTGTTGCCACAGCCGGTTAAGGACATTTCGGGGTTCAACGTCAAAGGGAGTGCCATCTTGGTTGCACATGGTTAACAGCAGTTGCGCAATGTGCTGAGGGTCAGACGCGGAGGGAACTAAAGTACCGGTGACGGGCAGGCAGAGATTATCGGGTTCGCCCAGTGACTGACCGAGTCCCGCTTCTTCTACTGTGTTGCCAAGGATATCCATGGCAAACACCGAGGCGGGGAAATAACACCCTTTTTCCAGCTTAGGCAGCGCAGAGACCGGAATGCGCTTACCGCGGAACACACCATTTAAATCATTTAACAGGATGTCGACATACTGCGTGTCAGGATGGCGCTCCAGCCAGGTTTTCACCTCAAGCTGGAACGCGCTGGTTCGTTTCTCTTCACTGTGAAGCGTGAAGTCTTCCACTTCTACCAGGTTAGTCATGATCTCACCCGCCCCTATTAGGTTTGCGTAATGCTCAAAATAACAGCCACACCACTAACATAGCGCCAACATAAAAAGTGTGCAAATGTAACAAATCTGTTTGAAGAACAAACAGCAGATTGCTAGATTGAAAAAATATTGCACACTTAACCGCCAGACGTGCCCTTTCGGTAGATATTTCGAACAGCGATGCGAGGACGTGAGATGGGCATTATTTTTGACAAGCCGTTGATTGGCGTAGTGATGTGCCAGAAGGATCTGGGAGGCCATCCGAGCCAGACGGTTCACAATAAGTATACCGATGCGGTTGTCCTTGCGGGTGGCGTACCACTGGCCCTGCCCCACAGTCTGATGAATGCGCCTCATCTATTAGAAAACGCTATGGCTGTTCTGGATGGTCTGCTGCTGACCGGCAGCCCCAGCAATATCGAACCCTGGCATTATGGCGAGGCGGGCGAAGAGCTGCATGCCGATCCGGGCCGTGACCATCTCGCCTTTCAGCTGATCACCTGGGCCACCAGCCACAAGATGCCGATGTTCGGGATCTGCCGTGGGCTGCAGGAGCTGGTGGTGGCGAATGGTGGCGCGCTGTGGCGAGAGCTCAGCGGGCAGCCGTCGTTTCAGCGTCACCATGAAGATGAGACGCTGCCGCTGGAGCAGCAGTATGCTCAGGTGCATCCAATCACTATTGAACCCGACGGCCTGCTGGCGACGCTGCTGGACAGCAACAGTCCGCTGGCGGTCAATTCACTGCATCATCAGGGGGTACGCGAACCGGGCCCGCAGTTGCGCGTTGAAGCGCGCGCGCCGGATGGCCTGATTGAGGCGGTGAGTCTGCGCCATCATCCCTTCGCCCTGGCGGTGCAGTGGCATCCCGAGTGGCAGCCGGAACACACGGCGGGATCGCAGGCGCTCTTCAGTGGCTTTATTCAGGCCGCCATTCGTTATCACAAGGAAAAAGAAAATGAGTGATGCCACGCTGGCGCCGGGACGACGGCTGGCGCAGATCCGGCAGACACTGGGGCTGTCGCAACGCCGTGTCGCCGAACTGGCCGGACTGACCCATAGCGCCATCAGCACCATTGAACAGGATAAGGTCAGCCCGGCGGTCAGCACCCTGCAGAAGCTGCTGAAAGTCTATGGGCTCTCGCTGTCAGAGTTCTTCTCGGAACCCAAACCGGATGCGGAACCGAAGGTCATTGTCCGCGCCAGCGACCTGCTGGAGATTGGCAGTCAGGGGGTTTCGCTGAAGCTTATCGACAATGGCCGTGCACAGCGCACGCTGGGCATGCTGCTGGAAACTTATCAACCCGGTGCCAGCACCGGCGAGAAGCTGCGTCATCCGGGCGAAGAGACCGGCACGCTGCTGGAAGGAGAGATTACGCTGGTCATCAACGGAGAGCACTATCATCTCTCCGCCGGAGAGAGCTACGTCATTGATACGGGCTTACCACACAGTTTCACCAACCGTGCTGAAATCCCCTGCCGCATTGTCAGTGCCCATACGCCAGCCAACTTTTAGGCGCATTCCGGAGATTGTTATGAATTACGTGGAGAGTTATTACGCAGCGACCGCCAATCCGCATGCGCCCTGGCCGACATTACAGGAGAGCATTCAGTGTGACGTCTGCATTATTGGCGGCGGTTTCACCGGTCTTTCGGCGGCGCTGCATCTGACCGAGGTAGGCTATGACGTGGTTGTGCTGGAAGCGGCGCGGGTCGGCTTTGGTGCCAGCGGGCGTAACGGCGGTCAGGTGGTGAACTCCTACAGCCGCGACGTGGATGTGATTGAGCAGCGCTACGGTAAAGAGAGCGCCCGTATGCTGGGCAGCATGATGTTTGAAGGCGCTGAAATCATCCGCGATCGCATTAAGCGGTACGCGATTGACTGCGATTACCGGCCTGGCGGCGTTTTTGCGGCCCTGAATGCGCGCCAGATGGCACATCTGCGAAAACAGAAAGCGTTATGGCAGCAGTATGGGAATCATGATCTGGAACTGCTGGATGAGCGAGCCATTCGCCGTGAAGTCGCTACCGAACGCTACGTTGGCGGGCTGCTGGACCGGCGCGGCGGCCATCTGCATCCGCTGAACCTGGCGCTGGGGGAAGCGGAGGCGATCCGGCGACATGGCGGACGCATCTATGAACAGTCCGCGGCGACCAGTGTGGTTTATGGCACACCAAACCGGGTAAAAACCGCCCAGGGCGAGGTCAGCGCGACCTTTGTGATCTTCGCCGGGAATGCCTATCTTGCCCCGCAGCTGGAACCGCGACTGAGCAGGAAAAGCATGCCGTGCGGATCGCAGATTGTGGCAACCGAATCGCTGTCACCCGACCAGGCGTTGTCGCTGATGCCGAACAACTACTGTGTGGAAGATTGTAACTATCTGCTGGATTACTTCCGTCTGACGGCGGACAACCGGCTGCTCTATGGCGGCGGCGTGGTTTATGGCGCACGGGAACCGGCCGATATTGAAGCGTTGATCCGGCCCAAGCTGCGCCGCACTTTCCCGCAGTTGCAGAACGTGAAGCTGGACTTCAGCTGGAGCGGCAATTTCCTCCTGACGCTGTCGCGCATGCCGCAGTTTGGCCGACTGGAGAAGAATGTCTATTTTATGCAGGGTGACAGCGGTCATGGCGTAACCAGTACGCATCTTTCCGGCAAGCTGATCAGCGAAGTGTTACGCGGCGACGCCGAGCGTTTTGATGCCTTCGCCCGCCTGCCTCACCTGCCGTTTCCCGGTGGGCGACGATTTAAGGTGCCGCTAACGGCGATGGGCGCGGTGTGGTATGCGTTGAGGGATCGGTTAGGGGTGTGAGGCTGAGGGCCAGACCTGGCTGTCTGGCCTGATGAAAACAGGTCTTTCAGCGGGGCACATTCTGCCATGTTGTTTAAACTGTTATAGTATGTTGTAACTACAGGAAGAGCAGAACTTTCACCTATCAGAGCGGGAGCACTCAGCCCCCGCAACAGCGCCAGCCGCGTATCACTCCAGTGGCATTTTAATCGGGTCGTCATAGCGGTACTCAAAACCGAGTTCGCTACAGATGCGGGAACCATCAATCAGCTTGCCGCTATTCTTTTCCGCCTCGGGTGCGAACTGCGGCGGCTGCAGCCCAAGCTGGTGCGTGACCGCAGGATAGAAGGTGTCACGCGAGGGATGTTTCGAGGCACACAGATTGTAGACCCGTCCCCCTTTGGGCGACTGCAGTAGCAGCGTAATTGCCTCAACCACATCATCCAGATGCACCAGATTCACGCCCTGCGAGCCATTGGCCACATCCTGCTTGCCGGCGAGGAAGCGTCCCGGATGGCGCTTTGGTCCGACCAGACCGGCCAGCCGCACGATATCCACGCTGGTGCCCGGCAGATCGTGCAGCCAGTTCTCCAGTTTAACCAGCGTCTTTCCGGCCACCGTTTCTGCGTCCAGCGGGCTGTTTTCCCGCTTAGCGCCGGCGCTGCTGCCATAGACTGAGGTGGAACTGGTAAAGATAATGCGCGGTACCTTATAAACCAGCGCGGTATCGACCACATTCTGCACCGCCTGCAGATAGGCTTCGCCCCCTTCCGCAGTGCGGCTGGCGGGCAGTGTAACGATCAGCGCATCGACGTTGAATAGCGGCTCAATATCGGCAGCATCACAGAGCAGTTCCGGCGTCAGTTCCAGCTGGAACGCCTCAATGCCGCAGCGGCGTGCCGCGTCTACACCGTCTGGCGTGGTTTTGCTGCCGGTGACCTGCCAGCCTCGCGCCGTTAACGCCGTGGCCAGCGGCATGCCTAACCAGCCCAGTCCCACAATCGCGACCTTCTTCATTTTGACTCCTGACGTGAAACATCAACCCTGACTTCACCGTAGTTTGCCCCCGGATTGCAAACCATAACAACCTGTTTCAGCGCTTTCCGAACCGCCCGTTTAAAAAAGTGTTGCCAAGCGCAGCCATCTTCGCTAGGTTAAACCCCACAAATGAATACTCATTCATCGACGAGATTATTATGACACGCGTTCAGTTCAACCATCATCACCACCATCATCCTGACTAGTCTTTCAGGCGATTGGTGCTGGAAGACTTTCAAGATCTTCCAGTGGTGTGAACGCAAGAGAACCCCCGGAAGATCGTCTTCCGGGGGTTTTTTTATGGGCTGACGTAACCACACATTCAGGACCGAATTAAGAGGACAGGAACCATGTTAGATAACACCCGTTTACGCATAGCTATGCAGAAATCTGGCCGTTTAAGTGATGATTCACGCGAACTGCTGGCGCGCTGCGGCGTTAAAATCAACCTTCAGCAACAGCGCCTGATTGCGTTTGCGGAGAACATGCCGATCGACATCCTGCGCGTGCGCGATGACGATATTCCTGGCCTGGTGATGGATGGTGTGGTCGATTTAGGCATCATCGGCGAGAACGTGCTGGAAGAAGAGCTGCTGTCGCGCCGTGCCCAGGGTGAAGATCCGCGCTACTTTACGCTGCGCCGCCTCGACTTCGGCGGTTGCCGTCTGTCACTGGCGATGGCGACAGATGCCGAGTACACCGGCCCGGAATGCCTGGATAAATCCCGTATCGCCACCTCCTATCCGCACCTGTTAAAACAATACCTCGACAAAAAAGGCGTCAGCTTTAAGACCTGTTTACTGAACGGTTCCGTAGAAGTGGCGACCCGTGCCGGTCTGGCTGATGCCATCTGCGACCTGGTCTCTACCGGTGCTACGCTGGAAGCCAATGGCCTGCGCGAAGTTGAAGTAATCTATCGTTCAAAAGCGGTGCTGATCCAGCGTGACGGCGAGATGCCTGCCGCGAAGCAGGAGCTGATCGACAAGATGATGACCCGTATTCAGGGCGTGATTAAAGCGCGTGAATCGAAGTACATCATGCTGCACGCGCCGAGTGAGCGCCTGGAAGAAGTAATCAGCCTGCTGCCTGGCGCAGAGCGCCCGACCGTGCTGCCGCTGGCAGGCGATGTCAGCCGCGTGGCGATGCACATGGTCAGCAGCGAAACCCTGTTCTGGGAAACCATGGAAAAACTGAAAGCGCTGGGTGCCAGTTCGATTCTGGTGCTGCCTATTGAGAAGATGATGGAGTAAGCCATGGCCTTTTCTACCCCGATTGAGTGGCAGCAGTGTACCCCCGAACAGCAGCAGGCGCTGCTGTTACGTCCCGCTATCGCCGCCTCTGAAAACGTGACGATGACGGTGCGCGATGTACTGGAGCAGGTAAAGCTGAACGGTGATGACGCCCTGCGCCAGTTCAGCGCCCGCTTCGACAAAGCGCAGGTGGATAACCTGCGTGTTACCGCGCAGCAAATCGCAGAAGCCAGCTTACGTCTGAGTGACGAGCTGAAGCAGGCGATGGCCGTCGCGGTGGGCAATATCGAAACCTTCCACAACGCGCAGATCCTGCCGCCGGTGGATGTGGAAACCCAGCCAGGCGTACGCTGCCAGCAGATTACCCGTCCGGTGAAATCGGTCGGACTCTATATTCCTGGTGGTTCCGCCCCGCTCTTCTCCACCGTGCTGATGCTGGCGACCCCGGCCCGTATCGCTGGCTGTGGCCGCGTGGTGCTCTGTTCGCCGCCGCCGATTGCCGATGAGATCCTGTATGCCGCCCAGCTGTGCGGCGTAGAAGAGGTGTTCCAGGTAGGCGGCGCGCAGGCCATCGCCGCGATGGCCTTCGGCACCGAAACCGTGCCACGCGTGGATAAGATTTTTGGCCCGGGCAACGCCTGGGTGACAGAAGCGAAACGTCAGGTAAGTCAGCGACTCGATGGCGCGGCGATTGATATGCCAGCGGGTCCTTCTGAAGTGCTGGTGATTGCGGATGAAGGCGCCACGCCCGCGTTTGTCGCGTCTGATTTGCTTTCACAGGCAGAGCATGGTCCCGACTCGCAGGTGATTCTGCTGACGCCTTCATTAAAGCTGGCCGAGGCGGTCGCGGTCGCGGTTGAGCAGCAGCTGGCGCAGTTGCCGCGGGCTGCCACAGCGCGTCAGGCGCTGGAAAGCAGCCGCCTGATCGTGGCGCGTGACCTTGAGCAGTGTGTCGCGATCTCTAATCTCTACGGCCCGGAGCACCTGATTCTGCAGACGCGTCAGCCGCGCGATCTGGTGGAGTCGATCACCAGCGCCGGTTCGGTATTTTTAGGTGACTGGTCGCCGGAGTCCGCGGGCGATTACGCCTCTGGCACCAATCACGTGTTACCGACCTACGGTTACACCTCGACCTGTTCCAGCCTGGGCCTGGCCGATTTCCAGAAACGCATGACGGTGCAGGAGCTGACGCCGCAGGGCTTCCTGAACCTGGCCGCCACCATTGAAACCCTGGCCGCCGCCGAGCAGCTGGATGCCCATAAGAATGCCGTCACCCTGCGCGTTGCCGCACTGAAGGAGCAAGCATGAGTCAGGATATTGAGCAGCTGGCGCGCGCCAATGTGCGCGCCCTGACGCCCTATATGTCGGCGCGTCGTCTGGGTGGCAACGGAGATGTCTGGCTCAATGCCAACGAGTTTCCGCTGCCGGTGCCGTTTGAGCTGTCGCAGCAGACGCTGAACCGCTATCCGGAATGTCAGCCTAAACGGGTGATTGAGCGCTACGCGGCTTATGCAGGCTTAACGCCGGAGCAGGTGCTGGTGAGCCGTGGCGCAGATGAAGCCATCGAACTGATCATGCGTGCCTTCTGTGAGCCGGGTCAGGATGCGATTCTGTTCTGTCCACCGACCTATGGCATGTACAGCGTCAGCGCCGAAACCATCGGCATTGAATACCGCACCGTCCCGGCCCTGACCGACTGGCAGCTGAACCTGCCTGCCATTGCAGAGCAGCTGGATGGCGTCAAAGTGGTTTACCTCTGCAGCCCGAACAACCCGACCGGCAACCTGATCAATCAGGACGACATCCGTCAGCTGCTGGCAATGACCGCCGGTAAAGCGCTGGTCGTCGCAGATGAAGCCTACATTGAGTTCTGCCCGCAGGCGACCCTGACCGGCTGGCTGAAGGATTATCCGCATCTGGTGATCCTGCGTACGCTTTCTAAAGCCTTTGCGCTGGCTGGCCTGCGTTGCGGCTTTGCGCTGGCGAATAAGCCGGTCATCGACCTGCTGATGAAGGTGATTGCGCCCTACCCGCTGGCCACACCGGTGGCCGATGTCGCCGGTCAGGCGCTGAGCGACCAGGGAATTGCGCTGATGCGTGAGCATGTGGCACAGCTGAATGAGAATCGTAGCTGGCTGCAGGTTGAACTGACTCAGCTGGCCTGCGTTGAGCAGGTTTTCTCCAGTGAAACCAACTATGTGCTGGCGCGCTTTACCGATTCACCAAAAGTCTTCAAAACCTTATGGGATCAGGGCATTATCCTGCGTGATCAGAACAAAAATCCGGGCCTGTCGGGATGCCTGCGCATCTCCATCGGCACGCGTGAAGAGTGCGAACGAGTGATCGCCGCGCTGCAAGCCTTTTCTGTGGAGCAAGCATGAGCCAGAAGACCCTTTTTATTGACCGCGACGGTACGTTAATCTCTGAGCCGCCTGAAGATTATCAGGTGGACCGCATGGATAAGCTGGCGTTTGAGCCAGATGTTATCCCGGCGCTGCTGGCACTGCAGGCCGCCGGTTATCGCCTGGTCATGATCACTAACCAGGATGGTCTTGGCACCCCGGGTTTCCCGCAGGCCGATTTCGATGGCCCGCACAATCTGATGATGCAGATCCTGACCTCGCAGGGCATTGCGTTTGACGATGTGCTGATCTGCCCGCACATGCCGGACGATCACTGCGACTGTCGCAAGCCAAAAACCCGAATGGTGGAAGCCTGGCTGGCCGAAGGCGCGCTGGATACCGCCAACAGCTACGTGATTGGCGATCGCCTGACCGATGTCCAGCTGGCGGAGAACATGGGCATCCAGCCTATCCGCTACGGTGCTGACGGCCAGAACTGGCAGACTATCCAGCAGCGTCTGACCCAGCGTGACCGCCATGCGCTGGTGCAGCGCAACACCAAAGAGACACAGGTGCGGGTAGAACTGTGGCTGGATCGCGAAGGCGGCAGCAAGATTAATACCGGCGTGGGTTTCTTCGACCACATGCTGGACCAGATCGCCGTACACGGCGGGTTCCGCATGAACATCGAAGTGAAAGGCGATCTCTATATTGACGATCACCACACGGTGGAAGATACCGGTCTGGCACTGGGCGAAGCGCTGCTGAAGGCGCTGGGCGACAAGCGTGGCATTGGCCGTTTCGGTTTTGTGCTGCCGATGGATGAATGTCTGGCGCGCTGCGCGCTGGATATCTCCGGCCGTCCGCACATCGAGTTCAAAGCGGAGTTCAACTATCAGCGCGTGGGCGACCTCAGCACCGAGATGGTCGAGCACTTCTTCAGCTCACTCTCCTACGCCATGATGAGCACCCTGCATCTTAAAACTAAAGGCAAGAATGACCATCACCGCGTCGAGAGCCTGTTTAAAGCCTTTGGCCGTACGCTGCGTCAGGCGATCCGCGTTGAGGGCAATACGCTGCCAAGCTCGAAGGGAGTGCTGTGATGAACGTGGTGATCATGGATACCGGTTGCGCCAACCTGTCGTCGGTGAAATGGGCGATTGAACGTCTGGGCTACACCCCGGAAGTGAGCCGCGATCCCGATGTGGTGCTGCGTGCCGACAAACTGTTTCTGCCCGGCGTCGGCACCGCGCAGGCGGCAATGAATCAGCTGGAAGAGCGTGACCTGATCGATCTGGTCAAAGCCTGTACCCAGCCGGTGCTGGGGATCTGCCTGGGTATGCAGCTGCTGGGTCGCGGCAGCGATGAAAACGGCGGCGTGCCGACGCTGGGGATTATCGATGAGCCGGTGTCATTAATGGACACGCACGGCCTGCCGCTGCCACACATGGGCTGGAACCAGATTACCGCGCAGGCGGGCAATCATCTGTTCCGTGGCATCGACGAAGGCTGCTATTTCTACTTCGTCCACAGCTATGCCATGCCGGTCAACGCCAGCACTATCGCCCAGTGTCACTACGGTGAAGCTTTCACCGCCGCGGTGCAGAAAGATAACTTCTTTGGCGTCCAGTTCCATCCTGAACGCTCGGGCAAAGCGGGCGCGCAGCTGCTGAAAAACTTCCTGGAGATGTAATGATTATCCCCGCGTTAGATTTAATTGACGGCAAAGTGGTTCGTCTGCATCAGGGCGATTATGGTCAGCAGCGCGATTACGGCAGCGATCCGCTGCCGCGTCTGCAGGATTACGTTCGCCAGGGCGCGACCGTGCTGCATCTGGTGGATTTAACCGGCGCGAAAGATCCGGCGAAACGCCAGATCGCGCTGCTGAAAACCCTGCTGGATGGCGTTGATGTGACGGTGCAGGTCGGTGGCGGCATTCGCAGCCGTGACGATGTTCATGCGCTGCTTGAAGCCGGAGCGAGTCGTGTGGTGGTCGGTTCCACCGCGGTGAAACAGCCTGAAGAGGTAAAACGGTGGTTTGCGGAATTTGGCGCAGAGGCGATTGTGCTTGCGTTAGATGTGCGCATTGATGCCAGTAACCGCAAAGAAGTGGCAATCAGTGGCTGGCAGGAAGCGGCGGGTGTCACGCTGGAAGAGGTGATTACCGACTTTCAGCAGGTGGGCCTGAAGCACGTGCTGTGCACCGACATTTCTCGCGACGGCACCCTGAGCGGCTCCAATGTTGCGCTCTATCAGGAAGTGACGGCGCGCTTCCCGACGATTGCTTTTCAGTCCTCGGGTGGCATTGGCGACCTCAATGATATCGCCGCCCTGCGCGGCAGCGGCGTTCAGGGCGTGATTGTCGGACGTGCGCTGCTGGAAGATAAATTCACTGTTTCGGAGGCGATCGCATGCTGGCAAAACGGATAATTCCCTGCCTGGACGTACGTGACGGCCAGGTGGTCAAAGGCGTACAGTTTCGCAATCACGAGATCATCGGCGACATCGTACCGCTGGCGCAGCGCTATGCCGCCGAAGGTGCCGACGAGCTGGTGTTCTATGATATCACCGCCTCATCCGATGGCCGGGTCGTCGACAAAAGCTGGGTATCGCGGGTTGCGGAAGTGATCGATATCCCGTTCTGCGTCGCGGGCGGCATTAAAACCCCGGAAGACGCAGCGCGCATTCTGGAGTTTGGCGCAGATAAGATTTCGATTAACTCGCCGGCGCTGGCCGACCCCACGCTGATCACCCGCCTCGCGGACCGTTTTGGCGTGCAGTGTATTGTGGTCGGGATCGATACCTGGTTTGATGAAGCCAGCGGTAAATATCAGGTGAATCAGTATACCGGCGACGAAGCGCGCACCCGCGTGACACAGTGGGAAACGCTGGAGTGGGTGCAGGAAGTGCAGAAGCTGGGCGCAGGCGAGATCGTGCTGAACATGATGAATCAGGATGGCGTGCGTAACGGCTATGACCTGGTGCAGCTGAAGAAAATGCGTGAAGTCTGCAAAGTTCCCCTGATCGCCTCTGGCGGCGCAGGCACCATGCAGCACTTCCTGGATGCGTTTACCGAAGCTAACGTGGATGGTGCTTTAGCCGCCTCGGTATTCCATAAGCAGATTATTAATATTGGTGAGCTGAAGAGCTTTCTGATCGACAACGGAGTGGAGATTCGCGCGTGCTAACTGAACAACAACAGGCCCTTCTCGACTGGGATAAAACACAGGGCATGATGCCGGTCATTGTCCAGCACTTCGTCTCAGGCGAAGTGCTGATGCATGGCTACATGAACCCGGCCGCGCTGGAGAAAACGCTGGCAGAAGGCAAGGTCACCTTTTTCTCCCGCACCAAAAATCGTTTGTGGACCAAAGGCGAAACCTCCGGCAATTTTTTGCAGGTCGTGAGCATCACGCCTGACTGCGACAATGACACCCTGTTAGTGCTGGCGGATCCTATTGGCCCGACCTGCCATCTGGGCACCACCAGCTGCTTCTCACCGGCGGTCCCTGAGTGGACGTTCCTCTATCAGCTTGAGCAGTTGCTGGCTTCGCGCAAAACCGCCGATCCTGAAAGCTCCTACACCGCACGACTCTACGCCAGCGGCACCAAACGCATCGCGCAGAAAGTGGGTGAAGAAGGCGTTGAAACCGCACTGGCCGCCACGGTCAACGATCGGGATGAACTCACCAACGAAGCGTCTGACCTGGTCTATCACCTGATGGTGCTGTTGCAGGATCAGGATCTCGACTTCCGCGCCGTGATCAACAACCTGCGTGACCGCCATAAGTAACTGTGCAATATGCTGCTCAGAATTTCGTTTTTTATGCGGATTCTGAGCAGTCTTCAGCTCATTCCTCACGTCCATCCGGCACAATGACGGCAACTCAAACCTCAGGGAGAGAACCGTGACCACCCATGAGAAATTAATCGCCCTGCTCGACCAGCACCAGGCACGCTATCGCCTGATGGAGCATGAGGCGACCGGTAAATGTGAAGCGGTCGCGGCGATACGCGGCACCAAAATCGGCCAGGGTGCTAAAGCGCTGGTCTGTCATGTGAAAGGCAACGGCGTTAAACAGCATGTACTGGCGGTTTTACCTGCCGATCATCAGGCCGATCTGGGCAAAGTCGCGGCCGCGGTCGGAGGAAGACGCGCCTCACTCGCCAGTCCGGCGGAAACCGATCTGTTGACCGGCTGCGTATTCGGGGCGATTCCGCCGTTCAGCTTTCATCCCGACCTCAGACTGGTTGTTGACCCCGCGCTGTTTGAACGTTATCCGGAGATCGCGTTTAACGCCGGTCTGCTGGAACGCTCAGTGATCCTGAATACCGAAGATTATCGCGCGTTATGCGCGGCTGACGTGGTGAAGATTACGCAGTAATTGCCATCCCGGCAGCCCGGCGATACTCTGCATAACCACTCATCACGACAGAATAAGAGCAAAATCATGAACATTTTCACTCAACGCCTGCGTCAGACGCTGGCTGTGGCGGTTATGGCAGGCTGCGCTTTTGGCGCGCAGGCGAAGATCGAACAGGTGCGTTTCGCGGTCGATCCGACCTATCCGCCCTTCGAATCGAAAACGCCACAGGGCAAGCTGGTCGGCTTTGATATTGATCTGGGCAATGCGCTTTGTACCCAGATGCAGGCAAAATGTGTCTGGGTTGAAAGCCAGTTTGACGGCATGATCCCGGCCCTTAAAGCGCGTAAATTTGATGCTATTCTCTCCGACATGGGCATTACCGAAGAGCGCCTGAAGCAGATTGATTTCACCGCGCCGCTCTATGATACCCACACTCAGCTGATTGCCCGTAAAGGTGCTGGCATACTGCCTGACGTTGAATCCCTGAAAGGAAAAACGGTCGGCGTAGAACAGGGAACGGTTCAGGAGCGCTATGCGCTGGCGAAATGGCAGCCTCACGGTGTGACCGTGGTGCCTTATGGCGATCAGGCACAGGTTGAAAGCGATCTGGTTTCAGGCCGACTGGATGCGGTATTCACCGATGCGGCACAGGCTGCCATCGGCTTCCTGAAGCATCCGCAGGGCAAAGATTTTGAACTGGCTGGCCCGATTATACAGGATCCGATCATCGGCCCCGGCACGGCGATTGGCCTGCGTAAAGGCGATACCGAGCTGAAAACCGCACTGGATAACGCCTTCGTCGAAATCAAAAAGAATGGCACCTTTGACCAGATTCAGAAGCGCTACTTCGCCACGGATATCTCTATCCAGCCTTAACCTCGCGGTCGCCCTTTTTCATCCTCACCGCGATCCGGCACTATACTCTAACTATTTCGGGACGGCGCGCTGTCGTCCTTTGCCGATTAAAGGACATTAACACGGTATGCATCAACAACATCATCCACTGTTAAGCGCCTCTTTAGGCACCCAGCGTGAAATCATCAGTTTCCATTTCGCGGAAGACAACGAGCGTCAGGTCTACATTCAGGCTGCGCTGCATGGCGACGAACTGCCCGGTATGGCAGTGGCGTGGTTTTTAAAGCAGCGACTACAGGCGCTGGAGTCCGCCGGTCAACTTAAAGCCGCCTTTACCCTGGTGCCGGTTGCTAATCCCCTGGCGCTGGGACAGCACTGGCATGGCACCCATCTGGGCCGATTCCATACACTCTCTGGCCAGGACTTCAACCGCCGTTTCGCGTCACTGGGCGCAACCCTGGCGGCCGGGCTGGCTGAGAGTCTGACCCAGAGTGAAACGCAGAATAAAAGCCTGATCCGCGAGGCGATTGATCGCCACTATCGTGATACCGTGCCAAAAACCGAGCTGGATGCGCAACGCCACACGCTGATGCGGATGGCCAGTCAGGCCGATCTGATGATTGACCTGCACTGTGACTGGGAAGCCGTGCCACACCTGTACACCACGCCGCACGCCTGGCCGGACATTGAACCGCTGGCGCGCTGGTTAGGCAGCGAGGTGCAGCTGCTGGCGCAGATCTCTGGCGGTGAGCCGTTTGATGAAGCCTGTTGCGAACCCTGGCTGACGCTGGCGGAACGGTTTGGCAAAGATTATCCGATGCCACGCGGATTGCTGCCGGTGACGCTGGAGTTGCGTGGCGTGCGTGATGTGTCGCCTGAACAGGCGGAGAAAGACGCGGAGGCGATTATTTCAGCGCTACAGGAAGGCGGTTATATCGGCTACAGCGAGCCTGCGATTTCCGTGGAGGTGGCGGCACCCGTGATTGGCGGCGACGAACTTGTCCCGGCGAGCGCGGGCGGAGACGATATCGTGGCTATCAATGACGGCCCGATTGGTTTAAACGTGCCAGATATCGCTGAAGCACCTGGAGAAGCTGGCGTCATCAAAGAGCGTCACAGCGAAGGATCGGCGGCGGCCTCCCCTGCCCTGAAAAATCCACCTACGCCGTTAGCGGGCTGTGAATATATTCATTCGCCGGTATCCGGACTGATCCTGCATCGTAAACCGCTGGGCGCAAAGATTCGGCCGGGAGAAGTGGTGGCGGAGGTTGTTGATCCGATAACCGACCAGATTACCCCGCTGGTGACGGAACATGGCGGTATTCTCTATGCAAGACACTGGGCTAAGTTTGCGACGGCAGGCATGCTGGTTGTGAGGCTGGCAGGTGAGCGAGAGATTCGGAGCGGGGATTTGCTGGTAGGATAAAAAAAGGGCTTCCCGAGGGAAGCCCTTTTTAGTGATTAGTTGCCGAAGCAGAAGCTCGAATATAAAACCGTTAACGTCCTGCAATGACTTATAGCAGGGTATAAAGGGTTTATTTCCATTAATGGTTATTAAAAGACGAGTAATGATTGCCCAAAATCAGCTTAACTCGGAAAGAACAAGAAGAGTCCATGGCATGAGGCCATATGCCATAATCAGATAGATCACGCCCCTGTCTTCCCCACGAGTCTCGGATACGTTCTTTAAGCCCTGATTTTTTTCCGACAAATTTCGACAAATTTGTTTTCTACAGCTTCCCAGCTGAAATTTTGTGCTGTCATATAACCGTTTTCGGCTAGCCTTTGACATAAAGCTGGATCGTTAATAATACGTGTTAAAGCTTCTTGCAGACCATCAGGTGTGACTAACAGGGAATTCTCGTTATCGACAGCCATGTCATGAAAAGCAACGCACGACTTGTTGGCGACAACGGGTTTATTAGCTAACCAGGCTTCGAGCAAAACTATACCGAAACTTTCACTGGAACTCATATTAACCAGCGCAAGGCAGCCCATAAGTGCGCCTCTGACTACTTCACGAGGCTGACGCCCCAGATAAGTGACATATGGCGAATTAATCACCATTCCATCATCATCCGGACCTATCATTACTACATTAATCGCTACGCCGTCCTGATTTAATTTCTCTGTTGCTTCAATCACTGAACGATAACCTTTAGCGCCAGATTTACGTCCAAGAATCAGGAGATAAGGGCCCTCGTTTTGATAGATGTTTGTGAAAGCATCAAGATCATCTGCGACAAACTTTTCATGCGTATCAGCTCCGCCCGGCAGATAAGATGAGCAGCATCCTTTAGCAGCATAAAAATCACTCGCAGCCTTAGGAACAGCTAACACCTCTGTTGCATTTCGGGCCGCACTGAGCAAGTCCGGAAAATGATAATAATCATCGTCAAGATGAGCATGTGGAATAAGAAGTGAAGGAACGTTATTTTCTTTAGCCAGCTCTAATGCAAACACTGCCGGTTTGAAAACGATATTGTGGGTGATAACCAGGTCATACTTACTGATATTGGAGGATATAAAGCCTTCCATTGTCTGTGAGTGAGGACCTCTCAATTCTGTCAAATTAATATTCAACGGGAATCGGGTTTCTTCAGCAGCTTCGGATAAAGTGTCGAAAACCTGGCTTGCAGGAATGCGGTTTTTGTCTGCAAGTGCGGTCTGATTTATATCGATCACTCGTCCATTAATATTCAAATCCTGAAGAATAAAGCCTAAAGGTCGTGGATCATTGCCATTACTGAAGGCAGAAGAGGTGTATATCTCGAGAACACCGCTTTGAGCTGTAACGTTGATTGAGAAATTCCCTTCAACCTCATTATGCGAATATACTGCTCCTGATTCTGATTGCAGCGTCAACATTGCTTTCTCAGGCACATATCCTTTAAGCGAAACTTCACCAGCATGTGAAACATAAATTGAGCAGGATGAGTAGCCCCAGCGATAAGCTTCAGTAGCAATACCTTCAGGATCGGACCATCCCCAGGCTAGTCCATCAATTAAGGCAGCATTAGATTTTTTGAAAATCGCTTTTTCAAAAGCAGGTTGCACACGCCATGCTCTTTTTAAAGAGTTGTTTCGCTGTTCATCGATATAACTATCTATCGGAAATCTGGCAAATCTAAGATTAGTCATCTCAATGGGAGCGCCAACGCTATGATCAAATTCGTAATGTTCCGTAAATCGCGCATGATTATTTATTTTACTAACTTCTGTTGCAACGACATCGATTTCGAACTCATTAGTATCTCCTAATGCTTTCAAAAAACGTTTTAAATTTGATTCAGCTCCACCTAATTCAGGGTGAGTGTAGCGATATGTAACGAAGAGAACTTTATGTTTCGGTCTTTCAATGTTTTCTAAAGCAGATACAAATTTCCGAGCTATTCCTACCATTGAGAGATCAGAAATAAAAATATCTTTTCTCTCCTGACGCATCTCTTCTGAAAAAGTAGCGTCAGAAACAGAAAGGCTGTTTATTACTTGTGCGAAGTTGTCAGGCTCTGCCAGTGCAATATGTTTATTAATATTTTCTGGATAACCACGAAGCCCAAAAACAGTACTTACTACAAATAATCCATTAGCAAAAAAATCTGCTAGCTTTATATTTGAACCGCTACCAGAAATAACTGGGTTTATTGCGAAAAGGGAGTTATTGAGGATAGCACACTTAGTTTCTTCATCGACCATACCCCAGAGCACAACATTTTTTGCTGGTTCTACACTGATTGAGTTACAAACTGAACCAACAATATTAAATTGAACATCAGGACATTGTGGAACGACATTTTGCAACAAGTAATTGACTGCATCCACATTTGGCATATGTGCAGAGCCGAGGAAAACGGCTGATTTTGAATGCAACTTAGCTTTGATTTTGTTAGCAACAACTTCACTGATTTCTACAGGCGCTTGAGACCCATTACGAACAACAATCACTGGACCAGCGGAGCGCTTTCCGACCAACAAGCTATAAGCGTCATCTTCAGACACAGCAATAGTTAAAGCGGCTTTTTCAACGGCATTTTTTTCGACAGCTGTAACCATGTCAATCAAATAATTTTTTTGCGGATGCCACTTATGTAAGTCGGACTTCAATTTTGTTTCATCATTTTGCGATGAATAAATGAATCGATCGTGAAACTTAATTGGGAGCGGCGTCATGTATGGATGTTCTACAATAATGAACCTTGCCGTTTTTTTAATTATATCATAGACAGACAAAAGTAGACTGTTATTGACGCAATGATTACTTGCAACTATGTCGTCACAAGATATATGGAATTGAGAATTTATATCATTAACTTCCTGCACATGTGCAGTCGATTTAGGTAAGCTAATGACATGTGTATTTATATCATAAGTATCAGAATGAATTTTACCATCATCTGAAAAACATAAAAAAACCACATCTGATATTTCGCTTACGGCTTCATATAAACCTCTTGTACGTGTTGCCCCCCCTCCCACACCTGAATAAGAATTATAGTCATTAAGCACTAAAGCGAAATTTGGCTTTTTGATAGGCAACTTTTCGATTTGTGGTAATAATTTTTTTATTATTGCCTCCCATGTATAATGAGCGGAGGCAAATGACTTACCTTCAACACCAATATTCAAAGTGTTATTATAGGATTCATTCGAAAGAGATTTATTTAGTAAATCAGGAAAATTCTTTAACTCACATTCAATATAGTGCTTACCCGACTCTATATTAAAACCTCTCATACCAAAAGGTGTGGACAAAATAGGTAAGCCATATGAGAAATAGTCTAGTGCCTTAATGTTGGATCCGCTACCCGATAACATTGGGTTTAGTGCGATACTTGCATTGCTAAATATACTTACTTTATCAGCATCGGAGACGCGACCATGCCGTATTACATTGTTGGTATATTTACCTTCTGGCAAGCAGCCACCAATAATATCAAAAGTGATGTCCGGGCATTTAGGAGCAATATTTTCTGCTATGTATCGTGCAGCAGAAACATTCGGTAAATGGGCACTACCTATGAAGACGGCGGAGGGTTTGTCTTTAGAAGCGCGCGGAGAACCTACTTTAGCCTGTTCTATCATTCCGTTAGGAGAATAGAACATAACAGACTCTTTATGTGGTGCCAATTTTTTGAAGGAGTCATAGTCACCCTCGCCACAATATAAAATGAGATCTGCATGCTCCAATAACTTTTTTTCAGCCCTGGCGACTATATCAACGATAGGCTTAGATTTTTCTGATGCATGGAGTGTGCTGTAAAGCGTTGTTTCACAGTTATGAGAATTATATATTCTAGGTTTATTATCAGCACCAAGAAAAATATCAAAATCCACAGTAAATGGGAAGTCATGGACAATAATATCCGCAGATTGATATTCCTGAAGATAAGCGGCATGCATTAATGTTGGATAATGAGCGCTTGCCGCAATAGTTGGTGCGGACAGATCACCATGGCCTTCGGTTAAATATTCTGACAATTCTGACCAGCAATTCATGAAATAGTGGTCTTTGGGAATACGACGCTCAACAAAAGTAGCCGTGTGATAAAAAACCTCTTCACTAACATCAGGATGTGTAGATGTTAGCAAAGTTACATGATGATATTTGCTTAAAGCTTTATAAAAATTATAAAGTTTTGATTCTCCGCCATTAGATACAGGAACGAACGCGGGGAAAAAATTAAGAGCAAGTATTTTCTTCATTATTTATACAACCATCCATTAATTGAGCCATGACTCAAGCACTGATTTTTGTTTCTCATTCACACCAGGATTTTTGATTGAGTATGATTGATTGTGTTCCATATGCTCGATGTGGATTTCAGGCTCATTTACTTTGTTGAATGTAGAGACTGAATCCATGTTTATATTGACGACACTTATACGTTTTTTGAGTTTGTATTTTAACCCCGGATGTCTGTTAAGAAACCGCATCGCCCGCTGTTTTAAAAGCGGACGATTTTCTACAAATCTCTTTACTATAGGTACTAACTGACTACTTTTTTTTTTAAGCGCTGCTTTGATTCTGGAAGCTAACGTACGAGGTTTAAACAATGATTTTGCCGATTTAGACACAATTCTCAGAGGGTATGTTATTTTCCATGAGTTGCAGTCATAGACGGCGTCAAGCTCCTTACGAAGATGTAGAGCTGCCTGTCGTAGCTCATTGACTTCGTTGCTCAATATTTCTTTTTCACTATCGGACGAATGGGAAGAAAAATCCTGGCTTACTCCATTATGTCCAGCATCATTTACTCTGGCATTATGCATAGTTAAAAACTGTGCTTTATTCTCTTCATTGAGGCCGTGAATTTTAGAAGAAAGATTTTCTACTTTTTCTTTAACTTCAAGAAAATGTTCCTGATAGCATTTTTCCATCTTATCTGATTTAACATCTGAAATGCCACTAAAGTTCTCAATCAATAATCGATTGTTTTCCTCGATCTTCTGATTCAACTGCTCGAATTTCGCAGAAAAATCGCTTTGTAATTGGGTAAACTGCCAGCTCAAGAAGTTTACAGTTGTTGAAAGATGACTTTCCAGCATAGCTGAAACCGGAACATCGACTTGCATGTCAGATGAATTGTTAAATGCTTCTTCAACACTCTGAAAACTCCATTTCTGACTAGGCATTGCCCAAATCAGCGACAAACACTTTTGATATTTTTCAGGGAAGTCGTAAGGAGAGATGAATGGTGGTCTTTGGCTACCTTGTTCTCTGATGCGATGCTGTGCGATCTCCTTAATCAAAACGAAAAATGAAAGTAATTGCCCATATAAATCATCACCATCAAGTACCTGAGAACTTATAGATCCGTAATCTATAATATAAACCAACCCATCGTCACCTATAAGAATATTCCATGGTCTGAGGTCGTTATGGTATAAACCATTCTTTTCCAGAATAGTGACTTGTTCAAGTAAATCAGAAATTATTTTCTCATCATCATAATTTTCATTATTAATGATGACATCTAGTAAAAGTTTGCCAGGAATTGTCGTTCTTACCATCCATGATTCGTGTTCAAAATTACCATATGAAATTAATTTGGCTGTTCTAAAACCCTTAATTTCTTTTTGCAGGAAAAGAGATTCATTCAAAATTTCTTTATGATTTGTACCAGATTCATTATCTAGAAATATTTTTATAGTTTTGTTTTCTGAGAAGAAATAGCGCCTGTTGTTTCCATGATAAAAATTATCTAACTGGTGTGAACGTTGCATGTATGCTTCAATGACACCATACATGTCCTCAATATGCCAATATTTATTACTCGCAAAAAAGAGTGGTCGCTCAACTGAGGAAAGATGTGTTCCATACATTGAAAGGTAATGACTAAAAGAGTAGTACTCAATTAATTCTCGCGGATCTTTTGGTTGTGATTCAGCCCAATATAGTGGTTCTGTGTTGAGAGCAAATTCAAAAATGCCAGTTTCCACTTTTGATGATAGCTGTTGAAACAGATCGAAAACGAAATCAGCACCATGTTCATACACCAAATGATGGAAGACACTTAGGCCTAGAACAAGGTCGAATTCCCCTTCCATTACTCTTTCGTTAATTACAGTTTCAATACTGCCAAGAAAGAACTCTACTTTGAGGTTATTATTTTCGCTTGCAAGTTTATTACAAACGTCAATATTAGGCTGACTGTAATCTATTGCAGTAACAATGGCACCGAGTTCGGCAAGATTTAAACTGAAAAACCCCTGAGCGCAACCCAGATCCAGAACCTTTAAGGGGCGTCCTTTTTCTTCAGAAATATAATTATAAACGGACGAAATTCTTTCTAACCTGTCAAGACAGCTTCGTGATGCCTGAGCTGTAAATTCCGGATGCTTAAAAATAGGTTGGTAAACTTCTGGTAATTTTTCAACCAGGGCCGTAATTGACTGCTCTTGTTTAATCATCCGAAAAACTCCTCAACCTGCATGAATTCTGCCTGCATATCTACCAATCCCCACATATGGGAATGGTTCGTGACTTTTAATAGTACTGAATCATATCGTCTATCAATAGGATCTGTTGTTTGTGTAGGGTCTCCAGCAGATAAACCTAGTGATAAAAGGTAACTTCCTTCATTTAAAGAAAGATTAAAACTGAATTTGTATACCGCTACCTGACCGGCCTGAGCACTAGGTAAAACTTTTCCCTTTGTAGAAAGATAAGAATTACTCCCGTAAATAAATACACCTTCAAGACTCTTAATTAATATTCCTGGTGAAATGTGTTCAAAATCCTTTTCAAATAAAATTTTGACATATACATCTAATTTATCATTTGTATTAATAACAGTTGGGTATTCAATACCGTTAGAGACAGTCAGGAAATCTATAATCTTTGCACCACCCTGTCCCCAACGATGTTCCTCTTTCAGGTATCCTGGCCTTGTATGATAAAGATTTTCATCATTCAGATTAAGCTGCTGCACTTTTCCATTTTTGTTTTGAACTTTCTTTTTACCGAAAAGATCGTCCATATACATATTGACTACTTCTCTTGAAGGACCATCAGAATATATGCGACCAGACTTCAGGAAAATGGCTCTATCACATTGTTTAGATATATCCATCACTGCATGTGAAACTAATAGCAATGTCATACCTTGTTTTTTATATTCAGCTATACGCGAATAACATTTTGCCTGGAAATATACATCACCAACCGAAAGAGCTTCGTCAACAATTAAAATGTCTGGTCTTGTTGCTGTTGCCACTGCAAATGCCAGGCGAGCTTGCATTCCGGAGGAGTACATTCTCAATGGCTGTTCTATGTACTCTCCAATTTCTGCAAATGCTTCAATACCCGGAAGTAAGCTATCTATCTCTGTGGACGAGTAACCTAACAATTGACCTGCCATATAAACATTCTGTCGGCCAGTAAAATCAGGATGGAAACCAATACCGAGTTCCAATAATGCGGCGACACGGCCATCTACTTTTATTTCACCACTCGTCGGCTGAGTGGTACCTGTAATTAATTTAAGTAATGTACTTTTACCAGCTCCATTTACACCAATAATTCCAACTGACTCACCTGCTAAGATAGTGAAATTTATGTCCTGTAAAATAGATTTAACTTTATAATTTTTGTCTTTACTTATTCCCCACCAATCTCTTAACCTGCCCCATTTACTTGTATAGCTTTTATATTCTTTTTTTAAATCATTAACAATTATACTTCCCATTATAATTCATCCACCATTTCGCCAATGTGTTTTCTGAACAGATTCAAACCGATCACACATAAAATAAGACCAAGGCAAGCTGGATATAGCAATGCCATCCAATCGGGGTAAATTCCATTTACAAGAACTTTTTGACAGGCATCAACTATACTTGCCATCGGATTATAATTAATCATAGGTCGTAAGCTTTCTGGGAGAATAGAGGAAGGGTATATAATTGGCGTTAACCAGAACCAAAACTGAAGTACAATTCCAAAAAACTGTCCAACATCTCTAAAAAAAACATTCATCACACCAACGATAATTCCTAAGCCTATAGCCAGAATCATCATAATTATTATCACTGGAATTAGCGAGAAATAAGCTAAACCGGGAAAATCACCACTTACAATTAAAAACAGTGTAAAAATAGAAAAAATAATTGAAAAGTTAACTAAGGCGCCACCGATAACGGTAACAGGCAAGCAAATTTTAGGGAAATTGATTTTTTTTATGAGATTTGCGTTATCAAGAAACATATTTTGTGAGCGCAGTATGATATCTGCATACAGACCCCATGTAAGTATACCTGAGCAAATATATATACTGTAAGCGTACTGCGAATCAACCCCAGGTAGTTTTGCTCGCATAACCTGAGAGAAAATAACCGTATAAACTATAATCATTGAAAGAGGGTTTAATACGCTCCATGTAACGCCCAGTAACGAGTTGCGATACTTCGATTGGAACTCCCTTTTTACATTACCAAGAATAAACCCGCGATATTCCCAAATTAGCTTTATAAAGTTCACTGTCACACCTTTATTAAAAAAACTTTAATTGACAATTCCCCTATGAATTAGGCTTTGTAAAAAACCATATCCCGGATCTTATCGAATAACGTCTTGTAATCAAAAACTATAATTAATGCAATTTAAGAACTGATAAATATAAAATATCCTGATTGAGCATCATTCAATACATAAATATATATGAAGAATTAAAGCATAGCGGAAAATCTTGGCTTTGATTAACTAAAGAAGAAAGCAAAGACTTAACTAGTATATTACAGTAACATTGCCCTTTGACTTTATACTGTGATATTTCTTAGATAAATAGTTAAACCTGGTTAAGCAAGGCCATTCTTAAACAATTTATATTCTGCCTTTCGATTCAAAAAATTATAACTTCCGATTTCTTAGTAAAATTCGTAAATTACCTATGCAAATACAATAAAAAACATATCTATTACAAAAGTACAGTTCAAATTTAAATTGAAGAGGCTTCATAAGAAGCCTCTAACTATTAATGTTTAATCTAACCACTCGGTGTGGAACACACCGTCTTTATCAATGCGCTTGTAGGTATGCGCACCGAAGTAGTCACGCTGCGCCTGAATCAGGTTAGCAGGCAGCACTTCTGAACGGTAGCTGTCGTAGTAAGCGATCGCCGCAGAGAAGGTTGGCGTCGGGATACCGTTCTGAATCGCGTAGGAAACCACATCACGCAGCGCCTGCTGATACTGATCAGCGATATCTTTGAAGTACGGTGCCAGCAACAGGTTAGCGATGCCTGCATCTTCTGCATATGCATCAGTAATCTTCTGCAGGAACTGGGCACGGATGATGCAGCCAGCGCGGAAGATCTTCGCGATTTCACCGTAATGCAGATCCCAGTTGTTCTCTTCTGACGCGGCACGCAGCTGTGAGAAGCCCTGAGCATAAGAAACGATTTTACCCAGATACAGAGCGCGACGAACTTTCTCGATGAACTCCGCTTTGTCACCGGTGAAGGCCTTCGCCTGTGGACCGCTCAGTACTTTAGAGGCTGCCACACGCTGGGTTTTCAGCGAGGAGAGGTAACGAGCGAACACAGACTCAGTGATCAGTGACAGAGGTTCGCCGAGATCCAGTGAACTCTGGCTGGTCCATTTACCGGTACCTTTGTTCGCTGCTTCATCCAGAATCACATCAACCAGGTATTTACCTTCTTCGTCTTTCTTGGTGAAGATATCTTTGGTGATGTCGATCAGGTAGCTGCTCAGTTCGCCGTTGTTCCACTCAGTGAAGGTCTCAGCCAGCTCTTCGTTGTTCAGACCCAGCGCGCCTTTCAACAGAGCATAGGCTTCAGCGATCAGCTGCATGTCGCCATACTCGATGCCGTTGTGAACCATCTTCACGTAGTGGCCCGCGCCGTCCGGACCGATGTAAGCCACACAGGCTTCACCATCTTCTGCACGTGCAGCAATTTTATCCAGAATAGGAGCAACCAGCTCGTAGGCTTCTTTCTGACCGCCAGGCATGATAGATGGGCCTTTCAGTGCGCCCTCTTCACCACCGGAGACACCGGTACCGATGAAGTTGAAGCCCTGGTCAGAAAGCTCTTTGTTACGACGGATAGTATCTTTATAGAAGGTGTTACCGCCATCGATCAGGATGTCGCCTTTATCCAGATGTGGAGTCAGGGAGGCGATTGTCTTATCGGTCGCTTCACCCGCCTGAACCATCAGCAGGATACGACGAGGTTTTTCCAGCGATTCGACAAACTCTTCAACGGTGTAAAAAGGAGCAAGTTTCTTGCCCTGGTTCTCGGCGATGACTTCATCAGTCTTTTCGCGTGAACGGTTAAAGATAGAAACAGTGTAACCGCGGCTCTCAATGTTAAGAGCCAAATTGCGGCCCATCACTGCCATACCTACAACGCCGATCTGTTGCTTGGACATTACATACTCCTGTCTGTGGTCTCGCATGGTGTTACCCGTAACACCACTTTGTAAGTGATCAGTATGTTAACTCAGGATAGCGGATTAAAGGTAATGAATGGTGCGGTCGTGCAGATGAAATTATCTGAAAATAAATCACACACTTAACAAGGATTTATAAAGCTTTGTATAGCTTTGAATCATTCTATCTGCTGTGAAAAGGGATTCAAAGCGTGCCAGCGCAGCCGCACCATAGGTCGTTGCCAGCTCGGGGTTCTGCCAGATTTCATCCATCGCCCGTCGTAATGCTGCGGGATCAGATGGAGGGACGACTAATCCTGTGACCCGATCAATATTGATAAAGGTTGTTCCCGTTCCGATCTCGCTGGAGATTAGTGGTTTTGAATAGAGAGCACCTTCCAGTAAAGAGATACCGAATGCTTCTGAACGTAAATGAGACGGGAAAACCAGACAGGTACATAACTGTAGCAAGGCAGATTTTTCGCTGTCTTCCAGCGCACCCAGGAAATGGATATTGTTCACGCCTAACTGCTGCGCCTGCGATTTCAGCTCAGCCTCAATAGGTCCTGCACCAACCACAACGATTGGATAATGGCTGTTCTTTGCCGCCTCGATTAAGATATGCAGCCCTTTGTAATAGCGAAACGTTCCAATAAAGAGAAAGAAGCCATCCGGAAATCTTGCCTGCCATTTTTGCAGAACGGCAGGATCGTTATTCTGATAAAACTGTTTATCAAGACCGTAAGGAATAACTTCAACTTTATCTTTGAACTGCTGCAGGACCGGGCTACTTTCAACATAGTTTGGCGACGCGGCAACGATGCGGTCTACACTGGAGAGAAAGCGGTTCATCAACGGCGTATAGAGCCTTAACAGCACCTTCTGCTTAACAATATCAGAATGATAACTCACTACTGATGGCTTTTTGATGCCAGCGGCAAAATGCATAAAGTCCATAAAGGGATACGGGAAGTGATAATGGATGATATCCGCATCCTGAGCCAGTTCTCTGAACTCTTTTATTGCTGAATAGGAGAATGGCGTGGAAGCAAACTCACACTGCGTTTTTACCCGATGAATTTGATGGTTATCCAGTCTGTTTTTTTTGTTTCCAAATTGGGGACTATGAGTAAAAACAACAGATTCGATACTTGATTTAAAACCACCTTCTGCGAGCTGATAAATAACCTGTTCGATGCCGCCAAAAGTATCAGGGTAGTAGGTTTTATAACAGTGTAGAACTTTAATCATATATATCTTGCGACCTGCTCATAAGCTTCAATGGTTTTATCCGCACACAGTGACCATGAAAATTCGCGGGCGCGCACTAATCCAGCATCAATCATCCGGCGCTTTTCGTCAGCGTTTTCTATCATCATCTGGATATAAGTTGTTAAAGCATGGACATCGTCAGGCTGATGCATTAATGCTGCATCTCCGGCGACTTCCGGAAGTGATGTTGCATTTGAGCAAATCACAGGCGTTCCTGAAGCCATTGCTTCAAGCACCGGCAAGCCAAAACCTTCATAGATTGAAGGGAATACAAAACTCGTCGCAGCACTGAATAAATGCGGCAGATCGTTACCCGGTACAAAACCCAAATACTTTAGCCACCCTTCTCTCTCACCCTTATCAAAAAGCTTGAAGAGTTTTTCATTTTCCCAACCCTTGTAACCACTAATGACTAACGGGAAGGAAGATTTTTCATTAGCTGGAAGCCGGTCATAGGCCTGCAACAGCGTCAATATATTTTTTCTAGGTTCAATCGTGCCGGTATAAAGAAAAAATCGTCGCCACTTCAGATTATACTTCTTAAGAACGTGGTGTGTCTCTGCTTCGTCACGAGGATGAAACTGTTCATTGCAGGCCAGAGGGGCTACGGCAATTTTATTATCTTCAATACCAAAAAAATCAATTAACTCATTCTTCGTGTAATAAGAATCAGTGATCAGCATTGATGCTCGCGAAATTGTATTCCTTAACTCTTTTTGCATCAGGTGAACACGGCCAGCCGGATGAAACTGCGGCCAGTGGAATACCGACAGGTCATGAAATGTTGCAACACAGTGGTTCACTCGAGGAGGTAAGTAATAGTTTGGGCTATGATATATATGTTTCTTAAAATTCCTCAACGCCATCATTTTCATCACAGGGAAAGACAGGCGATAAATTTCACTTACAGTCTTACTTTTTTGTAACTTGCGTTTAAACGATTGAACCGATTGAGCTGACTCACTGGCAACTGCCAGTGAGTCGCGAATTTTAGTACCATGAAGAAACGTCAGCGCGATGTTTTCTCTTTCCTGAAGTTGTTTAGCAAGCTCAAACGCATAACGGCCAATACCGGTTAAAGGATATTTAATACAGTCCGTAGAGTAAACGACGTTTATTGCTTTGCTTCCAGCATCCATTTCAGTGTATCTCTAAGAGGAATTTTAGACGAAGTCTCACCGACTAAGCAACTTAGCAAAGTAATATCGCCACAAAGTTCTTTAATTTCATTAGGCCGGACAAAATCGGGATTAACTTTAATCTTAATTTCATGGCCTGTCAGGGATTTGCAGAGATCAACGACTTCCCTTAATGAGTGCATTTTGCCTGAAGCGACATTGACTGTCTGACCAAAAGAGCGTGAATGTAGTAACGCAGAATAACTTTTAACGACGTCGCGCACATCGGAAAAATCACGCCATACATCTATGTTGCCCAGCTCAATGACTTCTTTCCTCTCACGAAAATGTTTGACGATTTTCGGGATCAGGAAATTTTCTGCCTGACCGGCGCCTGTGTAATTAAATGGCCGGGTAATAATAATCGGCAATTTTTCATAAAACAGACTAGTCATGTACTCCATGGCCAGCTTGCTTACTGCATAGTCATTCGCGGGTCTGGCAGGAACCGACTCTGCTAATTTCCCCGGCGTGTTATTACCGTAAACATTAGCGCTACTGGCGATCAAAACTGCATCCGGCATTTTTGCTGATTCGCTAAGAGCCTGTAACAGATTACGCGTACCGCAAAGGTTTACACTATAGAATGCGTTCGCGTCAGCATGCCCAACAAAAGCTATTGCTGCAAGATGAACAACGACATCTGGCTGAATACTGTCTACAGCGTTCTTTACGTCTGCTGCATTGGTAAGATCAACCTGAAAATAGCGTGAGGCATTCAGGGCAGGAGTTGAACCGAAACCATAAACTTCATATCCGGCAGCGGATAAATCCGCTGCCATATATTGGCCGGTAAAGCCCTTGATCCCAGTGATCAGTGCTTTTTTGCCATTAGTCATATCAGAAGGAGAATCCTTGTTTATTGCGGCGCAGATCTTCTTCTACCATCATCGCACACAACTCTTCGAGCGTAGTTTTAGGTTCCCAGCCCAGAATGTCTTTCGCGCGCTGTGGATTGCCAATGAGTAATTCTACTTCAGCAGGACGGTAGAACTTAGGATTGACCTTAACCACCACTTTGTTAGTAGCTACATCGATTGCAACTTCCTGATCATCTTTGCCTTCAAAGCGCAATTCAATGCCAGCCGCTTTGAACGCCATTGAAACGAAGTCACGGACTGTTTCAGTGCGGTTGGTTGCCAGGACAAATGTATCTGGCTCATCAGCCTGCAGCATACGCCACATGCCTTCAACATATTCCTTAGCAAAGCCCCAGTCACGTTTGGCGTCCATGTTACCTAACTCAAGCACATCCAGCTTACCGAGCTTAATTTTTGCTACCGAATCAGTGATCTTACGGGTCACAAACTCCTGTCCACGCAGTGGGGATTCATGGTTAAACAGAATTCCGCTTGATGCGAAGATGTTGTAGCTCTCACGGTAGTTAATTGTCATCCAGTGGGCATACAACTTAGCAACACCATACGGGCTACGCGGATAGAAAGGTGTATCCTCTTTCTGCGGAATAGCCTGCACTTTACCAAACATCTCTGAAGTAGACGCCTGATAGAATCGGATTTTTGGGTTAACGATACGAATAGCTTCTAACAGGTTTACCGGACCAATACCTGTAATTTCAGCTGTTGTCAGCGGCTGGTCAAAAGAAACACCTACAAAGCTCTGAGCCGCAAGGTTGTAGACTTCTGTCGCTTTGCTTTCCTGAAGTAAACGAATGCTTGATGACAGGTCAGTCAGGTCATATTCAACCAGATGCAAAGCAGGATTAGCCCGGATGCCAAGCTCATCAATACGCCAGAAATTCACTGAGCTGGTACGACGATAAGTACCATAAACGGTATAACCTTTGTTCAGGAGTAGTTCAGCAAGATAAGCACCATCCTGACCTGTGATGCCGGTAATTACTGCAGTTTTATTCGTCATTCGTAAACCCATGATTAAGAAAATTAAAATTAGTATCTAGGTGTTGAACTAAATCGATGATGCTTTAATAAGCGAATCAATTTCCTTCAGTAATTTGCTCAGAGCCTCTGTATCACCTCTGGTTTCGACGTTAAGCCTTAGCAAAGGTTCAGTATTTGAGGTTCTGACGTTGAATCTCCAGCTCTGACAATCGAGACTCACACCATCGGTATTATCCTTAGCAACTGAAGAAGATGAATATCTGTCGTTGAGCGCAGCGATAACAGCTTTCGAATCTGAAACTTTGAAATTAATCTCACCGCTGCATGGAAACGCCTTCATTCTTTCCGAAACCAGTCCGGAAAGTGTCTCCCCTTTAACCGCCAGCAGTTCTGCCACCAGCAGCCATGGAATCATACCGCTGTCGCAGTAAGAGAAGTCACGGAAATAGTGGTGCGCACTCATCTCACCACCGTAAACCGCGTCTTCTTCACGCATGCGCTCTTTGATAAACGCATGACCGGTTTTAGACATCACCGGAATACCACCCGCTTTGGTCACCACATCAATGGTGTTCCAGGTCAGACGCGGATCGTGAATAATTTTCGCTCCTGGCTCTTTCTTGAGGAACGCTTCGGCTAACAGCCCAACGATGTAGTAACCTTCAATGAACTCTGCATTCTCATCAAACAGGAAGCAGCGATCAAAGTCACCGTCGAAGGCGATACCTATATCGGCCTGATGCTCACGCACCGCATCAGAAGTGTCTTTGCGACACTCCGGCAGCAGCGGATTTGGGATACCGTTCGGGAAGTTACCGTCTGCTTCATGATGTACTTTGATGAACGTTACTGGCGCATTCGCCTGCTTAAAGCGTTTTTCAATTTCATCAATGATATGACCTGCGGCTCCGTTACCGGAGTTGATCACCAGCTTCATTGGTTTAGTGAAGTTGCTCAGGTCGATGTAACCCATCAGGTGATCGACATAGGCATCCAGCACAGAAATCTGTTTATAGCTGCCGCGCTTACTCTCTTCTACCGGAGCAAAGTCATTCGCTTCAGCCAGGCGCTGCACGTCACGCAGACCGGTATCACCACTGACCGGGCGAGCACCTTCCCGTACCAGTTTCATCCCGTTGTAGTTCATGGGATTGTGGCTGGCAGTCACTTCAATGCCGCCATCAATGCCTAAATGAAACGTGGCGAAATAGATCTCTTCTGTTCCGCTCATACCAATGTCGAGCACATCGGTGCCCGCATCCCGCAGTCCATTTGCCAGTGCCAGCTTTAACGACTCGCTGGTCAGGCGGACATCGCCGCCCACCACGATCGTTTTTGGCCGGATAAATTCACCATAGGCGCGGCCAATGCGGTAAGCGATGTCTTCATTCAGTTCAGTGCCTAACTCGCCGCGGATGTCATAAGCTTTAAAACAGGTCAGTGCTGCCATGATCGTGTCTGTCCTTACTTACTTGCAAACTGTTGTTTAATCAAAATGAGGTCGTCATCACCAAGGTAAGAACCCGACTGGATTTCCAGAAGTTCCAGAGGGATTTTGCCTGGATTTTCTAACGTATGCGGGTGACCGATTGGAATAAAGGTTGACTGGTTCTCTGTCAGCAGCAGGGTTTTATCCTGAATAGTGACTTTCGCTGTGCCTGAAAGAATCACCCAGTGTTCGGTGCGGTGATAGTGCATCTGCAGTTCAAAGGCTTCACCCGGCTTAACCGTAATGCGGTTAACGTTGAAGCGGCCAGTGTTGACCACCAGATCGCAACGTCCCCATGGCCAGTAAGTTTCACGATGGCGGCGATATTCGCTGCGGCACTCGCTTTTCAGGAACTCAACCACTCGCTTAACGTCCTGTACCTGGTCTTTACGTGCAACCAGCACAGCATCTTTGGTGTTAACAATGACCAGGTTTTCAACACCAATGGCGGCAACCAGCTGATCTTCACTGTTGATATAGCAGTTTTTGGTGTTGTGCAGGAAGGTATCGCCCTTCAGGGAATTACCGTGAGCGTCTTTGTCGTTTACTTCCCACAGTGCAGACCATGAACCGACATCACTCCATCCGGCTGCCAGCGGGACGACCACAGCGGCATCGGTCTGTTCCATTACTGCATAATCCACTGACTCGTCAGGACAGGCGATAAAATCATCTTTATCAATACTGATGAAATCATTCCCTTCTTTCACGTTAGCCATGGCGCGACGGCAGGCTTCCAGAATATCCGGACGGAATTTCTCCAGTTCCTGCAGATAGCGTTTAGCCCGGAACATGAACATGCCACTGTTCCAGTAGTATTCACCGGACTCAAGATACTGCTCAGCGGTGCTCTGATTCGGTTTTTCAACAAAGCGCTGAACCTGATAAGGGCCGCTTTCTGCGCCTGGCAGTGCTTCGCCACGCTGAATGTAGCCATAGCCGGTTTCCGGACCGGTTGGCACGATACCAAAAGTCACCAGCTTGCCCTGCTTGGCATAAGCGGTAGCGACTTTGATAGCCTGATGAAACGCAGCACGGTCTTCAATTACGTGATCGGCGGCCAGCACCAGCAGAACCGGATCATCACCCTGCTCTACGGCGTTCAGCGCAGCCAGCGCGATGGCCGGAGCGGTGTTACGCCCGACCGGTTCGAGAATGATGTTATGGGATAGCTTGTTAATTTGTCGCAACTGCTCAGCAACCAGGAAACGATGCTCCTCGTTACAGATGACCATCGGTGCACGCGCTTCGACGCCGCTCAGACGATTAACCGTCTCCTGCAGCATGGAGTGCTCACCGTGCAGACAGATGAACTGTTTAGGATAAAGTTCGCGGGAAAGGGGCCATAAGCGGCTGCCGGTTCCTCCGGCCATGATTACGGGAAGTAACATTCCACATCCTCTAACAAATTTAAACATGCTATGCATATAAGCGGGTCAATTTTTACTCATTATGAATAAACAGCCACGCTACCGCCCCTGGCTTGCAGCAACCAATGCGCTGTGTGATAGGAATCTTACCTTCACAGGTTAGCCTGTCGATGCGCTGATTATATTTCAATCAATCGCATACGGGTTCCGGGATAACTCCAAATAGTACATTTTGTGCGGCAAAAATAATATGCCTAATCTTTCATTGCCACTGACAAAACTTAAGAGTGACTAAACATTGATCTCATCCTGCACGAGTAAATGTAATCACTGGCAAAACAGCATAGTAGCGTATGAGGAATCGCGCTTTGCGCCTCTTCACAGAGTCGGATTAGCCGCTATTGTGATTAAACGCTACAGAAGCCAGACCAGGATAATTCCGTATTAAGTCATCAGTCAGTCACAATCTGGCATTGAGGTGAGGAGAGTGAGCAGGAATATGCAATTTCTCTTAACGCAGGCACAAAAAAACCCGGCCTGAGCCGGGTTTTTTGAATTTCATCGCAGACTACCGAAACCCATCCGGGTTCTTGCTCTGCCAGTTCCACGTATCGCGCATCATCTCATCGATGCCGCGCGTCACGCGCCAGTCGAGCGTCGTGTTTGCCAGTGACGCATCGGCCCAGAACGCAGGCAGGTCGCCATCGCGACGTGGCTTGATCTCAAACGGGATCGCCTTGCCGGACGCCTTCTCAAATGCTTTGATCATCTCCAGCACCGAGAAGCCTTTGCCGCCACCCAGGTTAAAGGCGGTGTAGCCCTCAACTTTGCTCAGATAATCCAGCGCTTTCAGGTGCCCTTCCGCCAGGTCAACGACATGGATGTAGTCACGCAGACAGGTACCGTCTGGCGTATCGTAATCACCGCCAAACACGCCCAGCTTCTCCAGACGGCCAATCGCAACCTGTGCAATGTACGGCAGCAGGTTGTTTGGGATGCCCGCCGGATCTTCACCGATTTCGCCTGACTCATGCGCGCCAACCGGATTGAAGTAACGCAGGGCAATCGCCTTGAACTTCGGCTCAGCTTTGGCGAAGTCGCGCATCACGAATTCGGTCATCAGCTTAGAGGTGCCGTATGGACTGGTGGTGCCGCCAATCGGGGTGGTCTCAACGTAAGGAACCGGGGCATCTGCGCCATAAACGGTTGCTGATGAGCTGAAGATAAAGTTCCAGACGCCGGCATCACGCATCTCTTCCAGCAGCACCACGGTGCCCGCGACGTTGTTCTCGTAGTACTCCAGCGGCATACGCGTAGATTCACCGACGGCTTTAAGCGCAGCAAAGTGGATCACGGCTGAAATGCTGTTGGATGCAAACAGGTCACGCAGACAGGCGCGATCACGGATATCGCCTTCAACGAAGGTCGCTTTTTTGCCTGCCAGTTTCTCAACGCGGTTAATCGCTTCGCGTGAGGCATTGCAGAGGTTATCCAGAACCACAACATCATCACCGCGCTGCAACAGCGCCAGTACCGTATGGGAGCCGATATATCCTGCTCCGCCCGTGACTAAAATTGCCATGTGAGCTCCTTTCAATCTGCCGCGCAGGACGCGGCAAATAAATTACTGTTGTTTTGCGAGGATGGTCTGGATAGCTTCGCGGAAATCGCGACCCTGCGCGTTGCTGCGCAGGCCGTAGGAGACAAACGCCTGCATGTAACCGAGCTTACGACCGCAGTCAAAACTGTGACCGGTCAGCAGCGAAACATCAACGGTTTTATGTTTGCTCAGGCTGGCGATGGCATCGGTCAGCTGGATACGGCCCCACGCGCCTGGCTCAGTGCGCTCCAGTTCGGCCCAGATATCAGCAGAAAGGACATAGCGGCCTACCGCAGCCAGGTCAGAGTTCAGTCCGGCGGTATCTTCAGGCTTCTCAACGAAATCGGTAATGGTGCTGATGTCGCCAGGGTGATCAATCGGCTCTGCAGTGGTGATTACCGAGTACTCAGTGAGATTGGACGCGGGCATATGCTGCGCCAGGACCTGGCTGTGGCCGGTCTCTTCAAAACGGGCAACCATTGCTGCGAGGTTGTAACGCATGTGGTCAGCGGTAGAATCATCCAGCAGGACGTCAGGCAGCACGACCACAAACGGATTATCACCGATCATCGGACGGGCACAGAGAATCGAGTGGCCCAGACCCAGCGGCTGCGCCTGGCGCACGTTCATGATGGTTACGCCTGGCGGGCAGATAGACTGCACTTCGCTCAGCAGCTGACGCTTCACGCGCGCTTCAAGCAGCGCTTCGAGCTCATAGGTGGTGTCGAAGTGGTTTTCTACGGCATTTTTCGATGCATGCGTGACCAGCACAATCTCTTTAATACCCGCGGCAACACACTCGTCAATGATGTACTGGATCATCGGTTTGTCGACGACAGGCAGCATCTCTTTCGGAATGGCTTTAGTCGCAGGGAGCATATGCATACCGAGGCCCGCAACCGGGATTACTGCTTTAAGCTTGGTCATATTTATTCCGTTTAATAAAATGAAGATGTGGGTCGATTATGCAGGATCGGCCGGAAGAGCAAGTATAATCTTTATCTGAAAATCGGACAGTAACTCTCTGTCATAACTTGGAAATTCGGCATTTTGCCCATTGCCAGCAACGGCATAAACTGAATAAAGACAATCAGTAATCGAATATCGCCTCTGTTATTTCCACCCCTGGTCGCCGCGCGGCTGAGACCAGCCATAAATGAAAACGGGCGACCCTGAGGCCGCCCGTTGATATAACGCAATTGTGATTACAACCAGCCTTCAAACCACTCCGGCATCACAAACAGATTAAAGTGATTGACCAGCAGCATTATGCCGACAAATACCACCGACACCGCCACCCACTGCCGGGCATAAGGGATAAACCGAATGCCAATCACCGGCTTAATAAAGAACGGATGAGCCAGTGCCGAGATCAGAATCTGCGAGATGGAAAGCGTCAGCGCCACATAGAGCACGTTCGGCCAGATAAAGGTGGTTGCCAGCACCGCCAGAACCACAATACTCGCCACGATGTTCCAGTAGAACTCAACGTTGGTCCGTCCGTTGGCCTGGGAAATTGCCCCGGTCAGTCCGCCCATCGGCCGCAGCATACCAAACAGCAGCATCAGCGGAATCAGATGATAGACCTGCTCGTGGGATGCGCCGTAGAGCACACGAACGATAACCGGCGAGAAGATGCCAATCACCAGGTACATCGCGCTGCTGAACAGCATGATCCCCAGCGTGCCTTTGAGGAACAGCTTCTTCAACTGCTCGGCATCGTGCTGCTTCTCTGCAAAGCGCGGCAGTGCCAGACGGTTAATCACCGGCGTCACCAGCTTCAGCGGTTGCAGCACCAGCTCTTTCGCCAGCGAGTAGACACCCAGCATCTCGGCGCCCATCACTTTACCCACTACCAGTGCATCGGCCTGGGTGCGCAGCTGGTTAATGGTCTGCGAGCCGAGCTGATAGCTGCCGTAGCGAATCGCGCCAATAAAGGTCGCTTTATCGAACTCCCAGGTCGGACGCCATGACTTCTCACCCAGCGCAATCATGCAGAGGATGCGGGTAAAGGCGTTGATGAACAGACCGAGAATCGCCGCCGCTACGGTGAGCGAAGTGAACTCCAGCATCGCCACCACACAGAGGAAGGCAAACAGCTTGGTGCCCATCTCAATCTTCGCCAGCGAAACCATCCGCTTGGTTTTGATGTAGTGCGCCTGATACTGCGACAGATGCCCCAGCACAAGGAAGTTCAGGCTGGTCAGCATGATCAGACCCACCAGCTCCGGCAGATGATAGAACCAGGAGACCGGGAAGGCGATCAGCAGCATGATCAGGCCGGTACACAAGCTGAGTGAGACGTTCACCCAGTAGATGGTGCTCTGCTCACGACGGGTAATGTTCTGGCGATGCACCAGATAACTGCTCATCCCCATATCCTGCAGCACACCCGCCACCGCCAGGATGGCGTTGATGATGGCTAACAGACCCAGCTCGTGGGTTTCCAGTTTGCGGGCGAGAAAGCTTAGCTGTGCAACCTGCAGCACCGCAGAAAAGCAGGTGCTACCGAACAGCCAAATCGCCTGTGACTTAAATCCACTCACACCAGTCGCTCCAGAATCTGTGCCAGTTCGCCGTAGGCGATATGCTGATTAAATTCAGTCTCAACTTTGTGACGGGCGGCCGCGACCACGGGCGCCACATCCACTTCACCCTGAGAGAGCTTCAGCAGCGTCTCCGCCAGCGCCTCAGGATCGTCCTCTTCCACCAGCCAGCCAGATACGTTGTTTTCGATCAGCTCCGGAATGCCGCTGTGGAAGGTTGAGACCACCGGCAGGCCGACCGCCATCGCCTCCATCAGTGCAACCGGAATACCTTCCATATCGCCATCTGCGGCGGTTTTGGAGGGCAGCAGGAAGATGTCAGCCTCACTCAGCGCGCGACGGATCTCCTCCTGCGGTTTAAAGCCCGGCATGCTGACGCAATCTTCCATCCCCTCGCGGGCGATGAAATCACGCATCATCTCATCCTGATCGCCGTTACCGATAATGGTGTACTGAAACTGACCGCCACGCTGCTTCAGGATGGCGCTGGCTTTGACCGCCACATCCAGCCCTTTCTTCTCGGTCAGACGTGCCACCGAAACGATACGCAGCGGCGTCTGAAACGCCTGGCGCGGCTGGAAGTTAAACTTCTCCGGCTCAATGCCCATACGCGTAACGTGAATTTTTTCCGGCGGGCAGCCCATCTCAATCAGCTTGTTCTTCCACAGATTGCTGATAGGCAGCATCAGCTCACTCTGGCGGAACAGATTCACATAGTCGAGTTTGTGCTCTTCCAGAATGTGACGACGGGAAATATCGGCGCCGTGAAACACGGTCGCCTGTTTACCCTTGAGCACGCCCAGCTCACGCAGCTTGTTCGCCAGGGCACCGGCATAGCCGAAATGCACCAGGAACACATCTGCAGTGAAGGTCTGCTTTGCATTCGCCACAATCGACGGCAGCAGCAGTTTGCTGGACTGTGCGCCATAACGGCGCACATTCAGCGAACGCAGCAGCGACGGCTTCGTCACTTTTGGCAGCACCAGCTTGATGCGCTGGTTCAGCTTATCGACAATCGAGATCTTCTCTTCCGGCAGCAGATAATGCGTCTTCGCCGCCAGACCATACTCATCAAAAGCGGCATGCCGGTTCACTAAATCGCCGGGAAAGACTGAAATAATCTCCACCTCGTAACCGGCATCAATAAAGTGGGTTACCTGATTTAATACGAATGTCTCAGAGGCAACCGGGAAACGCATGGTGAAAAAAGTCAGTTTCATCACATTACCCTAATACTTTGAGAATCTCTTCAGTGATCCGGTTGCCAATTTCCCTTTCATTCGCAACGGCCGTGTCGACCTTGAGCTTGATGTTGTCGTAATCGGCAAGCACAGTTTTCACCTTGTCGATTAGCGAGCCATCCATCAGGCTTTTCACATCGGTTGCCATCTGCGGCAGACCAAGCTGGTTCATCACACCCATCGACTTGTGCTCGTAGTTGATCGCCACAGCCGGGGTGCCAAAGTTCATGGAGATAATCGCCGAGTGCAGGCGGGTACCAATGGTCAGATGACAATGATTCAGCAGGATGCCCAGTTCCAGGTCATTAAACTCATCCATAATGACATGGTAATGTTCAGGCTGCGTCACGTGGTCACGCAGGGTCAGTGCAACCATGCGGTCATCTTTGGCATAGCTGTCGATGCCGGTACAGGTTGAGAACGCCACAACCTGATAGCCTTCAGCAATCATGGCATTGATCACCCGGCCAAATGCCGCTTCATACTCTTTCTGCGTCACACCCAGACGTTTATCAAACGGTGCCAGTTCACGCACGGTGATCGCGATGGTTTTACGGCCATCGATAATGCCCTGCCAGTAGAGCAGGTTATGGCTCGGATTTTCGACTTCGCGTGCGCGCACCAGGAAAGCGGTATCAACGCCAGACGCGACTTTAGAACTGGTCACGCCATCGCGCTTCATCAGGTCAAGACTCACCGATTCACGCAGCACCAGGCTGTCGACCCGATCAAAGACAAAGTTTGCCAGCGCATTGACGCGCGGGTTCTGGAACGGCCCCACCGAGTGACCGATCAGGTAGATCGGCTTTTTCGCCATCAGCGCACAGAGGGCATGGTCAAACTGGGTCACACCATAGAGGTCAACGAAGAACGATCCGCCAACCTGAATAATCGCATCATATTTTGCCAGGCTGTCAGTAAACGCCTTCAGGTGCGGGGGTACAGCGAACGACTTAAAGATCCCGCCCTTGCCCAGATGCGCCATCATGATATCAGGCATCAGGCGGTTCGCGACTTTACGCTTGAACGAACCGACCAGACCTTTGCCTGATTTGCTGTTGTGCAGATACAGCGCATCCTGCTTAATATCCTGCTGAAGCAGATAACCGGAGCTGGTTGGATAACGGCTTATAACATCAATTTCTAAATCACTGCGTGCAGACTTCATTGAATCAATCAGTCCACGAAGAATCGCGCCATCCCCGCGATTTCCACACGTATGGTTACCCACCAATAAAATTTTCATAACAACTCCGAATGAATTTTTTTAATTCTGTAAGCCGCCCAGATCCGCAATGGGCAAAATGAACTCTGTTTAAAGTAATGCTTTACGGGATAACGCACCCAAAGGTAGTGCTCCTGTTAAAACCGGCCGCCTCCATTGTGGCGGCCGTGATGCAAGGTGTTACGACTTGATTGCGAAGTAAGGCAGTGCGACCTGTTTGCCGTTGATCACGACGGAAACAAAACCTTCTGGCTTGCTGGTATCGACCTGATCGGCGGAGAGCGGACGCGAAGCCATCAGCAGGTCGCCCTGCTCATTAGCGCCCACGCCCGCTTTGCCGTTGTGCAGGCTGAAGCGCTGCGGCGCGCGTTTAGTCGCGTCGCCCGCCGGAGGATTGCCCTTCTCCATCTTCGCGTTAACGCGCGCACAGCGACCGGTGACAAAGCGATCTTTACCGGTGGTTTTCACCAGCACGGCCACCGACGGCGTCCAGCCCGCCAGTTTGACGAAGATGCGGACATCGGTGTCATGCTCAGCCACATAGCGCACATCGACAATCGGGCTGCTGCCTTCGGCCGACCAGCTCGCTTCAGAGCGATCTTTTTTGCGCTGTACGTGGATCATCGCGCGGCCACCGGTGGTCTTGTCACCGATCAGGTCCATCAGCGGCTTATCGCCACTGCCGTTACTGAACTGCGACTGACCAAAAATTTCGATCTCCCACGAATCACCCACGGTCGGGGAGTAGAGACTGCCGAGATCAAACCAGGTTTCCTGATTCGTGTTGTTCTCTAAACGCCAGCGCGAGGTGATGTAGTTGTACTTCAGACTGCCATCGAGCGCGACGCCATAGGACTCCACGCGGGTCGATCCCATCTCCCAGATGCTGAGCAGACGGTCGCCCTGCATGGAGTTGTCGATCCAGCTGCCCGACTGCAGGCTGGTCTGGCGCATATTCAGGCGCGTGTTATGCGCGATCAGCGGATTCTTACAATCCTCCAGGCTCAGCGCATCGACAATCCACTGACCGTTGGAGAGATCGCCCGGGTTATCACAGTGCTCAATCCAGCCATTATGGATAATCGACTGGCCGCAGCGCGGCAGGTTGAGGACTTTGCCACCACGACAGTACTGCGCATTGAAGTTCGACAGCTCAATCGCGGTGCTGTGGTCCCATTTGCCCTGCTTCTGACCTGACCAGCCCGATTTGATCACATCGCCGCTACAGCGTGAGGCGTACCACTGGTCGATTTTACAATCCAGAGTATCCTGCAGGCTGATGGCGGTGCCGCCGACTGCGTTAAAGCGCAGGCAGGCACCACGGAAATATTGTCCGCCAGGGCAGTTGTTATGGAAAAAGCCCTGCTTGTTGGGGCTTTTATCGCTGTTGCCGTTAAAGTTCAGGTTGGAAAGCTCAACCCGACGTGCATTCATCTCAAAGACGAACTCTGACTTACCATCCGAGACAATCGTGGTCGCCGGGAAGTAGCCGAAGTTTACCATCGCACCGGACATGCGGAAGAAGTTGAGATACTTATCGCCAAGGTTACAGGCTGAGACCATGAAGGTACCGGCCGGGAACTGGACACAGATCTGCTGGTTAGCCTGCTGTGACCACTGGAACATCGCCATAATGGCGGGTGCCGTATCGGTTTTGCCATCGGCAATCGCACCGAAATCAAACAGGGTCAGGCGGTTAAAATCGTCTACCACGCGACGCCAGGAAAAGCCCTCACCGGCAAAGTTCACGCCGCCATCATTCTGCGCGGGCTGGAAGCTGCCGACAAACTCGCCGCCGCCGACTTCCCGTCCTTCATGCCAGCTTTTCAGCTTAACCTTAGCCCCTTCAAACAGCGGACGGGTTTTGCGTAACTCCGCTACGGACGGGATCTCACCAATCAGCTGATAACCCGCGGGCTGTGCCAGACGCTGGCTGAAATCTGCAGCGCCCGGACGGCTGACATCCGCGATGTTGAACAGCGTCTGACCGCTGCTATCCTCGACTGCCATCGAATGCGACGGATTGGCAATCAGCGCAGCATTGTCCTGAATAAACTGGGCAAAGTTACCTTTGTTCAGCGCGATAGGCTGAGCAATCTCCGACACTTTGCCGCTGGCATCACGCAGGAAGACCGGGATCTGGTTGCCCGGTTTGCTGGCATCTGCACCCGCTTTACCAATCCAGAGTTTGCCTTCAAAGCCCTGCCAGAACTGCGGCGGCATGGCGTAGACATTTTCCGGGGTCAGAATTGGCACGTCGCCTTTAGGCACGTCAGTGGCATCGACCGGCTTCAGGGCGATACCGTTACTTTTTGCAGCGTAGCTGGAAAAGGTGCTCACGGAGAGAGCCCCCACCAGAGCGGAGGCGGCGGTCTGTAAAACTTCTCTTCTTTTCATGCATCAATTCCCGTAGTCAATAAGGCCATTGGCCATGGCGGTGTCCCTGAGGCACGTCGCAAGTGAGCTTTTCCAGCTCCGGTTAAACCAATGACAGCCAGCTTTGCTTAATCTGATTACCGTCGAATTTCAGCGCGGTCTGTTTCGTTTTTTCGCTCATGGCATAGAACAGCGCGTCATCGCTGGCGAGCTGCTCCATTCGGGCCAGAAACGTGGCTTTGTCGTTCATCGGAACCAGGAAACCATCTTCCCCGTGATTGATGATCTCCTGTGGACCGGTCGGGCAGTCATATGCCACTACCGGCAGTGACCAGGATTTTGCTTCCAGCAGCACCAGTGGCAATCCTTCATAGCGCGAGGTCATCAGCGCCATATCGCTGTCGCGATAGTAGTCGTTGATATTGCTGACCTTACCGACAAACTTCACGCTGTCGGTGATGCCCAGCACCGCCGCCTGGTCATGCAGTTGCTGACGCAGTTCACCGTCACCGGCAATCACCAGCGTCCAGTCAGGATGGCTGCGGGCGAAGTCGCGCCAGATATCCAGCATCAGGTCAAAGCCCTTCTGGTTATCCAGACGGCCTACGGCCAGCGCCTGGCGATGACGGGTCTGGCGCTGATAGTCTTTGTAAACCACCGGGTTGGGGATTTGCTTGCTGGGAATGCGCCAGCGGCTGAACACCTGATGATCTTTGTCGGTCAGAACAATCACGCGGTCGTAGTAGCGCAGCAGCAGAAACTTGAGGAACTTAATCGGTTTGCTGAAGGAGTTAATGGCGATGTGTTCGCAGGCGTAGGCTTTGCCCCGCTTCTTCTTCATCGCCAGCAGATTCCAGAAAGCGAACATCACGCTCAGGCGACCCATGCTGATCAGGAAGACGGTATCGAAACCCTCTTCGTGAATCCGGGCAACCGCGCTTTTGATCGGATTGCTCTGCCCTTCAAAGCTGACGATCTGTTTGACGTGCTCAAACGGGTAAAAGGTTTTTCCACTGCCTTCCAGCGAGTAGATGGTGACTTCATGGGTCTCGCCAAGACACTCTGACATGAAGTTACAGATGTTCTCGGTGCCCGCATACGAATAAGCATCTTTGATCACCAGGACAATTTTTTTCATGAAACGCTATCCACCTCAAATTTTAAAGACAATCCTGCCGACAGGCTTAACGATGCTTAAGGGTAAACAGCACACCATTCACCATATACCAGGCGTAATAGTAATAGATTTTTAAAGGATTGTTTTTATAGATAATTCTTAATAATTCAAGGTGCCACTGGGCCGCTTTGTTCTTATTACGGGAAAGGGAATCGCCTAATTCGTAATAGTTGACCAGAATCGTCTGAATTACGCGTGCCTGCTTATAGCGGGTGAATAATTCATACAAAAACAGGAAATCTTCGTGGCCTTTGCGCTGGAAGAAAAGCCCCTGCGGCGGACGGCGGAAACAGACGGAGGAGAAGCAGACGCGATACTGCTTCTTCACAAAGTTTTCCTGCTGCAGGTAAGGTTTGCCGTAGGTAATGTCGTGCTCAGCCTTGCGGGTTTTATAGTGATATTCGGTAATCACAAAATCATCGCCGGCAGCGATGGCAGCGACCTGCTGGGTCAGCTTATCCGCATGCCACTCATCGTCGCTGTCGAGAAAGGCAATAATCTCTTCAGTGGCCGCGCGCAGCCCGACGTTTCGGGTCTCTGCTGCGCCCATGTTGACCGCGTTATCCAGAATGGTAATGCGCGGATCCTGACAATGCTCACGCACAAATTCCAGCGAGTCATCGGTCGATTTATCGTTGACCAGATAGAGATGCCAGTCGGTATAGTGCTGATTGATAACCGATTGCACCGCGCGTAACACCGTCTGACGTGCATTATACATAGGCATGACGATGCCAACGGTTCCAACAGAAGTATTCATCTTCAACCCTGAATTAATCGTAAAAAGAGTCGCTCCTGGCATCAGGAGCAGAGCGAGGCGCGGCGCGCGTCAGGAGATCGCTTTCTCACCGCCGAAACGTGCTTTGACCTTGTCTTTTACCCGGTTCATAAAATAAGCACGGTTGTCTTTGTTGGTGAGGAAGAAGTAGCGCGCAAAGCTCAGGCTCGCCATCAGCGACTTACCATCCATCTTGTAGCGCAGCGGCAGCTTAAAAGCTTTGTAGGTGTGGATGTCACGCGGGGTCAGATGCGGCTTCATGCTATCGAGCCAGAACATCGAGTAGTTCACCGATTCGCCTTTGTGTTTCGAGCCAAACTTAGTGACCAGATGGTAGTTCGCCAGCGGTGCGGCGATCATCACAAAGTCATAGCCCATGCGGTCGGCACGAATGCAGAAATCATAATCCTGATGACGGATGTAGCGGGTATCGAACTGAATTTTTGCCGCGTCTTCCCGCTTCAGCACAATGGTGCTGGTCTGGATAAAGCCGTAGCAGCCGAACAGATACTCCGCGACCGTTTCATTTTTGCCTGGCGGCTGCATCGGCATCACTTTCAGAAACGTGCCATCCTGATAGATATTCACCTGGCTGAAAATGACGAAATTCTTTTTGCCCTGCGCGTCCAGCTGAGCAATTTTTTCGCTCACCTGCTGCAGTTTGTCCGCCGCCCACTCATCATCGGCGTCAAGGAAGCTGACGTAGTCACCGGTCGCCAGCTCAATGCCTTTGTTACGCGCACCAGCGCCGTTGAGTTTGACCTCAGAGAGCACCAGATTGATATCGAGATCCCGGTAGCGTTCGCTGCGCACCACATCCGCCAGCGCGGCGGCATCCGCAGATTTATCATCAACGATGATGACTTCGAAATTGCGATACGTTTGTGCTTTAACGCAATCCAGCGTCGTGACAATCGATTCTGACGCGTTATAAGCCGGAATTACGATGGAGAAACGAATGTCCTTCATTGCCAGCACCTCATTAAAGTAGTTCAAAAATAAACAGTTCATTCGACAACGGTCGATGAAAAACCTGTGTTCTGACCGACGACCGCCCCTGGGTGAAACTCGTCACCCAGAGGCGGTCGTCAGATTGATTAGTGGATCAGCCAAAACTCCCGCGCCACTTCATAACCGGTAACGGCCTGTTTGGTTGAAATGGTGTTGTAGTAGAGGTAATAGAGCAGGAAGAACACCAGCATGGCATACAGCGCTGGCTTCCAGGATCGCCTTGCCTGATAAATCAGCGAGGTCAGGATGATCGGCTCGACCTGCTGCAGATAGTTGGACAGGCGCGAACCTGACGGGAAGTTGTACAGGAAGATCCTGATCGCTCCGCCGATGGCAAAACTTAAAATCAGCAGATAGTTAAGGCGATACTGGGCGTAATTCTCGCGCTTCAGCTTATCGGTCAGCATGAAATAGAAGAAGACAAACACCAGCATGATGTTTTTCAGGTTCGATACGGCCAGGATGCTGCCACCCATTGCATAGGAAGGGTCATTGTTATAGCCCGATGCCCTCTCTCCCAGCGATCCCAGATGACCGGCAATCAGGGCAATAAAGCCCGAGCCACCCACAACCGATAGCGGCAGACTGGCAACGATGATAATGACCGGCCACCAGCGCCAGTCCCGGATAAACAGGAACGGCACAAGCGTCACCACCATGACACCGGTGTTATGGCTCGTGAACGACAGAATAAAGAAGGCAAATGCCCACCAGTAGCGCTTGAGATAGATCGACCAGAGAACGCCAAGGAACAGCGCAGAACTCAGGCCAAAGCGAATCTGGTTAATGTCTTTGTTGATAAAGATGTGCGCCGAATAGAGCACCAGCGCCAGCACCGGATACGGAGACATCTTCCTGAAAAACCAGGTATTGATGGAAACGGCAATGGCGCAGAAGACAAACAGGAAGATGCTGGCATTGTGCGAAAACAGGCTGGTGAGCCAGGCCATCGCAAAAATCAGCGGTTCGTAACGGAAAAACGCAACGGTATTAAAGAAGCCATTAATCTCAATACGTCTTACAAAGTCTTCGAAGAAGCTCCGGTACTGAAAGTCATCCATGCCGGTACCAAGACCGCGTATTCCCCCGAAAATAATCAAAGTCACGGCGGCAAAACAGAGTAGCCAGGTCAGAATATAATTTGTGCGTTCGTCTTTTTTTAGCGCTATTTCAAACAGCGAAAGCAGCAGTAAAAAGCCTGATACATACCAATATGGAGCCATGGTGTGATTCCTTAATTCCACAAGTTCTCATGCCAGCAATAATCACGCTTCGCCTTCCCGACTGGCTTTACAGCGAGTCTGATTGCACGGTCACAAATTGCGTGCGGGCGATGCCTGCTGGTGATGAATTCTGTTGAGTGACGCTCGCCATGCGATTTATAGATGTATCGCTTTTGTGGGTTTGGACAGAATAACCTGTGTAAATTGATGCGTGTCGTCATTCAAAGGGACGATAAAAAGGGGCGGTCAGACCGCCCCCTGTTTTATTGCTCAATGATCAGCTTTTGTTCGTCTTGCCGTAGTCATAGGCGTAGTAGTCATACCCATAGCCATACGCATTAGCGGCTTTGCGCACCACGGCGTTGAGGATCACACCTTTAATCTCAATACCGTTCTGGGCAAAGCGTTTGAAGCTGACGTCTACTTCTTTGGTGGTGTTGGCTTCGAAACGCGCCACCATCAGTGAGGTGCCGGCCAGCTTACCGATGATAGAGGCATCGGTGACGGCCAGGATTGGCGGCGTATCGATTAACACCAGGTCGTAGTTCTTGCTCGCCCACTCCAGCAGCTCACCCATGCGACGATGCATCAGCAGCTCAGACGGGTTCGGCGGAACCTGACCACGTGGCAGGAAGTCGAAACCGTACACGCCCTGCTGAATCAGCGCCGGGCTGAACTCAGTTTTACCGGACAGCACGTTGGACAGACCTGATTTGTTATCTGCGCCCAGCAGTTCGTGGGTGTAACCACGACGCATGTCGCCATCGATAAACAGAACACGCTGACCCGCTTTCGCGACCAGGGTCGCCAGGTTGGCACAGATAAAGGTTTTACCAATACCCGGGCTGGCACCGGTGATCATCAGGATGTTGTTTTTCGCTTCCATCATCGCGAAGTGCAGGCTGGTACGCAGGCTACGAATCGCTTCGATGGAGAGGTCAGTCGGGTTACCCAGCGCCAGCAGCGTTTCGTGCGGATCGGTTTTCACCTTGCTGCCACGACGCGCCAGGGCTTCGGTATCCTTCTTACGCTGCCAGTCTGACAGTGGAACGCTGGCATAGACATTCATGCCCAGCTCTTCCAGCTGATCCGGGTTCTCGATGCCGTGATGCAGCAGCGCTTTCAGCAGAACCAGACCCACTGACACAAACAGACCGAAAATCAGGCTCGCGGCGATGATCAGCAGCTTCTTCGGTGCAACAGGCGAGTTAGCAGTCTGCGCGCCATCGATGATGCGGACATCACCCACGGTGCTCGCTTTACTGATACCCAGCTCCTGCTGACGGTTCAGCAGCTGCATGTAGATCTCCTGACCAGACTGAACGTCACGGGTCAGACGCAGGATTTCCTGCTGAGTCTGTGGCATGCCAGCAATTTTCTTGTTCAGCTGAGCCTGCTCACCTTCCAGCGTTTTGCGTTTTTCAAGCAGCGCGCGATACGTCGGGTGATCTTTGGTAAACAGCTGAGAGACTTCGGCTTCACGGAAGGTCAGTTCGTTCAGCTGACTCTGCACGCTGACAGAGGAGTCCAGAGCGGATTTCGCTTCCAGTGACAGGTCAACAGATTCGTTCTGACGACGGAAGGTGTTCAGCTTGTCTTCCGCTTCATCCAGCTTGCTGCGCACGGCAGGCAGCTGAGTGCGTAAGAACTCCAGGCTTTTCTCTGCCTGCGCTGACTTGCGCTCAACGTTCTGTAACAGATAGTTATTCACAATCTGGTTCAGCACTTTGCTGATCTGCTCTGGATCTTCACCCAGATACTCCAGACCCAGCACGCCGGTATCTTTACCTTTGTCTGCCACGGTCAGGTTAGAGAGCACTGAACGGATCGCCTGCAGGTTATTCAGCTTGGTCACGGTGAAGCTGGTGCCTTCATCAGCGTGGATCTCGCTGACCAGCATGCTGATGTCGCCGTGCGACTCCAGCTGGCCGACTTTACCTTTGAACAGCTCATCGCCATCTTTTGAGACGGTGTAGCTATCCGGACCGGTCACTTCCAGTTCAACGTTACGTTTGTCGATAGTGCGTGGGATTTCCAGGCGCGAAATCGCGATACTGGCGGGTTTGTTGCCCATCAGGCGCGACAGACCTTTACCGATAACCGGGAAATAGTTCTGCTCAACGACGGTATCCAGACCCAGATCGTCAACGGTTTTGCCGATGACCATACGGGATTCCAGAATCTCGATTTCCGTATCAGAGGCTGGTGTCGGTGGCAGAATGCTGTCAATTTCGTTCAGAACGGTGCTGGCATTCTTCTGCTCAACCTGAACTAACGCATCTGCGCTATAAATTGGTGTTGCAAACAGTGTGTAGAGTGTTCCCGCCAGCATGAAAAAAGCGGTAACGGCAACAATGATCCAGCGATGATCAATTAGCTGTCCCACAAGATGCGCCAGATCCCATCCATTCGAATCCTCTCCCGGCGCGGTTCTGACCTTATTTTTTATATTCATGGATAATCCCAACTATCGGCTTAATACGTTCACCCACTTCTGGGTAGCGTTTTCCAGTAATCCGTAAATCTCTTCAAAGGCCTCACGGCTTTTTCTGTACGGATCCGCAATTTCTTTCTGATTGAGCCAGTGCCCAAGCAGCATGGTTTTGCCACGCGCGGCCGGGTCGATGCGATTCACCTGTTCAATATGTCGCTTTTCCATCACCAGAATCAGGTCAACGTTGCGGCACATCTCTGCCGTCAACTGTTGCGCCTCATGTCCTTCCAGCGACAGACCCTGCGCAGCAGCGACTTCAGACGCCGTCTTGTCGGCCGGGTGGCCGACCAGCGCCCCCAGGCCGGCAGAGCGAACGTCTAAATCAGGCAGCGCACGTTTAAACAGGCGCTCTCCGGTAGGAGAGCGGCAGATGTTGCCGACGCAAACGACTAACACGGACTTAATCATGATGGGACCTTAATTACCCCAGGTACGGATACGCGATGCGGCCTGTGTTGCATCGTTGATACCTGCGATGGTCGGTATCAACTGTCCAATCACACGGTTCCAGCGCGTCAGCGGCGTAGAGGTGACATAAACGATGTCGTAAGGCTGGAGCTGGAAATCGGTTCCCATCACCATGGATGCCGCATCTTTGGTGTTCAACTGATAGATGTTGGCAATCTTGTTGCGATCGGTGCCGTGCAGTGGACGGATAACGAATACACCGGTGGCGTCAGAGGTGGTTTGATCCATCCCGGCCGCATTGCCCAGTGCTTCCGCCAGCGTCATGCCGCTACGGTCCATTTTCAGGGTGGTCTGCTGCTTCACTTCACCCATCACGAAGATTTTCAGATCATCGTTACGCGGAACGTAAAGAATATCGCCTGGATAGAGGAGGTGGTTCTGGCTCAGGTCACCATTCTGCATCAGTGCCTGCAGAGAGATGCGCTGTTCACGACCGTTGTGCGTCAGCACGACGTTGCGCCAGTCAGCATCAGCGGCCAGTCCGCCAGCGGCGTTGATCGCATCCAGCACCGTCAACGGAACGTTGGTGATGGGCTGCTGACCAGAAGTGGTCACTGAACCCGTCACATAGGTTTTCTGTGATTTGAACGAGGCGATGCTGACATCAACCTGTGGGCTTTCAATGTACTGAGCCAGACGACGTGACACTTCGTCACGCACTTCGCCGACGGTACGGCCCGCTACACGCACACGACCGATGTAGGGATAGAAAATGGTGCCGTCAGAATGCACCCAGTTACCGGTGTCGCTGGCGCTACGGTACTGACCCGCTGGGGTGGTCAGTTCCGGGTGGTCCCAGACCGTTACGGTCAGGACATCGCCCACACCGATGCGGTATTCGTAGTTCTGAATTTCGTTCTGCAGGGCAGGATTCGTCTGAGCCACCAGTGGCTTCGGACGCATCCTTTCAACCAGTGAAGGCGTTAACGGGAAGACGTTGACATATTTATCGATGTCAAAGTTGCTATCCTGCTGTTCAACAACATCTTTTCCTGATGTAGAAAGGTGAGAACCTGGTTCGATCGTACACCCGCTAAGGAATGTGGCGGATACCAGCAAGGGTATCAATTTCATTTTGATTGTAATCATTTAGATCTTCGCTATCAGTTATTTATTGATAGAGGCGAAACCGCCGCTGTGTAAGCGTCCAACAAAAAGTAAATCCTACCTGACTTAAGCACTGAACCTGTCGTTCATTATCCTTGCTCCACTTGTTATAAGTAGCGGCCATCTACCAGGGTGTACCCTGAACGCCACGCATCATAGCGGACTATGGATGCACAGCGATATCCCTGATGATGGCCACTATCAACGACACGCCTGACAACGGCAAAACACCTCTGAGCGCGCATTAACGCGCTCATTCCGACTCACGATTAATAGGCACCATCGCGTTTCAACACCACGCCCACTGTTTTAAACAGAATCGCGATGTCGTTCCACAGTGACCAGTTTTTCACGTACCACGAGTCGAAATAGACGCGGGTTTCATAGTCAACATCATTACGACCGCTGACCTGCCACAATCCCGTCATGCCTGGCTTTGCCATCAGGTAATAATCAACATCACCGGCATAACGACAGAGTTCATCTTCAATGACCGGACGCGGTCCGACCAGACTCATATCACCGCGCACCACGTTCCAGAGCTGAGGGAGCTCATCGAGGCTTGTTTTACGGATGAAGTGGCCCACTTTAGTAATACGTGGATCATTTTTGAGTTTGAAATCTTTATCCCATTCCGCACGGGCAATCGGATCAGTACGAAGTACCTCTTCCAGCACTTCTTTTGAATTAATGACCATCGAGCGGAATTTCAGACATTTGAATTTACGGCCATTCATTCCCACACGCTCGTGACCATAAATCGGTGGTCCACCGTCACGACCCACCAGGAAGCCCAGTACCAGCAGCGCTGGCATCAGCATCAGGATAATCGAGAGCGCACCCACGATATCGAATGCCCGCTTCAGGAAGCGCGACGTGCGTTTAGCCAGGTTGTTCTGAACCCGCAGGATCATCACTTCATGGCTGAAGATATAGGCCATGTCGGTACCGTAGAGCGGTACACCACGCAGGGTTGGGATCACTGACACTGAACGGCAGTTGTGCATCGCCAGCGATTTAAGCCAGACATCACGGTACTGACTCTGCTCATACTCAACCGCAACGATAAACTGCGTTTCGCTGTTGGTGAGGCTCCAGAGCTCCTGCTCGTCGCGCAGCACCGGCACGCCGTTCATGATCTCCTGCGGACAGGTTCCATCAACGTCATAGAAGGCGATAACGTCAAAACCCATGACCTCTTCGCTTTGCAGTGCCTGCCAGGCTTCGTGCGCATTTTTGCTGCTGCCGATAATAATGGTCTGTTTTTTCCACAAGCCATTTTTATTCAGCAGACGTTTAGAAAGCGCGCGGCAGGTCGGAATTAAAATCAGCGCCAGGATCCAGGTCAGTAACCAGACGAAACGCGACATCTGCCACTGCGACAGGGCGGTAATCGACAGGTCGATAACAGAAAATATAAGAATGGTACGAAAAACTTCTTTTAATTCGAACCAGAAAGGTTTGCGGTAAGTGTAGTGACGCAGCCTTACCCAGAACCAGCCAATACAAATTACCGACAGACAAATGTGTGTGGCAATTTTTAAATTCATTTCTTTTTCAGAAATATCTGCCAGCGGCGAATCTGACTGCAAATTAATTAGCATCATCGCCAAAAAGAACGCTGCGTTGAAACAAATTAAGTCTGAACATGCCAGCATTAATTTGGTAATAAGACTTTTAAACGTAAATTCTGTATCGCGCATATTTAACTCTTTATTTTATTTCCTTAAACCCGCAACGGCTATCGCCTGTTTAATCATTAAGCGACGAAACCTCTCCAGAGTGAGCCGTTTCTAAGGGGAGCTCCTGCGGCGTTTACGCCAATGATCTTAACCATGAAACCAATAATATCGTGATGAATACCAACAGATTACTCTGACTTAACCACCGCCAGCGCTGCTCACTTTATCAACAAAAACGCGATTCGGGCACGCTACCGCCCTTGGCTGTCGCTGCCAATATCGCTGTCATCATTCATAATGCTCCCCGTAATGTGTTAGCGTTACCGCAACGCATCATACAGACGTTCACAGGCGAATTACTCATTCGTGACATTGCGATTAATGTCGAATAGGTACGCAGATTACGACTCTGGGGCAGAGTTTGCTAACTTGTTGCTATACTAGTTATTACTGGCTTGTTTACAAGCAGGTCCCGCCATCCCTGGACTATTTTAGGAAAAAGACTACCAGCAATTAGTATTGAGGCCTGACGGGCAGTGCAATCCTTTCTTCACAATTCGGATTAATGCCATACTCCCGATGAGATAAATCGCATAAGCCCGACAGGTGAATATCTCTTTCCTGTCAGCCAATGACTAAGAATTATCTCTACTGCGCCCTGTGAAGTTAATCAAAGCGTCACACTATTATGTTCATATTTTGCACGATATAGCGCGGTTATCTGAGAACATGCCCCCTGCCCTGCCATTTGTACGTGGCTTCGCACTCCACTATCATCAGAGAAAACTCAATTTAAGACATTCAGGTGAACAACGCATGCTGGAGGTAATTGCAGATCCCTCGCTATGGGCGGGATTAGTAACGCTAATCGTTCTGGAACTGGTTTTAGGCATCGACAATCTGATCTTCATCGCCATCCTGGTGGAGAAGCTTCCAGGGCCGCTTCGCGACCGCGCGCGCGTGATTGGACTGCTGCTGGCGTTATTGTGCCGATTATTGCTGCTGGCATCGCTTTCCTGGCTGGTTACGCTGAAAGAACCCTGGATTACGCTTATGGGCCACCCTTTCAGTGCGCGCGATTTACTGTTGCTGACAGGCGGGATTTTCCTGCTATTTAAAGCCACCACAGAGTTGAATGAGCGTCTTGAAGGGGATGATGAGGCGTCCGGTCAACAAAAAGGCGGCGCTAAATTCTGGCCGGTGGTGGCGCAAATCGTGGTGCTGGATGCCATCTTCTCGCTGGATGCGGTGATTACTGCCGTCGGCATGGTTAATGACTTACCGGTCATGATGATTGCGGTCACCATCGCCATTCTGCTGATGCTGCTCGCCAGCAAGCCGTTAACCCGCTTCGTGAACAACCATCCTACGATTGTGATCCTCTGCTTAAGCTTTCTGCTGATGATCGGCTTCAGCCTGGTGGCGGAAGGCTTTGGCTTTGTGATTCCCAAAGGCTACCTCTATGCGGCAATCGGCTTCTCGGTGGTCATTGAGGCACTGAACCAGCTGGCGCACTTTAATCGTCGTCGGGTGCTGTCGGCCGGTCGTCCGCTACGCCAGCGCACGGCGGAAGCGGTGTTACGGCTGCTGCGCGGCGCGGCAGAACCGGCGGAACTGGATGCGAAAACTTCGTCACTGATTGCTGACAGCGATGACAGCATGCTGTTTAACCGGCAGGAACGGGTGATGATTGCCCGCGTACTGGGCATGGGTCAGCGCCACATTAACAGCATCATGACCTCTCGCCACGACGTCGAACATATCGATCTCAGTGATGATCCGGCAGAGATTATGTCGCGCCTCGACCGCAACCAGCACACGCGAATACTGATTACGGATCACTCCAGCGAACCGCTGGGCGTGGTTCACGTTATCGATCTGCTGCACCAGTCACTGCACCACAATTCCCTGGATTTACGCGCCCTGATTCGACAGCCGCTGGTCTTTCCTGAGCGGCTGACGGTGCTGCAGGCGCTTGAACAGTTTCGTCAGGCCCATACTCACTTCGCCTTTGTGGTTGATGAGTTTGGTTCGGTGGAAGGCGTGGTGACGCTGAGCGATGTAATGGAGACCATCGCCGGCAATCTGCCGAATGAGGCGGGTGAAATCGATGCTCGCTACGATATTCAGATTCAGGATGAAGGTCACTGGATTGCTAACGGTCATATGCCGCTGGAAGATCTGGCGCTCTATGTGAAATTGCCGCTCGATGAGCAGGGTGACTATCATACGCTGGCGGGATTACTGATGGATAAGCTGCAACACATCCCTCAGGAAGGCGAAGTGTTGCAACTGGGTGACTATCTGCTGCGAACGCTGCAGGTCGAAAATCATCGGGTGCAGAAAGTCGAGATCCTGCTGCAGGCCGATATCAGTTACGAGGTCTGAGTGGTTAGCTGGCAGAAGGGAATGCGCCCGCTACGGGCGCATGATTTTCTTCAGGTTCTCTTTGTTCTCGCCCTCTTTCTGGCGATCGATCCACTGATTCAGCCGTGATTTCGCCTCACTCTGCAGCCGGTTACGCAGAACGTCATCCACCGGCAGAGAGTATTGCAGGCTGTCCCAGCTACCATACATGCGCAGCGGAACCGGCTGACTGGAGAGCGCTTTCACCAGCGCATCATCGCCACGCCAGCCGCTGATTTTCAGCCCCAGGGTCATATCCAGCTGTTGCTGCACCATGTCAACTTTGCCCGCGCCCTGCAAGCCCAGATTCTGGCCGTTGCCATTGATATCGCTGAAGCTGAGTACGCCCTTATTCAGCGCCACCTGTGCGCTAATCGACTCAATCCCCTCATCCACCGCCTGATCGCTGCTGACCTTATCGCTGACTCGCGCCACGGCACGCTGCACCATCTGCTGCAGATTCAGCTGTGCCAGTTTCAGGTTGCTGGCGCTAATGGTCGCCCTGCCCTGCCAGCGACGTTTGGCTGCTTCGACCGTCAGCGTATCGCCCGACAAATCGCCATCCAGACTCAGGTTCCCCTGCACGCTTTCCGGCAGTTCAAACGCTTTAAGCAGCGGCTGAATCGCAATTAACCGGAGTTGTGGTTTAAGGCTGACCCGCGTCTCTGGCTGACGGATATCGATACTGCCGGGAATTGAGAAGCTGCCATTGCCCAGCTTGCCGCTGAGCGTCTTCAGCGTCATCACTCCCTGCTGATTGCTGGCGTTCACCGAAAGACTGGTCAGAGAGAGTCCGCGCCATACCGCATTGTCAGCCTGTAACTTCAGCGCCAGATCCAGGTCATTCAGCGGAGAGTCGGCGTTGCTGCGTTCCCGCGGCGCAGCAATCACCGGCGAACGGGCCACGGTGGCGTGCTGCACGCCAGGTACGTCAGAGACGGACGCACTGGTGAGTAAATTATCGACGTTAAGGTTGCTGGCTTTCAGATCCAGCGCCAGCTGCTGCGGTGGCGCAATATGGCCACTGCCCTGCCCGGTCAGGGTGCTGTCATTGGCGGTGAGCTGCAGATTACTGAAGGAGAGCTGCTGGCGGTCACCATCCCACTCGCCCTGCAGGCTCAGCGAGCCTTTGATCCCCTGTGCCGGAATATCGGCGCCGGACAACGTGTAATCAAGCTGCTGCAACTGGCCGCTGAGGCGATGGGGATATTGCGCGGCATCCAGCTGGCCTTTTAGATTCAGTGTGGCGTTGCGCTGGTTGCGCATCAGCGTGGTGCTCAGCGACAGCGTCGCCAGCTTGTTCGCGTCCTGTTCCATATTAATGTTGAGGTCGCGGAAATTATACTCGTCGCCGCCTGGCTGCTGCCAGATCAACAGACTGTCTGCTACCCGCAGTTTAGCGATATCGAATGACCAGCCGCTGGAAGGCGAAGCCGGCTCCGCATCACGCGGACCCTGGGGCGCATTTCTGGCACGCTGCGCGCGGCTATCTGGCGTCACCCGCACTATCGCATTTTTCAGCATCACCTGGCTGACGCTGAGCTGATGAGACAACAGTGGCCAGAGATCAACATCCAGCCGCATGTTTTCCGCCGAGACCATCGGCTGGCTGGCACCCGGCGCGGTAAGACTCATCCGGCCGGCCAGGATGCTGAGCTGAGGCCAGACGTGCCAGCGTAGATCGCTGCTGACCTCAAGGCGATAACCACTGCGTTGTTCGACCTGCTGCACCATATAGGTACGAAAGTCGTTGGGATTGACCAGCAGCACCAGCGCGCTCATTCCCGTTACGACCACCACTAACAGGATGGCCAGCGTGGTTATCACTCTTTTCATTACATCCTCAGATCAGTCTTTGTCGATACGGCTGGCATCAGCGCCCTGCTGACCGCGATATTTCGCATCTTCACGCCGGTTGTAGGGACGCGCAGCCGGGCCTGAAAGCGGTTCAAAACTCAGCGCGCCGATCAACATACCGGGACGCAGAGCCAGCGGCAGTTTACCTGAATTGTAGAACTCCAGCACGATACGGCCCTGCCAGCCAGGATCGATGCGGTGAGCCGTAACGTGTACCATCAACCCAAGTCGCGCCAGCGATGAACGGCCATCCAGCCAGCCGACCAGATCGTCAGGCAGCGTCACGGACTCCAGCGTCACCGCCAGCGCCAGCTCTCCCGGATGGAGGAAAAAGGCTTCGCCATCAGGCAATACGATCTCATCGCTCATGACCCGATCCAGTGCCGCGCTCACTTCCTGTTTCGGGCCGCTCAGATCGATAAAGGCCGCGGTATGACCGCTGAAGGTGCGGAACTGATTACCCAGACGCACATCGACGGTGGCTCCGTTAATGCGCTCGACCGGCGGGCGTGGCTCAATGGCCAGTTTGCCATTGTCCAGCCAGGCTTCAATATCGCGATCGCATAATCTCATTGCGGTAACTCCATGGCATAAGTGTAGCAAACCGGCATGCTTGCCTGCCGCCGGTCTGCACCACGTCCGGACGGACGTGCGTTATTCAAAAAACTGGTTGATTTTCGCCTTGAGGATATCGATGGCGATACGGTTTTTTCCGCCGCGCGGCACAATGATATCGGCGTACTGTTTTGATGGCTCGATAAACTGCAGGAACATCGGACGCACGGTCTTCTGATACTGACTCATTACCGAATCCATTGAGCGGCCACGCTCATTGACGTCACGTTTCATACGACGCATCAGACAGATGTCGAGCGGCGTGTCCACGAAGATAGAGAAGTTGAGTTCCTGGCGCAGACGGGCATCGGTTAACAGCAGAATGCCTTCAAGGATGATGACCTTTTTTGCGCTCAGATGATGCGTTTGCTGGGTGCGGGTGTGCTCAACGTAGCTGTAGACCGGCAGCTCAATATCCTGACCGGCTTTGACCGCCTGCAGATGCTGCAACAGCAAATCATGATCCATCGCGCTCGGATGGTCATAATTGGTTTTAACCCTCTCTTCCATGGTGAGGTGACTTTGATCTTTGTAATAAGCATCTTCCGGGATGACCCCGATGTGCTCGCCACCTACCTGATCACGGATTTCACGATAGAGCGTGCTGGCAATTAAACTTTTACCGGATGCGGAAGCGCCGGCAATGCCTACAATCACGCACTGATGAGACTTGTCAGTCATACTTTTTTAAGACCTGATAACTGGAGCCTGCCACTGGTCACACATTACGCGGGCAGCGGACGGGCCGAAATGGAGAGGGTGTGTTCGCGCTAAGTATAGGGATTTCGGCCTTTTGATGCCAGAGAAATGGCGTCGGCGACTTTTCAGACTTTCTCCTTTGGACGCCACTCATTTCACCGATAAACTAACGGCACACCATACTATAAAAAAAATGGCCTGCGCGGCGCGCTGTTCAGACAACGCGTGTCGCTAACGTGACGACCGAAGATGCATCAGGAGTGGTATGCACTGGAAGACTTTGACCTATTTTGGCGACAGCATGCTGTTGATTCCAACAGCGGTGATTATTGCGCTGATTTTGCCGTGGAAGAGTGATAATCGTCATACGGTCTTTTACTGGATTGTGGCATTTGGCCTGGCTGGCCTGACCGTCAGCATCTCTAAAATTCTGTTTCTGGGGTTTGGCATCGGCAGCGCCCGCTTTAATTTTACCGGTTTCAGCGGTCATAGTGCCATGTCCGCCACGCTGTGGCCGGTCATGCTGTGGCTGATTTCCGGGCGCTGGTCCGCGATGTGGCGCATTGCGGCGATTGGGGTTGGCTATCTGATTCCCCTGATGGTCGGTTTCTCCCGCCTGGTCATCCACGCACACTCAAAAAGTGAGGTGGTCACCGGGCTGCTGCTGGGCTTCACGCTGAGCACGGCGTTTCTGATCTCCCAGCGTCGCACCTCGCTCAAAGGCTTCAGCTGGCCGCAGGTCGGTGCTGCGCTGTTAGTGCCGTTTGTATTGATGAGTCACGGTCGTGTCGCCACCACGCAGCAGTTCCTGGAGCGTTTCGCCGCCAGCCTTGCGGGCATGGAGAAACCCTATACCCGCGCCGATCTTTTCCGCCAGTAATCAACGTGCTGGCAATCAATCTTAGCGTGCCCGTCAATTCGCCGAATAACGGGCAATATTGATTTCACCCCTTTTTTCTTTGCCGGATGTGCTAGCATGCAGTGAGAGAATGACTGGTGCCTGATACGCCATTGTGGAGCGCTGCACCCTGCCGGAAGTCCGCATGACGATAGAGATCCTGTCCCCGCAAAATAGCACGCCAAACCGCTGGCTCTCGGCGCTGCTCCTTGGCTGCGTGGTGTTTGTCCTGACACTCTTCTGTCTGGAACTGATCGTCGTCAGCGGCAAAATCTCCCCGCTCTGGTTTCCGACTACGTTAATGACCGTCGTGGTTTTCCGCTGCCCGTCACGCCAGCTCCCGCTGCTGCTGACAGCCTGCGTGCTTGGCACCGCCGGGGCTAATGCCATCATCATCGGGCCTGCCCTCTCGAACATTAAATTCGCCCTGCTCAATCTTATCCAGGCCGGTGTGGGTGGCATGCTGCTGCGCGCCCTGCTGGATCGGCGCGCGCCGCTGGATTCGCTGCATGACTGGGCACGGATGGTACTGTCGGTGGGCATCGTGACGCCGGTGCTCGGCGGCCTGCTGGCACTCTGGACGCTACAGGTCACCGGCCACGCCTCGTTTCCCTTCTTTTATACCTGGGTGATCTCCGAAATCATCGGCATGCTGGTGTTAGGCCCGATGCTGTTACTGCTGCCGTGGCCGCTGCGTCGCACGGGGTTCAGCAATCTGCGCCTGGCCGAAGCTCTGCTGACGCTTCTTCTCACCCTTGGGGCCAGTTATCTGGCGCTGCGCTTTTTGCCGTGGCCCTTTACCTTTATCGTGGTGATCCTGTTCTGGTGCGCGGTCCGCCTGCCCAAGCTGCAGGCGTTCGTGCTGTTCTTCCTGAACGCCAGTTTTATCTCGATACTGCTCGCCTTTGATCTGGTCACCGTGGTGAACAACAACAGCGCGCTGGGCCCGGTCTCCAGCTGGCTGCCGTTCCTGCTGGTGCTAATCCCCAGTCACATTATGTCGCTGGTGATGGATGCGTTCCGGCGCGAAAAGCTCCATATCACTGACAGTGAAACCCGCTTCCGTCACGCAATGGAGTACTCCGCCATTGGGATGGCGCTGGTGGCGCCCCACGGCATCTGGTTGCAGGTCAACCGCTCGCTGTGCCAGATCCTGGGCTACCCGGCTGAGGAGCTGAAGCGGCTGACTTTTCAGCAGATCACCCATCCCGACGATCTCAGCCTCGATTTGCAACATGCGAACCGACTGCTGGCGGGTGAGATTGATACCTACACCTTTGAGAAGCGCTATTTCCGCAAAGATGGCGAGATTGTCTGGGCGCGGCTGACGGTATCGCTGGTGCGCGATGGTAACCAGGAACCGCTCTACTTTATTGCGCAGATTATCGATATCTCTGAGCTGAAGCAGAGCGAGCAGGTGAATCGCCGGCTGATGGAGCGTATTACGCTGGCCAACGAAGCGGGTGGCATTGGCGTATGGGAGTGGAACCTGCTGACCGGCGAGATGTTATGGGACAAGCGCATGTACGCGCTGTTTGGTCTTGCCCCGCATGAGTCACCCAGCTATGACCTCTGGATCCATCTGCTGCATCCCGCCGATCGCGAGTATGCCGCACTGACGGTGCAACAGGCGATTGAGCTTCGCAGCGCGTTTCACATGGAGTACCGCGTGGTCGATGACCAGGGACATCGCTGGGTGCGCACTCAGGCCAACCGGCTGCTAAGCAAAGAGGGGCGCATTGAGCGCATGCTGGGCATCTGTCAGGACATCACGCCGCTACGCAATCTTAACGAGGCGCTGTTTCAGGAGAAAGAGCGCATGGCGATCACCCTGGATTCGATCGGCGAAGCGGTCATCAGCACCGATAAAGAGATGCGCGTTGCCTTTATGAACCCGGTGGCGGAAAAAATGAGTGGCTGGTCGCAGGAGCAGGCCGCCGGTCAGCCGCTGAGTGAGCTGCTGCATATCACGCAGGGACGTAACGGCCCTGAGGTAGAGAGTTTGCTGTTATGCCAGCTGCCGCCGGAAAAAGTCACCCCCGGTCTCGCTGAAGATCTGGTGCTGCATACCCCGGACGGCGGCCATATCGATATTCACTACAGCATCACGCCGCTGCGTTCGGAAGCGGGTCTGGAACAGGGGGCGGTGATGGTCATTCAGGATGTGAGTGAGTCACGCAAACTGATGAAGCGCCTGAGCTACAGCGCGCTGCATGACACCCTGACCCGTCTGCCTAACCGCGCCAGCTTCGAACTTCAGCTTAAGCGTCTGCTGTTTGATGCCGCTGAACATCAGCATCAGCACGTGCTGGTGTTTATCGACCTTGATAAGTTTAAAGCGGTCAATGACAGCGCCGGGCATGCTGCAGGCGATGCGTTACTGCGCGAACTCTCCGATCTGATGCAGCACCCTCTGCGCAGCAGCGATTTCCTTGCACGACTGGGCGGTGATGAGTTTGCGCTACTGATGCCCGATTGCGATATCGCACAGGCACATGATGTGGTGCAGCGCATTGTCGCCGCGGTAAATGATTACCGGTTCCAGTGGCTGGGACGCCTTTATCAGGTCGGTGCCAGCGCGGGCGTGACGCAGATTTCAGCAGAAAACTGTCAGAGCAGCGACGTGCTTTCGCAGGCGGACATCGCCTGTTACAACGCCAAACGCAGCGGGCGCGGACGGCTGGTGGTCTACGAACAGCATCGCTTACCGCTGTCGGGCAACCATCAGGGCATGGATGCGGCGATGATTGATGCGCTGCAGATCGAACTGCCCGCCTGGGCCGTTGCCCCGCCAAAAACGCCGCAGGCAGCCTTTATCTGGCTGCTTGAGGTGCAGCTGTTAACCGCTGACGGATTGCTGCTGGATGAGACACTGTTACGCAATAACCTGCCTGATGAAACGCTGCGTCGCCGGCTGGATAACAATATTCTTGAGGCTTTTTTCCGCCACGATGTGCAGCGGCTCAATAACAAAGGCATCCCGGTGATTCTGCCGCTCAATGCTCAGGTGCTGAGTGATGCCGCCTTTGTGCAGCAACTCTGCCAGCGCTTTGTTGCCGCCGGTCTCTCCAGCAGCGGCTGTGGTTTTGCTTTCCCTGCCGCCAGCGTGCTGAGCCAGGGCGATCAGCTCTATGCCGCGCTGCTGCAACTGCGGCAGTGCGGCTGCCGCATCGTATTGCAGCATTTTGGCCGAAATCTGGATGCTTTCAATCTGCTGAGTGACGAGGTGGTCGATTATCTGGTGCTGGCGCCTGAACTGGTTGCCAACGTTCACAATAATCTGATGGATGAGATGCTGCTGACCATCATTCAGGGCCAGGCCACACAGCGCAATATCTCGGTGCTGGCCGGTCCAGTTTCGGTACCGGCCCTGCTCAGCACCCTGGCTAACCTTGATGTTAACGGCGTCTGGGGCAGTGCCGTGGCTGAGCGCCAGCCGTTGCGTTCACTGGCTGAAGATCACATCTTCGCTATTCGTTAATTCCGGCGCTGCCCGCTTGCCACCCTGCTGAAGCTGCGCTAAAGTCGCCCCCTTTTTTCCGGCATGGGGGCGAAAATGTTCATAGGATTCGATTACGGCACGGCTAACTGCTCTATTGCAGTCAGCGAAAATGGCACGCCACGTCTGTTAACGCTGGAAAATGATCAGCGCCTGCTGCCGTCGATGATCTGTGCGCCGACCCGCGAGTCGATCAGCGAATGGCTCTATCGTCATCATCAGGTCGCGACACCTGACAGCGAAACCACGGCGCTGCTGCAGCGCGCGCTGCGATATAACCGCGAAGAAGATATCGACGTCCAGCCCAATAGCGTGCAGTTTGGCCTCACCGCGCTGCAGCACTATATGGTCGATCCCGAAGATGTCTGGTTCGTTAAATCCCCCAAATCGTTCCTCGGTGCTACTGGCCTGAAGCCACAGCAGATTGCCCTGTTTGAAGATCTGGTCTGCGCCATGATGCTGCACATCCGCAAGCAGGGTGAAAGCCAGCTTGATCAGGCTATCGATCAGGCGGTAATCGGCCGACCGGTCAACTTCCAGGGTTTAGGCAGTGAAGAGTCTAACCAGCAGGCTGAAGGTATTCTGCTGCGCGCCGCTCACCGCGCCGGTTTCCGCGACGTAGAGTTTCAGTTCGAACCGGTGGCGGCCGGACTCGATTTCGAAGCCACGCTGCAGCAGGAGACGCGGGTACTGGTGGTGGATATTGGCGGTGGTACTACCGACTGCTCAATGTTGCTGATGGGGCCGAAGTGGCGTGATAAAGCTGACCGCCGTGAAAGCCTGCTGGGCCACAGCGGTTGCCGTGTCGGCGGTAACGACCTGGACATCATGCTGACGTTTAAGACCCTGATGCCGCTACTCGGTCTGGGCGGTAACACTCAGAAAGGCACCGCCCTGCCTGCACTGCCGTGGTGGAATGCGATCGCCATCAATGATGTTCCGGCACAAAGTGACTTTTACAGTCCCGCCTGCGGAAAGTGGCTGCGGGATTTAGTGCGGGATGCGGAACAGGGTGACGTAGTGGCTCGCCTGCTGAAAGTGTGGCAGCAGAAGCTCAGTTATCGCCTGGTGCGCGCAGCGGAAGAGAGCAAGATTGCGCTGTCAGCCAGCCCGGCGCATACCGCTTCCCTGGACTTTATTGCCGTCGCATTAGAGACAGAGATTGGCGTGGATCAGCTGCAGGACGCCATCAGTCAGCCGCTGGAGAAAATTCTGGAACAGGTGCAGCTGGCATTGGCCACCAGCCAGATTAAGCCTGATGTGATTTACCTGACCGGCGGCAGTGCGCGTTCGCCGTTGCTGCGCGCGGCGCTGCAGCAGACGCTGCCGGATACACCGATTGCGGGCGGCGATGATTTCGCCTCCGTCACTGCAGGGCTGGCCCGCTGGGCGGAAGTGATGTTCCGCTAGGCTTGCACTGCAATAACAAAAACGGCACCTGAGAGTGTAATGCCAGTCAGTTAAGCGACAGGTGATAACGCAGTCTGGTGCCGGGCCTGCTCTGAAACTTCAGTGTGTATTGTTAAAAAGGGCACGAGAGTGAAGGCCTGAGCGCCTCTGCTGCTGAAAGGGCTATCCGCAGCGCTGAGGCGTGACGCCGGGCCAGAAGTCCACGCCGGGAAGCGTGGACAGTTCGGGGCCGGCCAGGGAGGGCCGATCCCCGAACGGTTCGTCGGCACGACGTCAAAGCCGAAGGTACCGCGTGAGCGGCGCGAGGACGGCCCGGCAGCAGCAGAGGTGCTCAGGCCCGTACTGCGGCTCGCTCGCCCGGAAAATCAGAATGCAATATTGGCGCTGATACCGCCGATAAACGCATCTTTCACTTCACTGACTGCGCCAGGGGCAACCACATACTGCAGGTTAGGACGCAGTGACATCCAGTTAGTTACTTTAGCGTTGTAGTAAACCTCATAGTTGTACTCTGAACCTTCCTGAATCGGCAGATAGGTCGGGCTGTCAAAGCGGCTCTCGCCATTAGCCTGATTCTGCTGACGCAGTGAGCGGGTATAGTCGCTGTTCACATGAATCCGTGACGCGCCCACGCCGATCTCATCCTGAGGACGGGCATCAAACGGTCCTGTCCAGGTAAACGCAATAGACTGATAGTTGTCGGTCTTTGAGGTCTTGTGATCGTTCATCACCGCCTGCACCCGTACGCCCAGACCGCGATTCACATCGCCATCCTGCGCGGTCAGCTGTTGCTGTAACAGCAGATATCCGCCATAGGAATGGGCCTGATCCTGATAGCCGCCGTTGCGCCAGCTGCCATAAACATCGCCATCCACCGAGGAATAGTAATAGCCGATGCGGTAGTTACCCGGTAATTTCTCCGGCCCGAAGGTTGGCTTCCAGCCCAGTTCGACCGGCACCAGATTCCCTTCTGAATTGCTGGTATCCAGACGGAAACCATCACCGCGATCGTAGTTAGCGCTGTTCTGATTATAGAAACCGACCTGGAAGAAAACGTCCGGCGTGATATTGAATTTCACCCGGCCGCCCCACTGCGAGACCGGCCAGTTAAACCAGCGATCGCCGCGCCAGTTACCCGCCTGCCCGCTACCCAGCGCCAGGTTCTGGAACAGATTGCCATCGAAGTTATCGAAGTCTTCCCCTACCGTCACCCGCCCGGCTTTCACATCGACCACATCGTTAAACAATCCTTTGCGTAACCAGAACTGGGTCAGACGCCAGGTCTGGCCGCGACCGTAAACCTCCTGCACCGAGGAGAGCATACCGGTGCGTTGATCCGCGACCTGTTCAGAAAGATTCTGTCCGTTACGACTGGTCACGGTCATCTGGAACTCGGCATCCTGCCAGTCCAGCAGCTTCTGCAGATCGAAATTGGTGCCAAACGACCACTGATCGCTGTAGCGCATGGTGGTATTGGTATCTGCCCCGCCGCCTAAATTCGCGGCGCTTTCCATGGTGTAGTTAACGTCAAACTTAATGCCGTCGTCCTGCAGCTGCGTTCGGTACCCGCCCCAGTCACCAAACATCCATTCGGAGTCCGGGCTCAGGGCGTCAGCGGCAAACGCCTGCGCGGAAAACATGGCCAGGATTAGGGTGCCGGTTGCCACACGGCGCAGCGGGAAACGCTGCTCAGCTTTTCTGTTTTTCATCTTGCTTATTCTTATGTAAGTTACGGAAAATGACGCGCAGAGGATAGTGCTGGATAACCTCTGTTTTTTGTAAATACGTGCGCATAATTACCCGTAACATCCGTTTATTAACGCATTTGTGATCGGGATCGCTGATTGGTTATTCTCTGGGCGGGGTGCCAATTTTTTGACAGGTGTAGCGTAAAAAGGGGCGCTATCGCCCCTTGTGTTTACTGGCTTGCCTGATTCAGTTGTTCAATCTGCGCCGGGGTCAGCGTCAGCTGCATCGCGCCAGTCAGATCGTCGAGCTGTTTCAGCGAGGTGGCACTGACAATCGGTGCGGTGATACCGGGACGGGCGATCAGCCAGGCCAGCGCCACCTGCGTCGGCGTAACCTGATGCGCTTCGCTGATAGCGTCCAGTGCGTCGAGGATCCGCAAACCGCGCGGGTTAAGGTATTTATCTACGACACCCTGACCGCGCGCGCTTTTACCCGCATCCGCCGCCTCGCGGTATTTGCCACTGAGAAAGCCGCTGGCGAGTGAATAGTAGTTGATCACGCCCAGCCCCTGCGCCATCACCACCGGCTCCAGCTCCGACTCATAGGGCTGGCGGTCATAAAGGTTGTATTCAGGTTGCAGGGTTTCATAGCGCGCCAGCCCCTGCGTTTCACTGACCTGCAACGCCTCCTGCAGCCGTGCCGCGCTGTAATTGGAAGCACCAATCGCCCGCACTTTGCCCTCTCTGATCAGGCTGTCGAAGGCGCTCAAGGTTTCCGCCAGCGGCGTATCCTGATCGTCGCGGTGCGCCTGGTAGAGATCGATATAGTCGGTCTGCAACCGGCGCAGTGAATCTTCAACTGCCTGACGGATATATTGCGGTTTCAGCCCGGTTTTCTCCGGCGACAATTCCATGCCAACCTTGGTTGCCAGCACGATCTGGTCGCGTTTGCCGCTTTTTTTCAGCCATTCACCAATAATGGTTTCCGATTCACCGCCTTTATTGCCCGGTGCCCAGCGGGAATAGACGTCGGCGGTATCGATAAACCACAGGCCTCGATCCACCAGCGCATCCAGCAGAGAAAAGGAGGTGGTTTGATCCACTGTCCAGCCAAACACGTTGCCGCCAAACGTCAGCAACGGCACCGCGATACCACTGTCACCCAACTGCCGGGTTTGATTCTGACTCATTTCCTGCTCCTTATTTGCCTGAAAAAACCGTCTGTCTTTCAGCATAGCAAAGTGATTTCACGGCTTTATGACGATTGTGATGCGATTAATGAAAGAACAGGCATAATTACCCCGCCCTGACAGATATCCTTATTTCCTTCAACTTCTGCCCGTCAGAGGCGGCTACACTCTGTCGTTTGCAGGCTACCCATTTGATGCCTGCGCCTGGGACTACGTCACTGCTGGAGAGCACCAACAATCATGAGCACCCGACATCCTGTTATGAAGAAAACCCTTATCGTGCTGGCCCTGATCGCCGTGGCCGCTGGCGGCTATTATGCCTGGCAGCGCCATGCCCAGCCGCAGAGCAGCAGTCAGAGTGACGCACCTGCGCCACGTGGCGGCAAAGGCGGCGGTGACGGTGCCCGTCGTCCCCTCGCGCCGGTTCAGGCCGCTACGGCCACCAGCCAGAGCGTGCCGCACTATCTGAGTGGACTGGGTACGGTGACCGCGGCTAACACGGCCACGGTGCGCAGCCGGGTCAATGGCGATCTGCTGGCAATCCACTTCACCGAAGGGCAGCAGGTAAAAGCGGGCGAGCTACTGGCAGAAGTCGACCCGCGGCCTTATCAGGTGGCGTTAACGCAGGCGCAGGGCCAGCTGGCGAAAGATCAGGCGACGCTGGCCAACGCCCGTCGTGACCTGGCGCGCTTCGAGAAGCTGGCAAAAACCTCGCTGGTGTCGCAACAGGAGCTGGATACCCAGCGCTCACTGGTCAGTGAAACGCTCGGCACGCTGAAAGCGGATGAGGGAAGCGTCGCCAGTGCGCAGCTCAATCTTACCTACAGCCGGATCACCGCACCGATTGCCGGCCGGGTCGGGCTGAAACAGGTGGACGTCGGCAACTACGTCACCAGCGGCGACACCACCGGTATCGTGGTGATCACCCAGACGCACCCGATTGATGTGGTCTTTACCCTGGCTGAGAACAGCATCAGTTCCATTCTCAAGGCGCAGAAAAGCGGTGAATCGCTGCTGGTGGAGGCCTGGGATCGCAGTAATCAGAATCTGATCGCCAGCGGCAAACTGCTAAGCCTTGATAACCAGATTGATGTCACCACCGGCACCATCAAAATCAAAGCGCGTTTTGATAATCAGGACGACACGCTGTTCCCCAATCAGTTCGTGAATGTGCGGCTGAAGGTCAACACCCTGCAGGATGCGATTGTTATCCCACCTGCCGCGCTGCAGATGGGCAACGAAGGCAACTTTGTCTGGGTGGTTAACAGTGACAACAAGGTCAGCAAGAAAAGCGTGATTGCCGGCTTGCAGGATAGCGAGAAAGTGGTGGTCAGCGCCGGTCTGGAGGCGGGCGAACGCGTCGTGACCGATGGGCTGGATCGCCTGACGGAAGGCGCAAAAGTCGAGGTGGTCGCGCCGCAGAGCAACGCACCTCGCGCTACCCGCGCCACCCTGCCGTCAAAAGGAGAGCGTGAGTAATGCAGGTCATGCCTCCCGATCACAGTGGCGGACCGTCACGCCAGTTTATCCTGCGGCCGGTCGCCACCACGCTGTTGATGATTGCGATCCTGCTGGCCGGGGTGCTGGGCTACCGCTTCCTGCCGGTCTCGGCGCTGCCCGAAGTCGACTATCCGACGATCCAGGTCGTCACGCTCTATCCGGGTGCCAGCCCGGATGTGGTCACCTCCTCCATCACCGCGCCGCTTGAGCGCCAGTTTGGTCAGATGTCTGGCCTGAAACAGATGGCGTCGCAAAGCTCCGGCGGTGCCTCAGTGGTGACGCTGCAGTTCCAGCTGACGCTGCCGCTGGATGTGGCAGAGCAGGAGGTGCAGGCTGCCATTAACTCCGCCACTAACCTGCTGCCCAACGACCTGCCTAATCCGCCGGTCTACAGCAAAGTGAATCCTGCCGATCCACCGATCATGACGCTTGCCGTCACCACGCGCAGCATGCCGCTGACGCAGGTGCAGGACATGGTGGAAACGCGGGTGGCGCAGAAAATCTCTCAGGTCAGCGGCGTCGGACTGGTGACGCTATCGGGCGGTCAGCGTCCGGCGGTGCGGGTGAAAATGAATGCGCAGGCGCTGGCTGCGCTGGGTCTGACCAGCGAAACGGTGCGGACCGCCATCAGCAATGCCAACGTAAATTCGGCCAAAGGCAGCCTGGATGGTCCGACCCGCTCAGTTACCCTGTCAGCCAATGATCAGATGAAATCAGCGGAGGATTATCGCCAGCTGATTATCAGCTACAAAAACGGCGCACCGGTGCGTCTTGGCGACGTGGCGACCATAGAACAGGGAGCAGAAAACAGCTGGCTCGGCGCCTGGGCCAACCGCGATGCGGCGATTGTGCTCAACGTTCAGCGTCAGCCTGGTGCCAATATCATCGCCACAGCAGATAATATCCGTGCCATGTTGCCTGCCCTGACCGCAGCCCTGCCGAAGTCGGTGGAGGTTAAACTGCTCACCGACCGCACCACCAATATTCGTGCTTCGGTCAACGACACGCAGTATGAGCTGATGCTGGCGATGGCGCTGGTGGTGATGATCATCTATCTGTTTCTGCGCAACGTGCCCGCCACGCTGATCCCGGCGGTTGCGGTGCCTCTGTCACTGATCGGCACCTTCGCGGCGATGTACTTCCTCGGCTTTTCAATTAACAACCTGACGCTGATGGCGCTGACCATCGCCACCGGCTTTGTGGTCGATGATGCCATCGTGGTGATTGAGAACATCTCACGCTATATCGAGAAAGGGGAAAAGCCACTGACCGCCGCGCTGAAAGGTGCCGGCGAGATCGGCTTTACCATCATCTCCCTCACCTTCTCGCTGATTGCGGTCCTGATTCCGCTGCTGTTTATGGGCGACGTGATCGGCCGTCTGTTCCGCGAATTTGCCGTGACGCTGGCGGTGGCGATTCTGATTTCAGCGGTGGTGTCACTGACCCTGACGCCGATGATGTGCGCCAGGATGCTGAGCGCGGAGTCGCTGCGCAAACAGAACCGCTTTTCGCGGGCCAGCGAAGCGATGTTTGATCGTATCGTGGCCGCCTATGGCCGCGGCCTGAAACGGGTACTCAATCATCCCTGGCTCACGCTGTCGGTGGCGCTTGGCACCCTGGTGCTGACGCTGTTGCTGTGGATGATCATCCCGAAAGGCTTTTTCCCGCAGCAGGACAACAGCATTATTCAGGGCACGCTGCAGGCACCGCAGTCAGCCTCCTATGCCAGCATGGCGCAGCGCACCCGCGACGTCGCCTCCATCATCATGAAAGATCCGGCAGTGGAGAGCATGACTTCGTTTGTCGGCGTGGATGGCACCAATGCCTCGCTGAACAGCGCGCGTCTGCAGATCAACCTCAAACCGCTGGATCAACGCGACGACCGCATTCCTGCTATTCAGCAGCGTCTGCAACAGCAGGTCAGTGAGGTACCGGGCGTGCAGCTGTGGCTGCAGGCGGTACAGGATCTCACCATCGATACCCAGGCGAGCCGAACGCCCTATCAGTTCACGCTGCAATCGGGTTCAATGTCGTCGCTCAGCACCTGGGTTCCGGCGCTGCTGACCCGTCTCAGTACCCTGCCACAGCTGCGCGATGTCAGCAGTGACTGGCAGGATCAGGGACTGGAAGCCTATGTCAAAGTGGACCGCGACAGCGCCAGCCGCCTCGGCATCAGCATGGCGGATGTCGATAACGCGCTGTACAACGCCTTTGGTCAGCGGCTCATCTCCACCATTTATACCCAGGCGAACCAGTATCGGGTGGTGCTGGAGCAGGACAATAGTGCCACTCCAGGCATGGAGAGCCTGGAGGCGATTCGCCTTAACAGCAGCGACGGCGGCAGCGTACCGCTGAGCGCCATTGCCCGCATTGAACAGCGCAACACGCCGCTCAGCATTAACCATCTCGACCAGTTCCCGTCGGCGACCTTCTCCTTCAACGTGGCTGACGGCTATTCGCTGGAAGATGCGGTGAAAGCGGTGTCGCAGGCTGAAGCCGAGCTTGGCATGCCCGCAGAGCTGATGACGCAGTTCCAGGGCAGCACGCTGGCGTTTGAAGCGGCGCTGAGCAGCACCGTCTGGCTGATTGTGGCGGCTATTGTAGCGATGTACATTGTGCTGGGCGTGCTTTATGAGAGCTTTATTCACCCCATCACAATTCTCTCAACGCTGCCCACGGCGGGTGTCGGCGCGCTGCTGGCGCTGATGCTCAGCGGCAATGAGCTGGATATCGTGGCGATAATCGGCATCATCCTGCTGATCGGCATCGTGAAAAAGAACGCCATCATGATGATCGACTTTGCGCTGGCGGCCGAACGTGAACAGGGTATGAAGCCTGTTGATGCCATCTATCAGGCCTGCCTGCTGCGCTTCCGCCCGATTCTGATGACCACGCTGGCCGCCCTGCTCGGCGCGCTGCCGCTGATGCTCAGCACCGGCGTCGGTGCCGAACTGCGTCATCCGCTGGGGATTGCCATGGTCGGCGGGCTGATTCTGAGCCAGGTGCTGACCCTGTTTACCACCCCGGTGATCTACCTGCTGTTTGATCGACTGGCGCACGCCACCCGCCGCCGCTTTGCCCGCACGGAGGCCGCAGAGTGAAGTTCTTTGCCCTGTTCATCAACCGGCCCGTCGCCACCACGCTGCTGACGCTGGCCATCGCACTGGCGGGGATGCTGGGTTTCCGGCTGCTGCCGGTGGCGCCGCTGCCGCAGGTTGATTTTCCGGTGATCGTTATCTCGGCTTCGCTGCCGGGTGCCGCGCCGGAGATCATGGCGTCGTCGGTGGCCACGCCACTGGAGCGCTCGCTGGGACGCATCGCGGGCGTCAGTGAAATGACCTCCACCAGTTCGCTGGGCAGCACCCGCATCATTCTGGTGTTTGATTTTGATCGCGACATCAACGGAGCCGCGCGCGATGTCCAGGCCGCGATTAACGCGGCGCAAAGCCTGCTGCCTACCGGGATGCCGTCGCGCCCGACCTATCGCAAAGTGAACCCTTCAGATGCGCCGATTATGATCATGACGCTGACTTCGGATACCTATAATCCGGGTCAGCTCTACGATTACGCCTCGACCCAGCTGGCGCAGAAACTGTCACAGATTGAGGGCGTGGGCGACGTCACCGTGGGTGGCAGCTCGCTGCCTGCGGTCCGCGTGGCCCTGAATCCACAGGCGCTGTTTAATCAGGGCGTCTCGCTGGATGCAGTGCGCACCGCCATTTCCAACGCCAATCAGCGACGGCCGCAGGGCGCACTGGATGATTCGCAGCAGCGCTGGCAGTTGCGTACCAATGACGCGCTGCAAACCGCCAGTGAGTATCAGCCGCTGATAGTGCATTACAACAACGGCGCGGCGGTCAGGCTGTCGGATGTGGCGACAGTCGAAGATTCAGTGCAGGACGTACGCAACGCCGGGATGTCGCGCGGTAAACCGGCGGTGCTGCTGCTGATCCGCAAAACGCCTGAAGCCAACGTCATCGATACGGTGGACCGCATCCGCGCCGAAATGCCGCTGCTGCATGAGGTGATCCCGGCCGCCATCGATCTGCAGATCGCTCAGGATCGCTCACCCACCATTCGCGCCTCGCTGCATGAGGTGGAGCAGTCGCTGGTGATCGCCGTGGCGCTGGTGATTCTGGTGGTGTTTGTTTTCCTGCGTTCAGGCCGCGCCACGCTGATCCCCGCCGTCGCCGTGCCGGTTTCGCTGATCGGCACCTTTGCCGCGATGTACCTGTGCGGCTTCAGCCTCAACAACCTGTCGCTGATGGCGCTGACCATCGCCACTGGCTTTGTGGTGGATGATGCGATTGTAGTGCTGGAGAACATTGCCCGACACGTGGAAGCGGGCATGAAGCCGCTGGCCGCCGCGCTGAAAGGGGTGCGGGAAGTCGGTTTTACCGTGTTGTCGATGAGCCTGTCACTGATTGCCGTGTTCCTGCCGCTCCTGATGATTGGCGGACTGATTGGCCGCTTCTTCTCAGAATTTGCCATTACGCTGTCGGTGGCTATCGTCATCTCGCTGTTTATCTCGGTCACCCTGACGCCGGTGATGTGCGCCTATCTGCTGAAGCCGCACGCGCCGCGCAGTCAGCCGCGCCAGCGCGGCGCGGGCCGGCTGCTGATGGCGATCCAGCAGGGCTATGGCCGCTCGCTTAACGTGGTACTGAACCATGCGCGCTGGGTGATGGTGCTGTTTTTCGCCACCATCGTCCTGACCGGCTTGCTGTTTGTTCATATTCCAAAAACCTTTATGCCGGAGCAGGATACCGGACGACTTTCCGGTTTCATCTCTGCCGACCAGAGCATCTCGTTTCAGGCGATGCGCAGTAAGCTGCAGGATTTTATGGAGATTGTCGGGGCCGATCCGGCGGTAGAGAGCGTGGTGGGCTTCACCGGCGGGATGCGTACCAACAGCGGCTCTATGTTTATCTCGCTGAAGCCGCTGTCGGAGCGGAAAGAGAGTGCAGTGGAGATTATCGCCCGCCTGCGCAATAAGCTGGCGAAAGAACCCGGGGCGAGTCTCTATCTGAATGCGGTGCAGGATCTGCGCGTCGGCGGTCGGGAATCGAATGCCGGTTATCAATATTCCCTGCTGTCGGACGACCTTAACGCCCTGCGTGAGTGGGAGCCAAAAATCCGTCAGGCGTTCTCTGCCCTGCCGCAGCTGGCGGATGTGAACTCCGATCAGCAGGATAAAGGCAGCGAGATGGCGCTGACCTATGACCGGGAAAGCATGGCGCGGCTTGGCATTGATGTCTCTCAGGCCAATGCCCTGCTGAATAACGCCTTTGGTCAGCGTCAGATCTCCACCATTTATCAGCCGCTTAACCAGTACAAAGTGGTAATGGAGGTCGATCCGCGCTACACCCAGGATATCAGCGCCCTGTCGCAGATGTTCGTGATAAACAGCGAAGGTAAAGCGATTCCGCTGTCATGGTTCGCCCACTGGCAGCCCGCGAATGCGCCGCTCTCGGTCAATCATGAAGGGCTGTCTGCCGCCTCGACCATCTCATTTAACCTGCCGGAAGGGGTGTCGCTGTCGCAGGCGTCGGAGGCGATTGAACGCACCATGACCGCGATTGGCGTGCCCTCCAGCGTGCGCGGCAGCTTTGCCGGTACGGCGCAGGTGTTTCAGCAGTCGCAAAGCAATCAGCTCTGGCTGATGCTGGCGGCGATTGCGGCGGTCTATATCGTGCTGGGGATCCTCTATGAGAGCTATGTCCATCCGCTGACGATCCTCTCTACCCTGCCCTCGGCGGGTGTCGGTGCGCTGCTGGCGCTGGAGCTGTTCGATACGCCCTTCAGCCTGATTGCGCTGATCGGTATTCTGCTGCTGATCGGTATCGTGAAAAAGAACGCCATCATGATGGTCGATTTTGCGCTGGAGGCAGAGCGCAACGGCCAGCTCAGCGCGCGGGAGGCAATTTTCCAGGCGTGCCTGTTGCGCTTCCGGCCGATTATGATGACGACGCTGGCGGCGCTGTTTGGCGCGCTGCCGCTGGTGCTGACCAGCGGCGACGGCGCAGAGCTGCGTCAGCCGCTGGGGATTACCATTGCAGGCGGGCTGGTGATGAGCCAGCTGCTGACGCTCTACACCACACCGGTGGTCTATTTAATGATGGATAAGTTGCGCCGTAAAAAACGCCCGCTGGCCGCCGCGCAGCAGCCGTAACAGGTATGGCAGCAGCAGGCATCGGACGTGACGCCTTTATCGGGGGGATCGATGAGTACGCAAAGCACTAACGTCCGCTGGCAACTGTGGATTGTTGCCATCGGCTTCTTTATGCAGACGCTGGATACCACCATCGTGAATACCGCGATCCCGTCGATGGCGCACGATCTGGGTGTCAGCCCGCTGCACATGCACTCGGTCATCGTCTATTACGTGCTGACGGTAGCGGTGATGCTGCCGGTCAGCGGCTGGCTGGCCGATCGCTTTGGCGTGCGCAACATTTTCTTCTGCGCCATTGTGCTGTTCAGCCTGGGATCACTGCTGTGCGCCCTCTCCGGCACCCTCGATCAGCTGGTGCTGTCGCGGGTGGTTCAGGGGATTGGCGGGGCAATGATGGTGCCGGTGGGTCGTCTGACGGTGATGAAAATCGTGCCGCGCGAGCAGTATATGTCCGCCATGACGTTTGTCACTCTGCCCGGCCAGATCGGTCCGCTGCTGGGTCCGGCGCTGGGCGGTGTGCTGGTGGAGTACGCCAGCTGGCACTGGATCTTTCTGATCAATATCCCGGTCGGCATTGCAGGCGCTATTGCCACCCTGATGCTGATGCCCAACTACAGCATGCAGACGCGGCGCTTTGATTTCGGCGGTTTTATCCTGCTGGCCGCCGGAATGGCAACCCTGACGCTGGCACTGGATGGTCAGCGCAGCAGTGGCGGCTCTCCGCTGCTGCTGGGTGCCATGATCCTCATTGGTATGTTCTCTCTGCTGTTCTACCTGATGCATGCGCGCAGCAATGATAATGCGCTGTTCAGCCTGAAGCTGTTTGATAATCGCATCTACTCCATTGGCCTGCTCGGCAGTTTTACCGGCCGCATCGGCAGCGGCATGCTGCCCTTTATGACGCCTATCTTTCTGCAGCTCGGCATGGGTTACAGCCCGTTTCATGCTGGTCTGATGATGATTCCGATGGTGCTGGGGAATATGGGGATGAAACGCATTGTGGTGCGCATCGTCAATCTTTTTGGCTACCGCAACGTGCTGGTGATGTCGACCGTGGCGCTGGCGCTGGTGGTCCTGCTGTTCCCGCTGGTGGCAATTCTGGGCTGGGTCTGGCTGCTGCCACTGGTGCTGTTTCTGCAGGGCATGGTCAACGCCATCCGCTTCTCTTCAATGAATACCCTGACGCTGAAGGAGCTGCCCGATGAGCTGGCGTCCAGCGGCAACAGCCTGCTGTCGATGATTATGCAGCTGTCGATGAGTATTGGCGTTACCGTGGCCGGGCTGCTGCTGGGGGCATTTGCTCAGGAAAGCGCAGCGAACAGCACGGCGGAACATCAGATGTTTATTTATACCTACCTTTGCATGTCGCTGATTATCATCCTGCCCGCGCTGGTGTTCTGGCGCGTGCCGCCACAGGTGAGTACCAACGTTGATTTGCGACGCCGGAGAAAAAAATGAGAGATAACCTGCGCCTGGGCATCGGTGCCAAACTGTTTATGGCGATTTTCGCCACCTGCATGCTGGTGCTGATTACCATGCACTGGGGGGTTCGCCTCAGTTTCGAGCATGGCTTTGTCGACTACATTAAGCGCGGCAACGAGCAGCGGTTAAATCTGCTCAGCGATGCCCTGGCCGATCAGTATGAGCAGCACGGCAACTGGGATTTTTTGCGCCACAACGACCGGCTGGTGTTCACCATGCTGCGCTCGCTGGAGCAGAATCCCGACAGCAACAGTCAGCTGCCGCCGCACGGCTGGCGCACCCAGTTCTGGATCCTCGACCAGCAATATAAAGTGCTGGCCGGGCCAAAATCGCCGGTGCCGCCCGAAGGCACGCGACGCAATATCACCACCAGCAATAATAAAGTGGTCGGCTGGGTCATCGGCTCGCCGCCGGAGCGGCTGACGCGCAGTACCGACATTAACTTTGATCAGCAGCAGCGCCGCACCAGCTGGATTATCGTCGGGCTGTCTACGCTGCTGGCGGCACTGGCGACCTGGCTGATGGGGCGCGGTCTGCTGGCTCCGGTCAAACGTCTGGTCGACGGCACCCATCATCTGGCGGCCGGTAATTTTGCCACCCGCGTTGAGGTCAGCAGCCGGGATGAGCTGGGCCAGCTGGCCAGGGACTTTAACCTCCTTGCCAGCTCGCTGGAGAAAAATGAGAGCATGCGCCGCGCCTTTATGGCCGATATCTCCCATGAGTTACGGACACCACTGGCGATCCTGCGCGGTGAACTGGAAGCGATGCAGGATGGGGTGCGCAAACTGACGCCGGAAGCGATCGCCTCGCTACAAAGCGAAGTGGTGGTGCTGACCAAGCTGGTCGACGATCTGCACCAGCTGTCGCTGTCCGATGAGGGCGCCCTTGCCTACCGCAAACAGGCAACCGATCTGGTGCAACTGCTGGAAGTGACGGCGGGCAGCTTTGCCGAACGCTATCGTGCACACGGGCTGACGCTGAAACTCAATCTGCCCGATAACGCCCCCTTCTTTGGCGACCCCGACCGCCTGATGCAGTTGTTCACTAATCTGCTGGAGAACAGCCTGCGCTACACCGACAGCGGGGGCCGGGTTGAAGTGACGCTGAACTATGAGGCGCCCAACTGGCGCATCGAATTTGATGACAGCGCACCGGGCGTGGATGGGGAACATCAGGCCCAGATTTTTGAGCGCTTCTTCCGCACCGAAGGCTCGCGCAATCGCGCCAGCGGCGGCTCGGGACTGGGCCTGGCCATCTGTAAAAATATCGCTGACGCGCATGGCGGCGATATTCATGCGGCGCACTCTGATTTAGGTGGACTGAAAATCGCGCTACACTTGCGCTATGTTCCCCTTGTGTAGACGCTTATGAGCCTGGAAAACCACGACCCGCTGATTCTGGTGGTCGAAGATGAGCCGAAACTGGCGCAGCTGATGATCGATTATCTGCATGCCTCGAACTACCGTACCCATCACATCGCCGACGGTAACGCGGTGCTGGAGTATGTGCGCCAGACGCCACCCGACCTGATGCTGCTGGATTTGATGCTGCCAGGCACCGACGGTTTAACGCTGTGCCGTGAAATCCGTCGTCATTCCGAACTGCCGATTATTATGGTCACCGCCCGCACCGAGGAGATCGATCGGCTGCTGGGGCTGGAGCTGGGCGCGGATGACTACATCTGTAAACCCTTCAGCCCGCGTGAAGTAGTGGCGCGAGTTAAAACGATTCTGCGCCGGGTAAAACGGTCGGCGGAAGAGCCGCAAAGCGCCTCGTTACTTCGCGTCGATGAGAGCCGCTTCTTCGCCAGCTGGCGCGACAAGCCGCTGGATCTCACGCCGGCGGAGTTCCGTCTGCTGAAAACGCTGTCGCTGGAGCCGGGCAAGGTCTTTTCACGCGAACAGCTGCTCAACCATCTCTATGATGACTACCGCGTGGTCACGGACCGCACCATCGACAGCCATATCAAGAACCTGCGGCGCAAGCTGGAGAATCTCGACAGCGAGCAACCTTTTATCCGCGCCGTCTACGGCATGGGCTATCGCTGGGAAGCCGATGCCTGTCATTTGATCTAGTTTGATCCCGATCAATTTACTTCCCTTTTCTCACTGCCTACAATTCCGCACCTTTTGCAGGGCTTCATTGCCCTGCACCTGCCGCCTGAGGCGACATGCTGACCTGACATCAGTGAGAAAATCATGAAACCCGAACTGCTTTCCCCCGCTGGCACCCTGAAGAACATGCGTTACGCGTTTGCTTATGGTGCCGATGCCGTTTATGCCGGCCAGCCGCGCTACAGCCTGCGGGTGCGCAACAACGAATTCACCCACGAAAACCTCGCACTGGGCATCAGTGAAGCGCACGCGCTGGGTAAAAAATTCTACGTGGTGGTGAACATTGCGCCGCACAACGCCAAACTGAAAACCTTTATTCGTGACTTAGCGCCGGTAGTGGCGATGCAGCCCGACGCGCTGATTATGTCCGATCCCGGCCTGATTATGCTGGTGCGCGACGCTTTCCCGACGATGCCGGTTCATCTGTCGGTGCAGGCCAATGCGGTCAACTGGGCCACGGTAAAATTCTGGCAGCAGATGGGGCTGAGCCGGGTGATTCTGTCACGCGAGCTGTCGCTGGAGGAGATCGCCGAGATCCGCCAGCAGGTCCCGGAGATGGAGCTGGAAGTCTTTGTCCATGGCGCACTCTGCATGGCCTACTCCGGTCGCTGCCTGCTCTCCGGCTATATGAACAAACGCGACCCGAATCAGGGAACCTGCACCAACGCCTGCCGCTGGGAGTATAAAGTGGCGGAGGGTCAGCAGGATGAGGTGGGGAATATCGTCGGTATCCACCAGCCTGTCGCCGTACAGGATGTGACGCCAACGCTGGGCGTTGGTCAGCCCACCGACAAGGTGTTTCTGCTGGAAGAGAAGATGAAGCCCGGCGAGGTGATGAGCGCGTTCGAAGATGAGCACGGCACCTACATCATGAACTCGCGGGATCTTCGCGCGGTCGCGCACGTGGAGCGGCTCAGCGAGATGGGCGTTCATTCGCTGAAGATCGAGGGACGCACCAAGTCCTACTACTACTGCGCCCGCACCGCTCAGGTTTATCGCCGGGCGATTGATGATGCCGCTGCCGGTAAGCCGTTTGATCCCTCACTGCTGTTAACCCTGGAAGGCCTGGCACATCGTGGCTATACCGAAGGTTTCCTGCGCCGCCACACTCACGACAGCTACCAGAATTATCAGCAGGGCTTTTCGGTGTCCGACCGCCAGCAGTTTGTCGGCGAATTCACCGGCGAACGCCGGAGCGAATGGGCTGAAGTGGCGGTGAAGAATAAGTTTATGCTGCACGACAGCGTGGAGATCATGACGCCTCAGGGGAACCTGAATTGCCAGCTGGACGCGCTGCAGAATGCGCGCGGCGAACCCACTGAAGTTGCGCCGGGCGATGGCCATCGCGTCTGGCTGCGGGTGCCAGAGGAGGTGGATCTGCGTTTTGCACTGCTGCTGCGCAACTTTGATCATGGTGAAGATACCCGGGACCCTCATAATCGTTTACCAACGGAAACATTTTGAGGAAATCAGAACAGGATCACAGACCCCTGCGCGGCGCTGCTTTATAGTCCCGCCTGCTGCTAACGAGTAACAATAAACGGCAGATTTACCAGGAACCACCTCATTTACCCGCCCGGCTCCCCCGTGCGGGTTTTCTTTTTTCTCTCTTTCGCCAATAATTTACTGCTGGCAGCTGTGTTATAAATCCCTTCTTACTCTGTAGTTCTTCAAGGAACGCAAAATGGATAATAAACCGCTTACGCTGCTCATCCTGAATGGGAAAGGCGCGGGTAATGATGATCTGCGCGAAGCTATTACGACCCTGCGTGAAGAAGGCTTCGACATTGCGGTGCGTGTCACATTTGAAAAAGGTGACGGCGATCGGTACGTCAAAGAGGCCATTGCGCTGCAGGCCGCGACCGTGGTGGCGGGTGGCGGCGATGGCACCATCAATGAAATTGCGACAGCGCTGGCTTCTTCTGAAGCGGATCATCGCCCGGTGCTGGGCATCCTGCCGCTGGGTACCGCCAACGATTTTGCCACCAGCGTCGGCATCCCGGAAGAGATGGAACCGGCACTGCGACTGGCGATTCAGGGCAAAGCCAGTGCCATCGATCTGGCCAGGGTAAATCAGAGCCACTACTTCATCAATATGGCGACTGGCGGGTTTGGTACCCGTATCACGACTGAAACCCCGGAAAAGCTGAAGTCGGCGCTGGGTGGCGTCTCCTACTTTATTCACGGCCTGATGCGCATGGATACGCTGAAACCGGATACCTGCGAGATCAGCGGCCCCGATTTCGCCTGGCAGGGTGATGCGCTGGTGATCGGTATCGGTAATGGTCGTCAGGCGGGCGGCGGTCAGCGGTTGTGCCCTTCTGCCCTGATCAACGATGGCCGACTGGACGTCAGTGTTGTCACCGCGCAGGAGTTGCTGCCTACCCTGCTGCACTCGCTGACCGGCGACGATGACAATCCCGGCATCGTCACCACGCAACTGGAGTCACTGACGATCCGTTCGCCACATGAGATGACCTTTAACCTCGATGGCGAGCCGCTTTCCGGGCGCGAATTCGTGATTGAGGTGATGGCGGGCGCGCTGAGCTGCCGCCTGCCGCCGCAGTGCGCGCTGCTTGCCTGAACCAACATCAGGGGCGAAAGCCCCTTTTTTATTGCTGCCAATAGCGCCTATTTTGTTCGTAACATTCCCCCTGCTGCCTCGCTTTATGACGCCTTAATCGCCGTTTTCAGACAATGTAAACACTCTGTGATTCCGTTCACAACTCTGCCACCCTAACTTGTATGGTAGTATTAAAGAGCGTACTTTTTCATCATTGAACGCTGACTTAAGGCAACCAGGATGAAAATTGTTAAGGCAGAAGTATTTGTAACCTGCGCAGGCAGAAACTTTGTCACCGTAAAAATCACCACCGATCAGGGTCTGACCGGCATTGGCGACGCAACGCTGAATGGCCGTGAATTACCGGTCGCCTCCTACCTGAAAGATCACGTCTGCCCGCAGCTGATTGGCCGCGATGCGCATCAGATCGAAGACATCTGGCAATATTTCTACAAGGGCGCTTACTGGCGTCGTGGCCCGGTCACCATGTCCGCTATCTCGGCAGTCGATATGGCACTGTGGGATATCAAAGGCAAAGCCGCCAATATGCCGGTGTATCAGCTGCTGGGTGGTGCATCCCGTACCGGCGTGATGGTCTATTGCCACACCACCGGTCACTCTATTGATGAAGTGATGGATGACTACGCGAAGCACAAAGAGCTGGGCTTCAAAGCGATTCGCGCGCAGTGCGGCGTTCCGGGCATGAAAACCACTTACGGCATGGCGAAAGGTAAAGGTCTGGCCTATGAGCCTGCAACCAAAGGCAACTGGCCGGAAGAGCAGCTCTGGTCAACCGAGAAATACCTCGATTTCACCCCGAAACTGTTCGCCGCCATCCGTGACAAGTTTGGTTTCGACGAGCACTTGCTGCATGACATGCATCATCGCCTGACGCCGATTGAAGCGGCGCGTTTTGGCAAGAGCGTGGAAGATTATCGCCTGTTCTGGATGGAAGATCCGACGCCTGCTGAGAATCAGGAGTGCTTCCGCCTGATCCGCCAGCATACCGTTACGCCGATTGCCGTGGGTGAAGTGTTCAACAGCATCTGGGATTGTAAGCAGCTGATTGAAGAACAGCTGATCGACTACATCCGCACCACCATTACGCATGCGGGCGGCATTACCGGTATGCGGCGTATCGCTGATTTTGCCTCGCTCTATCAGGTGCGCACCGGCTCGCACGGTCCTTCTGATCTCTCCCCTGTCTGCATGGCGGCTGCACTGCACTTTGACCTCTGGGTGCCGAACTTCGGTGTGCAGGAGTACATGGGCTTCTCCGAACAGATGATGGAGCTGTTTGATGCTAACTGGACCTTTGACCAGGGCTACATGCATCCAGGCGACAAACCCGGTCTCGGCATTGAATTCAACGAGAAACTGGCGTCGAAATATCCCTATGAACCTGCCTATCTCCCGGTCGCCCGTCTTGAAGATGGCACCCTGTGGAACTGGTAAGGAGAAGCTGATGAAAAGCGTTGTTATTGAACAGCCGGGTGAACTGGTGGTGGCTGAACGTCCGCTGCCACAACCTGCGGCGGGCGAAGTCCGGGTCAAAGTGGCTTATGCCAGTATCTGCGGCTCTGATGTGCATATCTGGCACGGGCATAACCCGTTCGCGAAATATCCACGGGTAATTGGTCACGAATTTTTCGGCGTCATTGACGCGGTGGGCGACGGTGTTGATCCGGCCCGGCTGGGCGACCGCGTGGCGGTGGATCCGGTGGTGAGCTGCGGCAGCTGCTATCCCTGCTCGGTGGGCCGTCCCAATGTTTGTACCACACTGCAGGTGATTGGCGTGCACCGTGATGGCGGCTTCAGCGAGTTTGCGCTGGCTCCGGCAAAAAATGCCTTTTCCCTGCCGGACAGCATCCCCGATCGGCTCGCCAGTCTGGTTGAGCCTTTCACTATCGCCGCCAATATCACCGCGTTTCTCAAACCGCAGCCAGACGATGTGGCGCTGATTTACGGTGCCGGTCCGATGGGGCTCACTGCGATTCAGGTGCTGAAGGGCGTCTATAAGGTTAAAAAGGTGATGGTGGTGGATCGTCTGCCGGAAAGGCTGGCACTTGCAGAGCAGAGCGGTGCGGATCAACTGTTCGATAACAGCGAAATTCCGCTGGCGGCACAGCTTGAGGGCGTGCAGCCTACGCTGATTATCGACGCGGCCTGCCATCCCACCATTCTGGCTGAAGCAGCTGCCCTCGCCTCACCCGCCGCGCGCATTGGCCTGCTGGGTTTCTCCGGCGAGCCGTGCAGCATTACTCAGCAGAGCCTGACCAGCAAGGAGCTGTCGCTGTTTACCTCACGTCTTAACAGCAATCGTTTCCCCCAGGTGATCGAATGGATGGAAAAAGGGTTAATCCAGCCAGAGAAACTGGTCACGCACTACTTCCCGCTGCAGGAGATTGAGCGTGCGATGACCCTGTTTGAAAAAGATCCGCGCACCTGCTGCAAAGTCATACTTCAGATGGGTTAATTATCCGCTGAACACCAGGTCTCCTCAGCCGGTGCGTACCCGCCGGCATGACTATAAAGATAAAACAGATCACGGAGTTTGTATGTTCAAGAATCTGCGCTGGACCCTCGTTTTGCTGCTGTTCCTGGTTTACATGATTAACTACCTCGATCGTGTCGCCCTGTCGCTGACGGTGCCGCTGGTGGAAAAAGATCTGGCGATCAATGCTGAGCAGTTTGGCATGATCTTCGGCAGCTTTTTCTTTGGCTATGCCCTGTTTAACTTCCTTGGCGGCCTTGCCACTGACCGCTATGGCCCTAAAATCGTGCTGGCCGTGGCGGTAGGAGCCTGGTCCATTTTCTGCGGCATGACCGCACTGGCCACCGGCTTCTGGTCACTGCTGATCCTGCGTGTGCTGTTCGGCATGGCTGAAGGCCCGATCTGCTCCTCGGCTAACAAAGCGATTAACGGCTGGTTCCCGAAAAAACAGGCCGCGACGGCCATGGGCTTACTGAGTGCCGGATCACCTTTGGGTGGTGCGGTCGCTGGCCCGATCATTGGTTATCTGGCGCTCGCCTATGGCTGGCGTCCGGCGTTCGTAATTGTCTGCTGTATCGGACTGGTGTGGATGGCATTCTGGCTCTTCTTCGCCGCTGACAATCCGGCGAAGAGCAAGCGCGTCAGCGAAGAGGAACGTCTGCTGATTGATCGCCTGAAAGCAACGAACCCGAATGATGAAGTTGATTTGTCGGAAACGTCACATCCGTTTGGCTACTACCTGCGCCAGCCGATTATCCTGGTCACCGCTTTTGCCTTCTTCTGCTACAACTACATTCTGTTCTTCTTCCTGAGCTGGTTCCCGGCCTACCTGGTGCAGGCGCACGGCCTGGATATCAAATCGATGAGCATCACCACCATGATCCCGTGGATCGTCGGTTTCGTTGGCCTGGCGCTGGGTGGCTGGATCTCCGATAAGATCTTTAACATCACCGGCAAGCTGTTGTTGTCCCGCAAAATTGTGCTGGTGGTCTCACTGCTGGCCGCCGCAATTTGTGTGGCGCTGGCGGGTACGATAAAAGATGTGGTGCCTGCGGTAATTATGATGTCGGTGTCGATTTTCTTTCTCTATATCACCGGCGCAATCTACTGGGCGATTATTCAGGATGTGGTGCACAAGAGCCGTATCGGCAGCATCAGCGGCTTTATCCATCTGGTGGGTAGCCTCTCCGGCATCATCGGGCCTATTGTCACCGGGTTTATTGTTCATCACACCGGTAAATTCGATAGCGCCTTTATCCTTGCGGGCTGTGTCGCCGCGCTGGGTGCCTTCCTGGTGTTATTTGTGATTCGCAGTCCGAAAACCCAGGATAAACCGGTTTCGGTCTGAGTGTTGTTTCGCTAACAGATGTATGATTTCGGGGCGCTTTGCGCCCCGTTTGCCATAAGGATGGACTATGTTACAGATTGATCGCCTGCCCGCTGAGGTCAGGCGCCCCGCTTACGACCGCAGCCAGTTAAAAACCCGCATGGTACATATCGGTTTTGGTGCATTTCACCGCGCCCATCAGGCGCTCTGCAGCGATAAGCTGGCTGAACAGGGCAGCGACTGGGGTTATTGTGAAGTGAACCTCAACAGCGGCGCGTTGATTGAGGCCCTGCGAGAGCAGCAGCTGCTTTATACCCTCACCGAGATGGCCGATGATTCATTGCATACCCGGGTGATTGGCGTCATTACTCAGGCACTGCACGGCAAAAGTGACGGTATTGAGGCGGTGATCAATGCCATGAGCCAGCCTGAGGTGGCGATTATCTCCATGACCGTCACCGAGAAAGGCTATTGCCACCAGCCTGCCAGTGGCAATTTAAATCCCGATCACCCTGACATCGTGCATGACCTGCAGAATCCGCATTCGCCGCGTTCACTGCCCGGTCTGATTCTGGCCGCGATTCGCCGCCGACGGGATCAGGGCTTACCCGCCTTTAGCGTGATGTCCTGTGACAACATGCCGGAAAATGGTCACGTGACCCGCAACGTTGTTGTGCAACTGGCACAGCATCAGGATCCGGCCCTGGCAGACTATATTCAGCAACACATTACCTTCCCCTCCACCATGGTCGATCGTATCGTTCCGGCCATGACCGATGCGGCGTTTGCGGCACTAGGCGCGCGTCTGGGTTCCGATGACCCGGTTGCGGTTGAAGCGGAGCCCTTCTTTCAGTGGGTGATTGAAGATAACTTCGTCAATGGCCGTCCGGCGTGGGAAAAAGCGGGCGCAGAACTGGTCAGTGACGTTCTGCCCTATGAAGAGATGAAACTGCGCATGCTGAATGGCAGCCACTCTTTTCTGGCCTATCTCGGCTTCCTGGCCGGTTATGAGTACATCAGCGACTGCGTGGCCGATCCCCATTTCCGCGCCGCCGCCCGTTCACTGATGATTGATGAGCAGGCGCCGACGCTGCGTACCCAGGGCGTGGATCTCAACGCCTATGCCGATTCGCTGATCGCCCGTTACGAAAACCGTGCCATTAAACATCGCACATATCAAATCGCCACTGACGGATCGCAAAAATTGCCACAACGCATGCTCGACAGCCTGCGCTGGCATCTGCAGCGCGGCAGCCGCTGCGACCTGCTGCTGCTGGGCGTGGCGGGCTGGATGCGCTATGTCGGCGGCATCGATGAACAGGGTCAGCCGATTGAGATCCGCGATCCGCTGAAAGCCACGCTGGCAGAGACGGTTGCCGGAAGCGAAGAAGGCGAAGCGCGTGTCCGTGCGCTATTGGGTCTGCGCGACATCTTTGGCGACGATCTGGCGCAGAACGCCGATCTGGTGGCCCGACTGACGACGTATTACCAGCAGCTGACGACTCAGGGCGCGCGGGCGACGGTGCAGCAGTGTATGAGCCAGGCATAACAGCCTGGTGACAAAGCGCTGGCGCAGACGCAGCGCGCTGATTAGACTGACACTTTCCCATCGCGCTGGCCCCTGCCAGCCGTAATATGGATATTGCTGCATGTCGATCGCCTATACCATTACTACCAGCGAACCGGTAAATCAGCAGATTTACCGGTATCTGCGCAAAGATATCGTCACCTGCGCAATTCAGCCGGGCTCGCTGCTCTCGGAAAAAGAGGTATCCGCGCGCTTCAACGTCTCACGCCAGCCGGTGCGCGAAGCGTTCATCAAGCTGGCCGAAGCCGGACTGGTACAGGTATTGCCGCAGCGTGGCACTTTCGTGCGCAAAATCTCCGCTAAGCGGGTGGCGGATGGCCGCTTTATCCGGGAGGCCGTTGAGGTGTCGGTGGTTCGCCGTGCGGCACTGGAGATTGATGATCCGGCCCTGATGGCGCTGGAGCATAACCTGCAGCTGCAGCGCATGGCCGCTGAACGGCATGACAGCCAGGCTTTTCTCACTCTGGACGATGAGTTTCATCGCCTGATTGCTGAAAGCATTGACTGTAAGCTGGCCTGGGAAACGGTGGAGAACATCAAAGCGGCCATGGACCGGGTGCGGTTTCTGACGCTGAGTGAAGTCTCTCCACCGGACAAGCTGATTGAGCAGCATGAAGAGATTTTTGCGGCGCTGAAGCGTCATGACGCCGATGCAGCCGAAGCGGCAATGCGTCGTCATCTGCAGGAGATGATCTTCTCTATCACCCCGATTGCCGAGCGTAACAGCGCCTGGTTTGAAGCACCCTGAACCTGAAACCGCCCGTACCACCTGATTACCAGGTCGATGCGGGCCTTCGTCGTTACCACCATTGATGAAAATGGTGAACCGGCCCGATACCCTTCCCGACCTCCAGCGAATCCGCCTGCAGCAGCGCCTGCTGTAACCAGTTTTTGGCTTCCCCGATCGTCTCTGCCCAGTCAGCATGACGTGGTCGCAACGCGGCTAAGGCTGCCGACAGCGTACAGCCGGTGCCGTGCGTATGACGGGTATTCACGCGCGGCGTACTGAATCGCTGCTCTGCTGAGTGCGTGATCAGCCAGTCCGGGCTCTCCGCCGCCGCAAGGTGACCGCCCTTCATCAGCACAGCCTGACAGCCCAGTGCCAGCAATGCCCGTCCCTGCTCGCGCATTTCCTTTTCATCTGTCGCAATGGGGCAGTCCAGCAACGCCGCCGCTTCCGGCAGATTAGGCGTGATCAGCGAGACCTGCGGCAATAACAGCTCCCGTACACTGGCTACGGCGTCTGGCGAGAGCAGCGCATCACCACTTTTCGCGACCATGACCGTGTCCAGCACAACAAACGGGATTGCCGCATTGCTCAGCCGGGCCGCCACCTGCTCCACGATAGCCGTTTCTGACAGCATGCCAATTTTTGCGCTGTCGATGCGCACATCACTGAGCACCGAATCAAGCTGGGCGGCAACAAAGTCAGGCGTAATGCGATAAACCGACTGCACGCCGCAGGTATTCTGTGCCACCAGCGCGGTGATGACGCTGGTGCCATAGGCTCCCAGAGCCGAGAAGGTTTTCAGATCGGCCTGAATACCAGCGCCGCCGCTGGGATCGGTACCCGCAATCGTCAGAGCGTTAATACGCTTCATGATTATCCTCCAGCGTCCAGAGTGCATCTATAAACGCTGTGGCAAAGCTGCCGGGTCCGGCAGCCTGCGCCGCCGCCTTTTCACCCGCCAGCGCCATCACCTGACAGGCGGCCGCGACATTCATGAGCCGATCGCCTGGCAAAGAGCTGAACCCCGCCACCACTGCCGAGAGGGCGCAGCCGGTCCCGACTACCCGTGTCATTAAGGGGCTTCCACCGTGTACAGCAAGGAGTCGCTGACCATCGGTGGCGTAGTCCACTTCACCGGTGACGACCACCAGCGTGCTCCAGGTTTCCGCGAGCTGTTGGGCTGCATCGAGTGCTGCATCCGCCTGATGCAGCGTGTCGACACCGCGCCCGCCGCTGGCCTGTTGTGCCAGCGCCAGAATCTCTGACGCATTCCCCCGAATCACCGCCGGTTGCTGGTTTAACAACTGCTGGCAGAAGTCACTGCGCAGCGTCAGCGCGCCGACGGCAACCGGATCGAGTGTCCAGGGCGTGCCCGCCTGATTAGCCGCGGTGACGGCAGCCTGCATCGCCTGCTGGCGCTCACGGGTTAAGGTGCCCACGTTAATCAGCAGTGCATCGGCCATGCTACTGAACTGGGCGGCCTCAGCGGCATCGATCACCATCGCCGGTGAGGCATGGAGAGCCAGCAACACGTTGGCGGTGAAGTTCTGGACCACGTCATTGGTCATACAGTGCACCAGCGGTGACTGGCGGCGGAAAGCGTGCAGAATGGGCGCGAAGTGCGCGGCAGAAAGGTGTTGAGATTGATGTGTCATCGTAGCTCCCAACCGGCGAACAAGAAGGCGAATGCGGTCAGGCATCAGACTTCCCTACGCTGGCATTATCCAGTTCAGGTCAGCGGGTTTTTCTCAGCCCTTTCCGTGTGGAAAGCGGCACCCCGAGTCGTATTACGGCTTGCAGCATAGGCAAGCCGCGCAGCGAAAGCAAGCGACTACCGCCTGGGAAATAATCAGAGCTGAAACAATTCACATGATCCCGATCAACGCCTGAGGGTGCAAAAAAAGGCTTAATGCTGCGGGTTAACGAGATACCTCTTTATAGGTAGCCCCGCTTATTACCCGGATGGGTAATATTTCCCGCAGTGACTCTGGTTACCCCATAATAATTAACCTGCTCGCAGCATCATCGTAAAAAACACTTTATTTCATGGAGTTAGAAAACTCCTGAAGCGGAACTTCATACTATTCAGGATGTATGATGCGATTTTTAGCGCTTATTCCACACCGCCATCGATGGCAGGATATTAATATTGAACGCAAGGGTGCCGTGGCACCCAATGGCAGACAGTACCTCTCCACCTATATCTCCGCCCGTTGCACAGGCTGTGGCGAAATTATTCACCGTGTCTATTATCGCGACATCAGCGATCGGCAGGCGCGCCGCTGGTTAGGTTAGCGTCCCGGCAACGGTCATTCCGGACACAGTTCAGGTTAACAGTTAGTTAGCAATTTGTTAGTCTGGTAACTAATCATCGTCTGACCAGACTCTCTCTATGCCACTGCTGTTTGAAAGCTTAAGCCATCAAATTTACCTGTCAGCCCCGCTGTTTATCCTGATCCTGCTGGGGTACTGCCTGACGCGCATGGGGAAATGGCCCGCCAGCATCAGTGAAGGGATGAACCGCTTTGTGTTTAACGTTGCTCTGCCCTGCATGCTGTTTCGGGTAATGAGCACCTTCTCGCAAAGTCCGCCGGTGGATGCGCGCCTGTTGCTGGCCTTTTTCGGCAGTTGCCTGCTGGTGTTTATCGTGGGGCGACTGCTGGCAACAAGGCTGTTTAATCTGGATGGCGTAGCGGCGTCGGTTTTTGCGCTGGGCGGCATCTTTTCCAACAACGTCATGCTGGGGATCCCAGTGGCCACGGTACTGCTGGGGCCAGAAGCCCTGCCCCCGGTGGCGCTGGTGCTGGTGTTTAACAGCCTGATCCTCTGGACCTTACTGACCGTTTCGGTCGAGTGGGCAAAACAGGGCAGCTTCTCGCTGGAAGGACTCTGGCGCACCCTGCTCGGCGTGCTGAAGAATCCGCTGATCATCGGTATTCTCAGCGGTACAGCCTGGAGCTTTCTGCAACGTCCCTTGCCGCTGCTGGCCGCTGAACCGCTAAAGATGCTGGCCTCACTGGCCGCACCCCTGTCGCTGGTGACGCTGGGCATGAGCCTGGCACACTATCGGGTGCGGGATGGCTTAAAAGAGAGCTATACCATCTGCCTGCTGAAGCTGGTGCTGCAACCGATGACGGTATGGGCTATCGCGTGGCTGACCGATCTGCCGCCGCTGGAGAGTAAAGTGGTGGTGCTGCTGGGATCGATGGCAGTCGGGGTTAACGTCTATCTGATGTCGCAGAAGTTCAATGTCATTACCGGCCCGGCGGCGGCGAGCATGCTCTTTTCTACCGTGTTTGCGGCGGTCACAACGCCAATCTGGATGATGCTGATGACGCTGGCGGGCTATTAACAAAAAAGCCCCTCAGCACACGTGCTGAAGGGCTATTGTCTGAGTGGCGAAAATTTACTCAGCCGATTTGGTACGAATCAGATAGTCAAAAGCACTCAGTGAGGCTTTAGCACCTTCGCCGCTGGCGATGATGATCTGCTTGTACGGTACGGTGGTGCAGTCGCCCGCGGCGAACACGCCTTTCAGGCTGGTTTCGCATTTACCATCGATGATGATCTCACCCATTTTGTTGCGCTCAACCGCACCTTCCAGCCATGGGGTGTTTGGCAACAGACCAATCTGAACGAAGATACCGGAGAGCGGCAGCTCATGAGTGGTCTGCGTCGTGCGATCGATATAGTGCAGGCCGGTGACTTTGGTACCGTCGCCTTTCACTTCGGTGGTCTGCGCGTTCAGAATCACATCCACGTTCTTCAGGCTGCGCAGCTTATCCTGCAGCACCTGATCGGCGCGCATCTCACCAGCAAACTCCAGCAGCGTAACGTGTTCAACGATACCGGCCAGATCGATGGCCGCTTCCACGCCGGAGTTACCGCCGCCGATCACCGCCGTGCGTTTGCCTTTAAACAGCGGGCCATCGCAGTGTGGGCAGTAGGTCACGCCTTTGGTGCGATACTCTTCTTCACCCGGCACGCCCATGTTACGCCAGCGTGCGCCGGTCGCCAGGATGATGCTGCGTGATTTCAATACTGCGCCGGAGGCGGTTTCGATGGCGTGCATTCCGCCCTCTTTCGCTGCCGGGATCAGTTTGATGGCGCTCTGGCTTTCAATGACGTCCACGTTGTAATCATCCACGTGTGCGCGCAGTGAACCGGCCAGTTTTGCCCCTTCGGTTTTCGGTACGGAGATATAGTTTTCGATATCGACCGTGTCCAGCACCTGGCCGCCAAAACGCTCACCCAGCAGGCCGGTACGGATACCTTTACGTGCTGAGTAGATGGCTGCCGCTGCGCCCGCCGGGCCGCTGCCGATAATCAGGACTTCATACGCGTCACGCTTGTTCAGCTCTTCCGCTGCACGTTTGTCGGCATTGGTATCCACTTTGCTGACGATTTCCGCCAGGCTCATGCGACCCTGACCAAACTCTTTACCATTGAGGTAAACCGCTGGCACGCCCATCACGTTACGTTCCTGAATCTCGTTCTGGAACAGGCCACCGTCGATAGCGGTGTGGCTGATGCGCGGGTTAATCACCGCCATCAGGTTCAGCGCCTGTACGACGTCAGGGCAGTTATGGCATGAGAGTGAATAGTAGGTTTCGAAATGGAAGTCGCTGTCCAGCGCGGCAATCTGATCCAGCAGGCTTTGTGCTTCTTTCGACGGATGCCCACCGGTCTGTAACAGTGCCAGCACCAGTGAGGTAAATTCGTGACCCAGAGGTGAACCGGCAAAACGCGGGCCGCTGTTCGAACCTGGGTTGGTGATCAGAAATGAGGGCTTACGCACCTGACGATCGTTCTCTTCGCGGAAGCTGACTTTGTCAGACAAACCGGCGATATCAACCAACAGTTCACGGATCTCGGTTGATTTTGCACCTTCGTCCAGCGTGGCAATCAACTCAACAGGTTTGGTTAATTTTTCAAGGTAAGCCTTGAGCTGGGTTTTCAGATTTGTGTCGAGCATAGTGATATCCTGGTCAAAAAATCGGGTGCCGCAGCACCCGATTGGAGAATGGTCGAAAGGCCGAAGCGGAATTAGATTTTGCCAACCAGGTCCAGAGACGGAGCCAGTGTTGCATCACCTTCTTTCCATTTAGCCGGGCACACTTCACCTGGGTGAGAAGCCACGTACTGAGCCGCTTTCACTTTGCGCAGCAGGTCAGAGGCGTCACGGCCAATGCCTTCAGCAGTGATTTCGATTGCCTGGATAACGCCTTCCGGGTCAACGATAAAGGTACCACGGTCAGCCAGACCTTCGTCTTCGCGCATGATTTCGAAGTTACGGGTCAGCGCGCCAGTCGGGTCACCGATCATCGTGTACTGGATTTTCGCGATGGTGTCAGAAGAACCGTGCCAGGCTTTGTGGGTAAAGTGGGTATCGGTAGAAACGGAGTAGATATCTACGCCCAGTTTCTGGAACTCTTCGTAGTGATCAGCCACGTCGCCCAGCTCGGTCGGGCAGACGAAGGTGAAGTCAGCTGGATAGAAGAAGAACACACTCCATTTACCTTCAACGTCTTTCTCGGTTACGTCGATGAATTCGCCGTTTTTGAATGCTGCGTTTTTGAACGGCTTGATTTTGGTATTGATAATAGACATCTGGTGGCCTCCGTTAAAATATGTGATGCAGGTTACATAATTTCCGGGCCAACATCTAATATGCAGTCGTTATCAATTTGATTAACGAAAGCTATCAAACGCTAAGAGCCTGATGCTCTCTGGCCCGGCAGGCAGTGTACAGCGATTTACGTGACATTTAACCCGCTTTATCTTTTCCGCCCCTCTCCGCGAATCGCTGCTAGTTTTGTAAGACCGGATTAAAAGGGAGCTGACTTGTGGAGATTCGTCCGTTTACTGAAGCCGATCGTCCTTTTCTGCGTACGCTGTTTCTGGCGGCGCGTCGGCATAACTGGCGCTGGCTGGACGGCAGCGAGTGGCAGCTGGAAGATTTTGATGGGGTAATCCTGGGTGAAACCGTGCTGGTCGCGGAAGCTGATGGACAGCGGGTCGGATTTGCCGGCCTGCTGGAGAACGATAACTTCCTGCACAGCCTCTATGTCGATCCTGACTGGCAGGGGCGCGGCGTGGGCAGCGCTTTGCTTAAGGCGGCAGAGGCGCGCTTTACCTCAACCGGTGCGCTAAAGTGCCTGCAGAAGAATAAAGCGGCGCAGGCCTTTTACCTGAAACATGGCTGGAAGATGATTTCACAAGGCGAAGGCGAACATGGCGGCTACGTGCTAATGCACTACCCGCTGGCTTCGCAATATGCCAGCGGGTCGGGTCGTGCTTAGAGCGCGCGGAAGGCGATGTCGCCGGGGATGACTTCGCCCTGCCAGTAAAGCTGGGCAGCAACGCGTCCGGCCAGCTGGCGATACAGCGCGGTAAACTCGCTATCGGGCCGGCGAATCACCGTCGGCTGACCTTCATCGAGATCTTCGCGCAGGTCAATGTGCAGCGGCAGCTGAGCCAGCAGCTGCGTCTGGTAATCCTCTACCAGTTTCTGTGCGCCGCCGGTGCCGAAAATCGGCTCATGGAAGCCACACTGACTACAGACATGCAGGCTCATGTTTTCCACCACACCAAGTACCGGCACATTAACCTTTTCAAACATCACCAGCCCTTTGCGGGCATCAATCAGGGCGATATCCTGCGGCGTGGTCACCACCAGCGCGCCGGTGACTGGTACGTTCTGCGCCAGCGTCAGCTGAATGTCACCGGTACCGGGTGGCATATCCAGCACCAGATAATCCAGCTCAGGCCACAGCGTCTCGTTCAGCAACTGCATCAGCGCTTTGCTGGCCATCGGCCCGCGCCACACCATCGCATTGTCGTCCGTGACCAGATAACCAATAGAGTTGGTTGCCAGCCCGTGCGCCATGATCGGCGCCATGTGGGTGCCATCCGGCGAGGTAGGCCGTTGATCCTGGGTGCCAAGCATGTTCGGCACTGACGGGCCATAAATGTCGGCGTCAAGAATGCCGACCCGCGCCCCCTCTGCTGCCAGCGCCAGCGCCATGTTCACGGCGGTGCTGGATTTACCCACGCCGCCTTTGCCAGAGCTGACCGCAATAATATTTTTCACGCCGTTGACGCCCGGCTGGTTTTTCACCCGTTTCAGGGTGGCAATGTCATGGCTGAGTCGCCAGTCGATGGCACCCGCGCCGGTCTGACGCAGCAGTTCGGCGCTGACCTGCTCTTTCAGTACGTCGAATCCGCTGGCCCAGGCAAACGGCATCAGCAGCTCCACATGCAGCGTACCGTCAAGCTGTGCCACGTGATGTAACGCCTTAAGGGCGGTAAGATTCTGCTTAAGGGTCGGATGCTCAAAGCTTCTCAATACGCCAGCCACGATGGCGCGCAGGCCTTCTGGCGTCTGCGGTTCCCGGGATTGTGCTGTCATCCCCTACTCCTTATTTCTGCTGTGCTTACGCTGTGTTTCAGCGATGTATTGTCAATGATATCAGATGCTCGTGGATCTGCGGTGACCGGAGGGGGTGAATCCCTTGTGTTTACGCAGGAGAAGCCTTCAGTTACCATCTAAGCCCGTTTTTTCAATCAACAGAAAGCTACGCAAACTATGACTCAAGTCGCTAAAAAAATTCTGGTAACGTGCGCACTGCCTTACGCGAACGGATCAATCCATCTCGGCCACATGCTCGAGCATATCCAGGCCGACATTTGGGTGCGTTATCAGCGAATGCGTGGCAATCAGGTTTATTTCATCTGCGCCGATGATGCGCACGGTACGCCTATCATGCTGAAAGCTCAGCAGTTAGGGATTGCACCGGAGCAGATGATTGCAGAAATGAAAAGCGAGCATGAAGCCGACTTTGCCGGTTTCAACGTCAGCTATGACAACTATCACTCGACCCACGGCGACGAAAACCGTGAGCTTTCTGCGCTGATTTATGGCCGTCTGAAAGAGAATGGTTTTATTAAGAACCGCACCATCTCCCAGCTTTACGATCCGGAAAAAGGGATGTTCCTGCCGGACCGTTTTGTAAAAGGCACCTGCCCGAAATGTAAATCTGCCGATCAGTATGGCGATAACTGCGAAGTGTGTGGCGCGACCTACAGCCCGACCGAGTTGATCGAGCCAAAATCGGTGGTCTCTGGCGCGACGCCGGTTCTGCGCGACTCTGAACACTTCTTCTTTGATCTGCCCTCGTTCAGCGCCATGCTGCAGGCCTGGACCCGCTCGGGTGCGCTGCAGGATCAGGTGGCGAACAAAATGCAGGAGTGGTTCGAATCGGGCCTGCAGCAGTGGGACATCTCCCGCGACGCGCCCTACTTCGGCTTTGAAATTCCGGACGCGCCAGGCAAATATTTTTATGTCTGGCTGGATGCGCCTATCGGCTACATGGGCTCGTTCAAGAACCTGTGCGACAAGCGCGGCGACATCGACTTCGACGAATTCTGGCGTAAAGACTCTACTACCGAGCTCTATCACTTCATCGGTAAAGATATCGTCTACTTCCACAGCCTGTTCTGGCCAGCGATGCTGGAAGGCAGCAACTTCCGCAAACCGAACAATCTGTTTGTGCACGGCTATGTCACCGTCAACGGTGCCAAGATGTCGAAGTCGCGCGGCACCTTTATTAAAGCCAGCACCTGGCTGCAGCATCTGGATGCGGACAGCCTGCGTTACTACTACGCGGCGAAACTCTCTTCACGTATCGACGATATCGACCTGAATCTGGAAGATTTCGTCCAGCGCGTGAACGCCGACATCGTCAACAAAGTGGTTAACCTGGCGTCACGTAACGCGGGCTTTATCACTAAACGCTTTGACGGCAAACTGGCGGCTGAGCTGGCCGATCCGGCGCTCTATCAGACCTTTGTGGACGCGTCAGAGAAGATTGGTGAAGCCTGGGCCGGTCGTGAATACAGCCGTGCTATTCGTGAGATCATGGCGCTGGCTGACCTGGCGAACCGTTATGTCGATGAGCAGGCTCCGTGGGTGGTGGCGAAGCAGGAAGGCCGTGATGCCGATCTGCAGGCGATCTGCTCAATGGGCATTAACCTGTTCCGCATTCTGATGACCTGGCTGAAGCCGGTGCTGCCGTCACTGAGCGCCCGCGCAGAAGGCTTCCTGAACTGCGAACTGAGCTGGGATGCTATCGCGCAACCGCTGCTGGACCACCAGGTTGCGCAATTCAAAGCGCTCTACAGCCGCATTGAGATGGCAAAGGTTGAAGGACTGATTGAGGCCTCGAAAGAGGATGCCGCTGCCGCCAGTGCACCGGCCGCAAGCGGCCCGCTGGCAGATTCGCCGGTAGGTGACACCATCACCATCGACGATTTCGCCAAAGTTGATATGCGCGTGGCGCTGATTGAGCAGGCGGAACTGGTTGAGGGTTCGGACAAGCTGCTGCGCCTGCAGCTCGACCTGGGCGGTGAAAAGCGTCAGATCTTCTCGGGTATCCGCGCCGCCTATCCCGATCCCTCTATGCTGGTCGGTAAAATGACCATTATCGTGGCCAACCTCGCGCCGCGTAAAATGCGCTTTGGTATTTCTGAAGGCATGGTGCTGTCAGCGGGTCCTGGCGGCAAAGATCTGTTTGTGCTGTCCGTCGACAGCGGTGCTGTGCCGGGAATGCCCGTTAAGTAACACTCTGCATTCTGCGGCTTTAACCGCTTAGCGCAGTGCCGTTCTCAAACCCTTCGTGCCTCATCACGGGCGCGAAGGGCTATCACTCCTCGCTCTGAATGTGCACCGCTTCCATTCCACTCCCGCCCCTGAAAATCTGTATCTGCTACGGCCACACCGCTGCATAAATGTGATCGCTAGCACGCTAAGCGGTTAATGCGTATGATGAAGCTCAGTGAAAACAGGAGCCTGCCATGCTCACCGTGCTGTCTGTCTGCGGGCGCTATCTTCGCGCCTTTATCATCATTTATCTCTGCTTATACGCCGGAATCGGCATCGCCTCGCTGCTGCCCATCAAACTGCCTGGCAGCATCCTTGGGATGTTAATTCTGTTTGCCCTGCTCGCCTCGCAGATCCTGCCTGTCAGTTGGGTTAAACCGGGCTGCCATCTGCTGATTCGCTATATGGCGCTGCTGTTTGTGCCGATCAGCGTCGGGGTAATGAGCTACACCGATATTCTGACCGCGCAGTTTGGCCCTATCGTGATCTCCTGCGTCGTCAGCACCTTCCTGGTTCTCTCTATTGTCGGCGTAAGCGCCCACCAGCTTCATAGTCGCCGTCCGGCCGGGGAGTCAGGCGATGAGTGAAATATGGTGGTCACTGCCACTGACGCTGGCGGCATTTTTTCTGGCGCGCAAACTGGCGATACGGCTGAAAATCTCGCTGCTTAATCCGCTGCTGGTGGCGATGGCGATTATTATCCCGATTCTGCTGTTGTTGCAGCTGCCCTATTCGCGCTATTTCGCGGGCAGTAAGATTCTTAATCAGCTGCTGCAACCGGCTGTTGTCGCGCTGGCACTGCCGCTGTATGAGCAGATGCATCAGATCCGTGCCCGCTGGAAATCGATTATTGGCGTCTGCTTTATCGGCAGTGTGACCGCCATGACCTCTGGCACCGCTATTGCTCTGTGGATGGGTGCCACGCCTGAAATCGCCGCTACCATCATTCCTAAATCCGTTACCACGCCCATTGCGATGGCCGTCTCCGGTTCACTGCACGGCATTCCCGCCATCAGCGCCATCTGCGTGCTGATTGCCGGAGTACTGGGTGCGGTGTTCGGACATACCGTGCTGAATCTGCTTGGCGTGAAATCTAAGGCAGCGCGCGGACTGGCGATAGGTAACGCGTCGCACGCACTCGGCACAGCGCGCGCCGCTGAACTCGACTATCAGGAAGGGGCATTCAGCTCACTGGCGCTTGTGATCTGCGGCATCATCACCTCACTGCTGGCGCCGTTTATTTTTCCGCTGCTGCTGCACTGGTTTGGCTGAAAGTTTGCGAGAGATCTCGCAAAGTTGAAACATGCAACACAGGTTACATTGTCAGAGCGATGTGGATCACATATAAACCGGTGACTGGCACATCGCCCTGCTGAATCTAATGAGGCTCACATGCAATCCCGTTTCCTCTCTGCCTTTGAGGCATTGCCGTCAACGCTGCAAACCGCACTCTCTCCGCTGCTGGACGATCCTGGCTTTCAGGCGGTGCTGAGCGCCGACCAGGTCGCCTCACTGCAGCAACAGACACAGATGGATGCCGATGCTCTGGCGCTGGCGCTGCTGCCCCTGGCGGCGGCCTGTGCCGTTGCTACCGTGTCGCATTTTAACGTCGGGGCTATCGCCCGTGGCGTCAGCGGCAACTGGTACTTCGGGGCCAACATGGAATTTATCGGTACGCCGTTGCAACAGACGGTTCACGCCGAGCAGAGCGCCATTACCCATGCGTGGCTGCGTGGCGAAAGTCAGCTTGAGACGATCACCGTTAACTACACACCGTGCGGTCACTGCCGTCAGTTTATGAACGAGCTGAACAGCGGTACGAACATTCGCATCAGCCTGCCACAACGCGCGATCAGCACCCTGGCCGATTATCTGCCGGATGCCTTTGGACCGCGCGATCTGGACATCACGACCTTCCTGATGGACAGCGTGGATCACGGCTATGTAGCCGAAGGCGATGAACTGGTGCAGGCCGCGGTTGCCGCTGCCAATGCCAGCCACGCGCCTTACAGCCAGTCACACGCCGGTGTTGCGCTGCTGACCGCAAACGGCGCGATTGTCACCGGGCGCTATGCGGAAAATGCCGCCTTTAACCCGAGTTTCCCGCCCCTTCAGGCGGCGCTGGTCCTGCTGAACATGCAGGGTGGCGATGTTCGTCAGATAAAAAAAGCGGTATTAGCCGAAGTGGAAAATGCCACGCTAAGCCAGTTCGCCGCCACACAGGCGACACTTCAGACATTCGGTTGCGGTGAGCTGCTGCAGGTGACGCTGTACAAAGCATAACCCGCTGTCAGAGAGGCCACAGTTTTGTGAGCTTTTATGAACAAACGCTGTACTTCTGCGGGAAATTTCATAGGATCTGGCGCCAGAATTCACGTCATTACAAATTACTCTGAATAATTCAGGTTGCAGGATGGCAGCACGGTCGTGAATGTTTCTGCAGCGGTTACCCTGCCGCTGCCAGGCCTGCAGTCTGAGCTATAACGAGTAAGAAAACTGGCGCTACCTTTCCGGCGTGACGCCAGACAACACTGCAACCGGAGCATTACCGCATGGAACTCGACTACGAAAGTAAACGCCCGCTGTATATCCCTTATGCTGGCCCGATTTTGCTGGAATTTCCCCTGCTGAACAAAGGCAGCGCCTTTAGCATCGAAGAACGTAACGAATTCAACCTCAACGGTCTGCTGCCAGAAGCAGTGGAATCGATTGAAGAGCAGGCGCAGCGTGCCTGGCGTCAGTTCCAGGACTTCAAAAACAATAACGATAAGCATGTCTACCTGCGTAACATCCAGGACACCAACGAAACGCTGTTCTACCGCCTGCTGGATAACCATCTCGAAGAGATGATGCCCATCATCTACACCCCGACCGTCGGCGCAGCCTGCGAACACTTCTCTGAAATCTACCGTCGTGCGCGTGGCGTGTTCATCTCCTACCCTAACCGCGACCATATCGAAGATATGCTGCAAAATGCCACCAAGCAGAATGTGAAGGTGATCGTGGTGACTGATGGCGAGCGTATTCTGGGCCTCGGCGATCAGGGCATCGGTGGTATGGGTATCCCGATTGGTAAGCTTTCACTCTACACCGCCTGTGGCGGCATCAGTCCGGCTTACACCCTGCCGGTGGTGCTGGATGTTGGTACCAACAACCAGCAGTTGCTGAACGATCCGCTCTATATGGGCTGGCGTCATCCGCGCATCACTGGCGAAGAGTATGATGCGTTCGTGAACGATTTTATTCAGGCCGTTAAACGCCGCTGGCCGAAAGTGCTGTTGCAGTTTGAAGATTTCGCCCAGAAGAATGCCATGCCGCTGCTGAACCGCTACCGCGATGAAGTCTGCTGCTTTAACGATGATATTCAGGGCACAGCCGCCGTGACCGTGGGCACCCTGATTGCCGCCAGCCGCGCCGCCGGCAGCCGCCTGTGCGAGCAGAAAGTAGTGTTCCTGGGCGCCGGTTCCGCGGGTTGTGGTATCGCTGAACAGATCATCGCACAGATGAAATCCGAAGGTCTGAGTGACGAGGAAGCGCGTGGCCGGGTAATGATGGTGGATCGCTTTGGTCTGCTCACTGACAAGCTGCCTAACCTGCTCGATTTCCAGAGCAAGCTGGTGCAGAAGAGCGAAAACCTGCAGCAGTGGGATGTCACCAATGATTCCATCTCGCTGCTGGACGTGGTGCGCAATGCGCAGCCCGATATTCTGATTGGTGTCTCTGGCCAGCCGGGCCTGTTCACCGAAGAGATCATCCGCGAGATGCACAAGCACTGTAAGCGCCCTATCGTGATGCCACTGTCGAACCCGACATCACGCGTGGAAGCGACGCCAGCCGATATCATCGCCTGGACTGACGGTGCCGCACTGGTCGCAACCGGCAGTCCGTTCTCGCCGGTGAGCTGGAACGGTAAAACCTATCCGATTGCGCAGTGTAACAACTCCTACATCTTCCCGGGCATTGGTCTGGGTGTGATTGCTTCGGGTGCCAGCCGCGTTACCGATACCATGCTGATGACCGCCAGCCGCGCGCTCGCTGACTGCTCTCCGCTGGTGAATGAAGGTGAAGGCCCGGTGCTGCCTGAGATTAAAGATATCCAGGGTGTATCGAAAATCATTGCGATGGAAGTGGGTAAAGCTGCTCAGCTGGCGGGTGTCGCCGTGGTGACCTCTGAAGATGTGTTGTCACAGGCTATCGCCAACAACTTCTGGCTGCCGCAGTACCGTCATTATCGTCGTACCTCGATTTAATCTTCAGACTGCCGGATTGCATCCGATCCGGCAGTGTTCAAAAAGAGCACAGCCAGCCGGCAGTAACTTGCTTCACAGTGACAGCTCAAGTAGCCTTGTCCCATCTCACTATTCTGACATCGAGTCTCCAGGCGCATGCTGAAACGCGTTTTCATTGGTCTGCTTTTCATCATCTTACTGATGATGGCAACGGCGCTCGGCCTTGATCGCTGGATCAGCTGGAAAACTGCGCCCTTTATCTACGAAAATGTCGCCTCTTTGCCACATCGTCAGGTCGGTGTGGTACTGGGTACGGCGAAATATTATCGCACCGGCGTCATCAATCAGTATTACCTCTATCGTATGCAGGGCGCGCTGAATGCCTACAACAGCGGCAAGGTCAATTATCTGCTGTTAAGCGGTGATAACGCGCTGCAAAGCTATAACGAGCCGATGACGATGCGCCGCGATCTCATCAAAGCCGGTGTCGATCCGGCTGATATCGTGCTGGACTATGCCGGTTTCCGCACGCTGGATTCGATTGTGCGCACCCGCAAAGTGTTTGATACCAACGACTTCATTATTATCACGCAGCGTTTCCATTGTGAGCGTGCCCTGTTTATCGCCTTACAGCTGGGTATTCAGGCGCAGTGTTATGCGGTGCCCTCACCGAAGAACATGCTTAGCGTGCGCTTCCGTGAGGTAGGTGCCCGGCTGGGCGCGCTGGTGGATCTCTTCCTGCTAAAGCGCGAACCCCGCTTCCTGGGCCCACTGGTGCCGATCCCCGCCGTACGCGATGTCCCTGAAGATGCGCAGAGTTACCCGGCAGTGACGCCGGAGCAGCTGCTGGAGCTGGAACAGAAGCTGCGGAAATAGCTCACGCGCTGCGGCTTCTTTATGCTGGTTACTGCTGTGTCGAGGTCTGGCAGTGACGTGCAGGGCTCAGGGAGCATACGCCTTCCGCAAAGATCGCTTTAGCTTTTGTCGCCGTCTGACAGAAGACCATTCCGCAGCGATTTTTAAGCTGACTGCTTATCAGTCTGAATTAGGGTGAATCCAACAGCAATAAATCAGCTCAACGCGCAGGGAACACGGTCAGAAGAGGAAAGCGTCCCACGCCAGGGATGGCGTGGGCCGAGCGTGTCATGGATGACGGCTTTTGCGACTTTCCGATCTGACCGTGTTCCTGCGCATACTCGATCTCACAGCAACGACCCCAGCACTCTCCGCTATAAAAAGCGTTCTGCGGAGGAATGACACGGGCAGATCATTTACTGGCCTTAGCGACTTTCCGATCTGACCGTGTTCCCTTCGCATACTCGATCTCACAGCAACACCCACCACTTCCACATAATAAAAAAGCGACCCGAAGGTCGCTTTATGAGCACTGAAGAAGACTTACTTCTTACGGGAATATTTCAGAGAATCCAGCGCCACGGCGAAGATAATGATGCCGCCTTTAATGATGTACTGCCAGTAAGGGTTGACGCCGATATAGGTCAGACCGTAGTTGATGACGGTGAAGATCAACACACCGGTCACTACGCCCGCCACGCTACCCACACCACCGGCGAAGGAGACACCGCCGACCACACAGGCCGCAATCGCATCCAGCTCATACATAAAGCCAAGGTTGTTGGTGGCCGAACCGATACGACCCGCTTCCAGCATCCCGCCGAAGGCGTAGAACACACCTGACAGGGCATAAATCATGATCAGGTTCAGGTTGACGTTAACGCCTGAGACTTTCGCCGCTTCCGGGTTACCGCCGATAGCAAAAATGTTCTTGCCGAAACGGGTTTTATTCCACAGCACCCAGACGAAAATAATGGCAATCACGGCGTAGAAGGTGATGAACGAGAGCTTGAAATCACCAAAGCGTAAGAAGCCCTGGGTAAATTTCGAGAACCCTGTATCAAAACCGGCAATAGGTGATGCGCCAACAAAGTCGTAATAGAGTGAGTTGATACCGTAAACGATGATCATGGTGCCCAGCGTGGTGATAAATGGCGTTACCTTGAGGTAAGCAATAATCACACCGTTGACCAGACCAATCACGCCGCCGATGATGCACACGGTCAGAATAACCAGTGGAATCGGCACCGTATCCAGCGTCGGGAAGACTTTGTTCGCGTTATCCATCGCCTGCAGCAGCGTCGCGGCGACCACCGCCGCCAGACCGACCTGACGTCCGGCTGACAGGTCAGTACCCTGGGTCACAATCAGACCCGCCACACCCAGTGCAATAATAATGCGCACCGAAGATTGGGTCAGAATATTACTCAGGTTCATTAAACTTAAAAATGAGGGGTCCTGGAAAATAATAATAGCCAGCAATACCAGCAGCACGACATAAATGCCGCCCTCTTTTAACCAGGTTAGCGCATTCTTTTTTGTAGTCGCTTTCATGTTAACAGCCCTTGCTTCATTAAAGGTGTAATGACGCTAAACGCAATATTTCGTTCTGCGTGGTCGTTTTGGTATCAACTATGCCTGCTACCAGACCATTACTCATTACCAGAATACGATCGGTAATGCCTAACAGCTCCGGCATTTCGGATGAGATAATAATGATGCCCTTTTCTCTTTTCGCCAGCTCAGCAATTAACTGGTAAATTTCGAATTTTGCACCAACATCAATACCGCGAGTGGGTTCATCAAGCATCAGGATTTCAGGCTGGGTCAATAACCAGCGGCCAATAATCACTTTTTGCTGGTTACCGCCCGAAAGCGAACCAATCTGAGTATGGTGGCCTGGCGTTTTTACACGCATAGAATCGATCACCCATTGGGTATCACTCTTCATGCGTTTATTATCCAGCAGTCCCATACTGTTTTTATATTTTTTGATATTGGAAATAAGCGAGTTAAAACCAATGTCGAGGAAAGCATAAATACCGGTTGAGCGACGCTCTTCAGTCACCAGCGCAAAACCGTGGTTAATGGCTTCATTGGCGCTGTGATTATTAATCGGTTTGCCATGCAGTTTAATGGTGCCGCCCGATTTTTCGCGAATGCCAAACAGCGTTTCGACGATATCGGTACGTTTGGCGCCCACCAGCCCGGCAATGCCGAGTATCTCCCCTTTACGCAAATCAAATGAGATGTCGCGAATCGATGGCTGACGCAGTGACGTCAGATGACGCACCTCAAGAATCGTCTCGCCTGGCACGTTGGTACGGTCAGGGAAACGCTGGTTCAGTGAACGGCCGACCATCATGGAGATGATCTTATCCATATCCAGCCCTTCCAGCGGCTGAGAGGTGATCCACTGACCATCACGCAGGATAGTAATCTCATCACACAGCTGGAAAATCTCTTCCATTTTGTGCGAAATATAAACAATGCCGCAGCCGCGATCTTTCAGCTTACGAATAATCGTGAACAGGTGATTAACCTCTTTCTCGGTTAACGAGGAGGTCGGCTCATCCATAATCACAATTTTCGCGTCATAGGAAAACGCTTTGGCAATTTCAATCATCTGCATCTGCGATACAGAAAGATTGGCAACTTTGTCGCGCGGATCGATATCAATATCCAGCTCGTCAAAAATCGCTTTGGTATCCCGGTACATTTTATCCTGATCGACAAAGAAGCCTTTGCGCGGATAACGTCCAAGCCACATATTGTCCATCACGGTACGCTGCAGGACCAGGTTTAATTCCTGATGCACCATCGACACGCCATTTTCCAGCGCCTCTTTGGAACTTTTATAGTCGATCTCTTTACCCTGAAACAGGATACTGCCGGTATCTTTTTTATAAATACCAAACAGGCATTTTAATAAGGTGGATTTCCCGGCACCGTTCTCGCCCATTAATGCATGAACAGAGTGAGGCCGCACTTTTAAATTCACATTATCTAACGCTTTAACGCCGGGAAATGATTTTGAGACATCCGTCATTTCCAGCAGATATTCTCGCTGCGCGGTCGTATTATCACTGGCCATATTTTACCTGGCTAAAAAACGGTGGTGACATAAAAAAGGCGCGACAGCGGTCGCGCCCGTAATCGATCTTATTTCACGAACTGAGACAGATTTTCTTTATCAACCGGCACGTAAGGAACGCGGACGATCTTATCAACCATCTTGAAGTTTGTTCCGTCGGTGGCAGCTTTGCCGTTAGCCAGATTGTTGGCAATATCCAGCGTTGCTTTCGCCTGGTTTTCCGCATCGTTCAGCACGGTACCGGCCAGCGCACCGGATTTCACCAGAGCCAGTGCTTCTGGCAGTGCATCGACGCCGAAGACCGGGATTGAGGTCATGTTGTGCGCTTTCAGCGCTTCAACCGCACCCATTGCCATCGCATCGTTGTTGGCAATCACGACTTCGATTTTTTTGGCATTCGGGCCTGACAGCCACGCATCCATCTTATCTTTGGCCTGCGCGGTATCCCACATTGCAGTATCCATCGCTAACTGCTGGGTTTTCAGACCATCTTTGTTCAGGGTATCGATCACATATTTGGTACGGGCTTCTGCATCAGGATGGCCCGGCTCGCCTTTCAGCAGCACGAACTGAATCTGACCATCTTTGTTCAGATCCCACGCTGGTGTGGCTTTCCAGTGCTTCTCAATCAACTGACCCTGAATGATGCCTGACTCTTTAGAGTCGGTACCGACATAGTAAGCTTTGTCATAACCAGCCAGCACTTTGGCGTTAGGTTCTTTGTTGAAGAAGACCACTGGCACGTCGTTGGCACGCGCTTTGTCTACCACCACCGCAGCCGCAGCCGGGTCAACCAGGTTAATCGCCAGCGCTTTCACGCCTTTTGCCATCAGCACGTCAATCTGATCGTTCTGTTTGGACTGGTCGTTCTGTGAATCATTCATCAGCAACTGCACGCCACCGATCGCTTTCGCTTCTTTCTCGATGTCTTTGCGCACCATTGACATGAAGTTGTCATCATATTTGTAAATGGTCACGCCGATACGGGTGTCAGCTGCGTGAGCGGTTGCACCAAACATCATGCTGGCAACCAGTGCTGTAAGCGTGAAAACCTTCTTATTCATGGTATCTCCGGTTTTATTATGCAGGGTCTTTTTAGCGCTACCGCGCCATACAGGCGGGAGAGCAATCGGTAAAACAGATCGGCGCGTTGTGGTTAACGTAATGAGGTTGTTAAGCCATTGAACACCGTCTAAAACCTGACTTCCCTGTGCCAGAATGCTTCCATGAAGAGGGTATAAACCCTTTAACCGGCTACTGAGACCACAACTGATGCCGTTACACTGGCGTTACATAATGTTTCAGTCCGGTAAGACGCTGCCATCATAGTGAGAGCAATGTTAATTAACTGTGAATGTAATCACAGATTGAAAACGGTTACATGGCTGAATCGCCTGAATTAGTGACGGACTCCACATTTTGCCGCTGCGCCACCGAATGACGCCGCACCAGCGTTGGCATAAAGATGTGCGTTGCCGTGTCATCCAGCAGTCCGGCTGCGCCCTGTAGCGCCAGTTCAGTGGCGATTTTTGCCATAGATACAATGGGATAGCGCACAGTAGTTAACTGCGGATCGGTGTAACGGGAAATGGGGATATCATCAAAGCCAATGACAGAAAAATGCTGTGGCACCTGGATGCCGTTGTCTTTCAGCGCAGTGAGTGCACCAGCCGCCATGCCGTCGTTATAGGCAAACACCGCACTGAGGTTGAGATTGCGTCCCAGCAGTTCTACCATCGCCGCTTCGCCGCCCTGCATATCGGGCTCTGCGCTGGCTATCCAGCTCTCCTGGGGCCGGATGCCCTGCTCTGCCATCGCCTGAATCCACCCTTCACGGCGCTGCGCCACATCTTCGATGGGATGGCTGGAACAGAGATAGCCAATGCGGCTATGCCCCTGTTGTAGCAGGGTTCGTGAAGCCATCAATGCACCCGTGACGTTATCCAGACTGACACTGCGGTGTTCAAATCCGGGCACGATGCGGTTAATCACCACCATGCCCGGAACGTGGCGCATAAAATCCGCCAGCTCAGCGTCAGGCAGCGTTTTCGCGTGCACCACCAGGGCGCTGCAACGCTGACGAATCAGCACTTCAATGGCATGACGCTCTTTCTCTTCCTGATGCCAGGAGTTGCTGATTAACACATGTTTGTGCACGCGCTGCGCCACGGTATCCACCGCTTTAACCAGTGCACCGAAGAAGGGATCCGAAACATCCATCACTACCACGCCAATGGTGTCACTGACCTGCGTCGCCAGCGCCTGCGCATTGGCGTTGGGGCGATAGCCCAGCGCTTCTACCGCCTGTAACACGGCGTCGCGGGTGTCAGAGGTGACGGCGCTGCTCTGATTGAGGACGCGCGACACGGTCGCCACCGACACGCCAGCCTGACGGGCAACATCACGAATTGTTATCATGCAGCAGTTCCACAGAGGAAAAATAAGGCATCACGCCGGGTTGAACACCGGCGCTATTTTGTCAGGGGCAGGAGGCGTACAGCGTGAATTGCGTCACATCAATGAAAACGGTTACATACAATTCTGTAACCTTTGTGATGGCGGTCATTATCTGGCGTTGTCAGTGATGCGCGATTTACCGGCTGAGATCAGCGTGAGCCGCCGCCACAGCCACTCCAGCGGACCCTGTGCGAAGAAATGTAACCAGATGAGTGAAAACAGGATATTGATAAGCCAGACCGCAGGCACCATCAGCACCAGCTCCAGCCGGGTGAAGTGCATATAGAAGCCGAAGCGATAGAACAGCGTGGTGCAGATCAGCGACTGCAGCAGATAGTTGGTCAGCGCCATGCGGCCCACGCACTGAATGGCATAGCTGATGCGCCAGCGCGCTATCTGCGGCCAGTAAGCCAGACAGAGCGCGGCATAGCCCAGGCTAATCAGCGGGCTGGCGAGATCGCGCGGGGCTTGCAGATAAAAAGCGGTCCAGCGGAATTCCCAATGTAACAGCCATTGCGCTGCCACACCGGCCACCGCAATCAACAACCCCATCGTCAGCAGCAGCGCCGCCGCCTGACGGTAATGTTGCGCTGAAAACTCGCCAATCAGCCAGCCACTGCGCAGCAGTGCGCCACCGATCATCATCAGGCCCGCCAGCTGCCAGCCATACTGCGCCGCCAGCGCCATCAGTCCTGACGAGAGATGATCCAGCCGGTTCTGTATCGCTTCCCAGCCGCCGGTCAGTTTCCAGTACTGTTCATATTGCAGATCGGCAGCACCTGGCAGCCAGGATCGGGTCGGTTCAGGATCGGAGATTGACCCAAACACCAGCAGAACGCCACAGCCCACCAGATAGAGCAGAATGCCGGTATTCATCAGGCTGCGGGTGGAAGGGACATCGCGCACTACCCGCCAGACCACCAGTCCGATAATGCCGTAGTCCAGCAGGATATCGCCCTCCCAGAGAAAAACGCCGTGCAGAAAACCGATCAGCACCAGCAGTGAGAGCCGGGCAGTCAACCAGCGACTGCCGCGTGGCAGCTGCATTTGCAGACCTGCGCCAAACAGCAGCGCAAACAGGGTGAGGAATTTGAGCTGAGCAAAGGCGTCAGAGATCGCCCATGTCCAGACATCGGACAGGCTGACGCTGCCCTGCCAGGCCGGATTAAGGTAGGCGGCAGAAGGCAGGCCGAAGCCGACAATATTGAGCAGCAGAATGCCGAGAATGGCACATCCACGAATGAAATCCAGCGCGTGATAGCGTTGCATGCGGCACCTGCACCATTGAGGCGGGCAACGTTATGCGCCCGCCGTAGACTCAACTATGGCGCACCGCGCGCAAAAATTCCTGGCGGGTATTCTGGCTGGACTTGAACAGGCCGCCCAGAGAGGTCGTCGTGGTGGCGCTGGTGGCATCTTTTACGCCACGCGCTTTCACGCAGTAATGCACCGCATCAATAGAAACAGCCACATTGTTGGTGCCCAGCAGCGTCTGCAGTGCGACCAGAACCTGCTGCGTCAGACGCTCCTGCACCTGCGGGCGCTGGGCAAAGAACTGCACGATACGGTTGATTTTCGACAGGCCAATCACCTTTTCTTTGGGAATGTAGGCGACGGTCGCTTTGCCATCGATGATCACAAAGTGGTGTTCACAGGTGCTGGTCAGCGTGATATCACGCACGGTCACCATCTCATCAACCTTCATTTTATTCTCAATGACGGTGATTTTCGGGAAGTTGGCGTAGTCGAGACCGGAAAAGACTTCATCCACATACATTTTGGCGATGCGATGCGGCGTTTCCATCAGGCTGTCATCTTCAAGATCCAGATTCAGCAGCTGCATAATCTCGGTCATGTGCCCGGCAATCAGACTTTTACGTGTGTTGTCATCTATATCGCGCGTCGGTGCACGTAACGGCGTTTCCAGTCCACGCGCCAGCAGCGCTTCGTGAACCAGGGCAGCTTCCTGACTTAGGGTGCTCATCTTACTCTTCTCCGGCTGGTGTTGCGCCCGCCAGCTTTTGCCAGCGGGCCCTGTAATCAGGCGCGTATTGTGAAACTTTCTTTGCGGGGAATCCAGCAATCAATCAGATTGGTGATGAAAGCTTTTCACCCGGTTCGCCGCCACACCAGCAGCCCGGCCCAGACCAGGCTAACCCCTGCAACCCACAGGGCAGGCTCCAGCCGATGTAACAGAGCGGTAGAGAGAAAAGAGAGCAGCGGGCCGACCAGTTGTCCGACCGCATAGCCGGTGGTCAGCAGGCCAGCCATGTAGCGCAGATGATTGGGTGCCAGCTCACGGGCGCAGAGCAGCGACAGCTGCACCACGCTGAGGAAACCGCCCCCCACCAGCAGCGCACCGGCCAGCAGGCCGCTAAAGCCTGGCAGCAGCGCCGCGGCAAATACGCCCAGCGCCTGCGCCCACAGCACCAGTGCCAGGCGGACGTGGCTGTGCCCCCAGCGTCGCGTCAGGATCCCCAGCAGGATGCCGATCATCGCCGCGCCGCCAAAAATCGGCCAGACAAACTGCGCGAAGATGCCGTCCGGAAACCGCGTGGCGGCCATCTGCGACAAAAAGGTGGCGGGCAGAATGTAGCCAAAGCCCGCCAGACTGTAACTCAGTACCAGCCGTTTAAGGTTGCGATCCAGCACCAGCGGCTCGGGTGCCTGATCCGGGCGATGCAGTTCGCCCCGACGCGGCAGATTACGGGTAATCAGCGCAATCAGCAGCAGCGCCAGCGCACCGTAAGCGGCCCAGGCCAGACCGGCAGAAACCTGCAATGTGTGCAGCGCTACCCCCAGCAGACCGCTGACAAAAATGCCGCAGCCTGGCCCGGCAAAAACGGCCGCCGACAGCCCTGCCCGGCCATGGCGATGCAGCTGTTCATTGCTCCAGGCCGCCACCAGCACCATCGCCCAGCCGCTGGACCAGCCAATCAGAAAGCGGATTGCGCCGTGCAGCCACGGTCCGCTGGCGAATGCTGAGAGCAGGGTCAGGATCACCGCGCCCCATACGCCCGCCTGCAATCGCAGCTCAACCCGCCGGTGTGCGCGCATGGCATCAAATGAGCCACACAGATAGCCAAGATAATTAAGTGCCGCGACCAGGCTGGCACTGGTGAGTGTCAGCTGGTGTGCCTGAATCATCAGCGGCACCTGGGGCGTAAAGGCAAACCGGCCAATGCCCATCGCGACAAATAAGGTTAAAAACGCGCTGAGCGCGACGCGTAACGCCATTGCTGAACTCCTGTTGTTCTGCCCTGAGATCTCTTCTGACTTGCTAACAGCATGCAGGATGATTAAACTCACGGAAAGTGAATAATTTTAACCAACTTGCTTACAGGAAGAGAAGATATGGATTTAGTTCAGCTGCGTATGTTCTGTTCCGTCGCCGAAACGGGTTCACTGGCGCGCGCAGCAGAACAGCTGCATCGCGTCCCCTCTAATCTCACCACGCGGCTGCGCCAGCTGGAAGAAGAATTAGGTGTGGATCTCTTTATTCGTGAGAAACAGCGCATTCGCCTGTCACCAATGGGCCATAATTTTCTGAATTATGCGCAGCGTATCCTGGCATTAAGTGAAGAAGCGATGAGCATGACCCGCACCGGTGAACCGGCGGGCAACTTTGCGCTGGGCTCAATGGAGAGCACCGCGGCGACGCGTCTGCCCGGCCTGCTCGCCGCCTATCACCAGCGCTTCCCCAAAGTGGCGCTGTCGCTGATTACCGGCACCTCGGGCGAAATCATCGATCGGGTGCGTGAAGGCACCCTGGCGGCCGCGCTGGTGGATGGCCCGGTCTCCCATGACGATCTCAATGGCTGCATCGCCTTTCGCGAAGAGATGATACTGATCACCGGCCTCGATCATGCGCCAATCGCCACCGCGCGCGACGTGCAGGACGATACCCTGTTTGCCTTTCGCAACAGCTGCTCTTACCGGGTGAAGCTGGAGAGCTGGTATCGGGACAGCCAGACCGCGCCCAACAGTGTGATGGAGATTCAGTCCTATCACGCCATGCTGGCTTGCGTGGCAGGCGGTGCGGGCGTAGCGATGATCCCGGCCTCGGTGCTGAAGCAGATGGCGGATCGGTCACGGGTGCAGGCGCATACGTTACCTCCCGCTTATCGCGACACCGCCACCTGGCTGATGTGGCGACGCGACGCCTTTACGCCGAATGTTGAAGCACTGAAGTACCTGATTATTGAACAATTTGACGATCGTCCGCTCAACGATGAGCTGATTTACCCATTACAGGCGGCGGAATAAGCGTTCCACGCTATGTTTAAGAGCCTGACCCACCAGGCTTTGAATCATCACGACCACCCGGCGCCACTGCGCGTCACAATCTGACTGGAAGAGGGATTGCATGAATATGATCAAAACCCGTGCCGCTGTTGCCTGGGCTGCTGGCGAACCGCTGAAAATCGAAGAAGTTGATTTAATGCCACCGCAGAAAGGTGAAGTGCTGGTGCGTATCGTCGCGACCGGCGTCTGTCATACCGACGCCTACACCCTGTCCGGCACCGACCCGGAAGGCGTTTTCCCGGCGATTCTTGGCCATGAAGGCGGCGGCATCGTCGAAGCCGTGGGCGAAGGCGTGACCAGCGTTGAAGTGGGTGACCACGTCATTCCGCTCTACACCCCGGAGTGTGGCAAATGTAAATATTGTCTTTCAGGCAAAACTAACCTCTGCCAGGCGATCCGTACCACGCAGGGTAAAGGCCTGATGCCGGATGGCACCACCCGTTTCTTTAAAGATGGCAAACCCATTTTCCACTATATGGGCACCTCAACCTTCTCTGAGTACACGGTAATCCCGGAGATCTCGCTGGCGAAAATCAGTAAAGAAGCGCCGCTGGAAGAGGTTTGTCTGCTGGGCTGTGGCGTGACCACTGGCATGGGCGCGGTGATGAACACTGCCAAAGTGAAAGAAGGCGACACCGTGGCGATTTTCGGTCTCGGCGGCATTGGCCTCTCTGCGGTCATCGGCGCGAAGATGGCGAAAGCAGGCCGCATCATTGCCATCGACCTTAACACCAGCAAATTCGATCTGGCACGTAAACTGGGTGCCACCGATCTGATCAACCCGAAAGATTACGACAAGCCGATTCAGGATGTGATTGTCGAGCTGACCGACGGCGGCGTGGATTTCTCGTTTGAATGTATTGGTAACGTCAACGTGATGCGTTCCGCGCTCGAGTGCTGTCATAAAGGCTGGGGCGAGTCCGTGATTATCGGCGTCGCCGGTGCCGGTGAAGAGATCTCCACCCGTCCCTTCCAGCTGGTGACCGGTCGCGTCTGGCGCGGTTCCGCGTTTGGCGGCGTAAAAGGCCGTTCGCAGCTGCCTGGCATTGTGCAGGATTACCTCGACGGTAAATTTGCGCTGAACGACTTCATCACCCACACCATGCCGCTGGAAGAGATCAACGACGCCTTTGATTTGATGCACGAAGGAAAATCGATTCGCTCGGTCGTGCACTTTAACAAGTAATCAGGAGGCGTTATGGCATCCACTCTGGAGCTACTGGAAGAACACCGTATTTTTGGCGGCTGGCAACAGCGCTGGCGTCATCAGTCTTTGCTGCTGAACTGCCCGATGACCTTCAGCATCTATCTGCCTGGGCCGCACAGTGATGCGCCGCCGCCGGTGGTCTGGTTTCTGGCCGGGCTGACCTGCAACGATGAGAACTTCACCAGCAAAGCCGGTGCACAACGGGTTGCAGCGGAACTGGGTCTGGTGCTGATTATGCCGGACACCAGCCCGCGCGGCGAAGGGGTTGCGAATGATGAAGGATACGATCTGGGTCAGGGCGCGGGATTTTATCTCAATGCCACCCAACAGCCCTGGGCCAGCCATTTCCGCATGTTCGATTATCTGAGCAGCGAGTTACCCGCCCTGATTGCGGATAACTTCAAGGTCAGTGAACGTCAGTCGATTATGGGTCACTCCATGGGCGGACATGGCGCGCTGATGCTGGCGCTGCGTCTGGGTAACCGCTTTGCCTCGGCTTCCGCTTTTGCACCGATTGTGAATCCGATGCAGGTACCCTGGGGCCAGAAAGCGTTTCAGGCCTATCTGGGCGACGATCGTGCAACGTGGCGGGAATATGACAGCTGCCAGCTGATGGCGGAGGTGTCGCATCGGCTGCCAATGCTGATCGATCAGGGCGACAGCGATCAGTTCCTGGCCGATCAGCTGCAACCGGAGCGGTTACAAGAGGTCGCGAATGAGGTGGGTTTCCCGCTGACGTTGCGCATTCAGCCAGGTTATGACCATAGCTACTTCTTTATAGCCAGCTTTGTGGAAGATCATCTGCGCTTCCATGCGCAGCATCTGCTGGCGTAAACAATCAGGGCCGCAATCGCGGCCCTGAACTTTTATGCCTGCTCTGCTGGCGTAAACAATCAGGGCCGCAATCGCGGCCCTGAACTTTTATGCCTGCTCTGCTGGCTAACGCTCTGTCACAGAGCCAGCGTCCTGCCAGCCTGCCCTGTAAAATTCCTTTCTCAGAACAGTGATGCTCAGCGCCCTACCGGACGCCTCCTCAATATCAGACCAGTGCCGGGCCGGTCAGCCCGTCGATCATCACCTGCGGGATACCACGCGAGCAGTGTTCGATACGACCATCGACGCCATACACCTTTGCCAGAGTGGCAGGCGTGATCACCTTATCCGGCTGCCCTTCCGCCACCAGCGCGCCCTGCTTCAGCATCAGCGCATGTTGCGCATGACGCAGTGCAATATTGATGTCATGCACCACTACCACCGTCACGATGTTACGCTGAGCGGTTTCGCGCCGCACCAGATCCATCACGTGAAACTGGTAGTTGAGATCCAGCGCGCTCAGCGGTTCATCCAGCAGCAGCAGCTTAGGGCGACGGATCAGTGACTGCGCCAGCCCGACCAGCTGTTTCTGTCCGCCGGAGAGCTGATCGAGATATCGCATCGCCAGATGGGCAATGCCCAGTTGTTCCAGCAGATGCATGATTTCCGCTTCGCTGCTGGCGCTGTGCAGACCACCGGAGGCACGCTGCGCCACGATGATCGACTCCAGCACATGCAGATGTACGCCCGCAGGCAGCGACTGCGGCAGATAAACCACGTTCTTCGCACGCCGGGCAAACGGCTGGGTCATGAGATCCTCACCGTTGAGCCACATCTCGCCCTGGCCTTTATTCAGACCGGCCAGTGCACGCAGCAGCGTCGATTTACCACAGCCATTCGGCCCCAGCAGCACAGTGATCTCGCCGCGCGGCAGCGGCGCGATATTAAGATTATCAATGACTTTATTTTTTGGGTACCCGGCACTGAAGCCGCGTAACGTCAGACCCTGTTCCATCATACCGTCCCCCGATGACGCAGAATAATACTCAGGAAGAACGGCACACCAATCAGTGAGGTGACAATGCCAACCGGGATGATTACACCGGGGAGCAGGTTTTTCGAGGCGACCGACGCCAGCGACAGCACCAGCGCGCCAACCAGCGCACTGGCAGGCAGATAGAAACGGTGATCTTCACCAAACATCATGCGGGCGATATGGGGTGCGACCAGCCCAATGAAACCGATCGGGCCGACAAACGCGACCGCCAGGGCAGAGAGGATACTGATGCGCAGTAACGTAGTCAGGCGCAGACGACGCACGTCAATGCCAAAGCTTACCGCGCGGTCTTCGCCCAGACGCAGCGCCGTCAGCTTCCAGCTGCTCATCATTGAAAACGGTACCAGAATGGCCAGCGCCACGCTCAGCACGCCCAGCTTTTCCCAGGAGGCGCGCGCCAGGCTGCCCATGGTCCAGAACACCAGGCCCTGCAGGGTATCTTCGCTGGCGATGAACTGCATCATGGATACCAGGGCGTTAAAGGTGAAGACCAGCGCGATACCGAACAGCACCACGCCCGCCGAAGAGACCTGAGTCCAGCGGGTCACGGCATCCAGCATCAGCGCGGCAAACAGAGCAAAGACAAAGGCGTTGGCAGAAATTAACCACTGATCGGGAATGCCGGGAATACCCACGCCGAGGATGATCGCCAGCGCGGCGCCAAACGCCGCCGCCGATGAGACACCGAGGGTAAACGGACTGGCCAGCGGGTTATTCAGGATGGTCTGCATTTCCGCGCCCGCCAGACCCAGCGACAGCCCCACCACCAGCGCCATCAGCGCATAGGGCAGACGAATGTCCCAGACAATGACGCGCGTGCCGGCATCGACGCTCTCGGGGCTGAGCAGCGTATTCCACAGCGTTTCAAGTGAGAGTCCCGCCGGACCCAGCGTGAAGTCGAGGATCAGCGAGGCGAGTATCGCCAGCAGCAGCACGCCAATCCAGATTAAGCGGCGGCGCAGCACCTGATGATAGTTCTGCATGGTGTGGTGAAGCGTCTCTTCCCCCGCCAGCAGCGAAGTTTCGGTAGTCATGTTTGAACCCTGTGTGGCTATCACGTCAGAAAACGCAGCCACAATAGTGCAGGTGATAATAATTATCAATTCGAGAACATAAGCGAGACGTGAAAAAACAGTAAAAAACGGTGTTGCAGGCGGGACAATGGCTCAGGGAGCCTGCGCCTTTCGCAATGACGCAGAACCCGCCATCCCTGGCGGGCTCAGCGTGGGCGATGACGCAGAGTTAATCTTTGTGAACCGGAAACTCCATTTCGCTGTACTTAACGAAACGGCTGCCGCGCGTCAGCTTGTAGCCGAACCAGATAATCAGGAACAGCGGAATGCCGATATAGGTTGCCGCCACGCCATACCAGTCGATGCTGTCGTTAAGGAATGCCTGGTAGTTCTGACCCAGCGTGATGATCAGGCAGAGCACAAAGGCGAAAATCGGACCCAGCGGGAAGAAGCCGGAACGGTAAGGCAGATCGTTCAGGTCACGTCCCTGGGCCACATAGCCCCGACGGAAGCGATAGTGACTGATGGCAATACCCAGCCAGGCAATAAACCCGGTCATGCCTGAGGTATTCAGCAGCCACAGATAGACTTCCTGATTACCAAATTTTGAGGTCAGGAAGCACAGTCCGGCCACCACGGTGGTGGCCCACAGGGCATTACGCGGCACGCCGCCCTTTGAGAGCTTCGCGAAAATCCGTGGCGCTTTACCTTCGCTGGCCAGGTTATAAAGCATACGCGTTGACGCATACATCCCGGAGTTACCCGCTGACAGCACAGCCGTCAGGATCACCGCATTCATGACGGCGGCGGCAGAGAGCAGACCGGCGTTCTGGAACACCAGGGTGAACGGGCTGACGCTGATATCGTCGATATCATTGTGCAGCAACTGCGGATCGGTGTATGGCAGGATCAGGCTGATAATCAGGATAGCGAACACATAGAACAGCAGGATACGCCAGAAAATCTGCCGCACAGCGCGCGGAATATTTTTCGCCGGATCTTCAGATTCGCCCGCCGCGATACCGATCAGCTCGGTGCCCTGGAAGGAGAATCCCACAATCATCGCCACCCCAATCATCGCCGCAAAGCCGCCCGCAAACGGCGCGTCGCCCACCTGCCAGTTCTGCCAGCCCGCATGTTCAGCACCGCGCATAATGCCGGTGATCATCAGCACGCCAACGATGATAAAGATAATCACGGTGGCCACTTTAATCAGCGAGAACCAGTATTCCGCCTCGCCAAAGCCTTTGACCGAAATGTAGTTGAGCAGGAACATCAGCCCCAGGAACAGCGCGCTCCAGATCCAGCCAGGCGTGTCGGGGAACCAGTAGTTCATCACCAGCTGGGACGCTACCAGGTCAACCGCGATGGTCACCGCCCAGTTGTACCAGTAGTTCCAGCCGAGTGCGAAACCAAAGCCCTCTTCGACATATTTCGCGCCGTAGGTGGCGAAGGAACCCGATACCGGCATGAACGCAGCCAGTTCGCCGAGGCTGGTCATCAGGAAGTAGACCATCAGGCCGATGAGGATATAGGAGAGCAGTGCTCCGCCGGGGCCAGCCTGAGCGATGGTGGCACCGGAGGCGACAAACAGGCCGGTACCAATGGAGCCGCCGATGGCGATCATCGTCAGGTGACGGGCTTTTAACGCACGTCGTAATGCAGGTTGTTGTGTTGTATTTGAGTCATTATGCATGTGTTAACGCTACGCTGGGTAAAAATGAGGCGCGATTGTAGCAGCCAGATCGCCTCTGTATAGCGAATGCCAACCTGTTATTAGTTAACTTCATGATCGCGCCGGAATTATTAGTAATTACTCGCGACAATAGGAAAAAAACCGCGTCAGTGCTTTGGAAATATGCTTCTGCCGGTGGTGGATGCGATAGAGCGTGCGGATAAGACGCGGCAGCGGAATCGTCAGTTCAACCAGCGTGCCCGCCTCCAGCAAATCGGCAATCACCCGGCGCGAAAGACAGCTGATGCCCATGCCGTGCCGCACCGCATGTTTAATCGCCTCGGAATTGCCCAGTTCCATGCCCAGCTGAAAACTCGGCAGATGCGACAGCAGAAGATAATCGACAATTTCACGGGTGCCGGAGCCGCGTTCGCGCAGGATCCACGGGGCGTCAGCCAGGGTTTGCAGCGTCACCGGCTGTTGCAGAATCGCCGCATCTGGCGCGGCAAACACCACCAGTTCATCTTCGAGCCAGGGTTCACTGACCAGCTCGGTCATATGGCACGGCCCTTCAATTAATCCGACATCGACGCGGAAATCGGAAACCGCCTGAATCACATCCTGACTGTTGCCGACACTCAGCTCCAGCGGCAGGCGGGGAAAATCGCGACGATAAGCGGCCATCATGCCTGGCAGCAGATAGTTACCGATGGTGCTGCTGGCAAAGATGCGGATCGCGCCGTTATCCTCTTTAAACAGCTGCTCGATTTCGCCCGCCTGCTCCAGCAGCCCTACTGCACGAGGATAGAGCAGCCGTCCATGCTCATTCAGCACCAGCCGTTTGCCGACGCGGTCAAACAGTTGCACGCCGAGCTGACTCTCCAGATCGGCCAGCGCTGCACTCACCGCCGACTGCGACAGCGCCAGCAGTTGCGAAGCCTGAGTGGTGGAACCGCTCTTAAGCACTTCGGTGAAAACTTCAATTTGCCGCAGCGTAATGTGCATCGTTGCCTCTTAACTCAGTGACTGCCTGACCAGGTAAATGATTAATGCCAGCCAGATCAGCCCTATCGCCACCAGCCAGCCTGCAATCTTTTTGCCACGCGAACGTTGAGACTGCGCCCGCTCGCTGCTGCTGATGCGCACCTCTCGCGGCAGTAAACGCAGCAGCACCATGACGCCCGTCGGGATAATCACCGCGTCATCCAGCAGACCGACAAAGGGGATCACATCAGGAATGATATCGATCGGGCTGATGCCATAGGCGACCAGCCCCAGCATCCCCAGCTTGTTCCACCAGGGTGTGCGGGGATCGCGGAAGGCAAACCCCAGCACAAACACATCTCTTTTGATCAGCGTCGCCCAGCGGCGCAGACGCGAAACTATCATGATTGCTGCCTTATCGTTTATTCTGGTTAATTATAAATATATTATCAATTTCACTTTTAAGCCAGTCGCCGTCATGATCGGGTCTCAACCAGGAGGAGTGACCACCATGACTGAACTGAGCATCGCTAAACCGCATCATCCCGTTCCGCTCTGGATCCCGGGTCTGCTGCTGACCGCCGTGATTGCCGGGGCAGCCAGCTGGCTGGCGCAGCAACCGATGATTGCCGCGCTGGGGCTGGGTTCACTGACTCTGGCGATTATGCTGGGCATCCTGGTCGGTAACAGCATCTATTCGCCGCTGGCGTCACGCTGCGACAACGGCGTGCTGCTGGCTAAGCAGAAACTGCTGCGGCTGGGGATCATCCTGTTTGGCTTTCGCATTACTTTACAACAAATTGCTGACGTCGGTTTCAGCGGCATCCTGATTGATGCGCTGACCCTGACCAGTACCTTCCTGATAACCTGCCTGCTGGGCATGCGGCTGCTGAAGCTGGATCGCGATACCGTCTGGCTGATAGGTGCGGGCAGCAGTATCTGCGGTGCTGCGGCTGTACTGGCGACCGAGCCGGTAGTCAAAGCCGCGCCGTCGAAAGTTGCGGTGGCTATCGCGACCGTGGTGCTGTTCGGCACGCTGGCGATTTTTATCTATCCGCTGCTGTGGCCGCTGGCGCATGAGCTGTTCCCGGATCTCAGTGCGGCGCAGTTCGGGATTTTTACCGGCTCAACCATCCATGAAGTGGCGCAGGTGGTGGCCGCCGGACACAGCATCAGCCCGGAAGCCGAGAACAGCGCGGTCATTGCCAAAATGCTGCGGGTAATGATGCTGGCTCCCTTTCTGCTCTGCCTGAGCGCCGTGATACGCGGTAAACGTCAAGGGAGCAACGCGCGCCAGACTGTGACGTTTCCCTGGTTCGCCCTGCTGTTTATCGGTGTTGCACTGTTTAACTCGCTGCAGCTGCTGCCTGCCATGGTGGTGGCGACGCTGAATCAGCTGGCGGGTCTGCTGCTGGCGATGGCGATGGCGGCGCTGGGATTGACCACCCGTTTCGGGGCATTGCGTGAGGCAGGCGTTAAACCGCTGCTGCTGGGTGCGCTGGTGTTTGTCTGGTTAATCGCGGGCGGCGGTGCAATCAATCTGCTGGTGCAACATTTCATGGGCTAGCGGCATCGGGTATCATGCCGTCTCATCCGTGCACAGCCCCAGGAGAAAGGCATGAAATATATTGGCGCACACGTGAGTGCGGCAGGTGGCGTGGATCAGGCAGTGATCCGCGCCCATGAAATAGAAGCCACCGCCTTCGCGCTCTTTACTAAAAATCAACGTCAGTGGAAGGCTGCCCCGCTCTCGACTGAGGTGATTGATGCTTTTCGCGCCGCCTGCGAGACGTACAAATTCGGTCCGCAGCAAATCCTGCCGCACGACAGTTTCCTGATAAACCTGGGTCATCCGGTTGAAGAGGCGCTGGAGAAATCCCGCGCCGCTTTTATTGATGAGCTGCGACGTGCCGACCAGCTCGGCCTGACTTTGCTGAACTTCCATCCGGGCAGCCATCTGCATCAGATTGATGAGGAGGCTTGTCTGAAGCGGATTGCGGAGTCGATCAACATCGCTCTCGACCAGAGCCAGAACGTCACCGCCGTCATTGAGAATACCGCCGGTCAGGGCAGTAATCTGGGTTTCCGCTTCGAGCATCTCGCCACCATTATTGAGCATGTTGAAGATAAGTCGCGTGTCGGCGTCTGTATTGATACCTGCCATGCGTTTGCCGGTGGCTATGACCTGCGTACCGAAGCGGATTGCGAAGCGACCTTCGCCGAGTTTGAGCGCATTGTCGGCTTTAACTATCTGCGCGGCATGCACCTTAACGATGCCAAAAGCGCCTTCGACAGTCGCGTTGACCGCCATCACAGCCTGGGTGAAGGCAATATCGGCAAAACAGCGTTTAGCTGGCTGATGAAAGATCCGCGGTTTGATGGCATCCCGTTGATTCTGGAAACCATTAATCCCGATATCTGGAAAGATGAGATTGCCTGGCTGAAAGCCGAACAGCAGGGATAGTAAAAGGGAGCCAGCTGGCTTAATGCTGGTCAGTTAAGATTAGATTTGTAAAGGCTGTCACGGTCAAACGTGGCCGCTTTTTTGTCAGTGCGAGCGAGCCGCAGTGCGGGCCTGCGCACCTCTGCTGCTGCCGGGCCGTCCTCGCGCCGCTCACGCGGTACCTTCGGCTTTGACGTCGTGCCGACGAACCGTTCGGGGATCGGCCCTCCCTGGCCGGCCCCGAACTGTCCACGCTTCCCGGCGTGGACTTCTGGCCCACCGTCACGCCTCAGCGCTGCGGATAGCCCTTTCAGCAGCAGAGGTGCGCAGGCCTCCACTCTCGTGCCCTTTTTAACAGTACGCACCAGAAGCTTCAGAGCAGGACGGTGGCGATCAGGAGCAGGCAATCCGCAGCGCTGAACAGAATGAGTCTGCCAGGAGAGCCCGCAGGACGCGGGCGAAAGGCGGGGCGGCACAGGATGTGCCATCCCCGGCGGTCCGTCAGGCAGAGGAATGACGTGAAGGAACCGCGCAGCGGCGCGAGGACCGCCAGCCCCTGATCGGCACCAGACTGCGTTATCACCTGTCGCTTAACTGGCTGGCATGCTCCCTTTTCATTTAGAGAGAACGCTGGCTCAGGGAGCATACGCCTTCCGTAAAGACGCAAAAAAACGCCATCCCTGGCAGGCGCAGCGCGGGCGATTACGCACCTCATCCCTGAGGTGCGCCCGCAGCCGGGCCAACGCTTTGCGTTGTTCAAAAACGCTCCCGGCTTTTTGTCCATGGCCCGCGATGCTTTACTCCAGGCGTATGCTCCCGTCGCTTTGGCTTCGGGAACCGTCTGTAAAAGCAAACAGGGAGCCATCCGGCTCCCTGTTATTTTCACTTCAGCAGATTATGCACTTCTGCAAATCAGGCTTTCACCAGCTGCTCTTCCGGACGTTTCAGTACCGCATAGCTCAGACCCGCAATCGCAGTACCGATGATGATCGCCATCAGATAGCCGATAATCGGGGTAATCGCGCCAGGGATCAGCAGCACGAACAGTCCACCGTGCGGAGCCATCAGTTTTGCGCCAATCGCCATGGAGATCGCGCCGGTGGTTGCACCGCCAACGATACAGCAAGGCAGAACGCGCATCGGGTCACGGGCAGCGAACGGAATCGCGCCTTCAGAGATAAAGCAGAGACCCAGAACCAGTGCCGCTTTACCGCCTTCCTGCTGACCTTTATTGAATTTACGACGGGCAACCAGCGTCGCCAGCCCCATCGCCAGCGGTGGCACCATACCGGCTGCCATAATGGCAGCCATTGGCGCATAGGTCTGCGAACTCAGTAAGCCGACGCCAAACGCGTAAGCCACTTTGTTTACCGGACCGCCCATATCGGTACACATCATGCCGCCCAGAATGGCACCCAGCAGGACCGCATTCGCCGTTCCCATGTTGGCCAGCCAGTGCGTCAGGCCGTTCATGATGCCAGCAACCGGTTTACCCACTACGTAGATCATCAGCAGACCGGTGATCAGACTGGCGAACAGGGGAATAATCAGTATCGGTTTCAGCGCTTCCATACTCTGCGGCAGTTTAACTTTGCCGCTGATCAGCTTCGCCGCATAACCGGCAATAAAGCCCGCGATAATTCCGCCTAAGAAACCTGCGTTAATGCTGGTGGCGATCATACCGCCAATCAGACCCGGCGTCAGACCCGGACGATCAGCGATGGAGAAGGCGATAAAGCCCGCCAGCACCGGCACCATCAGGGCAAAGGCGCTGCCACCACCAATTTGCATCAGCGCCGCAGCCAGCGTGCCCTGCTCTTTAAACGCCGTGATACCAAAGGCAAACGACAGCGCGATGCTCAGACCACCTGCGACCACCATCGGCAGCATGTAAGAAACACCGGTCAGCAGATGACGATAAGCCCCTGCTCCGCCTTTCTTCTCTTCTTCACTGCTATTGTTCTGTCCGCCAGCCGCCGCTTTATACGGCTTCGCTTCTGCTACCGCTTTATCCAGCTCCTGCGCGGTTTTCTTCAGCGCCAGACCGGTTGAGGTACGGTACATCGGCTTACCGGCAAATTTCGCCAGATCGACTTCGATATCAGCTGCGACGATCACCAGATCGGCGGCAGCGACTTCTTCCGGAGTGATCGCGTTACCGGCGCCCACTGAACCACGGGTTTCAACTTTCACCCACCAGCCGCGACGGGTCGCTTCAGCCTGAATGGCCTCGGCAGCCATAAAGGTATGCGCCACGCCGGTCGGACAGGCGGTCACCGCGACGACGCGTTTCTGCGCGCCAGCCTGAGCCGGTGCAGCAGGTGCGCCTGCTGCAGGCGTTGCTACCGCAGCCGTTGCCTGCCAGGTTTTCGCTTCTGCTTTCGCGCGGTTCAGGAAGGTTTCTGGCTCACGTACTGCCAGCTGGATATCGCCCAGCCAGACCGCTTTGCCGTTCAGCGCCGCATCGTCCGGCACGTTTTTGCCCAGCACAATCGCCAGCTCAGCGTCGGCAGGATTATCAGTCAGGGTCAGGCCCGCCGCAGCGGCGGCGGCCGCCAGACGTTGTTGCGCCATATATGCGGAAGCCAGTCCCAGCGTAGGGTCTTTAATCAGCAGCGTTTTCATTATCGCTCTCCTGCTGTCAGTTAACGGGTTGTAAGTCGACGCGCGCCATCATTGCGGCCAACTGAGTACGATCGGAAACGCCAACATTGCTCTGGCTGACGGCCATCGCCGCCACAGCAGTCGCAAGACGCAGCGTGTGTTCGCTGGATTCGCGCATCAGCAGGCCATAAATCAGGCCGCCAACCATTGAGTCGCCTGCACCCACGGTGCTGACCACTTCGCACACCGGCGGTTTAGCGATCCATTCGCCAGAAGCGTTGACCCACAGAGCGCCTTCTGCGCCCAGCGAAATCACCACATGGGCGATACCCTGCTCGCGCAGTTCGTGCGCAGCGCCAATCACATCCTGCAGGGTTGGCAGTTTGCGACCGGCCCAGATTTCCAGCTCACGGCGGTTAGGTTTAACCAGCCACGGTGCCGCCTTCAGTCCTGCCACCAGCGCCTCGCGGCTGCTGTCAAAGATGATGCATGGGCAGTGGGTGCGAAGTTCGGTCATCCAGCGGGTAAAGGCATCGTGGTCGACGCCCTCAGGCAGGCTACCGCTGACGCAGACCATATCGAACTGGCCCAGCCAGGTCAGAGAATCGGTAGTAAAACGATCCCAGTCCTGCGCCGTCACCTGAAAACCGGAGAAATTCAGATCGGTGACGTCACCGGTCTGTTCAGTGAGTTTAACGTTGATACGGGTACGGCCAGGCACGACATGGAAACGGTTGGCTATGCCCAGCTCACTGAACAACTGCTGGAAACCGTCCTGATTCTCTTTCCCCATGAAGCCACCGACGGTGACATCGATACCCAGATCCTTAAGTACTTTGGCTACGTTGATGCCCTTGCCCGCAGCATGCAGCCCGGTGGTTTTCACCAGGTTAACTTCGCCACGTTCAATTTCAGGGGTATAACCCACCAGGTCATACGCCGGGTTCAGCGTAATGGTGGCGACGCGTCTGCTCATGATGCCCCCTCACCCAGACCACTGGTGATCGCTTCTTCAATCGCGTTCAGCGCCTGCTGTGCATCTTCACCGCTGGCGGTGAAGCGCAGGCGATGGCCTTTCTTCACGCCCAGCGCAACCACTTTCATCAGGCTGCGGCCATTAGCGGGTTTGCCGCTGCCGTCGAGATTGGTCACGGTAATGTCGCTGTTGAACTGCTTGATCACGCTAACCAGCGCCGTGCCCGGACGGGCGTGCAGGCCGTGTTCGTTGCGAATGGTAAATTCAGCCGTCAGCACGTCAGCCTGCTCATCGACTTCGCTGGTGAGCAGTGCGTAAACGCCTGCAGCATCCGCTTTCAACAGACGATCCGCTTTGCCCTGCTGCAGCAATGCGCTGAGGTAACCCAGCACTTCCAGCGGACGTTCATCGGTCGCCGAAACGCTGATTAACATCGCAGCCGATTCGCCCTGATGGTCGAAGGCATGTTCAGCGCGGCTGATAGCCACGCCGCTGCGCAGGTTGCCGAGGCTGCTGTCGCTGAGCCAGATGCCCTGACCCAGATTCAGCGGAGGCGTTGAAACCACGTCTGCGACGTAGCTGGCATCCACCACACCAGCGGACTGCAGCCGACCGGCGTTCATCGCCTGTAAGGTGATCAGATCACTGGCAGCCACGTTGAGCGTGATTAATGAGGTGTCGAAGCTGAATTCAGCGGCTTGTTTCTCGCCCATCAGCAACGCACGAAGATCTTCAGCAGAGGCGGTTTTTAGCTGTTCTGCAATGGTGTCATCGCTCAGCACATAGGTCAGCTGACGCAGCAGCGCCAGATGTTCATCCGACTTAGCGGCAATCCCGATGGCAACATAGGCTGTCTGATCGTCACCCCAGGCAATGCCCTGCGGAAACTGGAAAACCTGAACGCCGGTTTTCAGCACCAGATCGCGGGTATCGGTGGTGCCATGAGGGATTGCGATGCCGTTGCCAAGAAAGGTTGAGGTCTGCTGTTCGCGCGCCAGCATGCCGTTGACGTATCCTTCGGTCACATTGCCCGCCGCGGTTAACGCGGCAGCAACCTGACGAATGGCCTCTTCTTTATTCTGGGCGCTGGCTCCGGTATGGATGGCCTGCAATTCGAGCTGGAACATAATTCTCCTCGCTTGCTGAGATTGAATCGTTTCAGCTAGTGGGAAAGATTTTACGCCATGCTGAGGAAAACAGATGGCGCAGTCACCGCTGAAACGTTTCAGGGATTGTGGTACAGCCGCTTTCGCCAGGCAAGAAAATGCGCAAACGGCGTAGCAGATTTTTGACGTTACGCACATTTCGGGCAGGTTTAGGTGATTAGCGGGCGAACAGGCTGACGCTGCTGCTGTAAAGTGAGAATGGGTGGACCGAAAAACTTCAGCAGCGTCAGCGCCTGATGGCGCGGTATCCGCTTCGGTTTACAGCAGATACGTTTGCAATTGGTGGATGCATTCTGCGCACGTCCTGATGCTGTACTTTCATGGGATCGCGCAGCGGTAGATGCAACCACTGAAATCAAAGCGGCGCTGGCTGCTGCCGGAACGCCCATTGGTCCCAACGACACCGCGATTGCCGGGCATGCCATTGCGGCCAGGGCTATTCTGGTGACCAATAACACACGCGAGTTAGAACGGGTACCCGGATTGCAGCTGGAAGAGTGGGTCAGCTAACCGCTGACGCGGGATTAAATCTAAGCGGTGGGAGGGTTCTCAGGCACGAGTGCTGGCTTCAAGCTCAATCAGGTAGGTCATGGCTGAGGTACGGTCTGTAAGACACATATCAACTGAAGGTTGCAGACTTCCGCATACTTTCGGCCTTAAATCTGAACCGAAAATCATGCACAAATTTTCATCCGATAACTGAATGCAGCGGACATTCGCGGGTTTACCCTGCGGCATTCCGGGGATGGGGCTGGAGATTGACGGCGCGATGCAGCAGGCTCCACAATCAATACGACACTGCATTAACACCTCTCACGCGACCTTCAGGATACAACAGACAGTAACAGAACCTCAGAGGGAGCGACACCTCACCCTTCAGCTCTTAACTTCCTGCTTAAATCGTTCACTGTCACCCATGTCAGAAATCGGTGAAGAAATAGCGCGCGCTGTGCAACAGGCACCGCCCTGGCTACGGCATTGCATGCTGTGCCCCGGCAGAGAAAGTCGCGGCGACAATAGCAGTCCGGGGCGGCAATTGCCATGAAAGCCGCGGCCTGAGACAAAATTTCACGCCGGTGATATTGCCAGTTTTCATCGGCGCGAGTAACGTTGCGCGCACTTCACTCTCAAGATAGCGAGAACAGCAATGCCAAAAGCCAATGAAATCAAAAAAGGGATGGCCGTCACGCACAACGGTAAACTGCTGCTGGTTAAAGATATTGATGTCCAGAGCCCCAGCGCACGCGGTGCCGCCACCCTGTATAAAATGCGCTTTACCGATGTTCGCACCGGTTTAAAAGTGGAAGAGCGCTTCAAAGGCGACGAGATTATTGATGCGATTTCGCTCAGCCGTCGCAGCGTGACCTTCTCTTATATAGATGGTGACGAATATATTTTTATGGATGATGAGGATTACACCCCCTACTCCTTTAAACAGGAGCAGATTGAAGAGGAGCTGCTGTTTATCCCCGAAGGCGGTATCCCTGGCATTCACGTGCTGACGATGGAAGGTCAGGTGCTGGCGCTGGAACTGCCACAAACCGTGGATATGGAGATTGTGGATACCTCACCAGGCATTAAAGGTGCTTCCGCCAGCGCCCGTACCAAACCCGCCGGTATGAGTACAGGCCTCTCGATCCAGGTACCGGAATACCTCAGCAACGGTGACCGCATCCGCATCCACATTGCTGAACGCCGCTATATGGGCCGCGCAGACTAAATCAGAAGCCTGCTGCCGATCGTGATAGTGTTATATTATTACATTATCACGTTATTCCCCGGCAGGAGTCTCCCCCATGACACGCGTTAATCTGATTACCGGTTTTTTGGGCAGCGGCAAAACCACGCTGCTCTGCCATCTGCTGGCTGCCAGGCCGTCCGGGGAAAACTGGGCGGTGCTGGTAAATGAATTTGGCGAGATCGGGATCGACGGCACCCTGCTGGCCGATCGCGGTGCCACGCTGAAAGAGATCCCCGGCGGCTGCCTGTGCTGTGTGAATGGCCTGCCGATGCAGGTCGGGCTGAATATGCTGCTGAAGAGTAAACCCGATCGGCTGCTGATCGAGCCAACCGGCCTGGGCCATCCTCGTCAGGTGCTGGAGATGTTGAGTGCGCCCGTCTATCAGTCGTGGCTGCAACTGAATGCCACACTGACGCTGCTGGATGCGCGTCAGCTGGCCAATCCTCGTATCGTTGCCAATGAAAACTTCCGCGATCAGCTGGCTGCCGCCGACCTTATTATCGCTAATAAGCGCGACTGCTGGGATCAGGCGGATCGTCAGCGCCTGGCTGACTGGCAGCAGCAGATGCAGCCTGCGCGCCCTCTGATAGAGACAGAATTTGGTCAGATCCCCCTTTCTCTGCTGGATAACCCCCGGCAGCCGCGCGAACTTCCCGTGCCGCAGCACCATCATTCGTCGGGTCCCACCAGCGGTCTGGCGGCGTTGCGACTGAATGGCGAGGCGCGCTGGCGTCGGGCGCTGAACCACGGCCAGGGTTATAGCGCCTGCGGCTGGCTGTTTGATGGTGATACGCTGTTCGACAGCGGCACGCTGCTGAACTGGGTTCGGCAGGCGCCTGTAGATCGCGTTAAAGGAGTGATGCGCACGAAAGAAGGCGCTCTGCGTATCAATCGCCATGCAAATGAGCTGCAGAGTGAAACACACCCCTCACCGCCATCAGATAGCCGTATTGAGCTCATTCATTCTCAACAGGCTGACTGGAATCGACTACAATCGGCATTGTTGAAGTGCCGTTTACGCTGACAGAGGTATTGTCGGCGGTTATTTTTAATAATAATGAGTTTAACTATGCGCGTAACTCGCCTTATTACTATCCTGCTGCTTAATGCACTGGGCGTGGTGCTATTTCTGTCATGGTATCTGCCCCCGGAACATGGCTTCTGGTTCGGCGTCGATAAATCTATTTTCTTTGGCTTCAATAGCCAGATGGTGACCCATCCGCTGTTCGCGCTGATCGTCGCTATCACGAATTACCGTGGTTTTGATGCGGTGTCATTGCTGGCGATGGGTCTGCTTTACCTGTCGATCTGGCGGCGCGAAACGCCACAGGCGCAGCGCCGGATGCTGGCAATCGGCATCACCATGCTGCTGACCGCCGTCGTTCTCAATCAGTTGGGCCATTTATTGCCGGTTAAACACTCCAGTCCGACACTGTTCTTCGAGAACGTGCATCGCGTCAGTGAACTGACCGGTATTCCCGCAAAAGATGCTTCAAAAGATAGCTTCCCTGGCGACCACGGTATGATGCTGATCATTTTCGCCTGCTTTATCTGGCGTTATTTTGGTTTCAGCCGCTTTTTAATTGCCACGGCTATTGTGGTGATATTTTCACTGCCACGCATCATGGCCGGTGCGCACTGGTTTACCGATGTTGCCGTCGGTTCAATGTCGGTGGTATTAGTGGGTCTGAGCTGGTGGCTATTAACGCCAGCCAGTGACGTATTGGTTAACTGGTTTTATCGCAAATTGCCGGGTAAATATAAGCCCGTGACGTAAATGTTAAGCGCGGGCGATTTAAACCCCTGGTTTGAACCGCCCGTGCTTATAAAAAACACCCCATCACTATTAGCCTGCTAATTAAATTCACGAAAAGAAAAGGTTATGACCCAGCTGGCAGGTTAAATAGTCGCCAATATCCTCTGTCAATAAAGAAAACTCTAAAAATAGCGGCTATGCCCCGAATTAGCCCCCCTTTAACTCCCTGTTCTCACCATCATTTGACCACAATTGTAGCTAAAGTAGTCAGTGTGTTACGGTTTGATTTCACATCAAAAAAACCTATATGAAATTGATTAAAAGCACTCGCCACGGCGTCTGTAATCAGTTAACCTCAGTCGCAGTGAGGCAAAAGCGGCAGAAAATTCGGATTTTTTACCGTTAAAATGTGTCCATTAACACATTTTAGTAATTAAGGATTTGTCTTAGTCTGTTTCGCTTATTAATCTCCCTGTTTTGTCATCTGGCTGGCGACAATCTTGTCGTAAGGAAATCGAAGGAAAACCCGAATAATGGTCAAGTCTCAACCAATACTGAGATATATCTTGCGGATCGTGCCCGCAGTGGCGCTGGCAACACTCCTCTCAGCTTGTAGCAGTACCCATAGCAGTCAAAACGCGAATAACGAGAATCATGAAGTTAACAACCACAATGGTTTTTTACTTCAGGCGTCTCAGGATGAGTTTGAAGAAATGGTGCGTAATGTCGACGTTAAGTCGCGCATCATGGAACAATACGCCGTCTGGAAAGGTGTGCGCTATCGCCTCGGTGGCGATACCAAACGCGGGATCGATTGTTCCGCCTTTGTACAACGCACCTTCCGCGATCAGTTTGGCTTAGAATTACCGCGTTCTACCTCGCAGCAGCAGGACACCGGTAAAGAGATTACCCGCAGTAAACTGCGTCCCGGCGATCTGGTGATGTTCCGTGCAGGCTCTACGGGCCGTCACGTTGGCATCTATCTTGGCAACGATAACTTCGTTCATGCCTCGACCAGCAGTGGCGTGATGATCTCCAGTCTGAATGATGATTACTGGAAAAAGCGCTACCGTGAAGGACGCCGTGTATTAAGTCGTAACCCGACCTGATAACCACTTTCGATCTTCTCTCAGCCAGAGAACATGAAACGCTGCTTATGCAGCGTTTTTTTTCGCCTTTAATCATTTTTACCAGCAGTTATATAAGACAAAAGCATTCTGATTCAGATTAATAGCAAGACATTTCCCGCCGTCTCGTTATATTCTCGGTCGCTTAAACCGAAGCCGTCGTGCGCAATAACATAATAATAATTTGATTAGGGGAAGCTCCTCATGCCACTGTCGGGGGCGCTACGGCGCCATGCCACCTATCCTCGCCGTATCGCATGGAGTAGTGCGATGGCTGGCGGCTTATTCTTTCTGTTATTTGCTGCACTCTCGCTTCACCAGACCTGGCAGAAGCGCGAACGACAGCATCAGCAACTGCTGGAGAACAGCCGCACGGCATTGCAGCAAACGCTCTCCAGCCTGATTAACAGTACTCTCAGTCCCCTGCTTCCGTTTACCCACACTGCCTGCAATACCATCAATCGTGAACTTACCTCACGCGCCGCCTTTGCCGGAAATCTTCGTGCCATCCTGCTGGTTAAAGAAGGTAATGCCTTTTGCTCCTCGGCCACCGGCAGTTTTAATCTGCCGCTCAATGTAATTGCGCCCCTGAGTGATATTTCGCGTGATATCGATCTGCAGCTGATGCCGGGCACGCCGTTGCAGCCCAATAAACCGGCGCTGGCGTTGTGGATCAAAAATCCCGGCAGCCTGCAGTCAGGCGTTTTCGCGACGCTGAATATTACCCTGGCACCCTATCAGCTGCTGGCGTCCGGGCATCCGGAAATCACCGGTATGGCACTGGTGGCACAACGCAGTGCCTTAACCAGCTGGCAATCCGTCGTCATGCAGAATAAAAACCTGCCGACGCCGCTGCACCGGCAGACGCTGACAGGCTATCCGCTGCAGTTTGTGTTGTACGGTTCCACTCTGGCGTTCAGCGATTATCAGAATATCCTGCTGAGCGGCCTGCTACTGTCGCTGCTGGTTTCAGGCGCTTGCTGGCTGCTGTTGTCGGTTTATCAGCGCCCTGGTAAAGAGCTGATTCGGGGCATGAAGCGCGGTGAATTTCACGTCGAATATCAGCCGCTGGTCACCTCCCATGATGGTCAGCCGTATGGGATGGAAGCGTTACTGCGCTGGACCCACCCGACGAAAGGCCCGATTCCGCCCGATGTGTTTATTCACTATGCCGAGGCGCAGAACCTGATTATTCCCCTGACCCGACATCTGTTTCAGCTGGTTTCCCGTGATGCCCACCTGCTGTGTCATACCATTCCCCGTCATGCCTGCCTCAGCCTCAACATTTCGCCCCTGCATCTGGCTGACAGCGGTTTCCGTCAGGATGTGCTGCGCTGGCTTGATACTATGCCTGCGGACCACTTTACTTACGTGTTTGAGATCACCGAGCGAGCCATGGTGCGCGACGAAAATGTCGGAGAACTGTTTGACTGGCTGCATCAGCAGCAGATCCATATCGCCATTGATGATTTCGGTACCGGTCACAGCGCGCTGATCTATCTGGAACGTTATGACTTTGATTATCTGAAAATCGATCGCGGTTTTGTTCAGAGTATCGGTACGGATAGCCTGACCTCGCCGGTGCTCGATACCGTGCTGCAGCTGGCGAAGAAGCTGAACCTGAAAAGTGTGGCCGAAGGGGTAGAAACCGGCGAGCAGGCTGCCTGGCTGATTAACCGCGGTGTGACCCATCTGCAGGGTTACATCTTTAGCCGTCCGCTGCGGCCGGAAACGCTGATAGACTATTTCCGGCGTCATAACGCCTGACACTACCTGGCCCAATCGCGCCAGACATCTGACAGGAGAGTGCATGCTGTTTCGTTCCGGACTTCTGCTGCTGTGCGGCCTGCTCAGCGCCCCGCTGCTGGCGGCCTCTGTCCAGCAAAGCTACGCGTTCACCCAGGCCGGTGAAGCGAAATATCCGCCCGGCTTCAGCCATTACGACTACGCCGATCCCCGCGCACCCAAAGGCGGCAGCATCACCATGGCGGTAGTGGGCACTTACGACAACTTCAACCGCTACGCTTCTCGCGGTAATCCGGGCATTAACACCGGCACGCTTTATGATGGGCTTTACACCAGCTCAGACGATGAACCTGGCAGTTATTATCCGCTGATTGCCGAGTCAGCGCGCTACGCCAGCGATTTTACATGGATTGAGATCCGCCTTAATCCCCGCGCCCGTTTTCAGAATGGCACACCCATCACCGCCCGCGACGTGGCGTTCACCTATCAGAAATTCATGACCGAGGGCGTGCCTCAATTTCGCGTCGCCTACCGTGGCGTGACCGTTAAAGCGCTGAACGATCTCACTGTGCGCATCGAGGCACAGAAGCCGGATAAAGATCTGCTGCTTGGCTTACTGACGCTGCCGGTTATCGCAGAGTCGTTCTGGCGCGATAAGAAGTTTAATGAGCCGTTAAGCGAGCCACCCTTGTCGAGCGGACCCTATCGCATCACTCGCTGGAAGCTGGGACAGTTTATTGAGTTCAGCCGGGTAAAAGATTACTGGGCCGCTGATCTGCCGGTCAATCACGGACGCTTTAATTTTGATCGAATGCGCTATGACTACTATCTGGATGACAATGTGGCATTTGAAGCCTTCAAGGCGGGTGCTTACGATCTGCGTGAAGAGACATCGGCAAAGAAATGGGCTACCCAGTATCGCGGCCGCAATTTTGACGATGGCAGCATCGTTAAAGAGAGCACGCCTAACGATGCCGCTATCGATACCCGCTGGCTGGCATTCAACAATGAAAAACCGCTGTTCCAGGATCGCCGCGTGCGTCAGGCGCTGTCACTGATGTTCGATTTCGAGTGGATGAACAAGGCGCTCTATTACGGTGCCTGGCAGCGCGCCAGCAGCTATTTCCAGAACACGGCGTATGCGGCCAGCGGCGTGCCGGATGCACAGCAGCAGGCCCTGCTTGAACCCTGGCGCGCGCAACTGCCACCTGAGCTGTTCAGCCAGCCTTATCAGCCACACAAAACCGACGGCAGCGGCTATGACCGCGCCAGCCTGTTAAAAGCGTCCGACCTGCTGAAACAGGCGGGCTGGCAGATAAAAAATCACCGTCTGGTCAATGATAAAACCGGTCAGCCGTTTACCATAGAACTCCTGCTGCGCGGTGGCACCAATACCGACTGGGCGTTACCGTTCCAGCACAATCTTTCCCGGCTTGGTATTACGCTAAACCTGCGGCAGATCGACAACTCACAGTATCTGCGGCGCTGGCGTGAAGGCGACTATGACATGATTGCCACGGTCTATGGGGCAATGCCGATCCCGACCTCCAGTCTGCAGATCCTCTGGCAGTCTGACTTCATCGCCTCGTCGTGGAATACCGCGCGGGTCAAAGAGCCTGTAGTCGATCACTTCGTGAAACAGATTGTGGCGCATCAGGGCGATCCCAACGCGCTGCGGCCGCTGGCCCAGGCGCTGGACCGGGTGCTGCTGTGGAATGCGTATATGATTCCGATGTGGTACAACGCAGAGCAGCGGCTGGCGTACTGGGATAAGTTTTCTCACCCTGCCCGCAAGCCAGCCTACAGCGTCGGACTGGAAAACTGGTGGTATGACACAAACAAAGCCGGACGCCTGCCGGCCAGCAAACGCTAAGGAGATCACCGTTGGCCGCTTACTTTCTGCGCAGATTGCTGCTGATCATCCCGACGTTATGGGCGATCATCACGCTTAATTTTTTTATCGTGCAAATCGCGCCCGGCGGACCGGTCGATCAGGCGCTGGCTAACATTCAGTTTGGTCAGACAACCGGTCTGCCCGGCAGTGGCGCAGACAGCGCCGGTTCACGCGCCAGCGTCAGTCATCTCAATCCTGCCGATAATCAGTATCGTGGCGCACGCGGGCTGGATCCCGAAGTGATTGCTGAGATTAAACAGCGTTACGGTTTCGATAAACCTCTCTGGCAGCGTTACGGCGAGATGCTGTGGAATTATCTGCGTCTGGATTTTGGCGACAGCCTGTTTCGCAGTGCCTCGGTGATCGGGCTGATCAAAGAGAGCCTGCCGGTTTCGATCAGTCTGGGATTATGGAGCACACTGATCATCTACCTGGTGTCGATCCCGCTGGGGATCCGCAAAGCGGTGCGCAATGGCAGCGCTTTCGATGTCTGGAGCAGCGCTTTTATTATCATTGGCTACTCCATCCCGGCTTTTCTGTTTGGCATCATGTTAATCGTGCTGTTTGCCGGTGGTAGCTATCTGGACTGGTTTCCGCTGCGCGGCCTCACCTCTGCGCAGCACGACACACTGCCCTGGTATGGCAAAGTGCTGGACTACTTCTGGCATATCGCCCTGCCGGTGCTGGCGACAGTGATCGGCGGCTTCGCCACGCTGACCATGCTGACGAAAAACGCGTTTCTGGATGAGATCCGCAAGCTCTATGTGGTGACTGCGCGCGCCAAAGGGGTGCCGGAGCGCCGTATTCTCTATCACCATGTGTTTCGCAATGCGATGCTGCTGGTGATCGCCAGCTTCCCCGCCACCTTTATCAGCATGTTCTTTACCAGCTCGGTGCTGATCGAGGTGATGTTCTCGCTCAACGGGCTTGGACTGCTCGGCTATGATGCGACTCTGCATCGTGACTATCCGGTGATGTTTGGCACGCTCTATATTTTTACGCTGATAGGTTTACTGATGAATATTCTCAGTGATCTCACCTATACGCTGGTCGATCCGCGCATCGATTTCGGGAGCCGCTCATGACGCTCTCTCCGCTGAACCAACAGCGCTGGCAGCGCTTTCGTCATAACCGGCGCGGCTACTGGTCGCTGTGGATCTTTCTGATCATCTTTCTGCTGTCGATGGGTGCCGAACTGATTGCCAATGACAAGCCACTGCTGGTGCGTTACCAGCAGCGCTGGACAGTGCCGCTGCTGTTTGACTACAGCGAAACCGACTATGGCGGCGCACTGGCGACAGCGGCGGATTATCAGGATCCCTGGCTGCGGCAGCGCATTGAGCAGAATGGCTGGGCAATATGGGCACCGATTCGTTTCAGCGACAGCACCATCAATTTTGCCACCGAGGTGCCCTTCCCCTCTCCGCCCTCTGCGCAAAACTGGCTCGGCACGGATGCTAACGGCGGCGATGTGATGGCACGCCTGCTCTATGGCACGCGCATTTCTCTGCTGTTCGGACTGATGCTGACGCTCTACTCCAGCGTCATCGGGATTGTAGTCGGCGCGGTGCAGGGCTATTTCGGCGGCAGGATTGACCTGATTGGGCAGCGGCTGATTGAAGTCTGGTCCGGCATGCCTGCGCTGTTTCTGCTGATTCTCCTCTCCAGCGTGATCCAGCCGGGTTTCTGGTGGCTGCTGCTGGTCACCGTGGCTTTCGGCTGGATGAGCCTGGTCAGCGTGGTCCGGGCCGAGTTTCTGCGTACCCGAAACTTTGATTACATCCGTGCGGCGCAGGCGCTGGGGGTCAGCGACGGCCGGATTATGCTGCGCCACATGCTGCCAAATGCCATGGTCGCCACCCTGACCTTTCTGCCGTTTATTCTGTGCGGATCGATTACCACGCTGACCTCACTCGATTTTCTCGGCTTTGGCCTGCCGCTGGGTTCGCCCTCGCTGGGCGAGTTACTGCTGCAGGGCAAAAATAACCTGCAGGCACCCTGGTTAGGCCTGGCGGGCTTTTTCACCCTAGCGATCCTGCTTTCGCTGCTGATTTTTATTGGCGAAGCGGTACGCGACGCTTTTGATCCGGGCAAAGGAGCCTGAATGAACACGCCATTGCTTGCCATCAATCATCTCTCGGTCGCCTTTCGTCAGGGCGAGACGCTTCGCCAGGTGGTGAATGACGTTTCACTGCGCATCGACGCGGGCGAAACGCTGGCGCTGGTGGGCGAGTCGGGTTCCGGCAAGAGCGTCACGGCACTCTCGGTGATGCGACTGCTGCATGAGGCTGCGGTGGTTTATCCCAGCGGTGAGATTCTGTTTAACGGTGAAGATCTGCTGCGCGCGCGCGAGCAGCGCCTGCGCGGGATTCGCGGCAACCAGATCGCGATGATTTTTCAGGAGCCGATGGTATCGCTTAATCCGCTGCACACCGTGGAGAAGCAGCTCTATGAAGTGCTGTCGCTGCATCGCGGGTTGCGTCGTCCGGCGGCACGCGGTGAAATTCTCAGCGTGCTTGATCGGGTCGGGATACGGCAGCCCGCCACCCGGCTCAATGATTTCCCCCACCAGCTTTCGGGTGGAGAACGTCAGCGGGTGATGATCGCCATGGCATTGCTGACCGAGCCTCAGCTGCTGATTGCCGATGAGCCAACCACCGCGCTGGATGTGACGGTGCAGGCACAAATCCTGACGCTGCTTCGTGAACTGCAGCGAGAGCTGAATATGGGCATGCTGTTTATCACCCATAACCTGAATATCGTGCGTCAGCTGGCGGATAACGTTAGCGTGATGCGCAATGGTCACATCGTCGAACAGAACCGCTGCCAGGTCCTGCTGAATCAGCCGCAACACCCTTACAGCCAGCAGTTGCTGGCCGCCGAACCGGAAGGAAAAGCGCTGCCGCTGCCCGCAGACGCGCCGGTCATTCTTCGGGTCGATAATCTTCAGGTCAGCTTTCCGCTGCGGCGCGGGCTGTTCCGCCGGCAGAGTGGTGAGAAACAGGTGCTCTCCGGCCTGAGCTTTAGCCTGCGACGCGGCGAAAGTCTGGGGCTGGTGGGCGAGTCCGGATCAGGTAAAAGCACTACCGGGCTGGCACTGCTGCGGCTGATTGCCTCACGCGGCGAAGTCTGGTTTGACGGCCAGCAGCTGCATCAGCTGTCAAGTCGTCAGTTATTGCCGCTGCGTCAGCGCATTCAGGTGGTGTTCCAGGATCCCAACTCTTCACTGAATCCGCGTATGACAGTGCAGCAGATCATTGCGGAAGGCCTGGCGGTGCATCAGCCCGAACTTAGCCGTGCGCAACAGGAGCAGCGGGTCATCGCGGTGATGGCGGAGGTGGGGCTTGAAGCGGAAAGTCGCCATCGTTATCCGGCCGAATTTTCGGGCGGTCAGCGACAGCGTATTGCCATTGCGCGGGCACTGATTCTGGAACCGGAGTTGCTGGTGCTGGATGAACCGACCTCATCGCTGGATCGCACGGTGCAGAAGCAGATTCTGACGCTGTTGCGCCGCTTACAGCAGCAGCGGCAGCTCAGCTATCTGTTTATCAGTCACGATCTGGATGTGGTGCGCGCCCTGTGCCATCAGCTTATTGTGCTGCGTCAGGGAGAAGTGGTGGAACAGGGAGAGTGTGAAAGGTTGTTTGCTTCACCCGCGGCCGGGTATACCCGCGAGCTGCTGCAGTCGGCGCAACTCAACCTGCGATAAAGGTTTCGGCAATCGCTACGCCCTGATTTTTCAGGCAGCAGTTGGTGGCGCTTTCGTCACGACGCTGAATGAACAGGCAGGGCTGTCCTTCGCACTCGGCCACTTTACAATCGACCTGAATATCCGCCAGAACCTCTTTTAGCTGCTGAAGGATCTCCCACGCCGGAATGCCGTCATGGCTGATCAATCGCAGCGCAACGAAATCCTGCTCGTCCAGCGTGGTGTCATCGGATTCGATAGCACTGTGGTGATCGCTGGCCCAGCGAAAATGCTGTGGCAGACGATGCACAATCGAAAGTTGCAGCATAGTTTACTCTCCCCGGATGAGTTTATGTCGCAACACAAAGCAGCCCAGCTGGAAGCGGCCTGATAACCGCTGAGTCCGGACAGGATTTAATGGCCCGTCCGTGTGGATTGCAGAAGCGCATTTTTTGCGACTCACATCGCACTTCAGCCTATATGTACCGCGTTCACACGCCGTTAACAATCATTTTAGCTGCATTGTGATTACTTTTTTAACTAAATATTTTCACAATATCGAAACAAAGTCAGGAGGCGTGCAAGTCGGCAGGTCATTGCAGAGGGAAATCACTGCGCCCGATTACCGGGACGCAGTGCGGGGACGTGAAGCGTAGAAAAAGAGCAGCAGAGAGATTGTCGCGCACAGTGCAATCGTGCCGACCATTGGCCAGGCGCTGTTGAAACTCACCAGCGACAGCAGTGCGCCAACAAATGCCCCGACGCCAAAACGCAGGGTGCCCGCCAGCGACGATGCCGTACCCGCCATATGTGGAAACTCATCCAGAATCACCGCCATCGCATTCGATGAGACCATCGATACGCAACCGATAAACATCGCGATCCCCATCACCAGCGGCAAAAAGCCGAGGCTGAAGGCGCTGACCAGCAGCAGCCAGATCCCCATACAGAACTGTATCAGCAGTCCCATCCGGAACATCGCCACCGGGCCAAAGCGGCGCACGGCGCGGCTGTTAATCAGCGTCAGGACAAACAGAAACACCACATTGAGGCCAAAGTAGTAGCCAAAGTTTTGCGGTGAAACGTGATTCAGTTCGATGTAAACAAAGGGACCGGCATTGAGAAAGGTAAACAGCCCGGCAAAGGAGAAACCGCTCGACAGCATGTAACTGAACGCGCGCTTGTGGCGAAACAGCGTTACGAAATTGCCCAGCGTAGTACGCAGATGAAACCGCTGTCGCTGCTCCGGCTTCAGGGTTTCACGGATCTGCGTGGTCACCAGCACGGTCGTCACTAACGCCGCGCCCGCCAGCGCCCAGAAGATGGCGTGCCAGCTCCAGAGCACCAGCAGCCAGCCGCCGATGATCGGCGCCAGCAGCGGCGCAATGGTGGTAATCAGCATCACAAAGGACATCATGCGGGAGAAGTCCTCTTTCGAGTAACTGTCACGCATTAACGCATTGATCACCACACTGGCTGCGGCAGCCGACAGTCCATGCAGAAAGCGCATCGTAATCAGCTGATCGATGGTTTGCGACAGCGCACAGGCCGCGGCAGCGCAGGCAAAGATCAGGGTCCCGAGCGCAATCACCGGCTTACGCCCATAGCTGTCTGCCAGCGGCCCATAGATCAGCTGCCCAATCGCGAAGCCAAGAATGTAGAGGTTGAGCGACATCTGCACGCTACCGGCTGAAACGCCGAACTCACGTGCAATCTGCGGCATGGCGGGCAGATACATGTCGATCGACAACGGCATCAGCATGGCTAACAGACCGAGGATGACTACCAGTCCTGTTGGCGAATTCTTTTCCTTACGCACACCCTCTCCTGCCCTTATGGTCGTAATGCGGGCCGCCGGGCCCGTCCGGTTATTTTGTCTGCAGCTCTTTCGGCAGACCGATGCTGGCGATCTCTTCTTCTGTCAGCGCACGATATTCGCCCGGTTCCAGATCGGCGTCCAGTACGATGTCACCGATGCGCTCGCGATGCAGCTCAAGGACCCGATTGCCTACTGCCGCAAACATCCGTTTTACCTGATGATAACGGCCTTCGCTCAGTGTCAGCCGGACGTCTGTCGGGGTGATCACCTCCAGCTGTGCCGGTTTAGTCAGGCTCTTCTCATTGTGCAGCTGCACGCCCGCCGTAAACTGCGCGGCGGTATCGTCACTGACCGGTGATTCCAGGGTCACACGGTAGGTTTTCTCGCAGTGATGACGTGGCGAGGTAATACGGTGTGACCACTGGCCATCATCTGTCAGCAGCACCAGTCCGGTGGTGTCGATATCAAGACGCCCCGCCGCGTGCAGTTTGAATGACATCGGTTCTTCAATGAAATAGATGATGGTGGGATGATCGGGATCGTCGGTTGAGCAGACGTAACCCTGCGGTTTGTTCAGCATAAAGTAGCGTGGACCAGTCTGCATCTGCAGTACGTTGCCGTCATAGACGACTTCGTGGTCGGGCAGCAGTTTAAACGCGGTATCGCGTACGATTTCCCCGTTAACGGTGACACGCTGGCCACGGATCTCGCGATGGGCGATGGCGCGGCTGATTTCCAGTTGCTGAGAGATGAATTTGTCGAGTCGCATGAATTCGTTTTGCCTGTTACTGCGGAGGGAATCTGAAACGGCCTGGTTAACCGTTGAAAATGTGCGGGAAGTATAACGTGATCCGCGCCAGCCTGACAGCGCGTTTACCGCACTTTCATGGCATAATTACCCCCAGTTTTGCAAAAGTGAGCATCATGTCTTTTACCTTACGCCCCTATCAACAGGATGCGGTGAATGCCACCGTGGCGCATTTCCGTCGTCATCATCAGCCTGCAGTCATTGTGCTGCCGACCGGTGCCGGAAAGAGCCTGGTCATTGCCGAGCTGGCACGGCTGGCGCGTGGCCGGGTGCTGGTGCTGGCGCACGTCAAAGAGCTGGTAGCGCAGAACCACAGTAAATATCAGGCTTACGGGCTGGAGGCGGATATCTTTGCCGCCGGACTTCAGCGTAAAGAGAGTCAGCGCAAAGTGGTGTTTGGCAGCGTGCAGTCAGTGGCGCGTAACCTCGACCAGTTCGACAGCGCCTTTTCACTGGTGATTGTCGATGAGTGCCACCGTATCGGTGATGATAAAGAGAGTCAGTATCAGCAGATCTTTAATCATCTGCGTCAGCATAATCCGCAACTGCGTTTACTGGGCCTGACCGCCACGCCTTTCCGGCTGGGTAAAGGCTGGATTTATCAGTTCCACTATCACGGCATGGTGCGTGGCGACGAAAAATCGCTGTTTCGCGACTGTATCTATGAACTGCCGCTGCGCTACATGATCAAACATCAGTTTCTGGTGCCGCCGGAGCGACTGGATATGCCGGTGGTGCAGTATGACTTCAGCCGCCTGACGGCACAAAGCAGCGGCTTGTTCAGCGAAGCCGATCTTAATCGTGAACTGAAACAGCAGCAGCGCGTGACGCCCCATATTATCCGTCAGATTGTGGAGTTCGCTGAAGATCGGCTGGGGGTGATGATTTTTGCCTCAACGGTTGAGCATGCGCATGAAATTTTGCGGCTGCTGCCCGCTAACAGCGCGCTGGTGTCAGCCGAAACGCCTGCCAGAGAGCGCGATGCTCTGATTCTGGCCTTTAAGGCGCAGCAGCTGAAATTCCTGGTTAACGTGGCGGTGCTGACCACCGGGTTTGATGCTCCGCACGTTGATCTGATTGCGATTCTGCGCCCGACCGAGTCGGTCAGCCTCTATCAGCAAATCGTCGGACGCGGCCTGCGGCTCTCGCCCGGTAAAACCGACTGTCTGATTCTCGATTATGCCGGTAATCCGCACGATCTCTTTACGCCCGAGGTCGGCGCGCCCAAAGGGGCCAGCGACAATCAGCCGGTACAGGTTTTTTGTCCCGCCTGCGGTTTCGCCAACACCTTCTGGGGCAAGGCGACCGAAGATGGCATGGTTATCGAACATTTTGGCCGACGCTGTCAGGGCGTGCTGGAAGATGATGAGGGCGAGCGCGAACAGTGTGACTTCCGCTTCCGCTTTAAAAGCTGCCCCGACTGCGGCGCAGAGAATGATATTGCCGCACGGCGCTGTCACCAGTGCGACAAAATTCTGGTCGATCCTGACGATATGCTCAAAGCGGCGCTGAAGCTTAAAGATGCGCTGGTGCTGCGCTGTGGCGGCATGACGCTGGAACAGGGCCGTGACGCCAAAGGTGAATGGCTCAAGGCGACCTATTATGACGAGGAAGGCACCAGCGTCAGCGAACGGTTTCGTCTGCAGACACCGGCCCAGCGCAAAGCGTTTGAACAGCTCTTTATGCGCCCGCATCAGCGCGCGCCCGGCGTGCCGCTAGGCTGGCAGAGCGCCGCTGACGTGCTGGCGCTGCAGCCGCTGCTGCGTCATCCCGACTTTGTGGTGGCGCGGGCCAAAGGTCAGTTCTGGCAGATCCGCGAAAAAATGTTCGATTATCAGGGTCGCTATCGCCGTGCCAATGAGCTGCGCTAATGAGCGCTATCGGGTCCGGCTAACCGGATGCCGAGCCCGGCTGGCGGGTATATCGTTTGCTACCACCCGGCATAACGGCTATACTGCCGCCCGCTTTTGCATGTGCATCAGCGGTATTGAATAACCAGCCTGTTACTGGGTCGCCTGTAGCAGGAATTAAATAAAGAGATATATTAATGCTCACTATCAATGCAGTAGAACGTAAAGAGCAGGGTAAGGGTGCGAGCCGCCGCCTGCGTACAGCAAACCGTTTCCCGGCCATCATCTACGGTGGTTCTGAAGCGGCTGTTGCCATCGACCTGGATCACGACTCCGTAATGAACCTGCAATCTAAGCCAGGTTTCTACGACGAAGTGCTGACCCTGTCAGTTGACGGTAAAGAAACTAAAGTGAAAGTTCAGGCTGTTCAGCGTCACCCGTTCAAGCCAAAACTGTTCCACATCGACTTCGTTCGCGCTTAATCGCGAACTTCGTTGCAAGCAGAAGGGCCGGTTGCGAAACCGGCCCTTTTCTTTTGGCGCTGCCCGGTGAAATGATCGCCGCGCGCAGGGAATGAAAGCCGGGCTAAGCCCGGCTTTTTTATTTGCTGCTGGTACGGCGCTGCAGCTGATCGCGCAGATTGGGTGGTGTGCCCTTAATCGTCAGGGTGTCCGTTGCCGGATCCCAGAAAATGCGTTCGCCCAGCAACATCGCATCGAAGTTCAGGGTCAGTCCCCCGCCGCTTCCGGCAAACTTCGTCAGCTGGCGCAGAGTGCTGCGATCCGCCGGGAAGCTCTCTTCCAGTTCATACCCCTGCTCCTGGGTAAAAGCCTGGAACGTTTTTTCACCCAGTGGTGGCAGTTCGCTCGACAACTCTTCCAGCGCAATCTCCTCGCCCGCCTGCAGCTGCTCGTTGCAGTAGCTGTAGACCTGCTGGCGATAGTTCTGCCGCTCCTGCTTATCCAGTTCCGATTCGTTGCAGTAGTCATCTACCGCCTGCAACAGACCGCGGTTCTGCGCCTTGGTGTCTAATCCCACTTCGGCACCCAGGAAATCCATAAAGAAGTCAGCCACTTTACGTCCGACGCGGCCACGCAGGAAAGTCAGATAACGGGTCGATTCCGGGTTAGTTTCCCACTCGGTTAAATCGATGCGTGCCACGATGTCGGCATGATTGATGTCAAGATAGTGGGTGCTGCTGATATCCATCTGCTCGTTGACGCGCATGCTGGAATGGCTGTTCAGCACCGCAATCAGCAGGTATTCCACCGCCAGATAGCGGTAGTGAATAAACAGCACCACGCCGCCTTCAGCGAAGGGGTATTTTGCAAGCTCATCGCGCAGACGACCGGTCGCGGCACGGCTAAAAGCGAGAAAATCATCGTTGCCCTTACGACAATTACGCAGCGCTTCTGCCAGTTCACTCTCTGCATTGAACAGGCCATAGGCTTTGCTTTTTGCGCTATAAACCCGGTGTAACTCCTCCACCATCGCGTTGACCGTGTTGGTGGCAGGCAGCAGCGAATCGCGCAGCGCCAGTTCAAGCTGGTTTTCATCGCGTTTAATTAACTGATGCAGGGCAATCTGGTCGATATCCAGACTCATGGTAGACTCTCCTTTTAGCACAGGCGCGTATTCAAACACCGCCAGCATCGGCTTTCAACTCCATGCGTATAGCGAACGCGCTGCTTTCGATAAAATTGCGGTAAAAAGTGCGCTGTTCCGGTAATATATCGCCTTTTGAAATGAGCTTAGACGACGATATGGCACAATCATCCCGTTACAGTGACGAACGCGTGGAACAACTCCTCGCGGAAATGGCCCAAATCCTGCACAAGGACAAGGCCCCCACCGATCTCTCCCTGATGGTTCTGGGAAATATGGTGACCAACTTAATTAACAGCGATGTCGCTCCGGCGCAACGTCGTTCACTGGCACGATCTTTCGCCGATGCCCTTCAGGCGTCTGTGCGTGACGATAACGCCCATTAATTGGCTGATTTGACTTCATAATATGGTAACCAACCGGCAGCGCTACCGCGAAAAAGTTTCCCAGATGATCAGTTGGGGTCACTGGTTTGCTCTGTTTAACATCTTATTCGCGCTGATTTTAGGCAGTCGCTACCTGTTGGTCGCCGACTGGCCTTCTTCGCTGGCGGGGCGTATCTACGCCTATACCAGCTGGGTTGGCCACTTCAGTTTTGTTGTTTTTGCCGCCTATCTGCTGATTATCTTCCCGCTGACTTTTGTGGTGATGTCGCAACGGCTGATGCGGGTGTTGTCCGCGGTGGTCGCTACCGCCGGGCTGACGCTGGTGATGGTCGACAGTGCAGTGTTCAGCCGCTTCCACCTGCACCTGAATCCGGTGGTGTGGGAGCTGGTCATTAACCCTGATCAGAGCGAGATGGCGCGCGACTGGCAGCTGATGTTTATCAGCGTGCCGCTGATTTTCCTGGTTGAGATGCTGTTTGCGACCTGGAGCTGGCAGAAGCTTCGCAGCCTGAATCGCCGTTCATTTGGCAAGCCTGTCGCCGCCCTGTTTATCAGCGCCTTCTTTGCCAGCCACCTGATGTATATCTGGGCCGATGCGAATTTCTATCGCCCGATTACCATGCAGCGTGCCAACCTGCCGCTCTCCTACCCGATGACTGCCCGCCGCTTCCTTGAGCGTCATGGTCTGCTGGATGCCCAGGAGTATCAGCGTCGGCTGATTCAGCAGGGCGACCCGGAAGCAGTGGCGGTGGAATATCCGCTGAGCGAGATTACTTTCCGTGATGCCGGCACACGCAACAACCTGCTGGTTCTGACGGTCGATGGTCTGAACAACGCCACGCTGGCCAAAGCGCTGCCGGAGCTTAATCAGTTCGCCAGCGAGAACGTGCGTTTTACCCAGCACTACAGCGCGGGTGATACGCCGGAGAAAGGGTTGTTTGGCCTGTTCTATGGGATCTCATCCAGCTACATGAACGGTATTCTGGCATCCCGAACGCCGTCGGCGCTGCTGGGCGCGCTTAGCACCCAGGGTTACCAGTTTGGCCTCTTCTCCTCGGAAGGCTTTAATCCGCCGCTCTACCGGCAGGCGTTGCTGACTGATTATTCACTGCCTGCAACGACCAGCCAGCCCAACGCCAGTACTGTGGCGCAATGGCAGAACTGGCTGGAGAAACAGAACGGTTCACAGGCGCCGTGGTTCTCATGGATTGCCCTGAACGGCCCGGACGTCACCGGCGACAGTGCAAAAGCGCGTCAGCGCAGCTATCTGCGCCAGGCTCCTGCCGTTGATGAGCAGATCCACGCGGTGCTCAGCAGCCTGCAGGCGCGTGATTTACTGAAGAACACGGTGGTGGTGATTACGGCGCAGCGTGGACTGGCACTGGATGGCAATCCTGACAGCGCTGGAAACCGCCAGACTCTGCAGGTGCCGTTAGTGATTCACTGGCCTGATACGCCCGCGCAGACCGTTGATCGCCTTTCTGATCATCAGGATGTGATGTCGACGCTGATGCAGCGACTGCTGCATGTGCGGACCAATCCAGTGAACTACTCTCAGGGTGAAGATCTGTTTGCTGCGCGCCGTCGCCATGACTGGGTCGTCAGCAGCGAAGAGAATAAGCTGGTGATTACCACGCCGCAGGTGACGCTGGTACTCAACAATAACGGCAGCTATCGCGCCTATGATGCGCAGGGCAACGCCCTGAAAGATCACAAGCCAGAACTGGCGCTGCTGTTGCAGGTATTAACTGAAGAGAAGCGGTTTATCGCTAACTGATTAATAATCAGGCAAATAGTCTGCAGGTATCTTGCATTAATGGTGATAACCAGTAGACTAATCCTCCAGTGTTCGGCACGTAGCGCAGCCTGGTAGCGCACGGTCATGGGGTGTCCGGGGTCGGAGGTTCAAATCCTCTCGTGCCGACCAAATTCCCTGAAAAGCAGCCTTAAAGGCTGCTTTTTTCGTTTCTGTCATCAAACCTTCACTTTCCTCGCACCTTCCGCAATCCGTTCTATACTTAACTGCGTGTGGGTAACAAGAGGAGACTTCATGACATATATTGAAAAAGACGATCCAACAGAAGCACCCGAGTCAGGCGATAAGCAACCTTCCCCGCCAGACCAGAAGTAACCCACGGGGCCGCGTCTGACGCGGCCTTTCTATCTCAGCTTACCTCTCCGTTTAACATTCAGAATAGTCCCGTGTGGCAGTTAACATTCCTCTTACAATCAGCAGGTTAACAGTTACATTATAATCTGATCTGCTTCACAAAATCGGCTACCGGCTGCGCTTATTCATCAAACTGAAACAAAAATGTCACAGAAAGTGCCTACCCTGAAATCCCCAGAAATTGACGGATAATTTTTATGGCGATCAAAGCGAAAAGCCTGAAAGATGCAGAAGCATTGCTGCATTCAGGCATTAGCAAAGTGGAACTGGCGTATGACATTGGCAGCGACGATTTCTTTCGTCTGGCAAGCCACTGGTGCGACCGAGGTGCACGCATCAGCAGGGGTCACCACCATTTCGTTGTTTCTCTGAAGAGTTTTGCCATTCCTCCCAACGACTGATTCCGGCGGGCTGCTTGCCCTGATCCATCGCGCCTGATTTAATGCCTTTTTGGTTTTGATGATGGTCCCGCATGCGCTATCCCGACCTGCCGCTGCCGCCTGTTGCAGGCGGCTTTATCCTTTCCCGGCACCTTAACCGCAGCGATCCTTTGCTGGCGGTGAGTCACTTCGATCCGCAAAAGTATCATGACGGGCTGGCTGTCGAATGGGATATTCCGCTGCCCGCCCGACTGCAGCAGGCTGTCAGTAAACGGCGTGCTGAATACCTCGCCAGCCGTCTGCTGGTCCGGTCAGTGATGGCAGAACTGGGTATTGCTGATTTCATTCTGACCAATGCAGCCGATCGATCCCCCTGCTGGCCCGCTGGCATTCAGGCGTCACTGTCGCACAGTGCAGGCATCGCTGTGGTAGCGGCAACCCGTCAGCCCTGCGCTGTTGGGGTGGATGTCGAGCAGTTCATGTCAGAGACGACGGCGCATGAAACGGCTGAGTTGCTGATGAACGAGCAGGAACAGCACCTGTTACGGACGCTGCCCGTCTCTTTTCGCGCTGCCGCTACCCTGCTCTTCTCCCTCAAAGAGAGCGTTTACAAAGCCATCTGGCCGCAACTGCTTCAGCCGATGGACTTTCCGGATGCGGAACTGGTGTCGGTAGATTTCGCGCAGCAGCGCGCGACGTTGCGACTGACTCAGCACTTCAGCGGATGTTTTGCGATGGGGACGTTACTGGAGGCGAGCTTTGTATGGCGGGAGACTCAGGTAATCACGCTAATCACACATCGGCTTTAAAAAAACCGGCTAAACAATACGCGTTAAAACTTTGCGGTTTAGCCGGGGGTAACACAGACGAAAGAAAAGGTTCAGAATGGCAGAAACCGGAGTTTCTGCTGATCGCTAACGTAGCCTGGTTCAGGCGAAGCACGCCACTATGCTTTTTTGCTAAGCTTTGCCAGCTACCGTTAAAGCCCGGTGTCGGTGCGTTTTACCGAGTCGAGCGTGGCAAGATCGCGCTCATTACCGGTCAGCTCCGTCAACTTGCCTTCACGCATCTCCAGCAGCCGATCGGCATGAATGAAGTAGTGATCGTCATGGCTGATGGCAAACACCGTTTTACCCGCCTGCTGTAGCCACGGCAGCAGCTCGCGATAAAAGATACGTCGGAAGTGAGGGTCCTGATCCGCCGCCCACTCATCCAGTAGCAGCACATCGCGCTCTTCTGCCACCGCCAGCAGCAGTGCCAGTCGCTTACTCTGTCCTTTAGAAAGCTGCAGATTCAGCACTTTGTTGCCTTCAATCTTCAGCTTATCCTGCATCTTCAGTCTCTCCAGCCAGAGCTGAACCAGCGCCGGATTGGCCGCAATCCCCTCCCGCCCGATTAACCGGTCAAACAGATGTAAGTCGGTAAAGACCGCCGAGAACTGACTGCGCCACACATCAAGCTCATCCGCCGTTATCGGCTTGCCATCCAGCAGCAGCGTGCCGGACTGAGGCTGATAAAGACCGGTCAGCAGCATCGCCAGCGTCGATTTCCCGCTGCCGTTGCCGCCAATCAGAAAGACCAGTTCGCCCCGGCGCAGCGTCAGGTTAACCGGCCCGACCTGGAAGCCGTTATCACCATAGTGAAAAGAGACATCGCGCAACTCCAGCGTTTGCCAGTCTGAGGACGTGGAGGCGGAGTGGAATCCTGACTGATAAGGAGCGAGGTCAAAGGCATTGAGCTTACGGAATGCGACCTGGGCACTGAGCAACGTCGGTAACGCGCCCACCGCGGAGAGCAGCGGCGTGCGTAAAAACAGCAGCGTCAGGGAAAAGGTAGCGGCGACGGCGGTATTGGCCCAGCCCAGGCTGTTGGCCATAAAAAAGACCATACCGATAGCGCCTAACGTCATGATATTTGACCAGTTGACCGCACTGAGATGGTAAGTATCGGCGCGGACAATGTGGTGTCGCCAGGCGCGGGCATCTTCCTGATAAACCGTGTCGTAGACCTGCTGAGCGCGTGAGCGGTTAAGCTGTAGCTCTTTGCGCCCTTCAATCACCGTCTGATAATCACGATAGAGGTTATCTTCGATTTCCCGCAGCTTTGCCATGTGCTGGTAAACCCGCGAGACCAGCAGCCAGCCGCCAACCAGCGTGACACCCAGCCAGACACTGGTTACCAGCAGCATTTTAGGCGACAGCCACGCAAGATAGATCGCCGAGCCAAGCGTAATAATCACGCCCTGAAAGAGCTCCGGCAGGCGTACAAAGGCCAGAGTAATGGCCCGCACGTCGCTGGTCAGTCCCGCCAGCAGTTGCGCACTACCGAGTTGCTCGATGCGTTCAATGCGGGTATCGAGGATACGCTTGATAAATTCGCCGCGCAGTCGCCAGACAAACTGATGGCCAAGCATGGTCAGCGCCAGCTGCGAGGCCAGCGTCACCGCCATCAGCACCACCAGCTGCAACAGAAACTGCGGCAGTACCGCGAATGAGGTGTTGATGGCGACAATCATTTCGCGATTGATAAAGGCGATCATGCCGATACCCAGCACGGCGCTTAACAACGTGAGCGCAATTACCCCGATAAAAGGCCAGCGGAACTGGCGAAAAACAACGCTTAGCAACGTCATGCAGGCAATCCAGCAGTCAAAAAACAGCCTGCAGTGTAATGGGATGCAAAATGATAGCAATAGTTATTCGTACCACGCCGTAACCGGCATGGTGGGTCAGAAAGCGCGTCGAAACGTCAGGTTATAACGCCAGGCACCCAACAGCGGATGAACGCCTGGCTTAAGTGGCAGGATGCCGTGGTAACGCAGGCGCGACGGCCCGCCCCACACCACAATGTCGCCATGCTCCAGCAGCACACGCTGGGTACTGTCACCCCGTTCGAAACCGCCAAACTGAAAGACCGCCGGTAAACCCAGCGACACCGAAACGATAGGCTGACGCAGATCTTTCTCATCTTTATCCTGATGCAGCGTCAGCTTCGCGCCCGGCTCATAGCGATTAAGCAGGCAGGCATCCGGATTAAAGCCAGGGAACCCCGCCTCAGACGCCGCCTGCTGCGCCAGAGTACGAAACAGCGGCGGCATAGCCGGCCATTTACGCCCGTTCAGGTTGTCCTGCTGCTGATACTGGTAGCCGCGAGAATCCACCGACCAGCCGAAATCGCCACAGTTGGTCATCGCCACCGACATGCGATGGCCACCGGGCGTAATGCGATGGGCAAACGGATTCTGCTCCGCAATTGCCATTATTTGCTGATAAAGCGCCTCTGCATCCTCACGTGCGCGACGCCGCAGGATCACCGCGCCCTCAGCCAGCGTCTCCTGCCAGGGTTGTTCTTCACTAAACAGATCTAACATCAGGGTTCTCCGGATTCAGCGGGGATCAGGAAAGCAGCGAACTGCGGCGACATCCAGCTGACAAATTTATCGCCCTGCTTGCTGATCAGATAGACCGCCAGATGCTGTTCGATCGCCAGCGCCTGGGCTTTTTCCGTGCCAAGTACCATCAGTCCGGTATCCCAGCCATCGGCTTCCAGCGCCGTGGTGGCGATCACCGTGGCGGAAACCAGTTTATGCTCAATTGGCCGTCCGGTAACGGGATCGATAACATGAGAAATGCGTTTGCCGTCCAGTTCATAATAGTTGCGATAGCTGCCGGAGGTACTGATGCCGTGTCCCTGCAGATTAACGCGCGCCTGAACCGCATTCTCACGATCGGTCGGTTTCTGAATCGCCACCCGCCACGGCTGCTGCTGCGCATTAAGGCCACGGCTCAGCACGGCGCCGCCCACAGACACCAGATAGTTATTGATGCCGAGCTGCTCCATCAGTCGCGCCAGATGATCGGTGGCGAAGCCCTCGCCCACCGTCGAGAGATCGACATAGAGACCTGGCAGATCTTTCTGCAGCCACTGTCCATCTGCGCCCTGCACCACCCGCAGATGCTGCAATCCGGTCTGCGCCCGGGCGGCGGCGATTTGTGCCGCATCCGGCGTATGGCCGGGCTGCTTCGTCGGGCCAAAGCCCCATAAGTTGACCAGTGGCCCGATGGTAATATCCATCGCCCCGCCGGTTTTACGGCCAATCCGCAGTGAGGTCGTGACAATATCTGCCATGTTTTCACTCACCGGCTGCGGTGACAGGTCACGGCTTTGGTTAAAGCGCGATAAGGCGGAGTCTGGCTTCCAGGTAGAGAGTTCCGCATCGTCCGCATCCAGCTGCTGCTGAATCCGCTGTTGCAGTTCCGCTCTGCGCTCACTCGCCACACCGGCCAGGCTTACCCGCCAGACGGTTCCCATGGTTTTTCCTTCCAGCACCAGCGCGGATGTGGTCGCTGGCTTATCACAGGCCGTTAACATCAATGCTAACATCGCTATAAACAGCAGATTAATCTGAGAACGCATCTTTCCTCACTTGTAACACTTTATTCAGCTCTGCTACAAAGCATAAACTTCGGGTAAAGACGCTTAAAGAGAGTTGAATATTTCTCTGAAACCTATCAGTATTCACCGGTCATCTACCCTGTATGCGCCTTTTATCAGGCGACTAACGTTAATCAAAGTAAGGAGCGGCAGATGATCTATCTGATTCTCGTCATTGCCCTGGGGCTGTTTATCTTCAGTAGCTATAAAGTCTTGCATCAGCGTCGTCATCGTCACATGACACCCTCACGCCCGCGCCAATAACAGGCTTAACTGCACCTGATTGGGGCAAGATCGCCCTGACGCGCGCGGCAAGTGTACCAAAGTGCGCGCGAGGTCTGTGGCTATGAGAGCGGTAAAGCTGGCATGAATTCTGCACTGTTGAAACAGTGTTTATCTCTGAGAGGTGCAGAATGAAAAATTCACAGAAGTGGCAGTCAGCATGGCATCACTGGCTGAGCTTTTCAGCCTTCACCCTGGCAGGCGTGGCATTTGAAGGCGCGCGATTCGGCAGCGTGGTGTCGTCAGTGACAACCGCGCCGGAAGCCACCAAGTGGCGAAAGGCTGAAGCGCTCAGCCCGAAAGGTGACGCAGGAGCGCAGCGGTAACTGCGCTCCCGTACAACTCAGAACTGGTAAACCAGACCCAGTGCCACCACGTCGTCGGTATTGATACCGGCTGCGTCGGTGAAAGCGTTGTCGTCCAGCAGGTTGATCTGGTAATCAACATAGGTGGACATGTTTTTGTTGAAGTAGTAGGTCGCGCCAACGTCGATATATTTTTTCAGATTCTGTTTACCCCAGTTCTGAACATCGGTGCCGCGTGAGGTGACGTACGCCAGGGATGGACGCAGGCCAAAGTCGAACTGATACTGCGCAACCAGTTCCCAGTTGTCCGCTTTATCCGCATAGCCATAAGCTGAAGAGTCATTGGTGCTGTCGCCGAAGCGGGTCGCATTGTACGAGCGTGAGTACATAGCCGCCAGATAGACGTTGTTCGCGTCATATTTCAGACCGCCAGTATAGACTTCCGCTTTATCGCCACTCCCGAGGATGCCTGATGTTGCGCTGTTCTGGTCGTTGGTACGGTCAGACTGGAAAGCAGCCGCACCAATGCCGAAACCTGAACCCAGATCATAAGTTGTGCTCAGACCCCAGCCGTCGCCGTTCTGACCTAGTACGTCACGGCCATTCGGAGACTCGGTGCTGTTGCCATTCTTGCCCTGATACTGGACTGCAAAGTTCCAGCCATCCACCAGACCGAAGAAGTTATTGTTACGGTAGGTCGCCATGCCGTTACCGCGCTGATACATAAAGTTATCTGCGCCGTAGGTGTCGCCGCCGAACTCTGGAAGCACGTCGGTCCATGCGCCGATGTCGTAAGCTACGCCGTAGTTACGACCGTAGTCGAACGAACCTGCATCACCAAATTTCACACCGGCAAAACCAACACGGGTGTAGCTGTCAGCCGTACCTTCAGACTCGGCGTTGTTCAGCGCCGCCTGGTATTCCCACTGGCCGTAACCGGTCAGCTCATTGCTGATTTCGGTTTCGCCTTTGAAGCCGAAGCGAACGTAAGACTGATCGCCATCAGAACCATCGTTATCAGAGAAGTAGTGCAGACCGTCAACTTTACCAAAGAGATCTAATTTGTTGCCGTCTTTGTTATAGATTTCAGCTGCGTTTGCTGATCCTGCTGCAACCAGCAACGCAGGGATCATCAGGGAGAGAACGCGACGTTTCATTTTATTACCCTCTGTTATGTGCCTTTATTATTTGCCACTGCTAACTGAATGATTAAAAATTCAGCCGGCAGGCCATTGTTGTTTTATAACGGGCAATAATCCACCAGGAAAATGCTACTAAATTTCCAAAAGTGTTTCATACGTCGAAACAGTTATTTCATAATGTAAATAACGGGGAACTAATAACCAGCACGGATCGATAAAAAATGGCGCACAAATCGATAAACCGATTCAGAGAGCTATGTTATCAACAGGTTACATCAGAGTATTCCGAAGCACTGAATGATAAAACTTATACGGCATCTGGTAATAGAATAGACCCCGCTATCATCATTTATTCCATTATTACCTTCATTCTCCCCGAATGAGATGTACAACTTATTATTTCCCGCCGGACAAGTTGTCCGGCATTTTTTTGCCTGCTATTTACCGTTCCGTTATATCTTCGTAAACTTTCTTAACCGGGTTAAATTAACTACGGCCTGTTTCCGCACATATTGTTAAAATACGCACGCTTTGCGCCCTGACTGCCCAAATATCCGCCATGTTAATTTATCACCGTAATTAAGCAGGCGGATATTTTAGCTGGTGCGGATTTTCAGCGCTCGCGCATCGATTCTTTGACTTTATTCAGGGGCTTAATCAGATAATCCATAACCGATTTCTGACCGGTTTTAATCTCTACATTGGCCACCATACCGGGCACGATCGGGAATTTACGTCCGGCACGGTTAGTCAGCTCGGCTTTCTGGGTACGAACATAAACACGATAGTAATATTGATCACGTTTTACCTCATCCTGCAGGGTATCTGGCGACACCGTTTCAACTTCGCCGTGCAGATCGCCATAGATGGAGGAGTCATAGGCGGTCACTTTGACGGTAGCCGCCAGACCGGGCCGGATATAAGCGATATCGCGTGGATTGATGCGCGTCTCAATCAGCAGTTGATCCTCCAGCGGGACGATTTCCATCAGTTTACCGCCAGGCTCCAGTACCCCACCGACCGTGGTGACCTGAATATCTTTAACAATGCCGCGCACCGGTGAATAGAGCGTGGCACGCGTCAGCTGATCCTCTTTGCCTGCAGCAACCTGCAATTGCGCATCCAGTTCGGCATTATTTTTCACCTGCTCTTCGTGGGCGCGCACCAGATAGTCATTGCGCGCCTCATCGATTTTGCCGCGCAGATCGCTGACCTGACGACGCAGTCGAATCACCTCGACCTGCCCTGCTGCGCCTTTGGCAACCAGCGGTTCCGTCAGGCGCAGTTCATCCTGCACCAGTCGCAGCGACTGCTGCAGATTACTGATGGTTTCGGTGAGATTACGGCGTCGCGACTCGTAGAGCTGCCGTTCACGCGTCACCAGGTTCGGCTCCTTCAGCGTTTCGGCGCTGAATGTCAGCGGCGTGCCCGACAGCTCCGCCTCCAGCCGCTCGGACGAGGCGCGCAGGGTGCGCACTTTGGCCTGCGCCTCGCCGAAGTTCGACTGGAAGCGTGTCGGATCGAGGGTCGCCAGCACCTGCCCTTTTTCGACAATGTCGCCCTCATGCACGTTAAGCTGTTTGACGATGCCGCCATCCAGGCTGTCAATCACCTGCGCGCGGCTGGAAGGGGTGACTTTACCGGTGCCGACCGTGACCTCATCCAGAATGGCAAAGTGCGCCCAGATGAGAAAAATCGCCAGCGCGGCGGTGCAGAGCCAGATAATCGCCGATGTCCGGCGCTCATGACGAGCAAGATCTTTATCAACAATAACCAGACTCATGCGGTGTCTCCTTTACCTGGCGACGGTGCCGGCGCGGGTGTCGTCGCGCGGCGCAGGATCTCGTCGCGCGGGCCATCGGCCACAATCCGGCCGTTATCCATCACCACTATACGATCGACCATCTTCAGCAGCGCCGGACGGTGCGTCACCAGCACCAGCGTCCGGCCGCTGATCCAGCCCTGTAGCTGACGGATCACATGCTCCTCCAGCTGTTCATCCATCGCCGCGGTGGGTTCATCCAGCAACACCACCTGCGGCTGACGCAGGATCAACCGGCTCAGCATCACCATCTGACGCTGGCCGCCCGAAAGTCCGCGCCCGCCTTCATTGATAATGCGGTCCAGGCTGGCGGCATCCTGCTGGACCAGCGACAGCGCGCCGCTGATGCGCAGCGCCTGCAGCATTTCCTGTTCGCTGGCATGGGGATTGCCCAGCATCAGATTCTGCCGCAGCGTGCCAAAAAAGAGGCGAGAGTCGTGCGACAGCCAGCCGAGCTGACGACGTAAATCGGTGGGATCGATACGCTCAATATCGACGCCATCGACAATCACTTTGCCCTGCGTAGCCAGCGCCTGACCGGCGAGGATCTTCAGCAGCGTCGATTTCCCTGCTCCGACTTTGCCCAGTATGGCAATCTTCTCGCCGGGCTTAATCTGCAGCTGCTGAACGTTGAGCACATTCTTTTCATTCTCTTCGTCATAGCTGTAGTGCACATTGCGCAGATCGTACTGGCCGGTGAGCGTCGGGCAGTGTGCCAGCGTGGTCGCTTCAGGTTGATCAAGCGGCTTTTTCAGCAACTCATCCAGCCCTTTCATCGCCATTTTGGCGTGCTGCCAGCGCGAGAAAACCATGGTCAGCTGCATCAGCGGGGCGATGGTGCGTGATGAGAGCAGGCTGCAGGCAACCAGCGTACCGGTAGTGATTTGCGAATCGAGCACCAGATAGACACCAAATACCAGCATGCCTGCATAGGTGAGCTGCTGCACAGTCGAGGCCCAGCCGGTGAGACGCGCGCCCCACAACCGCTGCTGGTTACTGATTGAGGCGCTGACTTCGTGCGTCTGCTCCCACTGACGCTGAAAATAGGGTTCCGCCTGCAGCGCCTTGATATCCTCAATCCCTTCAATGGTCTCTACCAGCACCGCATTGCGCAGCGCGCCCTCGCGCAGCCCCTCTTTGGCCAGCCGCGCCATCGGGATCTGCACCAGCAGACCGGGAATGACGATCAGCGGGATCGCTGCCAGCGGAATCAGCACCAGCCAGCCGCCAACAAACGACATAATAAACAGGAACAGGATAACAAACGGCAGATCGGCCGCTGCGCCTACCGTGGTCGAGGTGAGCAGCTCACGCACCTGGTCGATCTCACGCAGCTGCGAGATAAACGAACCGGTCGACTTCGGACGCGCCTCATTACGTATGCTCATCGCCCGGGCAAACAGCATGGCCGAGACTTTCAGGTCGATGCGTTTGCCCATTAAGTCTGACACCTGGGTCCGCATCAGCCGGATCAGATACTCAATGGCCGCAGCGATCAGCACGCCGACAAACAGTACCCACAGCGTGGACTGCGACTGGGCCGGGATGACCCGATCGTAGACCTGCATCGAAAAGAGAATACCGGCCAGTGCCAGCACATTACTGATCACCGAGGCCAGCGAAATTTCCGTGATACGGCGGCCCATACCGCGAAAATTTTTCCAGAACCAGTGTGGTTCATAAGGCTGAACGAATTCGTCGATGCGCGCATCACGGCCACGCGCCGCTACGCCAATCACGCCGACATCGCCCTGGGCGCGTGCCAGCAGTTCTGATAACGCGCTTTCACGCACCACATCGCCACCTTCACTGAGCCAGTAGCGCGCGCTGTTGTCTGAATCGATGCTCTCCAGCACCGCCACGCTGGCATTCTCCAGCACCAGCACCACCGGGGTGATCTCCTGACGCCAGCGCAGTTTGTTCTGCGGCACCATGGTCAGATGCAGTCCCAGCAGGCCGGAGAGTCGTTCCAGCTGCTGTGACACCGGCAGATGTTCAAACCAGCGCATCTGCTGACGCAGGGTTTTGCCATCGGCAGGTTTACCGAATCGCGCGGCTACGCGCAGCATGGCGGCAATCCAGTTATCGGTATTCAGGGTTGATGTACTCATTATTAATGCCTTATCGCTATTGCAGCGAAGGAAGGAGATCGCCGCTGCTTTGCTGGCGATCGATACCCATGATATCGAGCAGATTGTCTACCGCGGCGGCATAACGCACGGTGGCGTCCCAGCCATCGTAAAGCGCGGTGATACGTGAGCTGTCAGCCTGAAACACATCCTGTTCCACGCTAAGCAGATCGTTCAGGCTGCGCTTACTCAGGCGATATTCATCGGCGTAGACATTACGGGTATGGTCGGCGCTGGCCAGCTGCACTTCCCCGGCAGCCTGCCGCTGCTGCGCGCCAATCATGTCGGCATAGGCGGTAGAGGCGTTTTGATTGATGGCGAGCTTGGCCTGCTGAATAGCGGCCTGCGCCGCTTCACGATCGCCCTCCGCTGACTGGGTTTTCGCATTCACCAGGCCGCCCTGATAAAGCGGCGCTTCCACCTGCAGCTGCACTTCATCATCCCAGTAAGATTGACGATCGTTTTCATAGCGGGTCCGGCCCGCCTGCACTTTAATCGTCGGCCAGTGACCGGACTCTGCCTGGCGCACCCGTTCACGAGCGGCTTCCTGCTTCGACTGCGCACTGCGCACCGCCGCGCTGCTTTCATAGGCGATTTTGTCGAGGGTGATCTGCTGCTTAAGCAGCGCCTGTGGCAGTTCAGGCAGCGTAGCGGGGACCACGCCGGTCAGCACGGTCAGTTGCGCGGTGGCGGAACGATGCTGGGCGCGATATTGCTCCAGCGTGGCCTGCATCGCGGCGATGCGGGTTTCTGCCTGCAGCACGTCGGACTGGGAATTGAGGCCGGCATCGGCGCGCAGCTTCGCGATATCCCGCACGCGCTTCAGTGAGGCAATATTGGTATGCGCCGTTTCTGCCAGCGCCTGGTAACGTTTGACTTCGAGGTAGGCCTGCAGCGTATCTTCCGCCACGGTGGTCATCGAGTCGAACAGGCTGTAACGATAAGCATCCGACAGCGCGTGCTGCTCATCGATGGCGCTGCCGGTGCGGCCAAAGTCGTAGAGCAGCTGGCTGAGTGTGATACCGCCGGAGCCGTTATTGTTCAGGCTCCCGGCGGAGTCAGTCTGATGAGAGCGTCCCGCCGCGCCCTGCAGTGAGATCTGCGGATACCAGGCGCTGCGGGCGGCATCAAGATCCCCCTCACCGATGTGGATCTGTGCCGCCGCTTCCGAGATTTTCGGATTGCGGGCGAAGGCCCGAAGAATGGCGTCGCGCAGCGTTAAGCTGGCAATCTGCTCTTCGGTGGGCGCGGCGCGCCAGTTAAATTCGGCTTTAGGTAACGGTGCGGCAAAGGCCGCGTGCACTGCAACGCCACTCAGGGCGCACAACAAAAAAGTTAATCGCGCTTTGTTCATTATCCATACCAACAGGGGTTCTTATCATCATGGTGTTTTTCCTGGTGAACAAAGCGAGCAAAAAGGGGTACTACTCAGCGTCTGACAGATTTACTGCGTTATTTTATTTATGGTTCGCAAGCGAGACGCTAAACGACCTTTAACATTATTAGATCAGATCCCGCGCTTATTCCTGCTAAAAACAGATGAAATCGTTAATATTTCTGCTGAACGAACGAAAAGCAACCACTGAGCGAGCTCGCGCCAATCCAGACAGGCTTAACAGACCTGTCCGGAAGGCAGTGCGTTTACTAATGTGTCAGCGTCAGACCAGGGGGTGTGCCGCAGGATGCTGCAGCAGGTGGTCGGCGAGCGTATAAGGAATATCAGAGAACAGATGACTTTCCTGCGGTGCGGCGGCGGCAGAAGATGCCTGCGCCACGTGCGCCGTCTCCGCCTGCTGGGTCAGGCTGACCGTCTCCAGCAACTGGTCCACCGTCTGACCCTCCAGCGGGTTGGCACTTTCGGTATGTGAGGCCACCTGTACCGTCTGGCTGGCACTGGCCAGATTACCGGCGCTGTCTTTGCCGCTGACTGTCATCTGGTACTCACCATCGTCCAGCGGTGCCAGCTGCCCGGCCAGAATGGTCAGCGCCCAGCCGCCATCGGCTTTTACACTGGCGCTGTAGTGCTGATCGCCCAGCGTTAATTCCACCAGGCTGCCCAGTTGCAGATGACTGGAGCTGCCCTGAATCAGATGCCAGCTGTTGACATCGGCAGCATCAATTTTGTTATCACCAAAAGCCGTGTCCAGGGTCAGCGTTGGCCGCTGGTGCACGGCTACGGTAAAGAGTTTATCGCTGGTCTGGGTGTCGCTGTTGCCATATTCATCCCAGCGGTGAAAGGTGGCGGCGACCGGGCCATCCGGCAGTGCCAGCAGCTCGCTGGAGGTCAGTGTTACCATACCTTTGGCATCGGGCTGGTAGGTTTTACCGTTGATCTCCAGGGTGTTGGCGCCTTCAACGTAGAAGCTCAGATCGTGCTGCGCCTCCTGATAGTTGAGCGTCATGTCACCGCCGATATCCATTTCGGTGTAGATCGGAATAAAACCGGTGTGGATATTCAGCTCATGCGTGACGTCGATGTAGTTTTTGGCCCCGTCGATCGACCAGGCGCGGATTTCCCCAACGTTGATAAAGGCGTGCACATCCGCTGCCGGGATCACCACCTGCCAGTGTCCATCATCGCCTATGGTGGCGGCATAATCTTTCTGGTTGGCACCCGTGATCACCAGGCGATGGCCCGGCATGACGGTGGAGAGCGTGCCGCTCAGTAGCAGATCCTGCTGGCTTTCTGCCAGGTTTATCACATCGTCCGCAGTGACCTTATCAAAGGTAATTTTTGGCAGGCTACTCAGATGGGTGATTAGCGTCAGATCGTGATATTCGGTGGCGGTTTTTCCATTGGGATCAGTCGCCGTGACTTTCAGGCTGTAGACCCCGTCTTTCAGCGCCTGCATATCGCTTTCATGAAATGTGCCATACCACTTACCGTCATTTCCCATGCTGGCGGTGGTGGTTTGCGTACCCAGCGTCAGTTTCAGCACCGACCCCACCGGCAAATGCGTTGCGCTGCCGCTAATCTCGACGCCATAAATGCTCTCAGCAATACTCACCGCGTTGTCACCACTGACCGTGTCCACGGTCAGGGTAGGTTTGATCGTGCGGTCGGTATAGAGACCAAAATCTACGGTGGTTGCCGTGCTTTGCCCTGCTTTATCGGTAATGGTCAGCGTCAGCGTGTGATTGCCATCCGCTACGCCTTTCAGCGTATCAGCCGGCATGGAGGCGTTCCAGTAGCCCCACTTATTGACGGTGCTGTGCCAGCTTTGATCGTTGAAGGTCAGCGTTACGGTGGAGCCCGCTTCACCTTCAGCACGACCGCGCAGATGCACCGGCTTTTGCGCTTCCCAGCCAGCGATCACGCCATCACTGGCGATCGGTTCATAGGGTCGCAGCATAGCGGGCGGCGAACTTTTCACCGCGCTGACAGCCAGTGTGCTGTCGTTGAGCGGGCTGCTATGCAGTGACTCGGTGGAGAGCGTAGTGATCGGCAGGCTCTGGCCCGGCGTGGCGAAAGGAAGGCTCAGACTTTGCGTGGCGGCTGGCGCAATGGCGGGCACAGCGCTATCGGCGACGGCAAAATCGCTCACCGCCGTCTGAAAAATGGATTCAAGCCGGATGGTACGAAGCGTATCGCGTGATGACATAGGTAACCTCAGTTCAGAACAGAAACGCAGACAAAAACCATCGGATAAACCGATCGTTTAGTCTGACGACATGGTAGTGGGACAGCTGAAGCTGCCCGTTTCCGCTGGTCGGAACCGGTTACCCGCAGGTAACAAGGATTGATAAACAGGACGCTAATAAAAGCGCCAAATAGAGTCAGAATGCTGATTTTACGGCGTGACGCCGTTTGTTGCGCCTACCCTAATCTTTCACTCTGCTAATGAATAGTGGCGATAATCTGGAAAATGCAATTATCACGTGACTAAAACAAAAAAAGCGGGTGCTTTCGCACCCGCTCTATTCATCTTCTGAACAGACCTTTCAGTCACTACATAACATGAACCTGCAGGTTCTGCTGCACCAGCACATCGCCCAGGGTGTTATCACTGGTCAGCGCCGAGTTGTGGTAGATCTCAAAGACTCTGCCCTCAACGGTACGCTCGCCCGTCACTTCCCAGATTCCGCCGTTGCTGTTAGCCAGTGTCACCTGGCTGCCATCTGCGCCTTTGATCAGCAAATCGTCACTCTGCTTATCCGTGATATTGAGTGCTTCATTGAGATCGAGCTTCACGGAGTTGGTTCCGGTTTTACCCAAATCGAGCACCTCAATGTGTTCGACCTTCAGGCCCAGCGCGGTGAGATCCAGACTGAGATGCTCACCATTCAGCACCAGGGTATCGGTGCCTGCGCCGCCATCAATATGGGTAAAGTTAAGGTCACTGACCGTCACGATATCCGCCCCGCTGCTGCCGGTTACTGTCGCCCCCTCAATGGTGCTGCCATCGGCCAGCGTAATCACGACGCCGCCGATGGTGTACCCCGCCTCCTCTGCCGGTGCCGCTGCCACCGCGGCGTCATTTGCCGCCGCGTTTTCACTGCTGCCGACGGGTGTCACGGTATCCGCTTCGGTGATCAGCGTGGAAGCCACCGCCACATGGGCGCTGCTCTCGTCGCTGCTGGTGCTGCTGTTATGCTGCGTCTCCGCGCTGGCGACAGTAGCGCTGTCATCAGCCACCGAGAACAGCGCAACCGATTCGTTTGCCGCCAGCGTCACCGGTAGCACGGCACCCAGTAACAGGGTATTGGTGGTCGAGTAGCTGTTACCGGCCGCGTCGGTAATCGTGACTTTCGCCAGCGTTCCCAGCGACAGCAGCAGGCCCCCCACCGACAGCAGTGAAGGTGAGAAGTTAACCGCGTAACGCCCCAGCGCATCGGTCGTGGTGTTCAGCGTCGGGCCGTTGTTGCCGTTGGAGAGCAGCAGCGTAACGTTCACTTTCGAGCCCTGCGCGGCATTCAGCGATCCCCCCTGCACCACCAGACCCGCCAGTAAGGAACCGACGATGCTCAGCACCGGATCGACCCCGACCAACGGCTGATTGTGCGACAGCGCGGTAAAGCTGCTGGTGCTGGTTGCGGTGTTGCCGCCAATATCCGCCACCGTGACGGTGAGAGGATGGCTGCCATCGGCGATCCCTTTCAGCGTCGCTGACGGCACGCTGATGCTCCATGCGCCATTCGCACCAATAGTAGTGGTGAGGATATTGCCCGCCACGTTCACCGTCACCGTGCCGCCCGCCGCGTTGGTGCTGGTTCCTCTGATGGTTTCAGTACTGTTGGCTTCCGCAATATTGAGGTAGCCATCGCCGCCAAAGAAGCTGTTGACGCTGACCGTTGGCGTGGTGTGACTGACCACACCCAGCGACGCCGAGGTGTTGCCAATGCTGCCCGCACCGTTGGTCACGCTGGCGGTGACGGTCTGCAGACCGTCAGTAATGGCAGCAAGGTTAGCCGCCGGAACAGAGAGGCTCCAGTTGCCGTTGCTGCTCACCGTGGTGCTGTAAGTCTGGCCGCCCAGCGTGACGCGCACGACCGATCCCTCGGCGTTGCTGGCGGTGCCGCTAATAGTCTGCGCCGTTTTGACATCTGCCGCACTCAGCGCACTGTCACCAAACAGCGAGGTAATGGCGACCACCGGCGTCGACTGACTGATGACGCTCAGCGTTCCGCTGCTGTTTGCCACGTTACCGTAGGCATCGGTGCCGGTGACCGTGACGGTTTTACTGCCGTCAGTGATAGCAACCAGATCCGCTTTCGGGACGGTAATACTCCAGTTGCCGCCGCTGACCACTTTGGTGGTGTAGGTCAGGCCATTCAGCGTGGCGCTGAGGGTTGAACCGGCAGAGAGGCTGGACGTCCCGCTCAGGGTCTGGTTAGAGGCCAGATCCGCGGCGCTCAGCACACCATCGCCAAACACCGTATTCACCGACAGGGTCGGCTGGAACAGTCCCAGTGACACGCCCGCGCTGGTGCTGCTGACGTTTCCGACCGGATCGGTGACGGCCGCGCTGACGGTAAAGTTACCGTTCAGCAGCGTTGACAGAATCGCTGGCGAGACAGCGGTTGAGAAACTGCCATCCGCGTTGACCTGCGCGTCGACGATGGTGTTGCCAATTGCCAGCCTGACGCTGCTACCCGCAGCCAGCCCGGAGACCGTGCCGCTGATGGTCTGAGTCACCAGTGACTCCGCCAGGTTCAGCACGCCGTCGCCAAACAGCGGATTGAGGGTGACTTTCGGCAGGTTGTGAATACCGACCAGTGCCCCGGCCGTGGTGCTGTTGGTGTTACCCGCGCTGTCGGTGACGCTGATGCCCACGGTCAGATTGCCATCTGCAATCCCCTGTAACAGCGCTGGCGTCAGCGAGACGTTAAAGTTGCCATTGGCATCGGTCGCCGTCACCAACTGCTGTGAACCTACCGACACCACCACGCGCGATCCCGCTTCCGCGCCGCCAATCACCCCACCGATCACCTGGGTGACCAGCGAATCCGCCACGTTCAGCAGACCGTCGCCAAACAGCGGATTCACGGTGATGGTCGGCAGCAGCGTATCGACCCGGATACCGGCGCTGGTGCTGGCGGTATTGCCCGCCGCATCCGTTACCGACGCGCCCACCGTCAGGTTGCCCTGCGCCAGCGTGCCCAGAATATCTGGCGTCACTGTGGCGCTGAACGCCCCGCCCGCACCCACGGTGGCGGTCACCTGGCTGTTGCCAACCGAGAGCGTCACCACACTGCCCTGCGCGACGTTGTTCACCACCCCGCTGATCACCTGTCCGGTGGCGATATCGGCCAGGTTCAGCACCCCATCACCAAACAGTGAGGTCAGCGAGATTGATGGCGTCTGAGTAAAGATGCCGATGGATGCGCTGCTGGAGGCGACATTACCCGCCACGTCTCTGACGCTGACGCCCAGCGTCAGATTGCCATCCAGCAGAGAGGTCAGATCGCTGCCCGGCAGGCTAACGCTCCACACTCCACCCGCCTGTACCGTCGTACTGTAACTCTTGCTGCCAAAGGTGACCGTCACCTGGGAACCCACAGCCGCATTTTCTATCACGCCACTGACCAGCTGTCCGGCAGCGGCTTCCGCAATGTTCAGCAGGTTATCACCGCCAAACAGCCCGGTGAGCGCGCCAACCACCGGCACCGCATCGACAATCGCCGTGACGGTTTCACCGACGGTACGGGTGTTGCCCGCGGCATCGGTCAGGGTGACATCAAGCGCAAGATTGCCATCGCTCAACAGACCCAGCACCGAAGGCGGCACCACGATGGCCCATTTACCATCCTGCCCCACTGACGCAGAGAGCGTTGTGCCGCCCAGCACCACCGATACCGTGGCACCCACGCCCGCCGAGGTCGCAACCCCGGAGATAGTCTGCGCCACCGTAGTATCCAGCGCGCTGAGCGTGCCGTCGCCGAACACCGAATCGACCACCAGCGTCAGGGCACTGTTGACCACTTTGTTGACCGTCAGCGTGGCGTCGGTCTGGTTGCCCGCACCGTCATTGACCCGCACGCCAAACACCAGCGCACCGTCAGTGAGGCTCGACAGGACATCCGGCGCGAGATCGATGCTCCAGCGTCCGTCAGCACCCACCGTCGCGGTGGCGATCGGCGCGGCATCGCCCAGATAGAGACCGATGGTCTGGCCTTCTGCTCCCTGCGCGCTGCCGGTCAGCACCTGGCTTAGCACCAGGTCAGCGGCGTTGATCACGTTGTCGCCGAGGAACGCGTCGACCAGGACCAGCGGCGCGGCGGTATCGACCGTCACCGTCTGGGTGGTCGTCGTCACGTTACCAGCCGCATCCGCCAGCTGCGCGGTGATCACCGGCGAGCTGCCATCGGGAAGAGCCTGCATCGCGCTGGCAGGAACCGTTGTGGACCAGGTGCCGTTGCTCTGCACCACGGCGTTGTAGGTCTGATTATTGAAGGTCACCACCACCGTGCGACCCACTTCGCTGAGATCGGCGGTGCCACTGATGGCCTGGCTGGTGGCACTTTCATTGCCATTGACCTGGTTGTCACCGGTAAACGGATTGAGAGTCAGTGCCGGTGGCGTAAGGTCGATCAGCACGTTACCGCTGGTGGTCACAGGGTTAGTGCCGTCGGTAGCATTCACCGTGATGGCGACGCTGCCGTCCGCATTGCCAAAGGCGCTGACCGGCAATGCCGCCGTTGACCAGTTGCCCGACCCATCCAGCGTAGTTGCGTACTCCTGACCATTGATCGACACCGTCACTACCCCACCTACGCCGAGGTTAGCGGAGGTGCCACTCACTACCACACCACCCGCCACATCCTGGGTGCTGATGATGTTGTCGCCCGAGACTGTGCCCAGCGTAACCAGCGGCCCTGGCGGTGGGGTAAGATCTACCGTCAGCGCAACTGTGCCGTTGGCGGTATTGCCTGCCAGATCGGTCACTGCCAGCGCCAGGGTCGTCGATGGACCAAAGGTGGCCATCTGTTCTGGCGTCAGCGTTACACTCCAGTTGCCGTTGGCTGTCACTATCGCGGTGCCAAGCAGCGTGTCATTCAGTGAGATCGAAACCACTGATCCCGGCTCGGCTCCCGCTGCGGTGCCGCTGAGACTCTGCGGCTGAATGCTCTCGGTGTAGTTCAGCGCATTGTCACCGGTAAAGGCGGCAACATTAAGCACCGGCGGTGTGGTGTCGAGCACCAGCGAGCTGTTAATGGTGGTGCTGTTGCCCGCCGCATCGGTTGCCGTCACGGTAACCGGATAGGTGGCATCCGGCAGAAGTGAAAGCTCCGCCGTTGTCAGTGGCACCGTCCAGTTCCCATTGGCATCCACTGTCGCGGAATAGGTTGTGCCGCCAAGCGTAAGCTGCACAGTCTGATTCGCGCCCGCCTCACCGGTGGTTCCGCTCAGCGTTACTCCCGCGGCCACATCGCCGCCATTCACATAACTGCCAAGGAATTCCGGATTGACCGCAGGCTGCGGCGCGCTGAGATCTGCGGTGAACGGCAGCTGCGCCGATGCGCTGTTGCCCGCCGCATCCACGACGTTAACCGTCAGTGATTGCGCACCGTCACCCAGTGAACTCAGGGCGTTGGCAGGAATGTTAACAGTCCAGTTACCGTTGCTTGCCACCGTGCCAGAATAGAGGCTGCCGTTGACATCCACGGTAATGCTGACCGCCTGGTTCGCCCCGACACTGCCGGTGGTGCCGGTCAGGGTCACCCCTGCCGCGGCTTCACTGATGTTCAGCAGGTTGTCGCCGCCAAATGCGCCTGGGTTGAAGGTCGGCACAGGCAGCGCCACCTCTGTCACCACGTTCTGCGCCGTCGCGTCGCTGTTACCCGCGATATCGGTCGCCGTCACGGTAATGGTGTGGGTGCCGCTGGTGAAAGTGGCTAACTGCGCCGGCGACAGGGCCAGAGACCAGCTGCCATCGGTCTGCACCGTGGCTGCCAGCGGCTGACCGTTGTTAAAGCCGGAGATCAGCACCGTTACCGTCTGTCCGGCACCAGTAATGCCGGTTGTGCCACTGAGGATCTGTTCACCGGCCGCCTCTGCTGCGTTCAGCGCACCGTCGCCAAACGGCAGGTTCAGGGTGACATCCGGCAGCGCGTTAACGGCGACCAGTATCGTGCCGCTGGTGCTGCCGACGTTGCCGTTCGCATCGGTAACCGTCACGCTCACCGGCCAGTTGCCATCCGGCAATGACTGCAATACAGAAGGCGGCAGATCCAGTGACCAGCGCGAACCACCATCAGTCAGCGTCGCAGAATAGAGGGTGCCATTAACGGTCACCGTGACCGACGCGGCGTTATTAATATTCACCGCACCGGTCAGGGATCCGCCTGAGGCGGCCTCTTCAGCATTGATACGGCCATCAATAAATGGCGTATCCAGCGTTGGATTAGCAATCGGCGTAATCGCAGCGACGAACGTTTTGGTCGTTTCAATGCTGTTACCGGCCCGATCCGTGGTGGTGAGGGTCAGGGTATGTTCACCGGTTCCCAGGCTGGCAATGAACTCTGGGGGCAGGCTGGCAGTCCAGTTGCCATTGGCATCGACCGTCACCGACAGCGGGATATTGTCATCGCCTACCGTGACGCTCAGGGTCTGGCCCGGCACGACGGTGGAGGTGCCGGTGACCAGCTGAACGGAGCCTGCTTCGCTGATATTAATGATGTTATCGCCGAACAGTGTCGTGTCGAAGGCGGCTGAAACAGGATCACTCTGCAGGATCTCAACGCCTGCGGTAACCTGCGCCGGATTACCGGCACCATCCGCGGCGCTGACCACCACCTGTGTCAATCCATCGGCCAGGCCCGTCAGCGCGCCCGGTGCCAGGTTCAGCGTCCAGTTACCGCTGGCATCCGTGGTGGTGCTGAAGTTCTGCCCGCCTACAGAGATGTTCACCACGCTGCCTTCCGGCAGATTGGTACTGTCACCACTCAGCGTTAACGCCCCTTCCGCATCTGCCGCACTGATCAGCGCATCGCCAAACGGCGTATTCAGCGTCAGCGCTGGCAAGGTATTAAACGCTACGTCCAGTGTCGTGGTGCTATCCGTGGTGATATTGCCCGCCGCGTCGGTGACCGAAACGGTAATCGCATTGGGGCCGTCCGCCAGCTGCTGCAGGTCAGCGGTCGGAATAGTAAGTGACCAGTTACCGTCGGCATCGGCCGTGGTGGTATAGCTGACGTTATTCAGCGTCACCGTCACCGGCAATGCGCCCGTGGTGCTGCCGCTGATGGTGAGATCCTGCAGCGACTCCGCCAGGTTAAGGGTATCTCCCGCATCGACCGTGATATTCGTCAGCGCAGGCGGTGTGGTAATGAAACTGACCTCCTGAGTGGCGGTCGCCGGATTGCCTGCGACATCAGTGGCGGTCACGGTAAAGATTTGCGTGCTGCCCGGAGCCACGCTGGTAAAGGCAGCAGACGGCACATTCACCGTCCAGTTGCCGTCAGCGTCGAGCGTGGTGCTGTAGTCAGTGCCGTTAAACGACACCGTCACCAGCGTACCCGCTGCCAGCAGGGTGCTGCTGCCGCTGACCGCGACATCCGCTGTGGCCTCGGTGGCGTTAATCACATCATCGCCGGCTACCACGTTCATGGTCAGCGTCGGCTGAACCTGCTCGCTGGCCAGCACGACCAGGCTGGTGCTGGCGCTGGCCGGATTGCCAGACGTATCCGCTGAGACCACGACCAGCAGCTGATCGCCATCCGGCAGATTACCCAGATCGGCGGCCGGAACGGTCACCGTCCAGCTGCCGTCGGCTGCCACCGTGCCGCTGTACTGAATGTTATTCAGCGTCACCGTCACCAGCTGGCCTTCCACCAGGTTGTTACTGGTGCCGCCGATGTTCAGATCCTGTAGCGACTCCGCCTGGTTAAGGAAATTATCGTCACTGATGGTCCCGATGGTCAGGGTTGGCAGGTTCAGAGTGTCAGCATCACGCGTCAGGGTCTGGGTGGCCGTGGCCGGGTTCCCCGCGGCATCGGTCATTGAGACAGCAACGGTGTAGCTGCCGTCTGCCAGCCCCTGCACGACGCTGGCTGGCAGTGTCACCTCCCAGGTGCCGTCAGAGAGCACCTGAGTGGTGTAATCGACGTTCTGGAAGCTGACGGTGACTGTCTGTCCGGCATCCGCTACCGACGCACTGCCGCTGATAGCGACCGCTTCCAGCACCTCTACCGAATTGATGATGTTGTCGCCGCCGATGGCATTGACGGTCAGCACTGGCGGCGTGAGATCGACCGTAACGGCGCTGGTCAGCGAACCACTGTTACCGGCGGCATCGCTGGCATTGACCACCAGCGTAGTAACCCCCTCGCCCAGCGTCTGCACCTGATCTGCTGTTAAGGTCAGCGTCCAGTTACCCTGCGCATCCACCGTAGCGGAATAATCATTCCCGCCCAGCGTCACGCTGACGGTCTGGCCGTTGCCCGCTACACCGGTGCTGCCGGTCAGCGTCTGACCGACCCCCTGTTCCGCCAGGTTCAGATAACCATCGCCAAACGGGGTGTCTATGCTGACGGCCAGCGACGCCGTCGCCACGGTGATTTCACGGGTTTCGGTTACCGGGTTACCCGCCGCATCGCTGACTGTCACGGTCAGAATGTACGCCCCGGCCGGAATGCCGGCCAGCGAACCCGCAGGCAGCGTCAGATTCCACTCGCCGTTCTGGTCAACCGTGGTGGTCCAGGTCTGGTTGTTCAGGGTAATGGTGACCTGCTGTCCGGCTTCGGCATTGCTGTTGCCGCTGAGAACAATCGGCGCGGTGCTTTCGGCAATATTGATACTGTTATCGCCCGCAACCGTATTCAGTGTCAGGGTCGGTGGCGTCAGATCCACCGTCACGCTGCCCTGGCTGCTGCCGGTGTTACCCGCTGCATCCTGGACTGTGACGGTATAGTTCAGGAGATCTTCCGGCAGGCCGGCCAGCGCGGAAGCCGGCACGCTGATCTGCCAGTTGCCATTGCCGTCGACGGTGCCGTTGTAGGTTGCGCCATTCAGCAGCACGCTCACCGTCTGGCCGTCACCGGTTATGCCGGTGGTGCCGCTCAGGGTTTGTGCTGTGGCGATCTCGCTGCTGTTGAGCAGGCCATCGCCAAAGGCCGAGACGATCTGCGGTGCTGGCAGCGTCGCCAGCACGCTGAGCGCTGCCTCGCTGCTCAGGGTCGCCCCGCCGCTGTCCGTTGCGGTGACAGTCAGGGTGTAAGGCCCATCGGCGAGCGCCGTCAGTGCCTCAGCCGGAACGATCACTGTCCAGCGGCCGCTGGCCGAGACCTGCGCGGTGTAGCTGATGTTGTTAAACAGCAACGTGACCGTGCTGCCCTCTGTCACGTTCACCGACGTACCGGTGACGACCAGGGCCTGACCCAGCTCCTGCGCATTCAGGTAGTTATCTTCGCTGATGGCATCCATCGCCAGGCCAGAGGCATTGCTGTTGACGTCAAAGGTGAGATTGCTGGTGGAGGTGTTGCCCGCCACATCGCTGACTGCCACGGTAAAACTGGCGCTGCCATCATTAATCGCGGCCAGCGCACCGGCTGGCACGATCAGGCTCCATGCCCCGCTCGCCTGCACGGCGGCGCTGTAGACTGTGCCGTCAACGGTGACGGTAACCAGCTGACCCGCTTCGACGTTGGTGGTGGTGCCGGAGAGACGTTGATCGGTGAGGCGCTCCGCGCCATCGACCACGTTGTTACCGGCAAAGGCATCCAGCGTCAGGGTCGGCAGTGTGCCTGGCTCCACTTTCAGCGCCAGGTCGCGGCTGGTGGTGGTGGCATTTCCTGCCGCATCGCTGGCGGTCACGGTCAGCGGATAGCTGCCGTTGCCCAGCCCGGTGTAAACCGTGGCGGGCAGCTCCAGCGACCAGACGCCGTTAACGTCAGCGGTGGTGCTCAGGATGGTGCCGTTGAAGCTGGCCACAATCAGGGCGTTAGCTTCGCTGCTGCCGGTCAGCGTCAGCGGCTGCTGACTTTCAGCGGCGTTAATGATGCCATCGGATGGCGTAATGAAGTTCAGCACCGGAGGCAGTGTATCCACCACCAGGTTGCCATCCGCCTGGCTGTTGTTGCCCGCCACATCACTGACGACCACGGTGTAGCCACTATTGCCCTGCGGCAATGCAGACAAGACATCGGCCGGAACGGCGACCTGCCAGTTGCCTGCGGCATCGACCGTGCCGCTGTAGTTGTTGCCGCCCAGCGTCACGACGACGGTCTGGCCGTCGCCGGTCACGCCCGTGTTACCAGTGATCGCGCCACCGGCGGCGGCTTCCTCACCGTTCAGAATGCCATCATCAAAGGCCACGCCCGGGGTCGCCACCGGCAATGCGCTGGCGATCACCGTCAGGGTAGCGTCGCTGGTCGCCAGCGGCTGTCCGTTAGCGTCGCTGGCGGTGGCGGTGATGGTCTGCGGGCCGTCTGCCGATCCGGTAAAGGTGCCTGCCGGTAAGGTCAGGCTCCAGCTTCCATCTGCCGTCACGGTGGTACTGACAGTGGTGCCGTTGGCCAGCACGGTAACAATGCTGCCATCAGGCAGACCGCTGGTGCTGCCGCTGACCACGACGGCGCCACCCAATTCCTGCGCATTGAGGTAGTTGTCGTCACTGACGGGTGCCAGCGCGATCGACGGCAGGGTGTTGTCCACACTGAAGTCAAGCGGGCTGCTGGCGGTGTTACCCACGGCGTTGATGACGCTGACGTTCAGCGTCTGGTTGCCTTCTCCCAGCTCAGCCAGGGCGCCCGCAGGCAGAATAATGCTCCAGTTGCCGCTGGCCTCGACCACACCGCTGTATTCGATCCCATTCAGGGAGATGATCACCTGCTGGCCCGGTTCGACATTCGTGCTGCTGCCGCGCACCGTTATCGGCTGCAGCTGCTCCGCTGTCGTGACGATGCCGTCACCGGCGAAGGTGCTGCTGTCGATGGTCAGTACAGGCTGCACGTCCGGCGCGGTTGCCACATTCAGATCAACCACCTGGCTGCTCTGATTCCCGTTAGCACTGGTTTCCGTCACCGTCACCAGATTACTGCCAGGAGGCAGCGCCGCCAGCGCTTCAGGGGCGATCTGCAGCGTCCACTGGCCGTTAACGCCAACGGTGGTGCTGTAGAGCTGGTCATTGAGCTGCACCGTGACCACGTCGCCATTCTGACCACTGCCACTCACCACCAGCGGCTCTGCCAGTTCCCCGACGTTCAGCGCGTTATCACCGCTGACCGGCGCGACGACCAGCGGAGGCGGCGTAGTCGCAACCGTCAGGGCACTGTTCTGGCTGCTGCTGTTACCGGCCGCGTCGGTGACGGTGACCACCACCGGATAGCTGCTGCCATTGGTCAGACCGGCAAGCGCCGCTGGCGGAACAGCCAGCGCCCAGTTTCCGTCACCATCAACGGTGCCGGTGTAGGTCACGCCATTCAGCGTCACACTGACGCGGTCGCCTTCACTGCCTGCGCCGCTGAAACTGAACCCTGCCGCCTGCTCAGCGATGTTCAGCACGCCATCACCTGCGGGCGCAGTGATACTGAAGTCTGGTGCCGTGGTATCCACGGTAACCGACACTGGCGTAGTGGCGACGTTGCCGCTGACGGTGGTGACGGTCACGTTGAGATCGTAACGGCCATCTGGCAACTGTTGCAGATTCGCAGCAGGCACGGTGGCGGTCCAGCTGCCATCGGCGGCAACCACTGCGTCATAGGTCTGGCCATTCAGCGCAAGGCTGACGCTACTACCTGGCGTAACGGTGCCGCTGAGGGTCAGATCGGTGGCAGTTTCAGCCTCATTAATCGTGCCATCGGTGGCAATCGGGTTAACGGTCAGCGCCGGTACGCCGGTATCAACAATCAGCGGCTCGCTGATGCTGGTGCTGTTACCCGCTTCATCACTCACCGTAACGGTAATCGGATTACTGCCCTGCGCAAGTGCCTGCAGTCTGTCTGCGGGTATCGTCACGCTCCATTCACCATTCGCGTCTACAGTGGCCGGATAGCTGGCACCGCCCAGGGTCACGCTGACGGCCTGGCCTGGCAGCACTGTGCCGGTCAGCGTCTGCGCCGCGCTGGCTTCATCGGTATTGAGTATGCCGTCAGTGAATGGCGTGTTGATTTGCGGGTCTGCCAGCGGCGCGGTCGCCACCAGCAGCGGCAGGCTGTTCTGCACATCACCCGAAGAGACGGTAACGGTGGTCGTGCCCTGCAGCAGCGTCGCCAGATCGGCAGCCGGCACGGTCAGGGTCCACGCACCGGTTTCATCGGTCGTCGTGCTGTAGACGGTGCCGCCAGTCACCAGCGTTACGCTGATCGGGCTGTTAGCCGGCAGGTTCGCTGAACCGCCGCTGAGGATAAGATCGCTCTGCGCCTCCAGGGCATTCAGCGCATTGTCGTCACTGATTGGGGCAATCGACAGCGACGGTACGGGTGAAGTAACCACGCTAAACTGCCCTTCAGCAGGCAGCGCCGGGTTACCGGCCACATCGGTAATCGCCACGGTGAAGGTTTTATCGCCTGCGCCGCCCAGCGATCCGGCTGGCAGCGACACACTCCAGCTACCGTTCGCCTGTACTACGCCATCGTAAGACTGGCCATTGATGGTCAGCAATACCGGCTGACCTGCCGGTACGCCGGTGACGTTACCGGTGACCAGAATGTCGGTGAGCTGTTCAGCGCTGTCGACCTGATTATCGCCGGTCACGGGATTAATGGTCAGCGCCGGCGACGTTGCCGCCAGCACAGTGACGCTGGTCGGTACGGTGCTGTTGTTACCATATGCATCGCTGAGTACCACATCCACCGGATAGGTTGCGTCACCCAGTTGGCTGATAATCGCGGCGGGCACCGTAACACTCCACGCGCCATCGGTATCCACGGTGGCGGTGTAGGTCTCGCCATTGAAACTCACCGTGACGGTGTCGCCCTGGGCCCCCCCGCGTCCGTCGAGTGTGAGATCCTGAGTGTGTTCAGCGATATTGATATAACCATCACTGCCCGGCGTGGAGACTTCCAGCAACGGCGGTGTGGTGGCGAAAATCAGCGAACTGCTGGCTGGCGTGGTATTACCATCGGCGTCTGTCGCCACTACCGATACCGGTTGGGTACCGTTGGGCACATTTACCAGGTCGGATGCCGGAACGGTGACACTCCAGCTGCCACCCTGCGCCACCACGGCGCTGTAGGCCACGTTATTCAGCGTGACGCGGATGATGTCGCCTTCGTCGCCGGTTCCGCTGACGATTAGCGGCTGCTGCGCGTCGCTGACGTTGATCACGCCATCATCGCTGAGATCGTTGAGCGTCAGAGCGGGCACCGCGGTAGCCACCCGCAGTTCCGTATTCTGAGTGCTGATGTTACCGGCCGGATCGGTCACGGTGACGGTCACCGGATAGGTCTGATTGGTCAGCGTGCCGAGATCGGCCACCGGGACGGATGCACTCCAGTTACTGTTTTCGTCAACAATGGCGGTGTAGGACTTACCGTTTAATTCCACCGTCACGCTGTCGCCCGGGGTGCCGGTTCCGCTGATTTGCAGCGGCGTAGTGAGTTCGTTGTTGGTCAGGACGCCATCACCGCCCGGTGCGGTAACGGTTGCAACCGGAGGCTGCGTGCTGACCGCCAGGGGCTGCGTCTGCGTGGTGGTGTTACCGCTGGCATCAGTCAGCGTAACTACCAGCGTATAGCTGCTGCCATCTGACAGGGCCTGCAGCGCCGCTGGCGGCAGATCCACCGTCCAGTTGCCCTGCCCATCTACGGTGGCGCTGTAACTCACGTTATTCAGCGAGACAGAAACCACTTCGCCCGGCAACGCACCTGAACCGCTGACCGGCAGACCGGCAGCCACTTCGCTGCTGTTGAGAATGCCATCGCCGCCTGCGACCTCTGCCACAATCAGATTCGGTGGCAGCGTGTCGACGCTGAAGTTGAGCGTCTCGTCCACGCGGTTGCCTGCTTCATCAATCGCGGTAATGATCAGGCTGTTGGCGCCCTGTGGCAGTAAGGCGAGATCGGCGGCCGGCAGCGCCAGGCTCCAGCTGCCGTCAGGATTGACCGTGGTGCTGTAGGTTTTACCGTTAAGTTCCAGTTCAACCTGCTGGCCCGGCACGGCTTTGCCGGTGCTGCCGCCGATCAGCAGATCGCTGCCCGCTTCCACCCGGTTGAGAAGGCCATCGGTGATCGCGCTCTCCTCCAGCGTGATTTGCGGCAGCGTGGCTGCGACTACATTCAGCTGAGCGGAGTCGGTCAGCAGTGCGCCGGTGGCGTCGGTGGTGGTGACCGAAATCAGTTTTACGCCGTCGGTAATAGTGGTGAGATCGCCTGCCGGAACGGTGACGCTCCAGAAGCCATTGCTGTTCACTACCGCGCTGTAATTGCTGCCGTTAAAGTTAAGCTGCACTGCCTGGCCCGGGTTAACGCCGACTGCAGATCCGCTGATGATCAGATCGCTGCTCAGCTCCTGCTGGTTCAGGAAACCATCAAGGCTGACAGGTTCACTAATGGAAACCACGCCAGGTTCGCCTGCCGCCGGGGCGACGTTAATATCGCGGGTGTCGGTAGCTGAGGCGCCTGCCGCCGTTGTGACGCTGACCGCGATGGTGCTGCTGCCCGCCGCCAGTGCGCTGAGCGCCGCAGAGGGGATCTGCGTGCTCCAGCTGCCATCCGCGTTGACCAGCGCAGTGTAATTTTGGCCGCCCAGGGTAATGGTGACCGTCTGGCCCGCCTCCACGTTGCTGGTGCTGCCGGACAGCGTCTGGTCCAGCGCTTTTTCGCTGTTATCCAGCAGATCGTCACCGGCAAACAGGGCGATCGTCACCGTCGGCGTACCCGGTTCCGCTGGCGCTTCCACCGCAATCACCCGATCTTCGCTGACTGTTACGCCCGCCTGATTGGTGACTGTGGCCGCGATAGTCGCGTTGCCCGCCGTCAGTGCCGCCAGCGCGCTGGCCGGGACGCTCAGGCTCCAGCTGCCATCCGCGCCGACCGTGGCGCTGTAAGTCTGGTCGCCCAGCGTAACGGTCACGACCTGACCCGCCTCGACATTGGTTGAGCTGCCGCTCAGCAGCTGATCGCTGGTTTTCTCATCGTTGCTCAGCACGTCATCCACGGCGAACTGATCGAGCGTGATAGTGGGCTGGCCCGGCTCGGTAACCGGCGGCTCAACCGTGATCGGCAGCGTGTCACTTACGGTGGTGCCTGCCGCATTGCTGACCGTGACCACCAGCGAGGCAGAACCGGCTGCCAGCGCACCGAGTGCATCGGCCGGAATGGCAATGTTCCAGCTGCCGTCGGCGCCAACCGTTCCGCTGTAGCTCTGGCCGCCCAGCGTCACCGTGACAATCTGGCCCGCCTCGACGTTGGTGGTGCTGCCGGAGACCGCCTGCGCTTCCAGCTTCTCATCGTTGCTCAGGATGTTGTCGTCAGCAAAGGCATTGAGAGTTAGCGTCGGGGTGCCTGGCCCGGTGCCCGAGGACTCCACCAGGAAGTCGCGGGTTTCAGTGATCTGAGTACCAGACTGATCTGTCACCGTCACATTCAGGGCTGCGCTACCGGCTGTCAGCGCCGCCAGCGAACTGGCAGGAATCGACACGCTCCAGCTGCCATCCGCGCCGACCGTGGCGGTAAAAGTCTCTCCGTTCAGAGTGACAGTGACCTGCTGGCCTTCGCCGATATTAGTGGTGGTGCCGCTCAGCAGCTGATCGCTGGCTTTCTCGCTGTTGCTGAGGATGTCATCCCCGGCAAAGGCGTCGATGGTTACGGTGGCTTCACCCGGCTGCGTTACCGGGGCTTCGACAGTGACTGGCTGCGTTGAAGTGACTGTGTCGCCCGCTGCATTACTGACCGAGACGGTCAGTGTGGTGGTGCCTGCTGCCAGCGCGTTCAGCGCGGCTGACGGCACGGCGACGCTCCAGCTGCCATCACCCTGCACGCTGGCACTGTAGGTCTGACCGCCCAGGGTGACCGTCACGATCTGCCCGGTTTCGACATTACTGGTGCTACCGCTGACAAGCTGATCGACCGCTTTTTCGTCGTTGCTCAGAAGGTTATCGCCGGCGAAATCATTCAGGATCAGAGACGGCACGCCCGGTTCCGTTACTGGCGTCTCAACTGCGATATCGCGGATTTCGGTAGTGCTCACGCCATCGGCATTGCTGACGGTAACGCTGATGGTATTAGCTCCCGCAGGCAGATTACCCAGCGCGGCTGCCGGAACAATTACACTCCAGTTACCACTGCCATCGACGGTGCCGAGGTAAGTCTGGCCACCGAAGGTGACTGTCACCGTCTGGCCCGCTTCGATGTTGGTGGTGGAGCCGGAGAGCGTCTGGGCCGTCCCTTTTTCATCGTTGCTGAGGATGTCATCCCCGGCAAACTGACCAATGGTGACGGTGGGTTCGCCCGGCAGTGTGACAGGCGCTTCCACGGTGATGGGCAGCGTGCCGGTCACGGTATCACCGGCCACATTGCTGACTGAAACCGTCAGCGTCGTTTCACCTGCCGCCAGGGCGCTCAGGGCCGCCGATGGCAAAGTAACGCTCCAGTTGCCCTGCGAATCAACGCTGCCGCTGTAAGTCTGGCCGCCCAGGGTGACGGTTACCAGCTGACCGGGTTCAACATTGCTGGTGCTGCCGGTGAGTGTCTGATCGGTGACTTTCTCCCCATTACTCAGCACGTTGTCCCCGGCAAAATCATCCAGCGTGACGGATGGCGGGCCCGGAACGACCGGCGTATCAATGCTGATCGCGCGGTTTTCACTGGCTTCAATGCCAGCCTGGCTGGTGACGACCGCGGAAATCGCAACCGAACCGGCTGCCAGCGCATTCAGTGCCGCAGGCGAGAGCGTGACGCTCCAGTTGCCCTGCGCATCCACTACTGCGCTGTAGGTCTGATCGCCCAGCGTGATGGTGACAATCTGGCCCGCTTCCACATTGGTGGTGGTGCCGCTAAGTACCTGATCGCTGCTTTTCTCGGCATTGCTGAGAATGTCATCACCGGCAAACTGATCGATGGTGATAACGGGCGTACCCGGCTGAGTCAGTGGTGGCTCTACGTTTACGGTCAGGCTACCGCTGGCAGCGGTTCCTGCCTGGTTAGCAACGGTGGCAGTCACCGTGGTGGTGCCGGATGCCAGTGCGGTCAGCGCATCAGCAGGCACGGTAATGCTCCAGCTACCGTCGCCTGCCACGCTGCCGCTGTAGCTCTGGCCGCCCAGGGTAACCGTGACGATCTGCCCGGCTTCGACGTTGGTGGTGCTGCCGCTAAGAATCTGATCGCTGGTTTTTTCTGCGTTGCTCAGCACGTCGTCGCCGGTAAACGGGGCGATCGTCAGGGCTGGCACACCAGGGGTGGTGTCAGGTGCCTGCACCTGGATACCCAGGCTGGCGGCAGCCGCCGTGCCCGCGGCGCTGGTCACACTGACCGAAATGGTGCTGCTGCCTGCAGCCAGCGCCGAGAGTGCGGCAGCCGGAATTGAGACGCTCCAGCTGCCATCCGCCCCCACAGTGGCGTTATAGCTCTGTCCGCCCAATGTCACACTGACCTGCTGGCCCGCTTCGACATTGCTGGTGCTGCCGGACAACGTTTGTGGCGTGGTTTTTTCGCTGTTATCCAGCAGGTTATCGCCCGCAAACGGGTTCAGGCTAATGGACGGCGCAGCCGGTGTGCCGGGATCGGCGGCCGCGACGGTAATGGGCAGGCTGCCGGTGGTCGTCGTGCCCGCCGCGTTAGTGACGCTGACGTCGATGGTGGTGGTGCCTGCGGCGAGTCCCGCCAGCGCGGCAGCAGGAATAGTGACGCTCCAGCTGCCGTCAGCACCGACGATGGCGTTGTAGGTCTGGCCGCCCAGCGTGACAGTGACAATCTGACCCGCTTCGACATTACTGGTGGTGCCGCTCAGTACCTGATCGCTGCTTTTTTCCGCGTTATCCAGAACATCATCGCCAGCGAATGCATTGAGCGTGATAGCAGGCGTCCCCGGCGTGACCGGTGTTCCAGGATCGGTGCCACCATCATTGCCGCCACCGTTACCCCCACCGCCGCCACCACCACCACCGCCGACGCCAACGGCCAGACCGGCTAAGCCGAGCACACCCAGACCGCCCGCCGTTATCACACCCATCGAGGTGTTGGCGTTATCTGCCAGCAGCAGCGGCTCTACGCTGTCGAGTGATTCATAGGTTGGCGTGACCGACGTGGAAGCGAGTTCAGCCCCTTCTGCGGTCTGTGGAAAGAGCGCATGTTCCGGTGGGTTGACGCCATCATCGAACACCAGTTCGCTGTGCTGGCCATCGGCGTCGTCGAGGAAGAATTTCTGATAGCGGACAGTCTTGCCGTCGCGCATATGCAGCACCAGATCGTTACCCTGGCGCTCATACTGCGTCACCATGTCGCGGGTGCCGCTGATGCGCACGACGCTGGGCTCGGTGAGGTTAATGGATTGTGACGAACCGCTGACGGACTGCGAGATGAGTGTGCCGTTTTCGCGCGAGATAATGTCTACACGGCCTTGCGTGAGTTCTGCCATTTGTAACCTCTACTCCACCAGATTAGCTAATATACTGAATCCATAAACATAAAATTATTTTATGCTTACAGTGTTCACACATAGTTTCACCTTCTGAAGATCAGAAGATGTCTTAACCTGGTGTATGTCGAAACGGCAAAGCCAAAGTTGGTCGCACGCCCCTAATCAGAGTGGCGAGTGACGCTATTATTGTTAGTTTTACTTGTACAGATTCACGCAAAATGTAACGTTTCTGACAGATTAAGTTTTAGCGTAGCCGTGTTAAAAAACAATTTCAATGTACAGATTTCATTATGGTTTAATCTTCATTACATAAGCCTCACTTGAAAAAAGGTTTTCATAAAATCCGCTTTGCCTTTGTTTTTACATGTCAATTTATTGCTGACTGTTTCCGGAAATGATGCGGAGAGGTTAAAAAACCACCACTACCGGAACATCAGGGCTGTAAAAAAAATTTGTTCATTAAGCGATTCAGCCATCATTTATCAGTGGCCCTGTTCCGATTTTTCAGCAGCAAGTCGTTGAAAAACGACAGTGAAATTTGAGTTAAGTCATTCTGCGGGGCGGTGGTCATGCCAGGAAAGTTCTGGAAAAAATTCGCAGCGCGACAAAAGTCGGTAAACTCCCGGTTTTGTCATTTATGCCATGTTGCAATCCCCTTCCTGATAAGAGGCGCAACGACCACTGACTCACGGCCAGTGCTACACTTTTCCGCTTTACCATTGATGAATCTGACCTATGACCGCACTGGACGCTGCACAACAAAACAAACATCAGAGCCGCCTGAACTGGGGCACGCGCACCATCTTTTTGATCAATGGCTTAGGAATGTCAGCCTGGGCTCCGCTGGTGCCGTTTGCCCGCGATCGTCTGCAGCTCAGCGGCGCATCACTGGGCGCGTTACTGCTCTGTCTGGGTATTGGTTCGCTGGCCGCGATGCCGGTGACCGGCACACTGGTGGGGCGGTTTGGCTGCCGTCGGGTGATGTGCTTCTCTACCCTGTTAGTGCTGATGATGATGCCGCTACTGGCCACGGCTGACTCTCATCTGGTCATGGCGGCTGCGTTGATGCTGTTTGGCGCCGGGCTGGGCATGCTGGATGTGGCGATGAATTATCAGGCGGTTCAGGTTGAGCAGGCGGCGGATAAACCGATGATGTCCGGCTTCCATGGCTTCTTTAGTCTTGGCGGGATTCTGGGTGCGGGCACGGTCAGCCTGTTGCTGAGCCAGTCTTTTTCACCCCTGGCCGCCACGCTGGTGGTAATGGCAGTGATGTTGTTGCTGTTGCTGTGGCGACTGCCGGTCTTAATGAATGAACGCCTGCATCAGCCCGATCAACCCTGGCTGGTGATCCCACGCGGCTGGGTCGCGTTTCTTGGCCTGCTCTGCTTTATCCTGTTCCTGGCGGAAGGGGCCGTGCTGGACTGGGGCGCGCTGCTGCTGCTGCAGAACCCGGAGATGTCACCCGCCTGGGCCGGACTGGGCTATGCGGTGTTTTCCGTAGCGATGACGCTGGGCCGTTTTAGCGGCGATAAGATCATCCAGCGTTTTGGTCGCTACCCGGTGATGCTGACCGGCGCGCTGACCGCCGCCGCGGGCATGAGTCTGGCCGTCTGGCTGCCGTGGCCGGAGATCGCCCTGCTGGCTTTCCTGCTGGTCGGCTTTGGTTTATCTAACACGGTGCCGATGTTGTTCAATGCTGCCGGGAATCAACAGGATATGCCTGCGAACCTGGCGATTTCTGCCATGACAACGCTGGGATATGCGGGTATTCTCTCAGGTCCGGCTTTAATCGGATTCATTTCGCAATGGATCAGCCTCAGCGGCGCATTTTTAGCGATCGCCCTGTTGCTGTTAGCGGTAGCCGCCAGTGCGCGAAAAGTTGCGCAATAATTCAGGTACCTGACACGCTATGTTGTATAAGTTTCCACTGACCTCCGGCAACGTCACCCGCTTTTTTGTGGTTTTCAATCTGGTGCTCCTGCTGGCGCTGGGCTTTATGGTGCATAACTCGGTGAATGCCTGGCTGACCGGGAAGCGCTATGCCATGGACGATCTGGCACGTGACGTTCAGAAGCGCATTGATGCCTATCGCTTTGCCACCTGGCAGATCTATGAAAACCTCTCTACCAGTGCGGCAGGTGCAACACCCGGCAGTAACCTGCAGGAGACGCGACTGCGTCCTGACGTCTACTATCTGGAAAAAACCCGGCGTAAAACGGAAGCGCTGATTTTCGGCTCACATGACAGCAGCACGCTGGACATGACCATGCGGATGTCGAACTATCTCGACACGCTGTGGGGCGCAGAAAATCCCACCTGGTCGATGTACTTTTTAAATGGTCAGGACAATAGCCTGATTATGATCTCGACCCTGCCGCTGAAAGATATGGCGACGCGTTATAAAGAGAGCGCCATCAGTTCAATGGTTGATGGCCGTCGTGCTGAGATGTTGCAGCAGGCGAATGCGCTCGATGAGCGCGAGAGTTTCTCACCGCTGCGCCACCTCGCCTTCCAGAACGATCACTATTTCACGCTGCGTACCACCTTTAATCAGCCAGGCCATCTGGCCACAGTGGTCGCCTTTGATCTGCCGGTTAACGATATTGTTCCGCAGAACATGCCGCTGGAAAATTTCCAGCTGCGTCAGGACAGCTCAATGCCTGCCAGCAGTAGTGAACAGCAGGAGGTGGAAAATACCCGCATCTCACTGGTTAATCCCAATATCGAGATTACGGCCACCCTGCCCAGCACCTCGCTGCAGCTGGTTTATCAGGTGCCGATTGGCCGTCTGATTATCGACACCCTGCATAATCTGCTCTGGCCTCTGCTGATTAACCTGCTGCTGTTCCTGCTTTCACTGGCGGGTATCGTGCTGCTGCGCCAGCAGTCGCTGCGTCCCAGCGAGAACCAGAGCGCTGAACTCGATTCGCTGCGGGTATTAAATGAAGAGATTGTGGCCAGTCTGCCGGTCGGTCTGCTGGTGTATGACTTTGCCAGCAACCGCACCCTGCTGAGCAATAAGATTGCTGAACATCTTTTGCCTCACCTCAATCTGCAGAAGATCATTAATATGTCCGACCAGCATCAGGGCGTGCTGCAGGCCACCATCAATAACGAAGTGTATGAGATTCGCCACGCCCGCAGCGTGCTGTCGCCGCATACCCAGCTGTTTATGATGCGTGACCAGGATCGCGAGCTGCTGGTGAATAAGAAGCTGCAAAAAGCGCAGCAGGTGCTGGATCGTAACCATCAGATGCGACAGCAGCTGCTGCACAATCTGGGCCACGCGCTGAATCAGCCCCTGGAGAAGATGGTGACGCAGCTGGTACAGCTCAGCCAGCGTGATGCCGATGAGACCGTGCTGGACCTGCTCGATGAGAGTCAGGGGCTGGCGCGGCTGGTGGATGATATTGTGCTGCTGAACCGGCTTGAGGCGCACGACTGGTCACCCGATGCGACCGTCTTTAACCTGCAGGAACTGCTGGATGAGATCGCGCTGGAAAGCCTGCCGCTGATGCGCCGCAAAGGGCTGTCGCTGGTGGTGAATAATCACCTGGCTAATGATGAGACGCGCTTTGGCGACCGTCGCGCCCTGCGTAAAGTGCTGACCACGCTGATGCACTACGCCCTGACCACCACCCGCTGGGGGAAAATCACCCTGGAAGTTAAGGCTGCGGACAAGCAGGCCGATAGATTGATTATCGAACTGGTGGATACCGGTGCGGGCCTGACGGTGGATGAACTGGCCAATGTCGACTTCCCGTTCCTGGGCGATACCAGTCAGGATCGCTACGGACAGGCTTCTGGCATGGCGTTCTTCCTCTGTAAGCAGCTCTGCAAGCAGATGGGTGGCAGCCTGGATATCGTGGCAAAAGCGGATATCGGCACGCGCTACAACATGCAGTTGCCGCTGGTGCTGGAGCAGAAGCGCGAAGAAGAAGAGGAAAAAATTCTGGATGGCGTTACCGCGCTGGTGGAGATCACCGTGGAGGACGTGCATAAAATTGTCTGCCGCCATCTGGAAAACTGGGGAGCGCGTTGTCTGACACCCGACGAGCGCATTTCCGGTCAGGATCACGATGTGCTGGTGACCGACGATCCATCAAAGCTTAGCGGCTGGGCACTGCTGCTGGCGGAAGATGAACTGGGGCACCATGCACTGAACGACCAGCAGTATCGGGTCAATTTCAATCTCAGTAATGCGCTGCTGGATGCATTGCTGGCACTGATAGAGAAGCAACTGTCGCATGATGTGATGGATAACGACACGGAAGACGACGCGGCCACGCCATTGATGAGCGGCGGCTATTTCCAGCTGTTTACGGAGACAGTACCGGTTGATGTGAAGAGGCTGTATACTGAGTCGGCGGAAAAGGACTACGCCTCGCTTGCTCAGACAGCGCATCGCCTAAAGGGCGTGTTTGCCATGCTCAATCTGACTCCCGGCAAACAGCTTTGTGAAGAGTTAGAACACCACATTAAAGCGTGTGACGATTCAAACATTACAAATACCACCAGTGATATTGACGCTTACGTCAATCAACTGCTGCAGCAAGGTAACCAATAAGATGAATAACTTAAACGTAATTATTGCCGATGACCATCCAATTGTCCTTTTCGGTATCCGAAAATCTCTGGAACAAATTGAATGGGTTAACGTTGTAGGTGAGTTCGAAGACTCAACAGCACTGATCAATAATCTGTCCAAGCTTGACGCCAACGTCCTGATCACCGACCTCTCTATGCCAGGTGAGAAGTATGGCGATGGTATTACGCTGATTAAATATATTAAACGCCACTACCCGGATCTCTCGATTATTGTTCTGACCATGAACAATAACCCGGCGATTCTGAGTTCAGTGCTTGATCTCGATATCGAAGGGATTGTACTGAAACAGGGCGCGCCTACCGATTTGCCAAAGGCACTGGCTGCACTGCAGAAAGGCAAGAAATATACGCCGGAAAGCGTTGCGAAACTGCTGGAGAAAATCAGCGCGGGTGGTTATGGCGACAAACGCCTGTCACCGAAAGAGAGCGAAGTGCTGCGTCTGTTTGCAGAAGGTTTCCTGGTCACCGAGATTGCCAAGAAGCTGAACCGCAGTATCAAAACCATCAGTAGCCAGAAGAAATCAGCGATGATGAAACTGGGCGTGGATAACGATATCGCACTGCTGAACTACCTGTCGTCTGTCAGCCAGACTCAGGTCGAAAGAGACTAAGTTACTTCCTGAGGCGGTGCAGCCTGCACCGCCTCGCCTCTGCCCTTTCCTGCCCTACCCCATCCGCGTTTTACGTACCCGATCAGCATAGATTGCCAGCGTCACTTTCAGCACATCTAACGTCACCGGTTTCGACAGGCAGTTATCCATGCCCGCATCCATGCAACGCTGTTTCTCTTCCGCCAGCGCATTCGCCGTCACGCCAACCACCGGGAAGAGATGGCCCAGCTGACGCAACCGCTGCGTCAGGCGATAACCATCCATATTCGGCATGTTCACGTCGGTCAGTACGATATCAATCTCATTACGACTCAGTACATTAAGTGCATCAACGCCATCCTGCGCAGTCTTCACCTGATAGCCCAGCGTGCCGAGCTGTTCCGACAGCAGCATGCGATTAATCGGATGGTCATCGACAATCAGCACCATGATGTCATCGTTATGCACTTTCTCTTCTACCGGTGCGGCCAGCAACAGCGCATCTGCGGCGTCGTTGCCCAGTGCGATCCGATAGATGCGCGCCAGCAGCGCCGGAACCTCATGCAGCGTGGCGGTAGAGTGGATCCAGCGGCCAGGCTGACGTTCACGCGGCATATCCACATGCGATCCATCGAAAGTGACCAGTGCCCGCAACGGAACATCAATATCCAGTTCGTAATCGGTCATCACCACATCGTCATGGCCAGGCTTACCGTTATACTCCCCGACCTGAATGCCCTGCTGCTGAATCTGACGCGTAATAAATTCCGCGAGGTACTCGTTACGCATCGCCAGCCAGATTTTCTTATCCTGTAAATCCTCCAGCAGCATCAGTGACGGCTTCTGCCCTTTGTAGATTGGAATACGCACAATAAACTGGCTGCCCATACCTGGCTCTGAGTCGACCTCAATGTCGCCGTCCATCATATTGATCAGCTTTTCACAGATCGCCAGTCCCAGCCCGGTGCCCTGGAAATTACGCTGCACGCCATTTCCCACCTGGAAGAAGGGATCAAACAGGCGTGGCAGCTCTTTTGCCGGAATGCCGACGCCAGTATCACGGACGCGGAATGCCAGATAGCCCTGCGCAACGTAAGCGTGGAGGATAATACAGCCCGTATGCGTGAACTTAATCGCGTTATTCAGCAGGTTAGAGATCACCTGCTGCAGACGCAGCGGATCGCCGTCCAGCACCTGCGGAACGTCATGCTCAATAAAGCAGTAGAGCGTAAGCCGCTTCTTCACCACCAGCGACAGATAGTTGCCGACGATGTGGGTCACGATTTCACGAGGTGCAAACGGACGCGGCTCAATTTTCAGCTGCTCTGATTCGATTTTTGAGAAGTCGAGAATATCGCTGATGATTTTCAGCAGCAGGCTGGAGGAGTTGTTCATCGCCGTCACCAGCGAGTCGATACCGCTGGGCAGCTCTTTGGTCTGCAGCAGATCGAGATTCCCGATAATGCCATAAAGCGGCGTGCGCAGTTCGTGACTGACTGTGGCAAGGAACATCGATTTTGACTGGCTCGCCTGCTCTGCCGCGTGGGCCATCTCCTGCAGCGACTGCTCCATCCGCACGCGCGCCGAGACGTCGACCAGCACGCAAATCGCCACGTTCTCATTACGATAGCGTGAATGCACGAAGCTGATTTGCAAATTGGTATTACTGCCGGTGAGCACATCGACAAAGTTGACCTGCTGCCCGCCAATAATCTCATTCAGCCGCAGGCGATCTTCCTGCGTCAGCAACGTCAGATAATTGTGCGCCAGCTCGTTACTCAGAATATTGGTGCCGTCGCTGGTGCGTAAAATACAGATCCCGACCGGCGCAGAGGCGACAATCTTACGGTTAAACTGCTCATGCTCTTCCAGCCGGTGCGCGTTCTCCTCCGCCGGCAGGAACATCCGGCGCTCAAATAGCCAGGCGAGGGTAAACAGAATGACAGCGCTGAAAATATTGAGCAGCAGCGCATTAATGATCATCAGCTTGAGCTGATCCACCATCACGTCGGTAGATATCGACCACACCACGTTAAGATCGGAAGGCGGCAGCGGCTTTTTCAGAACCAGTTGACGATAACCATTCAGGTATCCGAACCAGGTTTTATCATCAGGAAGACTATCGAGCGAGAAGCCCAGCCCGCCGCGCCGCGAATTTAGCAGTGGACGATAATTTTCATCGGTAATGGAGGCGATAATCGGCAGGCTGCCCGGCTGAATAAACTCATCCAGACGGATATTCTGTTCGACGCCAAGCAGCGCCTGTAACTTATTAGCAACGTAGACGGGCACCACCATAAAGAAGGTTCCGACGCCTGGCTGAGCACTGCTGTTAATCCAGTACATCGGATTGCGGCGATCTTCTTCGCTGCTGTTGCGATAGCGCAGCACATTCTCACGCAGCGATTTCAGGCTGCGTTCCCGGTCAGCATTGCTGCTGCCAATCGTGAAGTCGGCCAGACACTGACTCTCGCCACCGATAAAGAACACCCGATTCAGCTCATACGATGAGGCGAAGTTACTTTTCCAGTAATTGATGTAGTAACTGAGTGAATCGAGCGAGTTGCGCCAGGTATTGCTCATCGAGGTACAGTCGCCATCCGAAAACAGGGGCGTAAACTGCGGCTGGGATGTTTTGCCTGGCATCATACCGGTCAGCACATCCAGACCGCTGCTGGCGTTGGTTAAGCGGTTCTCGGTGATATATTTCAGCTCACGCATCATGTCCGCCGAATGGCGCACATACCACTGTATGGTGCCGTAGTTGCTGGCAAACTCCTGCCGAACCTGCGTCTCTTTATTGTGCAGCACGCTGATAATGTAAAACGCAGTAAGAACGGCGCCCAGCGTCCAGATTAGCAGCGCCAGCGCGCGGAAAAGATAGCGCGAGATGCGAAGCGTAGTGCGGAAAGAGACAGGATATTTCAAAGGTAACTCGCAGTTGGCAAGGTTAGTCGCATCATCGATTTTTAATGCCCATACACTAGCTTTATCGGGCGTAAAAAGCCAGCCAGCCGCAGGCTTAGCGGGCGGTTTGGGAATCTTTTAAGACAGCCAAAGCAACATCTTTATCCCAACAAAAAATGGCCGCCTCTCACGGCTTAAACAAATACACACATATCCCCCTCAAAGCGACGTCAAAATCCCAACAAGAAAGGCCCGCTATGCCCGAGGAGCAAAGCGTCCACGCCAGGGATGGCGTGGCCGATCCGCATGGATGCGGGAATCCTTTGCGATCGGGCATAGCGGGTCTTTCGGCGGCTCCCGACTCACAGCCATCAGCCACCAGCCACCCGCCACCCGCCATTTTCCCGACCCGCCTCTCACACCTCAAACAACACGCCCATCCCCTCAAAGCGACACCCAAATCCCAACAAGAAAGGCCTGCTGTGCCCGAAGAGCAAAGCGTCTGGCCCGCGATGGCGTGGCCGATCCGCATGGATGCGGGAATCCTTTGCGATCGGGCATAGTGGGCCTTTCGGCGGCTCCCAACTCACAGCCACCAGCAACCAGCAACCAGCCTCCAGCCTCCAGCCTCCAGCCTCCAGCCCTAAGCTCCCTGCTCCCTCCCCATCACACAAAAAAAACGGCAGGCCGGGTTTCCCCTGACCTGCCGTTTCTGCAACGAACCTCAGCTCACGCCAGACAAATTACTCTTCGTCTTCAGCCGCGTCGTCTTCGTCTTCTGCATCCGCTTCCGGCGCAATCTCTTCATCGTCGTTCTCTGCTTCCGGCGCGATATCTTCCTCGCCTTCCGCCACGCTACCGTCGATTGAATCCAGCTCTTCTTCTTCAACCGGCTCGGCAACACGCTGCAGACCCACGACGTTCTCATCCTCTGCGGTACGAATCAGAATCACACCCTGGGTATTCCGACCCACGACGCTCACTTCTGAAACGCGGGTACGCACCAGCGTACCGGCATCGGTGATCATCATAATCTGATCGCCATCAACGACCTGAACGGCGCCAATCACCGGACCATTACGTTCGGTCACTTTGATTGAAATAACACCCTGAGTCGCACGCGACTTGGTCGGGTATTCGCTGTTGGCCGTACGCTTGCCGTAACCATTCTGCGTCACGGTCATAATTGCACCCTCTTCACGCGGCACAATCAATGACACAACGCGATCGCCTTCAGCCAGCCTGATGCCGCGTACGCCAGAGGCGGTACGACCCATCGCACGGACTGCGGTTTCTGCAAAGCGCACCACTTTACCGGCCGCTGAGAACAGCATCGCTTCATCGTTACCGTTGGTCAGCGCCACACCGATCAGCTCATCGTCGTCACGCAGATTCACGGCAATAATGCCCGCGCTGCGTGGACGGCTGAACTCTTTCAGTGCGGTCTTCTTCACGGTACCGAGCGCGGTCGCCATAAAGATATTAAAGCCTTCGGTATACTCACGTACCGGCAGAATCGCCGTAATACGCTCGTTGGCTTCCAGCGGCAGCAGGTTGACGATTGGACGTCCACGTGCGCCACGGCTTGCTTCCGGCAGCTGGTAAACCTTCATCCAGTAGAGACGGCCACGGCTGGAGAAGCAAAGAATCGTGTCATGCGTATTGGCGACCAGCAGACGATCAATGAAGTCCTCTTCTTTGATACGTGCGGCTGATTTGCCCTTACCACCACGACGCTGCGCTTCATAGTCGGTCAGCGGCTGATACTTCACATAGCCCTGATGCGACAATGTCACCACAACATCTTCCTGATTGATCAGGTCTTCGATATTAATGTCAGCCGTGTTGGCGGTAATCTCTGTGCGACGCTCATCACCGAACTGATCACGCATCAGCTCCAGCTCTTCGCGGATCACCTCCATCAGACGGTCCGCGTTCGACAGAATGCGCAGCAGCTCAGCGATCTGCTCCAGCAGCGCTTTATACTCATCCAGCAGCTTCTCGTGCTCAAGGCCGGTCAGTTTCTGCAGACGCAGATCCAGAATTGCCTGAGCCTGCTGCTCGGTCAGATAGTATTGACCATCACGGATGCCATATTGTGGATCCAGCCACTCCGGACGCGCGGCGTCATCACCGGCACGCTCGAGCATCGCTGACACGTTACCGAGATCCCACGACTGTGCAATCAGACCCGCTTTCGCTTCTGCCGGGTTTGGTGCACGACGAATCAGCTCGATGATCGGATCGATATTCGCCAGCGCAATCGCCAGACCTTCCAGGATATGCGCACGATCGCGCGCTTTACGCAGTTCAAAGATAGTACGACGCGTCACAACTTCACGACGATGGCGAACAAAGGCGTCCAGAATCTCCTTCAGCGCCATGATCTTCGGCTGACCCTGATGCAGGGCGACCATGTTGATACCAAACGAGGTCTGCAACTGGGTCAGTGAATAGAGATTATTCAGCACGACTTCGCCGACCGCATCGCGCTTGATCTCAATCACGATACGCATGCCGTCTTTATCAGACTCATCGCGCAGTGCGCTGATGCCTTCGACACGCTTCTCTTTCACCAGCTCCGCAATCTTCTCAATCAGGCGTGCCTTGTTAACCTGATACGGCAGCTCATGAATGATGATGGTCTCGCGGCCCGTTTTAGCATCGGCTTCCACTTCGCCACGCGCACGAATATAAATTTTACCGCGTCCGGTGCGATACGCTTCTTCGATGCCACGGCGGCCATTGATGATAGCGGCGGTCGGGAAATCAGGCCCCGGAATGTGCTCCATCAGCTCTTCAATGCTGATGTCTTCATTTTCAATGTAAGCCAGGCAGCCGTTAATCACTTCACGCAGGTTATGCGGCGGAATGTTGGTTGCCATACCTACGGCGATACCGGAAGAGCCGTTCACCAGCAGGTTAGGGATTTTGGTCGGCAGAACTTCAGGGATCTGCTCAGTGCCGTCGTAGTTCGGTACGAAATCGACGGTCTCTTTTTCCAGGTCAGCTAACAGGTCGTGGGCGATTTTCGACATGCGAATTTCGGTATAACGCATCGCCGCGGCGGAGTCGCCGTCGATGGAACCGAAGTTGCCTTGTCCGTCCACCAGCATGTAACGCAGGGAGAAAGGCTGGGCCATACGTACAATGGTGTCGTAAACGGCGGAATCACCATGCGGGTGATATTTACCGATAACGTCACCGACGACGCGGGCAGATTTTTTATAGGGTTTGTTCCAGTCGTTACCCAGTACACTCATCGCAAAAAGTACGCGACGATGAACCGGCTTCAGGCCATCACGCACATCGGGTAAAGCTCGGCCAACGATGACCGACATGGCGTAACCGAGGTAAGAATTTTTTAATTCTTCTTCGATATTGACCGGTGTAATTTCTCTCGCAAGGTCGCTCATGGAGCCGCTATCCCTCTACTTAATCCCGGATTTTAAAGGTGCGAAAGTATATCACACTGCAATGCTCTGGTGAACGCTAACCACCGATTTCACCCGCTTTTCCTTGTGCCTGAAAGGTGTGCCATCTGCGGTTAAGCGTTTATACTGTGGGCACATTTTGTCAGGAGTTACGATTCAATGAATGCACAACCGCAGAATCATCAGCAGAACGTCGATGCGCAGGAAATTGCCAAGTTTGAGGCCGTTGCCTCGCGCTGGTGGGATCTGGAGGGTGAATTTAAACCGTTGCACCGCATTAACCCGCTGCGCCTGGGCTATATCGCGCAGCACAGCAACGGCTTATTCGGTAAAACCGTGCTCGACGTCGGATGCGGCGGCGGCATCTTAGCCGAAAGTATGGCGCGCGAAGGCGCCGTGGTCACGGGTCTGGACATGGGCGCGGAACCGCTGGCCGTGGCGCGCCTGCATGCTCTGGAGAGCGGAGTGACGCTGGACTACGTGCAGCAGACCGTCGAAGAGCATGCGGAGCAGCACGCCGGAAAATATGATGTGGTGACCTGCATGGAGATGCTGGAGCACGTGCCGGATCCGCGCTCAGTCGTTCACGCCTGTGCGAAGCTGGTCAAACCCGGCGGCGAAGTCTTCTTCTCTACGCTGAACCGCAATCCAAAAGCCTGGCTGCTGGCGATATTTGGTGCGGAATATGTGTTGCGCATGCTGCCGCGCGGCACTCACGACGTGAAGAAATTTATCCGTCCTTCCGAACTGCTGGGCTGGGTCGATGAAACGGCCCTGCGTGAACGCCACATCATTGGCCTGCATTACAACCCGGTGACTAACCGATTCAAACTGGCTCCCGGCACTGACGTGAATTATATGGTGCACACCCACCGCGCCGTCTGAGTGACCCGCCCGCCTGAATCAGGGCGGGCATCTCCTCTTCTGCGCCCGTTCTCCCTGTGCCGGTCACAGCACTCACCGCGCCAGAGGCATTCTGATGTCTGCCAATAGGTTACATCAGCCCGGTTCCATCCTCTTCAGCGTTACCGCATCCGATTCTCTGCTGACCAGCAACCCGCTAGCGGCTTTTAGCCATTTTTCATCCCTTTTCCTGCTGAATCCTGAGGATTGAATAAGAAACACGCGCCCGATCATAATAAGAAAAAAAAGTGTGATCTGGTTGACATGATGCCAGGCCTTACAAGGCGTGGGCTAAGAAATTTCGCAAGAATTACAACCCCTCCAGCCATCATTTTTTGCTCTTGTTAAGCGGCCGTAAAATACTAAAATATGCCCCCATGTAGTTATGGCTTTTCCCATCACCCCCTAGATGTAGTGTTTATCCACACATTATTCACAATGAATAGGCTGTGTATAAACCGGGATTTCTTTTAATTTTTGGATACTCACGCAAAGGTAAAAACGCGACATGAACCAAAGTCTGCTCGTTACTAAACGCGATGGCCGCCAGGAGCGCATTGATCTCGACAAAATTCACCGTGTGCTGGACTGGGCAGCTGAAGGGCTGAACAACGTCTCAGTTTCACAGGTTGAGCTGCGCTCTCACATTCAGTTCTATGATGGCATCAGAACCTCTGACATTCATGAGACCATCATCAAGGCCGCAGCAGACCTCATCTCCCGCGATGCCCCTGACTATCAGTACCTGGCTGCCCGCCTGGCGATCTTCCACCTGCGCAAAAAAGCGTATGGTCAGTTTGAGCCGCCAAAGCTCTATGACCAGGTCGTTAAGATGGTCGACATGGGCAAATATGATCGCCACCTGCTGGAAGATTACAGCCAGGAAGAGTTTGCGCAGATGGATGAGTTCCTTGACCACTGGCGTGACATGAACTTCTCCTATGCCGCAGTGAAGCAGCTGGAAGGCAAATATCTGGTGCAGAACCGCGTTTCGGGTGAAATCTACGAAAGCGCGCAGTTCCTCTACATACTGGTCGCCGCCTGCCTCTTCTCCGGCTACCCGCGCGACACACGTATGGATTACATCAAGCGTTTCTATGATGCGATCTCGACGTTTAAAATCTCCCTGCCGACGCCAATCATGTCTGGTGTACGCACCCCGACGCGCCAGTTCAGCTCCTGTGTGCTGATCGAGTGCGGCGACAGCCTGGACTCCATCAACGCCACCTCCAGCGCGATTGTGAAATATGTCTCTCAGCGTGCCGGCATCGGTATCAACGCCGGTCGTATCCGTGCGCTGGGCAGCCCGATTCGCGGCGGTGAAGCGTTCCATACCGGCTGTATCCCGTTCTACAAGCATTTCCAGACCGCGGTGAAGTCCTGTTCTCAGGGCGGCGTTCGTGGCGGCGCAGCCACCCTGTTCTACCCGATGTGGCATCTGGAAATCGAAAGCCTGCTGGTGCTGAAGAACAACCGTGGTGTTGAAGGCAACCGCGTGCGTCACATGGACTATGGTGTACAGCTCAATAAGCTAATGTATCAGCGCCTGCTGAAAGGCGAAGATATCACCCTGTTCAGCCCGTCTGACGTGCCTGGCCTGTATGACGCATTCTTCGCCAATCAGGATGAGTTTGAGCGCCTCTATACCAAATATGAGCAGGATCAGAGCATCCGCAAGCAGCGGGTTAAAGCGGTCGATCTCTTCTCACTGATGATGCAGGAACGCGCCTCTACCGGCCGTATCTACATTCAGAACGTCGATCACTGCAACACCCACAGCCCGTTTGACCCGAGCATCGCGCCGGTTCGCCAGTCTAACCTCTGCCTGGAAATCGCCCTGCCGACGAAACCGCTGGAAGATGTTAACGACGAAAACGGTGAGATTGCCCTGTGTACGCTCTCTGCGTTCAACCTCGGCGCCATCGAAAGCCTCGACGATCTGGAAGAGCTGGCTACCCTGGCAGTACGCGCGCTTGATGCGCTGCTCGACTATCAGGACTACCCGATCCCGGCTGCCCAGCGTGGCGCGATGGGTCGTCGTACACTGGGTATCGGCGTCATCAACTACGCCTACTATCTGGCGAAGCATGGTGTGCGCTACTCCGATGGCAGCGCCAATGGCCTGACGCACAAAACCTTTGAAGCAATTCAGTATTACCTGCTGAAAGCCTCAAACGAGCTGGCGAAAGAGCAAGGTGCCTGCCCGTGGTTCAATGAAACCACCTATGCGCAGGGCATTCTGCCTATCGACACCTACAAGAAAGATCTGGACGCGATCAGCAACGAACCGCTGCATCTCGACTGGGAAAGCCTGCGTGAAGAGATTAAAACGCACGGCCTGCGCAACTCGACCCTGTCTGCGCTGATGCCGTCTGAAACCTCGTCGCAGATCTCCAATGCCACCAACGGTATTGAGCCTCCGCGCGGTCACATCAGCATCAAAGCGTCAAAAGATGGCATCCTGCGTCAGGTCGTGCCGGAGTATGAGCGTCTGAAAGATCAGTACGAACTGCTGTGGGAAATGCCGAACAACGATGGCTACCTGCAACTGGTGGGTCTGATGCAGAAATTCATCGACCAGGCGATTTCGTCCAACACCAACTACGATCCGTCGCGCTTCACCAACGGTAAAGTGCCGATGAAACAGCTGCTGAAAGATCTGCTGACGGCGTATAAGTTCGGCGTGAAAACGCTCTACTATCAAAACACCCGTGACGGTGCTGAAGATGCGCAGGATGACCTGGCACCTTCTATCCAGGATGATGGCTGCGAGAGCGGCGCCTGTAAGATCTAATGGTCAGGCGGGAGAATCTCCCGCCTCATTCATTTCACGAGGCCTGGCTTCGTCTACTTTTGGACAACTTTTATGGCTTACTCCACTTTCTCACAGAACAAAAATGATCAGCTGAAAGAGCCGATGTTTTTCGGTCAGTCCGTAAACGTGGCGCGCTTCGACCAGCAAAAATATGACATCTTTGAAAAGCTGATCGAAAAGCAGCTCTCCTTCTTCTGGCGTCCGGAAGAGGTCGACGTTTCACGCGATCGCATCGATTACCAGGCGCTGCCGGACCACGAAAAACATATTTTTATCAGCAACCTGAAATATCAGACGCTGCTGGATTCTATTCAGGGCCGCAGCCCGAACGTCGCGCTGCTGCCGCTGATCTCGATTCCTGAACTGGAAACCTGGATTGAAACCTGGGCGTTCTCAGAGACGATTCACTCCCGTTCTTACACCCACATCATCCGTAATATCGTTAACGATCCGGCAGTTGTGTTTGACGATATCGTCACCAATGAGCAGATTCTGGCGCGTGCTCAGGATATCTCACGCTATTACGACGATCTGATTGAGATGACCAACTACTGGCATCAGCTGGGTGAAGGCACGCATCAGGTCAACGGCAAACCGGTTGTCGTCAGCCTGCGCGCCCTGAAGAAGCAGCTCTATATCTGCCTGATGAGCGTCAATGCGCTGGAAGCGATCCGTTTCTATGTCAGCTTCGCCTGTTCCTTCGCGTTCGCTGAGCGTGAGCTGATGGAAGGCAATGCCAAAATCATCAAGCTGATTGCCCGCGATGAAGCGCTGCACCTGACCGGCACCCAGCACATGCTGAATCTGCTGCGCAGCGGTGAAGACGATCCGGAGATGAAAGAGATTGCGGCAGAGTGCCGTGAAGAGTGCTTCGAGCTGTTTAAGAAAGCAGCGCTGCAGGAGAAAGAGTGGGCAGAGTATCTGTTCAGCGGCGGCTCAATGATCGGCCTGAACAAAGATATTCTCTGCCAGTACATTGAGTACATCACCAATATCCGTATGCAGGCTGTCGGCCTTGATTTGCCGTTCCAGACGCGCTCAAACCCAATCCCATGGATTAACTCCTGGCTGGTCTCTGACAACGTTCAGGTTGCGCCGCAGGAAGTGGAAGTGAGCTCCTATCTGGTGGGTCAGATCGATTCTGAAGTAGGCGCTAACGACTTCGACGACTTCCAGCTTTAATTATGAGCCGCGACGTTGTTATTCTGCGCAGTTCCGGCACCCGGCTGGAATGCACAGACGAACATACCAATCTGCTGACGCTGCTGGAAGCCAACAATCTCTGCGTGGAGTTTCAGTGCCGCGAAGGTTATTGCGGCTCCTGCCGGATGCGGCTGCTGAAAGGCGAAGTGCATTACCCACAGCGGCCGCTGGCCTTTGTGCAGCAGGATGAGATCCTGCCCTGCTGCTGCAAAGCCAAAGGCGAGATTGAGCTGGAGTTATAACCGAGGTGGGATAAGTCTGGCTTGATTTGCTGTGAGATCGAGTCAGCTTAGGGAACACGGTCAGATCGGAAAGACGCAAAAAGCGTCATCCCTGACAGCTCGGCCCGCGCGATTACGCACCTCATCCCTGAGGTGCGCCCGTAGCCGGGCCAACGCGTTGCGTTGTTCAAAAACGCTCCCGGCGTTTTTGTCCCAGGCGCGGGACGCTTTCCTCCTCTGCCCGTGTTCCCTGCGCTTTGAGCTAATTTATTGCTGCGAGAATGACGCTGTATGGGATTAATTCGCAGTCACATACAAGACGGGCGCCTCAGGCGCCCGTTTTATTTTCACTGATATTACTGTCTGACAGTTTCAACCACATCAATCCAGCCGTGACCGGTGCTCACTTCGCTGCCGTGTAACCAGCGGCGCAGCATATTCATCGCCATCATCGCCACCACCTTCTGCCGCGTCTCCAGATTATGGCGACCGGTACTGAACTTCACGCGCTGACCAAAGCTGCCATCCGGCGTATGCAGCGCCACCGAAATCTCTTCCTGCTCCAGGCTGCCAACAGAGAGCGCCAGCGCGGCCTGCTGCTGTGCAGCAAGTTCGCGGGTGCGGATCACCTGCTGCTCCAGCGTCTCCTGCCCGGATGGCAGGATGTCAGCCCCACGCAGCGGCACGCTGGCGCCAGCCAACTGCCAGTAAAGCAGTCCGGCAGTGTATTGCTCACTGACTGCCAGCTGCTCACCGCGCTGCTCCAGCTCACGTGCCAGCAGCGCCGGTAAGCCTTCGGTGCCTTCGAAAATGGTGCACTCCGCCAGTTGCAGGCGCACCTGCTGCCACACCTGCTCCATCGCTACCCGCTGACTGGCCGGGCCGGTGAGCTTGATCTCAATGATCGGCATGGACGAGCGATATCCCATGACCACGCCTTCCGGCAGCGCCAGCGGCTCCAGTTCGGCGGCAATATCGCTTTCACCGCGACCAAAGGTGGTCAGCCGCAGACAAATCGGTGGCTCGGGCGGCGAAAATTTCGCTTTCAGACGGGGGATGATCTGCTGCTCCACCATCACTTTAAATTCAGACGGCACACCAGGCGTGAAGAACATCCAGCAGCGATTGAGTTGCAGGGCAAAGCCACAGGCGGTACCGACCGGATTATCAATCAGTTCCGCATTGGCCGGGATTTCCGCCTGCTTGCGATTGCTGGCCGCCATCACACGTCCCCGGCTGGCGAACCAGGCTTCCATCTGTTCCAGCCACTCCTGCTGCACCTCAAGCTCAACGCCACAGGCTCTGGCGGCTGCCAGCGCACTGAGATCGTCACTGGTCGGCCCCAGACCGCCATTCACAATCAGCACATCTGCCTCATGGCTGCGCGTCTGTAGCGTGGCGATTAGCGATTCGAGTGAATCTCCTACCGTGGTACGGCTGGTCATAGGCAACCCTTGCTGGAACAACATATCCGCCAGCCAGGCTGCGTTGGTATCGACGATTTGGCCATGCAGCACCTCATCCCCGGTCGACAGCATCTCTACTCTAATCACGTTGAGTTCTCCTTTTCACGTTTGCTTTACTGTACGAACTCCTCCCGCCAGACACAATCGGCATCACCAGGGATTGTGACCACTGCGTCTCAGGCACGTTGCGCATAAAGATAGCGAGGGTGAAGCAGGAACAAGGGAGGTGAAGGTGTTCAGGGAGTTAAAAACCAATAAAAACGGCGGGATTGCCCCGCCGCTTTTTTACTACAGTTGTCTGCTACAACTGGGTCAGCGAATCGCGATTAACGACGCGCCAGCAGCAGACCGAGTACCAGACCGGCTGTTGCACCGATACCGACACCCTGCCACGGTTTTTCGTGCACGTAATCGTCTGCACGGTAAGCCGCTTGTTTAGCGCGATAGTAGTAGCTATCGGACGCCTGGCTGACACGAGATTTCACATCGTTCAGCGCCTGTTCGGCTTTGCTTTTAAGCTCAATGTACTTCTGATCGGCCGGATCGCCTGATGCCTTAAGGACTTCTTCCAGCGTTTCAGTCAGTAACGCAATATCGTCATCGAGGCCCGTTTCGAATTGATTTGTCTGATTTACCATCGTTTCCTCCGTGTGAATTGCAAAGCAGTTCATTAACTATAGTCATAATCTGGCGCTCTGCTGATTTCCTGCTCCAGGAATCACCTGATTTTTCATCTGTTAATCTTGCTCAGTGCAGGCTGTGCGCCGTTTCGCTACGCAAAGAAGTGTAAGACGCAGCGGCAACCGCGGAATTTCGCTTCGCTTCTTTGATTAATCTGATAAATTTTGTCGTGACTGAATTTTCCAGTAACCCTACTGTCGTACCCCTCTGTTGCCTGTGATTATCGGGCCATGAAAGTGCATTTTGCACGACAGTCACGACACCCTCGAACAGCTAAGGAATAATCTCTGGCATGAATCGAAGAATGTTTATGAAAGCGTCAATGGCCTTCTCCGCCGTCAGCGGCATGACCGGCCTGTCAACGCTGTTTGCGCAATCCGCATGGGCAGAAGATGGCATTGCTGACGGAACCGCCGTACGCTTCGATTTCGACGTATTGAAGAAAAACGCGGCTGCGCTGGCGAAAAAACCCTGGGGCGGAGCACCGGGCGCGCTGCCGGAGACGCTGGCCACACTGACCCCGCAGGCGTACAACGAAATTCAGTATGACGCCAACCACTCACTCTGGAACAACCTGCCCGATCGTCAACTGGACGTTCAGTTCTTCCATGTCGGTATGGGCTTCAAGCGGCGCATCCGCATGTTCTCTGTTGACGGTGAGAGTCGCGAAGCACGCGAAATTCACTTCCGTCCCGAATTGTTCAACTACAACGACGCCAAAGTTGATACGAAGCAGCTGGAGGGCAAAACTGACCTCGGCTTCGCCGGGTTCCGCGCCTTTAAAAAACCGGAACTGGCCCGTCGCGACATCGTCTCCTTCCTTGGCGCAAGCTACTTCCGTGCCGTTGACGATACTTTCCAGTACGGCCTCTCGGCGCGTGGCGTAGCGATCAACACCTTCAGCAATGGCCAGGAGGAGTTTCCCGATTTCACCGCCTTCTGGTTTGAAACGCCAAAAGCGGAAGATACCACCTTTACCTGCTACGCCCTGCTGGATGGTGCCAGCGTCACCGGTGCTTATAAATTCATCATCCACTGCGAAGAGAAACGCGTGGTGATGGAGGTGGAAAACCACCTGTTTGCCCGTAAAGAGATCCGTCAGATTGGCATCTCGCCAATGACCAGCATGTTCAGCTGCGGCACCAACGAACGCCGCATGTGCAACACTTACCATCCGCAGATCCATGACTCCGATCGCCTGGCGATGTGGACCGGTAAAGGCGAATGGATTGCCCGTCCGCTGAATAATCCTCAGCGTCTGCAGTTCAACGCCTATGAAGATGAGAATCCACGTGGGTTTGGCCTGCTGCAGCTTAATCACGACTTCAAAGATTATCAGGATGTGATTGGCTGGTATGACAAACGTCCCAGCCTGTGGGTTGAGCCGGTCGGTAAGTGGGGCAAAGGCGCGATCAACCTGATGGAGATCCCGACCACGGGTGAAACGCTGGATAACGTGGTCTGCTTCTGGCAACCGGCTGAGCCGGTCAAAGCGGGCAGCGAGCTGAACTTCTCCTACAAGCTTTACTGGAGTGGTCTGCCGCCGGTGCGTAGCGGTCTGGCGCGCGTGGATGCAACCCGTACCGGTATCGGTGGTTTCCCGGAAGGCTGGGCGCCAGGCGAACACTTCCCGGAAACCTGGTGCCGCCGCTTCGCCATTGATTTTATTGGTGGCGATCTGCAGGCTGCTGCGCCGAAAGGTATTGAGCCGGTGATTACCGTTTCATCCGGCAGCGTGAAGCAGGTTGAGATTCTTTATGTCGATCCGCTTAAGGGCTATCGCATCCTGTTTGACTGGTATCCGAATAGCGATTCCACCGAGCCGGTAGAGATGCGTCTGTTCCTGCGCAGCAAAGATGAGACGCTGAGTGAAACCTGGCTCTATCAATATTTCCCGCCTGCGCCGGATCAGCGTAAATATGTCGATGACCGCCAGATGACGGTGGGTTGATGTAAACAGGCGAGGCTCAGGCCTCGCCTTTTTTTTATGGCGCGTTCTTCAGCATATCGACGTGAGGGATCCCATCTTCCAGGTAATTCTCCCCCACCGCGACAAAGCCATGCTGCCCATAGAAACTTTCCAGATGCGCCTGCGCGGAGAGAAACAGATCGCGGCCCGGCCAGTGTTGCTGACAACTATTAATTGCCTGCTCCATCAGACGATTCCCCAGCCGCGCGCCACGAACCCGATCTGAAACAATCACCCGTCCGATTTTCACCGGGCTGGTCTCATCCTCCGGGGAGAGCAGTCGCGCATAGGCCACCAGCTGATCATCCGCCATTCCCAGCAGATGCCGGTTTTCCGCGTGCAAATCTTTGCCATCCACATCAAGGTAAGCGCACTGCTGTTCCACCACAAACACGGCACTGCGCAACGCCAGCAGTGCATAGAGCTGTGAGGGGGTCAGTTCGCTATGGTGTTTATCCTGCCAGTTAATGTCCATGCTCTCTCCTTTAAACCACACACTCTACATCAGCGCGGTGTCGCCAGCACCTGCTGGTGACACTATCTTACAGGCAAAAAAAATCAGGCCCGGAGGCCTGATTCGTCAGTCGCAGCAACGCGCTTACATCAGCGGCTGAGCCATCTGCACCAGTCTGATCAGCGGCTGCGGGTAAACCCCTAACAGCAGCACCAGAATGGCAGAGATCAGTACCACCACACCACCGGCCGTAAATGCCCAGTTAGCCGGGGTATCACGGGTATGCAGTTCTGGCGGGCTGAGGTAGAGACTCACCGTCACGCGCAGATAGTAGTAGAGGCCAATCGCACTACCCGCGACTACAGCACCGGTCAGCCACCACAGGTGCGCACTGACGCCTGAAGCGATAACGTAAAATTTACCGATAAAGCCCAGCGTCATCGGGATACCTGCCAGTGACAGCATCATCACCGTCATCACCGCTGACAGGATAGGACGATGCCAGAACAGGCCGCGATAGGAGTAGAGCGAGTCAGCATCCGGGCCACGATACGGGCTGGACATCAGACTCACCACGCCAAACGCGCCCAGGCTGCTGAACAGATAACCGGCCAGGTATACGCCAGAGGTTTCCAGCGACAGCTGATGATCTTTAACCGCAATCAGCGCCACCAGCAGATAACCGAGGTGGGCGATAGAGGAGTAACCCAGCAGACGCTTGATGTTGCTCTGCGAAATCGCCATCAGGTTACCGAACAGAATCGACACGAAGGCGATCATGGCCAGCACTGTGCGCACCGCTTCGCTGTCGGTCACCGGCGCGTACATAAACAGACGCATGATGACACCGAAGATAGCAATCTTGCTGGCTGTGGCCAGGAAGGTTGAAACCGGCGCAGGCGCACCCTGATAAACATCGGGGGTCCAGAGGTGGAACGGAACCAGTGAGAGCTTAAAGCCCAGACCGATAATCATCATACCCAGACCCACCAGCAGCAGTGGCTCGTGGATCATGCTGTCAGTCAGGCTCTGGCCCAGTGCCACAAAGCTCAGGTTACCGGAGTCGGCGTAGATCAGCGCAATACCAAACAGCAGGAACGACGAGGCCGCCGCCGAAAGAATGGTGTACTTCAGTGCGGCTTCCAGTGAACGTTTCTGGCGGAAGGCGTAGCCAATCAGACCAAACAGCGGCAGCGACAGCAGTTCAATACCGATGAACAGCGAAGCCAGATGGTTAGCACTGGCCAGCACGATGCCACCAAGTGCCGCAATCAGCACCAGCAGGTAGAACTCATCTTTGTTGTCCGGGAAGCCCGCCAGCCATGGATAGGCAAAGGTACAGGTCGCCAGACTCGCCAGCATGACCAGCGCGGTATAGAACATCGAATAGCCATCGACGCGCAGCAGCGGCGTGACATCCATCGCCCCGACCTGACCGACAAAGTACAGCGAGAGCAGCGCCAGGTTCAGGCCAACTACCGTTAGCGTGGCGTTAACGAAGTGGTTGCGTCGCCAGGCAATGGACAGCATCACAACCACCACCGTCAATCCGACGATTAACAGCGGTAGCAACGCAATCAATTGGTGAGGAGTTATTGTCATGGCGAATTACGGCCTTGTAGTTGAAATTGAAGCGGTAAACCACTGCTGAATATTGCTCATGGCAGCGTGCGAAGTATCCAGAATCGGCTGTGGATAGACGCCCAGCAGCACCAGCAGCACCACCAGAACACCGATGGTCATAAACTCACGCGGTGACATGCCTGGCAGCGGATCTTTCGATTTCGCTTCGCCGTAATAAGCGCGCTGCATCATCACCAGCGAGTAAATCGAGGCAAACACCAGACCAAAGGTCGCGATGATGATAATCATCGGCACCACCTGGAAGCTGCCGGTCAGAATCATAAATTCGCCGACGAAGTTACCGGTGCCTGGCATACCGAGGTTGGCAACAGCAAAGAACAGCGACAGACCCGGAATCCATTTGATGCGCGACCACAGGCCACCCATCTGACGCATATCACGAGTATGCAGACGCTCGTACAGCTGACCACACAGAATGAAGAGTGCTGCAGCGGAGAGACCGTGCGCAATCATCTGAATCACCGCGCCCTGCAGCGCCAGCTGGCTGCCGGTGTAGATGGCAATCAGCACAAAGCCCATGTGCGAAATCGAGGTGTAAGCAATCAGACGTTTGATATCAGTCTGCGAGAAGGCCATCCAGGCACCGTAGAAGATACCGATGATGCCTAACCACATGGCGATTGGCGCAAACTCGGCTGACGCATTCGGGAACAGCGGCAGACTGAAACGCAGTAAACCGTAAGCTGCGGTTTTCAGCAGGATACCCGCCAGATCAACAGAACCGGCCGTTGGCGCCTGACTGTGCGCATCCGGCAGCCAGCCGTGCAACGGTACCACCGGCATCTTCACCGCAAAGGCGATAAAGAAGCCCAGCATCAGCAGATATTCAACACCGCTCGACATTGGCGTCTGCAGCAGCTGTTCGTAGTTGAATGTCCAGACGCCAGTCGCGTTGTAGTGGACAAACACCAGGCCCAGAATCGCAATCAGCATCACCAGACCTGAAGCCTGGGTGTAGATGAAGAATTTGGTCGCGGCGGAAATACGGGTTTTGCCGTCCGATGCTTTATGACCCCAGAGCGCGATGAGGAAGTACATCGGCACCAGCATCATTTCCCAGAAGAAGAAGAACAGGAACAGGTCGATGGAGAGGAAAACACCGATTACGCCGCCCAGGATCCACATCAGGTTCAGGTGGAAGAAGCCCTGATACTTTGAAATCTCATTCCATGAACAGAGCACCGCCATCAGACCGAGCAAGCCGGTCAGCACCACCATCAGCAGCGACAGGCCATCAATGGCTAAATGGAAGCTGATGCCGAAGCGTGGGATCCACGGAACGGAGAAACTTGACTGCCACTGCGGAATGCCCGCTGCCTGCGTCAGTGAATAGCCTCCCTGCAACCAGAGTTGCAGTGAAAGCGCCAACGTCAGCCCCATAGTGATCAGTGCGATCCAGCGTGGCACCTTCGCGCCGAGGCGCTCAGTGAGCCAGCAGATCAGACCACCGACGAAGGGTATGATAATTAGCCAAGGTAATAACACGGCACACTTCCCTTTTCTTTGTCTTAGTTCGGGCTATCTTACTTGCCATTTTGGCTCCCGGCAGTGCTCGCAATCCTCACATACCTCGGTATGCTCCGGTTGCTGTGCGCTGGCGGTAACCAAACTGGCCGCGACGATAACGCCCTTGCTCAGGACAATTTTTGACATTCTCAATGGGCAGATTAGCTAACCTGCCCCGCTCATCAATCTTTAAATCACCAGCAGCAGAGCCAGCACCAGCACGGCGCCCACGCTCATTGACGCAACGTACCAGCGCAGGTAGCCATTCTCACTGACTACCAGGCCTTTGTTGGCAATACGTGACAGCAGCGCAGGCAGGTTCATCAGGCCATTCAGTGGGTCGCGCTTCAGCAGCCACGCAATACCCAGATAAGGTTTGACGAACACTTTATCGTAGAGCCAGTCGAAGCCCCAGGCCGCAAACCACCAGGTGCCGAAGAAACGGCCTGGTGCACTGTTTGCGATACGGGTAACCAGCTCACGTTTGCCCAGCCACAGCGCGGCAGCGATCAGAATGCCGACAATCGCTACAACGCCCGAGGTGATTTCAAGTCCCACTTTACCCGCTTCACCGAACTCATTGGCTGGCAGTACACCTGCCAGCGGCGGCGTGATCAGCGCACCAATAAAGGTGGAGAGCAGCAGCAGCACAATCAGCGGCAGATGATGGGTAATACCCTTACCGGCGTGCGCATGAATTTTCTCTTCGCCGTGGAACACGATGAAGATCATACGGAAGGTATAGATAGAGGTCAGGAACGCCCCCACCAGACCCGCAACCATCAGGTTGATGTGACCGTTAGCCAGTGCGCCAAACAGGATCTCATCTTTACTGTAGAAGCCTGCCGTAATCAGCGGAAGTGCCGCCAGCGCCGCGCCGCCCACCAGGAAGCAGGTGTAGACCAGCGGAATGCTCTTACGCAGGCCACCCATTTTGAAAATGTTCTGCTCGTGATGGCAGGCCAGAATCACTGAACCCGAAGAGAGGAACAGCAACGCTTTAAAGAAGGCGTGCGTCATCAGATGGAAAATCGCCGCATCCCACGCCTGAACACCCAGCGCCAGGAACATGTAGCCAATCTGGCTCATGGTGGAGTAAGCGAGAACACGTTTAATGTCGGTCTGTACCAGCGCGGCAAAGCCTGCCAGCACCAAGGTAATCGCCCCGATAATCCCGACCAGATGCAGCACTTCCGGCGTCAGCAGGAAGAGACCGTGGCTACGGGCAATCAGGTAGACACCTGCTGTCACCATGGTCGCGGCGTGGATCAGTGCCGAAACCGGTGTCGGACCGGCCATCGCATCTGCCAGCCAGGTCTGTAACGGCAGCTGAGCCGATTTACCGACCGCGCCACCCAGCAGCATCAGCGTTGCCCACTGCAGCATATGGTTATCTGCGGCAAAGTGCGCAGGTGCCAGCTCCATCATCTCGCGGAAGTTCAGCGTGCCCAGCTCGTTGTAGAGGATGAACAGACCAAATGCCAGGAAGACGTCGCCCACGCGGGTAATGATGAACGCTTTCATCGCCGCTTTGCCGTTTTCCGGATTGCTGTAGTAGAAACCGATCAGCAGATAAGAGCAGAGTCCTACCCCTTCCCAGCCCAGATACATCAGCATCAGGTTATCGGCCAGCACCAGAACAACCATGCTGGCGATAAACAGGTTGGTATAGGCGAAGAAGCGGGAGTAGCCCTCTTCTCCACGCATGTACCAGGAGGCGAACATGTGAATGAAGAAACCGACACCGGTTACGACAGACAGCATGGTCAGCGACAGGCCATCCAGCGTCAGGTTCACCTTCATGTCGAAGTTGCCGACATGCATCCAGGTCCAGAGCGCCTGCGTGTAGGCTTGCTGGCCGTTGGCGAAGAAGTCAAAACCGACCATCGCTGTAGTCAGGGCCGCCAGACCCACCGATCCCATACCAATCGTGGCCGACAGGTTCTCTGACCAGCGACCGCGCGAAAACGCTAACAGCAGAAAGCCGATCAGCGGAAACAAGACAGTTAAATAGAGAAGATTCATCCGCGCATCTCGCTCACAGTATCAATGTTCAGCGTCTGACGACGACGATAGAGCTGAAGCAGCAGTGCCAGACCAATACTGGCTTCCGCTGCCGCCAGGCTGATCGCCAGGATATACATCACCTGTCCATCGGCCTGACCCCAATAGCTCCCGGCAACCACCAGGGCTAAGGCGGCGGCGTTGATCATGATTTCAAGGCCGATCAGCATAAACAGCAGATTGCGGCGTATTACCAGCGACGTCAGTCCAAGGACAAACAGCACGGCAGCAAGAATCAATCCATGTTGTAACGGGATCATGCGTTCTCCTTTTTCACCTGAGCGGCGTCAGCATTACGGTTACTCAGGACTTCGCCCTGACGCTCCTCGCGACCGATATGGAAGGCCACGACCAGACCCGCCAGCAGCAGCATTGAGGCCAGTTCAACCGCCAGTACGTAAGGACCGAACAGGCTGATGCCGACCGCTTTGGCGTCGATGATGGTGCCATCGATGCCCTGATCGTTGGCGGTCAGGATGGCGTAGACCATTACGACCAGCAGCAGCAACGAGACGATACCCGGACCAATCCACAGTGACGGGCTGAGCCACTCACGCTCCTGCTTCTCGGTCTGTTTGCCCAGGTTCAGCATCATGACCACGAAGACGAACAACACCATAATGGCACCGGCGTAGACGATGATCTCCAGCGCACCGGCAAAATAGGCTCCCATAGAGAAGAAGACGCCCGCGATCGATAACAGCGAAACGATCAGGTACAGCAACGCATGTACCGGATTAGTGTGAGTAATGACGCGCAACGTCGTCAGCACCGCCACCAGCCCGCAAAGATAAAACGCAAATTCCATGCCTTGCTCCTTAAGGTAATAAGCCTTTGACGTCGATAGGCTTCGCTTCGTTTTCTGCTTCGCCCTTATCTTTACCGTCAATCGCCATACCTGCCATGCGGTAGAAGTTGTACTCCGGATATTTACCCGGCCCCGAAATCAGCAGATCGTCCTTCTCATACACCAGATCCTGACGCTTAAACTCACCCAGTTCGAAATCGGGGGTCAGCTGAATCGCCGTGGTCGGACAGGCTTCCTCACACATGCCGCAGAAGATGCAGCGTGAGAAGTTGATGCGGAAGAACTCCGGATACCAGCGGCCATCTTTGGTTTCGGCTTTCTGCAGCGAGATACAGCCAACCGGGCAGGCAACCGCACACAGGTTACAGGCGACGCAACGCTCCTGACCATCCGGATCGCGGGTTAATACGATACGGCCACGATAGCGGGGTGGCAGATAAACCGGCTCTTCCGGATACATCTGAGTTTCACGTTTGGCGAAGGCGTGCAGCCCGATCAGCCAGATACTGCGAACTGTCGTGCCAAAGCCTACGACAATATCTTTCAAAGTCATTTGTTAACCCCTTACGGCGCTGTGTAGAGAATCACTGCGGCAGTCGCCAGCAGGTTCAACAGCGTCAACGGCAGACACACTTTCCAGCCGAATGACAGCACCTGGTCGTAGCGTGGGCGCGGAAGCGCAGCACGAATCAGGATGAACATCATCATAAAGAACGCCGTTTTCAGGGCGAACCAGATGAACGGCGGCAGGAATGGGCCATGCCAGCCACCAAAGAACAGCGTCACAATCAGCGCTGAAACGGTGGTGATCGCCACATATTCGCCAACAAAGAACAGGCCGAACTTCATACCGGCATATTCGATGTGATAACCGTCCGCCAGTTCCTGCTCCGCTTCTGGCTGGTCAAACGGATGACGGTGACACACCGCCACGCCAGCAATACAGAAGGTCACGAAACCGAAGAACTGCGGAATGATGTTCCACAGGTGCGTCTGGCTGTTGACGATATCGTTCATATTGAACGAGCCCGCCTGCGCTACCACGCCCATCAGCGACAGACCCAGGAACACTTCGTAGCTCAGGGTCTGCGCCGAGGCGCGCATCGCACCCAGCAGCGAGTATTTGTTATTACTCGACCAGCCGGCAAACAGCACCGCGTAGACCGCAAGGCCCGCCATCATCAGGAAGAACAGCAGACCGATATTCAGGTCTGTCACCATCCAGGTTGGCGAAACCGGCACGATAGCAAAGGCCAGCAGCAGTGAAACAAAGGCGATAACCGGCGCAAGAGTAAAGATAAAGCGGTCGGTAAACGGCGGAACCCAGTCCTCTTTAAAGAACATTTTGATCATGTCCGCTACCAGCTGGAGCGAGCCACCCCAGCCTACGCGGTTTGGTCCGTAACGGTTCTGGAACAGGCCGAGCAGACGACGCTCGGCGAAGCTCATGAACGCGCCGCAGGCCACAACCACCAGCAGAATCACGATGGCTTTAACAATGGCCAGCAGAATGTCGATAACGTCCGGTGTTAACCAGCTCATTGCGCCGCCTCCTGCAGAGTGTCGATTTTACCGTTCGCCAGGAATGGCGGAACGCCCGGCATGCCCAGCGGCAGACCAATCTGTCCCGCCTGCAGTGACGCCGAGAAACGGACCGGCAGACGCACTGTCTCACCGGCACAGATGAACTCAACCGCCGCGCCATTGTTGACGCCCAGCTTCGCTGCATCTTCCGGGTTAATCACCAGTGCAGGCGGTGCCATACGCTGCTGGAAGACCGGTGAACGCTGTGACATCTCTTCACTACCAAACAGCTGGTAGAGAGGGGCCACGCGCCACTGCGCTTCACTGACGAATGCCGCCGGAACGTTGCTGAACCAGGGCAGACTGGCTGCGCTGGCTTCAAACAGCCGTACACCCGGATCGCCATTACGCAGTTTGCCGCCCACTTCAACCTGGAACTTGTTCCACGCCTGCGGTGAGTTCCAGCCCGGTGCCCAGGCAAACGGAATCTGCGAACGCAGTGCGCCTGGCTGGTTGTTCCCTTCCATTGAGAAGGCGAACATCGTGTCCTGATCCTGCGGCTGACGCGGTTCGTGCACGCTGATATTGGCGCGCGCCGCGGTACGGCCACTGGCACGGTGCGGTGAACGCGACAGTTTCTGTCCACGAATACGGAAGCTGGCATCCGGTGCCGCATCCTTGATTCCGGCCAGCTGTGGCAGATGAGTCACCACCGCATCGATCACGTGGTCCAGCTGCGTCCAGTCGACGTGACGGCTTTCCAGCGTGCTGTGCAGCGAATGCAGCCAGCGCCAGCTCTCCAGCATCACTACGTTGTTGTCATAGTAAGAAGGATCGTAAACCTGGAAGAAACGCTGTGCGCGGCCTTCATGGTTGATCGAGGTGCCATCACTTTCGGCGAAGCTGGCGGTTGATAACACCAGACCCGCTTTCTCAAGCGTCGCGGTGCGCTGATGATCAACCACAATCACGTTAGTGGTCTGGGCCAGCGCCGCATCAACCAGCGCTTTCGGTGCATGGCGATAGAGGTCATTTTCCAGTACCACCAGCGCATCGGCTTCACCGTTGCTCAGTTGCTCCAGCGCGCTCTCCAGAGGATTGCCGCCCATCAGGCCAAGACCCACGCTGTTGGCGTGTCCCGCCAGCAGCGTAATCCCGACGTCGGCACCGCGCGCTTTGAGCGCTTTGGCCACGTTGGCAGCCGCTTCGATCATCGCGCTGCTGCCGGAATGGGTCCCGGAAATAATTAACGGTTTTTTCGCGCCAGCCAGCGCCTGCACGATGACATCCATCTTGCCGTTCAGTTTGCTGTCGAAATCGGTCACCGCCGGGGCGGTTTCATCCAGCGCACTGGCGATAGCGAAACCGAGACGCGCCTGATCTTCAACCGGTGCGCGATAGCTCCATGCCGCGATATCATCCAGACGGGTTTCATCGACGTTAGTGATAAACAGCGGATGTTTCGCATTCTGACCGATGTTCAGGATCGCGGCGATCTGCCAGTCTGCCACTTTCTGAGCGGCAGCCATGTCGCGCGCTTTGCCTTTCACGGCCTGACGCACTGACAGCGCCACGCGTGCGCCCACCTGGGTCAGATCTTCGCCCAGCACCAGCACCGCATCGTAGCTTTCAATTTCACGCAGCGATGGCGTATAGATACCGCCCTCACGCAGGATTTTCAGCATCAGTTCAAGCCGGGCCTGCTCGCCCGCTGGCATGCCGGTAGAGAAGTTCTCTGCACCGACCAGTTCACGCAGCGCGAAGTTACTTTCAATGCTGGCGCGCGGCGAGCCGATACCGATCACTTTTTTCGCCTGACGCAGCAAATCTGCACCGGCATTGACCGCCTGCTCTGCGTTCAGCGTCACCCAGTCGTTGCCGCGCAGCAGCATCGGCTGGCGTGGGCGATCTTTACGGTTCACGTAGCCATAGCCAAAGCGGCCACGGTCACACAGGAAATAGTGGTTTACGGTGCCGTTATAACGGTTTTCGATACGGCGTAACTCACCATAACGCTCACCCGGGCTGGTGTTACAGCCCACACTGCACTGCTGGCAGATGCTCGGCGCAAACTGCATATCCCATTTACGGTTATAGCGTTCGGAGTGCGTTTTATCGGTGAAGACGCCGGTCGGGCAGATTTCAACCAGGTTACCGGAGAATTCGCTCTCCAGCGTGCCATCTTCCGGACGACCGAAGTAGACGTTGTCGTGCGCGCCGTAGACACCCAGATCCTTGCCATCGGCATAATCTTTGTAGTAACGCACGCAGCGATAACAGGCAATACAGCGGTTCATCTCATGGGAGATGAACGGGCCGAGATCCTGATTACGGTGGGTACGTTTGGTGAAGCGATAGCGGCGGAAGCTGTGGCCGGTCATTACTGTCATATCCTGCAGGTGACAGTTACCGCCCTCTTCACACACCGGACAGTCGTGCGGGTGGTTGGTCATCAGCCACTCCACCACGCTTTCGCGGAACTCTTTTGCTTCGCCATCATCGATGGAGATGAATGTGCCGTCAGAGGCCGGCGTCATGCAGGACATGACAAGACGGCCGCGGGTATCTTCGGCATTCTGGAATTGCTTTACCGCACACTGGCGGCAGGCCCCAACGCTTCCCAGCGCCGGATGCCAGCAAAAGTAAGGAATATCAAGGCCCAGAGAGAGACATGCCTGTAGCAGGTTGTCCGCTCCGTTCACATCATACTCTTTACCGTCTACATGAATTGTAGCCATAGTGACATGCTTCCGTAAGGCTCGTCAGAGACGAGCGTTAATCATATTCTTGCCCCGACGCACGACATTGTCGGGGCGGCGGCACCAGGCCTGTTCCGTGTTCTTCGGCGAATTACCAGCGCGCTTTCAGCAGGTTTGGCTGGATCCCGCCAATGGCGCGGGTATTGCCAAACACCTGCGGTGCCATGCCGGCTTCAAACTCTTCACGGAAATATTTAATCGCACTCTGCAGTGGCTCAACCGCACCCGGCGCGTGCGCGCAGAAGGTTTTACCCGGGCCAAGCTGACGGCAGAGTTGCAGTAAGGTTTCGATATCGCCTGGCTGACCCTGCTTCTGCTCCAGCGCGCGCAGAATTTTGACGCTCCACGGCAGGCCATCGCGACACGGTGTACACCAGCCGCACGACTCACGAGCAAAGAACTCTTCCAGGTTACGCACCAGCGAGACCATGTTGATCTCGTGATCGACCGCCATCGCCAGCGCCGTACCCAGACGACTGCCCGCTTTGCCGATGCTGGCAAACTCCATGGGCAGATCCAGGTGCTGGTCGGTCAGGAAGTCAGTCCCTGCCCCGCCGGGCTGCCAGGCTTTGAACTTCAGTCCGTCACGCATACCGCCCGCATAATCCTCAAGGATTTCACGTGCGGTGATACCAAATGGCAGCTCCCAGACGCCGGGATTTTTAACCCGTCCGGAGAAGCCCATCATTTTGGTACCGGCATCTTCGCTTTTAGAGATGTTTTTGTACCACTCCACGCCGTTGGCCAGAATCGCCGGAACGTTGGAGAGGGTTTCCACGTTGTTCACGCAGGTCGGTTTGCCCCACGCGCCCGCACTCGCCGGGAATGGCGGTTTCGAACGCGGATTGGCACGACGGCCTTCCAGTGAGTTAATCAGTGCCGTCTCTTCGCCGCAGATATAACGACCTGCGCCGGTGTGGACAATCAACTCAAAGTCGAAGCCGGTACCGAGAATATTTTTACCGATATAGCCCGCTTCGGTCGCTTCAGCAATCGCACGACGCAGATGCACCGCGGCTTCAATGTATTCGCCACGTAAGAAGATATAGCCACGGTAAGCCTTCAGCGCAAAGGCGCTGATCAGCATGCCTTCCACCAGCTGGTGAGGCATCTGCTCCATCAGCAGGCGGTCTTTATAGGTGCCCGGCTCCATCTCATCGGCGTTACACAGCAGGTAACGGATATTCATCGACTCATCTTTCGGCATCAGGCTCCACTTCAGCCCGGTGGAGAAGCCCGCACCGCCGCGCCCTTTCAGGCCTGAATCTTTGACTGCCGCAACGATTTCATCCTGCGACATGCTTTTCAGCGCTTTTTCCGCACCGGCATAGCCGTTTTTACTGCGATATTCGTCAAGCCAGACAGGTTGCTTGTCGTCACGCATCCGCCAGGTCAGCGGATGAGTTTCTGCAGTGCGAATGATCTGTTTAATTGTCATTGATACTGCTCCAGCAAACCAGGGATGCCTTCCGGCGTCAGATGCACATGCGTGTCTTCATCCACCATCATCGTTGGCCCCTTATCGCAGTTACCCAGACAGCAGGTTGGCAGCAGTGTAAAGCGGCCATCGGCAGTGGTCTGACCCGGTTTGATATTCAGTTGCTGTTCCAGTGCTGACTGGATGCCCTGATAACCGGTGATATGACAGACCACGCTGTCACAGTAACGGATCACATGACGGCCAACCGGCTGACGGAAGATCTGGCTGTAAAATGTCGCCACACCTTCAACATCACTCGCCGGGATACCCAGAACCTCGGCAATCGCATTGATGGCGCCGTCCGGCACCCATCCGCGCTGTTTCTGCACGATCTTCAGCGCTTCAATCGAGGCTGCACGCGCATCTTCATAGTGGTGTTTTTCGTGCTCAATGGCGTGATGCTCTTCCGCGCTCAGCACGAAGACCTCGTTAGGGTCGATCGTTTTAATGGCAATGTGTTGATCGTGCATAATTAGCGGTCCACGTCTGACATAACAAAATCGATACTACCCAGATATACGATCAGGTCGGATACCAGGCTGCCACGGATTACTGAAGGAATCTGCTGCAGATGCGGGAAGCTCGGCGTACGCACGCGGGTGCGGTAGCTCATGGTGCTGCCATCGCTGGTCAGGTAGTAGCTGTTGATCCCTTTCGTCGCTTCAATCATCTGGAACGACTCATTGGCTGGCATCACCGGCCCCCACGAAACCTGCAGGAAGTGCGTGATCAGCGTTTCAATGTGCTGCAGCGTGCGCTCTTTCGGTGGCGGCGTGGTCAGCGGATGATCCGCTTTAAACGGACCCTCTGGCATGTTGTTGAGACACTGCTCAAGAATGCGCAGCGACTGCCACATCTCTTCCATTTTCAGCATGACGCGGCTGTAAGCATCGCTGATGCCGTCGCCGACCGGGATTTCAAAATCGAAGTTTTCGTAGCCGGAGTAGGGACGCCATTTACGTACGTCAAAGTCGAGACCGGTAGCACGCAGACCAGCACCGGTAGTGCCCCACGCCAGCGCCTCTTCCATGTTGTAAGCAGCAACGCCTTTGGAACGGCCAATCAGTACGCTGTTGCGCAGTGCCGCTTTGTCATACTCTTTAAGACGTTTTGGCATCCAGTCGAGGAAGTCACGCAGCAGACGTTCCCAGCCTCGCGGCAGGTCATGCGCGACACCACCGATGCGGAACCACGCCGGGTGCATACGGAAACCGGTAATCGCCTCAACCACGTCATAGATTTTCTGACGGTCGGTAAAGGCAAAGAACACCGGCGTCATGGCCCCGACGTCCTGAATAAAGGTGGAGATATAAAGCAGGTGGCTGTTGATGCGGAACAGCTCAGAGAGCATCACGCGGATCACATTAACGCGATCGGGCACCACGATACCGGCCAGTTTCTCCACCGCCAGTACGTACGGCATTTCATTTACGCAGCCGCCGAGGTACTCGATGCGGTCAGTGTAAGGAATGTAGCTGTGCCACGACTGACGCTCGCCCATCTTTTCGGCACCACGGTGGTGATAGCCGATGTCAGGCACGCAGTCGACAATCTCTTCACCATCCAGCTGCAGAATGATGCGGAATGCCCCGTGCGCCGACGGGTGGTTAGGCCCGAGGTTCAGGAACATGAAGTCTTCGTTGGTGGTGCTGCGCTTCATGCCCCAGTCTTCAGGCTTAAAGGTCAGCGCTTCCATCTCCAGATCTTCTTTCTGCTTGGTCAGCGTAAACGGATCGAATTCGGTGGCGCGCGCCGGGTAATCTTTACGCAGCGGATGGCCTTCCCAGGTCGACGGCATCATGATGCGCGTCAGATGCGGGTGACCATCAAAGGTGATACCAAACATCTCCCAGGTTTCACGCTCATACCAGTTGGCATTCGGGAAAAGGCGGGTGATGGTCGGCAGATGCATATCGTTTTCAGAGAGTGCCACCTTGAGCATGATGTCGCGGTTGCGTTCAATCGACAGCAGGTGGTAGAAAACGGAAAAATCCGCCGCAGGCAGGCCTGCACGGTGGGTACGTAAACGCTCATCCACGCCATGCAGGTCATAAAGCATGACGTAAGGCTTGGGTAATTTACGCAGGAACTCGATAATTTCCAGTATCTGTTCACGCTTCACCCACACCACCGGAATACCGGTACGGGTTGGCTGAACAGTGAAGGCATCCGGCCCAAAACGGTTACGCAACTCGCCGATCACCGGGTCATCAAGGTGATCACGGGTTTGCCATGAAGGCTGAGCGAGATCTTGCGTGGTCAAATCTGTCATACGTTACTCACCATTCCGGCCTGGTCTCAGGCACTCAAATGAAGGCGTCAGGATGGGGCCATGCATTAAATTGTGATGTTCTGCTGCAGGCGCTGTTTTCCATCCATACGGTTTTAAACTTCGTCCGGGCTGCGCAGGTTTGTGACTGCAATGCGCTCGCCGCGTTTTCTTTCACGCTCAGATGGCATGTTGGCGCGATAAACGCCCTGATCGCCAACCACCCATGAGAGCGGACGGCGCTCTTTGCCGATCGACTCCTGCAACAGCAGCAGTGCCTGCATATACGCTTCAGGACGTGGCGGACAGCCAGGAATATAAACATCGACCGGCAGGAATTTATCGACACCCTGCACCACGGAATAGATGTCATACATGCCGCCAGAGTTGGCGCAGGCACCCATGGAAATCACCCATTTGGGTTCCAGCATCTGATCGTACAAACGCTGAATAACCGGGGCCATTTTGGTGAACGGCGTACCGGCAATGACCATGAAATCGGCCTGACGTGGCGAAGCGCGCATAACTTCGGCGCCAAAACGTGCCACGTCGTGGACCGCGGTGAACGATGTTGTCATCTCAACGTAACAACAGGACAGGCCAAAGTTATAAGGCCAGAGGGAGTTTTTACGCCCCCAGTTCACCATGTCATGCAGGGCATTTTCGAGTTTGCCCATATAAACGCTGCGATGAACGTGCTGCTCCAGCGGATCGCTGACGATTTCCTGCTTTTGCAGAGGATAACGGTCGTTCTCACCACCGTTCGGGTCTATGCGGGTGAGCGTATAGTCCATCTTATTGCCTCTCTTTTACTGCTTATGAGGATTGGTGTGGCTGACCGTAGTGGTTTTGACCACCACGCGACGGCGAGCTGGAGCCCAGTCCAGTGCGCCAATGCGTACCAGATAGACCAGACCCGCCAGGAGCACCAAAATGAAAATTGCGGCTTCCACAAAGCCGATCCAACCGCTTTCACGGATTGAAGTCGCCCATGCGTATAAAAAGAGGGCTTCGACGTCGAAGATGACGAAAAACATCGCAACCAGATAAAATTTCGCCGACAGGCGGATATGGGTATCACCAACGGATTCAATGCCCGATTCGAATGGCGTGTCTTTGTAGCGGGCGCGCGCTCTGCCGCCAAGCAGCCATCCTCCGGTCAGCATGAAAGCACACAGGCCAAAGGCAATAACGATAAATACGATAAACGCCCAGTGCTGAGCGATGATTTCGGTGGTAGTTGACATACTCATTGCTTACTCATCAAAAGTGGCGCTGGCATCCTGCACGCGTTTCCCGCAGCAAACTGACCACATCGATTCAAGGGAAGGATAAAAACCTTTCAAATGTCGCTGTTATTACGTAATAAGCAGCTATTTTATGGGGTTTTTTACTCCTTTCTATAACCTTTTGTCAACTTTGACAAAAGTATCCAAACATTATTTCACACCTGCATCATATTATTAACAAATGATGCCCCGCTTTCCAGCTAAATCGCTTCAGTCTGTAGGGTTAATTTTAGTGTAGCGGGTATTCACATGCATGGATCGTGCATTTAACAAACATATTTTGACAGGTATCACTGAATTTTCCCTCCCCTTTCCAGGGCTATTTTTTTGATCCAGAACACACTTTTGCCCTTTATGCGTTAATTTTCCCCACCTGAAACGGTGATTCGGAACAAAGCGTTCGGTTTTTTGGTCTGGATGTTTCAATTAAGCAGGTGGTGAAACTTTTTTAGTCGGGTCAGGAGAGGCAGATGAGCAGTAAGGAACATCGGACGAGGGTCAGGCACAAAAAAGCCTCTCGTTCTTTTCAGGGAAGGAGAGGCTTATTTATAAGCGTTTATTAAGGCAATCACGCAGGTATTGAGTACAACACGTTAGCGAAATTACTCTTCGTCATCCAGCAACAGTGAACCGTCGGGATTATTGCTCAGGTTATAAGGATCATTGGTGGACTGCATGGCATTGAAGATAGCCAGCGCCAGTTCATTATCGCTGTCTGGATTACGGCACAGCAGATATTGCGTATCCGGCAGTACCGGCAGTCCTTCAGCTGCACCCATAACACGCAGTTCCGGGCTCATCATCTCGACCGGACGTGCCGTCACGCCCAGTCCCGCTTTCACCGCTGCGCGTACTGCAGCCAGTGTGGAAGCGACATAAGAGATACGCCACGGGATGCCCGCTTCGTTGAGATGATCGATAGCCATATCACGATAAGGACTTGGCTCATCCAGCAATACCAGTGGAATGGCTTCGCCACGCTGGAAGATATAATCCGCTGCGCAGTACCACAAGGTAGGTGAAGTACGCAGTACCTGATAGGTAAAATTGCCCGGGCTGGAAGTCGTCACAACCAGGTCCACTTCACCCTGATTGAGCATTTCCATCATAAACGGATTACGTTTAACCCGCACATCGATTGCCAGTTTCGGATAAACCGAGGTCACCCGGTTTAGCAGGAACGGCAGAATAGTGTCAGAGGTGTCATCAGAGGCGCCAATAGTCAGCACGCCCTGAATGTTGCTGTACATCAGAGATGTGCAGGCTTCGTCGTTAAAACGAAGAATTTTTCTCGCATAGCCTAAAAGCTGGATACCGTGCTCTGTCAGAAGCTTATTACGTCCATGTCTGGCAAACAGCTCTTTACCTACCAATTGTTCCAGACGCTGCATCTGCTGACTGACTGCTGACTGGGTTCTGCAGACCGCTGCAGCAGCAGCTGCAAAGGTATTCAAATCCGCAACGGCAACGAAGGTTCTCAGCAGATCGAGGTCGAGATTCAGTATCGGACGATTTGCATTAGTCATGTTTTTTCTTCACTTATAAGATTTTTACGAACTACTACCCTGGTGTTATCACAAGCTTATCAAAGTGATAAGCAGTAATGGTGCTCAATGACAGTCCTGTGTGAAGACTGACACAAAAAAAGTTTATGTGGATCCTGCACTGTTGACTCCTCTGAAGGGTCATAGTGCTATTCAAGACAGATACAACTTCTGAACCGATGGCGCTGGGTGCGCAAATGCAGGAAGCTGCGTAGTTGTCTTATTCCCACCAGAAAGAATCGTGTGGGATAGAAAGCGCACTTTACGGGCTATCAAAGCGAAGCGGCAAAGTGCACTAAATAATAAATTATACTTAATCATTTTTGACTTCAAAATGGAAATGATTTTGTGAAAAGCGCTGTAAATTTTGTGCTAAAGGCATTTCCAGACCCTTATGCCACATTATTGATCACTTTTTAAGCCTTCAGCGTTCTGAAATTTAGTGAGGAAGTGTTAAGTACGGCTCACAATCCTGCAATAAAGGTGCCATATGAAGCTCTGCTTTTGGCACTTTTCCGGCGAACACAAGGCCTTAAACGCGCCACTCTTAAGCAGCGTTAAGGCGTAATCTTCAGACACGTTATAAAATCGTCCATAATTTGAACATTTATAAAATATCCTTTAACTATTTCTCTAAGTGTATATTTCAGGTGCAAAGAAAAGTTCCATTTCAATAACTTCCAGATAGCGTTCATGATGCTAAAGCCATATGTCGGTTCAGCAGCGCTTTGGACAAGTTAAAATCCTGCATTAATGCCAATTTATGGTTTTATTAACCAGTTTACGCGACAACAAATATTTTTTACGCTGCGCACCGGGCAAAAAGTTGTTGAACCCGCCAAAACGGGGCGGCACCCTTCTTTTGTGACTGTCAGGAGAGTACATTGTGCTGGTTGGATTTCTGTGGCAGCCAAAAGGATTCTGCCCATTAAGGCGGTAACAATGACTTTTCAAATTGATAAATCCGGAAAACTCGATAACGTCTGCTATGACATCCGTGGCCCGGTACTGAAAGAGGCTAAGCGCCTCGAAGAAGAAGGTAACAAAGTTCTGAAGCTGAACATTGGCAACCCGGCGCCGTTTGGTTTTGAAGCACCGGATGAGATACTGGTCGATGTTATTCGTAACCTTCCCAGCTCTCAGGGCTATTGTGACTCCAAGGGGCTCTATTCCGCCCGTAAAGCGATCATGCAGCACTACCAGGCGCGCGACATGCGCGATGTCACCGTAGAAGATATCTACATTGGCAACGGTGTTTCAGAACTCATCGTGCAGGCGATGCAGGCGTTACTGAACAGCGGCGACGAAATGCTGGTGCCGGCCCCCGACTATCCGTTATGGACGGCTGCGGTTTCCCTCTCCAGCGGTAAAGCAGTGCACTATCTCTGTGACGAATCAGCAGGCTGGTTCCCTGACCTCGATGATATCCGCAGCAAGATAACGCCTCGTACCCGCGGCATCGTGATTATCAACCCGAATAACCCCACTGGCGCGGTCTACAGCAAAGAGCTGCTGTTAGAGGTGGTTGAAATTGCGCGTCAGCATAACCTGATTATTTTCGCCGATGAGATCTACGACAAGATCCTCTATGACGATGCACAGCATCACTGCATCGCAGCGCTGGCACCCGATCTGCTGACTGTTACCTTTAATGGCCTTTCTAAAACCTATCGCGTTGCCGGTTTCCGTCAGGGCTGGATGGTACTGAACGGGCCAAAGAAACATGCTAAAGGCTATATAGAAGGACTGGAGATGCTCGCCTCGATGCGCCTGTGTGCCAACGTACCGGCGCAGCATGCGATTCAGACGGCGCTGGGCGGCTACCAGAGCATTAGCGAATTTATCATGCCGGGTGGTCGTCTCTACGAGCAGCGGCAGCGCGCCTGGGAGTTGATTAATGATATCCCAGGCGTCAGCTGTGTGAAGCCACAGGGCGCGCTTTATATGTTCCCGAAAATCGATGCCAAAAAATTCAACATTTTCGACGATCAGAAGATGGTGCTGGATTTTCTGTTACAGGAGAAGGTGCTGCTGGTTCAGGGCAGTGCCTTTAACTGGCCATGGCCCGATCACCTGCGCATTGTTACGCTGCCTCGTGTGGATGATCTTGAGATGGCGATCAATAAATTTGGCCGCTTCCTGCAAGGCTATCGTCAATAATCGGGCCCGCGTATACTGACGCTATTTGGGGAGAGCCAGAGCCTGTCTCTCCCCCGCCAGCCAACAGGAACGCTCATGACACAAAGCCACTTCTTTGCTCATCTCTCCCGTCTTAAGCTGATCAATCGCTGGCCGCTGATGCGCAATGTGCGCACCGAAAATGTCTCCGAACACAGTCTGCAGGTCGCTATGGTGGCGCATGCCCTGGCCGTGATCAAAAACCTTAAATTCAACGGGTCGCTTAATGCCGATCACATTGCCATGCTGGCGCTTTACCACGATGCCAGCGAAGTGCTCACCGGCGATTTACCGACCCCGGTAAAGTATTACAACGCGCAGATCGCCCACGAATATAAGAAAATCGAGAAGATTGCTCAGCAGAAGCTGATTGAGATGCTGCCTGAAGAGTTTCAGGCGATCTATCGCCCGCTGATCGATGAGCATCTGCACAGCGAAGAGGAGCAGGCTGTTGTGAAACAGGCGGATGCGCTCTGTGCATATGTAAAATGTCTTGAGGAGTTGTCTGCCGGGAACAACGAATTTTTACTGGCCAAAGCGCGGCTGGAAAAGACCCTGGCACTTCGGCGTTCACCGGAGATGGATTACTTCGTTGAGGTGTTTATTCCGAGCTTCAGCCTGTCACTGGATGAAATCTCGCAGGATACGCCACTCTAAGCCCGGCGGTCTGGCCGCCGGGCCAGCCCTTAAGCCTGCTGACGGAAGGTAAAGCTGCCGTCAGACTCGCGGGTTATCACCAGTGACGCCAGTGAGTCGAGCTGAAGCGCTACCTCATCCAGCCGGGGCGTCTCCGCCGGCGCATTGATGGCAATCACCGCGCAGCCAGCATTCAGGCCGGATAAGATTCCGGCAGGTGCGTCTTCTGCAACCACGCACGATGTCGCCGCTAATCCCAGCTTCTCCGCGCCAAGCAGGTAGGGATCGGGCTCCGGTTTGCCCTTAGCCACCTGTTCAGCGGTAATAAACACGGCGGGCTTCGGTAAGCCTGCGGCTTTATGACGTGCATGTGCGACCGGCACTGAACCGGAAGTGACAATCGCCCAGGGAATCTGCAGTTCGTTCAGCCGGTTCAGCAACGCGTTGGCCCCTGGCAGCGCCTGCACACCGTCGGTGTCCGCCGCTTCAGCCTGCTCCAGCGCAACAAACTCCGCCTGAATAGCCTCTTCCGACTGGCCTGCCATGAAATGACGCAGAGAGGTGATCGCCTGTTTGCCATGAATGAAATCCAGGATCTCATCAGCCTCGATGCCATGACGGGCACCCCACTGGCTCCAGGCTCGTTCAACCGCTGGCAGTGAATCCACCAGCGTGCCGTCTAAATCAAATAGAAAACCTCTGTAGGTCACGCGCTCCTCCTCATCAGGCATTAATCACTTGCGCAATTTCGTTTGCACTTAAATGGTACTGGCGCTGACAAGTCTGCCACAAAGCTAACATCCGTTGATACTTTTCCCACATTGGGGTCTGCGCATTAAAACCATGGGTGCCGGAATCGAAGTGGGTATAACGCCCTTCTGTATTGACCATAAAACGGACATAACCCAGCAGGCGCGCTTCCGTTGCCGCATCGAAGCCCAGAAAGGCCAGACGCCGCTCTTCAAGCTCACCTTTCTCTTTAAGGTTCGACCACGAGACGTGGAGAGCGTGATGCATTTCCATAATATCGATCACCGTCCGGCAGATCGCTTCGCTGAGTTCGCCAAACTCTTTGTCCAGCTCCCGCATCTGCAGCGCATAACCGCGCTCGATGATGGTCTGGTAACGGCGAAAACGCTCCGCATTTTCCGGCTCAAGCATGGCCATCATTTTGTACTGATTAGTGAGAATCAAACGCTGCGCATGGGTCATTTCCATCATTTACTCCCGGTCAGAGACCGCTCAGTTAATCGACAATGGAGAAATCATTGCACAGCGTTAGCGACACGGAAATCGCCGTATCACCATTCTTTGATTTGGCCGCAGGTTAGCGGTAAATATTTTACCGCCAGCCTGGGATGGGTCAGAGATCGTCGAGGAAAGTGCGGTCGAGTTGTTTGAACGCCCGCTTTAGCAGATCGGCCAGCGCCTGATAGGTCGGCTTGCCTTCTACTGGCGCTGTCGCCTGCCCCGCTTCTTCCAGCCGGGCACGAACTTCATGAAACCAGTTAAGCAGCGTCGGCGGCAGCGGCGTCACAGAACGCTTTCCCAGCCACCATAATCCCTGCATCGGCAGGGTACAGGCAAACAGCGCGGTCGCCACGGCCGGGCCTAACTGACCGCCCATCGCGATCTGCCAGGTCAGCGTAAAAATCGCCAAAGGTGGCATAAAGCGAATAGCAAAACGCGTTGCCGATGAAACACGGTTTTCCGGGAACATGGGTGCCAGGCGCTTATCAGCCGGCCAGGTCTTCATATAGTGTTGGCCGCGCTGAAACATCCGAAACCAATTGGTACTGCCAGATTCATTCGCCATGGCTCACCTCAACTAATGCTGTAAAAATTAAAAAATAGTTATAACTACACAACTTTACGTGACATCCTTCAATTATTTTTGTCTTTAAAGGTGACTCCAGCTATTCTGACGCCGTTTTATCCCCTTTCCGGAAGCGGATTGCGCTTTTGGGAATAGGCCTGAGCCAGGTTCAGACGAGGCAATCTTCAAATTTTCGCGTAAGATTGCCGAAATTTTTTGCGGAAATGCAGAATTCTGTCTACCGCATGATGTTTGTCATTAATCTACCAGCTTTCATGGGCTACGCTGTTAGTCTGATTGCGTTTTATTTAGCCACTCTCAAAAAATAGGTACTTCCATGTCGAGTAAGTTAGTTCTGGTTCTGAACTGTGGCAGCTCTTCCCTTAAGTTTGCCATCCTCAACCCTGCCAGCGGTGAAGAATTCCTGTCTGGCCTGGCGGAATGTTTCCACCTTCCTGAAGCCCGCATCAAATGGAAGCTGGAAGGCGAAAAACAGGAAGCGCCTCTGGGTGCTGGCGCAGCGCATAGTGAAGCGCTGAACTTTATCGTTAAAACCATTCTGGCACAAAAACCTGAGCTTTCGGCACAAATTGCTGCAATCGGCCATCGTATCGTTCATGGCGGCGAGAAGCTGACTCAGTCAGTCATCATCACTGAAGAAGTGGTACAGGGCATCAAAGACGCCTCTTCTTTTGCACCGCTGCACAATCCGGCTCATCTGATCGGTATTGATGAAGCGATGAAAAACTTCCCGCACCTGTCAGATAAGAATGTCGCGGTATTTGACACCGCTTTCCATCAGACAATGCCGGAAGAGTCTTATCTCTATGCGCTGCCGTACAAATTGTATAAAGAGCATGGCGTTCGTCGCTATGGCGCGCATGGTACCAGCCACTTCTATGTGACCCATGAAGCGGCCAAAATGCTCAACAAGCCGCTTGAGTCACTGAATATTATTACCTGCCACCTCGGTAACGGCGGTTCTGTCTCTGCCATTCGCAACGGCGAGTGTGTGGACACCTCAATGGGCCTGACCCCACTGGAAGGCCTGGTGATGGGTACCCGCAGTGGCGACATCGACCCGGCAATTATCTTCTTCCTGCACGATACGCTGGGTATGAGCGTCGATGCCATCAATAAACTGCTGACCAAAGAGTCTGGCCTGTTAGGTCTGACTGAAGTCACCAGCGACTGCCGCTACGTGGAAGATAACTACACCACCAAAGAAGATGCGAAGCGCGCAATGGATGTCTTCTGTCATCGCCTGGCGAAATATATCGGCAGCTACACTGCGCTGATGGATGGCCGCCTGGACGCCGTGGTATTTACTGGCGGCATCGGTGAAAACGCCGCGATGGTTCGTGAACTCTCACTGAAAAAACTGGCGCTGCTGGGCTTTGACGTCGATCACGATCGCAACCTGGCGGCCCGTTTCGGTAAATCTGGTTACATCAATAAAGAAGGCACCCGCCCGGCGCTGGTGATCCCGACCAACGAAGAGCTGGTCATCGCCCAGGACGCCGCGCGTCTGACTGCGTAAACACTTCTCTCCGTCAGCTCAGGCTGACGGAGTTGTTTTTGACACCCTGCCATTACTGAGAGGTTCAAACGTGTCACGTACAATTATGCTCATTCCGACCGGCACCAGCGTCGGCCTGACCAGCGTCAGCCTCGGCGTTATCCGCGCCATGGAGCGCAAAGGCGTTCGACTCAGCGTCTTTAAGCCGATTGCTCAGCCGCGTACCGGCGGCGATACGCCGGATCAAACCACCACTATTATCCGTAAGAACTCTTCGATTCCTGCCGCTGAACCGCTGCAGATGTCACGTGTTGAATCACTGCTGGGATCGAACCAGCAGGATGTGCTGATGGAAGAGATCATCTCCCGTTACCATGCCAACACGCAGAATGCGGAAGTAGTGCTGGTTGAAGGTCTGGTCCCTACCCGTAAGCATCAGTTCGCCAACGCGCTGAACTATGAAATCGCGAAAACCCTGAATGCTGAAATCGTCTTCGTGATGGCGCTGGGCAATGACTCTCCGACACAGCTGAAAGAGCGCATTGAACTGACGCAGAGCAGCTTCGGCGGTCAGAAGAATAAAAATATCACTGGCGTGATCATCAATAAACTCAACGCGCCGGTCGATGATCAGGGGCGTACCCGCCCTGACCTGTCAGAAATTTTTGATGACTCGTCAAAAGCCAGCATCGCCAATATCGATCCTAAGCAGCTGTTCTCAGACAGCCCGCTGCCGGTGCTGGGCTGCGTGCCGTGGAGCTTTGATCTGATCGCCACCCGCGCAATCGATATGTGCCGCCACCTGGATGCGCGCATCATCAACGAAGGTGAGATTCAGACCCGCCGGGTTAAATCGGTCACCTTCTGCGCCCGTAGTATCCCGCACATGCTGGAGCATTTCCGTCCAGGCTCACTGCTGGTGACTTCCGCAGACCGCCCGGATGTACTGGTCGCCGCCTGTCTGGCCGCCATGAACGGCATTGAGATTGGCGCTATCCTGCTGACCGGTAACTACGAGATTGACGATCGTATCGCGCGCCTCTGTGACCGTGCCTTCCAGACCGGCCTGCCGGTGTTTATGGTGAAAACCAATACCTGGCAGACCTCTCTGAGCCTGCAGAGCTTTAATCTTGAAGTGCCCGCTGACGACACGCAGCGCATCGAGAAAGTGCAGGAATATGTTGCCAGCTACATTAATGCTGACTGGATTGAGTCACTGACCGCCACGTCAGAGCGCAGCCGTCGCCTGTCGCCACCGGCCTTCCGCTATCAGCTGACTGAGCTGGCGCGTAAAGCGGGCAAACGCGTCGTGCTGCCAGAGGGTGATGAGCCGCGTACGGTTAAAGCGGCCGCTATCTGTGCTGAACGCGGTATCGCCACCTGCGTACTGTTAGGCAACCCGGATGAGATTCAGCGTGTTGCTGCGGCTCAGGGTGTCGAACTGGGCAAAGGGGTTGAGATTGTTGATCCGGAACAGGTGCGTGAAAACTACGTGCCGCGTCTGGTTGAGCTGCGTAAGAGCAAAGGGATGACCGAAGTGGTCGCCCAGGAACAACTGGAAGATAACGTGGTGCTGGGCACCATGATGCTGGAGAGCGGCGAAGTGGATGGCCTGGTTTCAGGTGCGGTTCACACCACCGCCAACACCATTCGTCCGCCTCTGCAGCTGATCAAAACTGCGCCTAACAGCTCACTGGTTTCATCGGTGTTCTTTATGCTGCTGCCGGAGCAGGTGCTGGTTTACGGTGACTGCGCGATTAACCCGGATCCCACCGCTGAGCAACTGGCTGAGATCGCTATTCAGTCAGCCGACTCTGCTAAAGCCTTTGGTATCGATCCACGTGTTGCGATGATCTCCTACTCTACCGGCACGTCAGGTGCAGGCAGCGACGTTGAAAAAGTGCGTGAAGCAACGCGTATCGCGCAGGAAAAACGTCCTGATCTGGTCATTGATGGTCCGCTGCAGTATGACGCCGCGATTATGGAAGATGTGGCGAAGTCGAAAGCGCCAGATTCACAGGTTGCCGGTCGCGCCACCGTCTTTATCTTCCCGGATCTGAACACCGGTAACACCACGTATAAAGCGGTACAGCGTTCAGCCGATCTGATCTCAATCGGGCCGATGCTGCAGGGTATGCGTAAGCCGGTTAACGACCTGTCGCGCGGTGCGCTGGTTGATGACATCGTCTATACCATCGCCTTAACCGCTATTCAGTCTCAGCAGGCTGAACAAGGCTAAGCGTCAGGTAAGAACGCAAAAGGCATGCCCCAGGGCATGCCTTTTTTTCGCCGGTAACAGAGCCGGAGGCTTTAATGCGGATCGCTGAGACGCGTTAAAGCGCCCGTTTTCAGGCCCGGTTATCGCCGTTGCGGCTCATCCACAGAGAGAGCGCTTTAAGCGAATCGTCAGTGAACTCATCACAACGTGCGGTGATCTCATCGGGCGTCATCCAGATAATCTCATCGACTTCCGATTCCTGCATGGCGAATGGCCCATGTGACACACAACTGAACAGACCGCCCCAGACGCGACAGTGCTGATCTTCGAAGTAGAATTTGCCATGCTCAGCAAACGGCACCGCGGCAATCCCTAACTCCTCTTCCGCTTCACGTCGCGCAGACTCCAGCATATCTTCACCGCTCTGCACCACGCCGCCTGCGGTTGCGTCCAGTTTGCCCGGCATAAAATCTTTTATCTCTGTGCGACGCTGCACCAGAATCTTGCCCATACCGTCATGAACCACAATATAGGTAGCGCGGTGACGCAGGCACTCAGCGCGCATCTGCGCACGTGTTGCCTGAGCAACAACTTCATTCTCTTCGTTTACGATATCGACCCACTCGATGCCGTCACCCGCAGTTTGATCCACCATCCGTAACCCTTTCCTGTTTGGCGTACACTTGGGTACGCAGTTTGCCACGTCTTTATTTTTATGTGGCGTAAGGTAATCACTTCCGGCAGCCTGAGCAAGCCCTGGCTGTTACCGATTTTTACCACTTTCTGCTAACCACAGCTGTACTGAGGCTCGCTGCCACTGAAACTCAGCATAATCCCGCAGACGCGCGGGCAAAGGATCGCCATGCAATACCAGCCGGTTAAGCATCACCGCCAGATCGGTATCCGCAATTGACCACTCGCCAAACAGGTTCTGTTGCCCGTCCGGCAGCAGGCGATCAACGGCCATAACCAGTTTATCCACCGCCTGCTGCGCTGATGCGGTCAGCGGCGCAAAGCGCTCACCGGCAAACAGCACTTCTGTGGGACGCTCCTGACGTATCCACAGGAAGTCACTGCGCAGCCAGGCCTGGATCTCTCTGGCGCGGGCACGCTTCTCGCGGTCGCGGGGATAGAGGCGCTCAAATTCGGGCGCCGGAAAGCGCTCTTCAAGATATTCGGTAATCGCCGAGGATTCGCTTAACAGGAACGCATCAATCTGCAGGGTCGGGACCCGGCAGGTCAGCGACAGCTCGCGGTAAGCCGCGGCGTATTGCTGATTCTGCGACAAATCGACGCGCTTCAGCTGGAAAGGGATCCCTTTTTCGGTAAGAGCAACATAGGCCGACATGGCGTAAGGACTGAAAAATGATGAATCTGACCACAGGGTGATGGACGGATAATTCATCGGTTACCTCAATTGGCTGTCAGGGTTGCATCATGTTTACCGATTTTTATTTGGGAAGGCAACGCTGAGCTGATCCGATCTCTGCCTCCGGAATAAGAAAGCGCGACGCGACTCACGATAGAGTGGCTCGACTCTTCTATGCTGAAAGATGCAAATAACAAAAACATCAAGGGAGCCGCAACATGCACATTCTTATTACCGGTGGCACGGGACTGATTGGCCGTCACCTGATTCCGCGCCTGCAACAGCTGGGGCATCAGATCAGTGTGGTGACGCGTGACGTGGTCAGCGCGCGTGAAAAACTGGGCGAAGAGGTCGCGCTCTGGTCAGGGCTGGCGCAACAGTCGAACCTGGATACGATCGATGCGGTCATTAATCTGGCGGGAGAACCTATTGCCGACAAACGCTGGACGGAGCCGCATAAACAGCAGCTGTGTGAAAGCCGCTGGCAGATAACCGAGCAGATTGTCTCACTGATCAACGCCAGCGCCACGCCACCTTCCGTGTTGATCTCAGGTTCGGCAACCGGCTTTTATGGCAACACCGGCGATCTGGTGCTGACTGAAGAGGATCAGGGTCAGGATGAGTTTACTCATCAGCTCTGCGCCCGCTGGGAGCAGCTGGCGCTCGCGGCTGAAAGCGAACGCACCCGCGTCTGCCTGCTGCGAACCGGCGTGGTGCTGGCGTCTGAGGGCGGCGCACTCAGCAAAATGAAGCTGCCCTTTAAACTCGGCATCGGCGGGCCGATTGGCAGTGGTAAACAGTACATGCCGTGGATTCACATTGATGACATGCTAAACGCCATTATCTGGCTGCTGGAGCATGACGATCTGCGGGGTCCGTTCAATATGGTCGCTCCCTACGCGGTGCGTAACGAGCAGTTTGCCGCCACCCTGGGCCGGGTTATGCATCGTCCGGCCTTTATGCGCACGCCTGCCAGCGCCATTAAACTGATGATGGGCGAATCGTCGGTGCTGGTGCTGGGAGGACAGCATGTGCTGCCAAAACGGCTGGAAGCCTCAGGCTTTGGCTTCCGCTGGTACGATTTGCAGGAAGCGTTGCAGGATGTCGCAGGATAAACATACGGCGGCCCTGGGCCGCCGTATGTTTCGTTAGTTACGCTGCTCTGCTACACGCGACTTCACTACCTTCTCTTCACGCGTATGCCCCGGTTGTGGCACACGAATAATAAAGGTCAGCACGCCAGCGAACACGTATAGCCCGGTATAGGCCCATACCACACCGACAATGTCGAAGAACGGCAGCATGACTGAGGCGATAGCCGGTGCCACAAAGTTACTGAGTCCTGCGGAGAGGTTGTAAATAGAGACCGCAGCGCCTTTGTGATGCGGTTCCAGCGTGGGAAATACAGCGGTCATCGGTACAAACGCGGCGACAAAAATGCCCAGCATTACCGCAGGGATTAATGCGACCCAGAAGTTATGACCCGCATACAGCGGCAGATAATAAAAGGTCAGGCTGGAGATGGCCATCCCCAGGCAACCAAACCAGCGCACCTGACGGATCCAGCCCAGCTTCTCTCCCGTGAGGCCCCAGAAGATATTCGTAAATATAGTGACGAAGAAGAACACCGCCCAGATTTGTAGCCATTCAGAGATGGTAAAGCCGAGACGATCGACAAACAGCAGTGGCATGATAATGGCGAAACCAAACAGCGACAGCGTGTTGATGATGCGAATCAGGCAGGCATAAAACACATTCTGATTGGTGAACAGGATGGTCACGGCACGCGCCATCTCTGTCATCTTGTCACGCATCGGCAAATTCACACGAGAGCGATCCACCGGTACCTTGCGCAGGCTGAAGTATGCGAGGATCCCACCACAGGCCACCCAGATAATAGCCAGCCACAGCGTCCCCGTTTCCCCCAGCATCGGAATGGTGAGACTTGGCAGATAGCTGCCAATCACCCCGATGCCGACAGAATACATCGCCCAGAACCAGCCGGTCGCCGCCGCCAGTTTTTCGCGCGGTAAGACCTGCACCAGCATCATCATGAAAGAGTAGATAAACAGCGGATAAGCCAGCCCGCGAATGCCGTAGAACAGCACCATCAGCGGATAGTTGCGCAGGCCAAGCCCCAGCGACATAAACAGCGTATGCATCACGATCCATAACACAAAGCCAATCATCATCGCGCGCTGCGGTGTGATCAACTCGGCTACCACGCCAGATGCCCAGGCCGCCAGGGCTGCCGCTAAGCCATAGAAGGTGAATACGACTGCAGACTGCGCGGGCGTAAAGCCCATATCGGTGATATGGCGCGACAGAAACGCCATTTCAAAGCCATCACCCGCCATAAAGATTGCGATAGCGAGGAAGCCCCAGAACATCTTTTTCGGTAAGCCAAACCAGTATTCGTTCGATTGCATCACAATTACCTTCTGTCTGGTTAGTCGTTATGCAGGCAGCAAACTGCGCACCTGTTGTTGCTGGACGTAGAGTTCCCGGAACAGACATAGCCGCTTTTGCAGCACGGCACCGCGCGTCTCGTCCGGTTGGTAGCGTGCCTGCACAGCCGGCTTCAGACACACCTCATGCTCAAGGCCGCCATCAGCCAGCCACGCTAAACGTGCCGCACCCAGCGCGCCAGATGCGCTGGCGGGATGGGTAACAATGGGCAGTTGCAGCACATCGGCAATCAATTGAGCCCACAATGTGCTACGTGCGCCACCACCGGTCAGGCTGCACTGCTGAATGTGATGCCTGGCATCGCCGAGCACACTCAACCCATCAGCCAGCCCAAATGCCACGCCTTCAACCACCGCATAGCCCAGCAAGGCGCGCGGGGTTTCATGGCGCAGATTGAAGAAAGAACCGGATGCGTCAGGATCGTTATGTGGTGTGCGTTCACCAGACAGATAGGGCAGGAAAACCGGGGCGCTACGCACTTGCTCATCACTGAGCTGGACCATCTCCTCCATCAGCTGGCTTTCACTGACCGACAGCAGATTGCACAACCAGCGCAGACAACTGGCGGCGCTAAGCATCACACTCATCTGGTGCCAGCGGCCCGGTAACGCATGGCAAAAGGCGTGCACCCCGCATTGAGGGTCAGCCCGTAAGCGGTCGTTTACGACAAAAATCACACCGGAGGTACCCAATGAGATAAACGCATCACCGGGATTCACCGCCCCCACACCGATTGCCGATGCGGCATTGTCACCGCCGCCACCCGCGACAGTAACCGCAGTAGATAAACCCCACTCGCTCGCCAGCGTTGGCTGCAGGCGTCCACTTATGGCACTGCCTTCTACCAGTTCAGGCATTTGGGCACGCTTCAGTCCGGTGATGGCCAGCAGTTCTTCCGACCAGTCACGCCGGGAGACATCGAGCCACAGCGTTCCGGCAGCATCCGAAGGCTCACTGACAAAGCGCCCGGTAAGACGCCAGCGCAGGTAATCTTTCGGCAGCAGGACCTTATCGATGCGGCTGAAAATTTCTGGCTCATTTTCCGCGACCCAGTGCAGTTTCGGCAAAGTGAAGCCGGGCATAATCATATTGCCGCTAATTTCCATTATCCGGGGATTGCTCTTCCGTAGCCTTTCACACTGCGGTGCACTGCGCGTGTCGTTCCAGAGGATACACGGACGCAGCACCTTCCCTCCGGCATCCAGCAACACGGCCCCGTGCATCTGTCCCGATAATCCAATAGCGCGAATCGCGGCCCATGCCAGAGGAAACTGATGACGTAATCCCGCCAGAACCTCGCTGCAGGCTTGCCACCAGCATTCAGGATCCTGTTCAGCCCAGTGGGGATGGGGACGCTGCACGCTCAGCGTGGCGTGCTGAGCCGCCACAATCTCACCGTGCGTATTAATGATCAGCGCTTTAAGCTCTGAGGTACCAATATCAATGCCGAGATACATAATTACACCGCCGCCAGTTCAGGCTGTTTCAGCCACTGCTGCAAACTCGCAACACGGCGGGTGACTAACTCATGAAACGCCTTATCAGATGCCAGTTCCGCAAACAGCGCGCTATCACTCAGGTATGCATGGAGCGGATCGGCGCTGGCGAACTGCTTACGTAGCGTATCGACCTGTAGCGCACCGTCCTGATAGCAATAGGGTAAATTGTCATCGGCCCATCGCTGCATAAACAGGAAGAACAGTGCCGGAATCACCGCCGTTGCGGTGGGCTGCGCACCGCGCTGGTAGCACTGTTGCAGGGTTGGCGTCACCATGCCGGGAATTTTGGATAAACCATCGGCACCGACGCGCTGATTGGTATCTTTAATGTAAGGATTACTGAAGCGGGCCAGCACCACGTCACGATAATCCGCTAAATCAAGCGGGCTGGGAGACAGAGAAGGAATGACATCCTGGGTCACATAGTCGTGAGCCAGTTGATAAATCGCCGGATGGCTGGTGCTCTCATCGATATAGTTCAGACCAATCAGTGTGCCCGCCCAGGCAATCGCAGCATGTGTCGCATTGAGGATGCGAATTTTCGCCTCTTCCCACGGCAGTACCGATTCCACTAGTTCAACACCGACCTTTTCCAGCGCCGGGCGCCCGGCAATAAAATCATCCTCAATGACCCACTGAATAAAAGATTCGGCCATTACTGCTGCGCCATCCTGTTTGCCGGTCGCCGCCTGCACGCGTTCTGCCACCTCCGGAGTAGGACGGGGTGTAATGCGATCAACCATGGTATTCGGTGAACGGGTTTGCGTGCGCACCCAGTCGGCCAGCGCGGTATCGCCTTTGGCCGTAAGAAACGCCAGGAAGGCGTCACGGAAACGCTCACCATTGTGCCGCAGATTGTCGCAGTTCAGCAGCGTAACCGGCGGACCGCCTTGCGCAACACGCTGTGTCAGAATATGGCTGAGTGCACCGTAGAGGGTGCGGATATCGCCACCCAGATCGGCCTTCACATCTGCCTGATTGAGATCCAGGGTAAACGCGGGCGTCAGGTAGTAACCCGCTTCGGTCACGGTAAAGCTAATCACACGCGTTTCCGCACTGGCCCCCTGCTCGATCAACGCACTGATATCACTGTCCCAGGGCAAAATTTTGCGCAGCGAAGTGATGGTTTCGTAGTCGCGCTTACCTTCAGGCGTCACGGTTTCCAGCACATATTCTCCCTGCTGCGCCGCGAGCTGATTGAGCAGCGGCACTGCGTCATTACGGATATTGCCGAGCGCGATGCTCCAGCTTTCATCACCCTGCTCACGCAGTTTATGCAGATACCACGCCTGATGTGCACGATGAAAAGATCCCGCGCCGATGTGCATCCACACTGATTGGTTGTTCATAATCGCCTCATTTAAACATTTGCCACACCTAAGGGCATTTGCCCGATGACCTGTAGCATAGTGCCTATTACGAAGATCCTTCTGCGAGCTGAGTCACAAATAATATTTTTGCTCTCATTCCGGGCTTTTGCTCAGTTAGTGCTTTTCGACCCGCACGGCGTTAAGATGTCCCCTCAAATTCGACGGAACATCGTGATGAGCAGAGAAGAAAAAAAGCAGGAGCTGGCCGCACGTGCCGCATGGATGTATTACGTCGCAGGCGTGACACAGCAGGAGATTGCGCAGGCATTGGGATTGTCACGACAGGTAGCGCAGCGGCTGGTATCCAGTGCACGTGAAATGGGCATGGTGAACGTAAAAATTGATCATCCCGTCACACACTGTCTGCAGCTGGCGCGTGAGGTACAGGCGAAGTTTGGTCTGGATTTGTGCCGCGTTGTGCCATCTGCCAGTCTGAATGATGAGGCTATTCAACAAATGCTGGCAGTTGAAGGCGCGGCGGTGATGACACAATTCATCAATGAGGAAACGCCTCAGGTGTTCGGTATTGGTTCCGGTAAAACCCTGCGCTCAATGATTGATGCGCTACCCTGGGTTGATCGCCCGCAGCATCATTGCGTTTCCATGATTGGTGCCATCGCGCGGGATGATTCCGGTACTCGCTATGACGTACCGTTGAAGATGGCCGAAAAGATGCAAGGTAAGTATTTCTTTATCCCCGCCCCCTTATACGCCGACACCCCAGAGGATAAAGCGATGTGGGTTCAGCATAAGGTTTACCAGCGCGTCATTGATCGCGCATTACAGGCGGACGTGGCTTTTGTGGGTATTGGCGAAGTGATGCCGGGCTGTCCTTTGAATGCCGAGGGATTCATCACAGATGCGCAGGTCGAGGCGCTAAATGGGCGCGGCGTGGTGGGCGAAATGCTCGGTCACTTTTTCAATCAGCAGGGTGAGCGGGTATGGGGCGAAACGGATGAGCTACTGACCAGCGTGCGACTGGAAAGCCGGACTCAGCGTAAAATTATTGGCTTTGCGGGTAGCGAGCGCAAGTATCCAGCAATCCGTGCCGCATTACAGGGCGGCTGGGTATCGGGACTGGTGACCGATGAGGATACGGCGCTGAAGCTACTGCAAAAGTGATATCTCAGCATGGATGCAGAGTGCGAGGGCAGAACGCAGAGATGACGCAAAATCTCAAACGCGGCTCGCACTTATTCTGCGCAGGGCACGTTACGCCGGTGCCCTGATTCCCTCACCTTAACTAACATCTAACCGTTACTTCAGCGATCCCTTGAGGAACTGCTGTAAACGTGGGCTTTTCGGGCTGCCGAACAGTTCCGCAGGCGGCCCCTGCTCTTCGATTTTACCCTGATGCAGGAAAATGACATGACTGGAGACGTGACGGGCAAACTCCATCTCGTGGGTCACGACCACCATGGTTTTGCCCTCCTCCGCCAGCTTCTGCATGATGCGCAGTACTTCCCCGACCAGCTCCGGATCAAGCGCCGAAGTGGGTTCGTCAAACAGCAACACCTCTGGCTCCATCGCCAGCGCGCGCGCAATCGACACACGCTGCTGCTGACCGCCGGAGAGGTGAACCGGATATTTTGCCTGTGCCCGCGCATCAATTCCGACTTTATCGAGGTATTTGATGGCACGCTCACGCGCCGCCGCTTTACTCAGCCCCAGCACCTGAATCGGCGCTTCCATCACGTTTTCCAGCACGGTCATGTGACTCCACAGATTAAAATGCTGGAACACCATGGTCAGGCTGGTACGTAACGCGCGCAGCTGCTCTTTGTCAGCCACTTTGAGCTGACCATCTTTGTCACGGACTAAGGTGATTTGTTGGTTATTCACCATGATGCTGCCTTCACTCGGTTTTTCGAGGAAGTTGATGCAGCGTAAAAAGGTACTTTTCCCTGAGCCGGACGATCCAATGATACTGATCACATCGCCCGCTTTAGCAGTTAACGAGACCCCTTTCAGCACTTCATGTTCACCGTAACGCTTATGCAATTCGGTGACGCTTAATTTATTGTCAGCCATAGTTCTACTCAATGCGATGAAGAGGGTTTCACGTGGGCCAGCCAGCGACGTTCCGCCAGGCGGAACAGGCTGATCAACACGTAAGAGATAATCAGGTACAACACAGCCGCCAGACCAAAGGCGGTAAACGGCTGATAGGTTGCCGAGTTAATATCGCGCGCGATTTTCAGCAGATCCGGCACGGTGGCGGTGAAGGCCAGCGCCGTGGAGTGCAGCATCAGAATCACTTCGTTGCTGTAGGCCGGCAGTGCCGTACGCAGCGCCGATGGCAGGATAATGCAGCGATAAAGTTTAAAAGTAGAGAAGCCGTACGCCCTTGCCGCCTCAATCTCACCGTGTGGCACCGAGCGAATCGCACCAGCAAAAATTTCCGTGGTGTAGGCGCAGGTGTTGAGGGTGAAGGCGAGCAGCGTACAGTTCAGACCACTGCGAAAAAAGGCATTCAGCAGTTCAGTGCCTTTCACAATCTCCAGCGTGTACATGCCGGAGTAGAACACCAGCAGCTGCACATAGAGCGGCGTGCCGCGAAAGACGTAGGTGAAGAGCCAGACCGGAAAGCTGATAAACCGGTTAGGGGAAACCCGCGCTATCGCCAGCAGGATTGCCAGACATCCGCCAATGGTGACCGAGAGGATCAGCAGCCACAGGGTGATAGCTACACCGGTAAAACGATAACCGTCAGTCCAGAGCAGCGATTTCCAGTATTCCTGAATAATATCAATCATAACTCGCCCTCTTTACACCTACCGTATAGCGCCGGTTAAGCCACCACAGCACACCGTTTGACAGCGTGGTAAATACCAGATAAATCACACCGGCCACAATGGCGAAGTAGAACGGCTGCCAGGTACTTTTTCCTGCCAGCTGCGTCGCCTTCACCACATCTTCCAGCCCCAGCAGCGAGACCAGCGCAGTGGCTTTCAGAATCACCTGCCAGTTGTTGCCGATGCCTGGCAGCGCGTAGCGCATCATGGCCGGAAACAGAATGCGGCGGAACACCTGCGCGCCGGTAAAGCCAAACGCGGTTGCTGCTTCAATCTGCCCCTGAGGCACGGCCATAAAGGCGCCGCGGAACGTTTCGGTGAAGTAGGCACCATAGATAAAGCCGAGCGTGATGATACCGGCGACCATCGGGTCGATATCAAACTGCGCCATACCCAGCGCATCGGTTATCTGGTTGAGGACAATCTGCAGACCGTAGAAGATCAGCAGCATCAGTACAAGGTCTGGCACGCCACGAATCAGCGTGGTGTAGCCTTCAAAAATCATCGCCAGTGGCCGGCTGCGCGACAGTTTCGCGCCTGCGCCAATCAGGCCCAGCAGCACTGCCAGCACGACGGAAGTGAGCGCCAGTTCCAGCGTCACCAGCGTGCCCCGAAGAATTACATCAGAATAGCCATACAGCATCGAGAGGGTCCTGTCGTGGGGTGAAAACGAAACGCTGCCCGCAAGCGAGACGGGCAGTTTAGCTTTACCTCTCTGTTGCAGATGCCATCCGCCATTAGCGGAAAAGAACCCGATTCTGCACCTGGCAGAACCGGCTCAGACCCGGCAAAACGGACACAGAGGGTAAAGCGACAGGATGGTTAGTCGCCGTACACGTTGAAATCGAAGTATTTCTTCGCAATCTTGTCGTAGGTGCCATCTTTACGCATGTCAGCAAAGGCTTTGTCGATGGCGGCTTTCAGTTCGCTGTCATCTTTACGCAGTCCCATGCCGGTACCGACGCCAAAAATCTTGTCATCTTTCACGGCCGGACCGGCGAAGGCGTAATTTTTACCGACCGGCTGCTTCAGGAACCCTTCGCTGGCCTGCACTTCATCCTGGAAGGCAGCATCAATACGACCGGCATTCAGATCCTGATAGACCAGATCCTGGTTTGCATAAGGTGTGACGTTCACCCCTTTTGGCCGCCAGTTCTGATTGGCGTAAGTTTCCTGGGTGGTGCCCTGCAGCAGACCGATGTTTTTGCCTTTCAGGGACTCAATGGTCGGCTCAATTTTCGATCCCTTCGGTGCGACTAAACGCGCGTTAGCGGCGTAGAGTTTTTCCGAGAAGGCGATCTCTTCCTGACGTTTCGCTGTGATGGAAAGTGAGGAGATGATGGCATCAATTTTCTTCGCTTTCAGCGAAGGGATCAGCGCATCAAAGTCGCTCTCAACATAGGTACATTGGGTATGAATACGTTTACAGATTTCGTTAGCGAGGTCGATATCGAAGCCCACTAACTTGCCTTGCGCGTTTTTCGACTCAAACGGTGGGTAAGTTGGATCTGTGCCGATACGGATTGAACCCGGAACCGCCGCGAAGACGCTGGCAGCACTGGATAAGCCCAGCATCAGGGAAAGAGCCAGAACACGCTTTTTCATAGATTACCCTCAAGTGAAGTGCTTTTTGTTATGTGGTTCGTGATGTGTTTGCGCAAAGTAATTTGCATGTTTCATGCCAGTTCTGCAAGTTAACCACGCTGTTAGCGTGATGTCAGACAGGCGAAAACGCTGTGTTTGTGAGGGGAATATAGCAGTGAAGTAAAAGAGAAAAAGCGACGTTGTTAACTTTTGGTGCGTCAAATGCACGAAGAGTGATCCGAGGCGCGCTTATGCACTAAATAAGTGCGCCAGCGGAACTTTATGCACCCTGCCAGCGCGTGAAGAGATCTTCCAATAATTCGATATCAAACTGGTCGATAACCCGGTTAACGGTCTGATCGATCAGCTGATCGATCGTTTCAGGCCGATGATAAAATGCCGGCACGGGTGGCATGATAATGGCACCCAGCTCTGCGGCGGTGGTCATCATTCGCAGATGCCCAACATGCAGCGGGGTTTCGCGCACGCACAGCACCAGCTTACGCTGCTCTTTTAACACCACGTCAGCCGCACGGGTCAGCAACGAGTCACTGTAACTGTGGACGATGCCAGAGAGCGTTTTCATTGAGCAGGGTAAAATCGCCATGCCCAGCGTTTTAAACGATCCAGATGAGATATTTGCTGCAATATCGCGCACGTCATGCACCACATCGGCCAGCGCCTGCACGTCACGCAGCGAATAATCGCTCTCCAGTCCCAGCGTCTGACGCGCCGCCTGACTCATGACCAGATGCGTTTCTACTTCTTCCACCTGCTGCAACACCTGCAGCATGCGCACGCCATAGATCACCCCGCTTGCGCCAGAGATGCCAATGATGAGTCGTTTCATATTCCAACCTTATGTCAGCCAATGGGCCATCATACGCGGCCTGCGGGTTTCTGAAAACAAACAGGGCGGGATTGCTCCCGCCCTGTTTTATGCTGCCCGCCTGCTGAAGGTATCAGCCTTCGTTGTGCAGCTCGAGGTTTTCGACTTCGTTCTGCCGCTGAAGCGCTTTGGCATCATCATTACGCAGCGACTCGAGATACTCCAGATATTGCTGATCGACATCTTTCGTCACGTAAATGCCGTTGAACACCGAGCACTCAAATTGTGCAATGTCCGGATTCTCTTCGCGAACCGCTTCGATCAGATCGTCCAGATCCTGGAAGATCAGCGCATCGGCTTTAATCAGCTGGCGAATCTCTTCCACTTCACGGCCATGCGCAATCAGTTCCGTGGCGCTGGGCATATCGATACCGTAGACGTTCGGGAAACGAATTTCCGGCGCCGCTGACGCCAGATAAACCCTTTTTGCGCCCGCTTCACGCGCCATCTCAATAATCTGCTCTGAGGTGGTACCGCGAACAATAGAGTCATCCACCAGCAGCACGTTTTTATCACGGAATTCGGCGCGGTTAGCGTTGAGCTTGCGGCGCACCGCGCTGCGGCGTAACTGCTGGCCCGGCATGATAAAAGTACGGCCAACGTACCGGTTCTTCACGAAGCCCTGGCGATAGGGTTTGTCGAGAATACGTGCAATTTCCAGCGCGATATCGGTGGAGGTTTCAGGAATCGGAATCACAACGTCGATATCGAGATCTTCCCACTCGCGCGCAATTTTCTCACCCAGCTTGGTGCCCATACGAACACGGGCGCTGTAGACCGAGATTTTGTCGAGGAAGGAGTCGGGACGCGCAAAATAGACATACTCGAACAGGCACGGATTGCTTTTCGGATTTTCAGCGCACTGGCGGGTAGACAGCTGGCCCGCCTCAGTCACATAAACCGCTTCACCCGGTGCAACGTCACGGATGAACTCAAAGCCCAGCGTATCCAGCGCCACGCTCTCGGAGGCGACCATATATTCGGTGCGGCCATCAGCGATAACGCGCTTGCCCAGCACCAGCGGACGGATACCGTTAGGATCACGGAAGGCGACCATGCCGTGGCCGATAATCATCGACACTACCGCATAGGCTCCGCGCACCTGCTGATGCACGGCAGCAACCGCAGCAAAGATGTTGTCGGCTGTCAGCGGATCGTTTTGGAAACGATCTAACTCCTGCGCAAAGATGTTCAGCAGGATTTCAGAATCTGAGGTGGTATTAACGTGACGGCGGCCCTTTTCAAACAGGTGCTTACGCAGCACGTGGGCGTTGGTCAGGTTACCGTTGTGCGCCAGGGTGATGCCATACGGGGAGTTTACATAGAATGGCTGCGCTTCAGAGGCACTGGAGCTTCCCGCGGTTGGATAACGCGCGTGACCGATCCCCATATTGCCCTGCAGACGCTGCATGTGGCGTGCTTCGAAAACGTCGCTGACCAGGCCGTTTGCCTTTCGCAGGCGAAAACATTTCAGCGCATCGATAGTACAAATGCCTGCGGCATCCTGCCCGCGGTGCTGGAGCACCGTTAACGCGTCATAGATCGACTGGTTGACCGGCATGAAACCGGTGATACCGACAATACCGCACATGTTGTCATTTCCTCATTAAGCCGCACTCCCGGTCACATCACCGGGGTAAAAAACTCGACGTGCTTTTCAGGTAATCAAAAAACCACCTGATTATATAACTGAACTCGGGAATGAGTTGAGACTGTTGCCAGTCCGGACTTTTGGAAAAGCCAGTGAATGTATCGAGGAAGAACAGCAAAGCGGCTACGATCAGCACACCACGCAATGCCCCGAAACAGACGCCCAACACCCGGTCGGTTCCCGACAGGCCGGTTTTTTCCACCAGCGTGCCGATAACGTAGTTCACAATGGCCCCCACAATCAGGGTTGCCACAAACAGCACACCGATGGCGATACCGTTACGAACCAGTTCGTCGTCAAAACCTGTAAACCAGACTGCAAGGTAGGCGTAGTAATGACTGGCGACAAAAAACGCGCATCCCCAGGTAACAAGAGATAAGGCTTCCCGGACAAACCCACGGACCAGGCTGACCAGAGCCGAAAAACCAACTACCGCAATAATGACGTAATCAATCCAGATCATGAACTCTTCCAGCGCCAGTGCAATTGCACCCCTGCATCCAGTTCGGGGCGCATTCTAACAGAAAAAGAAAACGTTTGCGTAGCGCTTTTCTTTTTCTGCATCCATAAAAAAGGCGATGAAAAAAAACGCTATCGCCCAGGTGATTCTAAGCCGGACAGGCCGTTGAAAATCTTGACTATTTTGCACGGCAGCGCGCTTTAAACGCGCTGCCTGAGGGGTAAAAGACGCTGCCTGTTACTGCTATCGGCAGCGCCAATCGCCGGTTTTAGCGGGCGCTGTATGGCTTCACGACACCGCCCAGTCCTGAGATGCTTTTCAGCTCGCCAACCGCACTCTGCATTTTGGCTTTCGACGCATCCGGCCCAACGTAAATGCGGGTGATCTGACCCTGTACCGGCGTTGAAGGCACGGTAAAGGCGCGATAGCCCGACAGCCGCAGCTGCGCGACAATCTCATTCACTTTGCTGGCGTTTTTCAGCGCACCTAACTGCACCACATAAGCCTGCCCTGCCGGCGCTGTCGTCTCTGCTGATTTTGGCGCCTCTTCCTGCTTCGGCTGTTCGACCACTTTAGGCTGTTCAACCGGTTTAGGTTTAGGCTGCTCCACGGCTTTTGGCTTCTGCTGTTCGACCGGCTTCTGCTTAGGCTGCTCTGTTACTTTCGGTTTCTGCTGCTCAACGACCTTCGGCTTCGTCACCGTCTGTGCGGGCACAGACTGATGAACCGGCGGCGGCGAGACCACTACCGTATCGCTCTCGTCTTCCGGTTGAGTCCGACCCTGCTCTGCCGTAGCGTTGGTTTTACCGTTGCCATTGCCATTGCTGCTGCTGACCGCATTGCCCGCGCCTTCCGGCGGCTGTGCCGGCAGCGACTGGGTTACCGGCGGCACCATTTCGCTGTCCTGCTGATCGTCAGGTTTCGGCACCAGCGGAATGGCGGCGAACTCCTCTTTGTAATGCTTTTTCTGACCATCCAGCAGCCCTGGCAGCACAATCACGCCAACGGCGACCAGAATAACGGTGCCGACTAAACGGTTCTGAAACTTACTTGCCACGTCCTTTCTCCGTTTCAATCGATTCCATGACCTGTGCAACGGTGTGGAATGAACCACAGACCAGCACAATGTCCTGCGGCGCTGCCCGCTGGCGTGCCTGCTGCCAGGCGAGCTCAACCGAACTAAAAGCCTCGCCCTGCGGCAGGTTGTTCAGCAGTTGCTCAGCACTGGCGCCGCGCGGACCCTCAAGGGGCGCGCAGTACCAGGCATCGACCACCGGTGCCAGCGCCGCCAGCGTTCCGGCGATATCTTTATCATGCAGCATGCCCACCACGGCATGCACTTTGCCGCGTTTCGGCAGTGCCGCCAGCCGCGACGCCAGATACGCTGCCGCATGCGGGTTATGGGCGACATCCAGAATAACGCGCGGTGATTCGCTGAGGGTCTGAAAACGGCCTGGCAGCATCGCCAGCGGCAGGCTGGCGCGAATCTGCGCCTCACTGACCTCAAGCCCGGAGACCCGCAGCGCCACCAGCGCGGTCGCCGCGTTAGGCAGCGGCACCTGCGGCAGCGGCAGATCGTTCAGCTCACCCGTCGCATCACGCAGTGACCAGCTTTCTGCCTGCGCATGCCACGACCAGTCACGGTTGCGCTGCAACAGCTGCGCACCTTTTTCCTGTACGACCACGGCAATACTCTGCGGCATATCCGGTTCACCCACTACCGCAGGTTTCCCCGCCCGGAACACACCGGCTTTTTCACGCCCAATGCTTTCGCGATCCGGGCCAAGCCAGTCGGTGTGATCGAGTGCAATGCTGGTGACCACCGCGACATCGGCATCCACAATGTTTGTCGCATCCAGCCGTCCGCCTAGGCCGACTTCGAGGATCACGACATCCAGCTGCGCCTGGCGGAACAGATTCAACGCAGAGAGCGTGCCAAATTCAAAATAGGTCAGCGAAATATCTGCACGTCCGGCTTCAATCTCCGCAAAACTGGCGCAGTGCTGCGCTTCACTCAGCTCCTCTCCCTGAACCCGCACGCGCTCGGTATAGCGCACCAGATGCGGTGAGCTGTACACGCCAACGCGGTAGCCCGCGGCGATCAGCAGCGTTTCCAGGGTGCGACAGGTGGTGCCTTTGCCATTGGTACCGGCCACGGTAAAGACAAAAGGAGCGGGTTTCAGCAGGTCGAGACGAAGCGCTACCTGACGAATACGGTCCAGACCCAGTTCAATGGCCTGAGTATGCAGGTGCTCAAGATAATAAAGCCACGTGGCCAAAGGCGACGTGGCTTGGGGAAGGTGAAGATTGTCCATATGTCCCGTTTTGCTTATTTATACCTGGCAGGCTGCTGCTGCGGTATACGGTGCATTGGTAAGAGGTGCTTTGGACGCACCTCTCTATCTCCTGTCAGGCCTCGTTGCTTTCCGATTCAGTCGTCGCCGGAGCGGACTGTTCACCGTCAAGCAGCGGTGCCGGCAGGTTCATCATTTTTGCCAGCAGGCTTGCCAGTTTGTAGCGCATTTCCGGACGGCGAATGATCATATCAATCGCGCCCTTTTCAATCAGGAACTCACTGCGCTGGAAGCCCGGCGGCAGTTTTTCACGCACGGTCTGCTCAATAACGCGTGGGCCGGCAAAGCCGATCAGTGCTTTAGGTTCCGCGATATTGAGGTCGCCCAGCATGGCAAAACTGGCCGAAACGCCCCCCATGGTCGGGTCAGTCAGCACGGAAATATAAGGCAGACCGCGCTCACGCATTTTTGCCAGTGCCGCACTGGTTTTCGCCATCTGCATCAGCGACTGCAGCGCTTCCTGCATACGCGCCCCGCCGCTGGCGGAGAAGCAGATCAGCGGGCAGTTATCTTCTAACGCCTGCTCAACCGCACGTACAAAACGCGCACCGACCACAGAGCCCATTGAACCGCCCATAAAGGCAAATTCAAAGGCCGCCGCAACAACCGGCATGCCGTGCAGCTGACCTTTCATGACCACCAGCGCATCTTTCTCACCGGTGTCTTTCTGGGCCGCGATCAGACGATCTTTGTACTTTTTGGAGTCACGGAACTTGAGCAGATCTTTAGGTTCAAGTTCACTACCCAGCTCAACCATCGTGCCCTGATCGAGGACACTGCCTAGGCGCTCACGTGCGTGCATCCGCATGTGATGGTCACACTTCGGGCAGACCTCAAGATTACGCTCCAGCTCGGCGCGGTAGAGCACCTGACCACAGCTGTCACACTTGGTCCAGACCCCTTCCGGGATACTGGCTTTGCGCACAGGCGTTCCGGTGCTTTTATTAAGAATGCGTTCAATCCAGCTCATTGATGACCTTTCTGTTTAAAACTGACCTGGTCCAGTCGTCTTGATACTGCTGAAAACCGCTTCAGCAGACGGTAAATGTCGCTCATTAAACCACAACCTGTTCAGACTGTGGATAAAAATCTGGTCTTACCCCTGAGCGCAGCCTTACGGCTGCTTCTGCTGCTTAGCCTGACGGCGATGACGCCAGACTTCAATCACACCTGGCAGAATCGAGACCAGGATAATGCCCACAATCAGCAGCTTCAGGTTTTCCTGCACCACCGGCAGATCGCCAAACAGGTAGCCGGCATAGGAGAACAGCAGCACCCAGAGCAGCGCACCCGTTACGTTGAACAGCGCGAAGTGGCGATAGGACATATGGCCCATACCGGCAACAAACGGCGCAAAGGTTCGCACGATCGGCACGAAGCGCGCCAGGATAATGGTTTTTCCACCATGACGGGCATAAAACGCATGGGTTTTATCCAGATGGCTGCGACGGAAAATCTTCGAGTTCGGGTTACTGAACAACCTTTCGCCAAACAGGCGGCCAATGGTGTAGTTCACTGCGTCGCCCAGAACCGCGGCCACCACTAATAATGCCACCATCACATGCACATTAAGATCGTTACCCGGCAACGCCGCCAGTGCGCCCGCCACAAACAGCAACGAGTCACCCGGCAGGAAGGGCGTCACCACCAGACCGGTTTCGCAGAACAAAATCAGGAACAAAATAGCGTAAATCCAGATACCGTACTGTGCAACCAGTTCGGCAAGATGCACATCAATGTGCAGAATAAAATCAACCAGAAAATGGAGAAACTCCATGGCGCGCCCTTTTAAGTCCTGAAAGTGAATTAATCCGCGAGGAACAACGGTCCCATCGACGGCTGTGGTAACGCAAAGTGGGATGGGTAATCCACCGCCACCAGATACAACCCCTCTGCCCGGGCTGTGGCTGCGGCTAATGTCCGATCCTTCGCCGCCAGCAGCGTTGCCATCCATGACTCCGGCTTATTGCCGCAGCCTATCTCCATCAGGCTGCCCACGATATTGCGCACCATGTGATGCACAAAGGCATTGGCTTTGATATCCACAATCACGTAGGGACCCTGACGCGTCACGTTGAGGTGAATCACGTTGCGCCACGGTGTACGCGACTGGCACTGCACGGCTCGGAATGAGGTGAAATCATTCTCGCCTAACAAACACTGCCCGGCGCGCTGCATCTTCTCTGCATCCAGAGGATGGTAAAAGTGCGTCACGCCCTGCGCCAGCACCGCCGGACGCAGACGCTGATTGTAGATCAGGTAGCGATAGCGTCGGGCCGTGGCGCTGAAGCGGGCATGAAATTCATCCGGCACCGCTTTCACCCAGCGCACCGCAATATCCGGCGGCAGATTAGCGTTGACGCCCAGCGTCCAGGCACCATCAGGCCGCTGCGAGGTGGTCTCGAAATGGACCACCTGCCCCGTCCCGTGTACGCCTGCATCGGTGCGGCCAGCACAAAAAATGCTGACCGGATGATCGGCGACTTTCGACAGCGCGCGTTCTACCTTCTCCTGCACGCTGCGGACTTCATTCTGACGCTGCCAGCCGTAGTAACGGCTACCGTCATACTCGATGCCGAGCGCCAGTTTTTGCGTCTGACCATCGGACATGGTTACAGATACTCCTGAACCAGTTTCTCAGCGGTTTTCACCGCCATCAGTGCGCCGCCAAAACGAATGTTGTCCGCCACTGACCAGAACTGCAGCAGTTCGGGGATACCGTAGTCGTTGCGCACAGCGCCGATGCTCAGTTCGCCGTTGCCTGAGGCATCCGTGACCGGCGTCGGTACTTCATCCTCTTCGCTCAGACGAATATCTGACGCCAGCGCCAGTTCGGCACGCGCTTCTTCCGCAGAGAGCGGGCGCAGGTTTTCGATATGCACAATCTGCGCATTACCGTAGAACACCGGAGCCTGTACGCTGCTGACCGCAATCGGTAAGCCTTCGTCCTGCAATACCTTACGCACCTGATCAATCAGGCGACGCTCACTCTCCACGCTGCCTTCTGCGTCGGCCTGTTGTGGCATCAGATTAAACGCCAGCTGACGACCAAAATGGTGTTCATCGGCCGGAAGACCGTTCAGCAGGCGGGCACTTTCCCCGGCCAGCGCATCAACAGCCACTTTGCCGTAGCTGGAGACTGAGATCAGGTTAGTCACCTGTAAACGACTCAATCCGGCCGCATCCACCAGCGGTTTAATTGCGGTCAGCAGCTGGCTTACCAGGTTATCCGCCACGCTGATGATGTTGCGATTGCGATAATCTGCCAGCACCTGCGGATTCACATCTGGCACCACCAGCGGCACATCGGGTTCCAGCGCAAACAGCTCGCTGCTGTCGATTACCAGACAACCGGCATTGGCCGCTTCCTCGGCAAAGCGCGCCGAGGCGTCACGTCCCGCCACGAAAAAGGCCAGCTGCGCCTGTGACCAGTCGAACGTCTCCGCATTTTCGACCCGCACCGAGCGGCCTTCGAAACGTTTGATTTCGCCCGCGCTGTTTTCGCTGGCCAGCAAATATAATTCACCAACCGGGAACTGGCGTTCCGCCAGCAGTTCCAGTACAGCGTTCCCTACTGCGCCTGTCGCGCCAAGTAGCGCAATATTCCAGCCGTCAGACATGTTGGTTTACTCCAGACAATGACATAAAAACAGAAGGCGATGATATTCACCGCCCAGGGATTCAGATTTATCCCCGTCGTCTTTCACGTTGCATCTTTGTTGGCTGCGTTCACTCACCCGAATCACTTACCTGAGTAAGCTCATCGGGATTCGTTCTCTTGCCGCCTCAATGCAACCCGAAATCCATTGGGTATATCCCCCCAGAACCCGCCGTCATGCAGACATGCCAGCAGCGCGCGCCTTCCGTTCACTGATTAATTCAGTGCAGAAACCGCGCCAGGGCGCCTGACCTGCAGCGCCCGCTATTCCGGGGAAATGATTGCGTTAAAGCCCAGCTGGTTCAGCAGCTCAGCGGTTGTGGCGTCATCGCAGTTCACCTGCAGCGATGACCACTCGCGGCGCTCCTGATACTGCTTGCGCAGGCGATCAAACTCGCCGGGTTTCGCCGCCACTTTACGCAGGGGGGCATCATCGCGGCGCACATCATACACCAGATGCGCCAGGCGTTTCAGCGTTGGCTGATCCAGCGGGCCATTCAGGGTGATTTCACTGAATTCCGGCACCGGCAGTAAGGTACTGAGCGGCACCTGCTGCGGCTGACCAATAAAGTCGCACCAGGCTTCAAATACCTGGGTGGTGCCGCGCGCTTTGCCTTCCAGCGTGTAGCCCGCGATGTGCGGCGTGGCGATATCGACCTTATCCAGCAGCGCCAGCGACAGATCCGGCTCCGGCTCCCAGACATCCAGCACGACGCTAAGATCGTGCCGCATTTTCAGCACCTCCAGCAGCGCGCTGTTGTCCACCACCGGGCCGCGACAGGCGTTGATCAGAATAGTATTAGGCTTTAGCGCCATGAGCAGCGCCGCATCCGCCAGATGCCAGCTTTTATACGGGCCCTCTTTAAACAGCGGCGTATGGAACGTCAGAATATCAGCCTGCTCTGTCACAGCCTCCAGCGACAGGAAATCCCCCTCATCACCGCGATCGGCGCGCGGCGGATCGCACAGCAGGGTTTTGATGCCCCAGGTCTCAAGACGCTTTTGCAGTCGCCCACCGACGTTACCGACGCCAACGATGCCGACAGTGCGGTCACGCAGCTGGAAACCATCGCGTTCCGCCAGCAGCAGCAGCGCAGAAAAAACATATTCCACCACCGCAATGGCGTTACAGCCGGGTGCAGCAGAGAACGCAATGCCCGCCTGCTGCAGCCAGTTCTCGTCGATATGATCGGTGCCCGCCGTGGCGGTTCCGACAAATTTCACCGGCTTTCCTGCCAGCAGGGCCTCATTAACCTGGGTGACTGAGCGCACCATCAGGCCATCGGCATCGGCCAGTTCAGCCACCGGCAGCGGACGCCCCGGCACCGCGACCACGTCGCCGGTACGGCTGAATAGCTCACGGGCATAAGGCATATTTTCATCGACCAGAATTTTCACCACGGCTTTCCTGTCAGTTACATATCAGGCAATTATTCTGGCACAAAGCGACGCGTTAGCCTAACCGCGCACGGTAGCGTTCGGGCGTGGTTCCCGCCTGTTGCTGGAACATCACAATCAGCGCCGAAGCTGAACTGTATCCCAGCTCATGGGCGATGCTCTGCACGCTTTCCCCCTGCTCCAGCAGCACAATGGCGCGCAGAAACCGCAGCCGCTGCCGCCACTCGCCAAAGGTCATATGAAGCTGCTGCTGGCAGCGACGCGCCAGCGTCCGTTCGGTGGTAAAGACCCGCGCCGCCCAGCCTGCCAGCGTGGTGTTATCGCCCGGATGCGCTTCCAGCGCATGTAACACCGGCGCCAGAAATTTATCGTCAGAGGTGGGCAGATAACTCTCCTGTACCTGCGCCAGCTGCAGGCGATCGCGCAGCACCTCGCACAGCCGCCACTGCGCATCCGTTTCGGGTTGCTCGATTTGCTGCTCAGCAAACTCATCCAAAATGGCGTGTGCAATGGGATCGACCAGCAGCAGGCAGGCGCGCCGGGGCAGATCGGCGCATAATGGGGCCGCCAGATTAAAGGTACGGAACTGTGCCTGACGATGGTTATAGCTACTATGAAGCTGACCCGGTGGGATCCAGACCGGAATATCTGCCGGTGTCAGCAATCGCTCACCCTCGACCTGCATCTCCAGTACGTGGCTTTTCACCATAATGAGCTGACCCCAGGCATGCGCATGCGGCAGATATTCGGTGCGGGCATTGGCCTGCTCATAACGCATAAAGTAGCGCAGTTGCGGCGCGTCAAGGGGCGGCTGGTAGATCACTTTCAGGGTCATTCTGTCCGCTCCACAACTAATTTTGTCCGATATTAACTATCTGAATAAATCCGGACAAGCGTACACTGCGCCTCATTATGGCGTGTGGAGAGTCAGCATGTTTTTCCTGTACCCGCTCTTTGCGGTAATAATCTGGTCGATCAACTCAATTGTCAGCAAACTCTCGGCGGATGCGATCGATCCGGCGGCGATCTCATTCTACCGCTGGTTACTGGCGCTGCTGGTGCTGACGCCCTTTGTGCTGCCCGGCGTGTGGCGCACGCGTCAGGTCATTAAACCGCACCTCTGGCGGCTGGCGATCCTTGGCCTGCTCGGCATGGTGCTCTATCAGAGTCTCGCCTACTACGCAGCACACAGTGTCAGCGCACTCTTTATGGGCATTATCGGCGCCCTCATCCCCCTGCTCACCGTACTGCTGAGCGTGGTGATCCTGCGGATTGCGCCGACGCTGGGCATCCTGCTTGGCAGCATCATCTCCTTTACCGGTCTGGTGTGGCTGGTCAGTGAGGGCAACGTGATGCAGCTGCTGAATCACGGTCTGGGCAAAGGTGAACTGCTGATGCTGGCCGCCTCCGCCGCCTATGCGCTGTATGGCGTGCTGACACGACGCTGGGCACTGCCGCTGCCGATCTGGCAAAGCCTGTATGTGCAGATTTTATTTGGTGTCGTACTGCTGTTGCCTGGTTTTCTGCTGGCCCCCGAGGTGGCGCTTAACCGGCACAACCTGCCGCTGGTGGCCTTTGCCGGTCTGTTTGCTTCGATCATCGCGCCGTTCCTGTGGATCCACGGTGTGCAGCGTCTGGGTGCCAGCACCACCAGTATCTTTATGAATCTGATCCCGGTATTTACCGCGGTGATCGCGGTGATTTTCCTGCATGAGCAACTACACAGTTACCACTGGATTGGCGGTGGTCTGACGCTTGGCGGTGTGATACTGGCGCAGCGGCTGCGTACCCCCTTATCCCGCCGTAAACCGGTGAGCCACCCGCTGCCCTGAATAGCGCGGCCGGCAGATTACGGGTAGCGGCTGTGGCGAGTGAGGGTACTGTTGAGGATGGCAGTGAAGAGAGTCTACAGCTGAAGCGTAAATCTCGCGCCGAAACGCATGTCCCTCGTGGGATTTCCCGGGGGCTTTTGCTATCATGGCCTATTCATTTTCCGGCGCACCCCACGCTGTTCTGTTTTCCCAAGGAATCCGCCATGCAACCACTCAGCGGCCCCGGTGTGCCGGTCGGCGATCGTTCATCTGTCAATCCGCAAACTGGCGTAACGCGTCACGGTTCAGTGGCCGGTGAACAGCCCCTCTCCCCTGCGCAGCGCACAACGTTAGAACGCCTGATCGTGCGTATCTCATCGCTCAGTAATCTTAAAGCGCCTGAACTGTGGGCGGGCGTACGCCATGAAGTGGGCGTAAAGAGTGAAGCGGAATTACAGTCGCGTCATTTTCCGGCAGCGGAACAGTACCTTAATGGCCGCCTTACGCAGACGCAAAATGGGCATGCCACACGCCAGCTGATGACCCAGCTCACCGATCTGCTGCCGAAAGGGAATAACCGTCAGGCCGTCAGCGACTTTATCCGTCAGCAATTTGGTCAGACCGTACTGAGCGCGCTGAGCCAGGATCAGCTGCGCCAGGTGCTGACGATGCTGCAGAACGGGCAGATGACGATTCCTCAGCCGCAGCAGATCCGCGTCAGCGATCGCACGCTGCTGCCTGCCGAGCACCATACGCTGAATCAGCAGGTGGTACGCCTGGCCGCTGCCACTGGCGAATCCACCGGTAAGCTGTGGACGGCTGCGCTGAAACTGGTCAACCTCACCAGCGGTGATCCCATCCCGTCGCGCCACTTCCCGCTGCTGACCCAGTATCTGCAGGTGCGCCAGACGTTGAGTCAGCACAGTGCACCGACGCTGCAATTGCTGGAAGCGTCCCTGAAACAGCCGCTTGATCAGCAGGAGCGGCAGCAACTGGAGGATTACAGCCAGCAGCGTTTCCAGGCGACACCGCAGACGGTGCTCACCGTAACGCAGACCCAGGATCTGCTGAACTTCCTGTTCAGCCGGCGCGCCGACCGGGCAGAAAAACTTCTCGAACAGCCTCTGGCAGCCAGCGAGATTAAACCGCAGCCGATCTGGTCGCCCTTTGTTGCGTCGCTGCCGCCCGCGATTCAGCCTCTGGCAGAGCGCCCCCTGCTGGGCTTCTTTGTCGCTCTGGTTGTCATCACCCTTTTACTCTGGCTGGTCCTCTGAGTTAACAGCCACAGAATGCTTTGGGCGCGGCGACTGGCCATTCGCCCGGTGCATCACCCCAGGTCAGCGGATGACCGTCACGTTTCCAGAAATCCAGCCCGCCAATCAACTCCTTCACCTGAAATCCCAGCGAGGCCAGTTTCCAGGCCGCTTTCGTCGAGCCGTTACAGCCAATGCCGTCACAATACGTGACATAAACTTTACTGCGATCGAGCCGGGCCGTGGTAGTGGCATCCATCTCGCGATGCGGAAAGTTGATCGCGCCGCAAATATGCCCGGCGCGATAAGCCTCCGGCGCGCGAGCATCGATTACCACGATATCCGGGATTTGCCGTTCCAGATCTTCCGCCAGATCCCAGGCGTCGGTGTAAAAAGCGAGTTTTGCCTGCAGATAGTCGAGGCTTTGCTGCGGGGTGGCGGCCGGAATTCGTAAAACCGATGACATAGCGATTCTCCTGTTGTGGTGAGTCTGCAGTTTACGGCAAAGTGGACTGCTTACTGATACCCATTCCCCATCAGGTATAAGACCCATATGTCTTCACCGTTATTACAACTTTTCCAGCATCAGACCAGTGGCGGCGTGCGCGAGCGGCTCTGCTCTACCCTGCGACTGGCGATCAACCGGCACCATCTGCATGCTGGTCAGCAGTTGCCGTCCAGTCGGCAGCTGGCGCAGGATCTGCGTCTGTCACGTGTGACGGTGGAAGCGGCCTACGGACAGCTGGAAAGTGAAGGCTATCTGCGACGCGAGACCGGTCGCGGTACTTTTGTTGCCATCATCATCCCCACCCACTCATCATCATTTCCAGCCCGGCCTCAGCCCGTCCGTTTCTCGGCGCGGGGCCAGCAGGTACTGGCAACCGGTGGCTGTCAGGATCCCCCTTTTCCCCATGCATTCGCCGCCGGTTCACCGGAGTTACGCGCTTTTCCCCATGACACGTGGCGACGCCTCGGCAGCAGCGTGCAGCGTTCACTGGGCAGTGCCGCAATGGGATACGGCGATCCCTGCGGCTACCTGCCGTTACGCAGCGCACTCGCGGATTATCTGGCACTTTCCCGGGGCGTGGCATGCCAGCCGGAACAGGTGATCATTCTGACCAGTTCACAACAGGCACTGCAGTTACTGGCAATGATGTTCGTCGATCCCGGTGATGAGGTATGGATGGAGGAGCCGGGCTATCCTGGTGCGCGTAACGCCTTTCTGGCTGCCGGCGCACAGGTGCGCGGGATTGAGGTCGATGCCGAAGGTGCCATCCCCGCCAGCGGCAGTGCAAAACTGATGTATCTGACGCCATCGCATCATTACCCTACCGGCGTGACGCTGAGCCTGACGCGACGCCTGGCGTGGCTGGACTGGGCGCAGCGCAACCGGTGCTGGCTGATCGAAGACGATTACGACAGCGAATTTCACTACGACGAACGTCCTATCCCTGCGCTACAGGGACTGGATCGCCATCAGCGGGTGATTACGCTGGGCACCTTCTCGAAGTCGCTGTTTCCCTCCCTGCGGCTGGCCTGGATGGTGGTCCCGCCCGCGCTGATTACCCCCATAGGCCAGGCACGCAGCGTGCTGGATGGACACAGCGCCCTGCTGCCGCAGGCTGTCACAGCCGCCTTTCTGCAACAGGGACATTTCGCCAGCCATCTGCGGCTGATGCGTCAGCTCTATCACAGCCGTCGCGATCTGCTGCTGACGCTAATCGCTCAGCAACTGTCGCCGTGGATCACGCCGATTGTCAGCAGCGGCGGATTACAGGTAACTGTCAGACTGCAACAGGATGAAGCGCGATTAAGCGCACTGGCGGCTCAACAGGGTTTGCTGCTGCCGCGTCTGAGTCCGCTCTATGCCGGGCCTTCATCTCAGCAAGGCTGGATGCTGGGCTTTGCCGCACTGACGCCTGACGAGATTGTGGCAGGATGCGATACATTGCTGCGGCTGCTGCAGCGGGAGGGCTAAAACGGAGGGTTGAACGAGGTAAAGCGGATGGGCTGTAAAACAAAAAGGGCCGGCAAGCCGGCCCTTCAGAGTGCTGACGTAATAATTACGCCTGATATTTACGCATGGTCAATGTGGCGTTGGTACCGCCAAAACCAAAGCTGTTAGACATCACGGTAGTCAGCTCTTTTTCCATCGGCTCAGTGACGATGTTCATACCGGTTGCTGCCGCGTCAAGCGAGGTGATGTTGATGCTTGGCGCGATAAAGCCATGCTCCAGCATCAGCAGCGAGTAGATCGCTTCCTGCACGCCAGCCGCACCCAGAGAGTGGCCGGTCATCGCTTTCGTTGCTGAGATGTATGGCGTGTTATCGCCAAACACTTCACGAATCGCACCCAGCTCTTTCACATCACCCACCGGGGTAGAGGTTCCGTGGCTGTTCAGATAGTCAATGGGTGTATCGACACCGTGCATCGCCATCTTCATGCAGCGCACTGCGCCTTCACCTGATGGAGCAACCATGTCTGCACCGTCTGAAGTGGCACCATAACCGACGATTTCGGCATAGATATGCGCACCACGTGCCAGCGCATGCTCCAGCTCTTCAACGACGACCATGCCACCGCCACCGGCGATAACAAAGCCGTCGCGCTCATTGTCATAAGTGCGTGACGCTTTTTCTGGCGTGTCGTTGTAACGGGTAGAGAGCGCGCCCATGGCGTCGAACTCACAGGCCATTTCCCAGCACAGCTCTTCGCCGCCGCCCGCAAAAACGATATCCTGTTTGCCAAGCTGGATCTGCTCAACGGCGTTACCGATACAGTGCGCAGAAGTGGCACAGGCGGAGCTAATCGAGTAATTTACGCCATGAATTTTGAATGGCGTTGCGAGGCAGGCAGAGACGCCAGAGGCCATCGCTTTGGTGACCACATAAGGGCCAACCGCTTTCAGGCCGCGTGGGCTGCGCATTGCGTCAGCACCAAATACCTGGAAACGTGGGGAGCCGCCGCCTGAACCCGCAATCAGACCCACTCGTGGGTTGCTCTGATACGCTTCAGCGCTGAGGCCAGAATCTTTAATCGCTTCTTCCATGGAAAGATAAGCATAGATGGACGCATCACTCATAAAGCGCACAACTTTGCGATCGATGAGGCCGGTGGTATCTAATTTAACGTTACCCCAGACGTGACTACGCATGCCGGAATCTTTCATCTCTTCAGAAAAGGTGATGCCAGAGCGTCCTTCACGCAGAGATGACAGCACCTCCTGCTGGTTATTACCAATACTGGAAACGATCCCTAAGCCAGTAATCACAGCACGTTTCATTCAATCTTCCTCATCCACTTCTTCTTAATTGGCATGCACTCTAGCGTACACTTGTACGCCGAACAAGTCCGATCAGCTATTTCCTTTTGTAAATTTGCGTCATGTCACGCAGGTCGCTAGAATCGCGCCACTGCCTGAAAAACGAGCCTTTACCGTGAAATTGACCCCGGTTGAACATGCAAAGCTAAACTGGAATGAACAGGGTACACCTGTTTCCCGAGCGTTTGGCGATGTCTATTTCTCTAATGACAACGGTCTGGAAGAGACACGCTATGTCTTCCTTGGCGGCAACGGTTTTCCCCAGCGTTTTGCTGAGCATCCGCGCGATCTGCTGATCGTGGCGGAGAGCGGTTTTGGCACCGGTCTTAATTTCCTGACGCTGTGGCAGGCGTTCGATGCGTTTCAGCGCGAACAGCCCGACGCCACTTTAAAACGTCTGCATTTCATCAGCTTTGAGAAATTTCCGTTAACCCGTGAAGATTTAACTGCGGCGCAGCAGCACTGGCCCGAACTGGCCCCCTGGGCGGAGGCGCTGCAGGCGCAGTGGCCCGCTGCCCTGCCCGGCTGTCAGCGTCTGCTGTTTGATGGCGGCCGCATCACGCTCGACCTGTGGCTGGGCGATATTAACCTGCTGATGGGCCAGCTGGATGAGAGCCTGAATCGTCAGGTCGATGCCTGGTTTTTGGATGGGTTCGCGCCCTCAAAGAACCCGGATATGTGGACGCCGGAGCTGTTCGGCATGATGGCAAAACTGGCGCGGCCGCAGGGGACCTTCGCGACTTTTACGGCTGCAGGTATTGTCCGGCGCGGTCTGCAGCAGGCGGGCTTTGCGGTCATCCGCCGCAAAGGATTTGGTCCGAAGCGCGAAATGCTATGCGGGCCGTTGCAGGATGCGCCTCCGCTGCCCGCCGCGCAGCCCTGGTATCATCGTCAGGCTGCGCAGCAGCGTGATGTGGCCCTGATTGGCGGCGGCGTCGCCAGTGCCACCCTGGCGCTGGCGCTGCTGCGTCGCGGCTGGCGGGTAACGCTTTATTGCGCCGATGAGGCGCCCGCGCTGGGCGCATCCGGCAACCGTCAGGGAGCGCTCTATCCGCTGCTCAATCAGCACGACCCGGCACTTGCCACTTTTTTCCCCTCAGCCTTCAGCTTTGCGCGGCGGCTGTATGATCAATTAACCGTCACCTATGAGCATCACTGGAGCGGTGTGCTGCAGCTGGGCTGGGATGAGAAAAGCCGTAAGAAGATCGATCAGATGCTGGCGATGGACCTGCCTGAAATCATCGCCTGTGGCGTCGATGTGGCAGAAGCTGAAAAACGGGCAAATGTTGAACATGGCTGTGGCGGCATTTTCTATCCGCAAGGCGGCTGGCTCTCACCGGCAGAGCTGACCACCGCGATGCTGGCGCATGGCGAAACCCAGGGATTGCGCATTCACTGGCTGCACCGGGTGAGCGCGCTTTCCCGTGAGGATGATCACTGGATGCTGACGTTCAGCGATCGTCCGGCGGTACGTCATCCGACCGTGGTACTGGCAAACGGTCATGCGATTGCTGACTTTGCGCAAAGCGCCCCGCTGCCGACCTATCCGGTGGCCGGTCAGGTAAGCCATGTTCCCTCTACGCCCGGCCTCAACGCGCTGCAAACGGTGCTCTGTTACGACGGCTATCTGACGCCTGTCAGCCCGCAGTTTGGTACGCACTGTATCGGGGCCAGCTATCACCGTGGCGATACCGCAACCGCGTATCGGGAGGAGGATCAGCAGGAGAACCGCAGCCGCCTGCTGCATTGCCTGCCTGACAGCAGCTGGGCCGAAACGGTGGATGTCAGTGACGGAGAGGCAAGAATGGGGGTGCGCTGCGCCACCCGGGATCACCTGCCGATGGTGGGCGGCGTGCCGGATTATGCTGCTACGCTGGCGCAGTATGCTGATTTACCGGCACAGCAGGCGGCAGGCAGCGATATCGCTGACGCACCCGATCTTGCGGGCTTGTATCTGTTTGGGGCGCTGGGATCGCGCGGCCTGTGCAGTGCGCCGCTGGCGGCCGAAGTGCTGGCAGCTCAGCTGGCGGGCGAGCCGCAGCCTCTGGATGCCAGTACCCTGGCAGCACTCAATCCGAATCGTTACTGGGTGAGGAAATTACTAAAGGGAAAAGCCGTTTAGCGGACGCTAAGGGCGGTACGCCGCCCTGCACCATTACGCGGAGAGCTGGCGTGCCTGAACAAACAGGTTATCCCACATCCCGACCACTAATGCCTGATCGCGTGGCGAGAGTTCTCCGGCAGCAATGGCATTTTGCAGACTGCGGGTTACCTGAATCTGCAGCGCTTCTGGCGTATGTTCGCCCAGTTGCTCCACTTCAGCGACCGCCAGTGTCAGATGCCCGCGCAGATAACCGCTGGCGAACAGCTCATCGTCACTGGCATGCTCGACCATGTCGTCAATCAGGGCCAGAATACGCGCTTCAAATTCTGCGATCATCTCAATTCCTCTTTTAATAATGCCTTTCTGCATCACAGATCGTCCGGCCAGGGAAACTGCGATGCTGTTAATGAAGGCCTGCCATAAAATTCCGCCAGGGCGGTAATAAAACGCGCGGGACGGTCGGGAATGCCCGACGTCAGATAGCTCATGACCTGAGCATGCACTTTACGCTGGAACGCAATGCGATCCGGTTCACAATCCCCGTCGAGATTGTCACAACTCACGTTGAAGGGAAAGCCTGCCGCCGTACAAAACATCCACTCCAGCGCCTGTGGCTTCACTTCCACCGCTTCAAACTGACTCTGGGTCAGCGCATCACGGCCATCCGGACAGTACCAGTAGCCAAAATCGACCAGTTTGCGGCGCGCTTCACCGGCGATGCACCAGTGAGAGATCTCATGCAGGGCGCTGGCGTAGAAGCCGTGAGCAAAGACCACACGATTCCACGGCGATTCAGCATCAGCAGGAAGATAGATCGGTTCATCATCGCCTTTAATTAGACGGGTCTGAAATTCATCGCTGAAACAGCGATCAAACAGCGTGATCAGCTGTTCATAATGATGAGTCGGGTTCATGACGGTATCAGGTTTTAGGTTACGATTGCAGCGTGGCAAGCCAGGCCATAACGGCGCTGCCATGGCTGTCCCACAGTAATTTAATGCTCATGACGGCAGACACAATCACCACCATCGGGCGGATCAGCTTCTGTCCGCGGCTCAGCACCAGTCTTGCGCCCAGACGCGCGCCGCAGAAAGCGCCGAGCATCATGATCAGGCCGGTTCCCCACACTACTTTGCCGCCGAACATAAAGAACAGCAGGCTGCCGAGGTTCGAGGTGAAGTTGAGGACCTTGGCATGGGCGGTCGCTTTGGCAAGGTTGTAGCCGCAGAGCGTGACGAAAGCCAGCGCATAAAAAGATCCTGCGCCCGGTCCGAAAAATCCGTCATAGAATCCCACAGCCCCGCCGCCGACCAGGGCAAAGGCCAGACCATGCAGACGGCGCGCGCGATCCACTTCGCCGAGGCGCGGCATCAGCAGGAACCACAGACCGATAGCGATTAAAAACAGCGGCAGCATCTGGCGCAGGAAATCCGCCTGCAGGCGCTGAATCAGTATCGCGCCCAGCACGGAACCCAGCAGCGTCATGGCAATGTTCAGCCACTGTTCATTCAGATTGACCGCACCACGCCGGATAAAGTAGAGACTGGCGGAAAACGATCCACCGACCGATTGCAGTTTATTGGTCGCCAGCGCCTGGGCCGGAGAAAGGCCCGCCGCCAGCAACGAAGGTACCGTAAGTAATCCCCCGCCACCCGCGATTGAATCAATAAAACCGGCGAGCATGGCGATTAAAAACAGCAGCCCGACGAGCAGCGGGCTGACCACAAACCAATCCATGGAATCCCTTACAGTAGATGTTTATCCAGCAGGGCCTGACAGGCAGGCGGTAATGGCGGCGGCTCACGTTTCACCGGCGCGCCCGAGCCAGGCTGTTTCGGCAGGAACCAGCTCTGCAGCTCTGCGCCACAGCCATCACCAGCAGGCGGTGCAGGCTGATCTTCACAGCCGATACTGCCCGCCGGGCAGCGCAGGCGCACATGCATATGGGCACGGTGAGCAAACCACGGGCGCACTTTACGCAGCCAGTCACGATCGTTACCTGCATCGGCACAAAGCTGCTTTTTAATCGCCGGATTGACGAAGATCCGTGTCACATCATCATCTTTGGCGGCCAGTTTAATCAGGCTATCAATTTCTGGCTGCCAGTGGCGCGCAATCACATTTTTATCACCCGGCCCGACCAGATCGAGCGGCTGCGGCTTCAGCAGTTGCTGGACGCTCCAGCGGGTTTTCGGCAGTTGCAGCCAGATATCGACATCCAGCCCGGTCTGATGGCTGGCGTGACCGCTGCTGAAACGTCCGCCTGCTGCCATGCCCATGTCACCAATCAGCACGTTGCCCAGTTGCAGGTTATGTACCTGCGTACTGAGACGCTGAATAAACTGAATCAGATCGGGATGACCAAAGTAGCGCCGCTGATCCTGACGCATCACCTGATAGTGCGGTGAATTCAGGGGCAGCGCCTCGGCGCCAACAATACAGCCGTTGGCAAAGCCACCGATTGACTGCGGTGCGCCGGTGATCGGCTGCTGGATGCGTTGCCACGGCGTCGCCGCCAGGCTGGAGGCGCTGATCAACAGCGCACTCAGGGTAAGCAGAAGAGCCTTCATGGCATCACCAGCGCGGTACGGAGCTGTTAACGTCACCGTTCTGCGCCCGCTGGCGCAGCAGATGATCCATCAGGACGATCGCCATCATCGCCTCGGCGATCGGCACTGCGCGGATCCCGACGCAGGGATCGTGGCGGCCTTTGGTGATCATCTCCACTTCTTCGCCGTCGCGGGTAATAGTTTTACCCGGCACGGTGATGCTGGAGGTTGGTTTCATCGCCAGATTGGCGCTGATGGTCTGGCCGCTGCTGATGCCGCCCAGAATCCCCCCGGCGTGGTTGCTCTGGAAACCATCGTGGCGGATCTCGTCGCGATGCTGGCTGCCGCGCTGGTTAACCACCGCAAAGCCGTCGCCGATTTCAACGCCTTTAACGGCATTGATGCTCATCAGCGCATGTGCCAGATCGGCATCCAGCCGGTCAAATACCGGCTCGCCCAGGCCTGGCGGCACGTGATCTGCCATGACCGTGACTTTAGCGCCAATGGAGTCGCCCTCTTTTTTCAGGCCGCGCATCAGTTCATCCAGCGCCTCCAGCTTGTCCGCATCCGGGCAGAAGAACGGATTCTCTTCCACGATGCTCCAGTCTTTCAGCTCACAGGCGATGTCACCAATCTGTGACAGATAGCCGCGCACCACGACACCGTGTTTCATCTGCAGGTATTTCTTGGCAATCGCACCGGCCGCCACGCGCATCGCGGTTTCGCGCGCCGACGAGCGTCCACCGCCACGGTAGTCGCGCTGACCATATTTCTGCTCGTAGGTGTAATCGGCATGGCCCGGCCGGAAGAGATCTTTGATAGCGCCGTAATCCTGCGAACGCTGATCGGTATTTTCAATCAGCAGGCCAATCGAAGTACCGGTGGTCACACCCTCAAAGACGCCGGACAAAATTTTCACCTGATCCGGCTCGCGGCGCTGCGTGGTATAGCGCGATGTGCCAGGACGACGGCGATCGAGGTCATGCTGAATATCCGCTTCGGTCAGCGGGATGCCTGGCGGCACGCCGTCAACGATACAGCCCAGCGCAAGCCCATGGGACTCGCCAAAGGTCGTTACTCGAAAAAATTGCCCGATGCTGTTTCCGGCCATGCTGTTTCCTTCTCAGGGTTCGGCGGGCGATGCTTCGCCCCACTTTTAGTCTTTGTAAAAAGAGAAATGGTGTTTTGCGTCGACAATCTGCTGGCGCGTCAGCGTAAAGACGCCATCACCGCCGTTGTCGAATTCCAGCCAGGTAAAGGGCACGTCGGGATACTGCTCGATCATGTGCACCATGCTGTTGCCCACTTCGCAGACCAGTACGCCCTGCTCGCTGAGATAATCCGGTGCACAGGCCAGAATGCGACGCACCAGCTTCAGGCCGTCGCTGCCTGCCGCCAGCCCGAGCTCTGGTTCGTGGCGATATTCGTTCGGCAGATCATCCATATCTTCCGCATCAACATACGGCGGATTGGTGACGATCAGATCATATTTCAGCAGTGGCAGTTCGCGGAACAGGTCAGCGCGAATCGGCGTAACCTGATGAATCAGGCCATGTTCTTCAATGTTCTGCTCGGCAACCGCCAGCGCACCGGTGGAGATATCCACCGCGTCCACTTCCGCTTCCGGGAAGGCATAGGCGCAGGCAATCGCGATGCAGCCGCTGCCGGTACACATATCCAGAATATGATGAGGTGGCGTGCTGACCAGACCGGCAAAGCGGTTCTCAATCAGTTCGCCAATCGGTGAACGCGGCACCAGCACGCGCTCATCAACAAAGAACTCGTGGCCGCAGAACCAGGCTTTATTGGTCAGATAGGCGACCGGAATGCGCTCGTTAACGCGACGAATGACGCGCTCAACGATCAGAAGACGTTCGCTGGCGGTCAGACGCGCATTGCGCATATCTTCAGGAATATCCAGCGGCAGCCAGAGTGACGGCAGGACCAGTTGAACGGCTTCGTCCCAGGGATTGTCTGTGCCATGTCCGTACCAGATTCCGGCAGCGGAAAAGCGGCTTACCGCCCAGCGCAGCATGTCCTGAATGGTGTGCAGCTCGTTCACTGCCTCATCGACGAAAATTTTGTCCACGTAGCCCTCCGCAGGCCTTTTGCTAAATCGGCCAGTAGTGTGCCATGAAGCCGGGGAGAATTCAGCGCAGCGAGGTGAAAAAGCTGACATTTAATGACGCTTAACGGTAAGGTATCGGCTCTGCTGTGTGACAGCCTTTTCTGATATGACTGACCTGCCATGAGTAAAAAAACACCACTAAGCCCGGATGACCAGGCGCTGTTTCGCCAGTTGATGACGGGTACACGCCAGTTAAAACAGGACACGTTTGTCCACAAAGCGCCGGTTAAAACCCGCCACATCCCGGTAAAACGTCTGCTTTCAGAGCAGGCGGACAACAGTCATTACTTTTCGGATGAGTTTCAGCCACTGCTCTCAACGGAAGGTGCCACCCGTTACGTGCGCGCCGATGTCAGCCATTTTGAGCTGAAAAAATTACGTCGTGGCGACTATACGCCAGAGATTTTCCTCGATCTGCACGGCTTAACGCAGCAGCAGGCCAAGCAGGAGCTGGGGGCACTGATCGCCGCCTGCCGCCGTGAACATCTGTTCTGCGCCAGCGTCATGACCGGTCATGGAAAGCATATTCTGAAGCAGCAGACGCCGCTGTGGCTGGCCCAGCATCCGTGGGTGATGGCTTTTCATCAGGCACCCAAAATGTTCGGCGGTGACGCCGCATTGCTGGTTTTGATTGAGATTGAGGAGTGGCAACCGCCTGAATTGCCCTGAGAGGGGCCGGAATGATCGGCCCACAGACGTCAGATTGCTTTAGCCAGCTTTTTGGGACTGACCTGCCACAGCAGTTTACCGGCACTCGCTGCGGGATCAAATTCCACGCAGGCAATAGCGGAAGTGGCGAACATTGGCGGTGCTTCCTGCGGGCACAGTTCAGAGACTAAATACCCCACCAACGGTAAATGTGAAATCACCAGAGCCGATTTCACGCCTTCATTCGCCAGGGCCTGCAGATAGCACCCGACCATCTCCGGATCGCCGCCCGGCGTTAATTCCGGCAGAACGTCCTGGCTTTCCGGCAGGGGAAAGGCTTCACGCACGGTCGCGAGCGTTTGCTGCGCGCGTAAATAGGGACTCACCAGGACACGCTCAATGTCCGGCGTCTGGCTGTTAAGCCAGTTGGCCATCTGACGTGATTCATTGCAGCCACATAAGGTTAAAGGCCTGACTGAATCACTGGCTGCTTCCAGAGCCGCATCGCCGTGACGCATGATAAAAACTTGCATAAAGCACCGCTGTTGTTTGTCGACATCGCCCGACGCGTAGCGCCTGACTCTTCACTCTGCGAATGAACGCTGTGTTTTACCCTAATGGCTTTAGTATAGTCAACCGGTTGTTTATTAAATAAGCACTTCTCAGAATCATGCTGCGCCGCACACTCTGGCGGCGCTTTTCTAAGCCGCTGAATCGGATTGGTTATTCCATTTTCAGCAGAAATGTAAAATTTCGTCTATTTTGCAGCCGCCTGAATCAGCGCCTCACAGGGTGTGAATCGTTCGCCATGCTGCTGCGCAAGCCGGGTTAATCTGTTGACCACTTCCGCCGCGCCCAGTTTGTCCATGTAGTGGAACGGGCCGCCTAAGAAAGGCGGAAAGCCGATGCCAAACACCGCACCGATATCCCCATCGCGGGCGCAGCGAACCACCTGCTCATCAAGACAGCGAGCCGCTTCGTTCAGCATCATCATCACGCAGCGTTCAGCAATCTGCGCTTCACTCTGCCTGGCCTGCGGCGAGACTTTCAGCAACGTATACAGCGAAGCGTCCGGTTTTTTACGCTGCCAGCGCGGCTGGTCATAGCGATAAAAGCCTTTGCTGTTTTTACGTCCCTTGCGGCCATCTTTCAGCACCGCATCAAAAGCGGCTGGCGCGGCAAAGCGTTCACCATAAGCCTGATACAGGATGGGGCTGATTTTGCTGCCAACGTCGATACCGACCTCATCCAGCAGCTGAATCGGGCCGACCGGGAAACCAAACTTCACCAGCGCCCGATCAATATGGTCAATCGGCTCGCCCTCCAGCAGGCAGCGCATCGCTTCATTTATATAGGGCGTCAGGATGCGGTTAACATAGAAGCCAGGCTTGTCCGCCACCACAATCGGAGTTTTACCCTGACTGCGCGCCAGCGCCACAATCGTCACCAGCGTCGCGGTAGAGGTATTCAGATGAGGAATCACCTCCACCAGCGGCATTTTCTCTACCGGACTGAAATAGTGCAGCCCGATGACGTTCTCAGGACGCTGGGCGCCGGCGGCGATCGCCTCAATCGGCAGCGAAGAGGTATTTGAGGCAAACAGCGTATGCGGCTGACAGTGTGCCTCCACTTCGCTGACCATCTGCTGCTTCAGGGCTAAATCTTCGAATACGGCTTCAATTACCACGTCGCGCTGTGAGAAGCCCTGATAATCGATGCCGCCCGTGATACGTGCCATCTGCTGCTGACGCTGTGCCGGAGAGAGCTGGCGGCGTTTAACCTTTTTGCTCAGCAGTTCCCAGCTGGTTTTCAGCGCATGGTTCACCCCTTCCAGGCTGATATCTTTAATGCGTACCGGCAACCCGGCATTGATTGCGGTGACGCTGGCGATGCCGCCGCCCATCAGGCCGCCGCCGAGGATACCAACACGCTTAACGGTGCCGGGTTCCGCTTCACCGCCCCGCTCCTTTTTCATGGCCGTAGTCGCGAAAAAGATCCCGCGCAGCGCAACAGATTCTGGCGTCATCGCCAGCTCACCAAAAGCGCGTGCTTCAGCCTCATGTCCGGCCCGACTGCCCTGCTCCAGCCCGATGCGCACCACCTCAATAATGCGTTTTGCCGCCGGATAGTTACCCTGCGTTTTGGCTGCGGTCTGTCGGGTCGCCAGCGCAAACAGCGCCTGACGGCCAACCGGACCATGTAGCAGACGATCGCGCAGCGGCAGCGTTCGTCCACTAACCTTGCCCTTTTTCACCCGGGCAATGGCGGTCTCCAGCAGAATCGCCTGCGGCACCGCGTCATCGACCACGCCCAGCTTACGGGCCTGTTTCGCCCGCAGGGCTTTGCCAGTAAGAATCAGTGGCAGCGCCTGCTGCACGCCGATTAAGCGTGGCAGCCGCTGAGTGCCGCCAGAGCCTGGCAGTAAGCCGAGTTGCACTTCCGGCAAACCGAGGCGGGTTTTATCATCCAGCGAGCAGATACGGGCATCACAGGCCAGCGCCAGTTCCAGTCCGCCGCCGAGGCAGGCGCCGTGGATCGCCGCGACCACCGGGAACGGCAGCGCGTCGAGCGCAGCCATCACTTCCTGGCCCTGTTTTGCCAGCGCTTCGGCTTCCTGCGCGCTCTTACAGCGGTCAATCATGCTGATGTCTGCGCCCGCGATGAAGTTGTCCGCTTTGCCGGAAATCAGCACCAGGCCAGCCAGTTGCGGATCGCGCCGCGCTTCCGCAATGATGGCGGTGATCTGCCCGGCAAATTCCACTTTCAGGGTGTTCATCTTCTCACCAGGGACATCGATCGTAATGATGCCGACGTGATCCAGTCGCATCTTCAGATGAAACGCATTCTGCTCCATTATTCGGCCTCCAGAATCATTGCCGCACCCAGGCCGCCTGCCGCGCAGGCCGTGACCAGTCCTAACCCGCCACCACGACGGCGTAATTCATTCAGCGTCTGGGTGATCATGCGCGCACCCGTGGCGGCAAAAGGATGACCATAGGCGATCGATCCGCCCAGCACGTTAAAGCGCTCTTCATTCACTTCGCCTAGCGCATGTGGCCGATTCAGCACCTCACGGGCAAAGCGCTCGTCGCGAAACATGTGCAGGTTGCTCAGCGTCTGGGCAGCAAAAGCTTCATGCATATCGATCAGCGTCAGATCGGCCAGGGTTATGCCGGCGCGATCCAGTGCCAGTGGTGAAGCGTATGCCGGGCCCAGCAGCATATCCTGCTGCACACCAATGGCGGTAAAGGCGTAGCTGCGCAGATAGCCCAGCGGCCTGATGCCCAGTTCACGGGCGCGGCCCTCGCGCATCAGAATCACTGCCGCCGCGCCGTCGGTGAGAGGCGTGCTGTTGGCCGCGGTGACGCTGCCGTGCTGGCGATCAAATGCCGGACGCAGTCGGGCGTAATCCTCCGCTTTGGCGTTCATCCGCACGTTATTGTCCTGATCGATGGCGCTTTTCCACGGCGGCACAAAGGCTGCCATGACTTCCTGATTCAGTACCCCGGATTGCCAGGCTCTGGCGGCATGCTGATGGGATCGCAGCGCCAGCGCATCCTGTGCTTCGCGAGTGATGCCGTGACTCTTAGCCATCTGCTCCGCAGTGTCGCCCATGCGCAGGCCGGTCGAATACTCCGCCACTGCGGGCGGGACCGGCAGCAGATCACGCGGGCGCAGACGCCGCAGGATGTGCAGTTTTTGACCGAAGCTGCGGGCTTTATTGAGATCCACCAGCGCGCGGGCCAGCGTTTTACTGACCCCAATCGGCAACACCGACGAAGAGTCTGCGCCACCGGCAATACCGGCAGAGATGGTGCCCGCCAGCAGACTTTCTGCCACATTCGCTACCGCCTGAAAGCTGGTGGCGCAGGCACGGCTGACGCTGTAGGCATCGGTATGCACACTCAGCCCGCTGCTTAATACAATTTCACGCGCAATGTTCGGCGCTTCCGGCATCTGCACCACCTGCCCAAAGACCAGTTGCTCGATCACCTCAGCCGGCAGTTCACTGCGCGCCATTAATTCGCTGACCACCATACGTCCCAGCTCAATGGCGGGAATGCCATGGAAGCCGGTCGCCTGGCGTAAGAAAGGGGTGCGTAATCCGTGGGTTATTGCGATGCGTTCACCATCACGCGTCAGCAGCGGCTGCGCTTTGCTCATTGTTCTCACCTGTGGCTGGGAATGTGGCATCATTGCCTGAAGAGGTCTGACCTGATCAGTGTTAACCACAAGCGGGTGAGCCGCCAATATCGGAAGGGAAAAAGTGCGAAGGGAAACACGAAAATGAAAAACGCCGCAGTGACGCGGCGTAATGGGACTTAGCGCAAACCGAGCTGAAAAATCATGGTTTCAGCCTGGCAACTGAAGGTGAAATCGATATCCAGCTGCACTCCCTGATCCACTTCGCTGAAGCGCGATTCAATCAGACAGGGTTCTGATTCAACCTCGCGGGCACGTTCGGTCAGTTGCGCTAATTTCGCTTCCGCATCGGCACGCTGAGCAAACCATTCTGACCAGCTGGCGGTGCAATCGGTGTTATCCATTACCGTGCCGACATCAACACAACAACAGGCTGCGGTTTCGGTCGCACTGCATTTTTTAATGGCATCAGTCATTTCATTCTCCAGACCAGCAATTGCATAGGTTGAGCGATTTTATGGACGAAATCTTACCTGCTCGCTGAAAGATGCGCCACGCACCTGTTGCTAAGTGACGAATATCACAATAAAAATTGATCCAGAACAAACTGGAATGGTTATGCTGTCCAGAATCAGGGGCTTTTTGTTATGCAGATCGAATTTTAAGCGATCAAACCTGAAGTATTTTAAAAACAATATTGCAACATGCACACAGGTCGGACCTATACTCTCCGCACTGGTCTGATATGTGCGCTTTACATCAGTCCCTACAATCCGCCGTCCTTTGTTACGCGACGTTATAGCGTTAAATAATAATTCACATGAGGTTGTGGTCATGAACCATAAAAACCTGTTTGCAAAGTCAGCCGTGGCGGCTGCAGTGGCGCTTGTCTCTTCCCACGTTTACGCTGCTGGGTTTCAGTTAAATGAATTCTCTTCGATTGGTTTAGGTCGCGCATATTCAGGCGAAGGGGCAATGGGTGATACCGCGGCGTCTGCCAGCCGTAACCCGGCGACAATGGCGTTAATGGATCGCCCGGAATTTTCTATCGGGGCTGTCTATATTGCGCCGGATGTAAATATCAGTGGTCGCAGTCCCAGTGGCCGCAGCCTGGATGCGAATAATATTGCCCCTAATCAGTGGGTACCCAATATTCATTACGTCCAGCCCATCAACGATCAGTGGTGGATTGGCGCATCTGCAACCTCAAACTACGGCTTAGCAACAGAGTTTAATAATGGCTACACCGCTGGCGGTTACGGCGGTAAAACTGACCTGATGACCGGCAATTTAAATCTCAGCACCGCTTATCGGTTTAATGAACATTTTAGTGCAGGCATCGGTTTTGATGCGGTTTACGCTAAAGCCAAAATTGAGCGTTATGCCGGTGAGTCAGGCGCGCGTCTGGGGGTTCCGGCTGATACGCAGGTTGCCCATCTGAAAGGCGATGAGTGGGGCTACGGCTGGAATGCTGGCATCCTGTATGAAGTGGATGAAAATAACCGCTTCGGCTTTACCTATCGTTCAGAAGTGAAAGTTGATTTTGATGGCGATTACAAAAGTAATCTCTCATCCCGGCTGAATGCGGTGAATAATCCGGAAGTGTCAGGCGTACCTTTTGGCACCAACGGCACCACCGTTCCAGGCGCGTTAACGCTGAATCTGCCAGAGATGTGGGAAGTGTCGGGCTGGCATAAAGTGGCACCGCAGTGGGCGGTTCACTACAGCATGGCTTACACCAGCTGGAGCCAGTTCCAGGAGCTGAAAGCCACTGGCTCTAACGGCCAGACGCTGTTCTATAAAGATGAAAGCTTCCACGATGCCTACCGCATTGCACTGGGCACAACCTATTCCTACGACAAGAACTGGACGTTCCGTACCGGTATTGCGTTTGATGACAGCCCGGTTCCGGCCGATAAGCGCTCTATCTCCATCCCGGACCAGGATCGTTTATGGCTGAGTGCCGGTACTTCTTACGCCTTTAACGATGATGCCTCGGTTGATTTAGGCATCTCTTACATGCACGGACAGAAAGTGACGGTGAAAGAAGGTCCTTATACCTTTACCTCTGAAGGCAAGGCCTGGCTCTACGGCGCGAACTTTAACTATAAGTTCTGACTAGATGATACGATCAAAAAGGGCGACTCTGGTGAGTCGCCCTTTTTTGTGGCCGTGGATCGCTTAATGGCTCAGCGAGCATACGCGCTGCGCAAAGAGGCAAAAACCGCCATCCCTGGCGGCTCAGCGCGGGCGATTACTCGGCGTCAATATCCTTAAGGTCATCCTGAATCGCGGCTGCGTTAGGATTATCTTCCGGCTTGAGCTTGCCGCCGCGCGCCAGGAAGTCGTGACGCTGGAAGTAAGCGTTACGGATGAAGGCGTACGGATCGCTCTGCTGTTTCAGGATTGCATCAGAGTCCAGCAGCTGCGCGCGGGTCTCAATCCCTTCAAGCGTCCATTTACCAATCGACATTGGCCAGGTCAGCCAGCCAAGGATCGGATAAAGCGTATCAACGTAGTCGCCGCCATCCTGACGCACCGTGAAGCTGCCGTAAGCAGGCAACTCAACGTAAGGCCCGTAGCCGACACCATAGTGACCGAGCGTGGTACCGAATCGGTGCGGCTCTTCACGCGCCAGTTCCGGATTCGCCTTACCGGCAACGTCAATGAAACCGCCCAGTCCCAGCACGCTGTTCAGGAAGAAACGGGTAAAGTGCACACCCGCATCGCGCCCGTTGCCGACCAGGATGGCGTTGACCATGCTGGCAGGTTCTTCCAGGTTGCCGAGGAAGTTGCTCAGGCCGGTACGTGCCGGCACCGGCACATAATCACGCCAGGCCACAGCGACGGGACGCAATACATACGGATCCAGCACGTTGTAGTTAAAGTTAAACATCGTGCGGTTAAAGCCTTCGAACGGATCGCTGCGCTGAGCAGGATCGCTATTCGCCGGCTTTGAACTGGCACAACCTACCAGAAGGACGCTGGCGACAGCCAGGCTGGTCAGGCGATAATTCATTCCAATCTCCCTGTGCGGATGAAAAAGGTCTACCCATCGTTCAGGTCACAGCCCGGTATCGTATCGACTTACCCGATGAGCATAGCTGACTTTGTGCCAGAGGCAGCAGGCAATGGCACGCATCATCCTGAACGCGGTCAGTTGATGCGTTCAGGGAAGCTGCTGATTAATCTCTACCGCGATCGGCTGATGCCCATCCCAGGGCGTCACTGCGCTCAGGCCCAGCCAGTCACCCGGCCGGGGATTGGCTGGGTCACGGGAGATACGCACCCGGACCTCGACCTGATGCTGCGCCGAAAGCAGGCGATCCGGCATCATGGCGTTGCTGTCATCCAGCGTCAGCGACAGCGGGAAGTGACTGAGCGGCATCCGCTTAACAGCCACCGGCACCGGTGAAGCACCGTCAGAAACCGAAATATACAACACTCCGTCCTGCGGTAACATTTTTTCTGCCTTAGGTGCCAGCGTCACGGTCAGTGCCAGTTGACGACTCTGTTGCCCGGCGGCACTTCTGGCCTTTTCGATGCTGCGGGCGATCATCGCGTGTCGCGAATCACCGGCCGGCAACAGACCCAGCAGAGTCTGCCATGCGTCGATAGCCTGACCATATTGCTGCTGTCCGTAAGCATTAAATGCCAGCAGGCTCAGCGTACGCAGGTTTTGCGGATCCGCTTTTAGCAATGCCTGCAGCAGCAGTGACGCCTGACGGTTATCCTGCGGGTCGGGGGATCGCGTCAGGACTTCGGCATAATCCTGTTTTAGCGCCAGATCGTTGGGAGCAAGCTGTAGCGCATGCTCAAATGCCTGGCTGGCCGTATCGGCATTATTCAGCACCATGCCGAGCCGTCCCAGCATCGTCCAGTCGGCCAGATTATCCGGTTCCGTTTGCAACGCGGTACGCAATCCGAGCTGTAAACGCGCCAGCTCCTCCATGCTCAGCGGTTTAGCGCCAGGGTCCATCAGTCGGGCACGCAGCTCAGGATACGCCTGCTGCACCTGCTTCCAGCCCGTGAGCTGTGCCAGGCCACCGGTTTTCAGGTAAGTTCCCAGCGATACCCCAATCAGCACGATCAGGCCCGGCAGCAAAATCCAGCGACTGCTGCTGTGTGATTTCATCGTCTGTGCCGGTGGAATATCCGCCAGCAGTGTCTGCTGTAACTCCCGCTCCATCAGCGGACGCTCAGCGACGACGCCCTGATCTTCATCCTGTGCCAGCTCATCTATCCGCTGATGGTAGAAGCGCTGATTAAGGCGATCGCGATCGCCTGTGCTGGCCTGTCGTTGCCGCCAGCCCGCCGCCAGAAACAGCGTACAGGCCGCCAGCAGTAACAGAAAAAGGGTGATCCAAAATGCACTCATTACGGCTTCCTGTCTGACTTCAGTAGCGCATTAAGACGCTGTTGCTCATCTTCATCCAGCTCACTGCGGGTTTTGCGCTGACGGCTGCGCAGGATAATCACCGCGCCGCCCAGCAGCGCAAATAGCGCCGGACCAGCCCACAAAACCAGGGTTGAGGGCGTGACCGGTGGCGAATAGCTGACGAAGTTACCGTAACGCGCCACCATATAGTCGATGATCTGCTGGCGACTCTGGCCCTGCTTCATCAGCTGATAGACTTTCAGCCGCATATCGGCGGCAATCATGGCGTTAGAGTCGGCGATGCTGTTGTTCTGGCACTTCGGACAGCGCAGTGAAGCGGTCAGGTCGCGGTATTGTTCTTCCTGGGCCACCGAGTCAAATTGCAGCGTGTCGATGCTTGCCCACAGGTTGATGCTGAACAGCAGGCCGCACAGCAGTAACAGCGTTCTCATGATCCCGCCTCCGCACTGTATTTCACCCACAAGGGTTTCACTTCCTGATCCCAGACGCGCGCATTGAGATCGCCCGCGTGGCGATAACGGATGATCCCCTTACCGTCGATCAGAAAAGTTTCCGGCGCGCCATAGACGCCGAGATCCAGTCCCAGCATGCCGTTGCCATCATAGAGGCTCAACGCGTAGGGGTTGCCCAGCGTATTCAGCCAGTTAACCGCCTTGTGACGATCGTCTTTGTAGTTCAGCCCGACGACGCGAATGCCCTGCTCCGCCAGCGTATTCAGATACTGATGCTCGGCGCGACAGGTCGGACACCAGGTCGCCCAGACGTTCAGCAATATCGGTTTGCCATCCGTCAGCACGCGCTGGTCGTAGGTTTTTCCTGGCTGATCGAGTGCTTCCAGCCGGAACAGCGGCACCGGCTTGCCGATCAGAGCGGATTCGAGACGGGTCGGATCGTCGCCATCGGCATTACGTGTCAGCTGCCACAGCAGCGCCGCCGCCAGCAACAGAAACAGCATCAGGGGAATAAACAGGATTTTCTTGTTCATATCCGCTCCTCAATTCCCGCTTTTTTGCGCGAACGATAACGGGGATCAAACAGGCAGAACAGCCCACCCAGCGCCATCAGCGCACCACCGAACCAGATCCAGCGGACAAAGGGTTTGTAGTAGATGCGCACGGCCCAGCCGCCATCCTCCAGCTCTTCGCCCAGCGCCGCATAGAGATCGCGGCTGAAACCCCCATCAATCGCCGCTTCGGTCATCATGGTGCGGGCGGCCGTATAAAAGCGTTTCTCTGCCTGCAGCGTCGCTTCATGTTTGCCGTTGCGCGTGACATCGATGATGCCCATGCCACCGCTGTAGTTAGGCCCCTGCAGATTCTGCACGCCGCGGAAGACAAAGTGATAGTGATGAATATCGATGCTATCACCCGCCTTCATACGCACATCGCGTTCCACGCTGTACTGGGTGCTGAATGCAATACCGATCACCGTCACCCCTACCCCAAGATGGCCCAGTACCATGCCCCAGTGACTGCGCGACAGGTGACGTAAACCGGCAAAGAACGGATGACGGTGAGTGGCGCGCTCATGCAGTTCCAGCAGCGTCAGCACGATAATCCAGAGTGACATCAGCAGGCCAACCACGGTCATCGCCTCAATGCGATCCTGCAGCCACCAGGGAATGATGACGGAACAGGCCAGGGTCACGATCAGCGCCAGCGCCAGCCGCTTTGCCAGCTTCTGCGGCTCATCGCGACGCCAGCGCACCAGTGGCCCGATCCCCATCAGTAGCGCAAACGGCGCCATCAGCCAGCTGAACATGGTGTTGAAGAACGGCTCACCGACCGAAATGCTGCCCAGGCCCAGTTGCTTGTGCACCAGCGGCAACAACGTGCCGAGCAGAACCACCAGCATCGCGGCAATCAGCAGCACGTTATTACCCAGCAAAAACGATTCGCGCGACCAGGTTTCATTCTGCACCCGGCCACGTACCTGCCCGCCTTTAATAGCGTAGAGCAGGAGCGAACTGCCGATAACAATCACCAGAAACGCGAGGATAAACATCCCGCGTGCCGGATCCGAGGCGAAGGAATGCACCGACACCAGCACCCCGGATCGCACCAGGAACGTCCCCAGCAGGCTCAGCGAAAACGCGGTAATCGCCAGCAGCACGGTCCAGGCCTTAAAGGTGCCTCGCTTTTCCGTGACCGCCAGCGAGTGCATCAGGGCGGTACCTGCCAGCCACGGCATAAACGACGCATTTTCAACCGGGTCCCAGAACCACCAGCCGCCCCAGCCCAGCTCGTAATAGGCCCAGGCCGAGCCAAGGACAATACCAATCGTCAGAAAGACCCAGGCCGCCGTGGTCCAGGGACGCGACCAGCGCGCCCAGGCCGTATCCAGCCGTCCGGCCATCAGCGAGGCGATAGCAAAAGCAAACGCCACCGAAAAGCCGACATAGCCCATATAGAGCAGCGGCGGATGGAAGATCAGGCCGATATCCTGCAGCATCGGATTCAGGTCGTGCCCGTCTATCGGAAAGTCCGGCAGCGTGCGGCCAAATGGATTCGAGGTCAGCAGGATAAACAGCAGGAAGCCGAGATTAATCATTCCCATGACCGCCAGTACGCGTGCCAGCGCATCCTGCGGCATACCGCGACTGAATATCGCCACCGCCAATGTCCAGGTGCTGAGCAGCAACACCCACAGCAGCAGCGATCCTTCATGCGCGCCCCAGGTGGCGGCGATGCGATAGTAAACCGGCAGCAGGCTGTTGGAGTTTGTAACGACATAGGCGACGGTAAAATCGTTGCTGATAAAGGCCCAGACCAGCAGCGCAAAAGCCGCCGCGATGCAGATAAACAGACCGCAGGCCAGCGGACGCGCCATCGCCATCAGACGGGCATCCTGGCGCACTGCGCCCCACAGTGGATAGCTGCTCAGCAGCAGGGAGAGCCCCAGCGCCAGGCAGAGCAGAAAAGTACCAATCTCGGGCATCATAATGATTTATTTCCCGCCTGATACAGCGACTGGGGGCCGGTGTGATTACTCTTCATCGCGTCTTCAATCTCCGGCGGCGTATATTTTTCATCATGTTTCGCCAGGACTTCTTTGGCGATCACCTGGTTGCCCGCCGCCAGCACGCCCTGTGCGACGACGCCCTGCCCTTCACGGAACAGATCCGGCAGGATGCCTTCAAAACTGACACTGACCACGCCGCGGGCATCATAAAGTTTGAACGACACGGCAAGCGTATTCGGATCGCGCCGGACGCTGCCGGGCATCACCATGCCGCCGACGCGCAGCCGCTGACCCGCTTCGGGCTTCTCGTGCGCTTCGCCTTTGCCGTAAAGGATTTCACCTGGGGTATAGAACAGATCGATGTTTGAGCGCAGCGCATACATCACCAGCGCGGTGGCCAGGCCGAGGCCGAGCAGAATCGCCACTGCCGCATAGAGGCGGTTGCGTCGACGGGTATTCACAATGTCTCTCCTGCCGCTTCAGCCGCGGCTTTTTTAGATTTCGCTGCCCGAATGCGGCGTTCCCGCGCGTCGCGCTGGCGGATCTCAGCCAGCAGGCGGCGGCGCAGCAACAGGGTATGCAGCGTCAGCCCGACAAGCGGAATCAGCGTGCAGGCAACTGCCAGCCAGACATAGAAGGCGTAGCCCCCCATCTCAAAGAAGGCGTGCCAGGAGGAAAAGGCGGGTGTCATGCCTGCTCTCCCCGCTTCGCCACATCAATCGCCCAGGGACGATGACGTTCGGTTAACAGAATCAGGTTGCGCAGCCGCATCAGGGTCAGCGTGATAAATACCAGCAGATAACCGATGATTGCCCAGCGCAGCGGTGTTCGCATCACTGGCGCAATCGCCTGCTGGAGAATGCCCGACGAGCCCTGATGCAGGGTATTCCACCACTGCACTGAGAAGTGAATGATCGGCAGATTAACTACGCCGACCAGGATGAGAACACCCGCGGCCCGGCCTGCGGTGCGGCGGTCATCAAAAGCGTGCCAGAGCGCAATCACGCCCATATAGAGGAACAGCAGCACCAGCTCCGAAGTGAGGCGCGCATCCCAGATCCACCAGGTCCCCCACATCGGCTTACCCCATGCGGATCCGGTGACCAGCGCAATAAAGGTAAAGACCGCGCCCACCGGTGCCATGGCGGCGGAAACCAGATCGGCCATTTTCATCTGCCACACAAGGCCGATAAAGGCGGCGATGGCCATCGAGGCATAAATGCCCATCGACCACATCGCGGCGGGCACATGAATGTACATGATGCGGAAACTGTCGCCCTGCTGATAGTCAGCGGGAGCAAATCCAAAGCCCCAGGCCCAGCCCAGCAGCAACGCCGCCAGCCCTGAGATGGCGAACCACGGCACCAGTCGCCCCGAAAACTGATAGAGCCGTTCGGGCCTGGCCAGCTGATGTAACGCTTTCCACATATCAAATGCTCACATTAACGATAAAAGAGTGTTGCCGCGTCTTTTACGCGCGGTTATTTCAACGGCTGTTATTGCAAAGTAATTCTTAGCGCTGCCGCCGTGGCAAACGGGGAGAGCGTGGCGCTGCCCAGCAGCATCGCGCCGAGAATCGCCAGATAGCCATTAATCGGCAACCCCTGACTGGCCGCCTCCATCGCCGCACTGGCGAAGATCAAGACCGGAATAGCCAGCGGCAGCACCAGCAGGCTAAGCAGTACGCCACCGCGCCGTAAACCCACCGTGAGACCTACACCAATGGCACCGAGAAAACTCAGGGTTGGCGTGCCGAGCAGCAGCGTCAGGGCCATCGCCCGCCAGCCATTAAAATCCAGTGACAGCAGCAGCGCGGCCAGCGGCGACAGGATTATCAGCGGCACGCCTGTGACCAGCCAGTGCGCCACTACTTTGCCGATAACCGTTACCGGCAGCGGCGTCGGCAGCAGTACCAGTTGCTCCAGCGAACCATCGCTGAAGTCATCGCGAAACAGCCGCTCCAGCGCCAGCAGCGACGCCAGCAGCGCGGCAACCCAGGCTACGCCCGGTGCAATGCGCGCCAGCTGTTGCGGGTCAGGTCCGATGCCCAGCGGAAACAGGGTAATAACAATCAGGAAAAACCAGAGCGGATTGATCACATCAGCCCCGCTGCGAAAGGCGATGCGTAATTCACGCTGGATGAGGCGAAACAGCATCAGCCTTCCTCCCCGTCGCCGAGGCGAATTTTACGCACCCGCGCAGCATCCGCGGGCAAATCCTGATGGGTTGTCAGGATCACTGCGCCACCGTTATCGGCATGCCGGGCGAATTTCGCCATTAATTTTTTAACACCCGCTTTGTCGATGGCGGTCAGCGGCTCGTCGAGAATCCATATGCGGGCCTGGCTGAGCCATAGCCGCGCCAGCGCTACCCGACGCTGCTGACCCGCCGATAACCGGCTAACCGGCACCTCTTCGTCGCCCGTGAGATCGACGCTTTCCAGCGCAGCAAAGATCTGCGCATCACTGCAATCAGGATGGTAGAAACGCAGGTTTTCCAGCGGCGTAAGCACGCCTTTGACACCGGGATGATGGCCCAGATAGAGCATCGCCTGATGCCAGGCTTCGCGCTGCCGCAGGATTGGCTGCTGCTGCCAGCGTATTTCACCCTGTTCAGGACGGCTCAGGCCAGCCAGCAGGCGTAAGAGTGAGGTCTTACCGGCACCATTGGGGCCTTCAATCTGCACAATGTCGCCTGCAGAGACGCGAAATGAGAGCTGCCGGAACAGCGCACGTTCGTCGTATGCACAAGTGAGCGTAATGATTTCCAACATCGAGGGGGGAATCGCACCAGCTAAAAGTGGCCGGGATATTACCACAATGTTGCTGTGGGCCGAAGTGTGAGCCACCGCTCAGTTTCGATGCCATGGGTTTATTCGTGCGGTATCGCCCGCAGTCTGAATAAAAATGCAGTTCCGAAAAACGTTGTTACGCTTATTCGCATCGATCGTTACATTATCGGCAAATAAAAAACGGCTACGCTTATTACGCGACAGCACTATCACCAGGAGAAAATATGAAGCCTTCATCAGGTAATGAACAGGGTCCTAACGACGTCGAGAGTGAAGAGAAGGATAAGGGCACTGACATCGAAGTCGATGAGGAGGCTTTACCCTCCCGCGCCGCCGCCATCCATGAAGAGATACGCCAGGATGGGGAAAAAGAGCTGGAGCGCGACGGTATGGCGCTGCTCTGGTCAGCCATTGCGGCGGGCTTATCCATGGGCGCCTCGCTGATGGCGAAGGGGATATTTCAGGTGCATCTGGATGGCGTACCAGGGGCATTCCTGCTTGAAAACCTGGGTTATACCTTTGGTTTTGTTATCGTCATCATGGCGCGTCAGCAGCTGTTTACCGAAAATACCGTCACGGCAGTCCTGCCGGTGATGCACAAACCGACCTGGAGTAATGGCGCTCTGCTATTACGTTTATGGGGCATCGTCTTGCTGGGTAACCTGATAGGGACGGCACTGGGTGCGCTGGCGTTTAATGAGATGCCGATATTTGACGAGGCTACCCGTCAGGCGTTTACCAACATCAGTATGAAGGTGATGGAAAATACGCCCGGCGAGATGTTTGCCAATGCGGTGATCTCCGGCTGGATTATCGCCACCATGGTCTGGATGTTCCCCTCGGCGGGGGGCGCCAAACTGCTGGTGATTGTGATGATGACCTGGCTGGTTGCGCTGGGTGATCTGGCGCATATCGTGGTGGGATCGGTGGAAGTGCTCTATCTGGTCTTTAATGGCAGCATCAGCTGGTATGAATTCTTCTGGCCGTTTGCCCTGCCGACGCTGCTCGGCAACATTACCGGCGGCACGCTGATTTTTGCCCTGATCAGCCACGCGCAGATCCGCAACGACATGAGTGAAGCTGCTGTGGCTAAAGCGAAGGCTGAGAAGAAGAAGCAGGAGAAACGTCGCCAGCGTGAAGAGCAGGAAAAGGCTGAGTAAATCCAGGGCAGACAGAGCAGATTGAACCGCTCTGTCTGCTTTTCAGGTCTGTTTGCTGAAGGCGATTTGCCAGGCGGGCGTCTGAAAAACGTTTACTGGAAGTGTCTGCTGCAAAGAGGGAGTGAAGATTTTAGAGTCGGGGTGCCGCTTCAGTCTGGATGACATCCCGGACTTCAGTACAGCTGTTTCCGCTTTCTGCACGTAACGTTAGCGCGCGCAGAAAACTGGGATTGCTGGCGGAATGAGCAAACGGACGGCGATGTAGTGAATCTCACTGCCTGTTTGCGCTATACTGCGCGCCGCTGTCCTCTTAGTTAAATGGATATAACGAGCCCCTCCTAAGGGCTAGTTGCAGGTTCGATTCCTGCAGGGGACACCAGGCCTGCCCTGTACTTAAACCCGCCCAGTCAATTAAAACTCTTAATAATCAATAACAAGCCATTACTGACGGCTATCCCCCTTTGCCCTTTTTCTTCTCAGGATCAATAATCATTTGCCGGCCCTGGCTATGTTCTTTAGGCAAATCCATCAACGCCAGTGAATGAGTTGTGATTATGACCTGCCAGGTCTGGGTTATTAGCTGGATACCTGTGCTTTAAATATCTTTTTTATTTTAATGAATCCTGTTTTATTTCTGCATAACGGGCAATCAGTTGCTTCAGATGCATCTCCAGCTGAGCTCTGACAGCCGCAGGCAAAGGTTCGCCTGCTGGATTTTGTGATAATACCCTTAGCTGCTCTTCAGCCGGTATGGATTGATTAAAGGACTGCATAGCGGAAAAAACGACTGACTTCAGCTCACTGACCGTCAGGTATTTTCCTTTCTGCCCATCCAGTTCGTTCAGCCTGTCACTCAGTTTTTGTAGTGTCGCCATTCCCTGAGACCAGCCATTCAGCTGTTCTGTTGGCAATGCGGCAGCATTAAGTTGTTGCTGCCACTGCTGGATTAGTGGCTTAGCCTGCTCCGGCCAAAGTACCCGGACCTGTTCCAGCAACTGTCGACTGTATTCAATATTCCAGTCAGGAGGCAATTTACCCAGCCGGGCAAGCTGCTGCTGTGTTTGTGTTATTAAAACCTGTGGTAACGGAGCTTGCTGACGCCACATATCCAGTTGTTCAGACGTAAGAGGTGCAGGCAATGGAGCCAGTGAGGCTGCAAGCTGAGTCTGCAACGGGACTGGCCGATTAAGAAACTGCCAGCTCCATAGTGTGGCTGTGCTTACCACCAGCATGGTACACATCCCGGCAGCGAAGAATTTCCATTTTTTTACCTGATTGGGCATTGCCGCCATTGCTTCTGCATTCGCCTGGTGTTCCGGCAGCGCCGCATAAACCCACTTCACTACGCTTGCTGACGTATCTTCAGGCGGACTACCAGCAAGGTCCCTCGTGGATGCTGCGGCACTATTCATCGCGGTGGCAGGCAACCTGATACCTGGCTGAATGTTCGGCCCGGTGCTGGTTATGCCATCGCTGTTTTCCAGCCTGGCTGCACTGTTGTGCATCAAGGTACGTAACGTATCGAGCTGGTTCATATGCTTAAGCTCCAGGCCCTGCAGCACCTCACCCAGAGCGGTAAGCAGTTGCTCCGCCCGATACAGCTGGCTGAGGTCGCTGTGATTTAGCGGGAGCGAACGTATCAGTTGCTGTAAACGCTGACTCAGACTGCTGAGGATTTTCATGCGGGCATGGACAGGCTGCGGCCAGAGTGCGCCCCACTGATGGCTTATCATTGCCTCGAGTATCGCCAGACCTTCATTGAGCCCCAATAAACCAGCCAGTTGCGTTCGGGCCAGCGTGTACCAGGACAGCGTCTGTAGCTCCACACCATTCTGCTCAAACAGTGAGAGACAGCGTTTTTCGGCATAACGCCAGTTCACATCCGGGCGAGCCGGATGTGTCAGCTTACTCAGTTCATCACGCAGGGCGGCATAATCCGGTAGCGTGCGCGGGTCACCACCGGTTTTTATTTTGCGGGGAGTCATGTCATTCATGGCCAGTTGTCCATCAGGCGTATCAGGATACTATTGAAGATTGTCGTTTATGCAGCTTCGCTTTCTGCATATTCAGAGGGGACGGGTACTGCAATACCCGCAGCTATGGCAGAAGCGCCAAGATCAAACTAAAAAATGTACTTTCATCAAAACACTGCCCAGGGCAGGATAATGTACCAGGCGGAGTAAAGGTCCAGTCCCTCACGGTACCTGACCGCATGAATAAACGCCCCAGTGGAGTCACACGTTCTCCATTATGAAAAGTCGCCTCCACACACCCGGTTACACCCTGACCATAAAGGAATGCCGGCATAAATTTTACGGCCCGGTCGTCGACACGCAGGACGATACCGGCAATATCAAAAGTCCCATCCTCCACCAGCAGGTCCGTAACGGATGTACTGATGGTCTCCACATTCAGCCCGGTATCCACCAGCCACGCGTCCATCTGCCCCTGAAGCTGCGTTATTCGCAGGCGAAACTCTGCGATATCGGCCTGAGTTTTGCTGACAGATGAAGCCGGAGCAAACCGCCTGGCCTGCAATTTTTCGAGGAACTGTGATTTTACTGACATGGTGTTCTCTGGCCTTACAGACGGGTAGTCGTGTCGAGATACTGCTGTTGCTTAAGATGTCGCAGGAGAACCCGCCCCTCGGGCATAAACTCGGTTCCGTAACGCACCAGGCCGACACCTTTGAGCTCAGCATCAATGGCATAGCGCAGTTCTCCGGGAATGTCCTGGTCAAGCAGCACCACATCAATGGATTTCAGGCGTGGCTCATATTTCAACAAAACGCCTGACAATGTGGCCAACAGTTTATGTGCCGAGCCAGGAAGTCCCTGCAGAACAGTGGTCATATCCGGCAAGCCATAATCTGGGATATGCGCCAGCGTGCCTGCTCTACAGTTAAGGATACGTTGCATATTGTCGAGTACGGACAGAATAACCTGGTTCTGCTCGCTGACCAGATGCAGGTCGAAGCCGCCGACAAAGTTGCCGTAAAGCATCTCGCATAAAGACGGTGTATTTCGTTCCATGATTAGCTCCGCTCATCATCGTGCTGGAAATTTTCGTATACGCATTATCAGGCTAAAATAATCTGCCGCCAGGGTGATTTATTTGACTTCACCCAGAGATAATGGAGTTGATAGCGGTTGACACTTGCTGTTGATCTAATGGTGCTCGCTTATTAATATTCATTCCAAAAAGCTCCAGACACATATCTAATTTCTGAATTAACGCTTCATCGTCATGAAGGCAAACCATATATGCATTTTCAAATGGCAAAATATCCACCAACCTTAAATGATATGGTTTTAGATAATTGTTGATATGTTCAAGCCAGGGTATACAGTATGGTAGCTCCAGTGGGTCAATACTCACGGATGCCCAGTCAACCCCCTGGATTATAGAGAAAATATAATCTGCCGGCGCAACAGAAAGTGGAAATTCATCAAGAGTTTTTAACTCCGGGATATAACCACTATATTCGGTCCATTCTTCATAGACCATCAAACCCTGACTACTCAGGTGTGTGTACAGCCAGTCAATTATAGATTGTACTCCGGTACTTTCAGGGATATTAGCATAGAGTGGTGCTGCATCTAATCCAGGTATGCATTGCTCCAGATTACTTATTAAATCATGTATATTCGCCATCAATATTTCCCTATATTACTCATTGGGTAGATTAAACTCATTATGCCTCAGGATTTTCCAGTGAGCGAATGACCAAAAAGCCCTGTGAAACCGCCGCCCCTTTTTCCACTTTTTGAATATCGTGCACAAACCAGGCATACATTTCAGATGGTGCTGAGTCTTCAGGAAAAGGCTGAGGCTGATTTAGATACGCTGCATGAGCATATTTCAGAAACCTTTTCGCTCTCCTTAATGCTGGCCCATAGATATCAGGCACGATCTGAAGGCGTTTATCATCGGGATTGAGTTCCATGCTATTTTTCATTTTGATTGCTGCATCATGGACATCTTCCAGCCATCCCCAATTTTTTTTCAGAACATTCAACTCATTCTGATAGTTACCTGCAGACTCTTTAGCCTGTGTCGATATGCCCAGCAACCCGGCGGATGCCCCGGCTGAAGCCAAAACATTCTCACGCTGTTTTTCATACTTCATACACTCGCTGCGATACTGGTAATATTGTCGCCCAAGCCACTCGATATAACTGTCCAGATGACGGTTCTGCGCTCCGATACTGACGGCGCTAAAAGGCACCGCTTGCTGATAGAGTTTGGTCCATTGAGCGACAGACTTGTTATTAACCTTATCCTGCATGATGAAATAGGCAGCAACATCAGTATCCGTCTTATCTAGTGTTTGTAAATCTGGAAAGGGAACACCTGCCATCGTCGCTGCCCGGTACATCCGATGAAGGGCCACCCGGCAAAGTTCTGCACTCGGTTTTTGTTCATTTGGCTTCAGGCCTCCCCCTACGTCCTCTGCGCAGCCGGGTAACAACTCTTCCTTATGTTTATCATTACTTCCACCAAGACAATAAACGCTACGCCATGGCCGGTTTTCATGGGCTGCGACCAGGTGCAGTGCGTTTTTAACCGTATCGGGCAATGTCGATTCCTGATCAACAGATTTATCGCCCATCAGCACGCTGATACCTTTTACCGGTCCCCCAAAAGTCGAAATAAACCAGTCCACACCATTATTATTACTGGCAGGTGTATGACGGGCACAATCAAACAGTCCTGTAAAAACAATCTCTACAGGGATCCCCTGATAACTATATTTACCTCCCTGTTTCTGGCAAATATCATCAAGCAGCGTATCAATAAATTTACGTGCAAGCGTTGCTCCGACATCATATCCAAAAAGCGAAATGGAGATCAGTTTTACAGGTACGGAGCTATTGGTTTTGGCTCGTTCAAAAAACCGCTCAAAACGTAATTTTGCCGAACTTATTCGTGTATCGACACCGGTAACTAGCATATCTGCAATCACGGGATTATCACGCAACCAGGGGGTTGCCTCAATACCAGATTTTTTTGCGGCATTTTTAGCTACATCGCCCACCAGCGTTTTCCACTCCGAAGGGCTTATCAGTTTTTTTCCGGAATCCTTTAGAACCTCCCACCAGTTACCACTTTTCAAATAATCCAGGCCGGCATCTTTAGCTATTTCTTTTGGCTGGTCTTTCAAATCATCCAGTACAGAGCTTTGCGCACTATCCATTATGGTATGCAACTTCTCAGTGAGTTCTTCCTGAAATGGTGTGCCAAGTCCTGATAAATAAAATTTATCATAGCTTACATCAACCGTGTTTTCTTGAGGGCTAGGGTATGCTCTGAATAATCTGGCTACGTTAGTAAGGCGCTGCTCCGACGCATCCTGTTGAATATTTCGATGGATACCATCAAAAAAGAAACCGACATGCCATGTCCGCGAGCAATTTCCCAATCCGACATCATCTGCCTGCTGGGCACGACTGGCAGCAGCAATAATACTTTCGATATCCATCAATTTTGCTCCTCCTTTGCAGTTTGACCTTGAGTATCAGGACGTTTTTCATAAGGCGACCAGGCATTATCGCTCCAGCCCAGTAGCACTTTATCTCCAGGCAAAAAGTGGACATGTAGATCATTCTCTCCCCACTTTCTTTCTGGCATTGGCATAACTATCCGACGAGTTTCTTTACGAAGGCCCGCATTGTACTGAGCACGTGTGGTGCTTAATGTCCATATTACTTCCGCCGTTTTCCCGCTGATGCTGCCGCAACAAGTAGCCGCTCCTCCGCCACCTGAATAAGGATTTTTTTTATATGCAGACGCATTGGGTCCCGCCACTCCGTTAACACTAAACCCCAAAATAGGCCTGTCAATTTCACTGTGAATGATCAATGTTACTGGACCCGTCGGCGGCCCCCAGACGGATGCCCAGATTAGCCAGCCACCGTATGCCAGAACCACTGCCAATAAACTGCCCCAGATCCATTTCCCCCAGCGGGCATAGCCACGATTAACGGCGTTATCAACTTTGTCGTAAGTTTTAAAAAATCCCATTATTCATTTCCTGATTGAACAAAAACCATGAACTGTTCAGATTTTCAGTACTGTGTATCCGCAAGATTAACCAACACCTCTGCCAGCGACTGTGTTTCATTCATCACATTTGGTAATGCAGCCCTCAGTGCATCTGATTCCAGCTCCTGCCGCCCACCACTAAGGTAATACAGCGCGTACACTTTCTGATCCGCAGCGGATAACAAACCCGACTCTTTACTTTTATTCAGTGCCTTAATCACCATCGAACGCTGCGCACAAGGTGGAAACGCCCTGCTGGTCGGCATTTTTTGCCATTCGCTCAACACGCTGGTTACTTCCGGCTTATCCGTAATCTGCTGCCAGGTGGCTTTATCAAGTCTGATAATGTGATTAGTCGGCATTTCTACTTCAGAGGGTATGATGTCAAGAGGCTGCCACTTCATTTCCCCAGGGAACCACCACTGCGTGATACCATTGAACAGAAAGGTATGCCAGTCACAGTCGGCACGCTGAGCCAGCACTTCCATGACATGGCTGGCATAAAAGCGTGTCAGCTCAGTTGAGCCATCCGGCTGCACAATGGTGCAACCACGGGATAACTGCACTGCCAACAAAGACGCAAAGCGCGCGGAAACAATGACTGCGGCACATCCCTGCAAAGACGAAAGGTAATCAGGGAGCCGCTCTGCATTATCAATTTCCAGCAACCAGGGACCGTAGTTCTGAAACTCCGTAAGCTGCGGATGGATATACAGCGAATGCATCCTGTCTTCATGTTTCGCTTTAAACGCCAGAAAATCCTCTTCCGGTTGCGCCCCGGCTTCAAACAGCAGGCAGATAATCTCTTCGGTCCGACCGGGTAATGCTGCAATCAGTTCTGAACTATCCATAGTTATGCTCCCTGCACTATTGCATCATTCCCCTGAATAGCCTTCAGCAGGCACGGAATACAAATTTTGTTTTCGATTGGCGGATACAGCGCAGGCATTTCTACAGGCTGACTCGCAGGCTTTAGTTTCTGCGTGCGTTTAATATTACGGGTATAGGTATGAGGCGTACCGTACTCAATGCCCCCCGCCTCTATCTTTACGTAGCTGCCACCGCCTATCAGCGTCACCTTCTTCTTACCGGCAAACAGGATGTCGCTCATGCTGCTGATGCTGAGTTTCTGCGCAGCGCTCATATGCAGGCCACCGTTCTGCGCCTGCACCTGTACCGGGCCCTGGTCGGCGATAAGACTCAGCTTACCGCTCTGTGCAAACACCCCGAGGGTCTGTCCTGCCAGCAGCGCGGTATTACCCAGCGAACCGGTACTGATGTCCTCTCCGGCATTGATGGCGATATTGCCGGCGGCGGTCAGCTGCAGATGTTCACCACTGGTAAAGGCCATGCCTTCCGGTGCCGTGAAGTGAACCACCTCGTTCAATGGTTTCAGTCGTTCATTAAACATTGCTATCTGGCTGGCCACATCCGCTTCCAGCGCCAGCGCCTGTCGTTCGGCATCTGCCAGCTGGGCCAGCCGTTGACGACCCATATCAATTTCTGTCAGGGCTTCATCCATGCTCAGCACATCGCCTTCGGCTTTGCTCTGGCCCGTCGCCGTCACCAGCAGCCCTTTCGCCACGCGGATGACCCCGAACTCATCGGTTCGCAGCTCAAACCCGGTTCCGCGCGGTTCATTCCGCGCATCCACGACGTGCCCCTGGTTCAGCGCCGTGGCCCCGAACGGGGTGCTGAGCGCGATATGCTCTGCCTGTCGCTGGTCTTCCATCCTCAGTTCGTTACGCCCTGCTGTACGCAGGATGTTCTGGCTGCGGTTGTCCCGGGTGACCACGTCCGGATGTTCAGAGTCATGAAACGCATGGGCAATGTACGGTCTGTCCGGGTCGCCACACTGCCGGTGACGGTGTTGTGCCATACCCGCGCATCCCATACGGCTTCAACTGCACCGTCATGGAGAGCTGAAGGCTCACGGTAAGGCAGATGGACATCAAACTGGTACTGCAGTTGGCTGTCAGCAAAAGTCACCGTATCCAGCCCGGTGGTGGTGTTCACCCCGGTACGGAACCAGATGCCATCTTCGGCCAGGATGCGCTGGATAAACTGCAGGTCGGTTTCCCGCCACTGAGTGATAAGCTCACGAACCGGGTACGTGCGGTCGAATTTGAACTCAAAGTCTGAGCCCTCCAGACCGTGAGCGCGCAGTATCTGCTCCACCAGTTCCGGTACGGAGACATTCTGGTACACCGCACAGCGGCGGGTATGGGCGAGCAGCGCCAGGCGCGATGAGAGCGTGACCGCAAAATGCGTCTGGTCAGCGGTCTCTTTCAGGTGCTTAAAGCCGGTAATGATGCCCTGCACCACACGCCCGGAACGCATCGACATCCGGTTCGGTCTGCAGACGGGCATCCGCCAGGTGCAGGGGCTGCAGCGGCACCTCGCGGGTGGTACGGTACTGGCAGACCGTGTTCTCCGGCCCGACCGGGCGCGACAGCACCGAGAATCCGGATTCCAGCAGTTCCTGCTTACGCAGTTGCTGCCAGTCCGGGCTGAAGGCCACTACGGAGAGCGACGGAATGGTGCGCATGTAATGCGGCCACAAGAGACTGACCAGCCCTTCGGTCAGTTCCGGCAGGTCATCATCAAGCTTTTCACGTAAGCGCCCCATCAGGAAGGCAAAGCCTTCAAACAGGCGCTCCACATACGGGTCGCGTGCCCCGGTTTTGTCCAGGTTGAGCATCGCCGCACGGTCCGGGTGGGCGCGGGCAAACTCTTTACCGGCTTCACGCAGATAGCGCATCTCGGCTTCGTAATATCGCAGGGTTAAATCATCCATGTACGGACATCCTGAGTGGAAAAATCATTAAAAGAAAGACGTCATCAGGAGGACGAGCGTTAACTGAACAGCATGATGCTAAGGGATAGTTACCCGCACAGCACCATCGCGCGGGCCGGATCGAGCGCAATCAACCCCGCCAGCAGTGAATCCATTTCCGGGGTGAGCCGGACTTTGTCGCTTTCACTGCGCCCGGCTTTCAGCCGCAGCAGGCGGAGTCGGCGGGCCTGTACGTCAAACAACAGTCCGGGTTACGTCCATGCCTTCCACCTGGAAGTGCGGTACGGCGTACAGCTTCACGCGGAAGAAGCCCGGGTTATCTTCGATATCTTCCACGGTGACTTTCGCATCGCGCAGCGGATGAGAGGCCTGCAGCTCATCGCCCGGATCGGTCATTTCTGTCACCAGACTACGTACCCAGGTATTCAGCTCCAGCTCCAGCAGACGACGGTCTTTGGTGGTGCCGATGTTTTCACGCTGGATAAGCTTCAGGTAATGCGCGATACGCGACAGCAGGAAGATGTACGGCAGGCGCGCGTTGATGCGGCTGTTTGCCGTGGCATCGGCGGTGTCATACAGCGCCGGTTTCTGCGTGGAGTTCGCGGAGAAGAAGCAGGAGTAGTCGCGGTTTTTGTAGTACGACAGTGGAATAAAGCCCAGGTTGGCAAATTCAAATTCGCGGGTTTCCGGGATCATCACCTCAGACGGGATTTTCACCTGATTACCGCTACCCAGGTCGTACAGATGGATAGGCAGGTCTTTTACTGCACCACCGGCCTGCGGGCCACGGATTTGTACACACCAGCCGTTGTTGATGAAGCTTTTCACCATGTTGGCGGCAAAGGCGAACGAGGCGTTGGTCCACAGGTATTTATCGTGGTCCGGGCCTTTCACCTCTTCGACGTAGTTGAAGCTGCGCACCGGCACGGTGTCCGGGCCATACGGCAGACGGCCCAGCACGCGTGGCATCACCAGACCGATATAGCGGGAATCGTCCGTCTCACGGAAGGATTTCCACTTGATGTACTCGGCACGGTCAAAGTAGTTGCCGATGTCTTTGATGGCGGCCACTTCTTCCATTGAATCCTTGAGGAAGAATTTCGGGCCCGCAGAGCCGATAAACGGCATGTGTGCGGCAGCAGAGACTTTGGAAATGTTGCGCAGCAGCGCCACATCCTGAGCCGACGCATCAAACTCATACGCAGAAATCAGCGCCGCAATCGGCTCTCCGCCCGGGGTATCGTACTCTGCGGTATACGTGTGCTGGTATAATCCGCTCTGAACAATCTCGGGCGCATCTTCAAAGTCCTGGCGCAAATCGTCTTTCGACAGATCCAGCAGCTCGATTTTGACGTTCTGACGGAAATCAGTTTTGTCGACAAGGGATTTAACACCACGCCACAGGCTCTCCACCGCCTGGAATTCTTCGCTGTGCATCACTGCATCCAGCTGGCGGCTAATCTGAAAATCCAGCTCAGCGATGTGGTGGTCAATCAGATTTTTGTCCAGTTTTTCAATCTTCGCGCCCGCTTTTGTCAGACACTCCAGAAAGACCTGCATGCCGGCGGTCAGACGCTCATCGGCCGTCGCATCGGACATCGCCTGACTGTCCTGCCAGATATCCAGCGCACTCAGTTCAGACACCGGATTCAGGTTAATTTTATCAAACAGAGACGCATAGACACTGCCCGCTTCCGGACGTTCCAGTACCACACTCTCACCGCCCGCGGCGTTTTCATTTTTTACAGACATCAGCATTTCCTTCATTAAATCCGTTAAATATCGCGACCGTTATGGCTGTTTCGGGGCCAGAGCAGACAACTCACTGCGCAGTTCAGCGCTCAGCGTCGGGTCAAGCAGGATTTTTTCCAGCTCTTTACGGAATGTCGCGTTGTCCAGCAGGTTGGCTTTGAGGTCGCGCAGCAGATTGCGCATGGCGAGCATCGCCTTTAACTGAGGGATTTGCCGGGTGACTTGTTCAGGCTCGAAGTCTTTCATGCTCTGGAATGTCAGGCTGATGTTGTCTTCACTGCCGTCACCGGCCAGAGTGTTTTTAACGGTCAGATTGACTTTTGGGGAATATTCGGAAAGCACTGAGTCAAAGTTATTTTTATTGACGCTGACTGGCTCACGCTCAGACACAGGACGCTGTTCGGCCCCATTGCTGTAATCGCCCGCCACCAGTAATTTCAGGGGGAGTTCGGTTTTCTTGCTCGCCCCGCCCGTATGCAAATCAAGTTTTAAATTGATACGTGCCTTGGGTATTTCGGACTGAAAGGAAGAGTTAGACATGGCTGTCCCTGTTCTATGGAGTGATAGAAACCGCCACAGCCAGTGTCAAATATTAAGAATGGCTTACCCTGCCATAAAACATTCCTGCTATTAAACATTCAATGAAAAGCAGGACCTGCGGTCAGAAGCGAGTACATTCCATTTACTGGCGATATGACGTGATGAAAGAGCGTAAATCCTGAATTTATTTTTCAGATAAACACCCATGGCGCGAGTTTAGAAATAGTGGGTCAGCTAAAGGAAATGATAATATGTAACCATATGTAACAAAGCAATCTTGCCAGAAAATATCTTATACTGATCTGATATATAAGATTTTTCTTAAGATTGCGGCTGTGGGGCGCATGATAGCTGGGACTAAAAAATGTTTCAGTGAATAGTTCATTGCGGGATTGAGCAGAGAAATTACCCAATGCTAAAAAGTGCGGTTCATGCTTTTTTTACAGGATAGCGGCAGAAAGTGAAAACGAGAACCAGCCCAGACGGGTTAGTTTTTATAATAAATTATGTTAATGATTTGTGGCACTGTTATATGCTGCTAATGTGCCTGTTGCCGCTAAGAAGTTCATCGACTTTCCCGACGACACGCCGAGGGCGTCATGCCATAAACCTGCCGGAAACGATGGCTGAAGTGGGCTGATGAGTGGTAGCCACACTGAAGGGCAATATCGGTCAGCGTAAGATCGGGCCGCTCAAGCAACATCCTTGCACGATCCATACGACGGCGCATCACGAACTGGTGTGGTGCCTCGCCAGTGGTGTGACGGAACATGCGGGCAAAGTGAAACTCACTCAATGCCGCTTCCTGCGCCAGCACCGCCAGGGTTAAAGGCTGATCGAGATGGGTTTCAATAAATTCCAGAACCCGCCGTAATACAGCGGGAGCCAGTCCACCCCGCACCTGGGGCAGTTGCCACTTTACTTCACTGTAGTGCTGCAGCAGATGGGTCAGCAAGAGTGTTGATGCGCTGCTCAGCGTCAGCTGGCTGGCGGGCTGTTGCCAGTCGCTGCTCAGCAGAAAGTGTCGATAGAGCTGGGTAATGCGGTCATCAACAGAAAAGACTTTCTCATGCAGGTTTAACTGCGCCGGACTGCGGTCCCAGACCCGTTCGGCCAGTTGCCGCAGCTGGTTCTCGCTGCAATAGAGATGAACAAAGGCGAGATCGGCACGCAGATCCCAGGTTGATTCCGTGCCTGCCGGCATCAGACAGAAGCGGTCCGGTGCGCCACCGTTACGCCAGCCATTCGGAGTTTTATGCCAGGTATCGTAGCCGCCCGCCACGTAAAGGCTCAGCGTGTGATGGTCGCTGAGGTTTGTCACGCGATCGCCACTATTAAACCAGGCTGCCAGCTGAATGCCGCTGTGAAGCTGCACCTGATCGCGCAGTTGTGCTTTGTGTCGTTGCAGCATGTCAAAGGTCTGGAAGCGACTCATCGGGGTATCAGTTCAGATAAACAGAGTGCCAGTTTACGGATTGCGCGGGACAGAAAACAGAGCACATCGGGACAGAGAGTAAAAATGCGCAAGATTTTGCAAACCCTGCGCAATCCGCTGCAAGACCAAAGAGCGTTGCGGGCGCAGACTCGGCGTTTTGCGGTGGAGAATCTGGTAATGAACCTGTTTTTGTATCTCTCAGTCGTGCTGATCTGGGGCACGACCTGGATTGCGATTTATGCGCAACAGTCTGCAGGCATCAGCGCCGTAACTGTCGCTGTCTTCTGGCGTTTTTTGCTGGCCTCGCTGGTCATGTTATTGCTGCTTAAGCTGATAAAGCGTCTGCACAGGCTGACGCTGCAGGATCACCTCTTCTGTGTGCTGCAGGGCTGTTGCGTTTTTGGCTTTAACTTTGTCTGCTTTTATTACGCCTCTGGCTATATCAGCAGCGGACTGGAGTCGGTCATTTTCTCTATGGCGGTGATGTATAACGCCATTAACAGCTGGATATTTTTCCGTCAGCGCCCTTCCGCACGTCTGATTCCGGCGATAGTGCTCGGCATGGCGGGCATTGTTGCGTTGTTCTGGCACGATCTGCGCAGCACTCAGGCCTCGACCGGCTTGATGTGGGGCATTGGGTTAAGTGCGCTGGGTACGCTGGGATTTTCATTCGGCAATATGATCAGTCAGCGGCATCAGCGTCTGCAACGTGACGTGCTGACAACCAACAGTTACGGCATGTTATACGGTGCGCTGATCATGGCACTGGTCTCGCTGCTGCAGGGTGTTTCGCTGCAGCCGACATGGAATACACAGTGGTTTGGGGCATTGATCTATCTGGCTATCGTGGGATCGGTGATGGGATTCGGGGCCTATTTTACGCTGGTGGGACGTATCGGACCCAGTCGGGCTGCCTATACAACGGTGCTGTTTCCGCTGGTGGCGCTGGCACTCTCTACCCGTTATGAAGGATATGAGTGGCATGCCAGCGCCATCCCTGGCCTTGTCATGATTTTACTGGGCAATGTCGTGATGTTTGCCCGTTGGCCGGCAAGTCGCCGCCGGATAATCATCTGACGCGGAGGCGGGCTGAAGCCCGCGTCCGGATGGGCGTTATGCCCACTGCTGCTGAAGGAGTTTCTGTGGTTTATTGATCGCTTTACGCGCAATCCAGTAGAGCAGAACACGCTCATCGTCACTATCACGATCGGCCATCGACAGTAGTTTTAATGCCAGCGTCGATTTGGTCACAGGCTGTTGTTCTGTACTGAGTTCAATCACCGCCTGACCGATGATGCAGCAAACTTCATCCTCACTGGTGCTGGATTCATATGTCCGGTCTTTCATATTTCCTCCTGATAAGTGAACTGTTAGCCTGGCAAATAATCTGAAAACCTGCTCACAGAATCATCTGATTGAAACATTATCTTACGGCTAATTACGCTTAATCATTAAGCTGCCGTTTTGCTTACTTTTGACGCGACGTTGCCAACCCCTCCCGATGCCATTCATACCGCCTGAATGGCATTTCATTCCCCGATCCGTTCCGTTCATGCCTTTACTGCTCACGCGCGCGAATCACTGCTTTATTCTGACCGCAGTTTCCAGATTCCCGGATGGGAGAGAAAAATTATGAACCAGACTCAACAGGCTTCTTACCAGCGTGCTCGCTGGCTTACATTGTTCGGAACGGTAATCACTCAGTTCGCGCTGGGGTCAGTCTACACATGGAGTTTGTTCAACGGCCAGCTGTCACAGAAGCTGGATGCGACGGTCAGTCAGGTCGCTTTTTCGTTTGGTCTGCTGAGTCTGGGGCTGGCTATTGCCTCCTCGCTGGCCGGTAAATTACAGGAACGTTTTGGCGTACGCCGCGTCACTATCGGGGCGGGTGTGCTGATGGCGCTGGGTTTCTGGCTTACCGCGCATGCTAATAACCTGATGATGCTCTATTTCAGCGCCGGACTGCTAGTGGGTCTGGCGGATGGCGCAGGTTACCTGATGACGCTCTCAAACTGCGTGAAGTGGTTTCCGGAGCGCAAAGGGATGATCTCTGCCTGTGCGATTGGCGCTTACGGTCTTGGCAGTCTGGGATTCAAATTTATCTGCGGGGCGCTGCTGGCAACAGTGGGTCTGGAGCAGACCTTTATGATCTGGGGCGTGCTCGCGATGTCGATGATTATCCTCGGTGCACTGCTGATGCGTGATGCCCCCCTTCAGGATACCGGGAGCAGCACGAATGGTCAGCAACATGCGCGGGATTACACGCTGGCACAGTCGGTGCGTCTGCCACAGTACTGGATGCTGGCGCTGATGTTCCTGACAGCCTGCATGAGCGGTCTCTATGTGATAGGCGTTGCCAAAGATATCGGCGAAGGGCTGGTGCATCTGACTACGCAGACCGCTGCCAGTGCGGTAACGGTGATTGCGATTGCCAACCTGAGTGGCCGTCTGGTGCTGGGCATACTGTCTGACAAAATGATGCGCATCCGGGTTATTTCACTGGCGCAAATCGTGTCGCTGATCGGGATGAGCGTGCTGCTGTTTACCCGAATGAATGAGATCACCTTCTTCCTGTCACTCGCCTGTGTAGCCTTCAGCTTTGGCGGTACCATCACGGTATTCCCGTCGCTGGTCAGTGACTTTTTCGGCCTCAACAACCTGACAAAAAACTATGGTCTGCTCTATCTCGGATTTGGTATCGGAAGCGTGCTGGGCTCACTGGTCGCCTCGCTGTTTGGCGGGTTCACCGTCACCTTCAGCCTGATTATGACGCTGCTGGTCATCTCCCTGTTCCTGTCACTCACCATCCGCTTACCACAGAGTTCTGTTACAGCAACACCTGTATTGCAACGTCATTAACCATCACGACGGGCCGCGCCAGAGCGGCCCGTTCACGTTTAGCCGCGGAATCGCGGCTCTGCCATGCCCGCCACCGAGACGTCCACCGCAAAGATATCGCCTGACTGCAGATAGCGTGCCAGCTCCTCTTCGGTGCGATCTTCCCGTGAACTGGTAATAAACAGCGTTTTAAGATCGGCGCCACCAAAGGCCACCATGGTTGGCCACTTCACCGGCAGCAGGATCTCATCGACGATTTCGCTGCTCTGGGGATCGATGCGTACTACGCGTCCGCCATCAAACTGTGCGGACCAGTAAAATCCTTCGCTATCCACTGCGGCACCATCCGGCAATCCACCTTTCGCGTCGAAACGGCGGAACAGGGTGCGTTCGCCCGGTTCGCCCTGCGCGTTTAATGGATAGCGATAGAGCGCTTCATTCGGCGTGTCACTGTGATACATCCAGCGCCGGTCGGGAGAGAAGGCCAGCCCGTTGGAAATTTTAATGTCACGCGCTTTGACCTCCAGCTTCAGGTCAGGCGTCACACGGCACAGCAGCCCGCCATTTTTGTCCTGCGGTTCCCACAGGCTGCCGCACCAGAAATTCCCCCAGGGATCAACGCGGCCATCATTAAATCGGCTTTGCGCAGCCTCACCGGGATTTTCTGCGATCTTTTTCTCTGGCTTACCCTGCGCATCCAGCAGCCAGACACCGCCACGCAATGCAGCTATCAGACCGCCCTGCTCACGCAGACCGATGCATCCCACCTCTTCCGCCTGCGGGAAGGTTTGCAGTTCACCGCTGACCGGATCAAAACGGTGAATGGCGGGTGCCAGAATATCGACACAGTACAGCACCTGTTCTTCCACTGACCAGAGCGGGCATTCGCCCAGTTCAGCCTGTAAAGCCAGAATATTTTTAACGTCATGCGCCATGTTTCTCTCCCATTGAACTGACATGCTAATAATGTAGTTGTAAAAACTTTCAAATGAGAATTATTTTCTCTTGATTTTGAGACTATTCTCTTTGATAGTATTTACTATTCAGTTCATTCTTATTTCTTTATTATTCTCCGCTGCAAAACGCAGCCCTCTGAAATATTCCGTCATACCTTCTTAAATAACTCTACAAAGCCTGCATCTTCACTCCACTTTTCCAGCGTAGTGTCATAGTCATTGGAAAAGAGGAGAAGCTTCCGATGAAGAGATTAATTAAAGTCGCTTCGGTGGTTGCGCTGATGACATTATTAAGTGGTTGTATCATCAGCCCCAGACACGACAATGGCTGGCACCGCGGGGGTGGCGGCGGATATCATGGAGGCTACTATGGAGGTTATCACGGTGGGTATCATGGCGGTCACCATCGCCGCTAACGGGCAAAGATGTCACACAGCATAAAATAAAAGCATTAAACTTTAAGGGCGGGATAATTATCCCGCCCGTTTTATTTAGCTTTTCACAGCATAATTACACTGGAACCACGCTTTCTGCAGTCCCGGAATATGACTCTCCTGCACAGGTAACGCCTCGACTTTATCAAAGCCTTTATTACTGCAGTAATTCGCCAGATCAATATTCATTGCATCACGATTGACCTTTACCGGGTCAAAACGGTACTGCACGGTATTTGAGCCTGGATCTTCATCTACACGTTCAAATGCCCCGGGTTTGCTGGCAGTACATCCACTCAGCAAAATCAGCGCCAGTGCGCCGGTTATTAGTTTTTTCATTAAGTTATCCTCACGTTGCCGCGCAGTTTATGACGCAGCATGCCGCGCATCCATAGGATTAATGCGCGAAAGTTCAAAACTTGAGAAGCTTTTACCGATTAATGTAATACGATTAAACGGCTATCACTATCATGCACGGCGTGACAAGATGCATTCAGACAAAACGAAGACTGCACCACACCAGGAAATGCCAAAAATAAAAATCTGTTCCTCTCTTCCCTGCCCGCGCTTAGCGGGCTTTTTTTCGCCCGCTATTCCGCTATTCCGCTGCCGCTTACTGGCCAGTCAGTGCAATCATTCTACGTAACAGGTTAGCGGCGCGCTTGTCAGGTAATGCCAGAATCGCGCTGTAGAGATCAATCGACATGGCACACAGCGATGAGCGATCAACCGCCGTGTCGGCAGGCATATTCAGCTGCTGCAGCTTATCCCCCCACTGCTGATAGAGCCGGGCGACAATTTTTTGCAGATCATCCTGCGCCAGCGCCTTATCCAGTGGCTGATCGGGCAATGGACTGTTCAGCAGCAGCTGCTCCATGGCGTCCGCCTCTTTGCGATTCAGCGACGGCGGCAGCGTGGTCAGCAGATTGATGCCACCACTCACCTGCGGATAGAGATAACGGAAGCAGAGGCCCGGATCGATTTGGTTCAGCGCCCGCATCTCTTCAACTGAGACGCTGATATAGTTGACCACCGCCGCGTCAGTTCCGCGCATCAGCCGCTGATTAATCACCTCAATCAGCCAGCCACGTAGCTCGCCCGTCGCCTTCTCAGCTGGCTCCCCCGCACGGATGCGCCGGGTCAGCTCCTGGGTAAGCAACAGCCATAACGCCGGTTCCTGAGTCTGCAGCACCCGATAACCGGGCATCTTTGCCAGTTGATTTACCGCCTGCTCACGCTGACTGGCCTGTAACTGACGCGGCGCAACCCAGCTGAACCAGAGCAGGTTTGCCAGTATCAGGGGCAGCAGAAAGATGATCAGCCCCTGCCACAAACGCAGCCGGGTGGTTTTGATCAGCACAATAACAATCAGCGCCAGCAGCGCAAACGCGGCCAGCGTAATAAAAAGCAGAGCATTCATGCGGCGGGATTAATCCTTACGCACATCGATCAGCACAGGACAGTGAGCGCGCTCAATAACCGATGCGCTGACTGAGCCTTTTAACAGCCGATTCAAAGAGGAGAGATGGCGACGTCCCATGATAATCATGCTGGCCTTAAGCTGTTGCGACTGGGCAACGATAGTATCTGCCGCGTCACCCGCCAGAATCATGCCCCGCGCATTAATGCCCGCACGCAGTAACGGAGCCAGTGCATGGCGCACCACCATTTCTGCCGTATTCTGCTCATCCTGCGCAGCCACAAAATCGGCCGGATCTTCACCCGCATCGATTTCCATTGGCTGATTACAGGAGGAGTAAGCGGGATCGACGCAGCACAGCACGACCACCTCGGCGCGATGCGCCAGCGCTTCTTCAATGGTTAAGGCGACCACTTTTTCCGCTACCGGAGAGTGATCAATGGCCATCAGCAGGGTTTTCATCGAATGCTTATCCTTCTATCGCGGCGACTTTGCCGATTTCACGCACCAGTGCCTCTTTACACTTCAGCATCTCGTCACGAAAACGGGCTTCGTGTCGCAGAAAACGTGCAGAGGGCACCAGCAAAGAGACAGAAAAGCGACCAAACAGCGTATCCAGCGCAAACGCCATGGTAGAGATACCTTCCAGCGTTTCACCGCGATCCACGGCGATACCGGTTTCGCGCACTTCCCTGATAAGTTGCAGCAACTGAGGCAGCGTTTTTACCGTCATATCGGTTAACTCCTGCCAGGCGTCGCCAACGATCGTCCGTACATCTTTTTCACACTCCAGCGCCAGCAACGCCCGTCCACCGGAGGTGCTGTAGAGCGGCAGATTGAGTCCCATATGCGGAACCACCCGAAGCTCACGCGACGCCACCACGTGGTGAATAATCGCCAGCTGGCTGCCGCTGGCGCGCGCTAGCGAGACGGTTTCATTGGTGTCGGAAGAGAGTTTTTCCAGCAGCGGACTGACCAGATCAACCACATCGGTATGTACGCTGGAGATCAGTTTTAACAGCGCCGGCCCCAGACGCAGTCCGCCCGCCCCGCTGCTGCGCACCAGCTCTGCGCTGTCGAGCGCGGCAACAATACGCTGCACCGTTGAGCGCGGCAGTTCGACCGCCTGAGCGATCTCACCGAGGCTCATGCCGCCGGGCTGTTCACCAAGCGCATTCAGTATTTTTGCCGCACGGGCGATGACCTGTATACCGCCCGTTTTTTCATCCTCGCGGCTGGAGGGTTGATGTGCCATAGCGTCGTCCTGTTTGAGCTGCCTTACTGTAGCGCGAATGCCGCACTTTTTACAGCCTGTACCACATTGCAATACAGTATACCGGGATGTAATATTACGATCTGTATCACATCGCAGTACACTGCATCATAATAACGAGATCGCCTGCAATGAACGCTAAGCCTGCCACCGCGCCGGCCCCTCATCCTTTTACACTGCGACTGGCACTGGGATTAGTCGGCGTGCTCATCGCCGCACTGACCTCCGGGCTGAACGATCGCGTCAGTGATATCGCGCTGGCCGATATCCGTGCCGCGATCGGCATCAGTTACGATCAGGGTAGCTGGATTATCTCTGGCTATCAGGCGGCAGAAGTGGCCGCCATGATGATTGCGCCCTGGTTTGCCGTCACCCTGTCGCTGCGGCGTTTTACGTTAGGCGTGTCGGCGGGATTTATGCTGACTGGCATTCTGCTGCCGCTGGTGCGGGATCCGACGCTATTTATCAGCCTGCGCGTATTGCAGGGCCTGTTTGGCGGCGCCTTACCGCCAATGCTGATGACGGTCGCCCTGCGCTTTCTGCCGCCGCCCTTTAAACTTTTTGGCCTGGCGGGCTATGCCCTGACCGCAACGTTTGGTCCCAATATGGCGGCCTCGCTGGCCTCGTTGTGGACCGATCACGTCAACTGGATGATGGTGTTCTGGCAGGTCGTGCCGTTGATGCTGATCGCTATGCTGCTGACAGGATGGGGATTGCCCCAGGATCCGCTGCGACCGGAACGCTTTCAGCAGATCGATCTGTTCGGCATGGTGACCGGCTGCAGTGGTGTTGCGCTGCTGATTCTGGTGCTGACCCAGGGTGAGCGCCTCGACTGGCTGAACTCGCCACTGATTACCGGTATGTTGCTCACCGCGCTGCCGCTGCTGCTGGTTTTCCTGATTAATGAGTGGTTTCACCCGCTGCCGCTGTTTAAATTGCAGATGCTCCGACGGCCAAATCTGGCGCATGGCTTGCTGGGCCTGGCCTGCGTGCTCATCCTTGGGCTTTCTGGCTCCGCGCTGCCTTCGGCCTATTTTGCTCAGGTCAGCGGCTTTCGCACCCTTGAGTTTGCCCCGCTGGCGCTGGCGGTGGGCCTGCCGCAGCTGCTGATCGCACCGCTGATTGCGGCCCTGCTGAATATCCGCTGGATCGACTGCCGCTGGATGCTGACGGCGGGCGTCGGCCTGCTGGTGACCTCCTGTCTGCTGGGCACACAGATCACCAGTGACTGGGCGAGACAGAATTTCTGGCTGCTGCAGATCCTGCAGGCGTTCGGACAACCGATGATCATTTTGCCGATACTGATGAGCGCCACCAGCGTTGTGGCCCCGCCAGAAGGCCCGTTTGCCTCGGCGATGTTTAATACGGTGCGCGGCTTTTCCAGCATCGCTGCCTCTACGCTGGTTGAGGTTTTCCTTTCGCATCGTGAGCAGTTTCACTCCAGTGTGCTGATTAATCAGGCGGCCAGTCGCAGCTGGCTGATGACAGCGCCGACGGCCAGTCAGGCCAGCAGCAGCTTGCCGCTGTTGCCGGATGGCAGCATCAGCGCCGCCGATAATCTCAGCGGATTCGCTACCCTGGTCAGGCATCAGGCCACGATCCTTGGTCTGAGCGACAGCTGGCTGATGCTGACCGGCTTTGCCGCCTGCCTGTTATTGCTTACCGCCATCCTGCCAAAACGGGTGTGGCCGCCTCAAACTTTGATTCAAAACCCTTCCCGGAATAACTGAATATGCGTGCTTTCGAAATGAAAAGAACCCTGCTGCTGAGTCTGTTGCTGCTGGTGTTACTGGCCATCGCTTTTGTGGTCTGGTCACTGATGACCGGCAACGATCACCGCACCAACGACGCTTACGTCAATGCGGACTACACCCTGGTGGCACCGAAAGTCTCGGGCTACATCAGCCACGTGCAGGTGCAGGATAATCAGCAGGTCAAAGCGGGTCAGCTGCTGGCGACGCTGGACGATCGTGACTATCGTGTGGCGCTGGAAAGTGCGGAGGCTGACCTGCAGGTGAGCCAGGCGAAACTGCTGAGCAGTCAGGCACAGCTGGAGCAGCAGCAGTCGGTGATTGATCAACAGAAAGCCAGCGTCGCGGCCAGCGAAGCCTCTGCGCAGTATGCCGGTCAGAGCGCCGATCGTTATAACCGCCTCTATAAAAGCGGTACCGTGGCAGCCGACGATCAGCAGAAAGCCAGCTCAAACCAGCGCTCGGCGCTGGCAGCCGTGCATCAGAGTCAGGCCGCGCTGGCGTCAGCAGTAAAACAGGTGGGAGTGCTACAGGCGGCGGTGCGTTCAGCAGAAGCGGACGTTGCAGCGGCGAAGGCCAGCGTCGATCAGGCCAGACTGAATCTCTCCTACACCCGCATTACTGCGCCCGTTGACGGCATGGTGGGTCAGCGCTCGGTGCGGACCGGCGCGTACGTATCAGCCGGCACCCGTCTGCTGGCGGTGGTGCCACTGCAGCAAACCTACATTACCGCTAACTATCTTGAGACGCAGTTAAGCGATGTGCGTCCCGGTCAGCGGGTGCGGATCCGGGTGGACGCCCTGCCGGGCGAGACCTTTACAGGTCATGTGGACAGCATCGCACCGGCCACCGGCGTAACTTTTTCGGCGATCTCTCCCGATAACGCTACCGGCAACTACACTAAAGTCGTTCAACGTCTGCCGGTGAAAATTGTGCTGGATGGCGACCAACAGCATCTGGCTCAGTTACGTGTAGGCATGTCGGCGATCCCTGAAATCGAAGTGCCGTAAAATTGTGAGCAATATCTCAGAACGGACCTATTTCATTTGGGGAGGATTACGCGTAAATTAGCGCTCGATCCTGTTCTGAGTTATTCAGATCAACCCGGAAAAGAGCAGACCATGACTGTACATGGCGATCTCTTTTCCACATCTGTTCGCGTTGCACTGGTTTGGGATCGCCATCATCGTAACCGCTCAGAGGAGTTGCTTTGTGAAATATGCCTTGATGGGAATATCTTTTTTCGCGTTACTTTGGTTCGGAACCTTTGTTCTGCTGCTGAAGTAATGGCGTGACAGTGCCGCCACGGGGCGACCCCTGAGTCGCCCCTGCTGGCTGTCAGCGTTCTTCTTCCATTTTTATGCTGCCTGGCAATATGCCATCGGCACGAAACATCGCTTTAATTCCCCGTACCGCCTGACGAATACGATCGCTGTTCTCTATCAGCGCAAAACGCACGTGCGTGTCGCCATAGTCGCCAAACCCAATACCGGGCGAGACACAGACTTTCGCCTCCTGCAGCAGTTGCTTAGCGAACTCCAGCGACCCAAGATGTGCGTAATGATCCGGTATTTTTGCCCAGACGTACATTGAGGCTTTCGGGTTATCCACCATCCAGCCCGCTTCATGCAATCCTTTGACCAGCACATCACGGCGGCGTTTGTACTGCTCTGCGATGTCGCGTACGCACTGTTGATCCCCTTCCAGCGCCGCAATCGCCGCCACCTGCAGTGGCGTAAAGGTGCCGTAGTCATGATAACTTTTGATTCGCGCCAGCGCGGCGACCAGCTCTTTGTTGCCCACCATGAAACCGATACGCCAGCCCGCCATGTTGTAGCTTTTTGACAGGGTAAAGAATTCGACGGCGACATCACGCGCGCCCGGCACCTGCATAATCGATGGCGCTTTCCAGCCATCGTAGACGATGTCGGCATAGGCCAGATCGTGGATCACCAGCACGTTGTACTGCTTCGCCAGCGCAATCACCCGTTCGAAAAAGTCGAGCTCCACACACTGTGCGGTGGGGTTGGACGGGAAGCCGAGGATCATCATTTTTGGCTTGGGATAGCTCTCGCGGATGGCGCGTTCCAGCTCATTGAAGAAGTCGACACCCGCCACCAGCGGCACCGAGCGTACCTGCGCCCCGGCAATCACCGCACCGTAGATATGGATCGGATAGCTGGGATTGGGCACCAGCACGGTATCACCGTGATCCAGCGTCGCCAGCATCAGGTGCGCCAGCCCCTCTTTGGAACCGATGGTGACAATCGCCTCTGATTCAGGATCGATCTCAACCTGATAGCGATCGGCGTACCAGCGCGAGATCGCCCGGCGCAGGCGCGGAATACCGCGAGAAGTGGAATAACCGTGGGTATCGTCACGCTGCGCCACCTGGCATAACTTTTCGACGATGTGTGGCGGAGTCGGACCATCCGGGTTGCCCATTGAAAAGTCGATGATATCTTCGCCGCGCCGACGCGCAGCCATCTTCAGTTCAGCGGTGATGTTGAAAACGTAAGGGGGTAAACGTTCGATACGCGAGAAACGACGGGGTGTGCTGTTATCAGCCATGATGTCCTCTGGATTACGTAAGCGCCCGGACCGTCCGAGCGACGCGGGTCACTGTGGTGACCCGTTACGAACATAACGTGGCGAGGATCATTTTGTCGAGGGTGGCGGAAAATATTTTTATTTTTGCGGATTCAGCCGCCCCAGCAGCCAATCGTTCACCCAGCAGCCGTTCAGCAGATAATTATCCCGTAGCGTGCCCTCCAGCTGAAAGCCGTTTTTCTCCAGAATACGGCGTGACGCCCAGTTCCCTTCAATCACCATCGCTTTGAGTTTGTGGAAATCGGCTTCAAGCAAAAACTGACACAGCGCCGCCAGGGCTTCGCTGCCATATCCCTGACCGCAGTGGCGATGCAGCAGCATATAGCCCACCTCCGCCTGACGGTATGGCTCCCATTCGGGGCTGCAGCCAAACAGGCCAATCGGCTCACCGTTGTCACGACGTCGCGCAACCAGGCAGAGCATATGAAAACTGCTCGCCTGCCAGGGGGCCAGACGCTCGGTGAAGCGCTGGCGGATATCCGCTTCATCGGGGACTTCGCTCACCCAGGTCATGGTGTCGCGATCTTCATGGACGGCACGAAACAGTTGCCAGTCTTCTGGCTGTAATTTACTCAGGGTTAATCTGGCGGTGACAAGTTGCATCTGATGCTCCCGATGGGCGCGGTTTTCCAGCGGTCACTGGCGCACCTCATCGCGCAACATAGCAAAACGGCACCTTAGCGACCAGCCTCTGCAGGGCGAAAAAACTGTTCCCCTTTAATGCACTCAACCTTTCCCCTTTTTGCAGATATGTCGTAAAAATTGATCTGAAACACTAACTCCCGCCGTGATTGATCGGGACGCTAGCGGTTCGCGATCACATTTTTTATCATAGAGGCACTTTCCATTGCCGACGAGTCGCCTGTGTCCTCCCACTTCACGATGTTACTGGCAGTATTTGACCGCGCCGCCCTGATGCTGATCTGCCTGTTCTTTCTGACACGCACCCGCCCGTTTCGTCAGCTGCTGCAAAAAGATGAACACACCCGTGCGGAGAAAGTAGCCGTTACTGCCATCTTTTCCCTGTTTGCGCTGTTCAGTACCTGGTCGGGTGTCGATGTCGATGGTTCACTGCTGAATGTGCGGGTCATCGCCGTGATGGCGGGTGGCATTCTGTTTGGTCCCTGGGTCGGGATCGCCACCGGGGTTATTGCCGGTCTGCACCGTTTTCTGATCGATATTCACGGCGTAACCTCCGTGCCCTGCCTGATTACCAGCATCATTGCCGGTATCGTTGCGGGCGGTATTAATCGCCGGGTACTGAAAGAGCACCGCTGGCGTGCCGGTATCGTCGGCGGCATGCTCTGTGAAGCCCTGACGATGTTGTTGATTGTTGTGTGGGCTCGCCCCACCTCACTCGGACTGGCGATTGTGTCGGAAATTGCCCTGCCGATGATCCTCGGTGCCTCCAGTATCGGCATCATTGTGCTGCTGGTGCAGAGCGTTGAGGGGGAGAAAGAGGCGATTGCCGCCCGCCAGGCCAAGCTGGCGCTGGAGATCGCCAATAAAACTCTGCCGCTGTTCCGTCAGGTGAACAGTGACTCGCTGCGCAACATCTGTGACATTATCCGACGGGAGATCAAAGCCGATGCGGTGGCGATGACCGATAAAAAACAGATTCTGGCCTACGTCGGCTATGGCGAACACAATTATAAACATGGGGATGATGGCATCAGCCCCACCACGGCGCAGTCGATCGCCAGCGGTAAAATTATCATTAAGAACAACGATGAAGCGCATCGCACCAAAGATATTCACTCCATGATTGTGATCCCGCTGTGGGAGAAAGGCAAAGTCACCGGCACGCTGAAAATCTACTATCGCCGCGCACACCGTATTACCGGCTCGCTGAAGGAGATGGCGATCGGCCTGTCACAAATCATCTCAACCCAGCTTGAAGTATCGCGTGCCGAGCAGTTGCGCGAGATGGCTAATAAAGCGGAACTGCGTGCGCTGCAAAGTAAAATAAATCCTCATTTCCTGTTCAACGCCCTGAATGCTATCTCCTCTTCTATCCGGCTCAATCCCGATACCGCCCGTCAGCTGGTGATAAACCTGTCACGCTATCTGCGCTACAACCTGGAACTGAACGACGATGAGCTAATCGACATCCGTAAAGAGCTGTGGCAGGTGAAAGATTACATCGCCATCGAGCAGGCCCGGTTTGGCGATAAGCTGACGATGATCTATGACGTCGATGAGGATCTCCATTTTCTGCTGCCGAGTCTGCTGATCCAGCCTCTGGTGGAGAATGCCATTGTCCATGGCATCCAGCCCTGTAAAGGCAAAGGCGTGGTGACGCTGAGCGTCCGGGATCTGGGCGATCAGGTGCGGATCTCGGTGCGGGACACCGGTCAGGGCATCAGTGACGAAGTGATAGCACGGGTGGCGCGTAACGAAATGCCCGGTAATAAAATCGGCCTGCTCAATGTGCATCATCGGGTAAAACTTTTGTCGGGTCAGGGATTGAATATCGTGCGGCATCAGCCGGGCACCGAGATTTCCTTTACGCTGAGTAAGAATGGCCAGCGCCTGGCGGAGAATCTGTTATGAAAGCCATTATTGTGGAAGATGAATTCCTGGCGCAGCAGGAGCTGAGCTGGATGATTCAGCATCACAGCAAAATCGAGATTGAAGCCTGTTTTGACGATGGTCTGGACGTGCTGAAGTACCTGCAACAGCATCGGGTTGATGTGATTTTCCTCGATATCAACATCCCCTCACTGGATGGCATGCTGCTGGCACAGAATATCCATCAGTTTGCCCACAAGCCACTGATTGTCTTTATTACCGCGTGGAAAGAGCATGCGGTAGAAGCGTTTGAGCTGGAGGCGTTTGACTACATTCTCAAGCCCTATCAGGAGTCGCGGATTGTTACCATGCTGAACAAGCTCGAAGCCACAGCGCAGGCGCAGCAGGCGGTCAGCCATCTCACTGCCACGCCCGCGCCGCAGACGGTCAACCTGATCAAAGATGAGCGCATTATCGTCACTGACGTGAATGATATTTACTACGTTGAGGCGCATGAGAAGCTGACCTTTGTTTATACCCGGCGCGAATCCTACGTGATGTCGATGAATATTACCGAGTTCTGTTCACGCCTGCCGGAACAGCAATTTTTCCGCTGCCACCGCTCTTTCTGCGTCAGCCTCAGCAAGATTCGTGAAATCGAGCCGTGGTTTAACAACACCTATCTGCTGAAGCTGCGCGATCTGGAGTTTCAGGTGCCGGTCAGCCGCAGTAAGGTGAAGCAGTTTCGACAGCTGATGCGCCTGTAGCGCAGGAGGGTTAAAGACCTGTTCAGAAAGATGTGTGGCGAAGCAGGAGAGCAGCAGCAAAAAATCCGGGGGGTTTTCCCGATCCTGCCCCGCTGAAGCAGGCCGATCGGGAAAATCGCTCGCGCGCAGAATGGCAGTGCGCGCGAGGTAAAGCAGAATCAGATTTCGCGACCCAGCGTCTGGCGCAGATGCGCGCCCGCGCCCAGCAGGCCAGGCTGGTCGTGCGTAATCATATAAACCGGGATGCTGGCAACATAGTCGCGGAAGCGGCCTTTATCTTCAAACGCTGCACGGAAACCCGACGACTTAAAGAACTCCAGGAAGCGTGGCACGATGCCACCGGCAATATAGACACCACCAAAGGTGCCAAGATTCAGCGCCAGGTTGCCGCCGAAACGGCCCATGATGACGCAGAACATTGACAGCGCGCGACGGCAGTCGGTGCAGCTGTCATCCAGCGCACGCTGGCTGACATCTTTCGGCTTCAGGTTTTCCGGCACGCGATTATCCACTTTAACAATCGCACGATAGAGATTAACCAGACCGGCACCTGACAGCACACGTTCCGCTGAAACATGGCCCAGCTCTTCGCGCAGCACTTCCAGGATCTGATCTTCTTCTTCGCTGTTGGCAGCGAAGTCGACATGACCGCCCTCACCTGGCAGGCTGACCCAGCGCTTGTCCACATGCACCAGATGGCTGACGCCTAATCCGGTGCCGGCACCATAAATCGCGATAGGTTTATCTTTGACTGGCTCTGTACCGCCAAACTGAATCACGTTTTCGGCGGTCAGCATCGGGATCGCCATAGATACCGCAGTGAAGTCGTTAATGATTTCCAGGTGTTCAAAACCGATGTTCTCTTTGAGCTTGCGCGTGGAAAACGCCCAGTCATGGTTGGTCATTTCAACCCAGTCATCGGTAATCGGGCAGGCAATGGCAATACAGCCATCTTTAACGTCCTGCTGTTGTTCATCAAGATAGTGGCGGATGACGGCTTCGAGGCTGTCGTATTCTGATGTTGAGAATGTTTTGGCCTGGGTGATGCTGCCGCTTTCCACCTCACACAGGGCGAGGCGTGCGTTAGTACCGCCGACATCGCCGACCAAGGCATAGGTTGTCATTCTTCTGTTGCTCCGCTTGGGGTCTTAAGAGTTGGAGGACACTATAAAATTCTGCCCATAAAACAACAACGCTCACCGGTGCGATTGGTGAGCGTCTTACTCAGGTGTGCTACAGCCTAACCGCGATAGTCCACCCTGCACAGCGGCAACTATCTGAATCTTAGCCGCCGTTGCGTTGATTCAGGCAGGCGGTGACTTTTCGTAGCAGTGGCGGCAAATCCTCTTTCTGCATAACGACTTCAACCAGAGAGAGCCACTTCGGCTCTGAGAGTCGCGCCATCACTTCCTCTAACTGCACCGTTTCACTGATACGCCAGCTCTGCGCCTGGCCCTGCAGGCTAAGGGCGTGCGGTAAGGCCGTCCAGTTCCACTGGGCAATATCATTGTAACGTTGTGTTGCGCCATGAATCGCCCGTTCGACGGTATAGCCTTCATTATTCAGCAAAAAGAGTATCAGCCGCTGCTGGTCGCGCAGCATCGAACCCAGTTCCTGAATTGTCAGCTGCGCCGAACCGTCTCCGATGATCAGGATAACCCGGCGATCAGGATCGGCAGTCTGCGCGCCAAATGCTGCCGGAAGAGTATAGCCGATTGATCCCCATAATGGCTGAACCACCAGCTGCGCCTGCGAGGGCAATCTTAACGCGGCGGCCCCAAAGGCGGCTGTCCCCTGCTCGGCCAGAATAAGGTCGCCGGGTTGCAGGAATGCCTGCATCGCCTGCCAGAACGCCTGCTGGCTGATCACCGCCGCCGGTTCTGCAGGCTGCGCGGCGGGCGGTGCGGCGGCGGGTTGCCACTGCTGGCCATAGCGTTTAAACAGCGGCAGCAGTTCGCTCAGCGCATCCGCCATCGACAGCGGCGCAAAACGTTCACCGCCCACGCTGGCGCTGGAGGGCTGCAGATCAATCAGTCGCTCAGGGTTAAACTGCTGCGTGAAGCCTGCAGTAATGGTGTCGGTAAATCGCACCCCGACGCAGATCGCCACATCCACCTGCTCGATCTGTTCGCACACCTGCCCTGCGCTGGCCTCACCGGCATAGGTACCGACGTAACCCGGCTGCTGTTCATCCAGAACCCCCTTGCCCATCAGCAGGCTGGCACAGGGAATCGCACACTGTTCACGCAGCGCGGCCAGTGCGGACTGCTGCTGCCAGCGCAGCGCAAGAAAATCGGCCAGCAGTGAAACCCGCTGCGCCGGTGCCAGCAAACGTTCCGCCGCATCGCTGAAAGCGCGACGCGCAGCGGGCGAAGAGGATTGATGACTGTTCAGGGGCTGCGCGGGTGGCTGCACCTCCATGGCTGCCACGTCGACGGCCAGCGACAAATAGCCGGGACGACGGGCCTGCAGCGCACTGACGATCACCCGATCAATCTCAGCCGTGGCGTTGTCGGCGGTAAGCTGTGCCGTTGCCGCACTGACTTCTGTGGCCATGCGAATAAAATGCTGGAAATCGCCATCGCCCAGCGAATGATGAACACAATCCCCCTGCAACTGGGCCTGCGTCGCAGGCGCGCCAACGATATGGATCAGCGGCAGATACTCGGCATAACTGCCCGCAATGCCATTAATCGCGCTGAGCTCGCCCACACCAAAGGTGGTCAAAAGCGCTCCCGCGCCGTTGCAGCGTGCATAACCGTCTGCCGCATAGGCTGCGTTAAGCTCATTAGCGCAGCCTACCCAGCTGATGGCCGGATGGGCGATGACGTGGTCAAGAAATTGCAGGTTATAGTCGCCCGGCACGCCAAACAGATGCTTTACACCAATCTCCTGCAGACGGGTCAGCAGGTAATCTCCAACAGTGAACGTGGACATTGCGCATTCCTTTCAGGGAAGAGTCGGGTTAAGTATCTGACACAGGATGAAATTAGCGAGGCGTGCCGCTATTTTAGCCAGCCGCAATGGCTGGAAAGGCGACGTTACGCTGGCGGAATATTCTGTAAAAATGCGAATTGCAGCGCGCTGTCACTGAGTGTAACCGTATACACTGATAGACTTTTGGCACATATCCCCGTTTTTACCCAGGAGCGCTGAATGTCCCTTTTCCCTCATCCCGATCGCTATCAACAGATGGAATATCGCCGCAGCGGCCGCAGCGGAATCAAACTGCCCGCCATTTCGCTGGGACTGTGGCATAACTTTGGTGACAGTACCCGGGTCGATAACAGCCGTGAGCTGCTGCGTCATGCGTTTGACCTTGGCATCACGCACTTCGACTTAGCCAACAATTACGGTCCACCCCCTGGCTCAGCCGAAGAGAACTTCGGGCGTATTCTGCGGGAAGATTTTCGTGCCCATCGTGATGAGCTGATCATCTCCACTAAAGCGGGCTATACCATGTGGCAGGGGCCTTATGGGGATTGGGGTTCGCGTAAATATCTGGTCGCCAGTCTGGATCAGAGCCTGAAGCGAATGGGGCTGGAGTATGTGGATATTTTCTATCATCACCGTCCCGATCCGGAAACCCCGCTGGAAGAGACGATGCGCGCCCTGGATCATGTGGTGCGCCAGGGCAAAGCGCTTTACGCTGCCCTTTCTAACTATCCGGCCGATCTCGCCGCCGAAGCGATAGCTATCCTGCGCGATCTCGGCACCCCTTGTCTGATTCACCAGCCGCGCTATTCGATGTTTGAACGCACACCTGAGCAGGGATTGATTCAGACGCTGGGCGATGCGGGCGTCGGCTGTATCGCCTTCTCTCCGCTGGCAGGCGGCGTGCTCACCGATCGCTATCTGCAGGGCATTCCGGAAGATTCGCGCGCGGCCAGCGGCAGCAAGTTCCTGAATGAGAACCAGCTGACGGATGAGAAGATGGAGAAAGTCCGCAAGCTTAATGCTATTGCGCAGCAGCGCGAACAGAAGCTGGCGCAGATGGCGCTGGCGTGGGTGCTGCGCGATGAGCGTGTGACTTCAGTACTGATCGGAGCCAGCAAAACAGCCCAGATCGATGACGCGGTGGCGATGCTCGCTCGCCGTCAGTTCAGCGACAGCGAGTTAGCTGCGATTGACGCGGCGCTGCTGTAACGGTTTTAGCGCCCGGCTGAGGCCGGGCGTTTTCTGCGCCAGAATAGTCTCAAACCCCTTTCTCTCCCCAATTTCCTCACAATCTTCCGACACAATGATGCGGTAACAACAGCAATACGCAGGCATAATCGCTGCGCCGCAACAGTGTCAGACTGTTGATGAGGAGAAGAAAATGAAAAGAGCCCTTATTTTTGCTGCCCTGCTGGCCCTGTTGTCGCCGCTGGCACACCACACAGCCCAGGCCTCCAGTGCCTCTATTACTCTGGCCCCCGGCGTCACCCTGAATCTTGGCGATCGCGATCGCCGTGGCTATTACTGGGATGGTGGCCGCTGGCGTGAACCGCGCTGGTGGAACGACCGCTATTCTTACAACGAACGCCGCTGGTGGCGACACGAAGAGTGGCGTCGTCAGCAGCAGTGGGAGCGCGAACGCCGCTGGCATGAGCGCGACCGTGAGCGTCGCTGGGAACATCAGTATCGCCGCGATCGTGATCGTGGCTGGGATCATCATGACCGTCGTGGGCCTGACCATCGCGGTCCAGACCATCACGGACACGATCGCCATTAATAAAAACGCCCGGCATAGCCGGGCGTTTTCTTGTTTACCATAACCGCTACAGCCCCAGCGCTTCACCCACCAGCAGGTAAAGATTCAGCGTAATCACCAGCAGCACGATCAGTCGCCCGGTATTCTGCATCAGACGCGAGTTAACCATATCATCGCCCATCAGCTCGCGGTTGCCGGTAAAGGAGAGCAGCGGAATCAACGCCAGCGCAATACCGAAACTCAGCAGCACCTGACTCATCACCAGCACCCTTGTCGGGTCCCAGCCTGCCCAGATGACAATAAAGGAGGGCAGCATGGTGACGGTTCGGCGCACCCACAGGGGAATATGGAAGTGGATAAAGCCCTGCATCACCACCTGCCCCGCCAGCGTACCGACCACCGTTGAAGATAATCCGGCGGCCACCAGGCTCAGACCAAACACCGTCGCCGCTGCCTGACCTAACAGCGGTTGCAGCGTCAGATAGGCCTGATCGAGTTCAGCGATTTTACTGTGCCCGCTGAAGTGAAACGCCGCTGCGGCGGTCGCCATCATCGCCAGGTTTACAAATCCGGCGATGGTCATGGCAATCGCCACATCCAGTTTAGTTGAGGAGTACCGCTGACCTTTGCTGTCCTCACTTTTACCCTGCGTCAGCGCGGAGTGCAGGTAAATCACGTGCGGCATAATGGTCGCACCCAGCACACCCGCCGCCAGGAATACAGCATCCGACGTTGGTAACGCGGGCAGCGCCATGCCGATCACCAGCTCTTTGACACTGGGCTGAGAGAAGAAGAGTTCAACGATATAGGCCGCCGCCACAAACAGCAGCAGTCCGCCAATCACCAGCTCCAGCGGCTTTTGCCCACGGCTCTGTAACATCAATATCAGGAACGTGGCGATGCCGGTCAGCACCGCGCCCTGCATCAAAGAAATACCGAGCAGCAGTTTGAACCCCAGCGCGGCTCCGATAAATTCCGCCAGGTCAGTGGCCATCGCGATAATTTCCGCCTGCACCCAGTAAAACCAGACGGCGGGCCGGGGAAAACGATCGCGAATGTGTTCAGCGAGGTTTTTGCCGGTAGCGATACCCAGCTTGGCTGACATCAGCTGAATCAGCATGGCCATGATGTTGGCCCATACCACCACCCACAGCAATTTGTAGCCGTAAGCAGCGCCCGCCTGAATGTTGGTCGCAAAGTTGCCCGGATCGATATAGCCGATAGCGGCGATAAAAGCGGGCCCCAGTAGTGCGAGTTTGACTTTTCTGACTCCGCGAGCGGCGCGCTCGGCGGTACGACTTTCAAACATATCCGGTACCCTGTCTGAACATTTGCCTGCCCCGGCAGCTTAGGGGTTAGCAGGTGCAAGTGAAATTCGTTTATTGTTATCGGTGTAATAGATGCTGCTATAAAGTATAGCCATTGCTATACATTACAGTAAAGGATGTGATTGCTAAAAATGTGAGCAATAGTGTCACTTTACGCCCGGCGTAAAATTCAGACAATAATTATGTGGTTATCTGAAGTGAAGTATTTGTAAACAGGACGTGATCTCTGGAACTTTTCTGGAAAATATAACGATAGCGAATACTTATATTGTGGTTCAGATCTCGTTTTTAAGTAACGCGTTACATAGAATACGCAACAAAATACAACCCTCCTCAAATTTGGAGCAACCATGTCCCATATTTTGCAATTTCTTTTAGCACTGGTGGTGGTCGGGATACTCGCCTTGCTGGTTAGTCACGATCGTAAAAGCATTCGCATTCGCTACATTATACAGCTACTGGTGATTGAAATTGTGCTCGCCTGGTTCTTCCTGAACTCAGAAGCGGGACTCGGTTTCGTCAAAGGATTCGCGGGCTTCTTTGACCATCTGCTGAAGTATGCCGCTGAGGGTACCAACTTCGTCTTTGGCAACATGAGCGACAAAGGTCTGGCCTTCTTCTTCCTTAACGTATTGTGCCCTATCGTCTTTATCTCTGCGCTGATCGGTATTCTGCAGCATTTCCGTATCCTGCCATGGGTGATTCGCGGTATTGGTACCGTACTGTCGAAAGTGAATGGCATGGGAAAACTGGAATCTTTCAACGCTGTGAGTTCTCTGATACTGGGACAGTCAGAAAACTTCATCGCCTATAAAGATATCCTGGGCCAAATGTCACAGCGCCGCATGTACACCATGGCCGCGACCGCGATGTCGACCGTATCGATGTCGATCGTCGGCGCCTACATGACCATGCTGCAGCCGAAGTATGTGGTCGCCGCGCTGGTGCTCAACATGTTCAGCACCTTTATCGTGCTGTCGCTGATCAACCCTTATCGCGTTGAGAACGAAGAAGATCTGCAGTTGCAGGATCTGCACAAAGGCCAGAGCTTCTTTGAGATGCTGGGCGAGTATATCCTGGCCGGTTTCCGCGTCGCGATTATCGTTGCCGCCATGCTGATTGGTTTTATCGCGCTGATTTCAGGTCTGAATGCGCTGTTTGATCTGATCTTCGGCATCTCCTTCCAGGGCGTTCTCGGCTTTGTCTTCTATCCGTTTGCCTGGGTGATGGGCGTGCCTGCTGGCGAAGCGTTGCAGGTCGGCAGTATTATGGCGACCAAGCTGGTGTCGAATGAGTTTGTTGCCATGATGGATCTGCAGAAAATCGCGGGTCAGCTGTCACCACATTCAGAAGGTATTCTTTCTGTGTTCCTGGTCTCGTTCGCTAACTTCTCTTCTATCGGCATCGTGGCCGGTGCGATTAAAGGTCTGAACGAAGAACAGGGCAACGTGGTTTCCCGCTTTGGTCTGAAGCTGCTGTACGGCTCTACGCTGGTGAGCGTGCTTTCCGCCGCTATCGCCGGTCTGGTTCTGGCGTTCTAAGCACGGTTCTGCGCACTACTCTTAGCATCAAAGGGCGAGCAGGTCTCGCCCTTCTCTTTCTGCTCTATCCTTGCTCTGCTTCCCGCTGATTCCCCCTTCCCGCGTTATCTCTTCCATTGCACATGTTCACATCTGCATTCAGATCGTGCACAACAGGCGGCACAACGTCCTGCAAACAGCATCGGATGTTATGGCGGGTCATGCCGGTAATAACGTATTTAAGCGTGCGCAGCAGCGTGAATGGCAAAGCAATAGCGTTGGGATCCGCAGCAACTGGCGAATAAGAGATTAATCAGAAAGGATTTTGACAACGGCGTGTCAGAAAATGGTGGAGATAAGCGGGATCGAACCGCTGACCTCTTGCATGCCATGCAAGCGCTCTCCCAGCTGAGCTATACCCCCACATCTGGAATCGTTTTTCAGTGCCAAACTTTTGGGAAGAAGTTTGGTGGAGCTAAGCGGGATCGAACCGCTGACCTCCTGCATGCCATGCAGGCGCTCTCCCAGCTGAGCTATAGCCCCGAACCGAAAAACTGTCGCGTTAAGCGACGGACGGCATAATATGAAACCCCCTCCGGGGTGTCAACGGCAAAATGACATTCTCTGTTTGATCGCTGAAAAAGGCGGCAACCTGCGAAGTTTCAGCAGCATGCTGCAGGGGAAAATCGTGTCTGTTCACACAGGACCGTTTTTTAACTGTTATTTAGTCTGCCGTCAGGTTAATTCACGGTTAAATATGTTATAGGAATTTTCTTGTCTTCGGCTTTTTCGCATGCAAAACTTAGCCCGCTAATTTAGTGGTACCCGGGACCCTCTCCCGCGCACCACGCGTCCACCAGGCGTTATCGTCCCATTAATCATAAAAAAACTACTGAGATACTATGTCGCTGCATACACCTAAAGAAATCGCACAACTGGCGATCCAGTCAGGCGTGGCTAAAAGCCGTGCACCTGTCAGCATCCTTCTGATTCTCGGCTTTATGGCGGGCGCATTTATTGCGACCGGCTTCCTGCTGGATCTTCACGTGATCAACACCCTTCCCGCTGAATGGGGCTCTTTTGGTGGCCTGTTAGGTGCCGCGGTCTTCCCGGTGGGGATCATCATGACCGTGCTGGCGGGTGGTGAACTGCTGACCGGTAATATGATGACCTTACCGGTGGCCTGGTTCGCCCGTCGCATCAGCTTTATGAGCGTGGCGCGCAACTGGTTCTGGGTTACCCTGGCTAACTTTCTCGGCAGCGTGGCTGTCGCCTGGTTCTTTGGTCACATGCTGGGTATGACCGAGGGCGATTACCTGAAGAAGACCGTTGCTATCGCTTCTGCAAAAGTCCACGCTGATTTCCTGCACGCCTTTATTTCCGGTATCGGCTGTAACTGGCTGGTTTGCCTGGCGGTATGGCTGGCCTTTGCCAGTAAAGATGTGGTCGGCAAGATCTTCGGCATGTGGTTCCCGGTGATGGCATTTGTGGCCATTGGCTTCCAGCACGTTGTCGCTAACATGTTTATTATTCCGGCCGCCATTTTTGCCGGTCAGATGAGCTGGGCAGAGTACTTCCCTAATTTTATTGCCGTCTTCTCAGGCAATGCCGTGGGTGGTGCCGTGTTCGTTGGTCTGGCCTATTTCCTTGCATTCCGCCCTGCCGCTGAACCCGCCAGTAATCCTCAGTAATGATGTTTTGCCTTTTGTCGAGAGACAAAAGGCAATTTCAGCTTCAGTTACTTTCACCCGTTACGTTTTGCTGTAATATGTCCTGCTAATGTATTAATCAGGGACTGCATCGTGAAAAAGGAATGGCTTACCCCCGAAGAGCTGGCTGCAGAGACGGGTTACAGTCGGCAAACGGTGAATAAATGGATCAAGCGGGAAAACTGGACGACCACGCCGAAGCCCGGTGTGCAAGGCGGTAAAGCCCGATTGATTCACATTGATGAGCGCGTGAAAAGTTTTATTCAGTCGACCCGTAACCTTAACGAGCCGACGGCAACTTATGGCACTCCGTCTAATTCATTACCTGCGTTATTAATAAGTTCCGTCCAGCAAATGACTCAGGACGAGCAGGATCAATTCACTGCACTAATCTTACGCGAAGGTATCAAGGGCGTTTTGCAGCGACTGGGAATCAGCGAAGAGTAAGGTGTATTTATCAGGGAAGGTATGATGAAAAAGGAATGGTTAACACCCGAAGAACTCGCCTCAGAGACGGGCCTGAGCCGACAGACAGTGAACAAATGGATTAAGCGCGAAAACTGGACCACCCTGCCCAGACCCGGTATTCAGGGCGGCAAGGCGCGATTGATTCATGTCGATGATCGCGTAGAAAAATTTATCCATTCGACGCGTAGTCTGCACGAACCCGCTGCAATGTATAGGGTTCCGGCAGATTCACTGACGGCACTGTTAGTAAATGCGGTTCCGCAAATGAGTCAGGCTGAACAGGAGCAGCTGTCAGCGCTGATATTACGGATAGGAATTAAAGGCATGTTGCAGCGTCTGGATATCACTGAAGAGTAAAAACCGGAAGCGCGAAGCTTCCGGTTCTGTTTATTAAGCCTGCGCTTCCCGCTCACTGATAAAGGCCAGCGCCTGCTCAATACGTGCAACGCTGCGGCTGCGGCCTATCGCTTCCACGGTGACATCCAGTCCGGGTGACTGACCGGCACCGGTTACGGCCACGCGCAGCGGCATGCCCACTTTCCCCATCCCGACTTCCAGCTCATCTGCGGTGCTCTGAATAGCCTGATGTACGTTTTCAGCCGTCCACTCTTCGATCGCGGCCAGCTTATCGCGTACCACTTCCAGCGGCTGACGCGCTACCGGACGAAGATGTTTCTTCGCGGCATCGGCATCAAATTCTGCAAAGTCTTCATAGAAGTAGCGGCAGGATGCAGCCATCTCTTTCAATGTTTTGCAGCGCTCGCCTAACAGACCAACCAGCTTCGCCAGTTCCGGCCCCGTGCGGGTATCAATTTTCTGCTCTTCAATATGCCACTGCAGGTGTGTCGCCACATATTCTGGCGGCAGCGTATTGATGTAGTGATGGTTCAGCCACTGCAGTTTCTCAGTGTTGAACGCACTGGCAGACTTACTGACTGCATCCAGGGTAAAGAGCTCAGCCATTTCGGCCACGCTGAAGATTTCCTGATCGCCATGTGACCAGCCCAGACGAACCAGGTAGTTGAGCAGCGCTTCCGGCAGGTAGCCATCATCACGATACTGCATCACCCCTACCGCGCCATGACGCTTGGAGAGCTTTTTGCCGTCATCGCCAAGGATCATTGAGACGTGGGCATAGACCGGAACCTGCGCGCCAATTGCTTTGAGAATGTTGATCTGACGTGGCGTGTTGTTAATGTGGTCTTCACCGCGAATCACATGGGTGATGCCCATATCCCAGTCATCCACGACGACGCAGAAGTTGTAGGTTGGCGAACCATCGGTGCGGCGGATGATCAGATCATCCAGCTCCTGGTTGCTGAACTCAATCGGGCCACGGATCTGGTCGTCAAAGATGACCGAACCTTCCTGCGGATTGCGGAAACGCACAACGCACGGCTCATCATCTGCATGATGTTCATGGCTGTCACGGCAGCGGCCGTCGTAACGCGGCTTTTCGTTGTTGGCCATCTGCTCTTCACGCAGCGCTTCCAGACGTTCTTTAGAGCAGTAGCATTTATAGGCTGTGCCCGCTTCCAGCATTTCATCAATGACCGCGTTGTAACGATCAAAACGTTTTGTCTGGTAGTAAGGGCCTTCATTCCAGTCGAGGCTCAGCCAGTTCATGCCATCCATGATGGCTTCGATAGCTTCCGGCGTGGAGCGCTCCAGATCGGTATCTTCAATGCGCAGCACGAACTCGCCCTGGTTGTGACGGGCAAAGAGCCAGGAGTAAAGTGCGGTACGGGCGCCACCTACATGCAGATAGCCAGTCGGGCTGGGCGCGAAGCGTGTTTTGATTTTCATTGAGTATTGCCTTAGATGCGCGGGTTCTCTGTCTGGATGACAAAAAACAGGTTAGACGCGAAAAAACAGTGGGCACATTCTAGCATCTGACGGTGAATCCTCAATGCATGCCCGCCGGTTGCCGCCCGGGAAAAGGGGCTTTTCTGCCAGTAAAACCAGCACATTGGCTAAAAGCGCGACAGGGTGTTTAAAAATAAACCGAACGCACATTTATGTTTTAAAAAGCGTTGACTCAAAATCAACTATCCCTATAATGCGACTCCACACAGCGGGGGTGATTAGCTCAGTTGGTAGAGCATCTCCCTTACAAGGAGGGGGTCGGCGGTTCGAACCCGTCATCACCCACCACTCTTAACAGCGTGGCCCGCAGTGAACAGGTATGAAGATATGGGTGATTAGCTCAGTTGGTAGAGCATCTCCCTTACAAGGAGGGGGTCGGCGGTTCGAACCCGTCATCACCCACCATATCTTGCCTGTTAGTAGTACTGAAGTACGAAGTGGGTGATTAGCTCAGTTGGTAGAGCATCTCCCTTACAAGGAGGGGGTCGGCGGTTCGAACCCGTCATCACCCACCACTTCGGGTCGTTAGCTCAGTTGGTAGAGCAGTTGACTTTTAATCAATTGGTCGCAGGTTCGAATCCTGCACGACCCACCAATTCAGAATAAAGCGCCTTTAAGGCGCTTTTTTCGTTTCCGGGGCACGGACTTTACCGTGCAGGGTGAGAACCTGCTGCAGGTTCGACTGAATCGCCGGGAGCGATTCAGGCTGATGCGACAGCATCACCCGCAGGGCGAGGCCCACGACGGGCCGAGGCTATCCTGCACGACCCACCAATTCAGAATAAAGCGCCTTAAGGCGCTTTTTTCGTTTCTGCTATTGAGAGATTTCCTGCGCTTCAGAGTGGAACTGCTTTTTCCAGCTATTTCAGACTTTAAACAAAGTGCTGGCTCAGGGAGCACAGGCCTTTCGCAAAGACGCAAAATCGCCATCCATGGCAGGCTCAGCGCGGGCGATTACGCACCTCATCCCTGAGGTGCGCCCGCAAACGGGCCAACGCTTTGCGTTGTTCAAAAACGCTCCCGGCGTTTTTGTCCCTGTCCCGCGATGCTTTGCTACAGGCCTGTGCTCCCCTCGCTTTAAGCTTATCTGCTGTCTTTTAGCCCTTTTTGGTGCCTGTTTTTTTTCTGCTGCACTGACATTGGCTTAACAGATAAGCTCTCACCTTTTCGCAACCTTAACAATTTCAGCTCTCAAGTCGTTTCACAGCGTGCCGATAACGTATCTGACAACTTACAGGGAGAAAAATGATGTCTTCAATTTCCGGAATTCTAAGCAGTGCAGTCAGTGGCGGTGACAGCGGTGGCGGCAGTGTTGCCTCGCAGGTCGCGGCGCTGAATAAACAGATTCAGAACGTCTTAACGCAAGTCAAAGAGCTGGCCGACAACAAAGAACTGACTGACGAACAGAAGTCTGAAATGCAGCAGATGTATCAGTCACAAATCACCATGCTGCAGGCACAGATTGCTCAGCTGGAACAGAAGCAGGCCGAGCAGGATCAGCCAAAGAGTGACAGCTCGTCCGTCAGTGAGAGCAAAGCAGACGGGATTAACCGCCCTACCGACACCAACAAAATTGACGTCTACATCTAAAATGCGGGCCTGGCCTCGCGTTGTTGCGCCAGCAGCGTCGCCTGCTGGCGCACCTCCTGCCAGATCGCTTCGGCAGCAGGCGTAAGCGAGCGGTTTTTACGCTTGATCAGCGTGAGGCTGCGATTGATTTCAGGATATAGACGCCGCACCGTTAATGCGCGATCCGCCGGTAACGGTAACGCCAGCGCGGGCAGAATACTGATGCCGATCCCCACCTGTACCATCGGAAACAGCGTAGCGGGATGACCAATCTCCTGAACGACTTCAGCCCTGATATTCTGCTGCTGCATCGCCGCATCAATGAGGACCCGACTGCCCGAAGCATAGTCCTGAAGCACCATGGTGCGGCCATCCAGCATTGACCATTCTGCCCTTTCCACCTGCGCCAGCGGATCATCATCACGGCATAGCAGCAGGAAAGGCTCATCAAGAATCGCGATGCTGTCAAAATCGCTGTCGCTGAGTGGCCCAATCACAATCCCGAAATCGACTTCGGCGTTACGCACACTTTGCAGCACCCACTGCTGGGCGCGATCGTGCAGTATCACTTTGATGTCAGGAAAGTGTTGCTGGCTGGCGGCCAGACATTGCGGCATCAGATGAGCGGAAATGGTCTGGCTGGCTGCCACCCTGACGGTACCACTGCGCTGTTCGCCAAAACTGCGGATATCCAGCAGCGTGGTATGAATCTCCTCCAGCAGGCGCTCCATGCGTGACGCCAGCTGTTTTCCCGCTTCAGTCAGCATCACCTCCCGGGTGGTTCGATCCAGCAACCGCACGCCGGTTTCCGCTTCCAGCTCTTTAATACTGTGGCTGACCGCCGACTGACTCAGACCTATCGCCTGCCCCGCCTGGCTGAATCCGCCATAGTGTGCCACCGCAATAAAGGTTCGTAGCTGACGCAGGGTGTAATTCATCGATTCTGCTCATAGATTAATTCAATAAATCAATTTTATTTCTAAACAGGTTTCACGCACAATCGCGCTATTGAAAAATTTACCGGAATTTAACAATGGGATTTTTAAAACTCGATCCGATGATGGTTAAACTCATCATCACCGTGCTGCTGGCCTCTTTTCTGCCAGCCAGGGGGATCTACGTTGATATATTCAGCTATCTCGCGACGGCAGCGATAGCACTGCTGTTCTTTATGCATGGTGCCAAGCTGTCGCGTGAAAAGATCATCTCAGGCAGCAGTCACTGGCGGTTGCATCTGTGGATTATGTTCAGCACCTTTGTGCTGTTTCCGGTGCTGGGTCTGTTGCTGGTCTGGTGGCATCCGGTTAATGTCGGCCCGGAAATTTATACCGGCTTTATCTACCTCTGTATCCTGCCTGCGACCGTGCAATCCGCTATCGCGTTTACCTCCATGGCGGGCGGTAACGTTGCGGCAGCGGTATGCAGCGCCTCTGCATCAAGCCTGCTGGGTGTGTTTATTTCGCCGTTGCTGGTGAACCTGGTGATGGATATTCACAGCAGCGCGCCCAGCGATGGACTGGAGCAGATCGGGAAGATTATGCTGCAACTGATGGTGCCTTTCGTACTGGGACACCTCTCACGGCGCTGGATCGGTGGCTGGGTTGAGAAGCACCGCAGCCTGATTGGCAAAACCGACCAGACCTCGATTCTGCTGGTGGTCTACTCCGCCTTCAGTGAAGCGGTGGTTAATGGCATCTGGCATCGCGTTGGGTTGATTACGCTGCTGTGGATTGTGGCAGGCTCAATCATTCTGCTGACCGCCGTACTGATTATCAACCTGCTGGCCTCGCGTCTGTTCCGCTTTAAACGCGCCGATGAGATTGTGGTGCTGTTTTGTGGTTCGAAGAAGAGTCTGGCGAATGGCGTGCCGATGGCGAATATCCTGTTCCCGGCCAGTACCGTGGGGATTATTGTGCTGCCGCTGATGATTTTCCATCAGGTACAGCTGATGGTCTGCTCATTTATTGCCGGACGTTATAAGAAGACCAATGAGAAGCAGCAGCAGGCTGTGCAGGTCAAGGATTCGGTAATGGAGTCTCAGAAATAGATCGGCTGCCCGCCAGTGCGGGCAGCGTTACTTACGGGTCTGAAGCGGTTTAACTAACCCTTCCAGACCCTCAATTTTTATTGTCAGGGTGAGTTGCATGAGATCACCCAGCAGACCAGACGGAAAGTCCCCACTGCGGGCAAACCACAGCAGATAAGGCTCAGGCAGATCGATCAGCATCCGCCCCTTATATTTGCCAAACGGCATAGGCGTATTGGCTATCGCCACCAGCTGATGTTCATCCATCTGAGGCTCCCAGCAGGCGGATCATTTCCGCTTCATCAATCACTTCAATGCCAAGCTCCGCTGCTTTCGCCAGCTTTGAACCAGCCGCTTCACCGGCAATCAGCAAATCAGTTTTCTTTGAGACACTGCCGCTGACTTTTGCGCCCAGCGCGATCAGCTGCGCTTTGGCATCATCGCGGTTCATCTGCGACAGTGAGCCAGTCAGCACCACCGTTTTACCCGCGAACGGACTGTCGATCTCTTCGGCTCTCACCACCACCACCTGCGGCCAGTGAATACCGATATCCTCGACCAGCTGGCGGATAACCTCACGGTTGCTTTCCTCTTCCATGAAGTTGCGCACGTGTGCCGCAACGACTTTGCCGACATCCGGCACCGCAATCAGCGCCTCAAGATCGGCATCCATGACCTTCTGCAATTCACCAAAATGGTTAGCCAGATTGGCAGCGGTGGCTTCACCCACTTCACGAATGCCCAGTGCATAGAGGAAACGCGCCAGCGTAGTCGATTTCGCTTTCTCCAGCGCGTCGACAACGTTTTGCGCCGATTTCGGCCCCATGCGATCCAGTCCGGTCAGTTTGCCCGCCGTGAGACGGAACAGATCCGCAGGTGTGTTGACGTACTCTTTCTCCACCAGCTGGTCGATAATCTTATCGCCCATGCCATCAACATCCAGTGCCCGGCGCGAGACAAAATGCTTCAGCGCCTCTTTGCGCTGAGCACCGCAGATTAAACCGCCCGTGCAGCGCGTGACCGATTCCCCTTCGACCCGTTCAACCTCGGAACCACAAACCGGACAGTGTGCCGGGAACAGGACTTCACGCGTCTGTTCAGGGCGCTCGGCGAGCACCACGTTGACCACCTGCGGGATCACATCACCGGCGCGGCGAATGACCACCCGATCGCCGATGCGTAATCCCAGCCGCTCGATTTCATCCGCATTATGCAGCGTGGCATTGCTGACGATCACGCCCGCGACCTGCACCGGCTCAAGGCGAGCTACCGGTGTGATAGCCCCGGTGCGGCCAACCTGAAATTCGACGTCCCGCACCCAGGTCAGTTGTTCCTGTGCCGGGAATTTAAAGGCAATCGCCCAGCGCGGCGCGCGCGCCACAAAGCCCAGTTTTTCCTGCAGTTCCTGTGAATCGACTTTGATCACCACGCCATCAATATCAAAACCCAGATTCGGACGCTGTTGCTCAATATCACGATAGAAGGCCAGGGCTTCTTCTGCGTTGTGCACCAGCTTAATGCGGTCGCTGACCGGCAGGCCCCAGGCTTTAAACTGTTGCAGACGCCCCATGTGACTGTGCGGCATCTCACCGCCTTCCAGCAGGCCAAAACCGTAGCAGAAGAAGGTCAGCGGACGTTTGGCGGTAATGCGCGGATCCAGCTGACGCAGAGAACCGGCTGCTGCATTGCGCGGATTAGCAAAGACTTTGCCATCAGTCCGGCGTGCTTCCTCATTCAGCTTTTCAAAGCCGCGCTGCGTCATAAATATTTCGCCACGCACTTCCAGCCGTGCCGGAATGTTGTCGCCTTTAAGCCGCAGCGGGATAGCGCGAATGGTGCGGACATTGGCGGTAATGTTCTCGCCGGTTGTGCCGTCACCGCGCGTTGCGGCCTGGACCAGCAGACCATTTTCATACATCAGGCTGACCGCAGCGCCATCGAGCTTGAGTTCACAGCAGTAGGTTATGTCGTCACTGCTTTTCAGGCGATCCTGCACCCGCTTGTTGAAAGCCATAAACGTGGCTTCATCAAAGGCGTTATCAAGCGACAGCATCGGGACTTCATGGCGCACCTGCTCGAAGACCGTCAGCGGCGCGGCACCCACGCGTTGTGTCGGCGAGTCTGGCGTAATGAGATCCGGGTGCTCCTCCTCCAGCTGACGCAGTTCACGCATCAGACGATCGTATTCAGCATCCGGCACTTCCGGCGCATCCATAACGTGATAGAGATATTCATGATGGCGCAACGTGGTGCGCAGTTCGGTGATGTGATCCTGGACGGATTTCATAAAGCCCCATCAGATAAAAAACCCCCGACAGGCGGGGGTTTGTTTTTAACAATTCAGATAGCGTTTAGCGCAGGTCTCAGACGCCAACCACATCGCGGATACGCGCTTTGTAAGTTTCCAGCTTCTGCGGCGTCATCATGCGACGCTCATCATCCAGCACCACGCCACCTACATCATCAGCGATACGCTGAGCCGACTGCAGCATCAGCTTGAAGTTCTGATTCGCATCGCCATAAGAAGGCACCATCATAAAGATAGAGATGCCAGGCGTGCTGAAATCGGTCATCAGGTCAGGATTGAATGAGCCCGGCTTAACCATATTGGCCAGACTGAACAATACCGGGCCACTGCCAGCCGGGCTGAGATGACGATGGAAAATGTTCATTTCACCAAACTGGAAGCCCGCCTGAAGAATACCCTGCAGTAGTGCCTCACCGTTCAGTTCACCGCCCGAGTGCGCGGCAACATGCAGCACCAGTACCGCTTCTTTCGGTTTTTCCGCTGGCGCTTTAGCAGCAGGCTGTGCTGGCGCGGGCGCCGATGTCACTTCAGGCTGCGGCTCAGGTTCTGCCTGGTACTGCGGTGCTGGCTGTACAGATTCCAGCGGGTCGAGATCCAGCAGTGGGTCGGCCTGAACGGGCGGCGCGACAAAAGTGGGTGCGGGCTGCTGACGAACCGGTTCAGGGCGCGACTGCGGAGCAGGCTGCGGTGCCGTGTTAAAAAGCGGGTCGCTTTCAGGTTCGGGTTGCGGTGCGGGTCGTGGCGCAGGCTGACGCACAGGCTCAGCGGGCGCAGGCTTACGCGGCGCTTCTGGCTGTGGCTCGCGAATCTCATCGAAACGCGGTTCCTGATGTACGTTGCGATCAGAACGAACGCGAACCTCGCCGACGCCATCATCCTCGTCGTCAATCAGGTCCTGCTCATCATTTTCATCACGTTGTTTTAGACGTTTGTGCGGGCGATCGCGGAACACTGACGAACGCTCTTTACGGCTGGTCCACAGCCCGTGAAGAAGGAGCGCTATAATGGCGATCGCGCCAACAACGATTAATATCAGACGCAAATCCTGCATCATTGTATTCTCTGTTGTTCCAATACCTTGCCACCGCGGCAAACTTTATCCTCTAACTGTATTTGCCCTGCTACACAAGTGCAAGTCTGTGCACTATTTTCTGACAAATAAGATAGGCAACCCACGCTTTTTCGCTGTTTTTTTACCCAAACGGCACCTGGCCTGGAGAAAAAGCCAGGTTATAGTGGGCGCGCCTTAACATCTTCAGGAGAACTGGCTTTATGGCCATTGAGAATTCCGTCTCAAATTTTAACGGCATGCACTACTTTAGCCAGGGCTGGAAACTGGTACGTCTGCCTGGCATTCGCCGCTTTGTGGTGATGCCGTTGCTGATCAATATCGTGATGCTGGGTGGCGCTTTCATCTGGCTTTTCTATCGTCTCGGTGACTGGATCCCGCGTCTGATGGCCCATATTCCGGACTGGCTGCAGTGGCTGAGCTATCTGTTATGGCCGCTGTCGGTGATTGCGATTGTGCTGGTGTTTAGCTACTTCTTTTCGACCCTGGCAAACTTAATTGCCGCTCCGTTTTGCGGCCTGCTGGCCGAGCAGCTGGAAGGCCGCCTGACAGGCAAGCCTCTGCCGGACAGCGGCTGGGCTGGAATGATCAAGGATGTGCCGCGCATTATGAAGCGCGAGCTGCAAAAACTGGGTTATTACCTGCCCCGCGCGCTGGGACTGCTGCTGCTCTACTTTATTCCTGGCTTTGGCCAGACCGTTGCGCCGGTGCTGTGGTTCCTGTTCAGCGCCTGGATGTTGTCCATCCAGTATTGCGACTATCCGTTCGATAACCACAAAGTGCCGTTTCAGCAGATGCGCAACGCCCTGCGTCAACACAAAACGGCCAATATGCAGTTTGGCGCGCTAATCAGTCTGTTCACCATGATCCCGGTTCTGAACCTGGTGATCATGCCGGTTGCCGTCTGCGGTGCCACCGCCATGTGGGTCGATCGCTACCGGTCAACGCTGGCACGTCATGAGTTGCGTTAAATTCATCAGCGCGCCTTATGCTCTTTTTAGCAGGGCTTATTGCCGGGCGACATATAGATATACGATTTCTTTCCTTCCGCCACCAGGCAGAAAAGGTATGCTCATAGGGTTCCCAATAATTCATACAGTTAAGGACAGGCTATGAGTAAGATCTATGAAGACAACTCTTTGACAATTGGTCATACGCCATTGGTTCGACTGAACCGCATCGGTAACGGCCGCATCCTTGCGAAAGTTGAATCCCGTAACCCGAGCTTCAGCGTAAAATGCCGTATCGGTGCCAATATGATTTGGGACGCAGAAAAACGCGGTATTCTGAAACCGGGTGTTGAACTGGTTGAACCGACCAGCGGCAACACCGGTATTGCTCTGGCCTATGTCGCCGCAGCGCGCGGTTATAAATTAACGCTGACGATGCCAGAAACCATGTCAGTTGAGCGCCGTAAATTGCTGAAGGCGCTGGGCGCGACGCTGATACTGACCGAAGGCACCAAAGGCATGAAAGGTGCCATCAGCAAAGCTGAAGAGGTTGTTGCCAGCAATCCGGATAAATATGTGCTGCTGCAGCAGTTCAGCAACCCGGCCAACCCGGAAATCCATGAAAAGACCACCGGCCCGGAAATCTGGGAAGACACGGACGGCGAAGTGGATGTCTTTATTGCCGGTGTCGGCACCGGCGGTACGCTGACCGGCGTGAGCCGCTACATCAAAAACACCAAAGGCAAAAAAGATCTGATTACCGTCGCGGTTGAGCCGACCGATTCCCCGGTGATTGCTCAGGCGCTGGCGGGCGATGAGATCAAGCCCGGCCCACACAAAATTCAGGGTATCGGCGCAGGCTTTATCCCGGGCAACCTTGAGCTGAATCTGGTGGACCGCGTCGTGGCCATCACCAATGAAGAGGCGATCAGTACGGCGCGTCGGCTGATGGAAGAGGAAGGTATTCTGGCCGGTATCTCATCCGGTGCTGCCGTTGCCGCGGCGCTGAAGCTGCAGGAAGATGAAGCCTTCGCCAACAAAAATATTGTGGTGATCCTCCCCTCCTCCGGTGAACGCTATCTGAGTACCGCTTTGTTTGCCGATCTCTTCACTGAAAAAGAGCTTCAGTAGCAGAGGCCGATAGTCCGAAAATGGAGAAAAAAGCACCCAATCGGGTGCTTTTTTGTGGTGCAGATCTCACTTTCATCACCCGGCAGATTGATTTCAGTGACGCCGCTCTGGTATTTAGACTGCCAATTATTTCGATGCCTGAAATTAATCCGCGTTTGAAGTGGATCAAGCTGAATCGATTTACGGATTCAGTGAAACGGCGAATCACGGCATAATTAACCGGTGACGTGTAGAATCGGTTTTGAGACGCAACGGACTGTAGATTTGACGCATGCGCGTCTTTGGTCAGCATGAAGCTATACCCGCGCACCTACACAGGCTAAAGTAAAGGCTCCAGGCTAGACTTTAGATCCATAACACTCATCCTGATAACGTTGGGGAAATAGAATGTTCCAGCAAGAAGTTACCATTACTGCACCAAACGGTCTGCACACTCGCCCAGCTGCGCAATTCGTTAAAGAAGCCAAAGCTTTCCAGTCAGAAATTACCGTGACCTCTAACGGTAAATCAGCGAGCGCGAAGAGCCTGTTCAAGCTGCAGACACTGGGTTTAACCCAGGGAACGGTTGTGACCCTTTCCGCGGAAGGTGAAGACGAGCAGAAAGCAGTTGAGCATCTGGTCAAACTGATGGCTGAACTGGAGTAATCTCCGCTCAGCTCTCCAGCAAATCGACTCCTCTGCGCCATTGAGTGCAAACATCTTGATCGCGGACAACCTGTCCGCGTTATTGCTTTCGTAGAGTACGTGTCCCGCGACAATGGCACCGCACAGAGTCCCATCAGCCATCGTGATTAAAAGGTAGCGTTATGATTTCAGGCATTTTAGCATCACCAGGTATCGCTTTCGGCAAAGCACTGCTGCTGAAAGAAGACGAGATCGTCATCAACCGCAAGAAAATTTCTGATGACCAGGTTGAGCAGGAAGTTCAGCGCTTCCTCGATGGCCGCAGCAAAGCGGCATTACAACTGGAAGCGATTCGCGTCAAAGCGGGTGAAACCCTCGGTGAAGAGAAAGCAGCAATCTTCGAAGGCCACATTATGTTGCTGGAAGATGAAGAGCTGGAGCAGGAAATCATCGACCTGATCAAAAAAGATCACGCTTCTGCCGATGCTGCTGCTTACTCGGTCATCGATGGCCAGGCGAAAGCACTGGAGGAGTTAGATGACGAATATCTGAAAGAGCGTGCGGCTGACGTACGTGACATCGGTAAGCGTCTGCTGCAAAACATCCTCGGTCTGCATATCGTTGACCTGAGCGCTATTCCGGACGAATCCATTCTGGTGGCAAAAGATTTAACGCCGTCAGAAACCGCACAGCTGAACCTGAAGAAGGTGCTGGGCTTTATCACCGATCTGGGTGGCCGTACCTCACATACCTCAATCATGGCGCGCTCGCTGGAGATCCCAGCCATTGTCGGTACCGGCAATGTGACCGTCACGGTTAAAAATGGCGATTTCCTGATTCTGGATGGCGTTAACAATGCGATTCACGTCAATCCTTCAGAAGCGATTCAGGAAGAGCTGAAAGCCGTACAGAACCAGTATCTGTCGGAAAAACATGAATTAGCTAAGCTGAAAGATCTGCCAGCCGTTACGCTGGATGGTCATCAGGTTGAAGTCTGCGCCAACATCGGTACTGTGCGCGATATCGCCGGTGCTGAACGTAACGGCGCTGAAGGCGTGGGTCTCTACCGCACCGAATTCCTGTTTATGGATCGTGACTCACTGCCAAGCGAAGAAGAGCAGTTCCAGGCGTACAAAGCCGTCGCTGAAGCCATGGGTTCACAGGCCGTTATCGTGCGTACCATGGACATCGGCGGCGACAAAGATCTGCCTTACATGAACCTGCCAAAAGAAGAGAACCCGTTCCTCGGCTGGCGCGCTATCCGTATCGCCATGGACCGCAAAGAGATTCTGCATGCGCAGCTGCGTGCCATTCTGCGCGCCTCCTCTTTCGGTAAACTGCGCATCATGTTCCCGATGATTATTTCGGTTGAAGAAGTACGCAGCCTGAAAGCGGAGCTGGAACTGCTGAAAGCGCAGTTGCGTGAAGAAGGTAAAGCCTTTGATGAGAGCATCGAAGTCGGCATCATGGTGGAAACCCCGGCTTCAGCCGTGATTGCTCATCATCTGGCGAAGGAAGTCGACTTCTTCAGTATTGGGACAAACGATCTGACGCAGTATACTCTGGCGGTCGATCGTGGTAATGATTTGATCTCGCACCTGTACAACCCAATGGCGCCGTCTGTGCTTAACTTAATCAAGCAAGTCATTGATGCATCTCACGCTGAAGGTAAATGGACCGGCATGTGTGGTGAGCTGGCAGGTGATGAACGTGCTACACTACTGTTACTGGGAATGGGGCTGGACGAGTTCAGCATGAGTGCCATTTCTATCCCTGGCATCAAGAAAATCATTCGTAATACTAATTTTGAAGATGCGAAGGCATTGGCGGAGCAGGCACTGGCTCAACCGACAGCGGAAGATTTAATGAACCTGGTAAACAAGTTCATTAAGGAAAAAACGCTCTGCTAATCCGCATGATGCTGGCCCCAAATTACTGCTTAGGAGAAGATCATGGGTTTGTTTTCTAAACTTTTTGGCGAAAAAACGGATAGCGCTGGGACAATTGATATCGTAGCGCCTCTGTCAGGCGAAATCGTGAACATTGAAGACGTACCAGATGTGGTGTTTGCAGAAAAAATCGTGGGCGACGGTATTGCGATCAAGCCCAGCGGCAACAAAATGGTTGCTCCTGTTGATGGCACTATCGGTAAGATTTTTGAAACCAATCACGCTTTTTCGATCGAATCAGACAATGGCATTGAGCTGTTCGTCCACTTCGGTATCGATACGGTAGAACTGAAAGGTGAAGGCTTCAAACGCATCGCTGAAGAAGGCCAGAAGGTCAAAAAAGGCGACGTGGTTATCGAGTTTGACCTGCCGTTGCTGGAAGAGAAAGCGAAATCAACCCTGACACCGGTTGTCATCTCCAACATGGATGAAATCAAGGAATTGATTAAGCTGACTGGCCAGGTCACCGTCGGCGAAACGCCGGTGATTCGCATCAGAAAGTAAGCATTCGTTCATAACATAACGGCACCCGCGGGTGCCGTTATCGTTTCTGCTGTATGCCTGTTCAGGGCTGCCAGTGCGGCAGACGCAGCGTCAGTTCCAGTCCGCCTTCTGGCCGGTTTCTTGCCTCGACCTCACCATGATGCGCCAGCACCACCTTGCGCACGATAGCCAGTCCCAGACCATAACCTTTGCCCATCAGCGGCGAATTCACCCGCACAAACGGGTCAAAGATGCTGGAGAGCTTATCCTCATCGACACCCGGCCCCTGATCGCGCACCTGAATCACCAGCCACTGCTGTTCTGCGCGCAGATGAACATCAATCCGCTGCCCTGGCTGAGAGAAGCGCAGCGCATTGCGTAATACATTCTCTGCTCCGCGCCGTATCAGCTCTGCATTGCCTCGCACGGTGTAATCAGCGCGATCGTCGACCTGCAACTCTACCTGCACGCCTGGGATCTGCGCTTCATAACGGACATCGGTAATAACCGCCTGCAGCAAGCCGGTCAGATCAAAATATTGCTCATCCGGGATGCTTTCATGCTCAGCCCGCGACAGTGTCAGCAGTTCACCGATCATCTTGTCCAGCCGACGCGCCTCTTCATCAATGCGATCAAGCGAACTGTTCACACTTTCTGGCGTCTGTCTGGCCAGCCCGGTCGCCAGCTGCAGTCGCGCCAGCGGTGAACGAAGCTCATGTGAGATATCATGCAACAGTTCTTCACGGGCGCGCACCAGGGTATCGAGCCGCTCGACCATAGCGTCAAAGGCTTCAGCGACGTTTGAGATCTCGTCGTGGCGCTTACGCATGATCGGAAACAGCCGCACGCTTAAATCGCCCTCAGCCACGCGGGAAAATCCTTCCCGCAGCTGACGCATAGGTCGCGTCAGATTCCAGGCCAGAAGCAGACTGAACAGCAATCCCACCGAACCGGCGAAGACAAACATCGGCTCAGGAATATTCAGAAATTTTCGCGGCATCATGTTCAGCGTGCTGTCTTTACGCATGCCATCCAGGTCGTAGCGCAGCTGATAGGCTTTGCCATCCGCGCCGCGAACCCAGCGCACCACCTCTTCAGGAAAACGCCCTCTGATATCCAGGTTGCCGCTGTTTTCTGATTGTGACGGTTTTGTATGTTGGGTGACGTGGAAGAACTGCCGGTCGCTGTTATCCCAGTCCGAGAGCATCGCATTCAGCGCATCAGGCCCGCCCCGCTCCAGCACTGACGCGGCGGAGGTCATCTGCAGATCCACAATACGACGGATAGCCACGAGTTCAGGCGGTTCATGCCGTTTACCGGAGAGCGTAAAGCCGAGCCAGATAAGCTGGCTCATAATGACGAAAACGATCCAGAAGCCGATAAAGATCTTCCAGAACATGCGTCCACGGTAACTCTGCTTCATCGAATACGGTAGCCGATGCTGCGAACGGTTTCGATGTTGATGCTGTCAGCGGTTAATGCACTGAGCTTCTGACGAATGTTACTGATATGCACATCGACGCTGCGGTCATAGGCTTCACGCGGACGACCGAGTCCCTTTTCGGAGAGCTCATCTTTTGACACCACTCTGTCCGGCGCACGCAGCAGCAGATCCAGCAGATTAAATTCCGACGCCGTCAGATCAAAGGTTTTACCCTGCCATTCGCTGATGCGGGTGGCGGGATTAAGCATCAGCTCTCCCCAGCGCAGCGGCTCTCTGGCGTCTGGCTGTGGCGCCTGCTCTTCGAAACGGCGTAATACGGCGCGCAGACGCGCCACCAGTTCACGGGGATAGCAGGGCTTGGGCATATAGTCATCCGCGCCCATCTCCAGACCGATCACGCGATCAATATTATCGCCTTTGGCGGTCAGCATAATCACCGGTATCCGGCTGTTCTGGCGCACCTGACGCAACACATCAATGCCGCTCATGTCGGGCAGCATAATGTCCAGAATCATGGCGGTGAACTCTCCCGATAACGCGCCCTGCACGCCGGCGCTGCCGGTCAGAACCAGCTGGGCATCAAACCCTTCCCCGATCAGGTACTGGCTTAACATCGTGCCTAATTCAACATCATCATCAACAAGCAAAATTTTCATGGTTATCTCTCTGGAGAATTGCCGCTATTTTGTCCTGTGCTGAACATTCGCGCAGCCTGATTTACGCGATCCTTACAGATTCAGTCTGTCTGGCACCGAAAATTGGGGTTAAAAAAAGGCCTGTGGGCAGTAAATGCACGCACAGGCCTGATTCCGCATTGGCAGAGGTTACTGATGATAGAGTCCGGTAGAGAGATAACGGTCACCGCGATCGCAGGCGATCGCCACCACCACGCTGCCAGGATTGGCCTGCGCAATGCGCAGCGCACCCGCCACCGCGCCGCCTGAACTGACGCCACAGAAAATGCCTTCACGGCGTGCCAGCGCGCGCATCGTCTCTTCCGCTTCCTTTTGCGTCATATCCATTACATCATCGACCAGATCGGGACGGTAGATCCCCGGCAGATAGGCCAGCGGCCAGCGACGAATGCCTGGAATACTGCTGCCTTCGCTGGGCTGCAAACCGATCACCTGCACGCCCGTGTTGAGCTCTTTCAGATAACGCCCCACGCCGGTAATGGTGCCGGTGGTGCCCATGCTGGAGACAAAATGGGTCATGCGCTGGTTCGACTGCTGCCACAATTCCGGGCCGGTGGTCTGATAGTGACCCAGCGGATTATCGGGATTATTAAACTGGTCCAGCACCCGGCCTTCACCGCGCGCCGCCATCGCCTGCGCCAGATCGCGTGCGCCCTCCATGCCCTGTTCACGTGGCACCAGGATTAACTCTGCGCCATAGGCGCGCATCGCGTCCTGCCGCTCCTGACTCATGTTGTCGGGCATCAGCAGGCGAAGTCGGTAGCCTTTCATCGCCGCGATCATCGCCAGCGCAATCCCGGTGTTGCCGCTGGTAGCTTCAATCAGCTGATCGCCAGGTGAAATATCACCACGCAGCTCTGCCTGATTGATCATCGACCAGGCCGCGCGATCTTTTACCGAACCTGCCGGATTATTGCCTTCCAGCTTGAGCCAGACCTCACTGCCGTTGGCGGGCGTCAGGCGCTGCAACTTAATCAGCGGGGTATTGCCGATGGTATTTTCGAGAGTCGTCACGGTGCGGTTCCTGGCATCTTACAAACCAGATGCGAAAAAAAGGCGGGAGTGTCACTCCCGCCCGGTGTTGAAGAGAAAATATCAGGCGCTCTGTGCAAAGGCAACTGCGCGCAGTGGCGTATCGCCCTTATAGAGACGCGCCTGCTGTAAGCCAACAAACAGACGCTCGCCGCGAATCGGCGCTGTCTGCTCACCTTCAAACACCACCGAGACCGGCTCGCTTTGCCAGCCAGCAGGCTGGACGACCAGCTGCCAGAAGTGTCCACGCGGGCTCACTTCCAGTACCTGTACCGGCAGCGGGGTTTCCAGACTGCTGCGGCGTGACACGTCGATTTCCCACGGACGCAGGAACAGCTCAACCGCGCCCTGGTGGGCCGAGGTATAGCCCAGCGGCCAGTGGTGCGCGCCAACGTGGAACTGTGATCCCTGAATCTCGCCATCAAAGCGGTTCACTTCACCCAGGAATTCCAGCACAAAACGGGTTGCCGGATCGCGCCACACATCATCTGGCGTGCCGACCTGTTCAATGTTGCCCTGGCTCATCACCACCACGCGATCCGCGACTTCCATCGCCTCTTCCTGGTCGTGGGTGACAAACACGCTGGTAAATTTCAGCTCTTCATGCAGCTGACGCAGCCAGCGGCGCAGCTCTTTACGCACCTGAGCATCCAGCGCGCCAAAGGGTTCGTCCAGCAGCAGAATCTGTGGTTCAACCGCTAACGCACGCGCCAGCGCCACACGCTGTTTCTGGCCGCCCGACAGCTGTGCCGGGAAGCGATTCGCCAGATGAGCCAGCTGCACCATCTCCAGCAGACGGGTAACACGCTGTTTGATCTCCGCCGTTGAAGGACGCTCACGACGTGGCAGCACGGTCAGGCCAAAGGCGATGTTGTCGAATACCGTCATATGACGGAACAGCGCGTAGTGCTGGAAGACAAAACCGACCTGACGATCGCGCGCATGCAGGCGGCTGACATCGTTGCCATGAAAACGGATGTGACCGCTGTTCTGATGCTCCAGCCCGGCAATGATGCGCAGCAGCGTGGTTTTACCCGAGCCTGATGGGCCAAGCAGCGCCACCATTTCACCCGAGGCAATATCCAGAGAGATATCGTTCAGCACCGATGTGCGACCAAAGGATTTGTTGATCTTGTTAATCTCAATGCTCATGATTTCCCTCCTGTTGCAGGCGTTTGTGCTGTTGCTCTAAACGCCACTGCACAATGCTTTTCAGAAACAGCGTCACAATTGCCATCAGGGTTAACAGGGCAGCCGCGGTAAACGCGCCAACGGTGTTGTAGTCCTGATGCAATAATTCAACCTGAAGCGGTAACGTGTAGGTCTCACCGCGAATCGATCCCGATACCACCGAGACCGCACCAAATTCACCAATCGCACGGGCGTTGGTCAGCACGATGCCATACAGCAGCGCCCAGCGAATGTTCGGCAGCGTTACGCGGCGGAACATCTGCCAGCCAGAGGCGCCCAGCAGCACCGCCGCTTCATCTTCGTGACTGCCCTGACTCAGCATCACCGGGACCAGTTCGCGCACCACAAACGGACAGGTCACAAACACCGTCGCCAGCACCATGCCAGGCCAGGCAAACATAATCTGGATGTTATGCGCATCCAGCCAGCCGCCGGCCGGGCCATTAACGCCCCAGAACAGCAGATACATCAGACCGGCCACGACCGGCGACACGGCAAAAGGAATATCAAACAGGGTCAGCAGCAACTGACGACCCGGGAAGGTAAAGCGCGTCACCAGCCAGGCGAGCAGCGTGCCGAACACCAGGTTAACCGGTACGGTGATCAGCGCTACCATCACGGTCAGCCAGATGGCGTGCAGCATGTCCGGGTCTGCCAGATTGCTGAGGGCGACAATCAGCCCCTGATTCAGCGCTTCCCAGAAGATGGAGGCCATCGGCACCACCAGCAGCAGAATCGAGATCAGCGCGCCGATACCAATCAGCAGCCACTTGCCCCAGTTCACTGGCTGACGAGCAGCGTGATTAATTTGTGAAACCTCAGCCATTAGTGACCTCCCAGACGACGGCCAAAGCGGCTCTGTAATGTGTTAATCGCAAATAACAGAATCAGCGATGCCGCCAGGATCACCGAGGCGATGGCGCTGGCCGCCGGATAGTCGAACTCCTGCAGCCGGACAAAAATCATCAGTGAGGTGACTTCCGTTTTCCAGGCGATGTTACCGGCAATAAAGATCACCGCACCAAATTCACCCAGGCTGCGGGTAAAGGAGAGCGCAGTCCCGGCCAGCAGCGCCGGTGCCACTTCCGGCAACACGACGCGGCGGAAGCTCTGCCATGGCGTGGCACCCAGCGTTTCAGCCGCCTCTTCATACTCCGGACCTAACTCTTCCAGCACCGGCTGTACGGTACGCACCACAAACGGAATGCTGGTAAAGGCCATGGCGATGGCGATACCAATCCAGGTGTAGGAAATTTTGATGTCGAACTGAGCGAACCACTGTCCATACCAGCCGTTGACCGAAAAGAGTCCGGCCAGGGTCAGACCCGCCACCGCCGTAGGCAGTGCAAACGGCAGATCCATCAGGCCATCCAGCAGCGTCCGGCCCGGAAAACGGTAACGGGTCAGGATCCATGCCATCAGCATGCCGAACACCGCATTAAACAGTGAGGCGACGCCTGCAGAGAGCAGCGTTACTTTATAGGCGGCAATCAGCTGCGGATTGGTCACCACATCCCAGTACTGTTGCAGCGTCATCTGCGACAGCTGCATGATCACCGCGCTGATAGGCAGCAGCAGGATCAGACAGGTAAAGAGCAGGCTGGTGCCCAGGCTGAGACCAAAGCCGGGCAATACGCGTTTCTGGCTGGCTGCAAACATTATCCGCGCCCCGCCGCTAACAACTTATCGAGCTCACCGCCGCTGACGAAGTGCGTCTTCATTACCTTATCCCAGCCGCCAAACGCCTCTTCCACCCGGAACAGGTTGGTCTGCGGGAAGCGATCTTTCTGCTCCGCCATCAGCTGTGCATTGTTCACGCGATAGTAGTAGTGAGTAATAATATTCTGCGCTTCAGGCGTATAGAGATAGTTCAGATAAGCGCTGGCCGCATCAGCGGTTTTATTGGTGGCGACGTTTTTATCCACCCATGCCACCGGAAACTCCGCCAGAATGTTGGTTTTCGGCACCACCACTTCATACTCATCTTTGCCGTACTGGTTGCGGATGTTATTCACTTCGGACTCAAAGCTAATTAATACGTCGCCCAGGCCACGCTCAGCAAAGGTCGTGGTCGCACCGCGACCGCCGGTGTCGAACACTTCAACGTTTTTCAGGAATTGCGTCATAAAAGCACGGGTTTTGGCCTGATCGCCCCCGTCCGCTTTATCTGCTGCGCCCCAGGCGGCCAGATAGGTATAGCGGCCATTCCCAGAGGTTTTCGGATTCGGGAAAATCAGCTTCACATCACTGCGGGTCAAATCTGACCAGTCGTGAATCTGTTTTGGATTTCCTTTGCGCACCAGAAACGCCATGGTGGAGTAGAAAGGCGAGCTGTTATTCGGCAGACGGCTTTTCCAGTCTGCGGCAATCAGGTTGCCTTTATCGTGCAGCACCTGCACATCCGTAACCTGATTGTACGTGACGACATCCGCGCGCAGTCCCTGCAGGATTGCCAGCGCCTGCTTCGATGAACCGGCGTGCGACATCTTAATGGTCAGTGGATCGCTGGGATGGCTGGCATCCCACTGTTTAACGAAGGGAGCATTCAGGGCGACAAACAGCTCCCGCGAAACATCGTAAGAGCTATTGAGGAGTTCAGTGGCATTGGCTGCGCCGGCCAGGCTCAGCGACAACGCGATACCGCTCACGATTTTTTTCATCGCTTGTAATGTCATTTGGCACCCTGAAAAAGTTTGATGCGGATCTCACCCGCTGAGGCACCAGTTTATTTATAACTCAGTGAAAACCAGTAACGGTTTTATATATCGTTTGATGATTTCAAAGTCGAAAAAAGCATAAGACGACGGCACTGTTTATGCAGAAATCAGCAAAAGCCGATAGGTAGGAGGAACCCCGTGCCGTGCGCGCCGGCAAAGGTTTTGGGAGGCTCAGCGGCCGCCTGACGGGCGGCGCGCTGAAGACGAGGAATTAACGCTGCCAGACAATCTTGCTGATTTTCCAGCTTTTCAGCGTATCGTCCGAGGGCATTAATCCCCCCGGTCCATGCCAGTCACCATGATAAACATAGGTCAGATGCTGACTGCCAAGCGCACGGCATGCCACGTCACGCGCATCGGTGCCGCTGGCTAAGGTGCAGTTGTCGAAGGCTTTGCTGAACTTATTACTGAAGACATCACCCACTTTGCTGCCATCACTGCTGGCGATTGCGCTGTCCATGACCTCAATACGTTCGACCTGCGACTGCCCGTAAATAACCAGCTTAACGTTGCCATCATCCAGCGCCTGCCAGAAAGAGACCACCTGACCATTCTGGCTGCGCATGCCCTGACGCAGGCTATAGTCACCGTTCAGTCCGGCATTAATCGCGTCCTCTTTCATGGCGGTCGAGGCAGTTAACCCACCCACACCCTGTTCAGTCGCGGTCAGCGAGGAACCGAACCAGTTCCACGGCAGCGCCGAAGACCAATGATACGTCAGCGGATTCCACCAGCTTGCCTGCTGGCTGCTGTCAGCGCCGGAACCCGAACTGGCACAGCCGCTCAGTACAACGGCGGCGATCAGTAGCGTGGAACGAACAGCTTTCATGAGAACTCCTGTAAATGCGATGCCGGAAAGGCGGAACTGATTGGAGTCGCAAAGCGACAAAAAGTTTAGTGAAGATGATGTTCGGGCAGAAAGCAGTCGCGACAGCGGCGGCTGGATTGCAGCCAGATCAGCGCCAGCAGGTCAAAGAGCGTCAGCAGCAATGGCAGCGGTGAGGTGAGCAGATCGCCCTGCACAAACTGCATTCCCTGCCAGAGCAGATTCACCAGCAGCGACAGCGCCAGCACGCTGCGCCAGTGCTGCCAGAGTCGCGGCAGGCGGGTGCGATACCCGGTCAGCAGCAGGCCCGCCAGCGCCGGTAAACCCAGCGCAAGACCGATCCAGAACGCCTGACGATCCGGATAGAACAGCGCCAGCAGATCGTTGCCCTGCTGCCGAGACGCCCCGGCCATCACCAGCAGCAGCCAGGTCCGTGCCTGGAGTAACAGGATCAGCCAAAAAAGAAACGGCAGCCGCAGCTGCCCTCTGGCGTCATACTCGTCCGGCAGATAGCCCGGTGACGGCTTAGTATTCACGATCTTCGATCAGACGTTTACCAAACAGCAGCGCATCGACCGGCTCATAATCAAGCTTCTCATAGAACGCCACCACCTGATCATTCTCTTCGCGGATCATCAGATGCAGTTTCGGACAGCCGCGCGCGATAAGCTTCTTCTCCAGACGGTTCATCAACGCATTCGCAAAGCCGCGTCCCTGATAGTCGGGATGCACGGCCAGATAGTAAGCCGCGCCGCGATGGCCATCATAGCCGCCCATCAGTGTGCCAACGACTACGCCGCCCACTTCAGCGACCAGAAAGAGATCGGGGTCGTGATTCATTTTGCGTTCGATATCCAGCTCCGGATCGTTCCATGGCCGTAACAAATCGCAACGTTCCCATAAGGTGATCACTTCTTCAAAATCTTCCTGGCGGAAGGCGCGGATTTCCATCTTCTTTACCTGCAAATAAGCACAATTTGCTGATTATCACGCATTCTCTGCCGCACGCAACCCTCCATGACGGGCGACAAATAAAAAAGCGCAAATTTACTGTTCGCGACCTGCAATACAAAGTAATGCCCTGAAATGGTTCTGTGATCGCAGGCAGCAGTCCCTTAGGCTATAACACCGGCAAGATTCCTGTTACCGGACCCGCACATGCACCTGCTTAAACGTTTGATTCATCGCCGTCAGTTACTGCTTTCCGGGCTGGCTCTGGCCATTCTATCGCCGCGCGCGGTTCAGGCTAAAGAGCAGTCAGCCCTTACCGGTGCAAATCGTCACTCGCGCCCTGCCCCGCCCGCAAAGAACGGTAAACGTATCGTGATGATCGACCCCGGTCACGGCGGCATCGACTCTGGTGCCGTTGGCGAAGAGGGTTCCGAAGAGAAACACATCGTGCTGGAGATTGCCGGCAACGTGCAGCGTCAGTTACAGAGCCATCCGCGCATAGAAGTGCGTCTGACCCGCGACAGCGACCACTTTATTCCGCTCTATCAGCGGGTGGAGATTGCCCACCAGCACGGCGCCGATCTCTTTATGTCGATTCATGCCGACGGTTTTACCAGTCCCGATGCCAGCGGTGCCTCGGTGTTTGCGCTCTCTAATCGCGGTGCCAGCAGCTCGATGGCGCGTTATCTGTCACAGCGGGAGAACGATGCGGATAAGCTGGGTGGCGTGAAAGCGCAGCAGCAGGATCACTATCTGCAGCAGATCCTGTTCGATCTGGTGCAGACAGACACCATCAAAAACAGCCTGACGCTGGGCAAGCATGTACTGGATCAGATCCGCCCGGTTCATCATCTTCACAGCCAGCACACCGAGCAGGCTGCCTTTGCGGTACTCAAGTCACCGTCGATCCCCTCGGTGCTGGTCGAGACCTCCTTTATTACTAATCCGCGTGAAGAGCAGCTGCTCGGCACCACCGCGTTTCGCCAGAAAATCGCCTCGGCTATTGCCAGCGGCATCGTCAATTACTTTGATGAGTTTGATCGGCGCAACGCCTGATGCGTGTCGCCGGTTCAGGCCGTGCGACTCGCCGCACTCATGCAAGCGGCGCGGTTTTGCGTATAATCGCGTCAGACTTTGACAAACCATAAGCGAAAAAATGGCTGATATTTCCCGCGTAAAAGCGTTCCTGCTCGCATTGCAGGATGAGATTTGTAACCAGCTGGCGGCTGAAGATGGCGGCGCAGCGTTTGCTGAAGATAGCTGGCAGCGTCCTGGCGGCGGCGGCGGTCAGAGCCGCGTGCTGCGCAACGGCGCGGTGTTTGAGCAGGCGGGCGTCAACTTTTCGCACGTGCATGGCGATCAGATGCCGGCATCCGCCACTGCACACCGGCCGGAGCTGGCGGGTCGCAGCTTTGAAGCGATGGGCGTGTCGCTGGTGATCCACCCGAACAATCCCTATGTACCTACCAGCCACGCCAACGTGCGCTTTTTTATCGCGGAGAAACCGGGTGCCGATCCGGTCTGGTGGTTTGGTGGCGGATTTGACCTGACCCCTTTTTATGGCTTCGAAGAAGATGCGCTGCACTGGCACCAGACCGCCGCTGACCTCTGCCAGCCTTTTGGCGAGGATGTCTATCCGCGCTATAAAAAGTGGTGTGATGACTATTTCTATCTGAAGCATCGTGATGAGCAGCGCGGCATTGGCGGCCTGTTTTTTGACGATCTCAATACGCCCGACTTTGAGCAGAGCTTCAGCTTTATGCAGGCGGTTGGCCGCGGCTTTATGGATGCCTATCGGCCGATTGTGGCGCGCCGTAAAGATCACCCGTGGGGCGATCGTGAGCGTCAGTTCCAGCTCTATCGCCGTGGTCGCTATGTGGAGTTTAATCTGGTGTGGGACCGCGGCACGCTGTTTGGTCTGCAGACCGGCGGTCGCACTGAGTCGATCCTGATGTCGATGCCCCCGCTGGTGCGCTGGGAATATGATTATCAGCCCGATGCCGACTCACCTGAAGCCGCCCTCTATCGCGATTTCCTGCCGGTGAAGAACTGGCTGAATCTGCCAGTCTGATCACGTCTGCTGCGGCAGTGCGGGCCTCAACCCGCGCTGCGCTTCCCTCCTCCTTCCCGACACGTCCCCTTTCACAGGGCACGGATTGCTACAGTGTGGCCTGCGTCATTCCTCCTGACTGCTATGCTTAAGGATGGAATATGGCGCACCCCACGGTTAACACCGCATGACGGCTCCTTCGCACCGCCTCGCAGCGCAACAATCAGAGAAACCGCATTTTCATCAGAAACTCTCTGTTGCAATGTTATGGGTTCGCGTTCCCGGTAGCAGAACATGCCACAGACCGGCTGCGAGGCCTGAGGTGCCCCCTGTTCGCTTTCATTTTTCTTTTCAAGGAGTTTAGAGATGAACCAGCTAGAAGCCCTAAAACAGTTCACCACCGTGGTGGCGGACAGTGGTGATATCGAATCGATTCGTAATTACCATCCGGAAGACGCCACCACCAACCCCTCACTCATTCTGAAAGCGTCCGGTCTCGAAGGGTATAAGCACCTGATGGATGACGCGATTGAGTACGCCAAAAAACAGGGCGGCAGCAAAGAGACGCAGATTATCAACGCCAGCGACAAAGTGGCGATCAACCTTGGTATGGAAATCCTGAAAAGCATACCGGGCCGTGTTTCGACCGAAGTGGATGCGCGCCTCTCCTTCGATCGTGGCATGTGTGTGACCAAAGCAGAAAAACTGATTCGGATGTATGAAGAGCACGGTATCGATCGCTCACGCGTACTGATTAAGCTGGCCTCGACCTGGGAAGGCATCCGCGCAGCGGAAGAGCTGGAGAAAAACGGCATTCAGTGCAACCTGACACTGCTCTTCTCCTTTGCTCAGGCGCGTGCCTGTGCCGAAGCGGGCGTGTTCCTGATCTCCCCGTTCGTTGGACGCATCTACGACTGGTATAACTCGCGCAAACCCATGGACCCCTACGTGGCAGATGAAGATCCGGGCGTGAAATCCGTGCGTCGCATCTACGATTACTACAAAAAGCATCGTTACAGCACCATCATCATGGGCGCCAGCTTCCGTAAAGTGGAGCAGATTATCGCGCTGGCAGGCTGCGACCGCCTGACCCTGTCACCTAACCTGCTGGAAGAGTTGCAGAACAGTGATGCGCCGCTTGAGCGCAAACTGGAGCCTTCAACTGAAGGTTTCCACCAGCCGTCGCCGCTCTCCGAGGCGGAGTTCCGTTGGGAACATAATCAGGATCCGATGGCAGTTGAAAAACTCTCTGACGGCATCCGCCAGTTCGCGGTTGACCAGCAGAAGCTGGAAGATGTGCTCGCCGCACGCCTGTAGTCTTTATTTTAGTCGGGCGGGACTTTCCCGCCCTGATGCATAACAAGGGAGAACTTTATGTCCTCACGCAGAGAGTTGGCAAACGCGATTCGTGCACTGAGCATGGATGCGGTACAGAAGGCAAATTCAGGCCACCCCGGTGCGCCAATGGGAATGGCCGATATCGCCGAAGTGTTGTGGCGCGACTTCCTCCAGCATAATCCGACCAACCCCGCCTGGCTTGATCGCGACCGCTTTATCCTCTCCAACGGCCACGGCTCGATGCTGCTTTATAGCCTGCTGCACCTGAGCGGTTATGACCTGCCGATTGAAGAATTGAAAAATTTCCGTCAGCTGCACTCTAAAACGCCAGGTCACCCGGAAATCGGCTACACCCCAGGCGTTGAAACCACCACCGGCCCGCTGGGTCAGGGACTGGCTAACGCCGTGGGCTTAGCCATTGCAGAACGCACGCTGGCCGCGCAGTTTAACCGTCCGGATCATGAGATTGTCGATCACCACACCTATGTGTTTATGGGCGATGGCTGTCTGATGGAAGGCATCTCGCACGAAGTCTGTTCACTGGCGGGGACCCTGGGTCTCGGCAAACTGATCGGCTTCTATGACCATAACGGTATCTCGATCGATGGCGAGACCGAAGGCTGGTTTACTGACGACACCCATAAACGTTTTGAGTCCTACAACTGGCATGTGATTGGCGATATCGACGGCCATGACGCTGATGCCATTCGTGAGGCGATCAAAGAAGCGCAGAGTGTCACCGATAAGCCTTCACTGATTATCTGCCGCACCATTATCGGTTTCGGTTCGCCGAACAAAGCCGGTAAAGAGGAGTCGCACGGCGCGGCGCTGGGTGAGGCAGAAGTTGCCCTGACCCGCAAACAGCTCGGCTGGAACTATCCGGCGTTTGAGATCCCGGCTGAAATCTACCAGCAGTGGGATGCCAAAGCGGCGGGTGCTGAACGTGAAAAAGCCTGGGATGCAAAATTTGCGGCTTACAAAGAAGCCCATCCAGAGCTGGCGAAAGAGTATGAGCGCCGGATGAATGGCGAAATGCCCGCCAACTGGGAAACCGAAGCGACCCGGTTCATTCAGGAGTTGCAGGCTAACCCGCAGAAAATCGCCAGCCGTAAAGCGTCACAAAACTCGCTGGAAGCCTACGGCAAAATGCTGCCGGAGTTCCTCGGCGGTTCTGCTGACCTGGCACCGAGTAACCTCACCATCTGGTCTGGTTCTAAATCGATCAAAGAGGATCCGGCCGGTAACTATATTCACTACGGCGTGCGTGAATTTGGTATGACGGCGATTGGTAACGGTATCGCGCACCATGGCGGTTTCGTTCCCTACACCGCAACCTTCCTGATGTTTGTCGAATATGCGCGTAACGCCGCGCGTATGGCTGCGCTGATGAAGGCACGACAGATTCTGGTCTACACCCATGACTCCATCGGTCTGGGCGAAGATGGCCCGACGCACCAGCCGGTAGAGCAGATCGCCAGCCTGCGTCTGACGCCAAATATGAGCGTATGGCGTCCGTGCGATCAGGTCGAAACGGCTGTAGCGTGGAAAGCCGCCGTCGAACGTCATCACGGCCCGACTGCGCTGATCCTTTCGCGTCAGAATCTGCTGCAGCCGGAACGTACCCCGGAGCAGATCGAAAACATCAAACGCGGCGGCTACGTGCTGAAGGATTGCGACGGCACACCAGAAGTGATTCTGATCGCAACCGGTTCAGAGATTGAGATCACCCTGGGTGCAGCGGATAAGCTCACTTCAGGCGGTCACAAGGTTCGGGTGGTTTCACTACCTTCTACTGACCTGTTTGATGCGCAGGATGCCGCTTACCGCGAATCCGTACTGCCGAGCGGCGTGAAAGCGCGTGTGGCGGTAGAAGCGGGTATTGCTGACTACTGGTTCAAGTATGTCGGTCTGGACGGTGCGATTGTCGGTATGACCACCTTTGGTGAATCCGCCCCGGCCAGTCAGCTGTTCCCGGAGTTTGGCTTCACGGTTGAGAATATCGTCAGCCACGCTGAAGCATTACTCAAGCCAGTTTAATGCTTATGCCCTTCCCGGCTCACCGGGAAGGGCCATTTCCACTTATAGCCTGATACATAAAAAAAACTCCATTCCCCTCTTCCCGCCCTGCGCAAACTCATTACTATAGAGCCGTCATACTTAATGCTGCCTGTGCGCTGGCTGTCCGTCTGTTCCTGCTGTTGTTCTGCCGGGATAACGCGGTTCTGTCCTGATGCATCCCGATGAGTGAAGGCAGATTTCCTCCGATTTTATAGCGAAGCCACTTCCGTTGAACATGCGCACACCCTATTTACTGGCCCTGATGGTTTCACTGCTTCCATTAAAAAGCATGGCGCAGGTCGCGCCCGATCCACTGCTGGCCTCTCAGATTGTTGATCGCTACGCGGAACATATCTTTTACGGCAGCGGTGCAACCGGCATGGCACTGGTGGCGATTGATGGCAATCAGCGGGTGTTCGCCAGCTTTGGTGAAACCCGTCCCGGCAACAATATCCGTCCGCAGAAAGATTCGCTGATTCGCATCGCCTCGCTGAGTAAGCTGATGACCAGTGAAGTGATGGTGAAGCTGGCTGAGCGCGGACAGATTCGCCTCGACGATCCCCTGAGTAAATATGCGCCGCCGGGTTCACGCGTGCCCACCTACAATGGTCAGCCCATTCGCCTGATCAACCTCTCGACCCACACCAGCGGACTGCCGCGCGAACAGCCAGGCGGCAAAGCGCAGCGTCCGGTATTTGTCTGGCCGACCCGTGGTGAACGCTGGGCGTGGCTGTCACGCGCTAACCTCAAAGCAGCACCGGGCAGCAGTGCCGCCTACTCCAACCTGGGCTACGATCTGCTGGGTGATGCGCTGTCGCGCGCCACCGGCAAACCCTATCCGGCGCTGTTTCAGCAGCTGATTACCCGCCCGCTCGGCATGAAGGACACGACGTTTACGCCGTCGCCTGAGCAGTGCGGACGCCTGATGGTCGCGGAAAAAGGGGCCAGTCCGTGCAATAACACCCTGGCGGCGATTGGCAGCGGCGGCGTTTACTCAACGCCGGATGATATGGGCCGCTGGATGCAGCAGTTCCTTAACTCTTCGGTTAACCACCGCACGCCGCAGATCGATCGACTGCAAACGCTGATCTATCGTCGCGATCAGCTGAGCAAAGTAGAAGGCATGGATGTGCCAGGCAAAGCGGATGCGCTGGGGATGGGCTGGGTCTTTATGGGGCCGAAAAATGGTCGCCCTGGCATTATTCAGAAAACCGGCGGCGGCGGCGGTTTCATCACCTATATGGCGATGGTGCCGCAGCATAACGTAGGGGTATTTGTGGTGGTGACACGCTCGCCGCTGACCCGCTTTACGCCAATGAGCGACGGCGTGAATAATATGCTGGCCGAACTGGTCGGTAATCAGCTTGGCTCACCGATGATGGTGCAGGCGATTCGTTAACGCTGCTGTACGCCACCGTCAGACTGGCTGACCCACAGGGTTGGCCAGTCATCACTGCTGTGCCAGGCATCACAGGTCGACTCCTCCGCATACTCCGCTAACACAAAACGCGTGCCATCAAACTGCCAGCGTGTGGCACTGCCGCAGTCACCCAATCCACGTCCTTTACCAAAGGTGTAGAGCTGGCCGCTGGCCGCATCATATTCGGCGTTAATCAGCTCAAGCTGTCGATCACTGGCACCTGGTGGGGTAAACGGCAGAGTTAAGGTGATGCCGCGCGCGACATACGGCTGGCTGCGCGTCACTTCAAACGCCAGATCGATCACGTTATAAGCCCCCATTTCACAACTCACCAGCAGCAGCGCGCGCTGATCGGTGAGTGGCGCCACGCTGACTTCACGGCGCAGTGGATCGAGTGAGCAGGAGTCGGTATTGACCCGCCAGGTGCCGTAATCAATTAATCCGCTGGTCTCATCGCGCGTCAATGCCGCGGGTGGCTCGACAGCAGGCGGCAGTGGCGGCAGCGCAGGCGGTGGTGGAACATCCCAGCTGGCGCGATCGCCACGTTTGACCCATGCGCTCATGCTGTTGACCCGCCCCTGGGTGTCATCCATCAGCAACAGCGCGGCCTTCATACCGCGCAGGGAGATCAGCGCATTTGGATCGAAAGTGAGCTGAAGGGTTTTCGCCTCCATCACCAGATCAAGAAACTCATCAATTGCGATGGCATTGCTGGTGGCGAGATGATGCGGTTCAACCGTCCAGTGTTTGAGGTCGGGTTTCAGACGGCGCTGATCCAGTAGCAGGTTATCCTGAAGCGAACCGCCAGGCAGCGCGCCACTGTAGGCACTGCCGTAGTCGATTCGCAGCAAGGGGCGATCGTTGACGCCCGCATGCCGCGAAATCGTCATCACTAACCCTTTGTCGCCCGGAATATTGCGCGCCACGCAAAAGGCTTCATTGTTGCAGGTGATTTGCCAGTCGTTGAATGACTTTTGCAACGGTTCCGCCTGAACACAGGCAACCCACAGAGACGGCAACAGCCACAGCGATTTCATCCAATACGACATTAAGAAAATCGATCCCCGAATACCCAGAGTGGAGAGGATAGCGCATCAACGGGCCTGCCAGGGTTCCCATTCTGTGAACCTGTGCAAAAAGCGCAGTTAACTGCTTAAAAAGCGTGCATGAAAAGTGGATGATGTTTCACTTTCCACGCTCAACGCCGTCACGCTGCAACAGGCTAACTGCATGATTTTTTATGGTATCAGCCAGCCAGCAATCTGCGCATGCTGCAACAGCATGACGGTTTTGCCGTCGCGAATGCGGCCATCGGCGACCATTGCCAGTGCATCAGGGAAAGGCAGTTCCAGCACGTCGATCGACTCATCTTCAACGCCGCCGCCCGCATTGTCGCGCAGCGATTCATTATATTCCGCCGCGAAAAAGTGGATCAATTCAGTGACGCCGCCCGGCGACATATAGCAGGAATAGAGTTTCTCCACCTCGCCCACCGCATAACCGGTCTCTTCAATCGCCTCTTTGCGAATGCAATCTTCCGGAGAGTCGTCGTCCAGCAAGCCGGCACAGGCTTCAATTAACATGCCGCCCTCGTTACCGTTGACGTAAGTGGCGATACGGAACTGGCGCGTCAGGACCACGCTGTTCTTTTCGCGGTTATAGAGCAGGATGGTCGCCCCGTTTCCACGATCGTAGACTTCGCGTTTATGGCGGATAACCTCGCCACGACGATCGGTAATCTCATAGGTGTAGTTACGCAGCACAAACCAGTTTTCGGACAGGAGCTTATCTTTGATGATGTTGATCTTAAACGACATGAGGACTCCGCTACCGCATAAAGGGAGCCTTTCATCATAGGGGCAAGCTTGCGGGAAAACTATCTTAATTCTCGCGGTGAATGAGGCGGTTTACGCCAAAAAAAAGCCAGCCCGAAGGCTGGCCTGATTGCTGCAGCGCTTATCAGCGCGAGGTGTCGTCAGCCAGTCGGGTCGGCTGAGGCTCCTCTTCGTGATGATCCTGTTCGGTCTCAGCTATGGCGTGAACACGTTTACGCACGCCAAACCATCCCAGCACCAGCAATACCGCGATCAGCGGAATGGAGGCGATGGTGTAAGTCCCGTTCGGGTAGTCAAACGCCATCAGCACCAGTACGCTGAACAGGAACAGCAGCGTCAGCCATGAGGTAAACGGCGCGCCTGGCAGCTTGAAGCTGACATCATCCGCCTTGCCCTCTTTAATCGCTTTGCGCAGACGCAGCTGACAAACCACGATAAAGGCCCAGGAGGAGATAATCCCCAGCGAGGCGACGTTCAGGACGATCTCAAACACCTGAGAAGGCACATAGTAGTTAAGCACCACACCAATCACATAGACGGCGATGGTCACCAGAATACCGGCATAAGGCACCTGCTGACCGTTCATCTTAGACATGAATTTCGGTGCAGAGCCACCCATCGACATGGAGCGCAGAATACGCCCGGTTGAGTAGAGGCCCGAGTTCAGGCTGGAGAGCGCCGCACTCAGCACCACGATATTCATGATGCTGCCAACGTAAGGCACGCCCAGCTTCGAGAAGAAGGTAACAAACGGACTCTGACCCGCCTGATAGGCGTTCCACGGCAGCAGCAGCACCAGCAGGACCACGGAGCCAACGTAGAACAGGCCGATACGCCAGATCACGCTGTTGATCGCTTTCGGCAGCATGGTTTTCGGGTCTTTACATTCTCCCGCCGCCGTACCTACCAGTTCGATAGAGGCAAAGGCGAACACCACACCCTGAATCAGCACCAGCGCAGGCAGTAAGCCGTGCGGGAACATGCCACCGTTATCGGTGATCAGATGGAAGCCGGTGCTGTTGCCATCCAGCGGTTTGCCGGTGCCAAGGAACACCACGCCCACCACCAGGAAGATCACAATCGCCAGCACTTTCACCAGCGCGAACCAGAACTCCATCTCGGCAAACCACTTTACGCCGATCATGTTCATGGTGCCGACAATCGCCAGCGCGCCCAGGGCGAACACCCACTGTGGCACATCACCAAATGCGCCCCAGTAGTGCATGTAGAGCGCGACGGCGGTGATATCGACGATGCCGGTCATTGCCCAGTTGACGAAGTACATCCAGCCCGCCACGTAGGAGGCTTTCTCACCCAGGAATTCACGGGCGTAGGAGACGAAGCTGCCGCTGCTGGGACGGTGTAACACCAGTTCGCCCAGCGCACGCAGAATAAAGAAGGAGAAGATGCCACACACCAGATAGATGATGGCTAAGGCGGGGCCAGCAGCCTGCAAACGGCCACCTGCGCCCAGGAACAAACCGGTACCGATGGCACCGCCGATCGCAATCATCTGTACGTGACGGTTACCCATCGCCTTCTGGTAGCCGGCGTCATGAGAGTTGAGCCAGCGTCGTTTCGCAGCGCGCATCTCGCCTGGGGTTTTGTTTTTAGATTTCATAGCATTCCTGTTTGTCCTGACTATCAGTCGTCGCCCCCATTTCAGGCGTAATGCCCTGTGAAATGGGGTATTTTCCTCTGTGCGTTTGCCTGTGAGTGAGTGCCAGGCAGCGCGGGAATTTACGGCGATGAATCCTACCCGTTCTGCAAGAACGAAGCAAAATATACCGGGCAGATGCACAGGCTGATTTGTAAGAATCCATCCTGATGCACAAAAACAAAAAAACCGGCCATTTTCAGGCCGGTAAAAGCTACAGGGATGGAAACAGGAGGGTTGGGTTAGCGATAAATCTCTGCGGTGCCGCTCCACAGGCTGGAGTCGCCTGGGTTATCGACACCGATAACGCGGTAATGGCTGGCGCCCATCTCTTCCGCTTTTTGCGACAGCTGGCGATTCGCATCGTCCAGCGAGCCGCGAACACCGGAAACCGAAACGCTACCGATGCTCTGCATACTCTGCGCCTGCGACTGATCGACCGGCGCGGCGGCGAAAGTGGCAAATGAGGCGGTAGCCAGTAATGCGCCCGCCAGGACAGCATTCAGCTTTTTCATTGGATGCTCCTTAATCTGTGATCGGGGTTGAGTTGATGACTGGATGAATTATTAGCGCTGCAATGAAAAGCAACATCGGGACGATGTAAACCTGTTCCTTTTTTAAGCGTTGAACAGCAGCACGTCCTGGGAACTGTCAGTTGCGGTCATTTTATGTGCGATGTGTAACGTCCTGTGCGATAAACAGGGAATGGATCATTTGCGTTACGTTAATGCGCTCTTATAATTCCCGCACTCTCAACAGGGCCATTCATGTGATTGTTAAACGTTCCGTAACTCAAAGCATCGCTCAGGCGCTCAGCGCCATTGTCCTGCTGTCGCTGCTCACCACCGGTCTGGCATTAGTCACGCTCCTGAGCAGCCAGCGCGACGCGGAGGCGATCAATCTGGCGGGTTCACTGCGCATGCAGAGCTATCGCATGGCCTGGGATGCCAGCCGGCAGCCGCAAAATCTGGCTCATCATCTGGCGCGCTATCAGCAAACGCTGGATGCCCCGGTGCTGCAGAAACTTGATCGGCCCTGGGTACCCCGTGAAGTAAGTGTTCGCTATCAACGGCTGCGTGCCGCCTGGCCCTCGCTGCAGCAACAGTTGCAACAGGGCGATACCGTGGCTTATCAGCAGCAGGTGCCGATCTACGTCGGTGAAATCGATCGCTTTGTGCTGGGTCTGCAACGCTATACCGAGTTGAAAATGCATCTGGTGGCCGCCAGCAGCCTGGTGGGGGTCATTGCGATTGTGGCGCTGGCACTGATGACGATTCGCTTTACCCGACTGCAGGTGGTGCGCCCGCTTAATGCGCTTGTCACCGCCAGTCGCTATGTTGAGAGCGGCAACTTTGCTTTTCCGCCGCTGCACGTTGAGCAGCAGAATGAACTGCGGGTGCTGTCGCATGCCTTCAGCGGCATGGCGGCACGGCTGCATTCGCACTACCAGCTGCTGGAAAGCACGGTGCGCGCCAAAACAGAAGATTTAACCCAGGCGAATCGCACGCTGTCGCTACTCTATGACAGCTCACAAATGCTGACCGCCAGCCCGCTGCATCCGGCACTGTTTGAAGCCGTGTTAACCAATGTACTGACGCGCGAGAAACTGACGGCGATCCGGCTCGACAGCGACCAGTTTCAGTTTCGCGCCGGTGATGATCAGGCAGCCGGTCAGTGGCAACGTCTGCCGTTACAGCAGGACGAGCAGCAGATTGGCGAGCTGCGCTGGCAGACAGCTGGTGCCTCGCCTCCGGATGAACTGATGCGCAGCCTGGCGGCGATGCTGGGACGGGCTATCTGGATCTGGCAGGCACAGCAGCAGTATCAGCAGATGCTGCTGATTGAAGAGCGCACGACCATTGCCCGGGAATTACATGACTCGCTGGCGCAATCGCTCTCGTTTTTACGCATTCAGCTGACCCTGCTGCGCCGCGCCGTTGATAAAGACGATAGTGCCGCCCATACCATTATCGCGGACTTCGATCAGGCGCTGGCCGAGGCCTATCGTCAGCTGCGCGAGCTGCTGACCACCTTCCGTCTGACCATTGAGCAGGCGGATCTGGTGGCGGCCATGCAGGCGATGATCGCCTCGCTGCAGGAGAAGAGCAGCGCAGAGATACACTTTAACTATCAGACCGGCCTGCAGAGTCTGGAAGCACAACAGCAGGTGCACGTGTTGCAGATCGTCCGTGAGGCGCTGCTGAATGCGATTCGTCACGCCAGTGCGCAGGTTATCCGGGTGGATTATCAGCACAGTGAAAAAGGTGAGCACTTACTGACGATTACGGATGATGGCGTGGGGATGAACAGCACTGACGAACCGCCGGGCCATTACGGCCTGACTATTATGGCGGAGCGCGCTCAGCGCCTGAGCGGCCATCTGACCCTCCACGCACAGCCACGGGGTACCAGGGTGGAGTTGCGCTTTCCACCGCAACCGGCGCGCCCGCTGGAATAGCAGGCCAGAGCGGGTCTTAATTTATTAAAATAATCTATCGGTTTGCGACCGCGGACTATTCGATACAGAACAGGGTGTTGTCCCTGAACAATACCGTCTGATCTGCCGCAGTCTGAAACCAATGCAACGGAGAAAATATGCAACAGCCCGCATTAACATTGATGATTGTGGATGACCACCCGCTGATGCGCCGCGGTGTCCGTCAGCTGCTGGCGCTGGATCCCCGGCTGGAGGTGATCGCCGAAGCCAGCAACGGCACTGAAGCGCTGGCGGAGGCCCGCCATCAGGAACCGGACATCATTCTGCTCGACCTGAATATGAAAGGCATGTCCGGACTGGATACGCTGAAGGCGCTGCGCCATGAAGGGATCAGTTCGCGCATTCTGGTGCTGACCGTTTCTGACGCCCGCAGCGATATTTTTGCCATGGTGGATGCCGGTGCTGACGGCTATCTGCTCAAGGACAGCGAGCCGGAGGTCCTGCTGGCGCATATCCTGCAGGCATCGCGGGGCGAAAAGGTCTTCAGCGAGGGCGTCACCCGCTATCTGGCTAATCGCCAGCACAGTGCCGATCCTCTGCGTCAGCTCACCGAGCGCGAACGGGATGTGCTGCAGGAGGTGGCGCGTGGCCTGTCGAATAAAGAGGTTGCCGCTATTCTGCATATCTCTGAAGAGACGGTAAAAGTGCACATTCGTAACCTGCTGCGGAAACTGGATGTCCGCTCACGCGTCGCCGCCACGGTGATGTGGCTTGAAAGCCGCAAATAGCCAACGAATTTACATTTTCTCCTCAATTTCTCCACGATTTCCCCCGCTGCCGCACGTAGAGTAAACGGCGGCGGAGAATCATGGCAAAGACCCGCCGAGTTTCCTGCCAGAGCGCCCGTTGCTGGTGGGCCTGACCAACGATAAAAGTAGTGAGGAGTGTCGATTTAATGTCGAATTTCTTTATCGACCGCCCTATCTTTGCCTGGGTTCTGGCGATTCTGCTGTGCCTGTGTGGCACGCTTTCGATTATTTCGCTGCCTATTGAACAGTACCCCGATCTGGCACCGCCCAACGTGCGCATCACCGCTAACTATCCGGGCGCATCCGCCCAGACGCTGGAAAACACCGTTACCCAGGTGATCGAGCAGAACATGACCGGCATCGATAATCTGATGTACATGTCCTCTAACAGCAGCAACACCGGCCAGGCACAGATCACCCTCACCTTTACCGCCGGGACCAATCCCGATGAAGCCCGTCAGCAGGTACAGAATCAGCTGCAATCCGCACTGCGCAAATTGCCACAGGCAGTGCAGTCGCAGGGTGTGACCGTCAATAAAACCGGTGACAGTAATATTCTGATGGTGGCATTCGTTTCAACCGACGGCAGCATGGATAAGCAGGATATTTCAGACTATGTCGCCAGTAATATTCAGGATCCGCTAAGCCGTATTGATGGCGTCGGCCAGGTTGACGCTTACGGCTCGCAATATGCGATGCGTATCTGGCTCGATCCCAATAAACTGATCGCCTATTCGCTGACCACGGAAGATGTGGTCAGTGCGATCCAGTCGCAGAACACCCAGGTTGCCGTGGGTCAGGTGGGTGGCCTGCCGTCGGTAGAGAAACAGGCGCTTAACGCTACGGTCAACGCCCAGTCGATGCTGCAGACCCCTGAGCAGTTCCGGGCGATTACCCTGAAGAACAATCCCGATGGTTCGGTGGTGACGCTGGGCGATGTCGCCAGCGTGGCGCTGGGCGCTGAGAAGTATGATTATCTGAGTCGTTACAATGGCCAGCCCGCGTCAGGCCTGGGGGTGAAGCTGGCATCCGGTGCCAACGAGATGAACACCGATAAGCTGGTGCGGGCGCGCATTGAGGAGCTGTCCCACTACTTCCCGCACGGTCTGGAAGCAAAAATCGCCTATGAAACCTCCCCTTTCGTTAAAGCGTCAATCACAGATGTGGTGAAGACGTTGCTGGAGGCGATTGTGCTGGTATTTGGCGTGATGTTCCTGTTTATGCAGAACTTCCGTGCCACCTTAATTCCTACTATTGCAGTGCCGGTGGTGCTGTTCGGCACCTTCAGCATGCTCTATGCCTGCGGGTTCAGCATCAATACCCTGACCATGTTTGCCATGGTGCTGGCAATCGGGCTGCTGGTGGATGATGCCATCGTGGTGGTGGAAAACGTTGAACGTATCATGCATGAAGAGGGACTCTCGCCGCGTGCCGCCACCCGAAAATCGATGGGCCAGATTCAGGGCGCGCTGGTGGGTATCGCGCTGGTGCTCTCTGCGGTGTTTGTGCCGATGGCGTTTTTCGGCGGCACCGTCGGCGCCATCTACCGTCAGTTCTCAATTACCATTGTGTCGGCGATGGTGCTGTCGGTGCTGGTGGCGATGATCCTGACACCGGCGCTCTGTGCCACGCTGCTCAAACCCGTTTCACAGGGCGAGCAGCCTGAGCGTCGCGGCTTCTTCGGCTGGTTCAATCGTCACTTTAATCGCAATGCTGAACGCTACGAGCGCGGGGTCGCGGGTATCCTGCGCAAGGGCGGTCGCTGGCTGCTGCTCTATCTCGGCATCATCGGCCTGATGGCCTTTCTGTTTCTGCGTCTGCCGACGTCGTTTCTGCCGCTGGAAGATCGCGGCGTATTCCTGACGCAGGTTCAGCTTCCGGCAGGCGCGACGCTTGAGCAAACTGCCAGCGTCGTCGCCAAAGTTGAAAACTATTATCTCACCGAGGAGAAGGCCAACGTGCTGTCGGTCTTCTCCACCATCGGCGCAGGTCCGGGCGGCAATGGACAAAACGTGGCGCGTCTGTTTGTGCGGCTGAAAGACTGGGAAGCGCGGCCCGGTGCCGATCGCACCTCGTTCGCGATTATCGATCGCGCGACGAAGGCATTCCAGAAGATCAAAGAGGGCCGGGTGATTGCCAGCAGCCCGCCAGCCATCACCGGCATGGGCAGCAGCTCCGGCTTTGACCTGCAACTGCAGGATCACGCGGGCGTCGGTCATACCCAACTGATGGCGATGCGTGACAAACTGCTGGAGATGGCGGGCAATGACAACGCGCTGTCGCGGGTACGGCACAATGGACTGGATGACAGCCCGCAGCTGCAGATCGATGTTGATGCACGTAAAGCGCAGGCGCTGGGCGTGTCGCTGGATACCATCAACGACACCCTGACCACCGCGTGGGGTTCCAGCTACGTGAATGACTTCCTGGATCGTGGCCGGGTGAAGAAGGTCTATGTGCAGGCTGCCGCTGAATTCCGCATGCTGCCAGACGACATCAACAAATGGTACGTGCGCAATAGCAGCGGCAAAATGGTGCCCTTCTCCGCGTTTGCCACCAGCCGCTGGGAGACCGGTTCCCCACGTCTTGAACGCTACAACGGCTATTCATCGCTGGAGATTGTCGGCGAAGCGGCCAGTGGCGTCAGCAGCGGCACGGCGATGGATGAGATGGAAAAACTGGTTAATGCCCTGCCGCTGGGCGTCGGGTTCCAGTGGACCGGTGCCTCTTATCAGGAGCGGCTCTCCGGTTCGCAGGCACCGGCACTTTATGCGATTTCGCTGCTGGTGGTCTTTCTCTGCCTGGCCGCGCTGTATGAAAGCTGGTCGATCCCGTTCTCGGTGATGCTGGTAGTGCCGCTGGGCGTGGTCGGGGCGCTGATCGCCACCTGGATGCGTGGGCTGGAAAATGACGTCTATTTCCAGGTTGGCCTGCTGACGGTAGTGGGGTTATCCGCCAAAAACGCCATCCTGATTGTAGAATTTGCTAATGAGATCAACAGCCGTGGACGCGAGCTGGTGGAATCTACGCTGGAGGCATCGCGTCAGCGCCTGCGGCCGATTCTGATGACCTCGCTGGCCTTTATCTTTGGTGTACTGCCCATGGCGATCAGCAGCGGAGCGGGCTCCGGCAGCCAGCATGCCGTAGGAACCGGTGTGATGGGCGGAATGATCTCTGCCACACTGCTGGCGATCTTTTTTGTGCCGCTGTTCTTTGTGCTGGTACGCCGCCGCTTCCCGCTCAAAGAGAAGCCGCTCGACTAAGTAGAGGCGCAAATAAAAAGCGGTCACTGATATCAGTGGCCGCCTTATTTCTGTGTGTGGTAAGAATTCCAGCAAGCGGGATTAACCTGCTTTTTCTTCGCGCGTTACTTGTTGCGTAACATCGCTTCGATAAATTCTTTCCAGGTTCCCATTTCGGTGTCAATCATAATGCCCTCTCTTATTGTGCTGGCAATGTTACGCTCTTTTTTTATACAGGTGAATACGTTTACACCTGTTATATCTATCGGCATACGCCATAAAAACATGAATGTTGCTGGTTTTGCAAGCTGACGCACACTTCAGCAACTCCTTAACCCCGTTGAAAATAATTTATTTTAAACCCAGCGGTAGACTATTTTATCAACATGGCGAAATTCCTAAGCTCTTATTGATAAGCAGGGTAATGGTTAGCTGCGAAATTGATAGCGTTTACCCGATGCCGGACGATGACTTTGCTGCCGTGCTCTGTGGCCCGATTCCCGCGCCTGTGCAGATGCCGCAACGGATCACACTATGGTAAACTCGCACTTTGGCTGCTTTTTTCAGCTTTCACTTCTCACAGGACAATAAGGATCGGGCAATGAGCACGCAGTGGGTGATGTTCGGGATTAAAAATTGCGACACCATAAAAAAAGCCCGGCGCTTTTTAGCAGACGCAGGCGTTGACTATCACTTCCACGACTACCGTGCGGATGGCCTGAACGATGCCCTGCTGCAGGAGTTTATCGATGCACTGGGTTATCAGGCTCTGCTTAACACCCGGGGCACCACCTGGCGTAAATTGCCTGAGAGTGATCGCGACGCGGTTACCGATGCCAGCAGCGCCAAAGCGCTGATGCTGGCGCATCCCGCCATGATTAAGCGTCCGCTGTTGCGCGCCCCGGATGGCGCCCTGCTCGCCGGTTTCAGCGAAGCCACCTATCAGATTGCTATCCAGGAGAAGTCATAATATGTTTTGCCCGGTCATTGAGCTGACGCAGCAGCTTATTCGTCGCCCCTCTCTCAGCCCCGATGATGCCGGATGTCAGGCTCTGCTGATCGCCCGTCTTGAAGCCATTGGCTTTAAGATTGAAACGATGAACATCGACGACACCCTGAATTTCTGGGCCACCCGTGGCGAAGGTGAAACGCTGGCGTTTGCCGGTCACACCGATGTGGTGCCGCCTGGCGATGCCAGTCGCTGGATTAATCCGCCATTTGAACCCACCATCCGCGACGGTATGCTGTTCGGTCGCGGCGCGGCCGACATGAAAGGATCGCTGGCGGCAATGGTGGTGGCTGCCGAACGTTTTGTTGCAGTACGTCCCAATCACCGAGGGCGACTCGCCTTTATGATTACCTCTGATGAAGAGGCCAGCGGGGCCAACGGCACGGTTAAAGTGGTTGAGCGGCTGATGGCGCGCCGCGAACGGCTCGACTATTGCCTGGTCGGCGAGCCCTCCAGCACGGAAGTGGTGGGTGATGTGGTGAAAAATGGCCGTCGCGGCTCAATCACCGCTAACCTGATGGTGCATGGCGTGCAGGGCCACGTCGCCTATCCGCATCTGGCGGATAACCCGGTTCACCGGGCGATGCCCGCGCTGAACGAGCTGGTCGCGACCGAGTGGGATCAGGGGAATGAGTTCTTTCCGGCGACCAGCATGCAGATTGCCAACGTCCAGGCGGGTACCGGCAGTAACAATGTGATCCCCGGCGAGCTGTTTGTGCAGTTTAACTTCCGCTTCAGCACCGAACTCACCGATGAGATGATTCGTCAGCGGGTCGCAGAGCTGCTGGATCGTCACCAGTTGCGTTACACCATTGAGTGGAAACTCTCTGGCCAGCCCTTCCTGACCACGCGCGGTAAGCTGGTTGATGCCGTCGTGAAAGCTGTAGCGCACTATAATGAAATTAAGCCGCAGCTGCTGACCACGGGCGGAACCTCCGATGGCCGCTTTATTGCCCGGATGGGTGCACAGGTGGTGGAACTGGGGCCAGTGAATGCCACCATTCATAAAATCAATGAGTGTGTGAAAGCCTCCGACCTGCAGATGCTGAGCCGGATGTACCAACGCATCATGGAACAACTGATCGCCTGACGGCGGTTTTAAGGAGCAGCAAATGGAATTTATTAAAGATTACTGGTGGATCCTGGTGATCCTGCTGATGGTTGGCGTGCTGATGAACGTTTATAAAGATCTGAAACGCATCGATCATAAAAAATTTATGGATAACAAACCTGACCTGCCGCCGCATCGTGATTTCAACGATAAATGGGATGACGACGACAACTGGCCGAAGAAGAAGTAAACGAAAAAGCCCCTGCTATGCAGGGGCTTTTTTATGGTTCTTCACAAAGTCAGCTCTCATCAGCGTTAAGATCGGGCTTGCGCAGGGGCTTTTTTACATCATCACGATAACATCATCGTCACCCGGTTTTGCGCCGCTTAACGCCTCATCAAAGTAGCGTTTTGGCACCGTATAACGCAGATGATTCAGCGCCAGCTCCATGCTGCGGTGATCGATGGCATGCTCCAGATCGTCAACGATATCCAGGGTAACATCGCCACCGCAGGCGGTCAGCCGATGCTCCGCCTGCTGCGCATGATGCAGCGGGACCTGCTCATCATAATCACCGTGGATCAGGTGAATGGTGGTGCGGGTGCTGGCCTTCTCCGGCAGGGTAATAAACCGGCCATTAAACACCACCGCGCGGCCCGCCAGATCCGGATGCGCCTTAACCCCTTCCAGCACCATACTGCCGCCCTGCGAAAAGCCGATTAACGCTGTCGCTTCCGGCCGCACACCGCTCTTTTTTTGCCAGTGACGCACAGACCCAACAAACTGCGGCATGGCCGCATCAACCCGCTGCTGGACGGTCTGATCGTGCAGGTCGGTTTCGCCGAACCACTGACGACTCGCACCAGGCGAGCCGACGGACACCACCAGCGCGTCGGGAAACGTTCGGGCAAACCAGTTGCCAATCTCGCCCATTGAATCCGGGTTATCGCCAACGCCATGGTAGAGCAGAAACAGCTGTGCTGTGGTAGCAGGCTGTTGAACGATTACATATTTCAGTGTCATGTTGACCTCCTGTGTTCACTCTACGCCGCCTGGCATAAAATCATATGAGGATAATTTGAACCAGCTGGTCGAATTATTTCAACGGCAGGTGCAGCAAGGCTGCATCAACGCCCAGTGTCTGGAGGGCCGCTGCCGCCTGCTGACGCAGCGCTGCGACTAGCGCTTTGCGCCCGCTCACTCCCGCCTGCTGGGCCAGTTCGCCCAGGGCTGTGGGTGTGGCAACCGCCGCGGCCAGCAGCGGTACAGAGGCTGAACTGGCCTGCACCAGACGCTGCAACACCGGCAGGCTCGCTTCCAGTGGCCGCTGCGCCCAGGCAAAACCCGCCGCCAGACGAATATCCTGCGCGGTCAATCCGTCGTCAGTAACCTGATCAAACTGCAGTTCCAGTGCGATATGCTGGCGCAACAGCGGCCAGTCTCGCGCCAGCTGTTCTGCCGCGCGGTGCTGCAATGCCTCACCCGCAGCAGAACAGGGCAACATGGCCATCGCCGCGTAGCAGCCGCTACTGGCTTCGCGCTGACTGCCAATCCGCACCAGGCTAAAGCCACAGGCGCGCCAGAACGCCCAGAGAGATTCAGTGTAGCCGAAGCTGACGGAGAGGTAGTCATATCCGGCTGCCGCACTGGCCGCTGCCGCAACCAGCTGCTGTCCGGTTCCCAGACGACGCCGCTCCGCCGCCACGGCAATACGGCTGATGCGCAGCGAGCGCAATGTCGCCGCCTCAGCCAGACCAGCGTGGGCTGCCAGCGACTGCGCCACCAGATTCCCGCGGGGTCGCCGGGTGCCCGCCCAGACCGCCTGTGCCAGTGCAGGTTCAAGACCGCCCTCTTCCACCAGCCAGAGCGCGCCCTGTAACGCCGGCGCGTCGCCGGCCCGCCACAGCTGCATGCCCGGAGCATCCAGCAGGCGGCGCAGATCAAGTGGCGAGGTACGATAGTGTGCACTGGTCAGCAGACGATACGCGGCCTCCAGCGCGCTGAAATCGTGGCGCTCAACATGATGAGGCGTTACAGGAGAATCGGGTGCGGTCGCGGCGGCATCGTCAAACAGCAGCGCCCGGTTCAGCCACTGCTCCAGCGGATCGAAACGCGACCAGCGCAGCGGCTCATCGAGCGTAAAATAGTTTGCATCAGGAAGCCCGGCGCAGAATTTAAGGATAAACCCGCGCCCGCTTCCTTCGTAGCCCTGTACGGTGGTGGTGAGCAATACGCGGGGATATCGACTGACCAGCGCCTGAAGCAGCGGTGCCGGGATCGCCGCCGCTTCATCCACAATCAGCCATTCCGCCTGCGGTGGCGTCTCCAGCACCAGCAGCGCATCGGGTGCCATAAAGTGAAAAGCGTCAGCGGCGAAGGTGCTCAGCACCTCCGTTGAGGCTTTGGCCGGAGCCGTCACCAGACAATGTCCGTTCAATCGCGCCAGCATACCCGCCAGCGCCGATTTACCGCGTCCGCGGGGCGCGGTCAGCACGGCAACCCCCGATGGCAGCCTCATCAGCTGATCGAGTATCGCCTGCTGCTGCTGCGGTGCCTGACAGTGCCACTGCGGCCAGTCCGGCTGCGCCGGAAACCGGCATGGCTGATGCTGCCGCTCCAGCAGCACCTGGTCATCCGCTAATATCAGCTGTTGCAGGTGGTGAACAAAATAAGGGGTGGCGATGGGTTCAGCGACATCGGCCCAGCGCAGGCTGTCGCTGTCAGGCTGCTGCGCCCACTGTTCCCAGGGCGGCACCAGCAGTAACAGCCAGCTACCGGCGGTGAGCGTGCCAGCCAGCGCAGCGAAAGCGTCGGCATGAAAGCCCTGACGAGCGTCAAACAGAGCATGACGAAATTCACGGCCAAGCAGCGTGCGCACCGCAGCAGGCTGTTTGTGCAGGACCGGCGTTTTATACTGACCCGGCCCTTTATCCGAAGCAGAGAACAGCGGTTCCGGGCTCAACGCCAGCCAGTCGCCGGTCAGCGTTTCACGCCACGCCGCAGCCCGTAGTAAACACCAGGCCGGGTCGCCGCTGATCACCGCCAGACGACGCACACCGGCCTGCTGCATAAGCTGCGTAAGAGGCTGCAGACTCATCAGTTGCTGGCGAAGGTGTTGCACTGTCCTGGATTGCCACCATCAAACCCGCGCTTGAACCAGGTGTAGCGCTGCTCAGACGTGCCGTGGGTGAAGCTGTCCGGCACTACGCGGCCCTGACCTTTCTGCTGCAGGCGGTCATCGCCAATTGCCTCGGCGGCATTCAGCGCTTCCTGCAGATCGCCCGCTTCAAGGATATTTTCCTGCTGCATATAGTGTCCCCAGACACCGGCAAAACAGTCCGCCTGCAGTTCCATTTTGACGGAGAGCTGATTAACCTGCGTCTGGCTGGCACCCTGCTGCATTTCACGCACTTTCGGTTCAATACCCAGTAGTTTCTGGACATGGTGGCCAACTTCATGCGCGACGACGTAGCCCTGGGCGAAGTCACCGTCCGCGCCAAGTTTGGTTTTCATCTCGTCATAAAAAGAGAGGTCGATGTAGACGGTCTGATCGGCAGGACAGTAGAACGGCCCCATGACTGACTGTCCGGTACCACAGCCAGTGCGGGTTGCGCCGCGATACATCACCAGCTTCGGTGCCACATACTGTTTGTTCATCTGCTGGAACAGTTTGCCCCAGGTGTCTTCCGTGGTGGCCAGGATCACCTTCGTAAATTTCGCAGCCTCATCATCATTGGCGCTGACGCTGCGCTGTTGCTGCTGGCTGGTCGGTGCAACTTCGCCGCCTGTCAGCAGTGCGGTCAGGTCGTAACCGTAATAACCCGCGATGGCCACGACAATCAGCAGCACAATACCGCCTTTACCGCGCGGCAGACGAATCTGGCGGCCTCCGCCGCCTAAACCGGACGATTGATCGCGACGGTCTTCTACATTGTCGCTTTCGCGACGCCCTTGCCAGCGCATGCTGTATTCCCTCAGTCATTTTTTCAGATGGCATGATTTTAGTTGTGTGAGGCAGCAATCACCAGCTTTACCCTGAAATGAAAAAAGGAGAGCCGGGGCTCTCCTTTTTCTTTCTGCGCGGCAGGCAAACTCAGTCGAGCTTCACGCCCAGCCGCTGTGCAACCGCTTCATAGGCTTCCACCACGCCGCCGAGGCTCTGGCGGAAACGGTCTTTATCCATTTTATCCAGCGTCTCTTTGTCCCACAGGCGCGCACCGTCTGGCGAAAACTCATCGCCCAGCGTCACTTCGCCGTTAAACAGACCAAACTCCAGTTTGAAGTCGACCAGAATCAGACCCGCATCGTCGAACAGTTTGCTCAGCACCTCGTTGGCTTTAAAGGTCAGCTCCTGCATCCGCGCCAGGTTCTGTTTGCTGACCCAGCCAAAGGTTTCGCAGTAGGATTCATTGACCATCGGGTCATGCTTTGCATCATCTTTCAGGAAAAGATCAAACAGCGGCGGATTGAGCACAATGCCCTCTTCCACGCCCAGACGTTTTACCAGCGAGCCTGCGGCGCGGTTACGTACCACGCACTCTACCGGCACCATCTCCAGCTTCTTCACCAGCGCTTCAGTATCTGACAGCAGCGCTTCCATCTGGGTCGGGATACCCGCTTCCTGCAATTTAGTCATGATAAAATGGTTAAACTTGTTGTTAACCATTCCCTTGCGATCAAATTGCTCGATTCGGGCGCCATCACCTGCTGACGTATCGTTGCGGAATTCGAGTATCAGCAGATCCGGGTTATCGGTGCTGTATACGGTTTTCGCTTTACCGCGATACAACTCAGCTCGCTTTTGCATCTTGTTCACTCCAGACTTGAAATAACGGGTGTTCAGCGGCCAGTGCCGCTGCGGCGATTGCCTTGACGCAATCGTTTACTTCGCCGCGCGCTATTATGCCAAAAACAAAATAAAAAGGCCGGAGAATCTCCGGCCTTGGGCAACTTTATTTGTTCAGCGCCGCCTGGAACACGGCCACCAGCGCATCGTTCTGCGACTGGGTCAGCACATGCCCTTTCGGGTCGATGAATTGCAGACTGGTGCGGTTGTCGAGATCGCCGACCTGCACTTTGTAATCACCGTTTGGTAATTCCGGATCTTTCGCACCGACTGAATCCCAGTCGCTGCTGCTCAGTGACTTGTAGGTCACCTTCATGCTGCCAGTTGAGCGGGTCGTGTCGGTCACTTCCATCCCGACGCGTTTCATTGCATCAGGCAGACGCTGCCATGCCACGTTGTATGGCGTACGCAGGATCAGCAGTGGCAGGCCGGTATCATCTGCACCGCTCTGCACATCAATGGCCCCATTCACCCGACCAGAGGCCGCGTTTTCACTCGCCGTATCAATCTTGTCCATACCGGTGCTGATGTCATTCAGCATCTGCGCGGTGTAACGCTGGATCTGCACAGGTGAGGTAATGGTTTTACCATCCTGCTGCAGCTCCAGCAGACGAACGGTTAACTGCTGCTGATAGCTCTGCGACTGCACGCTGATCTGGTAGCGGCCACGATACTGCTGATCTTCATCAGCGCGGTTCCACTGCACCCAGTCCGTCGTCAGCTGCTGGCCTGCGTCATTACGGGAGGCAATCGGGAATTTGTATGACTGCACCACGTTGACGACCTGCGACCAGACTGAACCGCGGCTGTTATCAATCATCAGCGCGCCGGTATTGTTGCTGAACTGTGCGCGGGTGCCGTTCATCAGCGCCAGCGGCTGGGCTGGCGGACGGATGTCGAGCTGCTTGCCGGTGGGTGCCTGACTGGTCGTGCGCGGCACGTCGAAATCACCACGCTGCACCGGTAGGATCATTCCGGCAGGCGCTTTCAGTTCATTTAACTGACTGGCTTCAAGATAAGATTCGTCACCGCTGACCTGGCGCTTATAACGCTGATCGCTTGAACAGGCCGACAACAGCATCAGGGTAGAAAGCCCCACCACTGTGGCTACTGTTGACCGCTTTACTGAGTAATTCATTCAAACTCCCTAAATTATCGCAAACCCGCTTTCACCAGCGCCTGCTCCACTTTCGGCTGGCCGGCTGCAGTCAGTGGCGTCATTGGCAGACGCAGCGTGTCGTTAGCGATTAATCCTAGCTGTTTCGCAGCCCATTTCACCGGGATAGGATTGGGTTCACAGAAAAGCGTCTGGTGCAGATGCATCAGACGCTGATTCAGGCGGCGTGCCTCGACGAAATTGCCCTGCTGTGCGAGTTGACACAGTTCGACCATTTCGCGCGCAGCCACGTTGGCCGTCACCGAAATAACGCCTTTACCGCCCAGTTGCATAAAGTCCAGCGCAGTCGCGTCATCGCCACTCACCAGAATGAAATCTTCATTAACCAGCTCTTGGATCTGACTAACCCGCGATAAGTTCCCGGTTGCCTCTTTGATTCCGATAATATTTTTGATTTCGGCCAGGCGGGCAACGGTTTCCGGCAGCATGTCACAACCGGTACGCGAGGGAACGTTATACAGCATCTGTGGCAGGCTGGTGCTATTCGCAATCGCTTTAAAGTGCTGGAACAGCCCTTCCTGCGTCGGACGGTTGTAATATGGGGTCACGGTCAGGCAACCCACAACGCCGGAATTTTCAAAACGCTTAGTCAGAGAGATGCCTTCAGCGGTGGCGTTTGCCCCGGTTCCGGCAATCACCGGAATACGGCCATCGGCCAGTTCCAGGGTCAGCATCACCACATCACCATGTTCTTCATGGCTCAGGGTAGCAGATTCGCCTGTGGTGCCGACGGAAACGATCGCCGCGGTGCCGCTGGCGACGTGATAATCAATCAGTTTTTTCAGACTCGACCGGCAGACATTACCGCTGTCATCCATTGGCGTAACGAGTGCAACAATACTTCCCGTAAACATTGGCGATCCCCTCGACAAACAAGTGCTTCATGGTACGTTTTACACTTAGGGAAAAGCAAGCCAGCCACGCCATTCCCGCGCTTGTCAGCAGTTTTTTTTATGTTTACCTTATGGTTATTAGCGAAAGCAGAGGAAAAGCCATTTTGCCGCAATCTCAGCCCCATCATCTGGTGATCACCGCGCTCGGTGTTGACCGTCCGGGTATCGTCAACACCATTACCCGACACGTCAGCAGCTGCGGTTGCAATATTGAAGATAGCCGTCTTGCCATGCTTGGGGATGAGTTCACCTTTATCATGCTGCTGTCGGGCAGCTGGAACGCGATCACGCTGATTGAATCGACCCTGCCATTGAAAGGGGCAGAGCTGGAACTGCTGATCGTCATGAAGCGCACCAATGCCCGGCTCCGTCCGCCGATGCCCGACACCGCGTTCATTCAGGTTGAGGTGGCTGATTCGCCGCATATTATTGAACGCTTTACCGATCTTATCGATAAGCATCAGATGAATGTGGCCGAACTGGTGTCGCGCATTACGCCAGCGCAACACAATTTGCCCCCTACGCTCTATATTCAAATGACCGCTCACAGTCCGACGCGAACCAGTGGCACCCCGTTTGAGCAGGCGTTTAATACCCTGTGTCAGGAGCTGAATGCTCAGGGAACGCTGCGCCTTTACAGTGTGTCAGATGCCGACAGCAGCGAATCTGTCAGCGCGGTACGCTAAGCTTTGGTCAATTAACCGGAGTTATTTCTCCACATTACTGCCACTGAAAGGTGACCGGCTATGTGGTGAAATACCCCCTGATGGTAATTTTCCCTCTGGCCGTTTCTGACCGGATGGTGTATTACCCACAGCCTGAATAAGAAAATGGAGAGATGTAATGAATCCACTGAAAGCCGGAGATACTGCACCCGCATTTAGCCTGCCCGATCAGGACGGCGAACACGTGAATCTGACCGACTTCCAGGGACAGCGCGTTCTGGTGTACTTTTACCCGAAAGCGATGACACCAGGCTGCACCGTGCAGGCGTGCGGTCTGCGTGACAACATGGATGAGTTGAAAAAAGCGGGCGTGGAAGTGCTGGGCATCAGCACCGACAAACCGGAAAAACTGTCAAAGTTTGTCGAAAAAGAGCTGCTGAACTTTACCCTGCTCTCCGATGAAAACCATGAAGTCTGCCAGGCGTTTGGCGTCTGGGGTGAAAAAACGTTTATGGGGAAAACCTATGACGGCATTCATCGCATCAGCTTCCTGATAGATGCTGAGGGCAGGATCGAAAAAGTGTTTGATAACTTCAAGACCTCGAATCACCACGACATGGTGCTGGATTACGTCAAGTCAGCCTGATGTTGAGGGGCGCGGTAGCCTTAACGCCGCGCCCTGCTTAACTTCCCCTTCCCCACCCATTTTTATCCTGCCGTTGCGAAACACTGTGAGTTAACGCGATTACGCGGCGGCCACGATAACGCAGTTGCGCCCGGCATTTTTCGCCTCATAGAGTGCCGCATCCGCCTGTTTTAAACTGCCTTCCAGCCCGACATCCTGCGAACCATTCCAGGCCGCGACGCCGATAGACAAGGTAATGCGTCCCACGTCGGTGAGCCAGGCTTCTGCAATACCCAGTCGCACGCGCTCGGCGATAATCTGCGCCTCATCCAGCGCCGTTCCCGGCAGCAGCATCAGAAACTCCTCTCCGCCGTTGCGGCACACCACATCAGAGTGACGGGCACTGGCACGCAGCGTGCTCGCCACCTGCTGAATCACCCGGTCGCCCACATCGTGGCCCCAGCTATCGTTGACGTTTTTAAAGTGATCGATATCCAGCGCCAGCACCGAGAAAGGCTGGCGTAGCGTGCGGTAGTACTCCAGTACCGCATTAAGACCACGCCGATTCAGCAACTGAGTCAGGGGGTCGGTCTGGGCTTCCGAACTCAGACGACCGATTTTGTCCTGCACCAGTCCGATGCCGGTGAGCAGCGCGCGCTTGACCTGCGCCGCCTCAAAATACCAGGCACTGATGCCGCCAATCTCTTTTGATACGCCCTGCGCATCCATCCGGCTGGCTTTGCGGGCCAGCTGGAACAGTGGTCGGGCAATCAGCCGTGCCAGCCCTAACGCAACCAGCAGGGTCAGCAGTGCGAACGGCACCGAGTTTTTCAGGACTTTCATTAACAGGCCTGAAAGCGGGTTCAGCGTGACGTTAATCGGCTTCAGCGCCACCACCGTCCAGCCGGTAGTCGGGACGACGGCATAGCCCGCCAGCTGCGTGGACTCACCTGCACCCGCAAGCATCAGCGAGCCATTGGTCTGCTCGTCACGCGGACTGACGATGGCGGGCAGAACTTTACCAATCAGCTGACGATTCTGGTGATACAACACCTCATTATTACTGTCGAGCACATAGACCGTGGTGCCATCACGGTAGAATTGTTCACCCAGTAGCGCATTCAGAATGCTTTTTTTCTTCAGATAGATCGTGCCGCCGATGTAGCCCAGATAGTCGCCATCGGGACTCCAGATTGGCCAGGAGACAAACACCAGCAGATTATTGGCTGCAGAAAGGGTCGGTTTACTGATGATCGGCTGCCGCAGCGTCAGCGCTTCGCGGGAGGCGTCGCTGGTGACACGCATCCCTTTCAGCGTCAGGGATTCGGGCGAGATCGCTTTGATCGCGCCCTGCTCATCCACCACGGCCACCGAGTTGAAACTGGTAGTCTGCTCACGCAGACGATTGACTTCGCTATTCAGCAGTCCTTCATTATTAAAGTCACGGCTTAGCTGATTGGCGCTGTAGTGCAACTGTGACTGCGCCAGCTGGAAGAAAATTTCACTGGTTGAGGCCAGCTTGGCGGCATAGGCCCGGTTAGCCTCAAGCGTGGTGTCAATCAGCACCTGGCGCTGCACCCGCCAGGTGGCGTAGAGCGTATTCGCGAGCGTGATAACAATGCTGACAATCACCAGCAGGGCGATCAGATTGCGCAAGTCGGCCTTGGGCCGAAAGAGCTTTAACATGGCGTCGCCGCCCCGGAGAAGAGTGTCATGTCGTGAATGCCTGATTATTTTTTTAATGTGTGCCAGAAGCCCTGATAGCCGGGCTTAAGTCTACACTGTGTCGGCATTTTTGAGCAGCATTAAGACAAATATCACCCCGCTTAATACAGATTTAGCTGGCACTAATCGATTAACCCCTGACTATCGTAAAATGGCCAGGGTCCCGAAAAGTGGCCAATCGCGCACTGATGCGTGACCATTCCCTGCATTGGCTGCCAGCAATGGAGCAAAAAGCCGGGCGGCTCCAGAATAAAGTGAGCCGGCCCCTCCGGGTGCAGATCCAGAGCCACCTGATGCGACACGCCGGGTGCGACACAGGCCAGGGTTCCGGCAAAGCGGGTCTGCAGGCTGCGATGCAGATGACCACAAAGCACCCGCTCAACCTGCGGATGGCGGGCAATGATCGCCTCAAGTGCCTCAGGATGGCGTAACCGTTGCCGATCCATATGCGCAATGCCACAGGCAAAAGGGGGATGATGCAGCATCACCAGCGTGGGCTGATCCGCGGCCTCGCGCAGTGCCTGATCCAGCCATTGCAACTGCTGCTCATCCACCTCCCCCCACGGCTGTTGCGGTACGCTGGAGTCCAGGGCCAGCAGCCTGACGCCGCCCACACTAAGCTGCCAGTTCAGGGTTGGTCCCGCCTGCAGGTAGGTGTGATCCGGGAAGGCAGCACGCAGTGCCTCGCGATCGTCGTGATTGCCCGCCATCAGATAAAAGGGCAACTGGAGGCGCTGCAGGGCTTCCCGCAGCGTCTGATACTCTTCCGGCCTGCCAAAATCGACCAGGTCGCCGGTAATCACCACCACATCGGGGCGCGGCTGCAGCGCGTTAAGGGTATCGATAACCTGCAGTAAAGCGGCATGGGTATCGACCTGTTTATAAGAGAGACGACCAAAAGCCTTGATATGCAGATCGCTGATTTGCGCGATGACTGTGGGTTGAACAGACACAACAGACTCCTTAGCAACTAAATTCCAGCGCGGCCTGGCGGGTCAGCGACCAGCTGATGCGCTGTCCCGCCTGCCAGATTTCGCGGGCATGACGCTCGACCTGAATGGGGTTATCCAGCCCGATATCGATCAGTAAGCGCTGCGAGGCGCCAAGAAACGTACTGCTCACCACCACACCGCGCTGGGCATAGCGGGTGTCGTCGGCCAGCAGCACATCTTCCGGGCGGCAAAAACGCAGGGGATGACCGTCGGGATCGTGCGCAATGCAGTTTATGGCGCCCACAAAATCCGCCACAAAGCGGGAGGCCGGGCGCTGATAAATTCCCTGCGGAGTATCCAACTGCACCAGACGGCCCTGCTCCATCACCGCGATGCGATCGCCCAGCGCCATCGCCTCCTGCTGATCGTGGGTGACGTAAACCGCAGTGATCGCCAGCCGCTTGAGCAGCGCGCCGATCTCCAGCCGCAGCCGATCGCGCAGCCTGGCGTCAAGCGCTGCCAGCGGCTCATCGAACAACAGGACTTTGGGCCGGGCGGCCAGCGCACGTGCCAGCGCCACCCGCTGCTTCTGCCCGCCGGACAATTTATCAATCGCCCGGTGGGACAGATGTGTCAGGTCAACCAGTGCCAGCATCTCCGCGACCCGCGCATCACGCTCGGCACGTGGCACGCCCTGCACCTTCAGACCATAGGCGACGTTCTGCGCCACGTTGAGCGTCGGGAACAGCGCGTAGTTCTGAAACACCATGCCAACGTTGCGTTTCTCAATGGGCAGCGCGGTGACGTTACGCTTGTTAAACCAGATCTCTCCCGGGGGATCGCTGCTATCCAGACCGCTGATAATACGCAGCAGCGTGGTTTTGCCACAGCCTGACGGCCCCAGCAATACCAGTGTTTCACCGGCGTGAACCTGCAGGTCGAGCGGATGCAGCGCGACCTGCTGATTAAAGCGACGCGAGCAGTGGCGCAGCGTCACGTTGACGGCCTCATTCATACGGTTTCCTCTCTCTGCTGCCGCGAAGATTGCCGTTCCAACCAGTGATTACAGGCGTTGAGCAACAGCAGAAGCGGTAAAATCATCATAATAAAGATCAGGGTATAGGCGGACCCGACTTCCAGCCGCATCGAGGTGTAGCTGTCGGCCAGACCGACCGGCAGGGTTTTGGTCAGTGGCGTGTGCAGCATCCAGGTAATGTTGAACTCCCCCACCGACAGGGTGATCACCATAAATGCGCCCGCCAGAATGCCGTTACGGCAGTTCGGGACGACCACGGTAAAGAAGCGGCGCCAGAAGCCCGCCCCCAGGCTGGCGGCGGCTTCTTCAAGGCGCGGCAGATCAATTGCCTGCATCACCGACAGCACCGGTCGGATCATAAAGGGCAAGGTAAAGAGCACATGGCCGATCAGGATGAAGAGCCAGCTGTCGCGCAACGCGCTGAACTGACCATAGAGCAGAATGATGCCCAGAGCGGTGGCGAGGCCCGGCAATGCGACTGGCAGCATCAGGCACTCCTCAATGCGGCTGGCCCAGCGAGACGGTGATTTCAGTAAGCCCCAGGCGGCCGGCACGCCAGCGATAACCGTTACCGCCAGACAACTCAGAGCGATCAGCAGCGACAGCCAGAAGGTGTCGGCATACATCTGCCACACCTGTTCCACCCACTTCAGTGTCAGGCCGCTGCGCAGGCCAGTGAAATAGTTCTGCGTGACGCCCGCCAGCATCGAGAGCACAACCGGCACAATCATAAACAGCGCGGTGAGGCTGGTGATCACCACCTGCAGCCAGAACAGCCCCCGGCGTTTCATGCCTTCTCCTTACGGCGGGCAGCCAGTCCGTTCGCCAGCATCAGCGCCAGCCAAGCCACCGCCCCCATCACCACCGAAAGCGCCGCCGCAGTGGCAAAGTTGGCGTAATTAGTGAACTCACCATAAATGGTCAGCGGCAGCACCGCGAGCTCTGTGCCAAGGGTAAATGCGGTGCCAAAGGCGCCCATGCTGGTGGCGAAACAGAGCGCACCGCAGGAGAGCAGCGCCGGTTTCAGCCCAGGAATGATGACGTCAATGATGATGCGCCACTGGCTGGCACCCAGCGAACGGGCGGCCTCTTCCAGCGAACGGTCCAGCTTTTCACTGGCCGCCACCAGCGTCACGATGGCGCGCGGCAGCGAAAAATAGAGATAGCCAATAAATAAACCGCTGAGCGAATAGGCAAGGACCCAGCGCTCATGAAACAGGCTGAGACTGAGTTGCGCCAGAACACCCTGACGCCCCGCCAGCATGACCATCAGAAATCCCACCACCACGCCCGGAAAGGCCAGCGGAAAGGTCAGCAGCGCCAGCAGCGTGCCTCGCCCGGTAAAGCGCTGCCGTGCCAGAAAGCAGCCCACCACCGCAGCAATCAGCAGCGTCACCAGTGTGACCGCTGCCGAGAGCAGCACGGTATTCAGCAGGCTTTGCAGATATTGCGGCTGGCTGATTACCGTCCAGTAGCCGCTGTGGTGAGTCGTGCGATCTTCCGTCATACCGATCTGCAACAGACGAGCAAACGGCAACAGCCAGAAGGCAGCAAAGAACAGCAGCGCAGGCAGCAGCATCCACGGCCAGTTTGCCCCCAGCGGCCGAAGGCGGTGGCGAACTGAGTCGCCAGCAGCAAACGGATTGATCTCTGAGAGTGACATCAGCGGATCTCGCTCAGGTAACGGGCGGAGAAGCTCTTCTGCGCATCGGCCATCTGCTGATAATCAACCGTGTGAGCGCGCGCATAGTCGCTGTCAGGCAGAAAATATTTCTTCGCTTCGGGTGACATCGCGCCCGCCCGGACCGGACGCAGCCAGGCATTAGCCCAGATCGCCTGACCGGCATCTGACAGCACGAAATCGATCACTTTCTTACCGTTGGCCGGATGCGGCGCATTTTTCACCAGGCTGATGACGTAAGGCACCGTGACCGTCCCCTCGCTGGGGATCACAAATTCCACATTGGCGTGATCTTTGTAGCGGGCGCGATAGGCGTTGAAGTCGTAGTCGATCAGAATCGGGATTTCGCCTGAAATCAGCCGGGCATAGGCGGTCTGCTTAGGCACAATCGGCTGGTTGCGTTGCAGCGCTTTGAACCAGTTGATAGCCGGGGTGAAGTCATGAAGACTGCCGCCTTTCGCCTGATTCACCGCGACGGCTGCAACGTAGCCGACAAAGGCGCTGGCCGGATCAAGATAACCCACCATGCCTTTATATTCCGGCTTCAGCAGATCGTCCCAGGAGCGCGGCACCGGCGCGCCACCCAGCGCATCAACATTGACCATAAAGCCCATGGTACCGGAGTGCAGCGCCACCCACTTGCCAGCAGGATCTTTCATGCCTGCCGGGATCTGATCCCAGTTTGCCGGTTTGTAAGCGCTGACCACGTCTGCACTGACTGCCTGAATGCCGAAGCTGACGCCGTAATAGACCACGTCGGCGACCGGATTGCTTTTCTCGGCAACCAGCTGCGCCAGCGCCTGACCCGAATTTTTATTATCCTGCGGCACATGAATACCCGTCGTTTTTTCGATCGCCTGGAGCTGTGTCGCCCAGTCGGCCCACTCTGGCGGGCAGTTGTAGCAGATAGCATTTTCAGCCGCCTGCGCCCACGATGAGGCAAGCGTGCATCCGGCCAGCAGCGCAGCGCTGGCGATAGGTTTGAAACTAACGGTGAGTGACATGATGTTCCCCTGAAAAAGAGCCATGAAATGCCGGGGCGACACTCTCCCCGAAACGTAAATGATGAGCCAGCAGATGGGTTTTACCGCCGACGGGATTCAGAAGCAGGTCAATAGCGCGCGCGCCCATTAGCGCAATCGGCTGCACCACGCTGGCCAGTGAAGGTGAAAGCTGTTCGCCCAGCTCAATGCCATCGAAGCCGACCACGGAGAGCTGATTCGGAACGCTGACGCCGGCACGCGCAGCGGCGCCCAGCAGGCTGATAGCCAGCAGATCGTTACTGCAAATCACCGCCGTCAGCGGCAAAGGTGCATTAATCAGCGGCAGCAACAGATGGAAATCGGACTGGATATGGCTGGGCATCTCAATCATCGCCTGCGGCGTCAGACCGGCCTGCTGCATGGCATCGCAGTAGCCAAGGTAGCGCAGACGGGCGCGGTCAGATTGCTGCATAGGACCGGCAGCCATCACGATGTGGCGGTGTCCCAGTGACACCAGATGGGCGGTCGCTTCGGCAATGGCTTTGCGGTTATCTACGCACAGCGCGGGCCATTCGTGCTGTTGCGGTACGTTGTGGGTCAGCACGAAGGGCATCTTCGCCGCTGCCAGTGTCGGCAGCAGCGCACTGCTGTCGGCATCTGCCACCGTCAGTACCAGACCGGCGACACGCTGGTGCAGCATAAGTTCGACAATGGCCGCTTCCCGCTCAGCCTGATAATCACTGGTTGCTACCAGCAGCCCATATCCCGCCAGACGAGCCTGCTGCTCCATCGCCTGTAACTGCATGGCAAAAACCGGATTGAGCAGTGAAGGCAACAGGACGCCAAGCGTGGTGGAGTGCTGGGTGCGGAGCTGACGGGCAATATGATTCGGACGGAAACCGATCTGTTCCGAGGCGGCAAGCACCTTTTGCAGCGTGCCCGGTTTTAGCAGATGAGGGTCAGAAAAGGCGCGCGCAGCGGTTGCGCGGGAGACCCCTGCCAGTCTGGCTACGCTGATTAAATCGGTCATGACTGCCTCGTGTATTGTCGATGAGATCGATCTCATTGCGACAACACTAGTGGCGTTCTATGACAGGGGCATCACAGCAATTTGACGGGCAGATGACAGCGGCAGTGACGCCGCTGTGGGGGAATTAAAGCATCAGGAAGGCGTAACCGCTGTTTTCCAGGGTCGCAACGGTGGTGCCGCTGGAGATAGTGTGAGTGACCATCGGGTCGATCCAGTTGCGCTCAAGCTGATGAAACGCCACTGACTGATCGCAGATAGTGACCTGAACGCCCGCTTTTTTCAGCTCGCTGATCAGCTTCAGGTTCGGGTTATCGACGCCGTAGGCTTTGCTGAACTGGTCATTATTCAGCGCTGATGAAACCGCGTCGCCGTTAATTGACACCACAAATTTCAGCTGGTCGAGTGGCACACCTGCCGCATAATAGAGGTTGGTGACGCGCGCTACGCGCTCCAGACCAAGATTCGGCTTACGAATATCCCCTTCACTGCGGTTGATCTGGAATACTATTTTATTACTCAGGCCCGCTGTCGTGCCGGGTTTAAATGCAGGCGTATCGACATAATGTATTTTGCCGTAGCCTTCAATCGCTGGCGTACTCCAGAAATCAGCAGGTTCGGATTTATTATCCGCCATTTTTCCGCTGACCTTATCGAATAATTCCGGCAACTGTAAAACATTGCCTCCGATAAATCCCGCTACGGCTGCCATCACCACTAAAGCTGCTGGACGCATTAACTCTTCTCCCGATCGTTTAAAACATCAATTACATTGCCAGCCACGCGTATCCCTGGTTTTGCAGGGTTGATACGGTGGTCGGACTGGAAAGTGCATGGACTACAGATTTATCAATCCAGTTATTAGGATAGTGATGGAATGCCACGGACTGATCGCAGACCGAGACTTTCACTCCCGCCTGATTCAGCTCATTAATCAGCTTCAGGTTTGGATTTTCGATGCCATAAAACTTTTTAAAATGGGCGTTATCCAGCATGGCGGGCGTCGCATCGCCGGTGACCGAAACGACAAACTTCAGCTGATCGGCCGGAATGCCGGAGGCGATATATAAATTCACCACGCGCGCCACACGCTCCAGTCCCAGATTGGGCGCGGTCATCGCGCCATCGCTTCGGGTAATCTGGAAAACAATTTTATTGCTCAGGCCCGCAACCGGTTTAAACGCGGCGTCGGGCTCATAATGAATTTTGCCGTAACCTTCAATCGCTGGTGTGCTCCAGAATCCCGGGGCTTCCTGTGGCTCGGTTGCAAAATGGCGTGTCACTTTGTCATAAATCTCGCCACTCTGTGTGACAGCCGCGCCAACGACTCCGCCAATAATGGCGATTAACGCGTATGAAACAACTGAACGCATAACACTTCTCTCCGGCAAATAATGTCTGGCAGATTCAGGACTGAATCAGGTCGGCTATCTATATCACAGCGCAGGCATAATTCTCGCCTGCGTAAATTCAGGTCAGCGCGCGGCTGATAACTGCTGAAATTATTCACCTTCCGTATTAATCGAAAAGTTTCATTATGAGGAAAAAAAGGTCTTAATCAGAATGGACCTGACTCTTTGTGCTCTTTTCACTTCCTGTGACATTAACAGCAATAAATAACAGCCAGGCGTAGCTGGAATAAGCAGGATAAAGGCGGGAGCTACGATTTAATTTATCAATGGCGAAGAGGAGATTCACGGCTCAGAGAGGGCTATTTTTTCAGAGTAGACCTGGAAAAACTCATGCCATAGTCAGTTTTTTTGAGTGAATTTACATAACTTTAAAAAAATCCGCTCACAGGCTAAATCTGCGCGGCAGCAGATTCTGCTTTATTCTGCCGAAGCGCATTGGGAATAAATGAATAAGGCATTACTTAACCGCTCACAAACCCGGCGATACTCCGCCGGTTTTTATTCGTTTAACCGCGGTTTAAGTTGGCAGGACGTTCAATTTTTTTCGTCAAAATGGGCGTTCTTGCACAAATTACGTTGGTCGTTTGCCAGAAAACGACATTTCATTCTTTTGATGCTCTGGTTAAGATAGTCACGAACCGTCGTTATCTGCGAAAAATGGAACATTCCCGCTGCGCACCTGTCCATTTTCAGGGCCTCTCTACAGGATTAAGGCATGTTGAACCGGTTAAAGAAAACGCTGATCGCCGCGCTCCTTCCGACGCTCATTTTCACTACTCTGTCACCTGCTTACGCCGATGTCAGTGATTCACTTCCCGATATTGGCACTACGGCCGGTTCGACGCTGTCGATTAATCAGGAACTGCAGATGGGCGACTTTTATGTGCGCCAGCTGCGTGCCAGTGCGCCGCTGATCAACGATCCGCTGCTTAATCAGTATATTAATCAGCTGGGTCAGCGACTGGTGTCGCACGCCGACTCAGTGAAAACCCCGTTCCACTTCTTTCTGATTCAGAACGATGAGCTTAACGCCTTTGCCTTTTTTGGTGGCAACGTGGTGCTGCACTCAGCGCTGTTCCGCTATACCGAAAATGAAAGCCAGCTGGCATCAGTAATGGCGCATGAGATCTCACACGTTACCCAGCGCCATCTGGCGCGCGCAATGGAAGATCAGAAGCGCAATGCGCCACTGACATGGGTCGGTGCGCTGGGCTCTATTCTGCTGGCGATGGCCAATCCGCAGGCGGGCATGGCAGCACTGACCGGCACTCTGGCGGGAACTCAGCAGGGGATTATCAGTTTTACCCAGGGTAATGAGCAGGAAGCCGACCGCATCGGAATTCAGGTACTGCAGCGCGCCGGGTTTGATCCTCAGGCGATGCCGAACTTTTTACAGAAGCTGGCCGATCAGAGCCGTTTCTCCTCGAAGCCTCCTGAAATTCTGCTGACGCATCCCCTGCCCGACAGCCGTCTGGCGGATGCCCGCAACCGCGCTAACCAGATGCGCCCGGTGGTGGTGCAATCTACAGAAGATTTCTATCTGGCAAAGGTGCGTTCACTGGGCATGTACTCCACCGGGCGTAATCAGCTCACCGACGAACTGCTGAGCCAGTATGCCAGCGGCAATTCTCGTGAGCAGCTGGCGTCACAATATGGCAAAGCCATACAGTTTTTGCAGGCGAAAAGCTTTGCCGATGCGAAGCGGATTATGACGCCGCTGCTGGCGAAACAGCCGAATAACGTCTGGTTCCTGGATCTTATGTCAGACATCGATATCGGCCTGAATCAGCCACAACAGGCGATCGCCCTGCTCAGCGCCGCCACCAGTGCAAAAAACAGCCCGGTGGTGCAGCTCAACCTGGCCAACGCCTACGTTGAAGCGAAACAGTATGCCAATGCCAGCCGCATTCTGAATCGCTACACCTGGGCTAATAAAGATGATCCCAACGGCTGGGATTTGCTGGCCCAGGCGTCTGCACAGCAGGGACTGAATGATGAAGAGTTATCGGCGCGGGCAGAGAGTCTGGCGCTGAATGGCCAGCTCGATCAGGCGATCACCGCGCTTGGCAGCGCCAGCGCACAGGTGCCGCTCGGCAGCCTGAAACAGGCGCGCTACGATGCCCGTATCGATCAGCTGCGCCAGTTACAACAGCGCTTTAAGCAATATCAGAAAGGCTGAGCATTCACGCTGCGAATAGAGGAGAGTCTGAGATGGTGACGATTTACCACAACCCGCGCTGCAGCAAGAGCCGCGAGACGCTGGCACTGCTGAACGCCCGCGGGATCGAGCCGGACGTGGTGCTCTATCTGCAAGCGCCGCCCGATCGCGAGACGCTGCAAATCCTGTTACAGAAACTGGGAATGCAGAGCGCACAGCAGTTGATGCGGACTAAAGAGGCGATCTATAGCGAACTGGCACTCAGCGACAAAAGCGAAAGTGCGCTGCTGGATGCGCTGGTGGAACATCCGGTGCTGATTGAAAGGCCGATAGTGATCAATGGCGACAAGGCGCGGATCGGGCGTCCGCCCGAAGCGGTGCTCGACCTGTTTTAAAGGCCGAGTGTCTCTTTCACAAACGGAATGGTGAGTTTACGCTGGGCGCTGATCGAGGCGCGATCAAGCCGATCCAGCGTATCAAACAGGGTGCGCATTTCACGATCCAGTCGCTTCAGCAGGAAGCGACCCACATCTTCCGGCAGCTCAAATCCGCGTAACCCGGCGCGCAGTTGCAGCGCCTGTAATTTGTCTTCGTCGGAGAGAGGCTGCAGGCGATAGATCTGCCCCCAGTCCAGCCGCGAGGCGAGATCGGGCAGTTGCAGATTAAGCTGGCGTGGCGGACGATCGCCGGTAATAAACAGGCGCGTATTGCCGGTTTCCAGAATACGGTTATAGAGATCGAAGATCGCCATTTCCCATTCAGGCTCGCCTGCAATGCACTCGATGTTATCGATGCAGACCAGTGACAGCTGCTCCATCCCTTCCAGTACTTCCGGTACAAACCAGGTGCGTTTATCCAGCGGAACGTAACCGACCGCTTCGCTGCGCGCTGACATCTCGGCGCACGCGGCGTGCAGCAAATGGCTCCGCCCTCCGCCTTCGCGTGACCAGAAGTAGAGATAGCTGCCATGTTGTTGGTTGAGAGCGCCTTTCAGCGCGGCAATCAGCGACGGGTTTTCCCCCGGCCAGAAGCTGGAGAAGGTTTCATCGTCAGGTAAATAGAGTGGCAATGACAATTGTGCCGGCGTGTTCAGAAGCACCTCAGCAAGAGAACAAGCAAAAAATCGGGGGAAGTCTAACACAGTTTTCAGAAAGAGATGAATGGGGCGTCCCTGCCCCGATCCTGTCAGGCTTGCTGCGATCACGGCTCGCGCGATTCTTCAGCCTCCAGCACCACTTCTTCCGGACGCAACAGCGAGATCACACGGAAGATCAGCGCTAATCCAACCCCTACGATTGTCGCCAGCGCCATGCCTTTCAGCTCCGCAGCACCGATATGCACCTTCGCACCGCTGACGCCGATGATCAGGATCACCGAGGTCAGGATCAGATTTTGCGCTTTGTTGTAATCGACTTTGGACTCGATCAACACCCGAATACCGGATGCGCCGATCACGCCATACAGCAGCAGCGACACGCCGCCCATTACCGGTACCGGGATCGCCTGGATCACCGCCGCCAGTTTGCCGACACAGGAGAGCAGGATCGCCAGAATCGCCGCGCCGCCAATCACCCAGGTACTGTAGACGCGGGTAATCGCCATCACCCCGATGTTTTCACCGTAGGTGGTGTTAGGCGTTGAACCAAAGAAGCCGGAGATGACCGTTGATAAGCCGTTGGCGAACATTGAACGATGCAGGCCAGGGTCGCGAATCAGATCTTTCTTTACGATGTTGGCGGTGACCACCAGATGACCGATATGCTCGGCAATCACCACCAGCGCCGCAGGCAGGATCGTCAGCATCGCCACCCACTCAAAGCGCGGGGTATAGAAAGTTGGCAGCGCAAACCAGGGTGCTTTGATCACGCCGCTCCAGTCAACAATGCCCATAAATGCAGAGAGCAGATAACCCGCTACCACCCCGACCAGAATCGGGATGATCGCCAGGAAGCCACGAAACAGCACGGAACCGAATACCGTCACTGCCAGCGTGACCAGCGAAATCAGCACGGTTGTACTGTCGGGCGCACTGCCTTCCGCGGGCAGCAAACCCGCCATATTAGCGGCTACCCCTGCCAGCTCCAGACCGATGACGGCGACAATCGCGCCCATCGCCGCCGGGGGAAACATCACATCGAGCCAGCCGGTGCCCGCGCGTTTGACAATCAGCGCCACCAGACAGAACAGCACGCCGCACAGGATAAATCCGCCCAGCGCGACCTCATACCCCAGCGGCAGCAATAGCAGTACTGGCGAGATAAAGGCAAAACTGGAACCGAGGTAAGCGGGAATTTTGCCTTTACAGATAAAGAGGTAGATCAGCGTGCCTACGCCGTTAAATAACAGCACCGTCGCCGGGTTGATGTGGAACAGAATCGGTACCAGTACCGTGGCACCAAACATGGCGAACAGGTGTTGCAGGCTGAGTGGAATGGTTTGCAGTAACGGCGGTCGTTCACTGACGCCAATGGCGCGACGAGTCATCATTTATCCCCTTGTGTTATTTATCCCCCAGGGCGCGCGCCTCTGGCACAGCAGCAGGCACGCCGGTGAGCCTCGCAGCCACACCGAACCCGTTCGGGGATCTTTTTTTTGCCAAAAAAAAGCCGACTCTCTGGTCGGCTATGCGATTTATTTGGTTCCGAAAATCTTGTCCCCGGCATCGCCGAGCCCGGGAATGATGTAACCCTTCTCATTCAGTCCCTGATCCACTGACGCGGTGTAAAGCTCAACGTCAGGATGCGCTTTCTCCAGCGCGGCAATCCCTTCTGGTGCGGCAACCAGTACCAGCACTTTAATGCTGGTGCAGCCCGCTTTCTTCAGCAGGTCGATGGTGGCGATCATGGAACCGCCAGTCGCCAGCATAGGATCGACAACCAGCGCCAGGCGCTCTTCGATGTTAGAGACCAGCTTCTGGAAATAGGGAACCGGCTCCAGTGTCTCTTCATCACGGTAAACACCCACCACGCTGATACGGGCGCTGGGAACGTGCTCCAGCACCCCTTCCATCATGCCCAGGCCGGCACGCAGAATCGGCACCACCGTGATTTTTTTGCCTTTGATCTGATCGATCTCTACCGGGCCATTCCAGCCCTCAATGGTTACGCGCTCTGTTTCCAGATCGGCGGTCGCTTCGTAGGTCAGCAGGCTGCCCACTTCAGACGCCAGCTCGCGAAAACGCTTTGTACTGATATCATGCTCACGCATCAAGCCCAGTTTATGTTTGACCAGCGGGTGTCTGACTTCCACGATCTTCATTGGTGTTCTCCCGGAATGAGTTGAGCTAAAAAAAATCGCGGGATTATACCGCCTTTTACGCTCCGCGCCACCTGCTCTTGCGCAAAGCCGCGGGTTTTACCGGGACAAATAGAGGATTAATGAAAATCGCCCGATGCGCAATCCCGGACTCGCAAACGTTTGCCTGCACTGATAGAATTGCCGCGCTTTATTTTAAACCACCAACCGCAACTCGCGTGGGGACCTCGCAGTGACCGACAAAACCTCTCTCAGTTACAAAGACGCCGGTGTTGATATTGATGCTGGTAACGCTCTGGTTGACCGTATTAAAGGCGTAGTGAAAAAGACGCGTCGCCCGGAAGTGATGGGTGGACTGGGCGGTTTTGGTGCGCTTTGCGCGCTGCCGCAGAAATACCGTGAACCGGTGCTGGTCTCCGGCACCGATGGCGTTGGCACCAAGCTGCGTCTGGCGATGGATCTCAAACGTCACGATGCCATTGGTGTTGACCTGGTGGCGATGTGTGTCAACGACCTGGTGGTACAGGGCGCCGAGCCCCTCTTCTTCCTCGACTACTACGCTACCGGCAAACTGGATGTGGATACCGCCTCTGCGGTGATCACCGGCATCGCCGAAGGTTGTCTGCAGTCGGGTTGTGCGCTGGTGGGCGGTGAAACCGCTGAGATGCCAGGCATGTATCACGGCGAAGATTACGATGTGGCCGGTTTCTGTGTTGGCGTGGTGGAAAAGTCAGAGATCATTGATGGCAGCAAGGTGCAGGATGGCGACGTACTGATTGCCCTCGGCTCCAGCGGCCCGCACTCCAACGGCTATTCGCTGGTGCGTAAGATTCTGGAAGTCAGCAATACCGATCCGCTGGCTGAACAGCTGGAAGGCAAACCGCTGGCCGATCATCTGCTGGAACCGACCCGCATCTACGTGAAAAATATCCTGAGCCTGATTGAGCAGGTCGATGTGCACGCTATCGCACACCTGACCGGCGGCGGCTTCTGGGAGAATATTCCGCGCGTGCTGCCCGACAACACTCAGGCCGTCATCGACGAGAAGAGCTGGCAGTGGCCGGCCGTCTTCAGCTGGTTACAGCAGGCGGGCAACGTCAGCCGTTTCGAGATGTACCGTACCTTTAACTGCGGCGTCGGCATGATCATCGCCCTGAGTCCGGCAGACGCGGACAACGCGATTGCGCTGATGCAGGCTGCGGGCGAGAAAGCCTGGAAGCTCGGCGTGATTAAAGCGTCTGATGCCGAAGAGCGTGTGGTCATCAACGGATGAAAAAGCTGGTTGTACTGATTTCCGGCAACGGAAGTAACCTTCAGTCCATCCTTGACGCCTGTGCAAGCGGGCGGATTCACGGCAGCGTGGCTGCCGTGTTCAGCAACCGCGCCGCCGCTTATGGCCTTACGCGGGCGCAGGAGGCAGGTATTCCTGCCCACTCGCTTGCCGCCAGCGACTTCACTGACCGCGAAGCCTTCGATCGCCAGCTCATCGCTGAAATCGAAGCCTACACTCCAGACCTGATTGTGCTGGCAGGATATATGCGCATTCTCAGCAGCGCGTTCGTGGCCCATTTTCACGATCGCCTGCTGAATATCCACCCTTCCCTGTTGCCGAAATATCCGGGTCTGCATACGCATCGTCAGGCGCTGGAAAATGGCGATAGCGAACATGGCACCTCCGTACATTTCGTCACTGACGAGCTGGATGGAGGTCCGGTGATCCTGCAGGCCAAAGTCCCGGTTTTTCCCGGCGACAGCGAAGCGGAGATTACGGAGCGGGTGCAGCATCAGGAGCATGCCATTTATCCGATGGTAATCGGCTGGTTTGTTGAGGGTCGTCTGGCGATGCGTGACGGCAAGGCCTGGCTGGATGGCGAACCGCTGCCGCCGCAGGGTTATGCTAACGACTGACCCGACAGGGGAAGCCGGGGCTTCCCCTGAAGTGCTGGCGGTCAGGGTAAAGGCTCAGGGAGCCTTTGAGCCGTCTGACATAACAACCTGCTCTGCTCCCGTTACTGACTTAACCGTAACGCCCCGTAATATAATCTTCGGTCCGTCGCTGTTTTGGCGCGGTAAAGATACGGTCAGTCTCATCAAACTCAACTAACGCGCCCTGATGCATAAACGCGGTGTAATCTGACACGCGAGAAGCCTGCTGCATGTTGTGCGTCACCAGCACCAGTGTGAAATGCTGCTTGAGCGTAGTCATCAGCTCTTCAATCACCAGCGTTGAGATGGGATCGAGCGCGGAGGTCGGCTCATCCAGCAGCAGAACTTCCGGTTCAATCGCAATGGCGCGGGCAATCACCAGCCGCTGCTGCTGTCCGGTCGAGAGCGTCAGCGCATTCTGTGACAGCTGATCTTTGACCTCACTCCACAGCGCCGCCGCGCGCAGCGCACGTTCACAGGCTTCGTTCAGCACCCGCCGATCGCGTACACCCTGTAAACGCAGCCCGTAGACCACATTTTCATAGATCGATTTTGGAAAAGGATTGGGGCGCTGAAACACCATGCCGACCCGACGACGCAGCGCCGAGAGATCCTGCTCAGGTCGCAGGATCGGCTGCGATCCCAGCAACACCTCACCCTCGACCCGGCAATGATCAATCACATCATTCATGCGATTAAAGCAGCGCAGCAGCGTCGATTTGCCACAGCCGGAGGGACCAATCAGCGCGGTAATCTTGTTTTTCGGCACCTGCAGCGAAATAGCCTGCAGCGCCTGGCGCTCGCCATACCACAGCGACAGCTGGTTAACGGTCAGCGCGATATCCGTGTCGGACGTCATAGTCATAGCCTGTTATTGAGTCATAAGGCGATAGCGTTCACGCAGACGGTGACGCAGGCCCATCGCCAGCAGATTAAGCGACAGAATAATCAGCACCAGCAGCAGCGCGGTGGCGAACACCAGCGGCCGGTCAGCTTCAATATTCGGACTCTGAAACGCCAGATCGTAAATCTGGAAGCCCATATGCATAAATTTGCGATCCAGATGCAGATAAGGAAACACCGCGTCGACGGGCAGTTCCGGCACCATTTTTACCACGCCAACCAGCATCAGCGGCGCGGTTTCACCAGCGGCACGCGCCACCGCCAGAATCAGGCCGGTCAGCATGGCAGGCACCGCCATCGGCAGCACCACGTTCCACAGGGTTTCCGCCTGAGTCGCGCCCAGCGCCAGCGATCCCTGCCGCAGGCTGTTGGGAATGCGGGATAGTCCCTCTTCGGTCGCCACAATCACCACCGGCAGCGTTAGTAACGCCAGAGTCAGCGACGCCCACAGCAAACCAGGTGTCCCGAAGGTGGGATTGGGCAGCGCGCTGGCGAAGAAGAGCTGGTCTATCGTGCCGCCCACCAGCCAGACAAAGAAGCCCAGACCAAATACGCCATAGACGATTGAAGGAACGCCTGCCAGATTGACCACCGCGATGCGCACCAGTCTGGTCAGCGCATTGCGTCCGGCATATTCATGCAGCCAGATGGCGGCGATGACACCCAGCGGCATCACGACCACCGACATCAGCAGCACCATCAGCACGGTGCCAAAGATCGCCGGGAACGCCCCGGATTCACTCTCGCCTTCAGCGGGTGAATCACTGACGAAACGCCACAGTTGATGCAGAAAATGCAGCGTTTTGCCGGTCAGCGTCATCGCGTTCGGCTTCCAGCTGTCAACGATTTCGGTCAGCGGGATCGCATGTTTGGTGCCATGTACATCCCGCAGGATTAACAGATCGCGCTGACTCTGCTGTTGCAGCGAAGCCAGTGTCTCGCTCAGCTGATTAAACCGGCGCTGCAAAGCGGCCTGATTGGCCTGATATTCTGACTCGGCCTGCAGATCAAAGCGCCCGGCAGCACGGTTTGTGGCCGCCTGCTCATCAAGCTGCTCACGCTGGCTGTTGAGGCGCGCCATATCGACCCGGCGAATCTGATTAGCCTGCCGCACCAGCATCTGCACCTGTCCGAGCCGCTGATGCAGCAGTGCATCGGGATCCTGCGCAGTCAGCTCTTCATTATCCTCACGCAGGCCGACAAACCAGCCGTATGCCTGACCGTGGCTGCGGCGCTGCAGCACCATGATGTCCGCTGGCTGGCTGACCTGCGCCGCCGTGCGACTGTAAACCACCCGGAAATCGGGTGCGTCCCAGTCACGGTTACCGGTTTTAATCAGATAACGATTAACCTGTCCGCCGCTGTTGCCCTGCTCATCTGCCGGGGCCGGAAAGCGCCGCTGATGTTCCAGGGTTTCACCCAGCAGCCGCGTCTCGCCCCCTTCAGGCTGGCTAAACGTGTAGAGATCGACGCGCTGCGGCCAGAAAGCGCGCACGCCCTGCCAGGCCAGTAACCCAATCAGCAGCGTAAAGGCCAGCAGGCAGACGGCTACGGCACCGGCGGTTAGCCAGCGCCAGCGATCGTTCTGTTGCATCGCTTTCATGCCTGCTCCTCGTGCTGGCTGTAGCGCTGGCGCAGCCGCTGACGGATCAGCTCGGCAACCGTGTTGATCACCAGCGTAAACAGCAGCAGCATCAGGGCGCTAAGAAACAGCACGCGATAATGAGCACTCCCCGCCGCCGCTTCCGGCATCTCAATGGCGATATTGGCGGACAGCGCGCGCAGGCCGCTGAACAGGCCACCTTCACTTTGCGGCGTGTTGCCGGTCGCCATCAGCAAAATCATGGTTTCTCCTACGGCACGCCCCAGACCAATCATCAGAGCGGCAAAAATACCGGCGGAAGCACCCGGCAGCACGACGCGGGTCAGGGTTTGCCACGGCGTCGCGCCCAGTGCCAGCGAGCCCTGCCCCAGTGCAGCCGGCACGCTGAACAGCGCATCCTCAGAGAGGGTAAAGATCAGCGGTACCAGCGCAAAGCCCATCGCCAGTGCGGCTACCAGCAGATTGCGCTGTTCGTAATGCGGCAGCCAGTCGCCCGCATCCGGTATCAACAGCGTGGGCAGCCACAGCGTCAGCAGCGTGACCAGCAGTAACAGCGGCAGCAGAATCAGCACTTCATGACCCGGCTGACGCCAGCGCGGCGGTAAACGCGCGCTGAATACGCCGCACAGCAGCAGCGTGCCCGCCAGCGTCAGCGGCAGCAGCAGCACACCCACCAGCGCCTGACCAATATGCGGCGCGAGCCAGATCCCGGCAATCAGCCCCACCACTACGCTTGGCAGCGCACCCATCATCTCAATGGCCGGTTTGACCCAGCGTCGCAGGCCTGGCGCCATAAACCAGGCGGTGTACATCGCCGCCGCCAGCGCCAGCGGTGTGGCAAACAGCAGCGCTAAACTCGCCGCTTTCAGCGTACCCATCACCATCGGCATCAGGCTGAACTTGGCCTGATAACTGTCACCCGCCGCGGTCGATTGCCAGATCCAGTCCGGTCCGGGGTAATTTTCATACCAGATTTTTTGCCAGAAATTGCGCCAGGTGACGTCCGGCCACGGATTATCAAGCCGCAGGGTCTGCCAGCTTCCCGCCCGTTCAATCAGCAGGCTGTCGCCACGTGGCGAAAACTGCGCCTGCACAATGCCAGGTTCCAGCTGACGCTGCAGTATCGGGCCATCCTGCTTGCTGGCAAACAGCCGCAGCATCCCCTGTTTACTGAGCGTCGCAAACACGCGGCGTTGTGATTCCGTCACCAGAATGGTCTCACCGTCGCTGTTGGCAAAAGTACGAATGCGCTGCAGGCGCGGCCCCTGTTCGCTGGCGATAGCAAACCACTGCGTGACGCCGCTGCCATCCTGGATCAGCAGGCTTGTGCCGCCCACCAGCAGATGCAGACTTTTTGGCCGCTGCGGCAGGGCGTGCGTTTCGCGCAATAGTGCACGGTCATCGTCAAGTTGCCAGACCCGCAGCAGATTGCCTTCGGTGGTGTAGAGCAGATCGCCGGACGGCGAGAGCGCCAGCAGATCCAGCTGGCGTTGCGGCAGCGGGATAACCGAGGCCTGGCGATCGGTGCCGAGCGTCAGCACCCGGAGTCCGGCCTCAGTGAGTGCGGCTATACGCCACTGACCCGCATGGCGCGTCGCCAGCGCCATCTTCGTCACTGCGCCATCGGGCAGATGAAACGGTTTGTCTCCCAGCGGAAAACGCCACTGCTGGTCGGCGGTTGGCTGAATCAGAGTCAGCGCACCCTGCATATTCAGCAGTAACGTCTGCTCATCGGCACTCCGCACTATCTCCCCGGGCGGCGGGGTCAGGGCCAGTGCCGGTTCCGCAGGCTGACCATCCAGCGGAATAAAACGCGCCGCACCGCGCTCGCTGATGCGCCAGCCGACCTTCCCCTGATTGCCAATCGCTAAGGCTGGCGCACGATCCCAGAGTTGCTGGCTGGCCGCAATCTGCAGGCCCGGCGCATTAAACAGCGGTAATACCACGCCAATCAGCCAGCAGAAGAGCAGCAGCATCAATAGCAGGATCGCCACGCCACAGCAGGTGACCAGTCGCCGTGTCAGACGGTCAACGGCACGACGCTTACGATCGCTGAATTGGACAGGAATGTGGTTTGCGCTCATGCGGTTCCGCTAGCAGGCCAAAATAAGCCGCTATGTTGCCCGTAGCCGATTGATAAGACAACTCCTGGCGTTGGACAACGCTGCCATACTCTCGCCATAATGTTGGTGGATACTGGATCTTCAGTCCTGCAACCGCTAAATGGAGTGAGAATGGGTCAGGTAAAGCTTTATATTGAAAAAGAATTAAGCTGGTTATCCTTTAATGAACGGGTTTTGCAGGAAGCAGCAGACAAAAGCAATCCACTGATTGAGCGGATGCGCTTTCTGGGTATCTACTCCAATAATCTCGACGAATTCTATAAAGTGCGTTTCGCAGACCTCAAACGCCGCATTCTGATTGGTGAAGAGCAGGGTTCCGCCAGTACGCCACGCCATCTGTTTAAGAAAATTCAGCAGCGGGTAATGAAGTCCGATCAGGAGTTTGATGCGTTATATAACGATCTGCTGCTGGAGATGGCACGTAACCAGATCTTCCTGATCAACGAACGTCAGCTCTCATCCAATCAGCAGGCGTGGCTGCGCCACTACTTCAAGCACGAGCTGCGTCAGCATATCTCGCCGATTCTGATCACCCATGAAACGGATCTGACCGAATTCCTTAAAGATGACTACACCTATCTGGCGGTAGAGATCATTCGCGGTGACAATATTCAGTATGCGCTGCTGGAAATTCCGTCCGACAAAGTCCCGCGTTTCATCAATTTACCGGCTGAGCCACCGCGCCGCCGTAAGCCAATGATCCTGCTGGATAACATTCTGCGCTACTGCCTGGATGACATTTTTAAAGGTTTCTACGACTACGACGCGCTCAACGCCTATTCAATGAAAATGACGCGTGACGCCGAGTACGACCTGGTCACGGAGATGGAGTCGAGCCTGCTGGAGCTGATGTCCTCCAGCCTGAAGCAGCGACTGACGGCGGAACCGGTGCGTTTCGTCTACCAGCGCGATATGCCAGACACGATGGTGTCGCTGCTGTGCCACAAGCTTTCCATCTCAAACCTGGACTCCATCCTGCCAGGCGGCCGCTACCACAACTTCAAAGACTTTATCGGATTCCCTAACGTCGGCAAAAATAACCTGGTGAACCGCCCGCTGCCGCAGATTCGCCACATCGGCTTTGATGGCTTCCGCAACGGCTTTGATGCGATTCGCAATCGCGACGTGCTGCTCTACTACCCGTACCACACCTTTGAGCATGTGCTGGAGCTGCTGCGTCAGGCGTCGTTCGACCCCAGCGTGCTGGCGATAAAAATCAACATCTACCGCGTTGCTAAACACTCCCGCATCATGGATGCGATGATCCATGCCGCCTACAACGGTAAAAAAGTCACGGTGGTGGTGGAGCTGCAGGCGCGCTTTGATGAAGAAGCCAATATTTACTGGGCGAAACGCCTGACTGAAGCGGGCGTGCATGTCATTTTCTCCGCACCAGGCCTGAAGATCCACGCCAAGCTGTTCCTGATCTCACGCCGCGAAGGCGAAGAGATTGTGCGCTACGCGCATATCGGTACCGGCAACTTTAACGAGAAAACCGCGCGTCTCTATACGGATTACTCGTTGCTGACCGCGGATGCGCGCATCACCAATGAAGTGCGTCGGGTATTCAACTTTATTGAGAATCCCTACCGGCCCGTGACGTTCGATCATCTGATGGTCTCGCCGCAGAACTCGCGCCGGATGCTGTATGAGCTAATCGACACCGAAATTGCTAATGCGCAGCAGAATAAGCCCTGCGGCATTACTCTGAAAATCAACAATCTGGTGGACAAAGGTCTGGTTGATCGGCTTTATACAGCCTCCAGCGTAGGGGTGAAGGTTAATCTTCTGGTGCGCGGAATGTGCTCATTAATCCCTGACTTGCCCGGGATCAGTGAAAATATTCGTGTCATCAGTATTGTTGACCGTTATCTGGAACACGATCGCGTCTATATTTTTGAGAATGGCGGCGATAAGAAGGTGTTCCTCTCCTCCGCTGACTGGATGACACGTAACATTGATTACCGTATCGAAGTTGCAGTGGCGATACTCGATCCCCACATCCGGCAGCGCATACTCGACATTATTGCTATTCAGTTGAGTGATACGGTGAAAGCCCGCATCGTCGATAAAGAGTTGAGTAACCATTACGTCCAGCGCGGCAATCGTCGTAAAGTGCGATCGCAGCTGGCCATTTATGATTACATCAAGAAACTGGAACAACCTGAATAAATCCTATGCCAATTTCTCATAAAAGTACGCCAAAACCCCAGGAGTTTGCGGCGATTGACCTGGGCTCGAACAGTTTCCATATGGTGATTGCGCGGGTTGTCGATGGTGCGATGCAGGTACTGGGCCGCCTTAAACAGCGCGTCCATCTGGCTGACGGGCTGGATGCCCGGCACAACCTCAGCGAGGAAGCGATGGAGCGAGGGTTAGCCTGCCTGGCCCTGTTCGCCGAGCGCCTGCAGGGGTTCAGTCCGAGCAACGTGACGATTGTCGGTACCCACACGCTGCGCGAGGCGGTCAACGCCGAAACCTTCCTGCAACGTGCGGCCGAGGTGATCCCCTATCCGATCGAGGTGATTTCGGGCCATGAAGAGGCTCGCCTGATCTTTATGGGCGTTGAACATACCCAGCCGGAGAAAGGCCGCAAGCTGGTGATCGATATCGGCGGCGGATCAACCGAGCTGGTCATTGGCGAGGATTTTGAACCGCAACTGGTTGAGAGCCGACGCATGGGTTGTGTCAGTTTCGCCCAGCTCTATTTCCCGAAAGGTGAAATCAGCCGTGAAAACTTCCGTCGCGCCCGTTTAGCGGCCGCGCAGAAGCTGGAAACGCTGGCGTGGCAATATCGTCTGCATGGCTGGCAATATGCGCTGGGCGCGTCCGGCACCATCAAAGCCGCCTGCGAAGTGCTGCTGGCGATGGATGAAAAAGAGAAGCTGATTACGCCTGAGCGCCTCGAAAAGCTCTATGACGAGGTGATGAAACACAAATCCTTTGCTGCACTCAGCCTGCCGGGTCTGTCGGAAGAGCGTAAAGGCGTGTTTGTACCCGGGCTGGCGATTCTTTGCGGCGTATTTGATGCGCTGGCCATTCGCGAATTGCGCCTCTCCGACGGTGCGCTGCGTGAAGGCGTGCTCTATGAGATGGAGGGCCGTTTCCGCCATCAGGATATTCGCAGCCGTACGGCACAGAGTCTGGCGAACCATTACGCTATCGACAGCGACCAGGCACGACGCGTGCTCGACACTACCGAGCAGCTTTATCTGCAGTGGCGCGAGCAGAATCAGAAACTGGCGAATCCACAACTGGCCGCACTGCTGAAATGGGCGGCGATGCTGCACGAAGTGGGCCTGACCATTAATCACAGCGGCCTGCAACGCCATTCAGCCTATATTCTGCAAAACACCAACCTGCCGGGCTTCAATCAGGATCAGCAGATGCTGCTGGCGGCGCTGGTCAGATTCCATCGTAAAGCGATAAAGCTTGATGAGCTGCCGCGCGTGACGCTGTTCAAGAAAAAGCAGTTTGTACCGCTGATCTTCCTGCTTCGCCTGGGTACCCTGCTGAATAATCAGCGACAGGCCACCACGCGTCCGGAGGCGTTAACCCTGAAATGCGATGATGGCCACTGGACGCTGACCTTCCCGGCGGGCTATTTCACGCAGAACAACCTGGTTCAGCTCGATCTTGAACGGGAGCAGGTTTACTGGAATGACGTCACGGGATGGAAACTGATCCTCGAAGAAGAAGTCTGACAACACGGGTGCCTGGCGCCCGTTTAACTGAAATGATGAATATGACACAACCAACCGCACCCCTTTCAGGCGAAAACTATTTTGCCGAAACCTATGGTTTAACGCCGCCCCACTCCGAAGTGGTTGCGGCGCTGCCCCAGCTCAACGTCGGCAAGGCGCTTGACCTTGGCTGTGGCGTGGGACGCAATACGCTGTTTCTGAATCAGCACGGTTTTGACGTCACGGCGTGGGATCATAATCCGCAAAGCCTGGCGCGCCTGCAGGAGATTATTGCGCAGGAAAATCTCAGCGGCATTCATACCGAGCAGCGCGACCTGAACAACACGCGCTTTAATGGCGGCTTTAACTTTGTGCTGTCGACCGTGGTGATGATGTTCCTGCAGCCGCAGACTATTCCGCAGCTGATTGCCGACATGCAGGCCTGCACGGTCAGAGACGGTTTTAACCTGATCGTGGCGGCGATGAACACGGACGATATGCCCTGCCCGGCTGATTTCTCCTTTGCGTTTAAATCAGGTGAGCTCAGCCACTACTACCGCAACTGGCACATCGTGAAGTACAACGAGCACCCTGGTCAACTGCATCGCACAGATGAAAATGGCAACCGCATCACCTGTCGGTTTGCGACGCTGCTGGCGCAAAAAGCGAGTTACTGATCTTTATCTGCTGTTTTTTTCAACAGCGATTGATTTCATCAGGCGACTGTGACTAAATATTGCAGTCGCCCCAGATGGGGTCATTACAGGAACCACCCCGCGTGAACAGCGCTATTTCTCCCCGAAGACGTCAAAAAACCGGCACCATGACCCGCATTGTGCTGCTGATTAGTTTTATCATTCTTTTTAGTCGCCTGATTTTTATCCTGCCTGCTGCCTTCGAGCATCATCAGCAACAGAAAGCTATTCCTGAACCGGTTGCCATAACATCAGGCGATACGCGATAGCGAATAACCAATAACGACATTTCGCCTGAAACGCACCTGAAACTTAAACGTTATCCAGATAACTGGACTCTTTTTTGCATCCCTTTTTCAGGCGAAACGCTACACTTCGTGCTGGTGCTTTCAGACTTAAGGGATCCAATGTGTCTGCCTCTCACTCTCAACGTTTAAGTGAAATACGTCATCGCATTCTGACGCTGCTGCTCAGCGAGCACGATCTGGTTGATGCCCTGCTGGAGAAATCGGGCGATCTCAATCCTGAACAGCAACGTGAAAATGCGGCCCAGCGTGACGCGCTGGAGCAGGACATTCTGCAACTGCATGCCGCTGACCTCGCGGATATTCTCGAAGCCCTGCCCGAAGAAGAACGTCAGGCGCTGTGGCGGCTGGTGCCGAACGAGCGGCGCGGCCATGTGCTGGTTGAAGCGTCTGAAACGGTCTGGGCAAGCCTCACCGAAGAGATGAGCGACCGCGATATCCTGCGCGCTATCCAGCCGCTGGATATCGACGATCAGGTCTGGCTGGCGCGTTATCTGCCACGTGACCTGACCGGACGCCTGCTGGCAACTGTGGAGCCCGCCCTGCGCGCCCGCATGCTCGATATGGTGCAGCTTGACCGTGACCGCGTAGGCCGGGTAATGGATTTCAATATCCTGACGGTGCGTGAAGATGTCACGCTTGCAACGGTGCAACGCTTTCTGCGCAAGCGCAAAAGCATGCCGGGCGGTACCGATAAACTCTTCATCACCAATAAAGATAATCAGCTGCTGGGCGAGCTGCTGCTGACGGACATCCTGCTTAACAAACCCAAAACCCTGGTGAGCGACGTGATGAACGCCCGCCCTACCACCTTCCAGCTCAATGATAAGGCCGAAGACGCAGCCAGTGCCTTTGAACGTTATAACCTCATTTCAGCCGCCGTCACCGACGCCAAGGGCAAGCTGATTGGCCGCGTGACCATTGAAGACATCATCGACCTGGTGAATGCCGAAAACGAAAGCAACATTCGTAAAATGGGGGGTATCAGTCAGGAAGAGGATGTGTTCGCGCCGGTGCGTAAATCGGTACGTAAACGCTGGGCCTGGCTGGCGATTAACCTCTGTACCGCCTTTGTCGCCTCCCGGGTTATCGGACTGTTTGAAGGGACGATTTCGCAAATCGTGGCGCTGGCCACGCTGATGCCGATCGTCGCGGGTATCGGCGGCAATACCGGTAATCAGACCATCACCATGATTGTGCGGGCGCTGGCCTTACATCAGGTTGAACCGGGCAACTTTTCGTTTTTGATCGTCCGCGAGCTTGGCGTGGCGCTGATCAACGGCCTGTTCTGGGGCGGCATCATGGGCGGCATCACCTGGCTGATGTATGACAATATGGCGCTGGGCGGCGTTATGATGCTGGCCATGGCGCTTAATCTGCTGCTGGCCGCGCTGATGGGCGTGCTGGTGCCGCTGGTCATGACTAAAATGAATCGCGATCCCGCCGTCGGCTCCAGCGTATTGATCACCGCCCTTACCGACACCGGCGGCTTCTTTATTTTCCTGGGGCTGGCGACGATCTTCCTGCTGCCGCACTGATCGTCAGGCTTGCAGGCCGTAACGTTGCAGCGACCCGTTAAGATTGCGCTGCCGCGTTACCTGTGCCAGCTCTCGGGTCGCCGCAGGCAGCGTATAGTTACCACGCTGACTCAGCCACTCCAGCACATCCGCTAAGTGCCAGATGGCGGTTTTACCGTCATGCACCGGCAGCGGAAACGGCGGGCGGTGGCTTAGCATCAGCTTACGCATATTCTGACGCGTCATGCCGATGATCTCCGCCACATCCGTCAATCCCACAAAATCGGGTGCGGCTTCCACCAGCGTGGCCCCCGGTATCGCACGCAGCACATCCTCTTCTGCCTGCTTCAATACATCCGTTGCAGAGTCGGACTCCCGGGTGAACTCCAGTGCAATTCTGCCCGGCATGCCCAGGCCGATTAGCGCATCATCACAGCCTGCCGCTGCCAGCGTTTCCAGCAGTTCATCCACCGGCGCATGCCCTTCCGGCAGGCTGAACCGTAATGTGAAACAATATTCCATATGCTTCTCCTTGTGCTGCATCAGGACTTCAGATAGTGACAGTTGTCGACCACGCGTCGCAGCGCGCGGGCATGCTGATGTGCGTTTTTTGGTGTGCTCCAGATACAGGTCAGACAAAACTCCCCACATCGGCACATCAACAGATTTTTCGGACAGTACATTTTGCCCCAGGCGTGATGGCCTCCCGTGACGACCAGCCAGCCATGGGATTCGGCGTAACGTAACGCCGTTTCGATCTCTTTGTTGGGATGCCGCTTCCTTGCCATGTTTTTCCCTATCCTGACGCCGAATTGATAAGTTGTCAACTGACAACCTGATGAAATTATCTTAGTGCGGCTCAGCATGCGCAGACTTTTTCTCGCAGTAAAACAGTCAGGGTATAAACTGGAAAACGTCACACAAAAAACGATCAGCGCCAGAAGTCATCTGGCAGCAGAAGCGATAATCAACGGAGGCAATATGTTTAAAGCAGAGGATTTTGTTCAGTCGAAAACCGGCGGCCCGAAAATGCAGGTGCTGCGCGTAGAAGGCGACACCTTATGGTGTGCACGCGTTGATGATGCGGCGAAAAAAGAGATCGAAGTGAAAGCAGAGAGCGTCAATCTCTATCACGAAGAGGGTGACTTTGGCGTGTGCTGAGGTGAAACGGCCCCTGACGGGGCCAGACTGTCAGGGCTTATCCTGCTGAAGGTTGTCATTTCCCAGACCGCCAATAAACGGCAGACGCAGCCGGAACGGTGTGAAATCGACTCCCATGTTCAGACCCAGCAGATTGACTTCAAGTCCCTCTTCTGCACCCAGCGTCACGCCCGCCACGCCCAGAATCGACACCTGCAGGCCGCGCCCGGATGGCGGCAGCCCGACCGGACGCCACAGTGGCCGGTAATCTTTTCCCAGCGCGTTAGCGGGCAGATCAAGCCTTAAAGCGGGTACTTCGCGGCCAATATGCGCCAGGAAGGTGTTGCTGTTTGGTCCAGGCCAGGCGCGATAGGTTGTCGGCCACGGATAGGATTTAATGGCGGCTTCAATCTGCGGGATCATCGCTTCTGCTTCCGGTCCGCGATGTTCCACCAGCAGCCGCGGTTTTGCGCCATACCAGTAGCCATCAGGCAGGTTGGTGTTGCGCCGGACTTTATCGCCGCTGCCCCAGCTAATCACTTCGTAGCGAGTAAAACGCGTTTCACCTGCGCGCTTGAAGATGATCCACGGATGCACCGCCACCGCCCCTTTCCAGCCGTAAGTCGGCGCAGCATAGACCTGTACGATAGCCAGGCTATATAAAGCGCGCGGGTCGGGCGCTATCCCGGCCGAATCGCGCCGGGCCGACCACCAGCCGCCCTGCTCTGTGGTATCGCTGTGACGCGTCGCCTGCGCGATGCTGGCTCCCAGCGATAGCAGCAGTACGGCAACAAAAAACAGGCTGAACACTTTAAGTGAGAGCATGACAACATTCCTGGTGACGTAAGAATCGCGAAACGCCTGTTCAGCAGACGGTTTCAGTACGCGGCGGCTTTGGGATACGGACGATCGATGAAAGCGGCGGATAAAAGCGGGACACAACTGACGTCAGTTGCGGGCTTTTACTGCATGGAGGATAGCGTAATTTCCGGCAAAGTGAATAATAAAACGCCAGCGGCGAGGCGGGATGCGCTGAAAAGTTAAAACGGCGAGTCTGCGCACGGTCAGAGCAATAAAAAAAGCCCGCTGAGGAGCGGGCTGCAGACTTATCAGGGATTAACTGGCTGAGGCCAGGTTATTCCCACTCTATTGTGAATAGCATTTTATTATTGATATTTATCAAATGATTATAAAGGTAAATCCTGTCAATGCCATGATTGATACCATGCTTGGAGCTAGAGGCTGTCAGGAGCCCTCTTCGGCCCCGCAATGCTGAGCGCAGGCCCCACCAATCGACTAACGTAAGCCACGTTTACGACTAGCCGCACACTACTTGTCAATGTCGCTCCGTTTCGTTTCCAATCAGCGTAACGGTACTAGTATAACCCTTCCGTAATGAGCAATTCAGATCTTTCACCTTGCGCTTTGATGATATATAAGTGGCTATGCACCCGCTTTTCAGGAATTGCAAATGATGCGATAGCGGACCCCGGCACGATCAAAGGCGGTCCGGGCACCGGCCAAGAAATAAAGGAATTGGAGATCCTGTGTGTTCTGTCGGGTAAAGGCCGTATTGGCCGCCTTGGAGCTCAGGAGGCCACTGGTCATCATGACTACCTCCTTGCGATAAGATGGGTCCGCCAGTGCAGCTGCCAGTGCCTGATGGGCTTCATCGATCGTCGGAGGCCCTTTGAGGAGACGGGAGCGTTTAAGCACAGGCTCGCCTGGAGCGTCCGTCAACTTGACGGACCAGTCGTCATCCCAGCCTGACGGCTTGGCGAGGCCCACCCCCGAAGAACCTGCGAAGGCAAGGCTCGCCTGGGCTTGGCGGGTGACATCCTGCAACTTGCCCGCGGCAGCTTTGGGATTGCAGGTTTTCGACGCTTTGGCATGGATGAGCATCACGCGCCGGGCTACCTGATCGACCGCATAAAAATCGGCGGTCTCGACATTACTATCGTCGCAGATGATAAGCTGCGATGCGATCAGATCGATTCCGAACTGCTCGGTCGGTTTGGGAAGGCTTTCGTCAAGCCACCCAAAAACTAGGCCGAACAGCGTCTGCGTATTCCATTTCGCCACATCCTTGACACGCGTGTCCCCCTTCTCGCTCAGTACGTCCATGGTGTGCGTCGAACACTCTAGGATCTCAAGCATCGAGAGGTTGAGTTCTGGCTTGTAGAAATGACCTGTCGAGTAAACGCAGTCACCACTTGCCGGGATGATACGAAACGACTGCTGCTGATTGATGATCCGTATCAGGGAGCTTGGCAGCTTGCGACCGAACTCGCGCTCATCCTCACGCAGCTCGACGCCTGCATTCTCGGGCGCCTCGCTCCCGGTCACCGATTGATCGAGCATCTCACCTTCGATCTTGTATCGGCCCCGCGGTGGCGTGGTTCCGCGGTAGATATATTTGATCGAAAGCTGAAATGGCCCGAATTCGAAGGTCTGCCCTATCACCTTACCGTCATCATCGACGAAGTCCTTGACATCGCAGCAGGTGTCGTGATCAAGCAGGGCCTTGAGCTTGCTCTCGTCCCAGCCCTTGGCATCAGCCTCTTCGCTGGCCACCTCGTCGACTACCCCCCACAGATCGAGCAAGATCGATTTGGCTTTGCCGTTCCCGGATGTCGGCGGCGGCACCTCGCGCGCGAATCGGCTGAAATATTGGTGTGGCACCGTCTCATCAGCAGTCATCGCCGCCGAGATCAGGCGTACCCATGCGAGCCATTTATCTACGGCCAGAAAGGCATAGCTGCTGTCAGCCACACTCGAGTTCCACAGCGACAGGCGCCTGCGCGCGGTTCCGCCGTCATGCGGTGCAATCCCGCTAATCGACGTCGGTACCTGGGTGGCTTCGGCCAGATCGAAATAGCCGGTTTCCATCGCATGTCGCCGCACGCGCAGCGACCGGAGGCCGCGCTCGCCCAGGTCCAGACCAGCCGCCGCGGTCTCGACAATCCGCGTGCGGAGCGCGGCGTCACTCTTAGTGTCAGGGAAAAGTCGGCGGAGGTCCTCGGTCGGCGGCGTAAGCAGCTTGAGTCTTGATTTGTCGATCGGCACGCCCTCGGTATCGAGGAGGAAGATGTGGGGTCCCGCTCGCGCGATGACCGCCACGCCAAGCCGCCATTCGGGAATGTGGTGGTGCGCGAGATAGCGTGAATTGCTCCACAGCAGATACCGGATCATCCGCACATCGGCATAGTCGGTCTCGAGGCCAGGCGGTGGCAAAACCTCCGAAATATCAAAGCGCTCCTCGAGCAGCATCGCTTCACAGAACGCCTTGGCCAGCTCGTCCAGCGTCTCAGTCTTTACGCTCTTCGGCATGCCCTCGAGAACATGCACACTCGCACGGCGGGGGAGGATGAAGGCGGCCATGGTCGGGGTCTCGTCGAGCAGATGCCCGCCTCGGAACTCACGCGCGATATACTGGACGGCCGGTGCCGCGCGTTTGACGCTTGCCAACAACTGGGTCTCGGCCCGGAAGGCCATATCGACCTCGCTTGCCGCATACCGCTCATAAGCGAGGTAATTCTGCCAACGTTCGCCGATCTGTTCATGCACGGTCGGCGCGCCGACATAGTGGTCGATCCTTCCGGTGCTGCCGCGGACGATCGCATACTGCCCTGCTGCGTCGTGCAGGTCGGACAAGCGGGTGGCGCGACCGATCTGCTGGACAAGTTGCCGTGCGGACCCGAACGGATCGAGGAGCCAGATCTCGACGACGCTGGGATCGTCGATCCCTTCCAGCAGCTTGTATTGGTGGAGCCAAATCCGAGCGACCTTGGCCTGTTCGTCTTTGACCGCGACGCGGACCCTTTCGAATCGGAGCGATTTGAGCTGCTCGGTGGAAGCCTCCGAGAGCCCATCGAGCCCTAGCTTGGAATTGCTGCCCTTGGTGGCAACATCATGGATCAGCACCGCCGACTGCTTCAGTATATTGTGAATGGCAGCTTGGAGGGCAGCAAGCGAACGGAACGTCGCCGCATGCACGATCACCTTCTTTTCTGCGGGCAGCGCAGCGAACGTCGTGCGAAACTGGTGGACGAACAGCTCCTCGCGTGTCGGGTTGGCTGGCGGTGCATCGGTCACAGCCAGCGGCGGCTCTACCCGAACATCGCGGATCAGGCGTTGGCCGACAGCCTCGTCCCACGGTAGGTTGAAGACGAAACCTCCGTCGATCTTGAAATATTTATAGTCGTTCCGATAGGGCGTCGCCGAGAAGATGATTGTCGGGCGATCAAGGGCGCGCACGGCCTGAGACCATGCATAGGCTGGCTCATAATGGCCCTCGTCAACAATGACGAGATCCACATTGCGCAGCAGCGTTCGCAGACTCTCGGCACCTCCCGGCAGGCAGCTGAGGCTTGTCGCCGGTTCGGGGGCGTTACGGCCGTGGAAGTCGCGATGGGGCGGGGGTTCTAGACCAAGCACACGATGCAGTGCGTTGAAGGTGCCAACGAGGATCTGCCGGTCCTTGCCTGTATCAGCGTCGTCGATGATCTTTGAATATTGGGCCGCCTCGAGGACGCGTGCCGGAGCGATCCTGCCGCTGGTCACCGCCTTCTCGATACGCTCGATCTCAGCATGGTCGACGTCTTCGCGCAATCGGTCGCCGTCAAAGACGGCCCCGAAGGCTTTGCCCCAGAAACGGAACGAGAGATCGAAGCGCATCTGGCTGACCAATCCCTCGCGCGGCGTGAGGATGAGGACCTTCTTCACCCGTGGCGAAACGCAAGCCAATGTCGCGATTACGGCCGACTTGCCGGTTCCTGTCGGCATCTTGACCAACGCTGCCTGTCCGCCGGCAACACCAATGTCCCAAGCCGCGAGATAGGCGTGCGCAAAAGCGACCGCGCGCCGTTGCGGGAGCCACAGCCCCTTGTCCGGTCGATATGTGCCGCTGGCCGCGGCGCGCCAGAATGCTAGAGCACTCAGCCCGCTCATAGAGCGGCTGTAAAGGCGCTCTATGTCGGGAAGCGCGCTTTGGTCTACCTCAAACGAAACAGTGCCACCGACATCTGTCGAACGCAAAAGCGCAACGCTCGACACATCACCCTTCGACGGTGCCGATCTCTTCTTCGACTTATCCACCATGCACCTCTCTTATCGGAATTACGACCCTCATAGCTGCGTTTTAGATTAGGCATCCATCTTACGCCACCGCCTAATCTTCCACCTGCCACAGCACCAACTTCACAGCCTCTCAAGCCAAGTCCAGTGGATAGCCGATTCGCTGTTTCATTGACACTACCGGGACATTGAAAACTTGACGGGAATGTTAACTTGGAAATTTGGGTTCAGATAGTCTCGGATGCGAATTTTTGACGTGTCCATAAAACTAACGTTTTCCGAATACCGAACCCATATGCGAGAATGTGAACTCAGAGTTTAGAGGCAGTGGTTTCTTCAATAATATACTTTACAGATCATGACATTCTCCAACAACCATAACGCCTCGCTAAGCTGCAGCTAACACAATGAGTAACTTACCGCATAGCTCCTTAAACACTAAATTGTCCTGAAGCTAAAATGCCACGCGTTAGCTGTCGACTTAAGAAATTTGTTGGATTTTAATCATCGATGCTGAAATGTGTATTATTACAACTTAAGGAACTTACATTGAACTCTTGCTTCAAGACTTCAATAACAGCTTCAATACTTACACCCAGCATACATTTTTTATCGGCATGATGTTCGATAGCTATTCCAGCCAAATATTCAGTAGTTTCTTCTCCAGTAGCTGTTAGATCTTTATGCAACCACACACCACCGCCACTCAAGCCATTAGGTTTAGGAAATGTAACTATTTCTCCAGATTCATTTTTGCATTTCTTAGCATCGAACTTAACCAATATATGAGTTTCAGGGGTTAATGACATATCTTCATACACTTCCCCTTCACATGTCGTATTAAAATACATGTACATTATTGATTTAACAGTATCAATCTTGCTACGATCAATTTTCGACTTGGTTGCAGGATAACCAATAAAAGAATATATTCTTTGCTGTGAAAAAGTACCTATCGGCGCTATCATTTCCAACGTAACACAGTCAGAACCTTCAATTTCTCCAAAAAGGTCACCATCTAACTCCAATATTGCAATATCTATTTTATCTGTATTTGTTCCTGCTGTTTTTATAATAACACCGCTAAACTCAACAAGTTTAGAATTATACCCTACAAATATTGAAGAATTAGCACACTCATTTGCCACATGTCCAGCCGTAACAAAAAATTTCCGGCCATCGACAATTAAAAACACACACGAACCAATTAATTCTGGTTTGGACATACTATTTTCAATAAAAACAGGGAAATTATATACCTTAACATTTTCCATTGCTTGGCGTATTTCTTCTAATATTTTTTGTTTCTTAGCTTCAATCAAGAGCTTAAATTGATTATTCATTTCAATGCATCCCACTAAAATATAACACCCCAGTAATTTCAGATAACGTTAAAACTAAAACGTGTGAAAATCTCCATATAGCATCAACCCTCGTTTAATGCAATATTTTCAATAACTTGCTATGCATTTATTTTCCAAGAGTCCAATTGACTATTTTTTTCTGATACTGATCATTTTTATAATTAGGTAGTTGGTTATAATTTATGATTGATAATATTGTTGATATTACAAAATCACCATCAGCAACCTTAACTATCAGTTCAGACAGATAACTTTTAAATTTTTCTTCATCTACTTTACCATCTAAACAACCTGTTAAACCTTTTCCCACACTATGAACAACCTCATTTCTGGCTTTACGAGCTTCATGTAAAATGGATTTGTACGAATTATCGATAGTCAACGCATCAATATTATTGCTAAGTGAAGAAAACTTAGAGAATAACTTATCAACGTACTCTTGGAAATCTTTTTCTGGTAAGAGTATAGAAAATGATGACTTAAATTCTAAAAGTTTTAATGCATGATCACATAAGCTATCGAATCTTGTAGCAATAACCAGACTACGACCAAGAATAGAATGTAACTTCTCTGTATTTTCTGTCATTTCAAAATCTTCTAAAAATATGTCAAGTTGCATATGCTCTCTCTAAAAAAATAACTATTAAATAGCTGTGAGAAATAGTAGATCACTTAATCAGGATTGTGCGAACTGGAGTACCCCCCGTTCCCGTAGTCATTTTCCGTCCTTACGGCGAGGCCTTTTCAAAGGCCTCCTGCCATTACCTCATCGTGGCTACAGTCCCTATTTCCTTGTTGCCCTTAACCCTCTAGAATAGGCTGCTACCCTACTAAGAGACGATCCGATTCTGGACACTTCTTTTGACACGAATGAGAACAAGTGGCCAAAAAAAGTCAACCCAACAATTATTTTTTTGACTGAAAATGCCGTTCCTATATATCGATAGCTGGCTTAAATCGTATTCGACGCTGTAAGTTCTGATTTTTTAGTTCGAATCATTTGCACTATGCACAACGTCAGACCTTTGGACGATCTGGGCCGTGCTCAAGAATGATTCTGGGGAATTTGTAATCTCATTTTCAAGTTGTGGAGGATTTAGGTCGCTGAAAATCATCCCCCCATCGATAACTATTGCTTCAAAACTTCCTCTTGAGAAAATTTCAGCAAGGGATTCAAAGTCTGCAATTTTTGAGTCGAGAAGAATATTTAGTTCGTTCTCCAGTTCCTTGATGACCGTCAACTGCCTATCCAATGACCTCTGAGCGGCCTCCATCGTCCAGTTAGGATCATCATAGCCTTCTTCAAAAGATTTAACTTTCTCCCTGAACAATTTGGCGCCTCTTTGAAAACTCTCCATTCTTACATCAAAAATTGTTTTAATTGAATCTCGAACCCGTACTAATGCTCGTTTGTGACGGCCAATATTAGTCAATGAATAATTTCCGCTAAGCAGAACCTGGCAAGCTCTACCTGCAACATACCTTTCGAATGCAGAAAAAACACTATGTCGCATAAGAGTACGCATTGCTTGCGTCGGATTAGCAAGTTTTCTATCACCATACCAAATTATGCCCGTATGCTCGTCACAGCTTTCGAAGTCCATTGCAGTCGCTATATGCTGAGATTCTAAGTCATCAAGAAGTACACTTAGAATTTCAAAGCAATCATCGGTGTTGATAGTCACACGACGGAGGTTCTCCGCATTGAGTATTTCATCTCCCTCGCTAAGGCTATCGAAGCAGTCAGCGATAACTTCAGAGATTCGTTCAAGCTTGGCTTTGTCACCGGATATCTGACGATTTCTTATTGTAATACAAATATCTGCAATGTAATTCAGGCGAGCATGGATGGAATTTAAAGCTCCTAATGTAAGAAACATAGGAATGAAATTTTTAGCTAGCTGGCCGTCAACTTTTTCTAAAGCTGCCATGGAGGTGATTTTTCCACCTTCAACAACACTGGTTGTTTTAAGCCCGGCTAATGGTCCTTTTTGAATAGTCATCAATTCACCGGTCGCTCCTGGCTTGAAAACGATCCGATAAAAATCTCCTTCGCTAGATGTAGTAAATTGAGATTGGAGGTGTTCGCTTACGAGCTGAGTCCAAGGCGAATGCAAGGAATGAGTTGGATTCTTCACTAGTTTATTCAATAATGGATATTTATCAAATTCAACCTTAATTGCTAATTGCAAATCTTTGTTGCGATTTTCGGCCATAGCTATCAACTCCGAGTAAATGTAGATATGTAGTAGCCAAATATAACTGGCCACCGCTATAAGGTTTTTCCTGAATCGGTTTTCCGCTTCAATTGGTGGTCAGCCACTGTTTTTTTCATGTGGGCTGAGTGAGCTGAAATATCCAACCATATAGTCTGTGATCGAATGAACTGCTTCGCCAAAGTATATATATCCGAGACACAAGATGACCGCTTGTAGCTGTTAGCTACCTGTCGGGATCGGCTCCAATCGGTCATCTCCAACCGCCCGAGTATTGCCCATTGCCGCTATAAGATTTATCGAGATAGGTAACTCGCGCTTAGTAACGACGTGAGCTGACAGGCGTAAACATTGACAACGGTCCGATAACTGAGCCATCTCGCAACATGCTTATTCCACTGTAAACCTCCCTAATGAGCTCGACCTGCGGTAGGCCATCCAATAGACATGCACCACCTCAAACAAGCCTCACCAGGTGCTCTAAGGCCTGTAACAGACTAGGGCGCGGCAAGATTGATCACGTCCTGAGTGGGGAAGAGACCCGACGCGACGATGGCAGCATGTGCCTGCGCAGGATCATCCGCAAAAAACACGACTCCCAGATCCTCGCCAGCTCTAGAACAGCAGACATACAGAAGTCGACGGGTGCGCATAATCGTCGTTTCGTTGCCATCCCGGATATTCTGCTCGTCCGTGTCGGAGAGAGGCGTTATTCCGAAATACTTCCCGTAATGGAACTGGTTATGGCGACCTTCTTCGTCATCGAGGATCGCGAGCACCCGGTTGAACTCCGCCCCCTTTACCCCCTGATGCGTTTCAAACGGCGACTGCTCCTCGATGTAGCGACGATAGCCCCATAGTTGCCGGATCGGCGTGTGAAGGAGCTTCACCAAAGCGGCATGGTTGCCGCTCTCAGCCGATGGAACCGCAGCATCGTATTCGGCCATTGCCGCTAGGATGCGTTCATCCAGCTTAAACATGCCTCCATCTCGCAGGTGTTCGAACGCAGCGAATACAGGAGTTGCTGAAGACTCTCCGCAGATCTGCGCGAGCGCCTTCACTCGAATATCCATATCCTTCAAAATACCGGGCACGGCGTTCGCCTGCATGTACTCGCGCTGCAAAAAAGGCGCATGACGACGCAGAAGGCTCATAACCTCGAATTGATCGTCATCGACATTGGCCAGCATCAAGGGGGCCAGCAGCTTCAACAAAGGGGCGACAGACCAATGTGTGCCGTCATCGAACCCATCTTTGAAACCGTCAGACGTTTTGTCGTGGAAGGCTTCGTAAAGGGAGCCGAAGCCAAGGCGGTTGGCTGCCATTCGATGGGCAACCACCAAGACCTTTACGTCAGCGTCAGCTTCATCGCTAAGCCAAAGGGGGTCGCTGTTGTGATGGGCTAACCACTGTCGCGCCTCGGCAAGGCTCTGGGTACGGTCGGCCTTGGACACCACGAGCAGCTTCGCAGAACCTTGGACCGGAACGCGTGCGTCTCCGACCTCTTTCGTTTTGCCTCCGGTCTGAGCAAGACCGTCAGCGCCCGCGCGGATTTGATTGATCACATCGAGGACTGCGACGGGGCAGCGAAAATTTTCAGGCTTCTCAATAAGTTTCCAACCGTCTAGAGGGGCTATGACGCCGGCCCCGGACATGTAAATTTTTTGCATCGGATCGCCAATGAACCCGAGGCAAAACTTATTACCGAGCAAAGCTGAGATCGCCTTTAATGCCGCAACAACATCCGGATCGGTGTCCTGACTCTCATCGACAAAAATGAAGGGATACTTCTGCCCAACGACCTTGGCGATAACCGGTAGATCCCGAATCAGCTCGGTCGAAAGCCTGATAACGTCGCCATGCCCCAGAATGCCCTTCGGGTAGTCGCTCCCGACACCATAGATGAAGCGCTTCACATCACCGATCGTGAGCTTTTGGGCTCGATATCGCTCTAGGTCGGCGTGTTTACGATCTCGCGTCGGTGCCCGCGTCCTGTTCGTGAAGCCTTCAATCTCAGTTTCAGTGTCGGTGATTTTCTTGTCGAGCCGACGTCCGACCCAGTCTGCGATGTCGCTCTGAAACGGCTTCACGGCCGCCCAGAGGAAGCTGTGGATTGTGGACACATGGAACAACTGGTTGTTGCCGACATCACCCCAAATCTCGCCGACCGCGACTTCTGTGTAAGTAATGCAGGCAATCTTTTTGGACTGCGCTCGTAGAGCGGGGCCTCGTGTTTTGAGAAGATGATCGAGCGCTTTGACGATTGAGGTCGTTTTTCCCGACCCTGCACCTGAAACCATCACGAACCCGGTAGACGCATCATCGTCTAGCAAGGTTCTCAGTTCGATATCAGCCGGCGTATCCGGCTTTCCCGCACGGCTGGTCATTGATCCACCTGAACATCTTGAGGTTGGACAGGAGCGTCATCGACACCGACGACTTCAGCCGTGCCATCCGACACCTCTTCTACGATTGTGACGTGCTGCGTCAGCCAGTCTAAGCCCTGCTGGATGTAAGTAGGGACGACCCACGTCGCGTCGCTGCTAGCCAACAGGCCCAAGGCGAAGTTGGTTTTCTTGAAATGCTGGCCTTTGACGCGAGTATGGATTTTCGAAGCAAGGTCGGCCAGCGGCATCGTTCCCGCCTTGCTCCATCTCAGCTTCAGATCGTGGTGCTCTTTCTTCTGGCACCACTCAAGGTTTTCATAGGCGAAGGCCTCTTCGAGGGTTCGGCTCTTCAGCTCAGCTGTCTCCTTTCCCCACTTCACGGTTACAGGGCACTGATACGTCACCATCACATGCGCACCCGAGCCATTCTGCGGCGCTTGCAGCTTACTTTCAGGCGTTGCGGCCAGAAGGTCTTCAATCAGTATCTTGCTGGGGAGCCACTGGCGAAGGGTCTGGTTTGCCGTCACAGCTCCAGCCGTTCCTGCAGGGCATTTTGAGCTTGGCTTCGGCTCATCCCCTTCAGCCGCAGCCTCATCGTCGAGATCATCTTCCTCGTCTTCATCTTCGTCTTCACCAGCGTCGTTATCGTCTTGGGCAGCGGCGTCAGCAGCCTTCTTAGGCTTGGGCGGGTACACGCTGTCGAGGTCCGTCACGATCAGGGTCGGCAAGCCAAGAAACTCAATCAGCTTCTGGAAACGAAAGGCGAAAGCACCACCAACCTCAAGAATGCTGAGATAAGCCGCGTTCAGCTTCTGAGCGCCGTGACCAATCATCAACGGAAGTACGAGGCGCTCGACGTTACCCTCTACAAGGATTGCGCCGTCAGCGAAGAAAAGGTCGCAATGCATCAGCTTCAGATATCGCTGAAGGAAATCCCGGTCGTCCTTGTTGCTCTCGTAGAAGGCCGAGAGGTTGAAAACAGAAGAGCATTGCTTGGAACCGATTTCGGCCGAACGGCGGAAATAGCGGATCGGTTTGAAGCCTCGCTCGTACAGGATGTGCGGAGAATGCGTCGTGATCACGAACTGTGTGCCGTAACCATCCGCCCCTTTGGGCGGGATGAGTTCAGTGAGCTTGCGAACGAAGGCCTGCTGGAGCTGCGCGTGCATGTGCGCCTCCGGCTCCTCGATAAACATCAGGTGGATTGGCTGGCGTTTTCCTTCCTCGCCTTCCTCTGTGACCGACCACGCAGCGTGGAGGTCGAGGAGTTCGACGCCCATGTAGATGAGATTTTTAAAACCCAACCCGTTATAGCTATCGGGGAGAGACAGGGCTTCTACGCCGCCGGTCGCTCCTTCGAGCAGGTAGTGAACTTTGGCCTGTTGATCGCCCATCAGTCGCTCCAGCCGTAGGGCTGCGCGGATCTCCAGTGCAGGGTTGGAAAGGCCGGGATACCCGAGCTTGCGCAGCGATTTGAACGTGTCCTTGAACACGTCCGAAAAATGCTTCGTCAGTTGTTCTTCAGAGAGCGCCAACGCGCGCAGGGCGTTGTGGTCGTCTTCGCGCTTGCTCTGGTTGCGAGTGTAGAAACGGCTGAGCCGCTTGGACAAATCCTCGGTTCGAGCTTGTGAGTTACCGTCGCTAAGGTGTCGTTGAGCGCTCAGGAAGTCCACCTTAATCAGCGAATTGATGATCGAGTGTCCCGTTCGCTCGGTGTCTCCCAGGATCTCTTTCGGCGTGTAAGTCTCGCCAGCGTTAGCGGGGTATAGTGACGCTTCGTCAAGAATGAAATAGCGCAGGCCGTATTCATTCTTCAGCTCGCGAGCGAGGTAGTCGCGCATGTTGCGAGGCCAAGGTTTGTAATCTGCGCCATGCTCAGCCTTATTCTGGGCGAACTTCGCAGCCTCGGTCGCCATCTTCCGGTAGCTGGCCAGCGTTTGGGCCGCGTCCTTCACGGTAAACTAAATCCGGACACCGACGAGTGCACCTTCCCATGCGGCTCTAGGCAGGAGATCCACGACCCGGTAGAGATTATCCGGATCAACGCTTATCCACACATCAAGAGTTATTGCCGGGAATTCATGGGCTTGCTCAACCGCATCTTCCGCCGGGAAATTTTCAAAGGCCGGCCAGCAATCTGCGCTGAAATCATTGACAGTGAACTTGTCTTTAGAGCCTGACAAGAACAGGTCTACTGCGTGAGTTGCTGATGTCTTTCCACTATTGTTAGCTCCAACAAATATGGTCAGGTCGTTCGCAAACTCGATACGCGCATCTTTTAACCTACGAAAATTCTTAAACGCCAGAGAGTGAAGATGCATAAGGTTTGCCCCCGCCAGATTATGCAACGCCTTGTTATTACGGAAGACTTATTATCGATTACTAACTATCGCTTAAGTTGTACCATAGTATATGGCTAACGGTAAAGAGAGTGGATTCGAGGGCAATACTGGCATTATCTCCACATCAAAAGACGGGGCGAAACGTGAGATTGGCGGTTGTGAATGAAAAGCGAGTAGAAGCTCAACCAAAGCTCAAGGGAACCTGCCCGAGCTGTGGTGGCGGCATAGTCGCCAAGTGCAGGGCGGTCAAAGTCTGACACTTGCCACTTAAGGTACATGTCGGTGGACATTAAAGTTTGAAAAAAGACAATAAAGCTCATAACTTTTCATTAAAGGCACTGTTAGATTTTAAAAAGGATAGTCCAAGTGATGGATTTAAAAATAATGAAACCAACAGAAGCATATACCATGCTTATGGAGAACGTGGCTTCAGTGTTAGATTGCCGAGAACAGGGCATACAATCAGGTATTTTGTTAGAGGACATGGAAGACCTAGAGGCAATCAATTGGTTGAATTCTTTAACATTATGGAATGGTGGATACGATAGAATTTACTCACCAGGCATCTATAACGGTTTTCTTGTTGAATACTGTAAGCCCGAATATGCCATCGGCCTCCAACACTTTTACCCTCAACTCGCAGCCCGAGAAGGGATTGAATTACCTAATGAAATATGGGATTCATCAATTTCTATTTTAATAGATATTTATGATTATGCTTTAAGAACTCGCGAATTAGATGGTAAACAGCATTGGGGAGAAGTCTTCAGAGATGACTATTTGCAGCAATGGGATAATGCATTCTTGAATAAGAGAAGACCAGTTCTTGCAAAATCAAATTTTTTAAAAAAATTGTTGGGGCTAAGCTAATTGTCCAAAAGTTAGTTTCGAACTTTGTTGTCACAAATTTTTTGGATATACACATCGTCTGATGTCTAAGTTTCGATCTTTTTTGTCATCATTGGGTCTTGTGTTCACGTTAGAAAAACACTTAGGAAGCACAAAAGTTCCAAACTTTAATGTCCTTAGACAGTCCCCCCCTATGCGGCCCTTGGTGGAGAAATGAAGCCAAGTGGTCGAATTTCATGACACTTGAGGGGCTGACTTTCTCCCGTTGATTACTTACGCCGTTGCTCTGGGCGATCTTGCAGCACCTGCAGATTGCGCCAGAAATCCTCATCAGTCTCAAATATGTCAGCAAGAACGCTAGCCTCATCATCCGTAAGACGACGCAAACCGCAGATAATATCTTCAATATCCTGCTTGCAAACACCAATAGCTTCCGCCAGTTCATCATGAGACATGTTCAGCGGTTTTAAAAATTCCTCTGCCAGCATTTCTCCCACGGTCACAGGCCCGGCGGTATCTGCTTTTGTGTAGTAAGCAAGAATCTCTGAACGCCCCTGCTCATACGTCAACTCACCTGAAATAATACGTGCCTTAATGGACTCATAGAGCGGCGTACCACAGGGGTCCATTCCTTCAAGCCTCAGGGAAGCCTCTGCTTTGCGGAAGCCCTCGATGCGTAACCGTGAATAGGGAGTCCTGGACATGTTTTTCCTTTGAATTGCAAGAGTAAAGTTCGCACAGTGAAAGCGTCAGTTCACGCAACCTCGTTAACTGACGCGCGCGATTCAAGATTTATTATTGCCGGATAAGCTATCCCCCGCAAAATCATCATGTTCGCGGTTATCCCGACGAGTAGCTGTTTGTTTACGTATCTGAGTCGCCAACGCCCCTCCAATAGTCTGTTGGATGCGAGAAGAATTGCCACTTCGCTTCATTGTCTGGTACTCAGCAGCACCGTTAGCCATACTGCTTCCCATATGGCTTGCCATGCGGCCAGCTCGCGAGAAGGATGCAGCAAAACCTTCGCTTCCCCCACTGGAGCTACCTTTACCGGATGGTTGCTCTCCCGACATGTCTAAAGAACCGGTATCTTCACCACCACCAATTACGCCGCCGGAACCCGACTCTTCGGCCATGGCAGCTTGCGCAGACTCGAACGCTGCTTTTAATGCAGAGGCTCCACCGCTGACTTGAGCTGATGCCCCCATTGCCATTGCCCCAGCACCGCTGATGGCAGTAGCGGCAGCGCCGGTAATCATACCCGCCCCAAACCCACCAATCCCTTGTAAAGACGCCCCTCCGACAACACCTGATAACAAAAGTGGCAACTTATTAGTTAATACTAATAGGATGATTGACGCCAGAAGCAAAACGATAAGGCTATTAAGATCAGGAACATCATCTTTAATAACAGAAAAGTATTGATCTATAAATGACTGTCCAATGCCGATAATTAATGTCATTGTGAACAGCTGAATACCGATTGATAAAACAGTACGCAAATAATTAATTGTAATATCAGAAGTCCACTTCGAACCTCCAAACCCAAGCAATATGATTCCTGCATAACATAACACCCACGCAGAAACCAACATTATCAACATATTTATGGCGATAAGAGACATTACAACCAAAACGATTATCGCGACAGAAATCATTATCGTGGATATCATTGGTGACCAGATCGATGCTGCAGAACTTATTTTCGTTAATATCAAAAATGCCATATCAACTATACTTGAAGGCGAAATGCCTGCGCTGGTTCCTAATGCATTTGCGGCAAGCTCTCTCATAGAATCAATTATAGCTTTAGATATCGCAGGGCCATGATTTAAAAGATAATAGAAAAAACCAGTCACAGTGAAGAATCTTATTATTTCTGCAAGCAAATCTTGCAAACCTCCCCCTTTCATGGCGATTAAACCAAAAGTCCAAACCATACTTATTAATGCCAGCCCCCAAAATAGCCAATTCGCATAATTATCAATTACTGTCGTCCATGTACTGGCAACTTGCTGATACTTATCTAATAAAGTATCAAGTAAACCACTGCTATCCAGTTGGCCTGCATAGGCATTTATAGAAAAGAAAAATACCACACCTAAACATGTAAGTTTGCTTGCAATTTTCATAATCACCAATCTCGCTTAGGGCTTGGACTATTATTACCATGAAGCACACAATTATCGTATTTATTCCCATTAGGCGTATTTCCTGGTGGCAATAAACACTCCTTATCTTTTCTTTCACAAGAACATAGAATCAACGAAGTTATTACAGCAAATAATATCAAAAATTTATTTCTCATTATTTCCCCTCACCAAACTCTCTTAGGGCTTTGTTTATTTTCCCCAGCTAAAACGTTCTCATCAGCTACTCTTTGTTGAGCTTCTTTATCTGCCTGTACTTGAGCCAATGTCATTGCGGCATTCTGTTGAGCTACCAGAAGTGAGCGTATCTGCAGGAGCTGATTAGCCTGTGCACTGGCAAGCTGATTACCGGCCTGAATTGCTTTCATCTGGCCCGTAGCCCCACTAGCCTGAGACTGGAGTTCTGCGACATTATCAGCATCTTGCTGCAAGGTTTGCTGCTGTTGGTCTATTACTTTGAAAACGGCATCATTCGCTTTTTTACGCGATTCTGAATTATTCCGCTCAGCACTACGAAGTGCGTCGATCTCGGCTGAAGTACACTCAATATTGCTATTAAAACAAGGAGAAGATTTATAGTAGTTAATGTCCTGATAACGTTTTAGATATGAATCCAGACTCCCGGCCTGGTTCTTGTAATAGTTAAGCGTGTCTTGAGCCTGTAGTAATTTGTTTATAGTGGAATTGGCCTGATCCCAGATATATGCTGCAGGTGCGGCAGTATTTTGCAGCATGCTTTCATACTGCTGGAGTTGAGTCTGGTACTGCTGGATTTGTTTTGCAACGGCCTGAACGTTATTGACTGCGCTGATTGTCGTTTGAACCACGTTAGTACCATCAATAACAGGAATCCCGGCTTTAGCCGCCAGAGCGATAAGCGATACGGAAATGAAAATGGGCACCGTTTTTTTAGCGGCTAAACTCCCTCTCAATGATGTAAACATCTGAACCAATAGCTTCATATTGCACCTCAATATTAACTGGTTATTTATATTGAACACTCTCACTGTTAACAGTCGCTGAAGTATGGAAAGCTGCGTCTGAGCAACAGTCATATGACTCTCCATATCGGCGGTAGCCGATTAGCCTCGCAGAGCAGAATTCCTCTTGAGCATCGAAGATGCAAATGGGGAAAAGTAAAGTTCGATAAACAGCTTGCTGGTTAGCTAACTTTACATGTCCTGCCCCACAGTTACCGTTGTATATCTGTGTACGTATTGTGTATTCCTGTGTACAGGATGTGTTTTTTTAAGTATTACTGCAGGATTACTCGAATAAAAATCTGCAGCAAATCTGTTTTTTTCAAGGGAAATTATATTTCTCCCGTTTGAAAATAACTTTTGATAGTTATATATTGGTGCCCGCCAACTTTATTCATGTTTCGATATATTGTAAGAAGTCTTTTAATTGTCCATGAACTAGTTTAGTTACTATATCTCAGCATGTGACCTGCAGATTTTAGCGGCTAAAATCTGCCCCCTATGCATAAGGCTAGGGGCGTACCTCATATGTCATGAAAACCTACCTCAAATGTCTATATAACAAGTACGTAGGTAATATCCTCTTCTGGCGTCCAACCATCGGCCTTTGGCCGATTCTAGATTTCAAAGCGCCTGCTCAGGCAGGTGATTTCAAAGACTGTAGATCCTGAACGATCCTGTAAATACTGCTGAATAGTAAAAAATCGGGCCGCTGTAGCACGCTACCGGGCCGCTATAACACGCTATCGGGCCGTTGTGACACAATATCGGGCCGTTGTGACACGTTTTATCCTAGAACCGTTCAAATCAATTCCAATTTCCAGCAATTGCACGGAATCTTCTTTCAATCTCCGACGATAGTTACGTAAAGTCATATTACTCGTTCCTTCACCGCACACTGCTAATAGCAACGTATCTATATACCACCCCCCTAAAGGATTATTCCTATGGGTTAAGACGTGGCGAGCAACTGCCTGGCTAATACCATGTTGTAGCCGAGCTATAGGGCCAGGATGATAATAAAATGGCAAATCTTTTTTGAGTAACATAGCTAATGCAACACCCAGACGGACACGCCATAAACGGCGTACTCCCCCAGTCAAAGGATTAGGGCGAGTCATAGGTGATGGCACTACATGATCTATTAGTCCCCCTATTATACAGTCGCCGCTTTTCTCTAGCTCTGGCGTTATAATTTCAACTGTTGCAACGCGAAGATCTAAAAGCAATTTTTGTATACGACCATAACTATATTGAGCATCAGATAACGTTCGGCGTACTTTCGCTGGATCTACTAATAATTCGATTCCACCATCAGAAATTTCACGACGTTGCTCGGCAACATATAATATTGTCTCAACGATATCGGCATGACGCTGCCCGAGCCGTCCGGTAACACGACAACGTCCGAAACTTGTCTCCATCCATTGTCCCTTCATCTCCTTAGGGCGCTGGCTTGGCTGGTACAGTATTACTCGGGCTTGCCATGCTGTACTAGTGGGTACCACTTTATTACCAGTTGTCATTGTCAGCCCCACTCCAAGAAGATTTTCTTTCTTTAATAAGCTTTTTATTATTCTTCGGGCTAAACGCAGTTATTCTTAATACTCCCCCCTCATGTCTCTGTAACCAACGATCTGGGGCACGCTCACCATAATTTTCTTTATTGATTCCAAATCTAACAAATTAATTTCGAATATCCTCAGAAATACCATACGTCTTCGCTTCTAAGGTGGTCATACCTGCTAGATAAGATTGCCACCGTATATTATCAACCAGGACACTACTACCTCTACTTGCCTGTTGTATATCACCAACTCCCATCGTAGCAGCGCCTTTGTTTGAATGATGTAGAAATATAATCGAACACCCATTATCAGCAGCAATACCTTCTAGCTTTCCAATGACTTTGGACATTGCTCCACTATTATTCTCATCTTCATGGTGAAAACGACGAAGAGTATCCAAAATTATCAACCGTCTACCTTTTGAAATCTCATCGATCAAGTTGCTCCAATCTGGCAAGAAAATATTTGGGCATTTCCCTACCAAAGGTTCGACAAATAGTCGATCAGCTACAATCTGCTGCTGACATGCTGTTAAATATTTTCCCAAAGCATATAGACGATGGTGAACGATGGTTGCAGAGTCCTCCACAGGTAAATATGCCACTAATCCAGTTGGATAATCACCAAAGTTTAAAAGATCCACACCACAAGTAATCTGCACAGCCAGTTGTAATGCCAGAATTGACTTTCCAACACCTCCCGGAGAAACAATCGCTCCGACAGTACCAATAGCTAAATTAGGCAAAACGTAATCAATTGGCTGTGGCGGAGCTTCAAACGCTTCCATTATGTTCAATGACATTGCTGTTACCTACCTAAAACAATACCGGGTCTGGCCGCTTTAAACATTGCTGATTTACGATCCGCAATCCACTGTTCTACTTCAGATAACTGCCATGCAACATTTCGGCTAGTAAGTGCTATACGGCGAGGAAACTCACCTCGCTGCTCAAGGTTATAAATAGTCCGGGCTGACAATGGGATCATTTCCAGAAGCGTTTTTCTGTTAATGAGCGTGCTATGTGCCTTTGGTTGCATCTGCCTTCCTCCTGTTTCCAATCAGGCCTATACAATGCCAAGCATTACCGCTTGATAAAACCTATTCATTGACTAAAATGGTTGACATGAAAATCATCCCTTGGGAAGGCTGTGACCTCACAGTTGCAGCAGCATTTAAAGTATTTGTAGAGCGTAGCTCTCCGTATTCCACATTTTCACGGCGGTATCCAATACTGCGCCTGATACAGAAAGTGATTGACCCTGCAATAGCTGCTTATAAAAATTCTTTGCCACCAAGCCATAAGGACTACATTTCTGGCGGAGGAATTGAATTTAGTGAACTACTCAAAAATGTGGGTTTTAATGTGGTAGCACGCGCACAAAGACTTCTTTTGCGTCAATTCATTCTGACTTCAGATAGTCAAAATTCTCTCGATAAATGCTTTATTGCTACAATTGAGTCTCTGATTGAATTAGTCAGTGAGTGCGCATCCAAACGGCCAAAGAAATCATCACCGGCAAAAGGTGTAACTATAAATTCTCAACGTAAACTCGGTTTTTGCGAGTTCTGCGGTAACCAGACTGAATTCTCTAAATTTATTACTGAAATTTCAGAATATGCTGCTAAAGACAATGAATTCCCTTATCATGAAAAGCTGGTTTTTAGCGATCGATATTGCTCTAACCATAGACCCCGATTGACCAATGGCCAGTGGAATCCCCTTTACAGACAAGGAAAACGCTCCCTTGAACAATTCAACCAAGAACTTTTAAGACTAAGGCGGCAATGTGCTAAACCAAGCAAAGCTAACTCTAATTCCGGTAATGAATTGATTGATTATTATTTTTTAGAGTGGATACTAGGCAGAAACTTAACCCCAGTAGATATAGGGGAACTTAGAAATATTGCACGGCTTATGACAGATTCTAAGCTTTCCGACACTAAGAAAATAATACTTGCATTAAAAAATCAGGGGTTTAACCAATCTGAGATCGGAAAAATTTTAACATCAAATTATCACTTGCCAATGACACGTCAGGCTGTGTCCAAGGCCTTGAATTCTGTGAGGAAAGAATTTTATATTTAGTTAAACATCAAAAGACCTAATTTATAAGGAGAAAATATATGTGGACTGACCGTTTTGAAAAAGCAATTGATAGTGGTTTTGAGCGAGATCAGTACGGTAGAGATCGCGCGAGAATTATTCACTCAGCATTTTTTCGTAGATTACAAGGAAAAACTCAGGTACTGGGGTTAGGCGAAAGCGATTTTTACAGGACTCGTTTAACGCATTCTTTAGAAGTCGCACAAATAGCCGGTGGAATTTCAGAATTTTTAAAATCTCAATATAAAGATAACGAAACAATTATTAGTCTAATACCTGATCAAAATTTAATTGAATCCATAGGTTTAGTACATGATATTGGCCACCCGCCATTTGGACATGGTGGCGAGGTTGCATTGAATTATGCAATGAGAAACAATGCGGGCTTTGAAGGTAATGCACAGACGTTAAGAATATGCACGAAATTAGGTGAATATTCTGATGGGAATGGTTTGAATCTTACAAGAAGAACTTTACTTGGGATAATAAAATACCCATGTTTTTATAGTGATGTGGTTAATGCAAAAATATACAATGATTCAAAGGGGTTAAACTTAGATTCATATAAACCTCCAAAATGTATATTTGATTGTGATAAGGAGCACGTTGATTGGATTCTTCAACCATTCACTAATGACAGAAAAACTTTCATGTCATCTTCAAATCCTAGTGAAGGAAAACACAAAAAACCATTATATAAATCTTTTGATGCAAGCATAATGGAAATTGCTGATGATATTGCATATGGGGTTCATGATTTAGAAGATGCTATCGCTCTTGGGTTAGTTAGCGAAAGAACATGGCTAACTGAAGTTGTTGCCAGACTTCAGGACTCATTAAGAAAAGCGCCGATGTCAGACAAAATAGATGAATACACCAAATTACTTTTTTCTGGTGAAAATAAAACCAGAAAAAAAGCAATAAGCCAGCTAGTAAACCACTTCGTGACTAATGTTGAAGTAAATAAACAAGACATTTTAAGTCATAATTTATTAGATTATCAGGCTGAATTTCCAAAGATTGTTGGAGAAGAACTTGATATCCTTAAAGAGTTTGTTGTAAATAACGTTATCAAAACGCCGGAGGTACAAACTCTAGAATACAAAGGGCAACAAATGGTCTTAAAATTGTTTGATACAATAGCGAACAATCCATCGCGACTCTTACCTAAAAAATATTTCGAAAAATATAATAATGAAGGGTGTAACTTAAGAGTTATTTGTGATTATCTTGCAGGCACTACAGATGATTACGCAACGAGACTTTATCATAAGATATTCACGCCATCCTCTGGCTCCATCTTTGATAAGCTTTAGCTTTATCAAAATAATGTGGGGCAGGTTATCGCCTCACATTATAATTATTTTCCAGAATAAACGGAAAGAAATATTCTATAGAAAGCGAGCGGACTTAGTTTCGATTTTCATATATATAACATTCATATTTTTCTAAACTCATACACTTTATGACGGCATAATCGTCATATCAATGAATATGAAATAATCCATAAATTTTAGCAGCTAAAATTTTTTTTGATGCAGATCGAGGATGGCATTTAGCTAAAAATATGATTACTAACTACTTTTTAACCCATTCATCAATCATATTCGCCCAGTCTTGCAGCATCTCTGATCTCTGCTCGCGATACTCGGCCTTATTGTAAACAGCTCGAACTCCCTTTTGTTCATGGGCAAGGCACTTCTCAATCCAGTCAGTATTGTACCCAGCCTCATGTAGTAAGGTGCTGGCTGTACGCCGTAAGTCATGAGGACCGAACTTCGGCAATGACTCCCCTTCTTTCTGTGCCAGACGATATGTAAGTGTCAAAACCCGGTTTAAGGTAGCACTACTCATTGGCGCATCGGAATCGTACCGCGAAGGAAGGATATAATCAGAGCTACCGGCAAAGGTTTTAAGGGCAATCATAATATCTATTGCCTGTCTGGAAAGAAAAACCAAATGTGGATTACGTCGTTTCATCCTCTCCTTTGGTATCGTCCATACAGCTTCACTAAAATTGATCTCGTTCCAGGTCGCGTTAGTAAGCTCACTTTTACGTACCATCGTTAACAGCAAAAGTTTAACCGCTGCTCTGATTGATGGCGTCGTTCCTATCCGTTCCATATACCGATACATCAGACCAATTTCAACTGGCGTCAATGCCCTGTCACGAGGCTCAAATTTCGCTATGCTTGCAGGCCGTACCAGATCAGCGGGATTCTCAACCTTCTGACCGCGCTCAATAGCCCAGCGATAGACTTGCAATACAATCTCTCTGGCGTGAACAGCTGTCGCCGGTGCCCCTCTCTCGACAATGCTATCGGTTAATGCGCGTAAGTCTTCATGTGTAATCTCACTCAGTTTCTGCTGGGCAAATTTTGACTTCAACTCCCTTTGATATACCGAACGCCGCATATCACGCGTCGATTCAGCCATTTGATAACCGCGTAACCATTTCTCGGCCCACGCACCAAAAGTCTCCGCATCTTTGATACGCGCTTTATCTCTGGCTTTTTCCCTCGCAGGCGATCTTGCACTGGCAACCATTTTTTTGGCTTCATTGAGCCGTTCACGCGCTTCTGCAAGCGTGATCCCTCCAACACCATAGCGGCCAAAAGTAACGGTCTCCTGTCTTCCGTTTATTGAATAGTTATAACGAAATGAGATCGTTCCAGCAGGAGTGACCGCAACATACAGCCCATCACGGTCATTAACTTTATAGAGTTTTTCCTTCGGCTTAAGGTGACGCAGCCTGGTGTCAGTCAACATGGTTTATTGTTTTCCTTTTATCAAAAAATACCATGTTGTAAAAAATTCAGAAAAATTATTTAACTATCTGTTTTTAATTGAGTTATAAAAAACAAATACCATAACTCAACCAGAATTTATCACATGGTACTTTTTCAAACCTGAATTCAAAACCAGAGAGTACCATCAAAAATTCCATTGAAAAAACCCTGCTTCCCGTTGCTAACAGCTGCCAGAAAGTGCCAGACACAAAAACAAAAAGCCCGCAGTTACGCGGGCTTAGAGGTACTTTACTGCTTTTACGTGCAGGCTGTTGCCAAACGTGGAATCATTCCCACTCAATCGTCGCTGGTGGCTTACCGCTGATGTCATACACCACGCGGGAGATGCCGTCGACTTCATTGATGATGCGGTTAGAGACACGGCCAAGGAACTCATACGGCAGGTGCGCCCAGTGTGCGGTCATAAAGTCGATGGTTTCCACCGCACGCAGCGAGACAACCCAGTCATATTTACGGCCATCACCCATCACGCCGACTGAACGTACCGGCAGGAAGACGGTGAACGCCTGGCTGACTTTGTTATAGAGATCCGCTTTATGCAGCTCTTCAATGAAGATGGCATCGGCACGGCGCAGCAGGTCGCAATACTCTTTCTTCACTTCGCCCAGCACGCGCACGCCCAGACCTGGACCCGGGAACGGATGGCGATAGAGCATGTCGTAAGGCAGGCCCAGCTCCAGACCAATCTTACGCACTTCATCTTTGAACAGCTCACGCAGCGGCTCAACCAGGCCCATCTTCATCTCTTTCGGCAGGCCGCCGACGTTGTGATGCGATTTGATGACGTGCGCCTTACCGGTTGCAGAGGCCGCAGACTCAATGACATCCGGATAGATGGTGCCCTGTGCCAGCCACTTAACGTCCTGCAGCTTCAGCGCTTCTTCGTCGAAGACTTCCACAAAGACGCGACCGATAATTTTACGTTTCGCTTCCGGCTCATTCTCACCTGCCAGCGCGTCGAGGAAGCGCGCTTCGCCTTCAACGTGAATAATGTTGAGGCCGAAGTGGTCGCCAAACATATCCATAACCTGTTGTGCTTCGTTCAGGCGCAGCAGGCCGTTATCCACGAACACGCAGGTCAGACGGTCGCCAATGGCGCGATGCAGCAGCATTGCCGTCACGGAGGAGTCAACACCACCTGACAGGCCGAGGATCACTTTGTCGTTGCCGACCTGCACACGCAGGCGTTCAACCGCATCTTCAATGATTTTGGCTGGCGTCCACAGGGCTTCACATTCACAGATGTCGATAACGAAGCGCTCAAGCATCCGCAGGCCCTGGCGGGTATGGGTCACTTCCGGGTGGAACTGCACGCCGTAGAAACGCTTCTCTTCGTTAGCCATGATGGCGAACGGACAGGTTTCTGTGCTGGCAACGGTCACGAAGTCAGCCGGGATCGCCGTGACTTTGTCGCCGTGGCTCATCCAGACATCCAGCAGCGGTTTGCCAGCGGCGCTGATCGCATCTTCAATATCGCGAACCAGGGCGCTTGGCGTCGTCACTTCGACCTGCGCATAACCAAACTCGCGCTCGGTTGAGCCAGCAACGGTGCCGCCCAGCTGCATCGCCATCGTCTGCATACCGTAGCAGACACCCAGCACCGGCACGCCAGCGCTGAAGACATATTCAGGCGCACGCGGGCTGTTCAGTTCGGTGGTGCTCTCCGGGCCACCGGAAAGGATGATGCCGCTTGGATTGAACTGCCGAATCTGCTCTTCGGTGACATCCCATGCCCAGAGTTCACAGTAAACGCCCAGCTCGCGCACGCGACGTGCAACCAGCTGAGTATATTGTGAGCCGAAATCGAGAATCAGAATGCGATGCTTATGGATATTTTCCGTCGTCATTGAGGGTTTTCCAGAACGGTGACTTAATCAATAAAAGCGCCCGGCTTAAGCCGGGCGGGAAATCGGGATTATGAACCCATGCGATAGTTCGGTGACTCTTTGGTGATGGTCACATCATGCACGTGGCTCTCATTGATGCCGGCGCCGCTGATGCGTACAAACTCCGCCTTGGTGCGCAGGTCATCAATGGTCGGGCAACCTGTCAGGCCCATGCACGAGCGCAGGCCGCCCATCTGCTGATGCACGATCTCTTTCAGACGGCCTTTATAGGCCACGCGACCTTCGATACCTTCCGGCACCAGTTTGTCAGCGGCGTTATCGGTCTGGAAGTAGCGGTCAGAAGAGCCTTTAGACATCGCGCCCAGTGAACCCATACCGCGATAGGATTTGAACGAACGGCCCTGATAGAGTTCGATCTCGCCCGGTGACTCTTCGGTCCCCGCCAGCATCGAACCGACCATGACACAGGACGCACCGGCGGCGATCGCTTTCGCGATGTCACCGGAGAAACGGATACCGCCATCAGCAATCACCGGAATACCGGTGCCTTCCAGCGCGGTGACTGCGTCAGAGACGGCAGTGATCTGCGGAACGCCCACGCCGGTCACGATACGGGTAGTACAGATAGAGCCCGGGCCGATACCCACTTTAACGGCGCTGACGCCTGCCGCAACCAGCGCCAGTGCACCGGCACCGGTGGCTACGTTGCCGCCGACGATTTCAAGGTCCGGGTATTTGGCACGGGTTTCACGGATACGTGACAGCACGCCTTCAGAATGGCCGTGTGAAGAGTCAATCAGCAGCACGTCAACGCCCGCTGCAACCAGCGCATCGATACGCTCTTCGTTACCTGCACCTGCGCCAACTGCCGCACCGACACGCAGACGACCCTGCTCATCTTTACAGGCGTTAGGTTTACGTTCAGCTTTCTGGAAATCTTTAACGGTGATCATGCCCAGCAGATGGAAGCTGTCATCCACCACCAGCGCTTTCTCAACGCGCTTTTCATGCATCCTGTGCAGCACCACATCGCGCGCTTCGCCCTCTTTCACCGTCACCAGACGATCTTTCGGGGTCATGACTGCAGAGACAGGCTGTGAAAGGTCAGTGACAAAGCGCACGTCACGACCGGTGATAATACCCACCAGTTCGTTGTCGCGGTTAACCACCGGATAACCCGCAAAGCCGTTGCGCTCGGTCAGCGCTTTAACGTCAGCCAGTGGGGTGGTTGGCAGGACGGTCTGTGGTTCAGTCACCACGCCGCTTTCATGTTTCTTCACCTTGCGCACTTCGTCCGCCTGGCGTTCGATTGACATATTTTTATGGATGAAGCCAAGGCCGCCTTCCTGTGCCAGCGCAATCGCCAGACCCGACTCGGTCACGGTGTCCATGGCAGCGGAGAGCATAGGAATATTTAAACGGATATTTTTGGTCAGCTGAGTGCTGAGATCGGCCGTATTCGGCAGGACGGTGGAGTGTGCAGGGACGAGCAGAACGTCGTCAAAAGTGAGTGCTTCTTTAGCGATTCTTAACATGGCAATACTCCACCTCGGGTGATTGAGAATAGATAAAATATTGCCGCGGCATTATACAGGCCGTAATCGATTGCCTCCAGCATTATTTACGAAAAACTCTTGATCCGCACTGGCAGCCCTGTAGTATCGATGAATTAACCTGCTGATTTGGAATTTGATCTTCGTCACATGTCGCTGCCACCCATCGCCAATATTTTTACCGTCAGCCGTCTCAATACGACAGTGCGTCAGCTGCTGGAGAAAGAGATGGGCCTGGTCTGGATCAGCGCCGAGATCTCCAACTTCACGCAACCGGCATCCGGTCACTGGTACTTCACGCTGAAAGATGATGGCGCTCAGGTTCGCTGTGCTATGTTCCGCAACAGTAACCGACGCGTCACCTTCCGTCCGCAGCATGGTCAGCAGGTGCTGGTGCGCGCCAACATCACTCTCTATGAGCCACGCGGTGACTATCAGCTGATTGCCGAAAGTATGCATCCGGCGGGTGAAGGCTTGCTGCAGCAGCAGTTTGAACTGCTGAAAGCAAAACTGGCCACCGAAGGACTGTTTGATCCGCAGCATAAGCAACCGCTGCCGGAACCGGCGCGTCAGGTCGGGGTAATCACCTCTTCCACCGGCGCGGCGCTGCACGATGTGTTACGCGTGCTGCATCGCCGTGATCCCTCTCTGCCCGTGGTCATCTACCCGACCGTGGTTCAGGGCGTCGATGCGCCAGCGGCTATCGTCCGGGCGATTGAAATCGCCAACCTGCGCAACGAGTGCGACGTAATAATTGTCGGACGCGGCGGCGGTTCGCTGGAAGATTTGTGGGGCTTTAACGATGAACGCGTGGCGCGCGCCATTTTTGCCAGCCGCATTCCCATCGTCAGCGCGGTGGGTCATGAAACCGATGTCACCATTGCCGACTTCGTTGCCGATTTACGTGCACCCACCCCTTCCGCCGCGGCTGAAATTGTCAGCCGTAACCAGCTGGAGTTACTGCGTCAGTTGCAGTCACAGCAACAGCGGCTGGAGATGGCGATGGATTACTACCTGACACGTCAGCAGCGGCTTTACTCCCGCCTTGAACATCGTCTGCAACAGCAGCATCCGCAGCTGCGTCTGGCCCGTCAGCAGACCGCCCTGTTCCGCCTGCAGCAGCGACTGGGAGAAGCGATGGAAACCCGCCTGCGTCAGGCCACGCGTCAGCAGGATCGCCTGTCGCATCGACTCAATGCCCAGCAGCCTCAGCAGCGGCTGTTCGATGCGCAAAAACAGCTGCAAAGCTGGCACTACCGCCTGCAGCAGAGCATGACAAAACAGCTGAGCACCAGCAAACAGCACTTTGGTCAGTTGGTGGCGCAGCTGGAAGGCGTCAGCCCGCTGGCGACGCTGGCGCGCGGTTTTAGCGTGACCACCGACACTGCCGGACAGGTGGTGAAGAAAACCGCACAGCTCCAGAGCGGCGACCTGCTCCGTACCCGTCTTGATGATGGCTGGGTTGAAAGCCAGGTGACGCAGTTACTGCCTGAGAAAAAGCGCCGCCGCAAAACCGCCTCCTGACTCTGCCCGTCAGCTCACACTTTTACACTTAACGCTGGCCTGACTAATGAGGTTTAACCCGCCTGACGGGTCTATACTTTCTGGCACATTCCCTGTCGCCAGGGCGTTTCAGATGGCTTGCCAACGTTGTTGCCTCAGAAAAGCGCCGCCGCAAAACTGTCTCCTGACTCTGCCCGTCAGCTCACACTTTTACACTTAACGCTGGCCTTACTAATGAGGTCTAACCAGCCTGACGGGTCTATACTTTCTGGCATATTCCCTGTCGCCAGGGCGTTTCAGATGGCTTGCCAACGTTGTTGCCTCAGAAAAGCGCCGCCGCAAAACTGCCTCCTGACTCTGCCCGTCAGCTCACACTTTTACACTTAACGCTGGCCTCACTAATGAGGTCTAACCAGCCTGACGGGTCTATACTTTCTGGCACATTCCCTGTCGCCAAGGAGTTTCAGATGGCTTATTGCGTTATTCCTCCCTATATCCTTCGCAAAATCATCGCGCACGGTTCCGGCCACCAGCAGGAGCAGGCGCGTCGCACCCTGACCCACGTCCAGCACCTGATGGCGGAACACTGGCAAAAGCAGCCGGTGGCAAAAACCGCGGCAGGCGGCCACGTGGATCGTGAAATTTATGATGCGCAAAGTCAGCAGACCCTGCCAGGTAAGTTGATTCGTCAGGAGGGCCAGCCCGGCAATGACGACGTGGCGGCTGAGGAAGCCTGGAACTATCTTGGCGTAACCTATGACTTCTTCTGGCAGGCTTATCAGCGTAATTCGCTGGATAATCAGGGGCTGAAATTGCTCGGTACCGTGCACTACGGTGACAAATACCAGAACGCCTTCTGGAACGGTCAGCAAATGGTATTTGGTGATGGTGACGGCGAAATCTTTAATCGCTTCACCATTGCGATTGACGTTGTGGCGCACGAACTGGCGCATGGCGTGACGGAAAATGAAGCCGGCTTGATCTACTTCGAGCAGGCTGGTGCACTGAACGAGTCGCTGTCAGATGTGTTTGGCTCGCTGGTGAAACAGTTCAGTAAAAAACAGCGCGCCGATGAGGCGGACTGGATTATCGGCGAAGGCCTGCTGGCAAGCGGCATCAATGGGCGTGGTCTGCGATCGATGTCTGAACCTGGCTCGGCCTATGATGACCCGATGCTGGGCAAAGATCCGCAACCGGCACACATGGATCACTACGTGAAAACACGCGAAGATAATGGCGGGGTTCATATCAACTCCGGCATCCCTAACCGGGCTTTTTATCTGGCAGCAACAGCGCTGGGTGGTTATGCGTGGGAACAGGCGGGATATGCCTGGTACGACACGGTGTGTGACGACGAACTGCCACAGGATGCTGACTTTAAGACCTTTGCCCGCTTCACCGTTCAGCATGGTAAAAAACGGTTCAACGAATCGGTCGGCAGTGCCATTGAACAGGCGTGGAAGGAGGTTGGCGTGCTATGAGTGACCTGCCCGAACTCACTGATGACGCCACCATCATCGTCGCGCGTGAAGGCGGCATGGCCTTTATTCCGGGGCTACGCGCCGAACGACGCTTTATGCTGGGCGATCTGCCGCCGCCAGAAAGAGAACGCGTCTGCCATGCGCTGCAGCAGGCGATGCCGCTGGGCGAACCTGAGGAGAAAGCCGCGCAGGTGGGCAGTGGCGACCAGCGCTATTTTCGCATCCAGATTCAGTATTCAACCCACCGCGAGGTCGGGACGATAGTGCTGTTGATTCCGGAACAGGTGGCGCCGCCTGAGTTGCAGGCGCTGTGGCGCGACGGCAAATAAGCAAAAAAAAGGGCCGACAATGTCGGCCCTTTTCATTAAGTGTTGTTACTTGCTGTCTGGCAGCGCGTAAGCAATTACATAATCACCACGTTCCGGTGACTGACGTGCGCCACCTGCCGAGATCAGGATGTACTGCTTACCATCTTTCGGTGAGACGTAGCTCATCGGTCCACCCTGACTGCCCACCGGCAGACGTGCTTTCCACACCTCTTTACCGGTTGAAGAATCAAAGGCGCGCAGATAGTAATCCTGCGTACCCGCGATGAACACCAGGCCGCCCTGCGTGGCCAGCGTACCGCCCAGCGTTGGCATGCCAACCGGCATTTTCACGCGCATCTTGATACCGAATGGTCCGGTATCCTGCACCGTGCCGACCGGCACCTGCCAGACGATTTTCTGCGTTTTCATGTCAATCGCCGACAGCGTACCAAATGGCGGTTTCTGACATGGGATACCCAGCGGTGACATAAAGCGATTTTTATTCACAGCATATGGCGTGCCTTTCAGCGGAACGGCACCCATACCGGTGTTGATCGCTTCGCCACCGTTGCTGCCACGCGCAATATTGCTGGTATCAGCCGGGATCATCTGAACCCACAAACCCAGACGCATATCATTGACGAACAACAGGTGGTTGTTCGGATCGACCGACATGCTGCCCCAGTTCATACCGCCCAGCGAACCCGGGAAGCTCAGAGACTTGTCGGTGTCCGGCACGGTGAACAGGCCGTCATAGCGCATGGATTTGAAGCCAATGCGGCAGGCCAGCTGATCAAACGGCGTGGCACCCCACATGTCAGACTCTTTCAGCGTCTGGTTGCCAATCTGCGGCATCCCGGTCGAGTGTGGCTGCGTTTTGGTGTACTGCTCGTTCGGGATATGACCCTGCGGCATCGGCAGTTCTTCGACTTTGGTCAGCGGCTTGCCGGTCATACGGTCAAGCACGAAGATCATGCCGGTTTTGCCGCCAATCACTACCGCAGGTGTGGTAGTGCCATCTTTTTGCGGGAAGTCGATCAGGCTTGGCTGCATCGGCAGGTCAAAGTCCCACAGATCGTTATGCACGGTCTGATAGACCCACTTCTCTTTACCGGTCGTGGCATCCAGCGCCAGAACCGATGCGCCATATTTGTGATCCAGCTCAGTACGGTTCGCACCCCAGAGGTCAACCGACGAACTGCCCATTGGAATGAACACGGTGTTCATTGCCGGGTCGTAAGACATTGGCGCCCATGAGTTCGGCGTACTGCGGGTATAATCTTTACCCGGCATCAATATCGCATTCGGGTCAACATTGCCTGGGTCAAACGCCCAGCGCATCTGGCCGGTGATAACGTCAAAGCCACGCAACACGCCACCCGGCATATCCGTCTGTACGTTATCCGCTACGCGACCGCCGACCACCACAGTGGTGCCAGCCAGGGTTGGCGCTGAGGTCAGCTGATATTGCGGATCCGGTGCCTTGCCCATGCCCGCTTTGAGATCAACGATGCCGTGATCGCCAAAGTTTTCACAGAACTCACCGTTGTCAGCATTGATCGCAATCAGACGCGCGTCGATGGTGTTCATCAGAATACGACGCTGACAGCTGTCACCGGCTGGCAACACTGCGGCAGTCACAGGTGAAGACCCCGGCTTATCTGGCTGCTGCAGCGGTTTTGTGGCGTCAAAGTAAGCCAGACCACGACAGCGCGGCCAGACTTCCGCTTTGGCATTGATTTCACGTTTCCAGATCTGCTTACCGCTGTTGGCTTCAACGGCGATGACGTTGTTGTGCGGTGTGCAGAGATAAAGGGTGTTGCCAATCTGCAACGGTGTCTGCTGATCTTCTGCGCCGTTGCCGGTCGGGCTGACAGGGGTATCACCGGTGCGGAAAGTCCAGGCCACCTGCAGATCTTTCACGTTGTCGCGGGTGATTTGATCCAGCGCCACAAAGCGGCTGCCCTGCGGAGTATTACCGTAGTTATCCCAGTCTTTCTGCTGTTTCGCTTTATCTACCGGGATCAGCGGCAGCTCTTCGCCCGTGCCTGCAACGGTAGGATGTGGCTGGAACATCTGCACCAGCGTAACAACCATGCCTGCCGCCAGCAGCGCAGAGAACGCATAAGAGGGTTTTGCCAGTGAGTGCTTACCTTCATGCTTACGCAGTGAAGGCCAGATCAGGAAGGCAAGCAGCATCAGTCCGGCAGGCACCATCAGGCGTGATACCAGCGGCCAGAACTCCAGGCCCGCGTCGAACAGCGACCAGATCAGGGTGCCGACAAAGACCAGCAGGAACAGAACCACTGCCGAGGATTTACGACGGAAGAACTGAATTGCGGAGAGTACAGTGACGATACCCGCAATTAAAAAGTACCCGCTGCCACCAAGTGCAACCAGTTTGCCGCCGCCAATTGCAAAAAACAGACCGGTGGCAAGCAGCACCAGTCCGAGCAGCACGGATGCTATTCCCAGCCCCTTTCCGGAGCGGGAGGATGTTTCAGCCATAATACTTACTCTCCTGAATAAACAGAGCGCCCGGACAGATGGCCTTCCGGACGCCGGCGCGATAAGGCAGTCCGCGCCGGGCACCGCTCGGTTTCAAATCGAATATAAACAGACCCGCGTCCGTGAGATCGAGGGGCCGGAAGAACACGGATGTGGCTTGCCCCTCCCACGACGCGGCAGGATTGTACCACCTGGTACATTACAGAGTGAATATCTACAACTCATTTGTTACGGCGCAATAGCATTTTTGCTACAAAATGAGCCAGTCGTCGCTCTGAATTCTCAGACGTTTTAAGCGTAGCTGAAAGCGGCGTCAGTGACCTGACGGCTGGAAAAGGACGCGCTTGCGAGAGATAAGGCCATGTCCGTTCCGGCAAAAATAGTCCACCGCGCCGCAGGCTTTGAGCACCTCAAGCGGCTGATGACACTCCGGACAGCAGGGTTGTGCGGGGTAATGCGTACCGCAGGTAATACAGATAAATTCACCGTCACTGAGCGACAGCGGTTGCTGACATTTTTCGCAAATAATAGTCACTATTTTCTCCCTGCTCCGGTTTATTCAGGGTAAAAAAAAGAGGGCCAGATGGCCCTCTATTCTTAACGCTTGTTCTTTTTCATATGCGCCAGCAGACGCTTACGTTTACGCTGCTGCGTTGGTGTCAGCAGGTTACGTTTGCCTTCATAAGGGTTATCACCCTCTTTGAACTGAATACGAATTGGCGTTCCCATCACGTTGAGTGATTTACGGAAATAGTTCATCAGGTAGCGTTTGTAAGAATCGGGCAGATCCTTAACCTGATTACCGTGGATTACCACGATAGGCGGGTTATAGCCCCCCGCGTGCGCGTATTTGAGCTTAACGCGACGACTGCGTACCAGCGGTGGCTGGTGATCGTCTGCCGCCATGTTCATGATACGGGTCAGCAGCGAGGTGTTTACACGCTTCGTCGAACAGTCATAGGCTTCAGTGATCGACTCAAACAGATTGCCGACGCCGCTGCCGTGCAGCGCAGAGATAAAGTGGATGCGGGCGAAGTCGATAAAGCCCAGACGGTAGTCCAGTGTCTCTTTCACTTCATCACGCACTTCCTGCGACAGGCCATCCCATTTGTTGACCACAATCACCAGCGAACGACCACTGTTGAGAATGAAGCCAAGCAGCGACAGATCCTGATCGGAAATACCGGCATGGGCATCAATCACCAGCATCACCACGTTGGCATCTTCAATCGCCTGCAGCGTCTTGATCACCGAGAATTTCTCTACAGTGTCAGAGATTTTGGCACGCTTACGCACGCCCGCCGTGTCGATCAGAACGTATTCACGTCCATCACGCTCCATCGGAATATAGATGCTGTCGCGGGTGGTACCCGGCATATCGTAGACCACCACGCGGTCTTCACCGAGAATACGGTTGGTAAGCGTTGACTTACCTACGTTAGGACGGCCAACAATCGCCAGTTTGATCGGCAGGCCCGTCGGGTCGAAGTTTTCTTCTTCCTCGGCGGCTTCCTGCTCAGCAATCTCGTCAGCTTCAAGCGCAGCCCAGTACGCCTGGTTCTCTTCTTCTTCCGTGAGCTCGACCGTCTCAACTTTGTCCATCCATGGCAGCAGTGCCTCTTCTATCAGGCTGCTCACACCACGACCATGCGATGCCGCAATGGCGTGGATCTCGCCCAGGCCCAGTGAATAGAAGTCCACAACCGCCTGATCAGGATCCATCCCGTCAGTTTTGTTGGCCACCAGGAAAGTCGCTTTCTGGCGGGAACGGAGATGCTTAGCGATTTGCTGATCGGCGGCCATCATGCCCGCACGCGCATCGACCATAAACAGCACGACATCCGCTTCTTCAATCGCCAGCAGTGACTGCTCGGCCATCCGCGTTTCAACACCCTCTTCGGTGCCGTCGATACCACCGGTATCAATAACAATAAATTCGCGCCCTTCCACTTCGGCGCGACCATATTTGCGATCGCGAGTCAGTCCAGGAAAATCCGCTACCAGCGCATCACGTGTGCGGGTTAAGCGGTTAAATAGCGTAGATTTTCCCACATTGGGACGCCCAACCAGCGCGACCACAGGTACCATAACAAAATGCCTCAATAAATAATTAATCGCCCGAATGGCGTGATTATAACGGCTCTGGCCGTCAAGTTCAGGCTTAAGGCGCAAAGAATACCATGCCTGACTAAAAACGAAACGGCCCCTGATTAAATCAGGAGCCGTCGGAACGGAGGATTTCACCTGCCAGACGTGTACCCGTTAACGGGTAATCGCATAAACCTCACCATCTTTCGACTGGATCAGCAGCTTATCGCTGGCGACCACCGGCTCGGTCTGGAAGCCTGAGCTATCCAGTTCCTGCTGCGCAACAAAACGACCATCCGTGGTGTTCAGCCAGTGCAGATAACCTTCGCTGTCGCCGACAACCAGATAGCCGTTGTAGAGCACCGGCGAAGTCAGGTTGCGATGCAGCAGATCGCTTTGACGCCAGATGGCGACACCGCCGTCAGCGTTGAGCGCAATCACACGATCGTCCTGATCGACCAGATAAATGCGGCCGGCATCTACAATCAGATCTTTCACACCGCCAATTTCGCGTTTCCACAAAATCTGGCCGGAACGCAGATCCAGTGCTGTCAGATTGCCGTTATACGCCAGCGCGTAAACCACGCCATTGACGATAACCGGTGTGGTATCGACATCGTTAAGACGATCGATCTCAGTGGCACCGCTGACCTGGGAAATACGCTGCTGCCAGACCAGTTGTCCCTGGTTCAGCACCACGGCACTGACACGACCATTGTCGCCACCGACAATCGCGCCACCAAAAGCGACAGCCGGAGCAGATTCACCGCGCAGAGACAACGCTGGCATATCCAGGTTAACGCTCCACTTCACGGCACCGCTGCTCTGATCCAGGCCCTGCAACATGCCGTTGCTGGTATGAACCAGCACCAGACCATCGCTGACTACCGGACGTGACAGTGCTTCGCCGGCGACTTTCGTCTGCCACGCCAGGCTACCATCACTGCTGTTGAGGGCATAAACCTGGCCGCGCTCGCTGCCAACATAGACCCGATCGCCATCAGCCGTCAGGCCACCTGATAACATGGCTGAGCGATTTTTAGAGAAGAAGCCGGTTTTCTCAGAGAGATCGACTTTCCATTTTTCTTTACCGTCTGCGGCATCGAGCGCTTTGACGATACCAAAGCGGTCGGCAGCATAAACCGTATTATCCTGCCAGGCAGGATGCAGATTTGAGTAGAAATCACCGACACCATCGCCTACCGAGGTGCTCCACACTTTCTGTGGCGTGAACTGATTTTCCACCTTCGGCAACGGGGCCATTTTTACTACATCTTCTTCGCCGCTAAACAGCGAACAACCGCTGAGCAAAGTGACTGAAATCAGTCCCGGCAGCAGGTATTTACGTAATTCCATGCGCTCTCTCTTGACTGGCTTAGCTTAAGTTATTCATCTTCATCTGCATCATTTGCTTCAATGCCGGAGAGGCGTCAGATTCAACCCCTTTACTCCAGGCATCGCGCGCGCCCTGCTTGTCGCCTTTGGTCAGCAGCGCTTCGCCGCGAATATCGGCCACAATGGCTGTCCAGCCATCACCCTTCACACCGTCAAGGGTTTTAAGCGCCGCATCCGCTTGATTCTGTTGCAGTTGAATGCGTGCCAGGCGCAGGTTAATCACCGCCTGCAGATTGGCATCTTTGGTATCTTTCAGTCCGTTTTGCAGCAGCGTCGCGGCTTTATCAAGCTGACCGGCGTCAACATACTGCTTCGCCAGATCCATCGCAGCCAGCGCACCGTAGGTGTTGCTGTTTTCACTGGCAAAACGGTTTACCGCTTCCAGCGTCTCCGGTTTGCCCGCCTGCATGGCGCTGGTGAGCTGCTGATACTGCGCTGATACTGTCTTCGCCGTATCGTCCTGATGACTGCTCCAGTAACGCCAGCCGCCCAGCGCAGCAATGCCGATCACCACGCCAATAGCTAACGCTTTGCCATTGTTGGCAAAAAAGTTGCGCAGCGCGTCGGTCTGCTCGTTCTCATTGCTATACACTTCCACGCAATCCCTCTCCTTTCTATGGTTGGTGCTGTGTCACGCTTACTGTAACAGCGAGCGCAAGACAGCAGCAGCCTCTGCCTGATCCAGCGTTTGCTGCTCGCCACGGCGCAGATCTTTAATCACGACCTGACCGGCTTTGACCTCGTCCTCGCCTAACACCAGTGCGACGCGAGCGCCCCACTTGTCAGCACGGGCAAACTGTTTCTTGAAGTTGCCGCCGCCAAAATTGGTCATCAGCCTCAGTTCTGGCGCTTCATCACGCAATTTCTCAGCCAGCTGCATTGCTGCAGACTGCACGCCCTGACCTGAAGCGATAACATAGACATCCACATTGCTCGTCGGTTCAAATTCAGGATTAACCGCCTGAACCAGCAGCACCAGACGCTCCATGCCCATGGCAAAGCCAACGGCAGGTGTTGCGCGGCCACCGAGCTGCTCAACCAGGCCATCATAGCGACCACCGCCACATACCGTGCCCTGTGAACCCAGGCTATCGGTGACCCACTCAATCACGGTGCGATTGTAATAATCAAGACCACGTACCAGACGCTGATTGACGGTGTAGCTGATCCCGGCGTCATCCAGCAAAGCACACAGGCCGCTGAAATGTTCACGTGATTCGTCATCAAGATAGTCGCCAAGCTGTGGCGCATCATTCAGTAACTGCTGAATATCGGGATTTTTAGTGTCGAGAACGCGCATCGGATTGGTGTACATGCGGCGTTTACAATCCTCATCCAGCACCTCTTTATGCTGTTCAAGGAAGGCGACCAGCGCGTCGCGGTAATGCGCGCGTGCTTCCAGCGAACCGATAGAGTTGAGTTCCAGACGAACGTGCTCAGAGATACCCAGGGCTTTCCACCAGCGGGCGTTCAGCATGATCAGTTCAGCATCGATGTCCGGTCCCTGCAGACCAAACACTTCCACGCCAATCTGGTAGAACTGACGATAGCGGCCTTTCTGCGGACGCTCATAGCGGAACATCGGGCCCATATACCACAGGCGCTGCTCCTGGTTGTAGAGTAAACCGTGTTCAATACCGGCTCGCACGCAACCTGCAGTGCCTTCCGGACGCAGCGTCAGGCTTTCACCGTTGCGGTCTTCGAAGGTATACATCTCTTTTTCAACCACGTCGGTGACTTCACCGATGGCGCGTTTAAACAGTGGGGTTTGTTCCACCAGCGGTAAGCGAATTTCGCTGTAACCGTAGCTCGCCAGCGTCTGCTTGAGAACGCCTTCAATCCGTTGCCAGAGGGCGGTATCCGCAGGCAGGTAGTCGTTCATCCCGCGAATCGCCTGAATATTCTTCGCCACGTTAGAATCTCTTAATGCAAAAAAACCTGTCCGGCATCATACCTTATGAGGATGAAACCGCACAGGTTCAGTCAAAAAAGTCACGCACGCAAACCGCGTACGCCATTATTTTTCCAGATGCTGCACATCAATACGGCGACTGGCATCCAGCATCGACGCTTTAGCACGAATGCGCGCTTCCAGCTGATCGATCATGTCATTGTTGTCGAGACGATCGCGCTGACGCACACCATCCTCGTAGAAACCACTCTTCTTGCTGCCGCCGGTCACGCCCAGCGTAGAGAGGGTCGCCTCGCCAGGTCCGTTGACCACGCAGCCGATAATGGAGACATCCATCGGGGTGATGAGGTCTTCCAGACGCTGCTCCAGCGCGTTGACCGTGCCGATAACGTCGAACTCCTGACGTGAGCAGGTCGGACAAGCGATGAAGTTGATGCCACGAGAACGGATACGCAGTGACTTCAGGATATCGAAACCGACTTTGACTTCTTCTACCGGATCGGCGGCCAGCGAGATACGCAGCGTATCGCCGATCCCTTCTGACAGCAGCAGACCCAGTCCAATCGCCGATTTCACTGCGCCAGCCCGCGCGCCGCCCGCTTCGGTGATACCGAGATGCAGTGGCTGTTCAATCTGTTTCGCCAGCAGACGATAAGATTCAACCGCGAGGAAAACGTCAGAGGCTTTAACGCTGACTTTGAATTGATCGAAGTTAAGACGGTCGAGATGATCGACATGGCGCATGGCAGATTCCAGCAACGCCTGCGGCGTCGGCTCGCCATACTTTTCCTGCAGATCTTTCTCCAGCGAACCGGCGTTCACGCCAATTCGAATCGGAATATTGTTGTCGCGCGCGCAGTCGACCACCATACGGATGCGCTCATTGTTCCCGATATTACCGGGATTGATGCGCAGGCAGTCGACGCCATACTCGGCGACTTTCAGGGCGATGCGGTAGTCAAAATGAATATCTGCAACCAGCGGGACGTTTACCTGCTGTTTGATCAGTCTGAATGCTTCTGCGGCATCCATGGTAGGCACCGAGATACGAACGATATCGACACCGACTCGCTCAAGGGCTTTGATCTGATTTACCGTCGCCTCCACGTCAGTGGTGCGGGTGTTGGTCATCGACTGGACAGCGATGGGTGCGCCGTCACCGACCGGCACCTTGCCGACGTAAATGCGTTTGGATTTACGACGGATAATGGGTGCTTCGTTATGCATATTTCTTCTCCACAATTGCCCGGTACGCGATACGCTGTTATTGCGCACCCAACGTCAGGCGAGCAACCTGGTTATTACGGATAAAACGACTTAAATCAACGGGCTGATTCTGATATTGCACCTGAACAGCGGAAGGCGCGCCAATTTTCAGACGATACGGAGGCGTTCCTGCGAGGCTGAGTTTACCACCACTGCGCTGAATGCCGCTGAACAGTTTTTTGCCGGTGGCATCGCTCACTTCCAGCCAGCAGTCGGCGTTAAAGGTCATCACCACCGCATTAGGGTCAGCAGCCGGTTCACTGACCGCCGCTGCACCTACTGGCATCTGAGGTGCCGTGCTGGTATTGGTATTCGTGTTTGTGGCCGCAGGTGCAGCCGCTGAGTTGTCCACGGGCGCCTGGCTCGGTGAAACCACGGCATTGCTGGTGGTATCCGGCTGTGCGGTGGTCGCGCTATTGCTGCCAGTGGCGGCCGGAGCCGCACTCGCTGGCGCACTGGCTGCGCTGTTGTCACTGGTGGTATTGCTTTCGTCAGGCGCGGCAGGTGCCGCGCTGTCACCGCTGGATTCACCCAGCGGAATCGACTGACCGCTATCACCGCTGCTGCTGTTCTGATCGGTCATCGGCACCAAATCATCCTGCGACTCTTTATGATTCTGCCACCACCAGGCACCGGTCAGACCCACCACCACAAACACCACCAGCCAGGTGAAAATCATCAACCAGCCGTCGCGTTTCTTGCGGCGTTTGCCCAGCGAGAAACTTTGCATCGGCTCGATCTTTGAAGCCCGAATCGGTGTCTGTTTCGCCATCATCGGCAGCAGTTCCTCTTCAGGAATGTGCACCAGACGCGCGTAGGAGCGAATGTATCCGCGCAGGAACGTGGAGGCCAGATCGGCAGGCGATTTGTCTTCCTCGATATCACGCACGGTAGAAAGTTTCAGGCACAGGCGTTCAGCGACGTTCTGCTGCGTCAGCCCCATCTGCTCACGGGCCAGACGCAGGCGTTCACCTGTTGAATGTAATGCAGAGTTTTCTTGAGTGGCTTCAGTATTCATTAGCTAAATAACGCTGGTACTGTATCGATTGCGGAAAACGTCGCGCTAACTGGTCGCCATAACGTGAAACGTCAGCGGCATCTCCCTGTAGCGCGGCGAAACGTAAGTGTAACGCCAGACTTCGTGCCGTTGCGGGCAGCTGTTGCTGGTAAATATCAAGCAAAACCTGCACCTTCGCCAGATGGTTATCTGCCAACTGCTTTTCAGCTTCCGACAGCAGCGAATCAGCTTTGCGTCTGTCAGCCTCAATGGCCTGGCGTAGTGTCCTGCGGGCAGCGGCAATATCGCCAGCCTGCAGATAACAAAACCCTGCCAGTTCAAGCGCGTCATTGCGTGCATCAAACTGCGGTGCTGCGCTTGCCCGACTAAACTGTTGATGCGCTTCGCCATACTGCCTTAAAGCGCAGAGAAACGCACCGTAATTGTTAGCAACAAAACCATTATCCGGGGCCTGCTGCTGTGCCAGTATAAACCGTGCCTGCGCCGCTGTCTGATTACCCTGCTTCTGCGCCAGTCGAGCCAGCGCAAGCGAGACCCGGTAATCCTCTGGCGCGGCGGCCTGTGCCCGCAGAAAGTTTCGCTCAGCTGCGGCATAGTCGCCACCCGCCAGATAGTGCATCCCTAACTGCAGACGCACCTCTTCTGCTCCGGGTTCGTGATGCTGGCTGACACACCCGCTTACAACAAACAGCGCCAGTAAAACTGCAGGTAATCCGTTACGCATAATCGTTTCCATCCGCTTGACGTTGACAGGCTGCAGCCTGCCACGCGTCATCACTTCAGGAAACGCTCTGAGTCACTCTTCTAGAGAGCCTTCACAGAGATGGCTTCACCCGCCATTTTTTTACGCATCGTACGCTTGGTACGGTCGATCACCTCACCGGCTAACTGACCACAGGCGGCATCGATATCGTCGCCACGGGTTTTACGCACGATGGTCGTAAAACCATAGTCCATCAGGACTTTGGAGAAACGATCGATGCGGCTATTGGAGCTACGGCCATAAGGCGCGCCCGGGAAGGGGTTCCAGGGGATCAGGTTGATTTTACACGGTGTTTCTTTCAGTAATGCGGCGAGTTCATGCGCATCATCTGTGCTGTCATTGACGTGATCCAGCAACACGTACTCGATGGTCACGCGTCCCTGATTGGCGTTGGATTTGCCAATGTAGCGTTTCACCGCCGCCAGGAAGGTTTCGATATTGTACTTTTTGTTGATCGGGACAATATCATCACGCAACTTATCGTTAGGCGCGTGCAGGGAAATCGCCAGCGCGACGTCGATCATATCGCCCAGTTTATCCAGCGCGGGCACCACACCCGAAGTGGAGAGGGTCACGCGACGCTTCGACAGACCAAAACCGAAGTCATCCAGCATGATCTCCATCGCCGGGACCACGTTATTGAGGTTGAGCAGCGGCTCGCCCATGCCCATCATCACCACGTTGGTGATAGGACGCTGGCCGGTGATTTTGGCTGCGCCGACAATTTTTGCCGCGCGCCACACCTGACCAATAATTTCTGACACCCGCAGGTTACGGTTAAAGCCCTGCTGTGCGGTCGAACAGAATTTACACTCCAGCGCACAACCCACCTGTGATGAGACACAGAGCGTGGCGCGGTCCCCTTCCGGGATATAGACCGTTTCCACCAGCTGGTCGCCCACGCGAATGGCCCATTTGATGGTGCCGTCGGTAGAGCGCATCTCTTCTGCCACTTCTGGCGCACGGATCTCCGTCAGCTCCATCAGCCGGTTACGCAGCTTTTTGTTGATGTCGGTCATCTGCTCGAAGTCATCGCAGCAGTAGTGATAAATCCACTTCATGACCTGATCGGCGCGGAAAGGCTTTTCGCCCAGCGACAGGAAGAATTCGCGCATCTGCTGACGGTTGAGATCCAGCAGATTTATTTTCTGGCTTTTGGGGGAGACGACAATAGGGGATGCGGACGCGGACGTCACAATCTGTTCGGACATAATATTCTCTGGCCTCGTTGTTACACGTTATGGCGCTGTTCAGGGATAGGTGAAAAAAATTGCGCCTTCATTAAGCTGAGTCAATGAAGGCGCAATATTGTACAACATCTGCAGCCTGATAACAGGCGGGAGTGACCTCCCCTACGCAGATTTTTGTAAAGCCGACGTAACGTTTATCGCCAGGCGATTAACGGGTACGTGGGCAGATCTCGTTTTCGCCAAAGAAATAAGCGATTTCGCGGGCAGCGGATTCAGCAGAATCTGAACCGTGCGTGGCGTTTTCGGTGAAGCTGTCAGCGTAGTCAGCACGCAGTGTGCCAGCCAGTGCGTTTGCCGGGTTAGTGGCACCCATCAGGTCACGGTGACGCTGAACGGCATTTTCACCTTCCAGCACAGAAACAACAACCGGGCCAGAGGTCATGAATTCAACCAGACCATCGAAGAATGGCTTGCCCTGGTGCTCAGCGTAAAAACCTTCAGCCTGCTCTTTGCTCAGCTGCAGCATTTTTGCGCCAACGATTTTGAAGCCAGCGCTTTCAAAACGGTTGTAGATAGCACCAATCACATTTTTAGCGACGGCGTTTGGCTTGATGATAGAAAAAGTACGTTCGATTGCCATGATGACCTCTGTCTTAACGTTCTGAAGAAACCGGTGGCGTCCGCCCCGGTTAAGAAACGGCGCCGATTATAGGGGCTGAGTCCGGCATTGCCTATCAGAGATCCCTAATTTGATGAAAATTCTTGATCTGAGTCGAAGCAGACGCGCCATAGTTATGATTTAGCGCAAAAAAGCGTCAGCCCCGGCTGAAGGTGACGGAGACAAGTTGCCCCTCTTCATCCATCACCACCAGCTGATACTCGCCCGGATGATCGAGCTGCAGCGACAGGCTGTCTGCGGCGTTCTGCGTCATCAGAGGCTCACCATTCAGGAACCACCAGCGCTGTGTGCCCTGCCCTCCCTGCACCGCAACCGGCATTGTCAGCGCGCTCCTGCCCGGCAGCGGTCTGACAATTTGCCCCTCAATCACGCCGGTAACGATCAGCGGTGCGCTGCTGCCCTGCTGTAACGGCGGACACCGGGCATCGACAGGGGGCAGACGTTGCGCCCGCCGCTCCTGAGGCGGCAGCCAGGCCTCCAGCGGCAGCGGCCAGACCAGCCGTTCATGGCGGATGGCGTCGGGGCAGTCTGCTGCGACGCGCAGTCCCTGCGCATTCTGCCAGTAGCCCAGGCGTAATCCGCTGAGGCTCTCCTGACCGGGAGCCAGCAATGTAGGCGGCAGCGTGTCGGCGGCAACCCAGCTTTGCCGCCGCTGGCGACAGTTTTCGTCTCCGGCGGGCAACGGCTGACCGCCAGGCCAGCAAATGGTCGCCACCGTCACCGAGGCCGGCCGCGGATCGCCCGGAACGTCACGTCTGCTGAGGCGACTCATCAGCAGGCTGTTGATCTGATTCATGACGGGCACGGCAGAGGCAAAACCAAACTGCCCGGCAACCGGCGTCGCATCCGGTCTTCCGACCCAGACGCCAATCAGATAACGGGGATTAATCCCCACCGACCAGGCGTCGCGGTAGCCATAACTGGTGCCGGTTTTCCAGGCCAGTGGCACCACATCGGGTACGCTGCCATTGCCCGCGGGCTGCGCTTCCCCGGCCAGGATACGCCGGATGATCCACGCCGACTCAGGCGAAAGCAGCGGCCGCTGCTGTAAGGGTTGATCGGGCATCCAGCGCAGCTGGCCGGCGTTGCCGTGGCGGGCAAAGGCGCTGTAGGCTGCCACGATCTCATCCATGCGCGCTCCGGTGCCGCCGAGAATCAGCGAAAGATTAGGTTCAGCGCCGGGGGGAAAACGTAAGTTGAGACCGACATTGCGCAGGCGCGCTGCTACGTTTTTCGGTCCCAGCGCCTCCAGAAGCTGCACCGCAGGCAGATTCAGCGACCGCACCAGTGCGTCACTGGCGCTGACCGGCCCGTGAAATCCGGTATCGAAGTTGCCTGGCCGGTAATCACCAAAGCGACGCGGCACATCCTGCAGCAGTGATTCAGCATGAATCAGCCCCTCATCCAGCGCCATGCCGTAAATAAAGGGTTTTAACACCGAGCCTGGCGAACGCACGCTGGCGATCATATCCACATGGCCAAAACGGCTGTCATCGGTAAAGTCAGCCGAGCCGACGTAGCCGCGAACCGCCATGGTGGTGTGATCCACCACCAGCATCGCCAGCGAGGTGCGTGGAGGAAGCTGATTTTTAACATTCAGCGCCAGGCTTTCCAGTTCGCGCTGCAGGGAGGGGTCAAGCGTAGAGACAATCTTATCGCTGTGGCTGATCGACAGCAGCCGCCGGGCCAGTAGCGGCGCCATCTGTGGCATCTGCCGCGGCGGCAGCCACACCGGCTCCTGACGGATTTCCGCCACCTGTTCAGCGGACCAGATGCGGTATTCCGCCAGCCGATCCAGCACTTTGTTGCGTGCGGCTTCTGCCCGCTCCGGCCAGCGATCGGGCCGCAGACGGCTGGGTGCCTGCGGCAAAACGGCCAGCAGCGCCGCCTCGCCCGACGTCAGCTGTGACGGGGCTTTTCCCAGCCAGCTCCAGCTGGCCGCGCCCACCCCTTCCAGCGTGCCACCAAAGGGCGCACGGTTAAGGTAGAGCGTCAGGATGTCACGTTTGGAAAGATGCCACTCCAGCTGCAGCGCACGCCACACCTGAATTATCTTGCCGCGCAGCGTCCGGGGTTGCGGGTCGATAAGGCGTGCCACCTGCATGGTCAGCGTGCTGCCTCCGGAAATCACGCTCTGATGGCGCAGATCCTGCCAGGCGGCACGCAGCAGAGCCAGGGGATTGATGCCGGGATGATACCAGAACCAGCGATCTTCGTAGGTCAGCAGCGCCTGCAGATAGGCCGGAGCCACCTCCTCTGGCGTGACCGGATAGCGCCAGATCCCCTTGCTGTCTGCAAAGCGCCACAATGGTGTACCGTCGCTGGCAACAATCACCCGCGCAGGTTGCACCTGTTTAAGCGGCAATGGGAAAAGCCGATCCAGCCCCCATGTCGCCAGCCACAGCGCCAGAAAAAAAAGCGGCAGCGCGAGCCACCACTTTTTGATGCTGCTGACGTTTACCACGCGTCGCGTCACTTACTGAATATGCAGCTGTGACGGCGTGCTGCCGGTGGCGCGCCACTCCGGCACATACATCGACTCGACCTGCGGTGGTGGCATCAGATAGCGCCCCGGTGTGACCGCCCGCGCCAGGTAGACCAGCGTCGCGGGACGATAAGTATCTACCGCCAGTGCCGCCACAAAGCGATCGTCACGGAACTCAATGTGTCTGATGTCTGCCTGCTGCATGTCACCCATGCTCTCCTTCAGCGCATCCGCACTGTCGCCGAGGCTGGCGCTGCTATCCGCCAGGTTCTGGTTTTCCAGCTCCAGACCGGCAGGCAGCAGATCCACCACCAGCGCATCGGTGATGCTGCGCTTCGACGAAACTGTCAGACGCACCACCAGCAACTCACCGCTGCGCAGATTGCTGAGATCGGCGGCTTTGCCATCCAGCGTAAAGTATTCACGTTTTATCCCAAGCACATTGCTCTCCGGCTGTGGCGCGGCCAGCGGATAACCGGTGACATCCAGACGACCATACAGCGGCGCACTGCCCGGATTACTGACGGCTAAGCCCTGCAACAGTCGTTCAGCCCCCAGCCCTTTATTCAATGGCGCATCGCCCTGCAGAGGCTGTGCATTGCCCGACAGTTGCGCCTGCCAGCTTCCGCCCTGCGCACGCTGCAGAGTATGCGCTGCTAAATAGAGCGCGTTATTCTCCTGAGTCGAGAACCAACGCTTGCCGTTGACCTCTTTTGACAGCGACAGCAGCAGACTATTCTGCAAATCAGGCTGCAGCTTATTCTCTGCTAACAGGGCTATCATCATCCCCTGATCGCGCACCGTGCTGCCATAGTCGCCATACCACTCTTTATCTGAGCGCGTCAGACTGGCACCCTGCATGATCGCAAGCGATGCGCGCTGCCCGTCACCCATCAGCTTCAGCGCCACGCCAAGCTGCATCAGCGCCAGGCCGGAGCGGGCCTTCTCACGCTTTTCATACAAGGCGCGCAGCGCACCCAGCGGCGCACGCTGCTGACGCGCCAGCACCAGTCCGGCGTAAGCCTGCACGCTGAACTGCAGCGCGGCGTTGTTATCACTGCCGCCGCCGCTGATCTGCGCGGGATCCTGCAGATAGCGCAGCAGCCGTGCGTTAGCGCGATCAACTACATTATCCGGCAGCGCATAGCCCGCCTCGCTGGCGCGAAGCAGGAAATCGGTCACGTAAGGCGTCAGCCAGAACTCCTCCTCACTCTGTTTGTCCCACAGCCCGAAGCTACCGTTGGCCCGCTGCATGCCCGCCAGACGGGCAATGCCGGTGTCGACGGCGGCCCGGCGCGCCTCGTCACTGCTGGTTTTTATCCCCATCGCGGTCAGCTCGGCATGGCTGGTGTAGAGCGACGGCCAGAGGCCGCTGGTGGTCTGTTCCAGACAGCCGTAGGGATAGGCGTAAAGCGCACTGATATAGCTGGCGATATTGAGCGGCGGACGATTGCTCAGCGTCAGCTGTCCACTCAGGGTCTGAGCATCCAGCCCGGTAAACGCGGTTGCCGCGACCTGCCGGGGCTGATCGGAATTGATGACGGCATCGAAATTCAGTGTCCGGGCCGGATAAGGTGGTCTGACGCCGATTTTCCACTGCTGTTTGCTGGGCTTCACCTGCTCGCCCGGCAGGTTCAGACCGGAAATCTGCACGGCAACCTCGCCATCACCAAAGCCGGTTTTCGCCATGACCGGAATCTGAAGTGTGGTAAGCGCGCCTTTGGCCAGCGTCACACTCTGGCTGGCAGCCCCGGCCAGATCCACTAAGCCACTGCTGCTCAGATCCACCTTCAGGGTTTGCGGCAGATCGGTCAGGTTAGTGAGATCCAGCGCCAGTGAGGCTGTATCGCCGCTGGCAAGGAAGCGCGGAGTGGCCAGTTCGCTGATCAGCGGCGCCGCGACCACCAGTTTACGTTCGGCCGCGCCGAAGCTGTCGTCGCTCCATGCCTGGGTCATCAGCCGCAGTTCACCGTTAAAGGTCGGGATCGGCAGCGTAATCGACCCGTTGCCCTCTTTATCCAGCGTGACTGCCTGTAACTGCTGCGCCACGATATTGACGTGCGTCACCGGCTTTTTGCCGCCGCGCGTCATCGATTCATCTTCGCCATCACCACCAAAACGCAGTGCCGCGAGCCGGCCACCGCCTTCGATCAGCTGGCCAAAGACGTCATACTGATCGACGTTATAGCGTTTACGGCCAAAGAACGCCTGCCACGGATCGGGGGTTTTATAATCCGTGACGCTCAGAACGCCGCTGTCCACTGCTGACAACAGCACATTCACTTTTTCAGGCAGCGGGCCGCCGTCACGACTGGCGTGGACTTTTACCGTCAGGCGTTGCTCAGGACGGATTTTATCGGGCGCATCCAGCGTCAGATTTAAGCGGCGCGCCTCCGTCGCCATCGGCAGATGCAACAGCCCCACCGCGCGTTTTGGCGTTGCGCCACTGACTTTATCGCCGTCACGCACTACGATGGCGCTGAAGTAGAGATCGTGACGCTGCCAGCTCTCAGCAACAGGGACATCCACCGTTGTGCCGCCCTTTGGTACGGTCAATGGCTGCCACCAGAGCGTGCCGCTGCTCGACTCCACCATCAGGTAACCTTTACCGGCCGCCGGTGACTCAACCTGCAGATGCACGGTATCGCCCGGCTGGTAAGCCGCTTTATCCAGCTTCAGTCTGACCTGATCCGGGCGCAATGCACCCGTGCCGTTGGTGTTATCCTGCCAGTCATAACCCGCCTGGAACCGGACGCTGCTGACGATCTTCTCGCCCGCCTGCACTTCCAGCCGGTAGTGGCCCCACTCGACCGGGAAGCTGACTTTGGTGCTGCCATCAGCCGGGACAGAGATGGCGCGTTCATCTTCCTGCAGATCCTTGTCGCTATACTGCGACTGCCAGCCTTCGCTGTCAGAGAAGCTCCAGTAGTAATCATGGCGTTCACGGATCAGGCGAACATCCAGCTTCTCTGCCGCCAGTTTTTTGCCCTGACTGTTGGCATAGACAATGTCGAATTCGGCCAGGCTCTGTTCCGGCACGGTCGGCTCATCGTGATAGCTGTCACTGCGGTAGTCATAAACCGCCTTGTTACCAAACAGCGGCCGGATACCCGGCAGCGCTTCAGCGGGCCAGATGGCCTGGGTGGCACGACGGGTGACCGGACGTCCGCCGGTTTCCAGCAGGCTGGCCTGCAGGATCAGATTGAGCGGGGAGTGGAGCTGATCCCACTGATTTTCTACCGTGAGTTGTGCTTTACCGCTGGCATCGAGCTTGAGATCCACCTCATCCAGCGTGCGCTTTAACCCCTCTTCGGTGATGTCACCAAACTGGTAGCCTGGCAGTGCAGTCACCGCCTCGCGTGCCGGTCGCAGATAGAGTTGACCCTGTAGCGTGTTACCTGCCGCTGGGGCGCCATAGAGATAGCGCCCCTCAATACCGAACTCAACACTGGCATCAGCGGCCTGTGGCTGAGGGTCATTTTTCAGGGTTAACGCCATACGCTCCGGCAGAAAATCTTCGACGTGAAACTTCCACTCTCGCTTGAGGTTATCGCCGGTATTCAGTCGCAACATCCAGTCGCCGGTCATGGCCGACGCGGACAGCGCCAGTCGCTGCTGGTAGAATCCCGCTTCAGGCTGCCAGACAAAAGTCCGCATCACCTGGCCATCGGGCTGCACCAGCTCCGCTTTGATCGGCTGCGCGGGCAAGGGGTGTCCGTCGGCATCGCGAAGCAGCGCATTCACGATGACCGTTTCGCCAGGACGATAGATATCGCGCGGACCAAAAACAAACAGCTGTTTGTCATAGCCCTGCGGCCCCGCGACCGGGAATTCAGCGAGATCCAGCGCCGGACGCGCCAGGTCGATCATTGAGGTCTGTTCTCCCTGAATTGCCAGCAGGAGCTTGCCTTTTTCATCCGCCTTGAGGCTCAGATGACCGGTGCTGTCACTGGTACCGCTTTGCAGCACCTGCCCCTTCTCATCCAGTAACCTGACGCTGACCCCGGAAAGCGGCTGACCGTCTGCCAGACTCTGGGCGAACAGTTCGAACCGGGTCGGGAAGCGATGCAGTGACAGGCCAATATCGCTGAGGGTGAAAAGCGTGGCGGGCTGGCTGTAGCGATAAGTACCGGCCTGCTTCATCACCGCCAGATAGACGCCCGGCTGCTGAAGTGCGGTAATGTCACGCATCGGTAGCTGCAGTTTTTCACGCGTGTTACGCGCCGGGTTGAGCTCAAAGCGTCCGCTATAGACCAGCTGGCTGCTTTTCAGCAGCTCCTGCGACTGCCAGCTTGAGAGGTTGTTGCCGTAATTCCACTGCGAGAGAAATTCCGCCAGGCCGGCATTCTTTATCCGGAAGAAATCGACATCGACCTGGTCAACATTCAGCGCCAGCACCGGCAGTCCCTGCGTGATACGCAGCGGCAGCAGTGAACCGCGACTGGCAAAGCCCACCATCGGCTGGATATCACGGGTGGCGATTTTCTGACTGTAATCGGCGGCAAGCGTCTCTCCGCTGGCCGCGCGCAGTCCCGCATCCACCGTGACGGTGAAGTGACGTGACGGCTCGGGATGGCGGAAGCGCAACGTTTTGCGGTTAGCAGAAAGCTCCCAGCCGCCATCCACCCGGCCCTGTTTATCGTCGGTCAGCCTGACTTTTTGCGCGATATCCTGTTTATCATCCAGCGGCTGACTGAAGGTTAAGACCAGCGCAGCGGCATTATCGATCTGCAGTTCCGAGAGATCGATAATCGTCAGCGGTTTGCTGACCTGGGAGGTTGCGGGTGCTTCTGCCGCCTGGAGAGGCAAAACAGGTAACAGGGTCGCTGACAGCAGCGAGCCACCGATCAGCATGCTGAGCAGCAGCCGGGTATTGCGTTTCTTCATGGTAGTTCCTTCACCGGGACGCAGGGAGTGTCGTTTGATTACGCAGCGCAATTTCATATCAATGCTCGCATTTAATCAACGCTTCTCTTGAGATGGTGCGCACATTCCCTGACACTGGTATGACAGATTGCTGAGATGAGGTTGTTATGACGACGCCACTGTTTGTGTCCGCCGACTGGTTACAAGAGCACTACAACGATGAGCGGCTTCAGGTGCTGGATGCACGGTTGTTGCCACCCGGTATGGAAGCGGTTCGCGATATCCAGGCCGAATATCTGGCGGGTCATTTACCCGACGCCCCTTACTTCGATATTGAAGCGCTTTCCGATCACACCAGCCCTTACCCCCATATGCTGCCCCGCGCCGAAAGTTTTGCCGTCGCGATGCGTGAACTGGGTATCAGCAGTGATAAGCACCTGGTGGTGTATGACGAGGGTAATCTCTTTTCTGCGCCACGCGCCTGGTGGATGCTGAAAACCTTTGGTGTGGCTCAGGTGTCGATTCTGGCCGGGGGCTTGCAGGGCTGGAAAGAAGCTGGTTTTGCGCTGGCAACCGGCGAAGTGAATCTGCCGGAAGGTGAGTTTGAGGCCCACGCAGATGAAAGCCGGGTGAAACGCCTGACGGACGTACTGCTGATCAGCCATGAAGGCGGCGCACAGATTATTGATGCGCGTCCTGCCAATCGCTTTAACGCCGAAGTGGATGAGCCGCGTCCCGGATTGCATCGCGGACACATTCCCAACAGCCTGAACGTGCCGTGGAACAGCCTGGTTGAACAGGGAAAACTCAAGCCGGAGGCGGAACTTCAGACGCTGTTTGCCGATGCGGGCGTCGATATTACCCAACCGGTGGTCGCCAGCTGTGGCTCAGGCGTGACGGCGGTGGTGGTGATTCTGGCGCTGACGGCGCTGGGCGCACGGGATGTCACGCTGTATGACGGATCCTGGGGCGAATGGGGCAGTCGCGACGACTTACCTATCGCGAAATAAAAAACAGGCGGCCCATGAGCCGCCTGTTTTTTAATAATATCGGATTCGATCAGCTGTAAGAACGAGGTAGCACAGGAAACAGGGTCAGATCGGAAAGTCGCTAAAGCCACTCCCTGGCCGCTCGGCCCGCGCCGTCCATGGCGCGGGACGCTTTCCTCCTCTGACCCTGTTCCCTGCGCGTTAAGCTTATTCGTTGCGGCCAGATTCCCCCTGATTCGGGATATCAGCTATATGAGGCGGCTCGTGAGCCGCCTGTTTACTTTGTTGTCTCAGATAATCCGCTCACTTCCCTTGAAGTCGCGCAGGAAACTGCCCCAGCGACGCTCATAGAATGGCGTGATGTGGGCGGTAAAGAAGTGGCTGATGCCGCGATCGTTTAGCGTCACCTCACAGATATCAACCGGCGCATCGTCCGGCAGCGTATCGGTTGCCACGCTGCCCGCCGCCTGAATGATCGTCTCAATGTTGCTGTCCGCTTCAATGCCAATCAGCAGATTGGGCGCTTCGTCAGCCCGCTCACGGATACTGGCGATAAACGCGCGACGCACCTGCTTATGCTTGCTGAAGAGCTGAGTCAGTGAGTCGATCATCTGGGCAGGGGGTTCAGCCACCTCAGACAGCAATAGTGACTGTCCGCCTTCCAGCACGGTTTGCTGGCTTAGTGCACTGCCCTCTTCAGCCAGCAGATGGGTGATCTCGGCCGCAGTAAACTCTTTACCGGAAGGCAGTTTGGGATTGAGAAACAGCGTCTCGCCACGTGTAATCTCAAACAGCGTTCGTACCGGCAGACGCAGCCAGGACTGCTCACCGCTCACCGCTTCACTCATCGCCTCTTCTGACGTGAAAAAAGGAATGATGCTGCTGCCATCCTCTTTTTCCCAGTGCTGCAGATCAACGGGCGTGCTGGCATCAAGCTGTTGCGTGGTGCTTTCACCTGGCACCCAGGCATCAGATTCCAGCAACAGCTGAAAAAATTCGGGCCGATGGGCAGGCTCAGTGGCCGCCAGCTTCAGCACCTCTTCAAGACGATTCATAGTTTCCCTCTGAACAGCGGCAGCATCAGCCACCGCTGAGATCGGCTTATTTCAGTAACAGATTGGCGAGGGTACGCACGCCAAGACCTGTTGCACCCGCCGCCCACTGGTCAACTGCGCCTTTGCGATAGGTCGCGGAGCAGTCGATGTGCAGCCAGCCCTGCTGATAGTTACTGACGAAGTGTGACAGGAACGCTGCCGCGCTACTGGCACCCGCCGCATGTGACGGGCTGGCGATGTTATTAAGATCGGCGAAGTTAGACGGCAGATGGCTGCGATGGAATTCGGCCAGCGGCAGACGCCAGAAAGGTTCGTTCTCACTCACCGCGCTGCCCATCAGCGACTGTGCCATCACATCATCAAAGGTAAACAGCGCATGGTAATCGTTGCCCAGCGCCGTCTTGGCCGCACCGGTCAGCGTCGCAGCATCGATGATCATCGTCGGGTTCTGCTCGCTGGCGTCGATTAAACCGTCGGCCAGGACCAGACGCCCTTCCGCATCGGTGTTCATCACTTCCACCGATTTACCGTTGCGATAGCGAATAATGTCGCCCAGTTTAAAGGCGTTGCTGCTGACCATATTATCGGCACAGCAGAGGTAGAGTTTGACGCGCTTGTTAAGACCGCGCGAAATCGCCATGGCCAGCGCGCCGGTGACGGTCGCCGCGCCGCCCATGTCAGATTTCATTGAGTCCATGAAGCTGCTCTGCTTCAGGCTGTAGCCACCGGTATCAAAGGTAATGCCTTTACCGACCAGACAGGCGTAGACCGGGGCATCGTCGTCGCCGGTCGGGTTGTAATCGAGTGCCAGAAATACCGGCGGACGATTTGAACCGCGTCCAACGGTGTGCAGGCCCATATACCCCTGTACCCTCAGATCGTCGCCTTTGGTGATGCGATAGCTGACGGCACTGCCGCCCACTTCACTAATCAGATCGACTGCATTGTGTGCCAGCTGTTCCGGCCCCAGATCTTCCGCGGGCAGGTTAATAACGTTGCGGACCCAGTCGATAATTTTCAGACGGCGATCAAACTCCGCCTGCTCATGTTCGCCCAGCGCCGGCCACTCAACCTGACGCTGGCCTTTCGGACCACGGAAGCCCTGCCAGAATGCCCAGCACTGCTCAAGGTGCCAGCCTTCGCCGGTCAGCGCCACATGGCGGATCCCCTGGCTGTCGATTTTGTGAGCCGCACGCTGAATGATATTCAGCGCATCCGCGCCGGTCAGATGCAGTGTCATGCCGCTGTCGTTGCTGCTGAGAATCGCTTTTTCGCCCCAGCGCGCATCGGCGGGCTGGCTGCTAAGCGTAATATTCATGGGTTGTGTGGTCATCGAAAAGCTCCATAATCGTTATCTGTTTCATCCAGCCTGATTGTTATAACGGCTTTAATAAGATGTTAAATATAATTCGCAGAGAGACCTGATAACAGATTCCGTCAGGTGTTGCCAGCGAAGTGCAAATATAGGCGCAATTTCCGGACTATGACCGGATATCAGGATTTCATTAAGGCCCGCAGACGGGTCACTGATTTCTGCACCAGGGCAATGGCGTAGTCGATCTCTTCCTCGGTTGTGAAGCGTCCCAGCGAGAAGCGCAACGAACTGTGCGCCAGCTCTTCACTCAGGCCCAGCGCCCGCAATACATAGGAAGGCTCCAGGCTGGCGGAGGTGCAGGCCGAGCCGGAAGAGAGCGCCAGATCTTTCAGCGCCATGATCAGTGATTCACCCTCAACGTCAGCAAAACTGAGGTTAAGAATGTTCGGTGCGCTCTGATGCAGATCGCCATTGAGGGTGACGTCGGGCAGTGTGCTGATGCCCTGCCACAGGCGATCGCGCAGAGTCTGCAGGCGCGCCATCTCGGTTTCGCGCTCTTCTGCTGCGATACGATACGCCTCGCCCATGCCGACAATCTGATGCACCGGCAATGTCCCGGATCGCATACCGCGTTCATGTCCGCCGCCGTGGATCTGCGCAGCAATCTGCACACGCGGTTTACGCCGGACATAGAGTGCGCCGATGCCTTTCGGGCCATAGAGTTTATGGGCAGAAAAGGACATCAAATCAACCGGTAACTGGCTGAGATCGATAGGCAGCTTGCCGACGCTCTGGGTCGCATCCACATGAAACAGAATCTCACGTTCGCGGCAGAGTTCGCCAAAGGCGGCGATATCCTGAATCACTCCGGTTTCATTATTAACGTGCATCAGGGTGACTAAAATCGTGTCGTCGCGCAGCGCCGCACGCAGCTGGTCAGGCGAGATAATGCCGTTAGCCGCAGGGGTGAGATAAGTGACAGCAAAGCCTTCACGCTCAAGCTGCTGGCAGCTATCAAGCACCGCTTTATGTTCTGTCTGGCTGGTGATGATATGTTTGCCGCGCGCCTGATGGGCGTGAGCTGCACCTTTAATCGCGAGGTTATCGGATTCAGTGGCGCCAGAGGTAAAGATGATTTCACGCGGATCGGCATTGACCAGTTCGGCGATCTGATTACGCGCAACATCAACCGCTTCTTCAGACTGCCAGCCAAAACGGTGCGATCGCGAGGCCGGATTACCGAACGTGCCATCCAGCGTCAGAAACTGCATCATTTTGCTGGCCACACGCGGATCGGCCGGCGTGGTGGCGGCGTAATCCAGGTAAATCGGTAATTTCATTGCGCTACAGCTCCGTATAAAAAATCATACGTCTTTATAGCAGATTCGGCCCTGACCGCGTTAGCAGTAAGGGCCGCAACAGCGGGTATTACGAGGCGCGTTGGTTGACGTTAATTTCCTGCGTGCGCGGGCTCTGGAAGCGACGATTATCAATCGCATTCTGACGATCGGCTACATCCAGGATCTCCTGATTATTCACCAGCTCAGCCAGTGTAATATTGTTCAGGAAGTCACTGATACGCACGCTCAGATCGCGCCACAGCACGTGAGTCAGGCAACGCTCGCCGCCCTGGCAGCCTTCTTTACCCTGACATTTGGTGGCATCAACAGACTCATCAACGGCGGTGATCACTTCACCGACAGAGATGGTATTAGACGCTTTACCCAACAGATAACCGCCGCCCGGACCACGTACGCTGGACACCAGCTCATTTTTACGCAATCGGGAGAATAACTGCTCCAGATAGGAGAGCGAAATGCCCTGACGCTCTGAAATATCAGCCAGCGGGACCGGACCTTCATGGGAGTGAAGGGCAACGTCCAGCATTGCAGTAACGGCATAACGTCCTTTGGATGTCAGTCTCATAGCGTACGACCTCAATAGCGTCCGGTTATCGGAGGATTAGCAACAGATGCTCTGAAGTCTGCCATTCCCGAGTAAATTGGTCAACTATTTAACCTGGTAAATTAGTCAGGTATTTAACCTGGTAATTCACTCAACTATTATCTGCTTCTTTTTTATCGTTTTTTCGCTTTTCAAACGACGAAAGCATGCCGCGCAGGATGTTCAGTTCGTCGCGTTCCGGGCGGGCACGGGTGTAAAGACGACGCAGTTTGCTCATCACCTGGCCAGGATTGGCTTCACGGATAAAGCCGCTGTTCAGCATCATCTGTTCCATATGCTGATAGAAGCGCTCCAGGTCATCCACCAGCGGATAAGGTGACTCTTCATAGTGTGGCGGCGGGCTGGCCTGCTCCTGCGCCTGTAACCATGCCATGCGCACTTCATAGGCGATAATCTGTACGGCCATCGCCAGATTCAGCGAGCTGTATTCCGGGTTTGCCTGAATTGCGACGTGATAGTGGCACTTCTGCAACTCGTCATTGGTCAGGCCGACACGTTCACGACCAAAAACCAGCGCAACCGGTGCCTGCTGGCCCTCTTCCACGCTTTTCACGCCACATTCGCGCGCATCCAGCATCGGCCAGGGCAGCGAGCGGGAGCGTGCACTGGTGCCGACCACCAGACTGCATCCGGCAATCGCCTCATCCAGCGAGTCGACAATTTTGGCGTCGCCAATAACGTCGCTGGCACCGGCCGCGAGTGAGATAGCCTGTGAGTCAGGCTTGACCAGCGGATTAACCAGATAGAGGTTGGTTAAGCCCATGGTTTTCATGGCGCGCGCAACGGAGCCCATGTTACCGGTGTGAGAAGTCTCGACCAGCACGATACGAATATTTTGCAACATGATTAGGGATACTCAGAAAGGGGTCAGTAAAATCAGTAGAGAGAATATTAACATAAAGCAGGACATTTACCGAACACGCTGCTATACTCCGCGCCGTTTTCCCCGTTCTTTAACATCCAGCGAGAGATACCGATGCATCCAATGCTCAACATTGCCGTGCGCGCAGCGCGCAAGGCCGGAAATTTAATTGCCAAATATTATGAAACCCCGGACGCCGTCGAAGCCAGCCAGAAAGGCAGCAACGACTTCGTAACGAATGTTGACCGCGAAGCAGAACGCCTGATTATCGAAATTATTCGTAAATCTTACCCGAAACATACCATCATCACCGAAGAAAGCGGTGAACTGGCGGGCGAAGATCAGGATGTTCAATGGGTTATCGATCCGCTGGATGGCACCTCAAACTTCATCAAACGTTTACCCCACTTTGCTGTTTCTATCGCTGTGCGCATTAAAGGCCGCACCGAAGTCGCCGTCGTTTACGATCCAATGCGCAATGAACTCTTCACCTCTTCACGCGGTCAGGGCGCTCAGCTGAATGGCTATCGTCTGCGTGGCAGCACGGCCCGCGATCTGGATGGCACCGTTCTGGCGACCGGCTTCCCGTTCAAAATGAAGCAGCACGCGCCGGCTTACATGAATATCATGACCAAACTCTTTACCCAGTGTGCTGACTTCCGCCGCACCGGTTCTGCTGCGCTGGATCTGGCCTATGTGGCTGCCGGTCGCGTAGATGGCTATTTTGAGATTGGCCTGAAGCCGTGGGATTTTGCGGCGGGTGAACTGCTGGTCCGTGAAGCGGGCGGTCTGGTGACCGACTTCACCGGCAACCATGGCTATCTGCTGTCAGGTAACCTGGTCGCGGGTAACCCACGTGTGGTGAAATCGATGCTGTCGAACATGCGTGATGAGCTGAGCGAAGCGTTAAAACGCTAAGTCTCAGTACAGAAAAAGGCGGCTTCTCAGCCGCCTTTTTTATTGCCTGTTACTCAGTGATGATTAACGACGTTCGTGTGACAGCACCTGACGAGGCTGAGTACGACGACCTACCATACCCATCACGCCTGCCAGCACCGCTTCGATGATTAGCAGAATCAGGGCATACCAGCTCGCTTTCGCAGTCGCGGCAGCGGCTTTTTCACCGGCTTCACGCGCTTTCTGTTCAGCCTGCTGTTTCAGTTCCTGATACTTCTGAACCGCCTGCTGATAGCTCTGTTCAGTTTTGGCCACGATCTGATCCACTTCCTGATCGCTTTTGCCGGTGCGCGCTTTGATAATATTTTTCAGCGCATCACGATCGGCTGCCTGCAGGGTATCGGAATGACGATCCATCACCCCTTTTAACCAGTTAGCCAGATCAGTATCCGCTGTCTGTGGATGGTTTGCGGTGTTGTTAGCCTGGTTTTCAGCATTCTGCGCTTCTTTATTTGCATCCTGCTTTAAATTCTCTGGCTGTAATTCCGGTTTCCCGGTCTGGCGTAAAGTCGTTTCCAGTTCGTTCTGCAGGTTATCTAAATTAATATTACTCTCCTGCAGTTTGTCTTTTGCCATTTGGGTAACGGATGGCGCAGCAGCGGAAATACCACTACCCAGCGCCTGGAAGCCTGAGCCCACAATATTCATCGCGCCGCCTAATACACTGGTCGCCAGCGCAATAGCCAGGTAAATAGTGAAAATTGTGCTAAGGCCAAACATCAGTAAACCGTGCAGTGCGCCTTCGCGCTGAGCCAGTCGGCCTGCAACATAACTACCTGCAGCCATCGCGACCAGCATTTCAATGGCAGTCCAGACCAGCGCGCCTGTGCCCAGGCCGTCGAGTGGATTCTGTTCTTTCATCGGATCAATGGTTGTTGCACCAATGGCGGTTCCCAGCAGCGTCAGAATAATGTGAACGATCAACGCACAAATGACACCGGCAAACACGGCGCTCCAGGAAATACGTTTTAACGGCAATCCAGCCGGCCCGGTCGCCAGCGTTTCGGTGTAGCCATTATTAATACGGGTATCAGCCATGAAATATACTCCTCGCAATAAACAGAAAGCGGTCTTGATCTTTTATCATCCCGACGGCGGAATGCCGTTTTGGTATTATCAGCGTAGACAGGGAATAGTCATTTCACCACTAAACCAGCCAGAGAAAAAAATAAAGAGATGAATTCAGAGATAATTAACGAAGAGAAGAGCGCAGCGGCAATTTTATTTCCGCTGCGCTTTTATTCAGAAAGGTCGAATTCCGCCACCCAGCGTCATCTGCGCTGACTGCCATAGCGCGATACCCGCTACGATTAAAATCAGACTGCCGGTTAAGGCCAGCGCGGGGATCAGCAGTCGCGTCATGCCTGCGGTAACGCCAGGCTGTGCCAGCCGTTGCGCCACCGTGCGCGCCTGCTGAACCAGCAGGCCAATCGCCGAAATGGTCAGTGCCGTGCCCAGCGCCATCACCGCAGCAGAGATAACCCCCCAGCCATAGACACCAATCACTTTGGCAAACAGCAGCATCATAATCGCGCCGGAACAGGGACGTAATCCCATCGACACCACCACCAGCAGCTGGGTTTTCACGCTGAGATTGCCGCTCATCTGCTGCGGTGTCGGAAGATGTGCGTGTCCGCATCCGCACTGATCGTCATGCTGATGGTGAGGTTTGAAGGTGCGAAATACCGGGGCCGGACGCGGACGCAATGTCCGCCACAGCGAACGCAGCGCCCGATAACCGATCATCACGCCCAGCCCGATCACCAACAGATAACTGCCCTTCTCCAGCCAGAAACTGCTGAGATGCAGCTGTCGCGATGACGTTTTCAGCAGCACCAGCATCACCGTCACCAGGGCAATCGCCACCGAACCCTGCAGCAGTGAGGCGAGCAGCGTCAGCCTGATACTGGTTTTCACTCTGGTGGGATGGGTCGCCAGAAAAGTCGCGATCACCACTTTGCCATGGCCCGGCCCCAGCGCGTGCAGTACGCCATATAGCAGGCTGAATATCACCAGCGAAATGCCTGCCTGGTGGGGCTGCTCCGCAACCTGCTGTAGCAGCTGAGTCATCTGCCGATGCAGATCTTTTTGCCACAGTACGCTCTGCATCAGAATCTGCGGCCAGTAGAGCCAGACCAGCAATGCGCTGCTCAGCAGCACGCCCGCCATCAGCCACAGCGGCCAGAGGCGGGAAGCCCGTAACGGAGTGGAGATTACTGACATGTCAGTATCACCGTCTGGGCAAACTGGCGGCCTAAATCCATCTCCTCTGCAGGCGCGTCGGCTTTATCCAGCGACAGCGCATACTGCTTCAGTGAATCATTGGGCTTTGGCGTGTTCAGCGCGAACTTGCAGCGCGCCTGCAGCGCCGTCGGCAGCGTTAACGCACCGGGATTGTCATAGAACATATCGACGAAATAGGTGGGATCAAAAGTCAGGATCTCAAAGCGCTGCCCGGTCAGCTTCGGGGGTTCCGCCAGCGGCAGAATAAATTCCAGCACCGCTTTATGGCCGTTACGTGACAGGTTGTATTCGGTTGGCAGATTCAAAAACTTTACCCGCTGTTGGTTGTGCCAGATTTCAGAAAAGTAGTGCTGGCCCAGCACGTTCGCCATCACGCCTGCCGCCAGCTTCTTCCACACCACGCTGCCTGGTTTCGCCTCGCCCGCGTCATAAAGCAGATCGGCGGAGGTAATCTCATCCATGGTCCAGGTCATCTTTAATCCGGTAAAGGTGTCATCCTGCGCCACCAGTTCGGTTTTCATATCGATGAAGCTGTGAGGATGTGCCATTACAACCGGACTTAAGGCCATCAAGAGGGCAAAGAGTGTGCGTTTCATAATGTTATAAAGTAACGTTCCCGATGAAAAGAATCTATAAGTAACAAAATTTTGTGACCCGCCTTAAACCTCCGGCAAATAAACCGCGTAAACCGCGCAGGCGCTGACGGGGTTGACTATTCTTAGCTCAAAATAGCCTGCTGGAAACCTGATTGATGAGTTCTGCTACCCCTTTGGCACCACTCTTCACCCGCTCACAGCGTCAGTGCCATCTTTTATTGCTGCTGTTTCTGCCGACACCCGTGCTTACGCTTGAAAAAGTCTGCCAGCTGAATGGCGTCGATCCTGCTGTTGCCCGACAGGATATCGCGGATGTGGGCCTTGAGATACAGCGATATCATCAGCTGGAATTGCATCAGATGGTGGATGGCAGCTTTCGTCTTCATGGCACAGAGTTGGATCGGCGCCTCTGTCTGCTGCACAACCTGCGACGCAGTTTGCGTTTATCGCAGGATTTCGTCTGCGACCATTTTGCAGCTCCCCTGCGTCAGCGCCTGAAGGTGATGAAGATTGAGAAGGCGCTGTGGGATGAGACCAATTTACAGGCGCTGATCCAGCACTGTAGCCTGCGTCTGAAGCGCGATTTCAGCGAACGCGACCGGCTTTTTCTGCAGATTTTCATGAAGTATGGATTATGCCAGCGCCAGCCGGTGCTGTTCAGTGAAGCGCAGTGTCACTGGCTGCAGCAGAAGGCTGAGCGGCAGGCTGCCGAGGATGTGATTCACCACTGGCGCAAACGCTGCCACCTTGCGCCGCCCGTCAGTGAAACCGACTTCTGGACACTGCTGTTCAGCCAGATACATACGCCTGTCGTGGATGCGATTGCCCATCCTGCTGATCAGCAGTTAATGGCTGCGACCCAGCAGTTAATTAATGACTTTGAACGGTGTGCCGACATCACTTTTGCTGATCGCGACGAGCTGCTTAACCAGCTTTATCCTCATCTGGCGCAGGCGCTGGATCGCACCCACTTCACTATCGGCATCGACAACAGCGTGGCGCTGGATGTCAGCCGCCTCTATCCCCGCCTGTTGCGCACCACTCAGCAGGCGCTGCAGGCGTTTGAGCAGCAATACGGGATTGCGTTCAGCCCGGAAGAGGTGAGCTTAATTACCGTTATTTTTGGTGCCTGGCTGATGCAGGAGAATGCGTTGCAGGAGAAGCAGGTGCTGATTCTGACGGGTGACGATACCGATCTGGAGCAGGATGTGGAGCAGCAGATCCGGGAGATCACGCTGCTGCCGATCAATATTACCTATCAGGACGTGAAACAGTTTCAGCGGGATGGCGCACCGCGGGATGTGGACATCATCATTTCGCCCTACCCCACCTCGCTGCCACTCTTCTCTCCGCCGCTGGTGCATGCGGAACTGCCGCTGACGTTACACCATCAGCAGCGGATTCGTTATTTACTGGAGTCGTAGCCGGGACGCAGAAATAGCGCGGGCAGCGCCACCAGTGCCATCACCCAGAACAGATGCCCCTGCAGATGAGCGAACAGGACGCCGCAGATCATGGTCATTATCGCAATGCCACCCCCCATCGCCAACGCGGAATAGAGCGACTGCAGACGGATCACTTCCGCTCCCTGACGCGCCGCGATAAAGCGCATCGCCGCCAGATGACAGACGGTGAAGCTGCCACAGTGAAGAATTTGCGCCACAATCAGCAGCGGCAGCGCGGTAGTGGCGCCCATCAGACCCCAGCGGATTAACGCACAAATGCCCGAAAGCAGCAGCAGATCGCGCGCGCTCCAGCGGCGGAACAACCGGTTGCTCAGGGCAAACACGACGATTTCGGCCACCACGCCCAGCGACCAGAGATAACCCACCGTGGAGGCGGAATAGCCACTTTCCTGCCACCAGATAGCACTGAAGCCGTAATAGGCGGCGTGCGCACCCTGCAGCAGTGTTACGCAGAGCATAAATCGCCATACCGCATTCTCACGCAGCAATTCACGCCACACCTGCCAGCCGCCGCCCGCCGCGCCCTGCCGTTCATTACCCTGTGGCTGGGTGGCGGGTGACAGCATCATGCCTGCCAGCATAGAGATGACGCCGACGGAAAGCAGCAGCAGAATGGCGTTTGAAGAGTAAGCACTGACCAGCACGCCGGTTAATGCCGAGCTGATCACAAAGGCTAGCGAACCCCACAGCCTGACCGGCCCATACGCCAGCCCTATCTGCTGTGTCCAGGTGGCGGCCAGCGCATCGCTAAGCGGGACCAGCGGCGAGAAAAAGAGGTTAAAGCCGATCATGACCGTCAGCAGCCACATCCACTGCTCACCCACCCAGAAACCGGCAGCGAACAGGCAGGACATCAGCGCCAGCAAACGCAGCGCCGTAATCAACCGTGAAGGATTTTTGACCTGAGAGGCGATAAGCAGACTGCCGACAAAGCGTGCCACCATGCCACAGCCGAGCAGCAGGCCAATCTTTTCAGCATCGAGACCGGTGCCTTTCAGCCACACGCCCCAGAATGGCAGATAGATGCCGTAACAGAAGAAGTAAGTGAAGTAGCCCAATCCGAGCCATCTGGCGGAGCCGATTGCCATATTCCCTCCAGCAAGAGTGCTGCCTGGCAGCATGAGTGGGCGCTACTCTGGCAGAGCGCCGCAGGACAGGCAATAAAAAAGGATGGCTGATGCCATCCTTTGTATGCTGTCTCACAACAGGTTAACGATTAAGCGTAGACCGGCAGACGGCTGCAGATTTCCAGTACTTTCTTTTTGGTGCGCTCAATGGTCGCTTCGTCATTGACGTTATCCAGCACATCCGCGATCCAGCCAGCCAGCTCACGCACGTCCGCTTCGTTGAAGCCACGACGGGTAACAGCTGGTGTACCGATACGGATACCGGAAGTCACAAACGGGCTTTTCGGATCGTTAGGTACGCTGTTTTTGTTAACCGTGATGTTGGCACGGCCTAGCGCCGCATCCGCTTCTTTACCGGTCAGGTTTTTGCTCACCAGATCGATCAGGAACAGATGGTTATAGGTGCCGCCAGAAACGATGTCATAGCCACGCTCAATCAGCACCTCAACCATCGCTTTGGCGTTTTTTGCCACCTGCTGCTGGTAGGTTTTGAATTCCGGCTCCATCGCCTCTTTGAACGCAACCGCTTTACCAGCGATAACGTGCATCAGAGGACCGCCCTGACCGCCAGGGAAGACAGCAGAGTTCAGTTTCTTATAGAAATCTTCGTCGCCGTTTTTCGCCAGAATGATACCACCGCGCGGACCCGCCAGCGTTTTGTGAGTGGTAGAGGTCACGATGTGCGCATGCGGGATCGGACTCGGGTAAACGTCTGCAGCAATCAGGCCGGCAACGTGTGCCATGTCCACAAACAGCCATGCACCTACGCTATCCGCGATTTCGCGCATTTTCGCCCAGTCGCAAACGCCGGAGTAAGCTGAGAATCCGCCAACGATCATTTTTGGCTTGTGGGTTTTCGCCAGTTCAGCCAGTTCGTCGTAGTCAATTTTACCGGTCTCATCGATACCGTAAGCCACAACGTTATAGAGTTTGCCCGACAGGTTAACCGGTGAGCCGTGAGTCAGGTGTCCACCGTGCGCCAGGTTCATCCCCAGAATAGTATCGCCCGGCTGCAGCAGCGCGGTGTAAACCGCAAAGTTAGCCTGTGAACCTGAGTGTGGCTGCACGTTAGCGTAATCGGCACCAAACAGTTCTTTTGCGCGATCGATCGCCAGTTGCTCAACGATATCAACGTACTCACAGCCGCCGTAGTAGCGTTTGCCCGGATAGCCTTCAGCGTATTTATTGGTGAGCTGAGAACCTTGTGCCTGCATAACACGCGGGCTGGTGTAGTTTTCAGAAGCAATCAGTTCAATGTGCTCTTCCTGACGCACTGTCTCCTGCTCCATCGCCTGCCACAACTCGGCATCGTAATCGGCAATGTTCATATCACGCTTTAACATCCGGATCTCCTGACTCAGCTAACTTTCTGACGGTATTTACCCCCCTTCAGGGGCGAAGGCCCACAGTGTAAACCGTTTTAACAGGTGAAGGTAGGGTGAACCTCCTCTTTTTACGCAAACGATTGGCTGGCTACTGGCAGGGCTTTTTTACACCTTTTCACCCGGTTCAGACGCCACGATTTTTCTTCAGGGTGTGACGGCGGTTTCTAAGGATGCACCAAAAAGTTGCCACTTTGACAACCGGGAAATTTATCGGGTTATTTACACCACAGGCGAGACGGCTATAAGATGCATTTTAAATACATCTTTAAATGAGAGGCCGCTTTTATGCTTGATGCACACACTATCGCCACGGTTAAATCGACCCTGCCTGCCATCGCCGCCTGTGGTCCTGCGCTTACCGCACACTTCTATGACCGCATGCTGTCGCACCATCCTGAACTCAAAAATGTTTTCAATATGAACAACCAGCGCAATGGCGATCAGCGTGAAGCGCTATTCAACGCCATTTGCGCCTATGGCGCGAATCTGGAGAACCTGGCCGTGCTGCTGCCTGCGGTGGAAAAGATTGCGCAGAAACATACCAGCCTGAATATTCAGCCTGCGCAATACGCCATCGTCGGTGAAAATCTGCTGGCAACCATTAAAGAGCTGCTGAATCCGGGTGAAGAGGCGCTGGCAGCCTGGGGCCGGGCCTATGGCGTACTGGCAGATGTGTTCATTAATCGCGAAGAGGAAATTTATCAGGCGACGGAGCAGCAAACTGGTGGCTGGCGCGGCACTCGTGCGTTTCGCATCAGTGCTATTGAGCAGCAGAGCGAGGTGATTAAAAGCTTTACCTTCAGTCCGGTAGATGGCGGCCCGGTAGCGGCCTTTAAACCGGGTCAGTATCTGACGGTGCATCTGCAGCCCGCCAGTTTCGAACATCACCAGATTCGTCAGTACTCGCTTACTCACCTTAGTAATGGCAAAGATTATCGGATTGCGGTGAAACGTGAAGCGCAGGGCACCGTCTCCGGCTGGCTGCATCAGAATGGCAAAGTGGGTGATGAGCTGATGCTGGCCGCACCGCATGGCGACTTCTTCCTTGAGGTCGATGCTGCAACCCCGGTGGCGCTGATTTCCGCGGGCGTGGGTCAGACGCCGATGCTGGCCATGCTGCATGCCCTGGCGGCCCGCCAGCACCGCGCGCCGGTCAGCTGGCTGCACGCAGCAGAGAACGGCAAACAGCATGCATTTGGCCCGGAAGTGATAGCAACGGGCGCTCAGCTCACCGATTTCGTCAGTCAGGTCTGGTATCGCGATCCCGCCGCTGAAGATGCTGGTCGCTATGACGCGCAGGGTCTGATGGATATCACCGCGATCTCCGCACGTCTCGCCTCACCCGACACCCACTTTTACCTCTGCGGTCCGCTGCCCTTTATGCAGCATGTGGTGGCGCAACTGCGTGATGCCAGCGTGGCAGATACACGCATTCACTACGAACTCTTTGGCCCGCATAAAGGGATGTAATTGAGCAATAAAAAAAGCCCGCAGCGCGGGCTTTTTTATGCTGATAAAGAGACAATCAGATCGCCTCTTCATCCTCTTCGCCAGTACGGATGCGCACCACGCGCGCCACGTCGAAGACAAAGATTTTACCGTCACCGATTTTGCCGGTCTGCGCAGTGCGCATAATGGTCTCGACGCAGGTATCAACGATATCGTCGCCCACCACCATCTCGATTTTCACTTTAGGCAAAAAGTCGACCATATACTCTGCGCCGCGGTAAAGCTCGGTGTGCCCTTTCTGGCGGCCAAAACCCTTCACTTCACTCACGGTCATCCCGGTGATGCCGACTTCCGCTAAGGCTTCACGGACATCATCGAGTTTGAATGGTTTGATAATCGCATCAATCTTTTTCATGTCAGACCCTTTTTCACTCCCTCCATGGTCAGAGGGTTTATCAAGTATAAATGTTGCTGGCGCTGTCGGGCGGTAATATCCGGGATTCTTCAGGTTGCCGCAAGCGCTGCCAGATTATGCTGACCGCACCCATTCTGATTCGGGCCTGAGCAGGCAACCTGCCGGTATCACTCCGCAGCCTCCGCTACTCTTTGAAATCACTGGCATCCAGCTCATGACGAGACAGCAGCTTATAGAACTCCGTGCGGTTGCGTCCAGCCAGACGTGCGGCATTGGTTACATTGCCTTTGGTCATCTGCAACAGCTTACGCAGATAGTTCAGCTCAAACTGATTGCGCGCCTCAGCAAAGGTCGGCAAAGCACTATTCTCACCGCTTAACGCCTGCTCCACCAGCGCATCGCTGATCACCGGCGATGAGCTCAGCGCTACACATTGTTCAATCACGTTAACCAGCTGACGCACATTGCCCGGCCAGCTGGCCGCCATCAACCGCTTCATCGCATCAACGGAAAAACTGCGGATCTGCGGTTTATGCCGTTCCGCCGCCTGACGCAACAGATGATTAGCCAGCAGCGGAATATCTTCAGTGCGCTGATGCAACGCCGGAATCTTCAGGTTCACCACATTAAGACGATAGAAGAGATCCTCGCGAAACTCCTTTTTCTCCATCGCCTTCGGCAGATCGCGATGCGTGGCTGAAATAATGCGCACGTCAATCTCAATATCATGATCGCTGCCCAGCGGCCTGACCTTACGCTCCTGCAACACCCGCAGCAACTTAACCTGTAGCGGTTGCGGCATATCGCCAATCTCATCCAGGAACAGCGTCCCGCCACCTGCAGTTTTAAACAGACCGTCACGGGCACTGACTGCGCCGGTAAAGGCCCCTTTGGCATGCCCGAACAGCTCTGACTCCAGCAACTGCTCCGGCAGTGCGCCACAGTTAATGGCGACAAAGGGCTTGCCGTTTCGCGGGCTGGCGGCGTGAATCGCCTGTGCCAGCATCTCTTTACCGGTACCGCTCTGCCCGTTAATCAGCACGCTGACGTCCGACTGCGCCACCATATGCGCCTGTTCCAGCAGCCGTAACATCAGCGGGCTGCGGGTGACGATCGCTTCCCGCCAGCGGTCATCGCTGACCGGCGCCTGCTGAGCCAGTGCTTCATCGATCGCTTTGTAAAGCGCATCTTTATCCACCGGTTTAGTCAGAAAGCTGAAGACGCCCTGCTGCGTGGCGGAAACTGCGTCCGGGATAGAACCGTGCGCCGTCAGGATAATCACTGGCAGACCGGTGTGGCGTTTCTGGATCTCGCCAAACAGCGCCAGACCATCCATCTCATCCATCCGCAGATCGCTGATCACCAGCTCGATTTTTTCTTTCTGCAGCAGACGCAACGCTTCGGGTCCGCTGGCCGCGGTGGTGACCTGATACCCTTCGCTGCGAAGACGCATGCCCAGCAGCTTTAGCAGGCTGGGATCGTCATCCACCAGCAGCAGTTTTGCCGCTTGTCTGACCATTATTGCTCCTCATCCTGCGGCAGCGCAGTGCCGTGGCCGCTGTCAGAAACATCCGGGGCTTTCCGCGATGAAAGCTGGCGCTCAATATCAGTAAGCCGCTCCAGCTTATGCTGCGTGTCGCTGAGCTGCTGCTGCTGTTTAACCATCTGCTGGCGTATCGCCTCCAGCTGGGTATCGCTGCTCTGTTGCAGATGAACATAACGGGTGCGCGCTTCACTCAGGTCGAGCTGCGCGGCCTGATTACTGCGCCACAACTGGAGCAGCGGACGCACAGACTGCGGGAAATCGCTGCTGTAGCGATCCAGGGTTTCAACATAGCGACGACGCTCCACTGGCGTCACGTTGCCGTTCGACATCAGCACGCCCTGCTTGAAAGCGCGCGACCAGCTCTCAACCGGCCAGCGGTGAGCTTCGGCTCGGGCCTCGGCGGGGGAAAGGCGTTCAGCGCAATCGATCGCCCGCATCCAGTAGAGGGGATTACTCAGTGCCGCACTATTCTCTATCGTCCACAGGTCACTGCAGCGGGTCGCCAGGTAATCAGCCACGCTGACCTCGGGTTCCGCCACCTGATGGCCTGACGGCAGGGATGAGGTGGCCGGGGAGGTCGTACATCCGCTGAGCAGCAGCGTGGTCAGTGTGCTCAACAGCAAAGCGGGTAAATATTTCATCAGTCAGACTTTCCCGGCTGTGGTGTTCAGTTCAATTCGAAAACAGACATCAGCCTGCTCGCAGGAGACCAGCGTCAGGTCGCCATGCATCCGGCGCAGGCAATCTTTGGCAATACTCAATCCCAGCCCGCTGCCTTTTACCGGCCCTTTGCGCTGCTGGCTACCCTGGAAGAAAGGTTCGAAAATCATTGCCTGCTCTTCTGGCGGGATCGGCGTGCCGCTGTTCGCGACATCAATCCAGACCCGATCGCCCTGCTGCTGACTGCGCAGCCAGATGGTACCGGATTCGCTGCCGTAGTTCACGGCGTTCGAATAGAGATTATCGATGACCCGCATCAGTAACATCGGTTCGGCAAGGCAGTGACTGACCTCCAGATCGACAACCGTCTGCATGAGTTTGGCGCGCGCCGAGAGTGCATGTGCATTCACCACCCCCTCCACAATTTCCGCCACGCTGACCGGTTCCAGCTGGATCGGGCCATCTGCCAGTTTACGGTTGTAATCAAGCAGCTGTTCAATCAGCCGCTGCAGATGACGGCTGCTGCCGTCGAGGATAGTGACCACCTCTTTTTGATCGGCGTTCAGCGACCCGGCTACCTCGTCCGCCAGCAGTTCGGTGCCTTCACGCAGGCTGGCCAGCGGCGTTTTCAGTTCGTGAGAAAGATGGCGCAGGAATTCATGGCGCTGCGATTCCAGCCACTGAAGCCGTTCGCTGAGCCAGACGATGCGCTGTCCCAGCGAGCGTAACTCGCGCGGGCCGCGAAATGTCACGCTGTTACCCAGTTCCCGGCCTTCGCCAAGCCGGTTGATCATCCGCTCAATACGCTTGACCGGCCCGATAATCATGCCGGTAAACAGCGTCATCAACGCCAGACTGATGATAAACAGAATCAGCGCCTGCCAGCCAAAAAACTGGCCGCGATCGGCAATTTCGCGCTGCAGCTGAAGGCCGCGCGAAAACACCACTTCGCGCGTGTCCTGCACCATCTGCGCATTGGTGGCAGAAAAACGATCCAGCGCCTCTGCGGCAGGCGTAACCGGATTGCCGTTATCGCACTTTAACGGTGTCAGCAGCGGCAACGTCGCCTGTAAAGTCTGGAATGCGGGCAGCTCGGGCAGGCTGGCGCTGTGCGAACTCAGCATCTGGCTGTAGCGGGTGTGCTGGGTCTGATAAAGGCGCGCCAGCGAGGCATCATCCAGCACGCAGTACTGGCGATAGCTGCGCTCCAGCTCCACTGCCGTTCGCGCCATCGCCTCACTTCTGCGAACGTCGGTGAAAGTATTGCGGTTGGTATCCGCTGCCTGTTCGCTTAACGCAGAGAGACTTTCCCACGCCTGCCAGGCCAGCACCAGCAACGGCAGCAGCACCAGTACAAACGCCATCAGCACCAGCTGACGCAGAGAACGGGGAAATAAACGCCATTTTTTCACGCAGCCGCTTCCTTAAGATTTGCTGTCTGGATGCTAACGGACTCTGTCAGCGGAAGAAAGGTGTCGGCGGAAGAAAGGGGAACAAAAGAAAACGGCAGGCTCAATGGCCTGCCGCTGGCACGACGCGTGATGCATCGCGTAAAAATGGGTGGAGCCTTACTCAACGTTACGTCCGGTGTTTGATAACGCAAGCGATTATCGGTCAGTTGGACGGCAGGCTCCGTTTGGTGCGTCATTCGGGCTTTATGAGCTCTTCTCCGCTAAGCGGGGCAATCATAAACAGGTGAATGAGCAGCTGCATGAGTATAGCAAGTTCCATGCCAGAAAATAAATCATTATATTTTTCAGCAGATTGAATAAGCTTACCGGACAACTGTTGCGCAAAATCTGATTACAGTAAGGGAAAACTGTCTCCGCTGAGCGACATGAAATCGCGCCGGATGGGCGTTCATTAAAAATCAACGAGATAGATGTCGCCAAAAAGAGACAGTACGACATGCTCATTGTCGCCATTTGCCAACAGAGTCACAAAAAAGAGCAGGAGGCACACTGGCCTCCTGCTCTTTTCAGCGGATTACATTAACCCAGCTGTTTACGCGCATTGCGGAAAATACGCATCCACGGGCTGTCTTCGCCCCACTCTGCCGGATGCCAGGAGTTGCTGACGGTGCGGAATACCCGCTCCGGATGCGGCATCATGATAGTGACGCGACCACTTTCATTAGTCACGGCAGTGATGCCGTTTGGTGAGCCATTCGGGTTAGCCGGATAGGTTTCTGTTACCTTGCCGAAGTTATCGACAAAGCGCAGTGCCACCAGCCCTTTCGACTCCAGCGCCGCCAGATGCGTAGCATCACGCACTTCAACAAAGCCTTCACCGTGCGAAACGGCGATAGGCATATGCGAACCGGCCATGCCGTCCAGCAACAGCGATGGACTGGCGGCCACTTCTACCAGACTGAAACGCGCTTCAAAGCGCTCAGACTGGTTACGCACAAAGCGCGGCCAGAGATCGCTGCCTGGGATCAGTTCACGCAGATTAGACATCATCTGGCAGCCGTTGCAGACGCCCAGCGCCAGGGTTTGCGGACGGTGGAAGAAGGTTTCGAACTCGTCACGCACGCGCGGATTAAACAGAATCGATTTCGCCCAGCCCTCACCGGCACCCAGCACATCGCCGTAGGAGAAGCCGCCACAGGCGACCAGCGCCTGGAACTCTTCCAGACCGCGACGTCCGGCCAGCAGATCGCTCATGTGAACGTCAATGGCGGTGAAACCTGCCCGATCAAAGGCGGCGGCCATCTCTACATGGGAGTTCACGCCCTGCTCACGCAGCACAGCGACCCTTGGACGTGCGCCAGTGGCGATCATCGGGGCAGCAACATCTTCCTGCGGATTAAATGTCAGATTAACGTTCAGGCCAGGATCGCTGTCGTTTTTCTTCGCTTCATGTTCCTGATCGGCACACGCCGGGTTGTCGCGCAGACGCTGCATCTGCCAGGTGGTTTCCGCCCACCAGGTACGCAACGTGTTGCGGCTTTCACTGTAGACCGCACTGTCACCAGAACGGATCACAAAGCGATCGCCCGGCTGCGCGCTGCCCAGCAGATGCGTCGAGTCGGCAAGGCCGTGATCCGCCAGGATCTGCTCAACCACGGCGCGATCGGCGGCGTTGATCTGAATCACCGCGCCCAGCTCCTCGGTAAACAGGGAGGCCAGCGCATCGTTACCCAGCGAGGCGATGTCAACGTCGATGCCGCAGTGACCGGCAAACGCCATCTCGGCCAGCGTCACCAGCAGACCACCGTCGGAACGATCGTGATAAGCCAGCAGTTTCTGCTCAGCCACCAGCGCCTGGATGGCATTGAAGAAGCCCGCCAGCTGAGCGGCATCGCGCACGTCGGCAGGTTTGTCGCCAAGCTGACGGTAAACCTGCGACAGCGCGGTTGCGCCCAGCGTATTCGCGCCGTTGCCCAGATCGATCAGCAGCAGCAGGTTATCCTGATCGGCCTGCAGTTGTGGCGTGACGGTGCGACGGACATCTTCGACGCGGGCAAAAGCGGTAATCACCAGCGACAGCGGTGAGGTCATTTCGCGCTGTTCGCTGCCTTCCTGCCAGCGTGTTTTCATCGACATCGAATCTTTACCGACCGGGATGGTGATCCCCAGCGCCGGGCAAAGCTCTTCGCCGACCGCTTTCACCGCCGCATATAAACCGGCATCTTCACCCGGATGACCGGCTGCGGACATCCAGTTTGCGGAAAGCTTCACACGCTTCAGCGAACCAATATGGGTAGCCGCCAGGTTGGTCAGTGCTTCACCGACGGCCAGACGACCCGATGCCGCGAAGTCCAGCAGCGCAACCGGTGAACGTTCGCCCAGGGCAAACGCTTCGCCGTGATAGCTGTCGAGGCTGGCGGTTGTCACTGCACAGTTGGCAACCGGGATCTGCCACGGTCCCACCATCTGGTCGCGCGCAACCATGCCGGTCACGCTGCGGTCACCGATGGTGATCAGGAAGGTTTTTTCCGCCACGGCAGGCAGATGCAGCACGCGATTCACCGCATCGACCAGCGTAATGCCGTCACGCTGCAGGGCAGTACCCTGTGTCTGCTGCGTCACCACATCCCGCGTCATCTTCGGCGTTTTGCCCAGCAGGACATCAAGCGGCATGTCGATCGGCTTGTTACCGAAATGACTATCTTCCAGGCTCAGGTGCAGCTCTTCGGTGGCTTCACCAATGACCGCGAACGGTGCGCGTTCGCGCTGGCAAATTGCCTCAAACTGCGCCAGCTGATCGGGTGCCACTGCCATCACATAACGTTCCTGTGATTCGTTACACCAGACCTCCAGCGGACTCATGCCTGGCTCATCACTCAGGATGTCACGCAGGTTAAACCGGCCGCCACGACCGCCATCGCTGACCAGCTCCGGCATCGCATTGGAGAGACCGCCAGCGCCCACGTCGTGGATAAACAGAATCGGGTTCTCATCGCCCAGCTGCCAGCAGCGGTCGATCACTTCCTGACAACGGCGCTCCATCTCCGGGTTATCACGCTGTACCGAGGCAAAGTCGAGATCGGCATCAGACTGGCCCGAGGCCATCGATGACGCCGCGCCGCCGCCCAGGCCGATGTTCATTGCCGGACCGCCCAGCACCACCAGCTTCGCGCCTACGGTGATTTCACCTTTCTGCACGTGATCGGCACGGATATTCCCGATGCCGCCCGCCAGCATAATCGGCTTATGGTAGCCACGCAGCTCAGTGCCGTTGTGGCTGGTGACCTGCTCTTCATAAGTACGGAAGTAACCATTCAGAGCCGGACGACCAAATTCATTGTTAAATGCAGCGCCGCCCAGCGGGCCATCGGTCATGATTTCCAGCGCGCTGACGATGCGGGCCGGTTTGCCGAAGTCCTCTTCCCACGGCTGTTCAAAGCCAGGGATACGCAGGTTCGATACGGAGAAACCGACGAGGCCCGCTTTTGGCTTTGAACCCCTTCCGGTTGCGCCTTCATCACGGATCTCACCACCGGAACCGGTCGCAGCACCAGGCCACGGCGAGATGGCCGTTGGGTGGTTATGGGTTTCCACCTTCATCAGGATGTGTGCGGCTTCCTGATGCCAGCGGTATTCGCTCTCTCCGGCGTCAGCAAAGAAGCGGCCAACCTCTGAGCCTTCCATCACAGCGGCGTTATCTTTGTAAGCAGAGAGCACGTAGTCCGGCGTCTGCTCCATGGTGTTTTTGATCATCTTAAACAGCGACTTTGGCTGTTTCTCGCCGTCGATAATCCAGTCGGCGTTGAAGATCTTGTGACGACAGTGCTCAGAGTTCGCCTGCGCAAACATGTAGAGTTCAATGTCGTTGGGATTGCGGCCCAGTGCGGTAAACGCCGCCACCAGATAGTCGATTTCATCGTCGGCCAGCGCCAGACCCAGTGAGATATTCGCCTGAACCAGCGCCTGACGGCCCTCACCCAGCAGATCGACACTTTTCACCGGCTGTGGCGTGTGATGCGCGAACAGCTGTTCAGCCTGCGCCAGATCGCCGAAGACCGTTTCCATCATCCGATCGTGCAGCAGTGTGCCCAGCGTTTGCCACTGCGCTTCCGTCAGTTGTGGGGCCTGTACATAAAAGGCCAGGCCGCGCTCCAGGCGACGGACCTGCGGCAGACCGCAGTTGTGGGCAATGTCAGTGGCTTTGGATGACCAGGGCGAAATGGTGCCGGGACGAGGCGTCACCAGCAGCAGACGCCCCTGTGGGGCATGTTCAGCGAGAGAGGGACCATATTTCAGCAGGCGCTGCAGACGGCTCTGTTCGTCAGCGCTTAAGGGCGTGCTGACATCAGCAAAATGGATGTACTCAGCGTAAATATCACTCACCGGCAGATGAGCGTCCTGAAAGCGGGTCAGCAGTTTGTTTACACGAAATGCCGACAGGGCGGGCGAACCACGCAGAATTTCCATTAATAAATCTCTCGTCAGGGCGCCGGGCGACGCTTCATTGGGCGCAACAGGGAAAACGGGGCGTATTATAGAGAAAGCGACCTCGCGACGAAACCGTTTGCGCACAATTTTTGGCGACCCGGATTTGCCTGAATTTTGCGCAAAAGCTGCTATAAAAGTTGCTCAGCGTGATTTTGTTGCGCAAAATGCCCCTCGCTCTGGGAGTTCAAAGAAGACAAATACTGCCTTTAAAAGACAGAGGCCTTAGAGCCAGCGAGAGATAACTATTTGAAACGCCTAAAATTTAATTATCTGTTTATCGGTCTGGTTGCCGTGCTGTTAGCGTTAGCGCTATGGCCATCCATTCCCTGGTATGGGGGTGGGCAGGACCAGATTTCACAGATTAAATCACGGGGAGTACTGCGTGTCAGTACCATCAATTCCCCGTTGACTTACTACACAGTGAACCAATCTCCGGCCGGTATGGATTATGAGCTGGCAAAACGCTTCGCCGATTATCTGGGCGTCAAACTCAAGGTGACAGTACGTCCCAACCTGAGCGATCTGTTTGACGATTTAGATGATGGCAAAGCCGATTTGCTGGCCGCGGGTCTGAACTACAACAGCGAACGCCTGACCCGCTATCAGACCGGGCCAGGCTACTACAACGTTTCGCAGCAGCTGGTCTATCGCGTGGATAAGCCGCGCCCTAAAAACCTCGGTGACTTAAAGGGGCGGCTGACTGTTGCGTCAGGATCGGCGTATCTGTCAACGCTGAAGAGCGCGCGGTCAAATCAGTACCCCGATCTGGACTGGGCGATCTCCACCGATCAAAGTCCTAAAGCCCTGCTGGAAGCGGTGGCAGACGGCAAGCTCGACTATACGATTGGCGACTCCGTGACCATCGCTCTGCTGCAGCGCATCTATCCGCAGCTGGCGGTGGCGTTTGACGTCACTGATGAAGAGCCGGTCACCTGGTATGTGCGGCACAGCGATGACGACAGCCTGAATGCCGCGATGCTCGACTTCTTTAACGGTATGGGTGAAGAAGGGGCGATGGCGCGACTGGAGGAGAAATATCTCGGCCACGTCGGCACCTTTGATTATGTCGATACCCGCACTTTCCTGCGCGCCATCGACAACACGCTGCCTGACATCAAACCGCTGTTTGAGAAGTACGCCACCAGCATTGACTGGCGACTGCTGGCGGCAATCTCCTATCAGGAGTCGCACTGGAACCCGCAGGCCACCTCCCCTACCGGCGTGCGCGGCATGATGATGCTGACCCGTAACACCGCTGAGAGCCTGGATGTGGGCGACCGGACGGATCCCGAACAGAGCATTCGCGGCGGCAGTCAGTATCTGCAGGATATGATGGCGAAGGTGCCGCAGACCATCCCGGAAGATGAGCGCATCTGGTTTGCGCTGGCGGCCTATAACATGGGCTATGCCCATATGCTGGATGTCCGTAAACTCACTGCCCGCCAGGGGGGTAATCCGGATAGCTGGGCGGATGTGAAGCTGCGTCTGCCCATGCTGAGCCAGAAGCGTTACTACACCCAGACGGCTTATGGCTATGCCCGTGGGCATGAAGCCTATAACTATGTGGAGAACATCCGCAAATATCAGTTAAGCCTGGTGGGTTATCTGCAGGAGCAGGAAAAGCGCCTGGCGCAGCAGGCTGAAGCACAGGCCGAACTGGCCAAAGGCTATCCGGCGGTCGAACCGAAGATCGCCATGAACTAATCCTGGCGTTGCGCCTGCCGCAGCGCTTTTTTCTGCTCGCGACGCATACGGAAGAAGTCGCTCAGCATAGCGGCACACTCTTCAGCCAGCACGCCGCTCTGTAATTCAACCTGATGATTCATGCCGGGGTGTCCCAGCACATCGAGCAGCGATCCTGCCGCCCCACTTTTGATGTCGTGCGCACCGTAGACCAGCCGGCTGATGCGGCTGTGAACCATAGCGCCGGCGCACATCACGCACGGCTCCAGCGTCACGTAGAGCGTGGTGTCCAGCAGACGATAATTTTCCAGTACTTTACCGCCCTGCCGCAACGCCATAATCTCCGCATGCGCCGTCGGATCGTGCTGGCCGATGGGCCGGTTCCAGCCTTCACCGATCACCCGGTCATTCTGAACCAGCACCGCACCCACCGGCACTTCGCCCTGCTCCCACGCCCGGCGCGCCAGGTCAAGCGCATGGCGCATCCAGTATTCATCTTGTTGTTTCATGCTGACCACTCCGGGCGACAGAAAAGCGGCGCATTATAGCGGTCTCACCGATCCTTTAGAAACTTATTCCAGCTGTTGCAGCTCACCTGCGGGTGTTACGCGCCAGCGATGCTGACAGAAAAACAGCAGCGGGTTGTCCTGTTTGCTGTCGCTATAGCCGCTGTAGAGCTGTAGCGGCGTGCCGATTTTCTCTTCCAGCTGTGCCACTTTCTCATGGCCGAGGCAGCGCATTGCCAGTACCCGCCCGCCCCAGCCGCGCTGCATCTGACTGGCAATCAGCTTCACGCGTGGCAGAAACGCGGAGTCGTAATAGACCTGCTCCACCAGAGACTGTGGCGATCCGGTGATGAGCCAGACGTCAGCATCATCACTGCCGAGGTAATCGGTCAGGCGCTGCTGAACCACCGGAAAGGCTTTGACGCGCAGGCGGAACCACTGCGCAAATTCGGCTTCGAGTTGCAGCAGCGTCCGCTCAGAACGGCCAAAAGTAATAGACCAGAGCAGCAGGCTCATGGGCCAGCGTGCCGCCCGGCCTTTAAACAGCAAGCCGATACCCACTACCGGCAATAACGGCACCACCAGCAGCAGATTAAGCGGTCGGCGACGCAGCAGATAGCGCATAAAAGTACCAAACATGTCCTGCTGGTGCAAAGTGCCATCCAGGTCAAAAAATACGACGCGACGTTGTGTTCCCCTGGTCAAACAACTCTCCTTCAGGCTGATTCTGGAATGATAAAGAGTAGTGTAGCCATCATCAGGCGCTACGGCGATGACTGTCATTTTTAATTCCGATGACTACAATGCCTGATGAATAGTTTATTCTTCACAGATTATCCCTGAATTACGAGGATTGGGCATGAGTTCATTGCTGCGCATTCGCCAGCTTTATCCACGTCTGGCATTGAACGAGCGTCGGCTGGCTGATTTTCTACTGTCGCAACCCGATCGGGCGCGCCACCTGAGTTCGCAAAAGCTGGCGGAAGAGTCTGGCGTCAGCCAGTCGAGCGTGGTGAAGTTTGCTCAGAAACTGGGATACAAAGGTTTTCCGGCGCTTAAGCTGGCCCTGAGTGAGTCACTGGCGGACAAAGATGCCATTACCGTACATAACCATATCCTCAGCGACGATCCCCTTAAAATGGTGGGTGAGAAGCTGCTGACGGAGAAACTCTCGGCAATCCGCGCCACGCTGGATATCAACAGCGAAGAGAAACTCAACGATGTGTTACAGCTGCTGAAAAATGCCCGGCGTATTTTACTGGTGGGCATCGGCGCTTCGGGTCTGGTGGCGAAGGACTTCTCCTGGAAGCTGATGAAGATTGGCATCAATGCGGTGGCGGAGCAGGATATGCACGCCCTGCTGGCCAGCGTGCAGGCGATGGGGCCCGGCGATGTGCTGCTCGCCATCTCTTACACCGGTGAACGGCGGGAGATCAATCTGGCCGCGCAGGAGGCGGTTCAGGTAGGCGCCGATGTGGTGGCGTTTACCGGTTTTACGCCGAATACGCTGCAGCAGAGCGCCAGTTACTGTCTCTATACGGTGGCGGAGGAGCAGAGTACCCGCAGCGCGGCCATCTCCTCGACCACGGCGCAGCTGGCCCTGACCGATCTGCTGTTTATGGCGCTGGTGCAAAACGATCCGGAACGCGCGTCCAGTCATATTCGCCATAGCGAAGCGCTGGTGAAAAAGCTGGTCTGATCAGCGGCAGCGCGTATAATACCCGCGCTTTTTCTGTTGTTATCAGGTGGGTAAAATGGCGCTGTTGATTACGTCCAGATGCATTAACTGCGATATGTGTGAACCGGAGTGCCCGAACCAGGCCATTTCACTGGGCGATGCGATCTATGAGATTGATGTCAGCCGCTGCACGGAATGCGTCGGGCACTATGAGACGCCAACCTGTCAGCAGGTATGCCCCATCGACAACACCATCATCATTGACCCACAGCACACCGAATCACGTGATGCGCTGTGGGAGAAGTTCGTGCTGCTGCACGGCTAGCTTTCAATGATCACCGTGGCGCAGGCGTAGTGACGCTCATCGGCCAGCGTCACGTGAACGTGTTTAACGCCCAGCCTCTCTGCCACTTCAGCGGCATGCTGAAAGAAGCGTAATCCCGGTTTTCCCAGCGCATCGTTGTAAACTTCAAACTGATTAAACGCCAGACCACCGCGAATACCGGTGCCAAAGGCTTTTGCCGCCGCCTCTTTTACCGCAAAGCGTTTAGAGAGAAAGCGCACCGGCTGCTTGTGCGCCTGATATTGCTGCCATTCGGCTTCGCTCAGCACCCGCCGTGCCAGCCGGTCGCCGGAGCGTTCAATCACCCCGGCGATGCGTTCAATCTCAACGATGTCCGTACCCAGTCCCAGAATAGCCATCAGCGACGGGCTTCACGCAGCAGCTGCTTCATCTCTTTCACCGCATCCGGCAGGCCACTCATCACCGCGCGGCCAATAATCGCATGGCCGATATTCAGCTCATGCATTTCCGGCAGCGCCGCAATCGGCAGCACGTTGTGGTAGGTCAGACCATGACCGGCATTGACCTTCAGTCCCAGGCTGGCGGCAAAGGTCGCGGCGTGACGGATACGCGCCAGCTCAGCGTCACGCGCCAGTCCCTCTGGTGCTTCGGCGTAAGCGCCGGTATGAATTTCGATGTAAGGCGCGCCGCTGGCCACGGCCGCTTCAATCTGGCGGTGATCGGCATCGATAAACAGCGAAACCAGAATGCCTGCGTCACTCAGCAGTCGTACGGCCGCGTTCATCTTCTCCTGCTGCCCCGCCACATCCAGCCCGCCTTCAGTGGTCACTTCCTGACGCTTTTCCGGCACCAGGCAGCAGAAGTGGGGCTGGATATCACAGGCGATGCCGATCATCTCATCTGTGACCGCCATCTCCAGATTCATCCGCGTCTGGATGGTGTCACGCAGGATACGCACGTCGCGGTCAGTGATGTGACGGCGATCTTCGCGCAGGTGCACGGTAATGCCGTCTGCGCCCGCCTGCTCGGCGATAAACGCCGCCTGCACCGGATCGGGATAGTTTGTCCCACGGGCGTTACGCACCGTGGCAATGTGATCGATATTGACGCCTAACAGCAACTCAGCCATGACCATCCTCACTTCTTTTTCATCGTGATGTTGAGTGTACCGCGCAAAGTGAAACAGGCGGTACGACCCGCGCTATTCTTCTGCCTGTTCAGGCTTTTTCTTTGGGATAAACTGGCGGAACAGCTCCTGACTCTTCAGCGGCTTGCCACCAAGATAGGGCTTCAGGGCGATGCGGGTAAACCGCTTCGCGGCGCGCAGGGTGTCGGCATCGGGAAACTCTCGCTCGCACAGGGCGCGCAATTCGCGGCCGGTAAAGCTGCGTTGATTGACCACCAGGCTGGCAATAAAGCCGCGCTCTTCGCGGTAGCTGTACGTCATGTTGTCGCTGACCGGCTCGCCGCTACCGGCGCAGTGCAGGAAATCGACGCCATAACCCAGGTGACCGAGCAGCGCCAGTTCAAAACGCCTCAGTGCCGGTTCGGGCTTGCCGTGCGTTGAGGCTAATGCCTGAAGGCAGTTGAGATAGTCGAAGAAGAGTTCTGAGAAGGGGAATTCCTGCTGCAATACGCGAGAGACCAACTCATTGACGTAGAGACCGCAGTAGAGCGTGATGCCACTGAGCGGTAAAGCCAGCGACACCGCTTCGGCATTGCGCAGGGTTTTGACTTCCCCGCGCCCACTCCAGCGAACCAGCAGCGGGGTAAAAGGCTGTAACGCCCCCTTCAGCTGCGAGCGCCGCGAACGTGCGCCCTTGGCCAGAACCCGTACCCGCCCTTCGCTTTCGCTGAACAGGTCGAGCAGCAGACTGGTTTCGCTGAAGGGGCGACTATGCAGCACAAAGGCGCGTTGCCAGCCTTCCATTGAATCAGAGATCGTCTGTATAACCCAGGCTGCGCAGCGCACGTTCGTCATCTGCCCAACCGGATTTCACTTTCACCCACAGTTCGAGATGCACTTTCGCTTCGAACATCTCTTCCATGTCTCTGCGCGCTTCTGTTCCGATGACTTTGATTTTGGCGCCTTTGTTGCCAATCACCATCTTCTTCTGCCCTTCGCGCTCAACCAGAATCAGACCGTGAATGTCATAACCGCCACGTTCGTTAGTCACGAAGCGCTCAATCTCAACCGTAACGGAGTAAGGCAGTTCAGCCCCCAGGAAGCGCATCAGTTTTTCACGGATCATCTCTGACGCCATGAAACGCTGTGAGCGGTCGGTGATGTAATCTTCCGGGAAGTGATGATCGGCCTGCGGCAGATGCTTGCGGGTAATCGCCGCAATGGTATCGACGTTTTTGCCACTCTCAGCAGAAATAGGCACGATATCGAGGAAGTTCATCTGCTGGCTCAGGAACTGCAGATGCGGCAGCAGAATGCTTTTGTCCTGGATGTTATCGACCTTATTGATCGCCAGCACCACCGGCACTTTATTGTCGCGCAGTTTGCCCAATACCATCTCATCATCGGGCGTCCAGCGGGTGCCTTCAACCACGAAGATCACCAGTTCTACGTCGCCAATAGAACTGCTGGCTGCGCGGTTCATCAGACGGTTAATAGCGCGCTTCTCTTCCATGTGCAGACCTGGGGTATCGACGTAGATCGCCTGATATTCGCCTTCGGTATGAATGCCCATGATGCGGTGGCGCGTGGTTTGCGGCTTACGCGAGGTGATCGACACCTTCTGCCCCAGCAACTGGTTCAGTAAGGTGGATTTACCGACGTTTGGTCGGCCAACAATCGCGACAAAGCCGCAATAAGTAACGTTTTCGCTCATTCGAGTCCTGAATTGTTCAGCGCCTGATGCGGCGCCGAAAGAGTGCTATTTGAGTCATGTGTCATTCAGCGTCTTCTGACGCCGGGATAGAGTGTCAGGTTAATGGTTCAGTGCCGGTTCTGGCACTGTCACCCCGACAGATCTATTCAAGACCTAATTTTATCAGTGCCTGTTCAGCCGCTGCCTGCTCGGCTTTACGACGGCTGGAGCCGACGCCAACAACCGGCTCGGCCATGCCACTCACCTGACAGTGAATGGTGAATTCCTGATCGTGGGCTTCGCCACGTACCTGTACCACCAGATAACTTGGCAGCGGCAGATGACGTCCCTGCAGATACTCCTGCAGGCGCGTTTTCGGATCTTTTTGTTTGTCGCCAGGACTGATTTCGTCGAGGCGGGTCTGATACCAGTCGAGGATCAGCTGCTCTACCCGCTCAATACTGCTGTCGAGGAAGATACCGCCAATCAGCGCTTCCACCGTATCCGCCAGGATCGATTCACGACGGAAACCGCCGCTTTTCAGCTCGCCGGGTCCCAGGCGCAGGCACTCGCCAAGATCAAATTCGCGTGCCATTTCAGCCAGCGTGTTGCCCCGCACCAGCGTGGCGCGCATGCGGCTCATGTCACCTTCATCAACCCGCGGGAAGCGGTGATAAAGGGCATTAGCAATCACATAGCTAAGAATAGAATCGCCAAGAAATTCCAGGCGTTCGTTGTGCTTACTGCTGGCGCTGCGGTGAGTCAGGGCCTGCTGTAACAGTTCCGAATGAGTAAAAGTGTAGCCCAGTTTGCGCTGAAGCTTGTTAATCAGGATGGGGTTCATGCGATTCCAGTTCTTTGTTGCGTCTGTGACTCTGCATACCAAACGGGGCTGGTAATCCAACACGTTCCGTTTGGTGTGCAGTGGCCTCCCTGAGGAGGCCACCCGATTTGCCTGTTAATCAGACAATAATGTTAGTGGATACCACCGATGCGACTGAATCGCACGCCGGTTGGCCACTGGCCTTCTTGTTTCTCAAAGCTCATCCAGATAGCGACCGCTTTACCGACCAGATTACGCTCCGGGACAAAGCCCCAGTAGCGGCTGTCGGCGCTGTTATCACGGTTGTCGCCCATCATGAAGTATTGCCCTTTCGGCACGACCCAGCTCGCCTGCGGCTGACCCGGCTGCTGATAATACATGCCTGCCTGACTCTGCGCTTCGTTTACCAGCAGAATGTCATGCGTCACGTTACCGATTGTCTCTTTGCGGGTTCCCAGGCGCAAACCACCGCGCAGGGTATCGCCCTGCGGCACCTGATAAAAACCGTTGCCGGTTTCGTTGCCATCAAAGCCGCTAAAGGTCTGAACAAAGTTGCTTGGCTCAACGTCGGTGTAAGTTACCGCTAACGCTGTGTCACAGGCTTTATCATCGGAGCAGGTCGGTTTCACCGTCAGCGTTTTGCTGTAAGGATCATAAATGACTTTGTCGCCCGGCAGGCCGATAACGCGCTTAATGTAATCCAGGCTCGGATCTTTCGGGTATTTAAATACCGCGATATCGCCGCGCTTCGGCTGACCGGTTGGGATCAGCGTCGTCTGGGTGATCGGATCCTTGATGCCGTAAGCAAACTTCTCCACCAGGATAAAGTCACCAATCAGCAGTGTCGGCATCATCGAGCCAGAGGGAATCTGGAATGGTTCGTAGATAAACGAACGCACGATGAAAACCACGGCCAGCACCGGAAACACAGACGCGGTGGTTTCAACCCAGCCTGGCTTTGCAGCGACCTTCGCCAGCGTTTTGCTGTCGAGCGCGTTACCGGTCTGGGCCTGAGCCTCAGCCTGTTTCGCGCGACGCGCGGGTGCCCATTTAAAACGATCAATTACCCATACGATGCCAGTAATCAGCGTCGCTATCGCCAGAATCAGGGCGAACATATTAGCCATTGGAAATCCTTATTTGCTGTCCTTACCGACATGCAGAATGGCGAGGAACGCTTCCTGTGGCAGCTCAACGTTACCAACCTGCTTCATTCGCTTCTTACCATCTTTCTGCTTCTGCAACAGTTTCTTCTTACGGCTGACGTCACCGCCATAACACTTAGCGAGAACGTTTTTACGCAGCTGTTTCACCGTTGAACGCGCGATAATGTGGTTACCGATGGCAGCCTGAATCGCAATATCAAACTGCTGACGCGGGATGAGCTCTTTCATTTTCTCAACCAGATCGCGTCCGCGATAAGGCGCGTTGTCACGGTGAGTAATCAGCGCCAGCGCATCCACACGTTCAGAGTTAATCAGTACGTCGACGCGTACCATGTCTGAAGGCTGGAAACGTTTAAAGTTGTAATCCAGCGAGGCATAACCGCGCGAGGTTGATTTCAGACGGTCAAAGAAGTCGAGTACCACTTCAGCCATCGGAATTTCGTAAGTCAGTGCCACCTGATTGCCGTGGTAAACCATGTTGGTCTGCACGCCACGCTTCTCAATACAGAGCGTGATGACGTTGCCCAGATACTCCTGCGGCAGCAGCATGTGACATTCGGCAATCGGTTCACGCAGCTCTTCGATATTGTTCAGTGCCGGCAGCTTGGATGGGCTGTCGACATGAACGATTTCGCCGCTGGTGGTCACGACTTCATACACCACCGTCGGTGCAGTAGTGATCAGATCGAGATCGTATTCGCGCTCCAGACGCTCCTGGATGATCTCCATGTGCAGCAGACCGAGGAAGCCGCAGCGGAAACCAAAGCCCAGCGCCGTTGAGCTTTCTGGCTCATAGAACAGCGAGGCGTCGTTCAGGCTCAGCTTACCGAGCGCATCACGGAACGCTTCATAGTCGTCAGAGCTGATTGGGAACAGACCAGCGTAAACCTGTGGCTTCACTTTTTTAAAGCCTGGCAGCGCTTTGTCTGCTGGGTTACGTGCGGTAGTCAGCGTATCGCCCACGGGTGCGCCGAGGATATCTTTAATGGCGCAGACCAGCCAGCCTACTTCACCGCAGTTCAGCTCATTACGATCAACCCGTTTTGGGGTGAAGATACCCAGGCGGTCAGCGTTATAAACCTGGCCGGTGCTCAGGACTTTGATCTTGTCGCCTTTGCGCATGGTGCCGTTTTTCACGCGCACCAGGGAAACAACACCCAGGTAGTTATCGAACCAGGAGTCGATAATCAGTGCCTGCAGCGGCGCTTCCGGATCGCCTTCTGGCGGAGGAATGTCGCGCACTAAGCGTTCCAGCACTTCCGGAACGCCGACGCCGGTTTTGGCTGAGCAGCGCACCGCGTCAGTTGCATCAATGCCGACGATATCTTCAATTTCCTGCGCGGCGCGATCGGGATCGGCAGCGGGCAGGTCAATTTTGTTCAGAACCGGCACCACTTCCAGATCCATCTCCATCGCGGTGTAGCAGTTCGCCAGTGTCTGCGCTTCAACACCCTGACCGGCATCCACCACCAGCAGCGCGCCTTCGCAGGCGGCCAGTGAGCGGGAAACTTCATAAGAGAAGTCTACATGTCCTGGGGTATCGATGAAATTGAGCTGGTAAGTTTGGCCGTCTTTCGCGTGGTAATCGAGTGTGACGCTCTGTGCTTTGATGGTGATGCCACGCTCGCGCTCCAGATCCATAGAGTCAAGAACCTGCGCAGCCATTTCACGAGCGGTGAGGCCGCCGCAAATCTGAATCAGGCGGTCAGAGAGCGTAGATTTGCCATGGTCGATATGAGCGATGATGGAGAAATTTCTTATGTGCTTCATTTATTGGGATATCTTCGCTTAAAATTCAGTTGAAAACCTGAGCACAGACACATTCAGGAAGATCGCTCTTTACCCACAATCCTGTCAGCCTCATTAATGACGACGCATATTACACTGTTAACGCCGCGCATAAAAGAATGGAACGTGGTGGAAGCGAAACAGATATCTGCGCGAGGCAGAACAGACAAAGGCCGCGGGATGCGCGGCCTGGACGTGCGTTACGCTTCGCTTTCAACACGCAGCGCATCGGGAGGCAAGGCGATGTTCAGAATGACCGGCTGAAAGGCTTCTCGATCGCCGAATTTCATTGAAACGCCTTTGGCGACAATAAAACCCCCGATGCCGCCCAGCAGCGCACCGCAGGCGGCGGCCAGATCGCTGCTGAACAGCGCCTGAAACAGCCCGGAAACCAGGAACAGGCCAAACAGCGGCGTCATGTAGACCAGCAACGCTGAACCCAGCAGGCTGCTCTCTTTGATACCGAGTTCGATCCGCTGCCCCGGCTGCAGCGGCTTGCTGCTGGCGATTTGCATCACGTGGGCATTCTTCGGACCGAGCTTATTCAGCATATGGCTGCCGCAGCCTTTACGCGCCTGGCAGCTGTTGCAGGAGGTTTTTGCTTCAGTGTGCAGCGTGGCGATGCCATCCTGCCATGCCACCACGGTGGCCCATTCTCTCATCATTTTTGTGACCCCAGGTCGATGCTGTCCGCAATACGTTTTGCGGTCGAGGGCGGTAATTCGCCGATCACCGCTATTTCGTTATTATTGCGCACAACGGTCTGTACCGTACGACGCCCAGTGCGCAATGTCTGCGTTGTGCTGGTTTTATCGGCCGGCGTCACGTTGATAGCGAAACTAAACAGGCCATCACTGTAGAGCTTCGATTCCATATTTTTATTCAGACCGGGTAGCGTGCGGCGATTCTGCGACACCAGCGACATACCGGCAGGTATCCAGCCTGGCTGCCAGGTGAGCGTGACCGCATCCCCTTTCGGCACCGAAAGCGACGGAGGCAGATTGGCTTTCTCCAGCCCCTGCATCAGATTACGCACCCCTTCGTCCACCGCAAAGCTGATGACGCGGAACTGCTCCAGCGTTTCGCCATCACGATCGAGCAGGTCGATGCGCAGCGGCAGCTTGGTGTCCACATCCAGCCAGACCACATAGCTGTAACGGGTGCCATCGCGTGAAACGATGCGCAACACATCACACATCTGATCGGCAATGCGCGAGCGGCCCACGGTAATAAAATCATAGGCTGTGGCGAGCTTGGTGAAGTCAGCAAAAATCACCGACGGTAAAGCATCGATAATGTGATTGCCGGGGAGCGAAAAGGGATCGAGGCCGGGTTCGAAGTAACTAATATCGTTGCCGCGCTGGATCACTTCCCGACGTGGCCCGTCCATCTGCAACAGCTGCGCGAATATCCGGTTATCGATTACAGCATGACGATAACGCAGCGATTCGATGCCGATGCGGGAAACGTTGATATAGGCGAATTCGTAGTTGAGGTTCTGACTTGCCTGCTCCATCTGCTGCAATAGCGCCCCGGACGCAGAAGGTTGCGCCGGGGCGGCAGATGACCACAACAGGCTGCCTGTCAGCAGGCTAACAGCATACCAAAGCGGCTTCATTACTGCTGTTGCTGTCCTAATGATTGATTTCCGGGAACATCAACCTGCGCCTGTTTTGGCGCAGTGGTTTCAAACTGCAGCTGGTCAGCGTGCAGGCGACGTTGCAGTTCGTAATCCTGCAGCATGGCATTTACGCGACGACGCTGGTCCTGAACCTGCTGGTTAGAACTGTTGGTGTCAAATGCATCAGACGGCACGCCCAGGCTCACCGGAGACGCTTTGCCCATCATCGGCATCGTATTGAACACCGGAGAGTCAGAGGTCTGCGTGGCGCTGCCCTCTGGCTGGTTATAGTGCTGAACGCCTACGATCACGGCCAGTGAAACACAGGCAGCGACACCGACCTGGGTCAGTTGCGCAGCCCACGGGCGAGCTTTTTTCCAGAACGGCATTTTTTCCCAGCGGGAAGGTTCTGGCTGAGCTTCAGGGATCAGCGTTGTAACCGTACGCAACGGTTCTTTTTCGATGGCAGCAGCGACGCGCGCAGAAATATCAAAATGCAGGACATCGCCCACATCACCGCGCATGGTATCGCGAATGAGATGATAGCTTGCCCAGCTTTTCTGTAATTCTGCGTCCTTAGACAAGGCGGAAAACAGCTCGTTATCTAAGGTCTCACCATCCATTAAAGCGGAAAGTTTTTCTTTCTGCATGCCTATGTACCCTTCCAGTAGCCGTTATCACTGACGTTGGATAAGCGGTTGAACTTTGTTATCAATGGCCTCTCGCGCACGAAAGATACGTGATCGAACAGTGCCTACCGGGCAATCCATAATGACGGCGATCTCTTCATAACTCAGACCGTCCAGTTCCCTGAGGGTGATTGCCATACGCAAATCCTCGGGTAGCGCCTCGATGGTACGAAAGACAATTTGTTTCAATTCTTCTGACAACATTAAGTTCTCAGGGTTCGAAATTTCTTTTAATGCACCCGCACTTTCGAAATTTTCTGCGTCAATAGCATCCACATCGCTGGATGGCGGACGACGCCCCTGAGCAACCAGGTAATTTTTCGCTGTATTTACCGCAATGCGGTACAGCCAGGTATAAAACGCGCTATCGCCCCGGAATGAATCCAGCGCGCGATACGCTTTAATAAACGATTCCTGTACTACATCAGGTACGTCGCCCGAGGGAACATAGCGTGAAACCAGGCTCGCCACTTTATGCTGGTAACGAATCACCAGTAAGTTGAAAGCTTTTTGATCTCCCTTCTGTACGCGCTCGACAAGGACCTGGTCCGTCAACTGCTCGCTCATCCGAGGTAATGTCTCCCCAAATTTTTCATACGCATAAAGTAACTGCCAGCACATCTCATGGTTCTGAGCAAGCATGCGCTTAGAGTTGTGATGTGGTGCGAAGTTCACTTCTCGCCCTGATATTTACCGCTCCGATGGACATTACACAGGTTCTTCGTTTTCGTTCAGTGTAAGGAGCGTAAATCGCAGGCAGAGTAACCTATGACAACAGCTTTTTCATCATTAAATCCTTTAGGTTTAATAAGTTTGCTATAAAAAACCGCGCCAAAAGCAGTCCGGTTTTAACTCACTGATATTAAGTAACTTTGGGAAATCATCAGACAAAAACCTGCGCCAGATGTTTAAAATACTTCACAGCAACCCCCATTGCGCTTATGCTCAGCCCTATTCTTGTTTAGTAAATTAAACATTATGATGAATGCGAACCCGGATTATCAGTGTGATGTACTCATTGTGGGCAGCGGTGCCGCTGGCCTGTCGCTGGCGTTGCGGCTGGCAAAACAGTATCAGGTGACAGTTCTCAGTAAAGCGCAGGTCAATGAGGGGTCAACCCTTTACGCCCAGGGCGGTATTGCAGCGGTATTTGATGAGACTGACAGTATCGAGTCACACATCGAAGATACGCTGATTGCCGGAGCAGGATTATGCGACCGTGAAGCCGTCTCGTTTATCGCCAGTAATGCCCGACATTGCGTGCAGTGGCTGATCGACAACGGTGTCGCTTTTGATCTCGATCCGCAGGCGGCCGGCGACATGCGTTATCACCTGACGCGGGAAGGCGGCCACAGTCATCGCCGTATCCTGCACAGCGCTGACGCCACAGGCCATGCGGTTGAAACGACGCTGGTAAGCCAGGCGTTGAGCCATCCCAACATCCGGATTCTGGAACGCACCAACGCAGTCGATCTGATTCTTTCAGATAAAATCGGCCTGCCAGGCCCACGCCGCGTGGTGGGAGCATGGATCTGGAACCGTAATCGCGAACAGGTGGAAACCTGTCGGGCACGGGCCGTGGTGGTTGCAACTGGCGGTGCCGCCAAAGTTTATCAATATACGACTAACCCCGACATCGCCTCCGGTGACGGCATCGCGATGGCCTGGCGTGCCGGCTGCCGGGTTGCCAATCTGGAATTTAACCAGTTCCACCCGACCTGCCTGTTTCATCCGCAGGCGCAGAATTTCCTGTTAACCGAAGCGTTACGCGGAGAAGGTGCCTGGCTGTTGCGTCCCGATGGCAGCCGTTTCATGCCCGATTTCGATGAGCGTGCCGAACTCGCCCCGCGCGATATCGTCGCCCGGGCCATCGATCATGAGATGAAGCGGCTGGGCGTTGACTGTATGTATCTGGACATCAGCCACCAGCCTGAGGAGTTTGTTCGCGCGCACTTCCCGATGATCTATGAGAAGTTGCTGACCTTTGGCTTTGACCTCACCAAAGAACCCATCCCGATTGTGCCTGCCGCGCACTATACCTGTGGCGGCGTGGTCGTCGATCAGCATGGCCAGACCGACGTCAGTAGCCTCTATGCCATCGGTGAGGTGAGTTATACCGGCCTGCACGGCGCTAACCGCATGGCATCCAATTCGTTGCTGGAGTGTCTGGTTTATGGCTGGTCCGCCGCAGAGGAGCTGATTCGCACCCTGCCCGCCATTGAAGCCGTTACTGCGCTACCCGCATGGGATGAAAGTCAGGTTGATGACGCCGATGAACGCGTGGTGATCCAGCATAACTGGCACGAGCTGCGGTTATTCATGTGGGATTACATGGGAATCGTCCGCACGACCCGGCGGCTGGAGCGGGCGCTGCGTCGCATCAACCTGCTTCAGCAGGAGATCGATGAATATTATCGTCATTTCCGCCTCTCCAATAATCTGCTGGAGCTACGGAATCTGGTGCAGGTCGCTGACCTGATGGTGCGCTGTGCGCTGGAGCGAAAAGAGAGTCGCGGCCTGCACTATATCCGCGACTACCCGGATTTACTGCCCGAGGCGCGGCCAACCATCCTGACGCCGCCGGACTACATAAAAAGGTAGAACTCCCGCGTCAGGCTACACCACTCATCAGAATAGCGGGTGTCCTGCGTGCGGATGGCAAGGCGCTCCAGCAGGGTTTCACCGGCCTGCGGCGACAGCCCCAGCAGAACGCGGTGCGGCGGACGATGGGCATATTCCGCTACGTCCAGCCGGAAACGCAGATGCCAGCCATCCGCCTGCGCCAGGGCGATGAATTCCTGGCCGGTCGCGGTGGGCAGCACCACGCAGAACATCCCCTCTTCTTCAATCAGTAATGCAGCACTGCGTAGCAGTGTCTGATGATCGAGCGAGGCCGTGGCACGGGCGCTGTCCCGTGCCGCTGTCGAACAGGCCACGCCAGGCGCAAAATAAGGCGGATTGCTGACGATTAGCGAGTAACGTTTATCACACTCTTCGGCCCAGTCGGCGATATCACGCTGATGAACCTGAACACGTTCAGGCCACGGCGACTGCTGTACATTCTCCTGCGCCTGAAGCGCGGCTTCCGGTTCTAGCTCAACCGCATCGATGTTGACCGGCGACGGCGTACGCTGCGCCAGCATCAGCGCGATAAGCCCGCTGCCGCTGCCAATATCCAGAATACGTTTTACCCCGGCAACCGGCGCCCAGGCCCCAAGCAGAATGGCATCGGTGCCCACTTTCATCGCACAGCGATCGTGCGCGACAAAAAATTGTTTAAAGGTAAAACCGTTCTTGTTTAACTGTGGCCGTTCACGCGGCTTATCCTGCATCATTCGTCACTACCATCGTTTTTTTCCTGCCGTACGGCAGCGCATGAGTGTAACGTGACAACAGAGGGAATTCACGCGGCAGACAACCCCAGGCGCAGCCGAAACGGATTAACAGATGAAGATTCAGTCTGATCTGTCTATAATCAGCGCCCCAAACTGAGGTAGACCATGACAGTAACCACATTTTCCGAACTCGAACTCGACGAAAGCCTGCTACAAGCGTTGCAGGAAAAAGGCTTTACGCGCCCAACAGTGATCCAGGCTGCTGCAATTCCGCCCGCGCTGGAGGGCCGTGACGTTCTGGGTTCGGCACCTACAGGGACCGGGAAAACCGCCGCGTATCTGTTACCGGCGTTGCAGCACCTCCTTGATTTTCCGCGTAAGAAATCTGGCCCGCCACGCATCCTGATTGTGACCCCGACCCGCGAACTGGCAATGCAGGTCGCCGATCATGCGCGTGAGCTGGCGAAACATACCCATCTGGACATCGCCACCATCACTGGCGGCGTGGCTTATATGAACCATGCCGAAGTGTTCAGCGAAAACCAGGACATCGTGGTCGCCACCACCGGCCGTCTGCTGCAGTACATCAAAGAAGAGAACTTTGACTGCCGCGCAGTAGAAACCCTGGTGCTGGATGAAGCGGACCGCATGCTCGATATGGGCTTTGCCCAGGATATCGAAACCATCGCGGCTGAAACGCGCTGGCGCAAGCAAACTCTGCTGTTCTCTGCCACGCTGGAAGGCGACAATATCCGTGACTTCGCCGAGCGTCTGCTGAACGATCCGGTTGAGCTGGAAGCGGACCCAAGCCGCCGTGAGCGCAAAAAGATCCAGCAGTGGTACTACCGCGCTGACGATCTGCAGCACAAGACCAAATTACTGATCCATCTGCTGAAACAGCCGGATGTGACGCGCAGCATCGTGTTCGTGCGTAAGCGTGAACGTCTGCATGAGCTGGTGAGCTGGCTGCACGAAGCGGGGATTCGTAGCAGCTATCTTGAAGGCGAAATGGTGCAGGCAAAGCGTAACGAAGCGATTAAACGTCTGAGTGAAGGCCGCGTTAACGTGCTGGTTGCGACGGATATCGCCGCGCGCGGCATTGACGTTGAAGATGTCAGTCACGTCTTCAACTATGACATGACGCGCACCGCCGATACCTATCTGCACCGCATCGGGCGTACCGGTCGTGCGGGCCGTAAAGGCATCGCCATCTCACTGGTTGAAGCGCACGATTTCGTGCTGCTGGGCAAAATCACCCGCTACGTGAACGAGCCGATCAAAGCGCGCGTGATTGATGAGCTGCGCCCTGAGACGCGGGCGCCAAGTGCCAAAACGACCGGCAAACCGTCGAAAAAGGTTCTGGCGAAGCGTGCAGAGCAGAAAGCCAGTGAAACAGAAAAACCGCGTGTGAAAAAACGCCATCGTGATGCCAAAAATGTCGGCAAACGCCGCAAGGCAAGCGGCAGTACGCCAGCTAACGAGAATGCGGAATAAATCATCGCAGCTATAAAAAAATCGCCTCACAGGAGGCGATTTTTTTTATCTGATAATCAGTAACAGCCCTTTCACAATCTTTTATCTGCCAGAGCGCTTTCTTCACGATACTGGCATCAGCGTGCCGGGCAGTCAGCTGCTTATCTTATTCATAATATTAATAAAAATTGCTGTGTGCGCTTTGCGCTAATTTTCAGCAGCCGCTAACTCAGGCTGCTCAAAGACTTTCAGTAAAGGTACGGGTAATCACGTCGCGCTGTTGCTCAGGCGTCAGTGAGTTAAAACGCACGGCATAGCCTGAAACACGGATAGTCAGCTGCGGATAGTTTTCAGGATGTTTAACTGCATCTTCCAGCGTTTCGCGACGCAGAACGTTGACGTTCAGATGCTGTCCACCTTCAACACGTACCTGAGGTTTGATTTCAACAGGCACTTCACGGAAAGCGAATTCGCCCAATTCGCTGATGGCGACAACCTGATCTTCTTCGTAGCCCGCTTTTGCACACAGGCAACGCGCTTCGGCTTTCTCTTCGTCCAGCAGCCAGAAGGAGTTCAGTAGTTGTGAATTGTTTGATTGAGTGATCTGGATACCAGTGATCATGATTGCGTCTCCCGGGTAATACGTGGATAAATCAAATTTGAGGCCCCGGTATATCACCTTTGATCTCGGACAGTTTTGACCTGTATCAATATCAATCAGGCATTCCGGCCGCTTTTAAGCTAACCCGTTGATCTCAATACCCCTGCCACCTAAACTTAATTTGTATTATTCAAATTATTTTTGCCTTCAGGTCAGCGGCAGGAACCGCTAAGCTTATGGCACTAACGTTAAGGGAGTTAAACATGGCTGAAAAGCTGACCTGGCACGACGTGCTGGCTGAAGAGAAAGAGAAACCCTATTTTATCGAGACGCTAAAGCAGGTTGCCGATCAACGCGCCGCGGGTATCACGGTCTATCCGCCGCAGAAAGATGTGTTCAACGCCTTTCGCCTGACGGAGCTGGGCGACGTCAACGTCGTGATACTCGGTCAGGATCCCTACCACGGGCCTCATCAGGCGCACGGCCTGGCCTTCTCGGTACTGCCCGGCGTCCAGGTGCCGCCCTCTCTGCAGAATATCTACAAAGAGCTGATGCAGGATATTCCAGGTTTTCAGAAGCCCAGTCACGGCTTTCTTGAGAGCTGGGCAAAACAGGGCGTGATGTTGCTGAACACCGTGTTGACGGTTGAGGCAGGTAAAGCGCATTCCCATGCGCGATTTGGCTGGGAGACCTTTACGGATAATGTGATTGCGGCGATTAACCAGCACTGTGAAGGGGTGATTTTTCTGCTGTGGGGTTCACATGCGCAGAAGAAAGGCAGCATTATCGATCGCCAGCGCCATCACGTGTTGCAGGCTCCGCATCCCTCGCCGCTCTCCGCGCACCGTGGCTTTTTCGGCTGCAAACACTTTTCAACAACCAATGAGCTGCTGAGCGCTGCCGGTAAAAAGCCGGTGGACTGGACGCCGGTTTTACCAGACTAACGCCAGAAAGCACACGGCCGCGTCAGTGCGCGGCCGTGTAACGGGATTCAGGCGTTGAATCAGCTTTTAGCTTTGGAAACCGCAACCATCGCCGGGCGCAGCAGGCGACCATTCAGCGTATAGCCACGCTGCATCACCAGCATGACATGGTTTGGCTCAAACTCTTCAGACTCCATCATCGACATCGCTTGATGCACTTCCGGGTTAAACGGCACGCCGGTTTCGCCGACCACTTCAACACCGAATTTACGCACGGCGCCCAGCAGGCCTTTCAGGGTCAGTTCAATCCCTTCAATCATAGAGGCCAGCTGTGGATCCTCTTTGTTCGCCACTTCCAGCGCACGTTCCAGACTGTCGATTACCGGCAGCAGTTCGTTGGCAAACTTCTCAAGCGCAAATTTATGCGCCTTTTCAACGTCCATCTCGGCACGACGACGAATGTTCTCAATCTCTGCCTGCGCACGCAGCTGGGCATCGCGCACACCGGTCTGCGACTGCGCTAATTCAGCTTCGAGCTGAGCAATACGCTCATCACGCGGATCCACCTCTGCCGCTGTCTCCGCTTCCTGAGGTTGCTGCTGATCCTGCTGAATTTCGTCTGAGACTTGCTCGTTTGGGGTGTTCTGTTCTTTACTACTCATGAATTTCTCCGCGTTTTGCACATTCATTTCGCTGGTTGGCTTATTATGGGGATTGGTATGACGGATTCAAGGGAACCTATCACATTGCCTTACCGTTTTGGCTTATAAGGAACACCGACCAGATGAACAAACACTTTAACTGCATTGGTATTGTGGGTCATCCGCGCCATCCCACCGCGTTAACCACGCATGAGATGCTCTGGCGCTGGCTGACAGCCAAAGGTTATCAAGTGATCGTTGAGAAGCAAATTGCGCAGGAGCTGTCGCTTCACGACGTGCAGACGGGCACGCTGGCGGAGATTGGTCAGCAGGCCGATTTAGCGGTCGTGGTGGGCGGTGATGGCAATATGCTGGGCGCAGCGCGGGTACTGGCGCGCTACGACATAAAAGTGATTGGGATTAACCGCGGTAATCTCGGCTTTCTTACCGACCTTGACCCGGACAATGCACAGCAGCAGCTGGATGAGGTGCTGCAGGGCAACTATTTCGTCGAGAGCCGCTTCCTGCTGGAAGCGCAGGTGTGCAAATCTGACTGCTCGCCGCGCATTGGCTCCGCTATCAACGAAGTGGTGCTGCATCCCGGCAAGGTCGCGCACATGATCGAATTTGAAGTCTACATTGATGAAGTGTTCGCCTTCTCCCAGCGCTCGGATGGGCTGATTATTTCGACACCCACCGGCTCGACCGCCTATTCACTCTCTGCGGGCGGCCCGATTCTGACGCCGTCACTCGAAGCGATTGTGCTGGTGCCCATGTTCCCGCATACGCTGTCAGCGCGGCCACTGGTCATCAACAGCAGCAGTACCATCCGTTTGCGCTTTTCATCGCGCCGCAGCGACCTGGAAATCAGCTGTGACAGCCAGATTGCGCTGCCGATTCAGGAAGGCGAGGATGTACTGATACGACGCAGCGCCAATCACCTGAACCTGATTCACCCCAAAAACTACAGCTATTTCAATACGCTGAGTTCAAAACTGGGCTGGTCAAAAAAATTGTTCTGAAATGCGGCCTCCCCTCTTTACTGGATATAAAACCAGTTTATACTGTATGAAAAACCATATGTGTTTATTCATACAGGTGAACCTATGCTGGCCCAACTGACCATCAGTAATTTCGCTATCGTTCGTGAGCTCGACATTGATTTTCAACGCGGCATGACAGCAATCACTGGTGAGACCGGTGCCGGTAAGTCTATCGCGATTGATGCGCTGGGATTATGCCTGGGCGGTCGTGCTGATGCCGACATGGTGCGTCAGGGTGCCAGCCGGGCCGACCTCTGCGCACGCTTCCAGCTTAAGTCCTCCCCTTCTGCTCAGCGCTGGCTGATAGATAATCATCTGGATGACGGCAACGAATGTCTGCTGCGCCGGGTTATCAGCGCTGACGGACGTTCCCGCGGCTTTATAAATGGCACGGCAGTGCCGCTCTCTCAGCTACGCGATCTCGGCCAGTTACTGATTCAGATCCACGGCCAGCATGCCCATCAGCTTCTGCTCAAACCAGACCATCAGAAACATCTGCTGGATGCCTATACCGGTCACGACGATCTGCTGCAGCAAATGCGCGCCAGCTATCAGACCTGGCATCAGAGCTGCCGCACCCTGGCGCTGCATCAGCAGCAGGCGCAGGAGCGCGAATCCCGCCGCGAGTTGTTGCAGTATCAGCTAAAAGAGCTGAACGACTTCGCTCCGCAGCAGGGTGAATATGAGCAGATCGACGAAGAATACAAGCGTCTGGCCAACAGCGGACAGCTGCTGTCGACCAGCCAGCAAGCACTGCAACTGTTAGCAGACAGCGATGACAATAATCTCAACAGCCTGCTCTACAGCGCACGTGAGATGATTTCAGAACTGACCTCGCTGGATGAGAAGCTGAACGGCGTTCACAACCTGCTGGAAGAGGCGGCGATTCAGCTGAGCGAAGCCAGCGACGAACTGCGCCACTACTGCGACAGCCTCGATCTGGATCCTAACCGCCTGTACGAACTGGAACAGCGTATTTCGCGCCAGATCGCCTTAGCCCGTAAGCATCACGTCACCCCTGAAGGGCTGCCTGAACTGCATCAGCAACTGCTGGCGGAAGCGGAATTGCTGTCTCAGCAGGAGAGCGATCAGGAGAGCCTGCAATTACTGGTGGGTGAACACTATCAGGCCGCGCTGCAAAGCGCAGAGCAGCTGCATCAGCAGCGCAGCCACTATGCCGATGAGTTGCAGCTGCTGATTACCCAGAGTATGCACCTGCTCTCGATGCCGCATGGCCAGTTTAAAATCGCGCTGACCTTTAATCCGGATCAGCTGACCGCAGACGGTGCGAGCCGCGTTGATTTCCAGGTGACGACTAACCCAGGTCAGCCACTGCAGCCGCTGGGCAAAGTCGCTTCAGGCGGTGAACTGTCACGTATCGCCCTGGCGATTCAGGTAATCACCGCGAAGAAAATGGAAACGCCGGCGATGATTTTCGATGAAGTGGATGTCGGCATCAGCGGCCCGACCGCCGCCGTGGTAGGTAAGCTGTTGCGTCAGCTGGGCGAATCGACTCAGGTGATGTGTGTAACCCACCTGCCGCAGGTTGCCGGTTGTGGTCATCAGCATTTTTATGTCAGCAAAGAGACCGATGGAGCGATGACCGAGACCCATATGCAGCCACTGGACAAGCGTGCACGTCTGCAGGAACTGGCGCGACTGCTGGGTGGCAGCGAGGTCACACGCAATACCCTGGCCAACGCAAAAGAACTTTTAGCCGCATAGCAGCGCACTTTTTTAACCGGCTGGGGTCATAAGCTTGCTCTGTAGAGGTTTCCAATAGCGAAAAGGTTTATTATCATCGGCACTTATGTCGCCAAAGTAATAAAGCCTGCCGCAGGCAGAGTTCAGATTTTGATGGCAAGAAAACCGCCTGTAAAAGGCGTTTGGCCCCGGAAAAGGAATGTATAGATGCGCTGTAAAACGCTGACTGCCGCGGCAGTAGTAATGTTGATGATGACCGCCGGATGTTCCACCTTAGAGCGCGTGGTCTATCGTCCTGATATCAACCAGGGTAACTATCTGGTAGCTAACGACGTAGCCAAGATCCATACCGGTATGACACAGCAACAGGTGGCTTACACCCTCGGTACGCCGATGATGAAAGACCCGTTTGGCAGCAACGTATGGTATTACGTGTTCCGTCAGGAGCCAGGTCATGAGCGCGTGAAGCAGCAGACGCTGACGCTGAACTTTGATGGCAACGGTGTTCTGACTAACATCGACAATAAGCAGAATCTGGCCAAAAACAGCGACTGATTGAACGGAAGACCGTTTAAACGGCAGACAGCAAAAAGGCGCACTGAGCGCCTTTTTTTATGCCCGCTATCCACTGAGCCTGAAGGGATAGCGACTTATTTTTTGCTTTCTGCCGCTCGCTCTGCGCGCTGACGGCGCAGCTCTTTGGGATCGGCAATCAGCGGACGATAGATCTCAATACGATCGCCCTCATTAACCTCATCACCCAGCTTCACTGGCCGACTGTAGATGCCGACTTTATTACTGGTGAGGTCAATCTCCCGACGCAGTTCCAGTAGCCCTGACTTTTCGATGGCCTGCTCTACCGTACTGCCCTGCTCTACTTTCACGTAAAGCTGATACTGTTTTTCAGGTAAGGCGTAGACCACCTCAACGGAGATCTCAGGCACTGTAGACCTCTTTGGCACGCTGAGTGAAAGCCTGCACCATGCTGTTGGCAAGCTCTTTGAAGATACGGCCAAAGGCCATCTCTACCAGCATGTTGGTGAATTCAAACTCCAGGCTTAATTCAACCTTGCAGGCGTCATCGCCCAGCGAGACGAACTTCCAGCCGCCGGTCAGCTTGCGGAACGGTCCATCAACCAGTTGCATATGGATGCTCTGGTTATCTGTCAGGGTATTGCGGGTGGTAAATGTCTTGCTGATGCCCGCTTTCGACACATCCACGGACGCAGTCATCTGATTATCTGACGCATCCAGCACGCGGCTTCCGGTGCAACCCGGCAGGAATTGCGGATAGGCATCCACATCATTTACAAGTTTGTACATCTGCCCGGCACTAAACGGGACCAGCGCCGAACGACTAATCTGAGCCATAATGGTTCCTGTTCATCACGAAACCGCTGAATAATAGCATTTTCAGCGATTAAACAAAAATGTCCCCGAGTGAGGGTGTGCTAGAATATCCCGTTTCCTGCCGCCCCGCTGGACTGGGGATGCGATAACCGACTAAGTGATGTAAAATACGCCGCACTATGACAAAGAAAAAAGCACACAAACCCGGTTCTGCCACTGTTGCCATGAACAAACGCGCCCGTCACGAGTACTTCATTGAAGAGGAGTACGAAGCGGGATTGTCGTTACAAGGATGGGAAGTTAAGTCACTTCGTGCTGGTAAAGCCAACATCAGCGACAGCTATATTCTGCTGCGTGATGGCGAAGCCTTTCTGTTCGGTTCAACCTTTCAACCCTTAGCCGTTGCCTCCAGTCACGTGGTCTGTGACCCGACGCGCAGCCGTAAGCTGCTGCTGAAGCAACGTGAACTCGACTCCCTGTATGGCCGCGTCAACCGCGAAGGCTACACCATCGTGGCGCTGTCGTTGTACTGGAAGAACGCCTGGTGCAAACTGAAGATTGGTGTTGCACGCGGTAAAAAAGAGCACGACAAGCGCGATGATATCAAAGACCGCGAATGGCAATTAGACAAAGCACGTATCATGAAGAATTCAAAGCGTTAAGCACTGGATTTTGAGTTGTTTTGTTGTTAGTATTTGAAGTTCTGGGGCTGATTCTGGACTCGACGGGATTGTGAAGCCTTAGGAGCATGCCGAGGGGCGGTTTGCCTCGTAAAAAGCCGCAAAAAAATAGTCGCAAACGACGAAAACTACGCACTAGCAGCTTAATAACCTGCTTAGAGCCTTCTCTCCCTAGCTTCCGCTCTTAAGACGGGGATCAAGAGAAGTCAAACCCAAAAGAGATCGCGTGGATGCCTTGCCTGGGGTTGAAGCGTTAAATCCAATCAGGCTAGTCTGTTAGTGGCGTGTCTGTTCGCAGCTAACCGGCGAATGTAAAAACTGACTAAGCATGTAGTGCCGACGGTGTAGTAATTTCGGACGCGGGTTCAACTCCCGCCAGCTCCACCAAACAAATCAAAGGGTTACGTTCCAGCGTAACCCTTTTTATTTCAGATTGGCGACAGAATGGCGACAGCTGTTCGATGATAGTCAGTGTTTTTTGCTAGCGTGAGCAGACGCATTCCAACTTTTTTCAATTATGTGCTATCACCTATAATCAAATCGTTACTAACGCCTAACGTAACGTCCTCCTGCCGCCAATCTATTCAAATATATAGCTATTTTCTTAAAGCAACTCTATCCAATGAAATGACGCGGTTATGACCTTCTTATGCAGTTTTAAACTAACTAAAACTGTGCGATATTTTCATTTTGAAGTTTTTCTGAGGGATGCAGATGCTTGAAGTGACTAACAGATTGACCATAGCCGTACCGACTCTGAATGACAGTGAGGATGATTTTCAGCGTTTGTTTATGATTCATGCGCAAGTGATGGGATCGGAGGCATCTAACGTTTTGTTTACATTTCCACACTGCCGTTTTCTTAAGCCTAATGCTGTTGCTTTTCTGGGTGGAACTTGGCGCTCGCTACAGCGTAAAGGGGTGACAGTATATGTAGATTGGGAATCCCTACGTTATGAGATCATAAACACTCTGATTCAAAACACTTTTTGTCAGCAATTTGGACATAAGAAAACATCCTATACTGGTAATTCAGTACCTTATCGTGAAGACCCTAAACAAGATACAAACTCAATTTTAGACTATCTTACGCAAAATTGGATAGGCAGAGAATGGGTTAGAGTTAGTGAAGCTTTAAGGGACGCTGTTGCGGGCAAAGTTTGGGAAATATATGTCAATTCCTTTGAACACTCTAAATCACCTATAGGTGTTTTTTCATGTGGTCAACATTATCATACAAAACATGAATTAGTATTATCAGTAGTTGATTTTGGCGTAGGCATTCCTCATAACGTCAGAGAATATTTATCTCAGGACTCAAGAGCTGCAACATTATCTGCTGAGGCTTGCTTACGGTGGGCATGCGTGAGCGGTAACACAACCACTAAAGATGGGATAGCCCGAGGTTTAGGACTTCATCTTTTAAAAGAATTAGTAAGAATTAACAAAGGGAAACTTGAGTTATATAGTCATAACGCTTACGTAAAAATAGATCAAAATGGCGAGATTTTTAAAACCTTACCCTTTCCATTTAGAGGTACTATACTTAATATAACATTGTTATGCGATGAAAACTTTTATCAATTAGCATCTGAACTAGGGAGTTAATCATGAATATTTTAGTTAAAGAATACATAGGTCCTCGCTGCATTCTTAAAGAGGATGGACAAAAGCTTCATGATAAAATAGTTTCATTATTCAAAGTTGGTGATGAAGTAACCTTAAACTTTATAAATGTTAAAATGTTTGCATCACCGTTCTTTAACTATAGCATTGGGCAACTTTTTAATTCTTTTAAAATGGAAGATATCAAAAGTAAACTACATGTAGAAAACCTTGAACCGGTAGGGCATTCTATTATCGAAAGGGTAATAGAGAATTCAAGTCGATTTCAGTCTGATGTAGATTATAAGAAGATAGTTGACGCTATTTTAGAGCAGCAAGCAAGGGAGTCAGAGTAATGGGATTTAATGGAGCGATACTTTCTAACGTTTATGACATCAGTAGGTACAAACCTAACGATAAAGACAAGTTTTTTGTAGATACAAACGTTTGGTTATGGATGACCTATTCAAAAGGAATCCCAGAAGACAGGAAGTTTCTATATGCGTATAACAGTTTCATTGACTCAGCACTTGAAAATAATTCCCAACTATTTCATTCCGGCCTATCGCTAGCAGAATTAGCACATGTGATAGAAAAAACCGAAAGGGAAATACATTCAGAAGTTATCAAGAAAAAGATTCAAACTAAAGACTTCAGACACAACTATAAAAACGAAAGACTCGCAGCTATAAATGAAATTAAAACATCATGGATGCAGGTTGAAACTTTAGCGTCTCAGGTTGACATTACATTGAACCAACCAATTATTACATCTTGCTTAGGCAAAATGTCATCAAATACCCTAGATGGTTATGATCTGATGATTCATGAAAGCATGTTAAGCTCAGGTATACTTAACATTTTAACAGATGATGGAGATTACACTACAGTTCCTGGAATTAATGTTTTCACCATGAACCGAAATGTTTTACATGCAGCGCAGATTCAGAAGAAACTTTCTAATTAGAATGTTACGCATTGAAAGGCTGTCTTAATAAATACTATTAACTTTCAATGCGTTACAACAGCATCACCAGATATTTATAGTTTAGCCCACCCTATAAAATAAAATTTAAAATCGAAAAATCATAGACATACATAAATTTTTTCTTTTGTTTTTTTAATTCTAACTGAAAAGCACTGAAATTCTTTTCAATATTTTCAGTTGGCGGACTCCGGCAGAACCCCAGCACCGGCGCGGTCTGGCCATACCGTTTGTAAAAAAACCAAACTGAAAAATTTTTATGATCCAAAACCTGCAGGCGGGTGCGGTGTAGCGCCGATTTTGTCTGCCGGATGATTATTTTGCCGTGCTGACGCGCAGCCAGTGCCGCGCTGTGCGGATGATCTGTTTATGGTTGTCTTGCCTGAAGGGCGCGCCTTTGCGTGGCGCATCGTGCGTCTGAGGCGTTCTGGTGACGGGCAATAAAAAACCCGCTGTGATAGCGGGTCAGGGTGCTGGCTTACTTACCGATGACGGGGGAATATTTCGTACTAAGCGCAGCGGCCTGCTGGCCACTCTGTGCGATGGCGCTGCTGTTCGTGGGCTGCCCGGTTGACGGGTGCGTATGGCTGGCCAGCTGGTCAGCCAGCTGCTGGACAAGCGCCACGGTATCGAGCATCAGCTGGGCCACGTTAATCTTCTCTGAACCAATCCACACCACCGGCGCGATAATCTCCTGACGCGTCCCGGCAATGCTCTGGCGCAGCTGGCCAATTTTCTCAGTCAGTTCCTGCCCGACTTTTATCGTGGCGCTGCCGGTGACGTCTGTTTCCGCATTACCGCCCACTGTAATCAGCTGATTCTGCTGTGCGGCCACGCTGTAACTGCCGGTTGTTACGTGCTGAATGGCTCCGGCCATCAGTGACGCCGTGCCGATCACCGTGGTTCTGTCCGTGGCTTTGACCGTTGTTTCCCTGCTGACCAGCTCACGCTTTTCAGTATCGGCTTTAACCTCCCGGCTCATGGACGTTTCACGGATGGCCTGATCGGTCTGGCGCTCCCAGTCTCCCGCCTGTGTTACCCGCTGTGATACTTCCGCGCGCTGCTGCTGCAGCTGTTCGCCCGGCTTAACGTCCGGCAGACCGCGACGACAACGGCACCGGCCAGTTAAAGGCAGAGGAAGCGGCAAAAGCCTGTGGCGGGAAAACCGCACTGCCGCCGGTTACGGGTGACTGGAGCGACGTGTGGCAGGCGCAGGGCGATATCGCCACGCTGGCGCAGCTCACCGACTTCACGCAGCCGCAGCCGCTCAGCCCGTTTGAATCCGTCAGCGAGGCCGACCTGAAGGCCATGAGCGCCAGCCAGAAGGCCGAGCTGCTGGTCGCCCATTACGGGGAGGCGCTGGCCGTGCCGCCGGTCGGGGAGGAAATCTGCCGCTATGAGAACGGCGCATGGCAGGTGATGGAGGCGAAGACGCTGCGCCGGGAAATCGCCGCGCTGTTTCAGAAGGTGCGCGCACCGTTCTCGGCCGCCGGTATTGGCAGCGTGCTGGACACACTCAAGTTGATGGTGCCGCAAATGGGGGAACCGTCCCGCCGCCTGATTGGCTTCCGTAACGGCGTATTTGATACCGCTACCGGCACGTTCAGCCCGCACCGCCGCGAGCACTGGCTGCGCACCGTCAACAGCGTGGACTACACCGCGCCGCGTCCGGGTGAGAACCTCTCGGACCACGCCCCGGCGTTCTGGCGCTGGTTAACGCGGGCCGCCGGACACAATCACGACAAGCAGGAGCGCATCCTCGCGGCGTTATTTATGGTGCTGGCAAACCGCTATGACTGGCAGATGTTTCTTGAGGTGACCGGCCCCGGCGGCAGCGGTAAAAGCGTCATGGCCTCGATTGCCACTCTGCTGGCCGGAAAAGACAACACCACGTCAGCCACCATCGACACGCTGGAATCCTCCCGCGAGCGCGCCAGTGTGGTGGGCTTCTCTCTGATTATCCTGCCTGACCAGGAGAAATGGAGCGGCGACGGCGCGGGCATCAAGGCGATTACCGGTGGCGATGCGGTGGCAATCGATCCAAAATATCGCGACGCTTATTCAACGCATATCCCGGCGGTGATTCTGGCTGTGAATAACAACCCGATGCGCTTCAGCGACCGCAGCGGCGGCGTGTCGCGCCGCCGGGTAATTCTGACATTCCCGGAAGTGATACCGGCAAAAGAGCGTGACCCGCAGCTGCTTGACAAAATCAGTACCGAGCTGGCCATCATTGTTCGTCATCTGATGCAGCGCTTCGCGTCACCCGATGAAGCGCGCGAGCTGTTGCAGGCTCAGCAGTCATCCGGCGAAGCGCTGGAGATAAAGCGACAAGCTGATCCGCTGGTCGATTTCTGCGGCTACCTGATGCCGTTGAGCACGCCCAACGGGCTGTTTATCGGTAACGCTAACATTCGCCCGATTAACCCTAAGCGCTATCTCTACCATGCTTATTTGTCGTTTATGGAATCGCGTGGGCATCAGCACCCGCTCAGCCTGACAGCCTTCGGCCAGGCAGTGCCACAGACGCTTAAAGAGTATGAGCGAGTGCTACTCAAGCGCCGTACCAATAACGGCATACAAACCAATCTTACGTTACACGAGGACAGCGAAGCAGATTGGTTGCCAGCGTGCAGCCCCTTATAAATCGTCTCAAATAAACCGGCTTACGCCGGTTTTTATTTTTGATAAAATTTTTCATGTCAGCCAAGGTCAACTATGATTGAGAAACGTTCACAAAGATGCCGCTTGCGAGGTATCTATTTCCATATTCACCAACAAAACTTAATGAACAGACCGTAGTGAGGGTGTTCAGTTATGTCTACAACTCAAACGAAAACTCAGAATGCTTTTGGACACTGCATATAAGGATATGATATTAATAGTATAGAACATATAAAGGAGGGAGCATGGAGAGCTATACATTTGAATTAAAGAATAATGTATTTGGATACTTTCAGAAAGAAGGTGATGATTGTTATATATATATTGACACCGGAATCTATTCTAAAACTCATTATTACAAATGGAATGATTAGCTGCGAGGTGAAAATAACTATAATGAGACATTTCCTGACGCAATCAGTAATGACCAGATTGCAAAAGCAATTGGTTATTTTTCTTGGCATCAAGCTTATGATTACTGCCCATATTATCCAATAGTGATTAATCAATCCAAAAAAACTGAAAGTGGTATGTTTTCCCCTCGGATAAACCGAGGAGAACCTAATCTATTCAGCTATCATTATGCCAACACTCCAATGCTTGATGAAATTCGTGCCTTTAGTAACATCTGCGACTCATTAAATGAACTTTTTAACTACATAGATCCTGACACTCTTAATTTAAATTGCTTTGGAAGCAAAGTAAGAGAGATTTTAATTATTGCATGCACTGAGGTTGAATATTTACTCCAAAACTTTCTTGTGGATAACAAATACCCTTCAACTACCAGATTTAGTACCAATGATTACATAAAATCTCTAAATCCTCTAAAATTAAACAACTACTCAACAAAACTCACCTTCTATCCACAATTGCAAGAATGGTCTCCTTTTAGCGGCTGGGATATTACACAACCGACTAAAAGTATATCTTGGTATGATGCATACAATGCCGTCAAACATAACCGTGGTATTAATAGACATAAAGCATCACTTAAATCCGTAATAAATTCTGTTGCTGCCATTCATATTTTACTCGAGGCGCAATATGGACGAGAAATATTCAACAACCCCATACAGTCTAATTTTTCAAGTATTTTCAAAACAGTTCAGCGCCCTGCTTTTTCAGTTGATGAACTTCAATGCCCAATAATGAGCCAATCTGAGATGACATGGAGTAGTAAACAATATTTATTTCTGTAATGGGATGTTCATGCTTTGGCCGCAGAGGTTAGATGCGGCTAACGCCAGATCAACTATGAACGAAAAGCGGGCATACATTAAAGTTTAAATCAATTACTCCTACCGCTAATGGAGTAAGGCATAAAAAATTTCTGAATTGGAGTCTTCCGTTGCAATTGGCAAAAAACAATAAGGAATTAATATAATTATGTGGACGTTAGATGACCTGCGCAGATTGGATAAAAAATATGCTGAGGAAGGTGTTCACCTTCATCAGAGACCTCTAAGCGCCGCATTTGATATACTTGGAACAGATTTCAGCTTTGGTCTTTTGAGTAATCCTGAGGTTCAACACATCGTAGATGCTTATATTGCCATGATGCCTGAAGTCGAAACAAGCTGGCCTGGTGCAGGAATAGGTCTGATTGCATCCATGGATCAAGTGAAAAAAACAACCTCCCCTGTCATATTCGGGGATAACCAGTTAGAAGTCTGGCAAATAGCAGGTTTCATTAGTAATGAGGAATGGTGGGAGTGGTGTAGGAGAGATCGAGCAATCGCAGCAGATGTATCTTTTGCTATTGCTGATATTCATGATTTTACCATGGGACTAAATGAAGTAGAAAATTGCGACGCAGAGGCATTAACACTCTGGCAGATGTCCCGATCCAATCTCGAAGATATGGCAAATACACTACCTAATAGCTTTAGTCATGATTCAGTTATCCAACCTATCTGTTTGGTAGCAGAGCTCTCCCTCAAAGCTGCTTTAGTTTGGAGCGGGATCGATTTGAATGCCTTAAAAGGAAAAAATGGTCATAATCTGGATTATTTGGCAAAAACATTGATGGATAAAATACCCCATCGTGATGATAGAAAAATTAAAGCGGTTATAGATAACCTTCCACATTATGTCGCCAGCCGCTATAAGCCAGCGGGGCTTAAGCGTCTTCAGGTTGTTCGATTGGCTCTAGGAGTTCAGTTTATTGCAGCATCTACTTTACGTAGAATAACCACCTTAGACTTAGCTATCCATATGGAGTCGGGAGAATTTCCAGGCTCACGTCCAGAGTTCACTATTTGAGTGCAAATAACCAGTATTATTCTTAACGTCATGCCTTAAGGTTCACCGAAAAAATCTCACGAGCCAAACATTTTAATTGATTGCTCGTGAAACTTTATATCTTGATTCAACCGCACAGATGGCTAGGATGTTATAATAGCCCTGATTGGTGCAAGAAAATTTAGTATGCCATTTATCATGGTTCATAGAGTCAGCGTCTTGTATTGCGTCGTCTTCATTCATTTCTTAAAGAGATAAATAATAACGTTCAGTCAAGTAATGCTCGTTTGCTGTGCTCATGTGTAAACATCCATTATCTCGTAATCCTCTCTAATTTATTTTAAATAAAGAACTGTAAATAACTTCAACACTCATAACCTTACTACTTGTGGCTTATTTCCCATCCATATGGATTTACAAGTCAATTTTGGTACAAAGCTAACCATTGCCAGCATGCAGAACCTCAAAACTTACATTACGCATACCGGCTTCTGCCGATTTTGATCATCTCGATTAAGATTGATCACCCTAAGTGCACACTAATGTACATCCGGCCTCACCCCCTTCACTACCTAATACCATGAATTTAATAAACAAAAAACCAAAGTGAACAGTGTGAACACTTTTCTCTAAAATCATTTTATTTTGGATCTAGCGCGGGGAATTCGTTATCCTTGCCGTGCCGCTCCGGGGTGTGAGATCTAATAATTGGTACACGCTTAGGTACACGGAACAAATTTGAATTAGATAAACACACCTAAATACATTAGCTTGCAAGTTTTATTCAGATTCCGCCAGCCCACTAAATTTTTGGTTGATGGTTACCAGAACCATCATCGAAGTCCTGAGAGCCCGCAAGTTGAAAGCCTTGCGGGCTTTTAATGCTTTTATTCCCCCTCTCTCCACATAGCTAACAATGAAGTGTTATCGCTTTTCAATATCATATAGGTTTGTCATGTAAACCAATACTTTGCCTAAATCATTAGAAGTATTTAGAATATCCTGCATGATTGATTAAAGTATCTATGGAAGAAACAGGCTTAAATTTTTAACTAAGCAACTGTTTCAGTGGAGGAAATCACATGCCGCGCAATCTGGCACCCGCTTACTGTGTAGTTCAACAACCTGGCAACCTCGAATTCCAGGCAAGAATGCTTTTCAATGACAGTAACTCTGAAGCAGCATGTCTCTTTATGCAGACCAATGCCGACACTCCCTGGTTGAGTCCGGGTCAGATAGTTATAGTGGCTGACCCTGCTTCTTCACAAACTACGCAAATGTTGAGCACATTAAGGCAGGCCAAACAGAAAACCAATATGGCGTTTGTTGGAGTAACTCCTGACGAAGCGAGTTTCATGCAGCAGCATTACGGTTTGATCGCTGCACTGACTACTGCGGGAGATAAAGTCTTTGGCACTATTGGTGACGTTGGTGAGAGATACTTTTCAGAGATCGAGAATACCCTCAAAAAAATACAAGTCAGTTACCAAAACCAGTTCCGTACTCAGGGAACACTGATTAGTCAGCAATTCTACGCAGAGCGTAACCAACTCTTTAATCAGCTAAAAGAACTTGTGAACAAACCGCTACTTAAATCATTGATACGTTATGCGGTTAAGTTCAAACCTTACGAAGACATGCGAAGAGCACTAAATCTATCCAGCCGATCCATAGTACATGAATGGTCTACAGTGGGACTGGCAGGGATCCCAGGTTATTCAAGTTATATAGGCAATGCAGCGAAAGCGGCAAAGTTTTTGAAATCAGGTGGTTACATAGGAATGGGGTTTGCCTTTGCTGGAACCACCAATGACGTAGTCAATGCCTGCGTTAAAGGACGTGAGAGCGAATGTAAAAGAACCGCATTCAAAGAGTATGGTAAGTTTGGGGCTTCGACCTTAACGGGTGTGGGAGCTGGTGCAGCCGGTTCTTTAGCAGGCGTAGGTATATGCGCAGCAATAGGGATCGCCACGGCAGGAACCGGCGCGGTAGTCTGCGCTGCTGTTGGCTCAATAGCTGCGGGCTATGTAGGTGCTAAAGCGAGTGATTCTGTAATGGATACTATCTATGAATACATGGGAATTTGAAGAATGAAGTCGGCCATAATGGTTTTAATCATGCTTCCTTTGGTTTGCTTAGTGGTAAGCGTTTTTTTGTATCTAATGAACAGGTCTCGCTACAAGGAATTGATCTCAGACTTCCAACAACAGCATACACTGCCCACTCCTTACTTGTTGCACTGCAATATGGGGTATATAGGTTCACCTCTAATGACCTATTTTTTTATGCGATTAAAAAAAAATAAAAAAATTTTATTTTTAAACAGGAACGACAATGCTTATAGATTTACACATGAAGGTCAAAATCTAAAAAAAATAAACAACTTAAAACCATTATATTATACATTTTTATTAGGGTTTTTCTGTTGCTTTTCACTTTCCATTATTGCACTACTGATCAAAGCTCAAATAATTTGATCATGTTAATAAAACATTCAGTTAGATAATTTTCTATACCATATTTTATGGTTAACCTTAAAATTAGATTGTATAGTGAATTCTGTCTCTGGATTAAAACCGGGCGGGCATACGCTTTTAAAGCATATTGGAAAATCACCCCAGGAACTTCATGAAAGAATTATCCAATCCAATGGGGTATTGGATCTATCTGGTTCGTTCTCGTCGCTGGAGATTGCCGACGCAGCCATATCAAAGGCACTTCATAATAATCGGGAGTGGATAAAACTATGGGCTGCAAGTAAACCACGACATAACATGACGATAAGTTACGATGTGGGTAATACCGTTGGTTATGTTGTTCAGAAAGGGAGCAACACTGCGTATAAAGCAACTAAAATCAGAGTTGCGCTGAAGTATCAGACTTACAATAACAAACCTTATTATATAATTACTTCTTTTCCAGATAAGTGAGTTGATCATGAGCCGTGCACCTCTAGCCCCAAACTTAGATTTATGCATTGTTGGAACACTGAATCAGGACTTCGACGTTATCACTGGCGCTGATACGATGGATGGTGCCATTGATGTAGTCGTTGACGAAGCTTCTCCAGAAGAAAGATGTGATTTACGTAAAGAAATTACTGACTTTCTCAAGCTGTCAGAAGAAGAGATAAAGGAAGAGTTTTCTCAGCGCTGGCAAGATATTTCACCTGATTACGCCAGCAGTTTTTTGCTCTATTTCCTTGAAAGCATCAAAAGATACGATGAAAGATGATGTTGCGTGCGCGCCCATTCGTGAACTGATTGGTAGGTTTGACCTTCGATGTTGCTGTACCTGTTGCTCTTTCTCTGGGGGCTGGAGCAGTTAGAGTTGCAGCCATTCGGACAGGACGCATCAAACTTATTCAACATGAATCAGTAACTGGCCACACGCCCGGAGGCCATGCAATTTTAAAGCATATTGGTAAAACACAGCATGAATTAGCAGCCCGGTTAAAAAGCACAGAAAATATGGCTCGCCCGCCAAATGCCATTAGCTCTTTCACCAATATAGATCTGGCCGAAAAGTCAGTATCCGATGCCATAAAAGTAAATAAAGAGTGGATAAAGATTTGGGCGGCAAGCAGACCAGGACATAATTTAAATATCAAATATGACACCGGGAAAGCCATTGGTTACTCCCTGTTCAGGGGTAGTCAAAAACTGACTCCGGCAACGAAAGTCAAAGTTGTTCTTAAATATGAATTGTACAACGGCAAGCCTTACTATATTCTGACTGCATTCCCGGAGGTGTAAATTATGCTACTCACTACTAATATAGATATTCTGATTGAAGGGACATTAAATCAGGACTTTGACTTTATTACAGGTGCTGACACCATTGATGAAGCTATTGATATTTACACAGCTGAATTAACACTCCAGGATCGTGAAGATCTAAAAAAAGAAGTGATGAACTTTCTGACATATGACGATGAAATGATAAAATCAGAGTTCAGAGACAGGTATATTAACGCCTTTGCACCGGAAGATGGTAAAGGGTTGCTTCTGAGAATACTCGAAAGCATCAACAAGCATAGTGACCATGGCAATCCCTTATAAACGAGCATCGCTGTTCGATGGAGGGTTACCAGAACTTTGTCGAACTCCTCAGAGCCCGCGAGATAAACATGCTGCGGGCTTTTTGTGTCTGTGCAGCCCTGCGGCCTTCCGTGCGAATGCGCTTCAGGCATGTATATCAACATTTTCTGCAACGTCATTACTATACTTCCCCTCCCCACTCCCCCTTTACAGCCCCAACCCAAACACGAAATAATACCCCTCTACGCCGGGCCACAACGCCCTGCCAACGCTTAAACCCAAACTCAACTCTGCGGACAATTTATGAATAACGAAATCTCTCTCAAATACTATGATGTCGCAGATGAGTATGCGACGGAGTCCGCTAAGCCGGTGAGCGAAGCTGAACGTACCCCACTGGCGCATTACTTCCAGCTGCTGATCACCCGTCTGATGAACAACGAAGAGATCAGTGAAGAGTCGCAGCAGGATATGGCGCGTGAAGCGGGTATCGATGAGCAGCGTATTGATGAAATTGCGGAGTTCCTGAACCGCTGGGGCAACGAGTAACAGACACTCACCGGCAGACGAGCTTTGCGCAGTTTGCCGGTGAATCTGCCTGACTCAACAACCTGATTCGACACAGCGCCGGTATCCCCGTAACAACGCCCAGTGCTGACAGCCACGTGTTTCACGTGGCTGATGTCCGTTCCCTGCCCTACCGACCCATCTTCGTTTTTATCTGCCGCTACACACACTCCATCACACACGCCTTCATCCGCCACAAAGCCCCCTTCCGCCGCTCACCCTCTGGCGCACCTGAAAATTATCATCCAGACTTATATAGTCTGCGCAGGCATTGTGTTTTACACTGCGCGCTGTAAAAAACTGAGTAGATTAAGCAGGCAAAAATGGCGATGAACGGAACGATCACAACCTGGTTTGAAGATAAAGGTTTTGGCTTTATCAAAGATGAAAACGGTGATAACCGCTATTTTCATGTGATTAAGGTCGCCAATCCTGATCTGATCAAGAAAGATGCGGCGGTGACGTTTGAACCCACCACCAACAACAAGGGCTTATCCGCCTATGCGGTGAAGGTCGCGCCGACCAGCAAATACATCTATATCGCAGGCGAGCGGCTCAAGATCACCTCGATTAAGTCTTATCTGGTCTACAACGAAGAAGTCCCGGTCGATGCCGGTGTCGATAAAGAGAACGCGGTGTTGTCAGTGGGCCTGTTGCTGAATAATATCCGGCCCAAAACTGACCCGAACGCCAATGAGATGCGCTCGCTGAAAAAGCTGGCGGTCACCACCTTCCAGGGTACGACACTGATCTTCTCTGAAGATGAGATCGACATTGAAAGTACGGTTAAAGTGCTTAAAGGCCTGAAGTAATCCCGCAGGCGGGCCGAAATTCTGTTGGCAGGATTTCGGCCTTCAGCCTCCTGCCAGCCTGCATTTCAGGCACATTTCTCTGACACGAAATCCCCGCCCACAGGGCTGATACATGACAAAGCGCTCCTCTGGCGGATAAAACCGTCCTGCTCTCCCCTCTAATCCATTGTTTATGATAAAACAAAGGTCAAAAGCGCAGCTCATCAAGGTTCATCCCCACAAAGCGACTTTCCAGGGTAGAATTAGAAACTTTGTTCAGTCATTGCCAATGTTTTCCATCATCGCAAAGTGATACGAAAAGCGGGTGAAATAAGGTATAAAGCCGCATGAAAATCCCAAACAGAATCCAGCCCCTGGTCGATGACGGCCTGATTGACGATGTCCTGCAGCGGCTGAAAAGCGGCAAAGAAGCAGACGTCTATACCGTGCTATGCGGCGGCAAGGTGCAGTGCGCCAAAGTCTATAAAGAAGCGACCCAGCGTAGCTTCAAGCAGGCGGTGCAGTATCAGGAAGGTCGTAAAACCCGTAACAGCCGTAACGCCCGCGCCATGCAGAAAGGCACAAAATTCGGCCGTAAGCAGCAGGAAGAGTCCTGGCAGACCGCAGAAGTAGATGCCCTGTTCCGCCTGGCGAACGCCGGTGTTCGCGTGCCGCAGCCTTATCTCTGCATCGACGGTGTGTTACTGATGGAGCTGGTGACCGATGCCAATGGCTCGGTCGCGCCACGTCTCAGCGATGTCTCTCTGTCTGAAGAGCAGGCGGTGACGGATTTCCACACCATGATCCGCAACATCGTTCGTATGCTCTGTGCCGGTATCGTTCACGGTGACTTATCCGAGTTCAACGTACTGCTGGATGACCAGGGCCCGGTGATTATCGACCTGCCACAGGCAGTTGATGCGGCGGCCAACAACCATGCCGAGTCGATGTTTGAACGTGACGTAGACAACATCACCTCTTACTACGGTCAGTTCGCTCCGCAGCTGCTGAAGACGCGCTACGCCAAAGAGATCTGGCTGCTCTATGAAGATGGCAAGCTGACGCCGGAAACGCCGCTTACCGGGAAGTTTGTGGAAGAGGAGCGCGTAGTCGATATGGATTCTCTGATGGATGAGATCATCACCGCAGAAGATGAATATTACGAGCGCCAGCGCGCCAGCCGTGAGCGCGACGAAGAGTAACTGCATCAATAAAAAAAGGCAGCGAGTCCCCTCGCTGCCTCTCACTTACCGCACTATCACAACGCCATCACCGCACGATGACCGTCAGCGCAATCAGAGTTAAGCCGATGATCATCACGCCGACAAATATCGTATCGAGCCTGCTTTTTTTCATCTTCTCCTCCCTAGAACCACTGACCAAAGCGACGGATGTAGAAACGCTTCATGCCCTGCGCCACCAGGCAGTAGCTGAACAGCGTCAGCACCAGCCACGGGAAATATTGCCATGGCAGTGGCACCAGACCGACCATTGCGCCCAGCGGTGAGAACGGGATCAGGATGCCCAGCGCCATCACCGCCAGCGTAGTCAGCATCACCGGTAAGGTGGCGCGGCTCTGAATAAACGGAATCTTCCGGGTACGCAGCATATGCACCACCAGCGTCTGTGACAGCAGCCCCTCAATAAACCAGCCGGACTGGAACAGCGACTGCACGCCTGCATGGTTAGCGCCGAAAACAAACCACATCAGCGCAAAGGTGGTGACGTCAAAAATTGACGAGGTCGGACCCATCCACAGCATGAAGCGCTTGATGTTGCCGGCATCCCATTTACGCGGCTTATTCAGAAACTCACGGTCAACCTTGTCCCACGGCAGCGCCAGCTGGGAAACGTCATACATCAGGTTCTGAATCAGCAGATGAATCGACAGCATCGGCAGAAACGGAATAAAGGCACTGGCCACCAGCAGCGAGAAAACGTTGCCGAAGTTGGAGCTGGCGGTCATGTTGAGATACTTGATGATGTTGCCAAAGGTCTCGCGTCCTTTGAGTACACCCTCATTCAGCACCTGTAAATCCTTCTCCAGCAGGATGATGTCCGATGAGGCTTTCGCCACATCCGCCGCGCTGTCCACGGAAATCCCGGTGTCAGCCGCCCGCAGCGCAGGCGCGTCGTTAATGCCATCGCCCAGGAACCCGACGGTGTGACCGTTCTGCTGCATCAGCCGCACCAGACGGGATTTCTGCAGCGGCGTCAGCTGAGCAAACAGGGTGCAGCGCTCGGCTTCCTGCGCCAGCTCATCATCGTTCATCGCCTCAATCTGATCGCCGGTCAGCATCGCCGGATCGGTCAGCCCGACATCGGCACAGACCCGCAGCGTCACCAGCGGATTGTCACCGGTCAGCACTTTCACCGTCACACCGCTGTCACGCAGGGCTTTAATCGCTTTGCCCGCGCTGGCTTTAGGCGGATCGCGGAAGGTCAGCATTCCCTGAATAATCAGATCGCGCTCATCACTGTCGCTGAGCGGCGCGTGCAGCTCGCCATCACGGGTTGCCACCAGCAGCACGCGATAGCCCTGCTGATGATAGTGTTCGGTCTGCGCCAGCAGCGCCGCGCGCTGTGCCGCATCCAGTGCGACCACCGTGTCACCCTGCCGCACGGCAATGCTCACTGCCAGCATCTCTTCCACTGCGCCTTTACAGATCAGTTGTGAACGATGCTGAGTCAGATCTTCCACCAGCACCGACACCCGACGGCGGGTAAAATCAAACGGCAGCTCATCGATCAGCTGGAATTGGCTGCGCTGAGACTGTGAAATGACCTTGTCGCCTGCGCAGAGTAAGGCGCGATCCATCAGGTTTTTCGCGCCACTCTGGCTGCCGCTGTTGAGCCATGCCAGCAGCAGCACCTGTGCATCTTCGTTGCCCCGCGCATCCAGATGATGCGCCAGCAGGATGGTGTCCTGGGTCAGCGTGCCGGTTTTATCGGTACAGAGCACATCCATCGCGCCGAGGTTCTGAATGGCGTTGAGCTTTTTAACGATCACTTTGCGACGTGACATCGCAATCGCGCCCTTAGCCAGGTTGGCGCTGACAATCATCGGCAGCATTTCCGGGGTCAGTCCGACCGCGACGGCCAGTGCAAACAGCGTGGCATCCATCCAGTCGCCTTTGGTGAAGCCGTTAATCAGCAGCACCACCGGAACCATCACCAGCATAAAGCGGATCAGCAGCTTGCTGACGCTGTTCACCCCGCGGTCAAAGGCGGTCTGCGGACGGCTTCCGGTCAGCGAAGAGGCCAGGGAGCCGAACCAGGTCTCGCCGCCCGTCGCTACCACGACTGCGCTGGCTGTGCCGCTGGCCACGCTGGTGCCCATCAGGCAGATATTCGGTGATGCCAGCCGCTCCTGGGCGGTCTGACCTTCGGCATCGATACCCGCATCGCTGCTCTGTTTTTCAACCGGCAGCGACTCGCCGGTCAGCACCGCTTCACTGATAAACAGATTACGCGAACTCAGCAGACGGACATCGGCAGGCACCTGATCGCCGGTGCTGAGCAGAATGATATCGCCCGGCACCAGTTCACTCATATCCACATCCTGACGCTGCGCGGTTTCGCTGCCTGGCTCACGGCGCAACACGGTGACCTGGCTGCGCACCAGTGACTTCAGAGCCTGCGCCGCACGGTTAGTGCGAAACTCCTGCCAGAAGCGCAGCAGCCCGCTCAGCATCACCATGGTGAAGATGATGATCACGCCGGAGAGATCGGTCTCCTGACCGGCGCGCAGCGGCAGAATATAGTCGGTAAACAGGCTCACCAGCGCCAGGACCAGTAATACGTAGATAAACGGGTTATTAAACGCCATCAGCAGCTGAATCAGCGCCGGTGGCGCTTTCTCATGCGCCACTTCATTACGGCCATACAAAGCCAGTCGTTTCGCCGCTTCAGCCTGGGTCAGGCCCTGACGCTGACTACGCAGGTTCGCCAGCGTCATATCAATGTGCTGGTCTGCCTGCTGCGCAACGGCAAACATTTTTTTACTTTTTTTATCATTACGGTTGCCGGATGAAGTGATCGCAACCTGTTCCAGTTTCATGTCGCTCATTTCGACATCTCCCTGATTTAAAGCAATAGTTGTCCTGCACGGGAAATATCGTGCATGGATAAAACCTGGCGTGGCCGGGTTATTTAATGGGGTGACTTTCAGAAACAGTCAGGTTATTCCGCCTGCACACAAAATAATGACGCGCACAGGGTTACCTGACGCCGGTTATACGCGGCGTTTTAAAAGTCTGATATCAGCGATTGGGCGCAGCCTGGGCTACGCCAGACGGGGCGGAGGAAAAAGAGCGAATATAAACAGCAGCATAACGCGCACTCCTGGTGATAGCAGGATTAAAAATAAGGAGCGCGATCGTTAATTAAAGCGGGGATCGCTGCTCGCCGGTTGGCAAGCAGCAGAGGAAACTCAGCTTGCCAGAATAAAGGTTAATCTCGGGTGACTGTCCAACTGAATTCTCCTGAAGTTATCTGCCGCCATTATAAAGAGAGGCCGGCTTCGGTAAAGCAATAACGTATTGAATAACGGTTTCGTTGAGGATTTGTTTCTGCTCAGGTTGCCGCTTCGGTAACAGCGTGGCGATCTTCTTATAACCTCCAGGTAATGCTTATAACCTTTTGGCATATGATTAGCCCATATTCGACTATTCTTCGCATCGGCCCTTTCGTAAACTCGCGTAACTTTTTAGAGGCAAGGAAATTTCATGAAAACTATAATTCCATCACTGCTGGCGCTGACGCTGGCTGCCGCCTTCACAGCCCAGGCCGCAACACCAAAAGATACGCTGGTGATTGCACAATCAACTGACGACGCAGACAGCTTCGACCCGGCTAAAGGGTTTGAACTGACCAGCGTTCAGGCCTTTACGAACATCTATCAGCGTCTGGTGCAGTCTGACCCGCAGAATCCGGTGGACCTGAAACCTACACTGGCCACCTCGTGGCAGCCCGGCAGCGACAACCGCAGCCTGACCTTTGAACTGCGTAAAGATGCGAAATTCTCTACCGGCAACCCGCTGCGTCCGGAAGATGTGATCTTCTCGCTGGGCCGCGTGGTGAAACTGAACCTCGATCCCTCTTTCATCCTGACGCAGCTCGGCTGGACCAAAGATAACGTCGATGGCTTCCTGAAAAAAGTCGACGACAATCATGTGCAGATCAGCTGGACCGCCAACGTCAGCCCGACCTACGTCCTGAGCCTGCTCTCTGCCCCGGTTTCATCGATCATTGATGAAAAAACCGCGATGGCGAACCAGAAGAACGGCGATTTCGGTAACGCCTGGCTGGCCACCCACTCGGCGGGCAGCGGTCCGTATCAGATCCGCAAAGTGGTGATGCATCAGGTGGTACTGCTCAGCGCTAACCCGACCTCACCAGCGGGCGCGCCAAAAATGAAGAACATCCTGATCAAGAACGTGCCTGAACCGGCTGCGCGTCGTCTGCTGCTGGAACAGGGTGATGCCGATATCGCCCGTAACCTGGGTGCCGATCAGATTGCTGCGCTGAACGGCAAACCGGGCGTGAAGACGGAAGCGATTCCAATGGCGTCGCTCTACTACATCCAGTTCAACATCGGCGCGAACGAGACGATGAAGAACCCGGCCTTCTGGGAAGCGGCACGCTACCTGTGGGATTACAAAGGCATCGCCAGTGAGCTGCTGAAAGGTCAGTTCGACGTGCATCAGAGCTTCCTGCCTAAGGGCTTCCTGGGCGCGATCAACGACACGCCATACAGCTACGATCCGGAAAAAGCCAAAGCGATTCTGAAGAAAGCGGGCCTGAACAACGTCACCTTCAAGCTCTCCACCAGCAACCAGCCGCCTTATCTGGATATCGCACAGGCGCTGCAGGGCAGCTTCGCCAAAGCGGGCGTGAAAGTGGAAGTGGTGCCGGGTCTGAGCTCCGAAGTATCGACCAACGTGAAAGCGCATAAATATGAAGCGACGCTGAACGCCTGGGGCTCCGACTATTTCGATCCCAACACCAATGCCGCCTCGTTTGCTTACAACCCGGAAGATGGCAGCAAAACCATCGCCTTCCGTTCAGACTGGCACATTCCTGAGCTGAACAAGCAGGTGATTGCGGCGACGGCCGAGAGCGATCCGAAGAAACGCGTGGCGCTGTATGAAGCGATGCAGCGTGAAGTGATGAAGAACTCACCGTATGTGATTGGGATGCAGGCGAAGAACCTCATCGCCCTGCGCGACAACCTGAAAGGCTATGTGCAGGGCATTAACCCTGACATGGTGTATTACTCGCAGGTCACTAAGTAATGGCACAGTCTGTTCCTTCAGCCGGGTTCGCCCGGCTTTTTTGGCAGCGTGGCGGGCGCCTGATCGGTAGCGTACTGTCGCTGCTGGTCACGCTGCTTGGCCTGCTCGCCTTCACCTTTATGCTGTCGCATCTCTCGCCGATCGATCCGGTGCAGCAGATCGCCGGCGATCACGCCAGTGAAGCGACCTATGAGCAGGTGCGTCATGACCTGGGTCTCGACCAGCCGGTGCTGATGCAGTTCTGGCGCTACGTCGAACATCTGGCGCAGGGCGATCTGGGTGTCTCCCGTCTCACCAATCAGTCGGTGAGCGGCGACCTGATGACCACCTTCCCCGCCACCATCGAGCTGGCGACCTGCGCGATGATCTTCGCGGTGGTGTTCGGCGTAACGCTGGCGCTGCTGGCCGCCTGGAAACCGGGCAGCTGGATCGATAATCTCGCCCGCTTTGTCTCGCTGCTGGGCTACTCGGTGCCGGTGTTCTGGCTCGGCCTGCTGGGCCTGCTGCTCTTTTATGCGGTGCTGCACTGGTCCGCCGGACCGGGACGGCTGGATGATATCTGGGTTTATACTCTGGAGCCGAAGACCGGCTTTGTGCTGATCGACAGCTGGCTGTCGGGTGAACCGGAGATGTTCCGCAATGCAATTGCGCACCTCTGGCTGCCGGTGGTGATCCTCGGCCTGCTGGCGATGGCGGGCATTACCCGCCTGCTGCGTGCTGCGCTGCTGGAAGAGAGCAGCAAAGAGTATGTGGTGCTGGCGCGTGCTAAAGGCGCGGGTCGGGTGCGCATCCTGCTGCGCCATATCTTCCCCAACGTGCTGGGCACGCTGGTCACGGTGATCGCCCTCTCCTACGCTACGCTGCTGGAAGGCTCGGTGCTGACCGAAACCGTCTTCGCCTGGCCAGGTGTGGGTCGCTATATGACCAATGCGCTGTTCTCCGGCGATGTGCCGGCGATTCTGGGCTCAACCCTGTTAATCGGCAGCTGCTTTATCCTGATTAACACCCTGGCGGATGTTTTAACCTGGTTAACCGATCCGAGAACCCGATGACGCAACAACTCTCTGAACTCGAAACGCTGCGACCACGCCGTCGCCGTCAACGCGTTACCTCGTTAACCGTTGGGCTGACGCTGGTGGCGATTCTTATCCTGATGGCACTGCTGGCGCCGCTGATTGCGCCGTTCGATCCGAACGTGCAGACCATGTCGAGCCGTCTGCTGGCGCCGTCGGCACAGCACTGGTTCGGCACCGACGGCTTTGGCCGCGATCTGCTGTCGCGCGTGATTTACGGTGCGCGTCCGACCCTGCTGCTGGTATCGCTGATTCTGGTGCTGACCATTCCGGCCGGGCTGCTGATCGGCATCACCGCCGGTTACGTGGGCGGCTGGACCGAACGCCTGCTGATGCGCATTACCGATATCTTCCTGTCGCTGCCCAACCTGGTGATCGCGCTGGCGCTGGTGGCGATTCTCGGCCCTGGCCTGATGAACGGCGCACTGGCACTGGCACTGACCAGCTGGCCGCCGTTTGCCCGTCAGGCACGCGCCGAAACCCTGGCACTGCGCCGCAGCGACTACCTTGCTGCCGCGCGGATGCAGGGGATTACGGGCTTTCGCCTGATGTTCGGTCATATCCTGCCGCTCTGCATGCCGACGGCGGTAGTCCGCGCCGCACTGAGCCTGGGCGGGATTATCCTGGCCGCGGCCGGACTCGGTTTCCTCGGTATGGGCGTTCAGCCGCCGACGGCGGAATGGGGTTCGATGGTGGCCGAAGGCAGTAAAGTCATTTTTGATCAGTGGTGGGTTGCTGCTGCACCGGGCGCGGCGATTCTGTTTGCCAGCCTGGCCTTTAACCTGACAGGCGATGGCCTGCGCGACCGACTGGATACCCGTCATGCAAAATAATCTGCTCCATGCCGAGGGGCTGACCATTCGCAGCGACGATGCGCTGCTGGTCGACAACATCAGTTTTTCCGTGGGTCGCGAGCGCGTGGCGCTGGTCGGTGAGTCCGGTTCCGGCAAGTCACTGACCGCCCGCAGCCTGATGGGCTTACTCTCGCCCGCGCTGCATCTGCAGGCCAGCCAGCTCCAGGTGGCCGGTGAAAATGCGCTGACGCTAAGCGAGCGTCACTGGAACCAGCTGCGCGGTAACCGCGTGGCGATGGTGATGCAGGACCCGAAGTATGCCCTTAACCCGACGCGCACCATTGGCTGGCAGGTGGAAGAGCCGCTGATCCTGCATCGCCGTCTGAGCCGTGCCGAGCGCAAAGAGAAAGTATGTGAAATGCTGGATGCGGTCGGCCTGCCCGATCCGCGTCGTCTGATGCAGCAGTATCCGCATCAGCTCTCTGGCGGCATGGGCCAGCGCGTGATGCTGGCGATCGCCCTGATTACCGATCCGGACTTCCTGATCGCCGATGAACCGACCTCCGCGCTGGATCATGCCATGCGCGATCAGGTGCTGGCGCTGATCCGCGGTCTGGTGGAGGCGCGCAACATGGGCCTGCTGCTGATCAGCCATGATTTGCAGCAGGTTTCAGAACATTGCGAGCGGGTGATGGTGATGTATAAAGGCCGGTTGCTGGATACGCTACCCGCCGCCGATCTGCCGCACGCTACTCATCCCTACACCCGCACGCTGTGGGCCTGCCGTCCGGGCAAAGCGACCCACGGACAGACTTTACCGGTGCTGGACCGCGCTGCGCTGGAGGCGAATGATGATTAAGCTGCAGAATCTAAGCGTCGCCCACAAACAGGGTTACGAGCTGCGCACCGTGGTGCATGAGGTTAACCTGGAGGTTAACGCTGGTGAGTGTTTTGGTCTGGTGGGTCCGTCAGGCTGCGGCAAGTCGTCGCTGCTGTGGGTGCTGGCAGGTCTGAACCCACACTGGCAGGGTCAGATGCAGCTTGCCGGTCACGAAGTTCAGCCGGGTAAAGCCTTCACCGGCGCGCTGCGTCAGGAAGTGCAGATGGTGTTTCAGGATCCCTATGCCTCGCTGCATCCGCGTCACCGGCTGCGTCGCACGCTGGCCGAGCCGCTGAAGCTGCTGAAGCTGCTGAAACGCGACAATATCAACGATCGTATCGATCAGGGCTTCCGTCATGTCGGACTCGATCCCGCCCTGGCGGATCGCTATCCGCATCAGCTCTCCGGCGGCCAGCGTCAGCGCGTCGCCATCGTGCGCGCCCTGCTGCTGCAGCCGAAGATCCTGCTGCTGGATGAGCCGACGTCGGCGCTGGATATGTCAGTGCAGGCGGAGATCCTCAATCTGCTCAACGATCTGAAACAGCAGGATGGCCTGACCATGGTGCTGGTGAGCCACGATCCCGACGTGATCGATCACATGTGCGATCGCGCCGTGCACATGTCGCAGGGTCGCATCATCGAACAGATCTCTGCCTGAAATCAGGCCGGACGGCGTTCACCTGCCGTCCGGCGCTGCTGCATCCGCCACGCCTTTCTGTAACATCCCCTTCTTTCGCCATTAGCCTCATCCTCTCTATTGCCAGAATGGCGCGCTGTCCTCTTCCTCTGAGTCATTAGATTGCCACGCGACGCTGTAAACCTTTACAGACTGAAGCAGGCAGCGAATGCGACAGCGCAAAACGCAGCGGCTGGCTGATGCGGTATACTCGCGACCATTATTTCATGAGAGGAAAAGGCAATGACGGTAAAATTGCGTCCGCTGGAGCGGGAAGATCTGCACTTTGTCCATCAGCTGGATAACAACGCCAGCGTGATGCGTTACTGGTTTGAGGAGCCGTATGAGGCGTTTGTGGAGCTGTCCGATCTCTACAACAAGCACATTCACGATCAGACCGAACGTCGCTTTGTGGTCGAGCACAGCGGGCAGAAAGCGGGATTAGTGGAACTGGTGGAAATCAACCATGTGCACCGCCGCGCCGAGTTTCAGATCATTATCGATCCGGCCCATCAGGGCAAAGGACTGGCAACCCAGGCGGCAAAACTGGCGATGGATTACGGCTTCTCAGTACTGAATCTCTACAAGCTCTACCTGATTGTCGATCAGGAGAACGAAAAAGCGATCCACATCTACACCAAGCTCGGCTTCGAGATCGAAGGCGTGCTTAAACATGAGTTTTTCATCAACGGGGAGTACCGCAACACCATCCGCATGTGCATTTTCCAGCATCAGTATCTGGAACGCCATAAAACGCCAGGCGGAATGGTGAAGCCGACCGCGCAGTAATCAGCCGCGCGCGCCAACCGGGTTCATAAAGGGACGCGGGTGTTCAGGCTTGAGGTCGTACATGCCGCCATAGAAGGGATCGACCAGCAGCCAGCCGGGGAATCCACCCAGTGGGATATTGCCCAGCAGATACCACAGGTTAGCGCGTGCCTCGATAGGCACCGTGACCGGCACGTAGCCCGGACTTTCCAGCATCAGCAGGTAGTGCTTTTTGCCGAAGTAGCGGCCGGTAGATTTTTCCAGTTCAACGGTCTGCGGCGTGAAACCCTGCGCAACCGCATAGCCACGCTCATCCTGCACGGTAAAGCGCGCGCCCTGCGGCAAGGAGTCGATGCGCACCAGTTGGGTTTCATTGCCGACAATGGTGGCACAGCCGCTAAGCAGCAGCGCGGCGGCCAGGGCCAGAATTCGCTGTTTCATGAAGGGGTCCACAGAGTGATCAGTGATCAGAGTGTAGACCGCCCTCTCCGCCTCAATCGGGCTATCATCGCCCGATTCAGCCAGCTTATTGCGGTTGACAAGCGCGGGCGATAGCCGCGATGTCGTTGGGTGAGGTGCGACAGCAGCCGCCAATCAGCTTCGCGCCCGCCTGCTGCCACTCTGCCAGCTTGTCATGCAGCGTGCAGCCTGATGGCGCTGAGTGCCAGGTTTTGCTGCTGGCATCATACTGCTCGCCAGAGTTGGGATAGACCACCAGCGGCTTGTCGGTCAGCTTCTGCAACTGCTGCAGCCCAGGCGTCACGCTCTCAAGTGCCACACAGTTGATTCCCACCGCTACCACCTGTGGCTGCTGATTCAGCCAGCTCACGACGTCTGACAGCGGCGTGCCGTCGCTGATGTGTCCGGCGTCACGCAGGGTAAACGAGAACCAGGCGCGGCCTTCAGGAAATTCAGCCAGTAGCTTCACCAGCGCCTGCGCTTCGGCAAACGAAGGCAGGGTTTCGCAGGCCAGCAGATCGGCACCCGCCGCCAGCAGCGCCTGTACGCGTGGGCGATGAAACGCCATCATCTCCGCTTCCGGCAACGCATAGTCGCCGCGATATTCCGAACCATCCGCCAGGAAGGCGCCATAGGGACCGACCGATCCCGCTACCAGCAGCGTTTTCGCGTCGGGCCGGACCGCCAGATAATCGTGACGGGCGCGTCGCGCCAGCTCGACGCTCTGCGCGATCAACGCCAGTGACTCCCCCTCATCAAGGCCACGTGTGGCAAAGCCCTGCGGCGTCGCCTGATAGCTGGCGGTAATGGCACAGCGCGCGCCAGCGACAAAATAGTCGTAGTGCACCTGATAGATCAGTTCAGGATTTTCCATCAGCACCTTAGCTGACCATAACGCATCGGCCAGATGACAGCCGCGGGCTTCCAGCTCGGTGGCCAGGGCACCATCCAGAATCAGCAGTGGCGACTCCGTTAAAGCCTGCGCGACAGGGTTATACGACATCATTGGCCTCCTCAGGCTTCGGGGATGATTTGTGGGTCAGATGGTAAGCGGCATAGCAGAACAGCACAAACGGGATGCCACACCACAGCGCGATACGCTGGGTCGGATCAAACGCCAGACCGACACAGGCCAGCAGACAGAGCAGGAAACCCAGCACCGGCGTCAGCGGATAGAGCGGCGCACGATAGGCCAGATCGGCCAGCGATTTGCCCTGCTGAAGATGACGACGACGGAAAACAAAATGCGAAGCGCAGATGCTGAGCCAGACAGCTACCACCGCAAAGCCGGAGATGGCCGACAGCGCCACAAACACCGTGTCGGGCGCGACCACGCTGGAGACCAGCGCCAGCAAACCACCCACCATGCTGACGGTGATCGCCAGCATCGGCACGCCGCGCTTGTTCACCCGGGCAAAGGCGCGCGGCAGCGTATTTTCATTGGCCAGCGACCAGAGCATCCGCCCGGAGGCATAGAGTCCGGAGTTGGCCGCAGACAGGATAGCGGTCAGGATCACAAAGTTAATAATGTCAGCCGCCCACGGGATGCCGATCTTTTCGAAGACCAGCACGAACGGGCTTTTCACGATACCCGCCTGATCCATAGGAATCAGCGCCGCCAGCACAAATACCGTGCCGATGAAGAAGATAATCAGCCGGGCCACGGTAGTACGGATCGCCAGCGGCAGCACTTTCTCCGGCTGCTGGGTTTCACCGGCCGCAATACCGATCAGCTCGGTGCCGGAAAAGGCGAAGTTGACTGCCACCATGGTCATCAGAATCGGCAGTACGCCGTTGGGCAGCCAGCCGTGCGCCGTCAGATTGCTCAGGCCCGGTGCGGGCGTGCCATCCTTCATCGGGATAAACCCAAACATCGCCGCACCGCCGAGCACGATAAAGGCGACGATCGTTACCACCTTAATCAGCGAGAACCAGAACTCCCCTTCGGCGAAGAAGCGGGTTGAGATAACGTTCAGCAGATAGATGGCGCAGCAGAAGACCAGGCACCAGATCCATACCGGGATCTGCGGGAACCAGTACTGCATACAGAAGCCCGCCGCCGTCAGGCTGGAGCCGAGCGCCACGGTCCAGGTGAGCCAGTAGAGCCAGGCCACGGTGTAGCCGGTTGCCGGGCTGAGATAGCGTGCGGCATAGACGTGGAACGCGCCGGTTTCCGGCATCGCCACGGAGAGTTCGCCCAGACAGACCATCACCAGCCAGACCACCAGCGCGCCAATCAGATAGGCGAGCAGCGTCCCCGCCGCCCCGGTGGTGGAAATGATGTAGCCGGTGTTAAAAAACAGGCCGGTGCCGATTACGCCGCCCAGCGATAACATCACCAGATGGCGCACTTTCATGGTGCGTTTAAATTGTTCCTGCGAGGGAGTTGGCTGTTCGCTCATCACTTTTATCCGTATGGACGTCTAAACATCTATAAGGAACAGTTTTATACGCGTCACAGCCGGTAATTGCAACGGCAGGGAAACAGGGAGGAGGTAAAGGCGGTTCAGTGCCCCGTCGCGGCGGGGCCTGATGCGTTAGCCGAAAACGCTTTGAATATAACGTTCCAGCGCCATGCGGGAACTAAATCCGTGCGGGATGCCGTAGTGTTCCTGTGAATCACCCGCCAGGTAGAGAGGGAATTGGGTGTAGTGATCGCAGGTCTTCATTTCTGAAGCAGGTTCAGCGAACGGCTGGCTCTTCTCTTTCAGTGTCGGGTGAATGACGAGTGCCATGCGCCCCATGCGCGCTTCGCGATTCACATAAACATAGTTCTCTCCACGGCGATAACCATAGGCCCGTGGGGTAATTTCATCGACTTCGAAACCCGCTTTTTCCAGTACGCGCGCTACCTCATCTGGTCGTAAATACATGCTCGATCCTCTCCTCTTTCAAAAGCTTCGCAACCTTACAACAGCATGACAGAGTGGGCATTCGGAATTTTCCCTAAAGAACACTCCCGCGTCTCGTTTATCTCAAGGTCGTCTACACTAGTATTACGTTTTTAAATCAAAGGGAGCTAAAAAATGTTTAATCGCACTGTAAAAAACGATGACATTGATATTAATCAGGATGTTAACGAACTGGCCGATTCACTGGAAGCGCTGCTGAAATCTTACGGCAGTGACGCCAAAGACGAAGTGGATTCTGCACGCAGTCAGGCAGAAAAGCTGCTGAAACAGACCCGCTCCAGACTGAACGGCGGCAGCAACCGTGTTTCACAGGTTGCGCGTGATGCCAGTGCGCAGGTTGACACCTATGTCCATGACAAGCCATGGCACGGTGTTGGTATCGGTGCCGCTTTCGGTATCGTAGTGGGCGTGCTGCTGGCTTCACGCCGCTAAGCTCAACTCCAGAAAATCTCCTGAGCCCTGCCTTGTGCGGGGCTTTTTTATGCCCTTTTTCTGGCTGGTGACATTTACAAAAGATTTTTCCAGGCTGCAGGGCGCATCCCTGCTGGCTTTGCCGCTGTTGCGCAAATGCAAATCATAAAACCCTATATCTGGTGGGCTTGACCCACAAAAGCACTACATCTAGTATTTATCTCATCAGCACGACACCAGATGTCCGGCAGAATGAGGCCCGCAACCTGCTCCTCCAGCTCTGTTTCCTGACATCAGAACCGCATATAGAGGGAAATACGAATCATGCGCATTATTATTTACACTAAAGATAACTGTGTCCAGTGCACGGCAACCAAAAATGCGATGGACCGTCAGGGTCTCGCCTATCAGCTTATCAATCTCGACAGCCAGCCCGAGGCGATCGACAACCTGAAATCACTGGGTTACCGCCAGGTACCCGTCGTGATGGCAGATAACGATCACTGGAGCGGTTTCCGCCCGGACAAAATCGCCACGCTGCGCACGCTTTCTGCTGTCGGAGGATAAACACATGTTCCCGCTGGTCTATTTTTCCAGCCAGTCGGAAAACACCCACCGGTTTGTGACGCGCCTCGGCCTGCCTGCCCGGCGCATCCCGCTTGATGCCCGGCAACAACTGCATATCGACCAGCCCTATATTCTGGTCGTGCCCAGCTATGGCGGTGGCAGCAGTCGCGGTGCGGTGCCCGGTCAGGTGATTCAGTTTCTTAATGATGAGGCGAACCGACGCGGTATTCGTGGCGTAATCGCAGCGGGCAACCGTAACTTCGGTGCCGGTTACTGCCTGGCGGGCAGCATCATTGCAAATAAATGTCAGGTTCCCTGCCTCTACCGCTTCGAGCTGATGGGAACGCCTGACGATATCGCGAAAGTTAAAGCGGGAGTAACCCAATTTTGGCAACAACAGACACCCTCAACGACGTGACGCTCGATTATCACGCCCTTAATGCCATGCTCAATCTCTACGACGCCGAGGGCCGCATCCAGTTCGACAAGGATCGCGAAGCGACACGTCAGTTTTATCTGCAGCATGTGCAACCCAATACCGTCTCCTTCAATAGCTGCGCTGAGCGTTTACGCTATCTGGTGGCAGAGAGCTATTACGAAGCGGAAGTGCTGAACCAGTACGATTTTGCGTTCCTGCTTGCGCTGCATGAGGTGGCGGAAAACTGGGGATTTGAGTTCAAAACCTTTCTCGGTGCCTGGAAGTACTACACCAGCTACACCCTGAAGACCTTCGACGGCAAACGCTATCTGGAAACCTTCGAACAGCGCGCCTGCATGGTGGCGCTGACGCTGGCTCAGGGCGATGAAAAGCTTGCGCGGGCCCTGCTGGAGGAGATCCTCAGCGGCCGTTTCCAGCCCGCCACGCCAACCTTCCTGAACTGCGGCAAACAGCAACGCGGTGAGCTGGTCTCCTGCTTCCTGCTGCGCATCGAAGACAATATGGAGTCAATTGGTCGCGCCGTGAATTCGGCACTACAGCTCTCAAAGCGCGGCGGCGGCGTCGCCTTTTTGCTGTCGAACCTGCGTGAGTCCGGTGCGCCAATCAAACGTATTGAAAATCAGTCGTCGGGCGTTATCCCGGTGATGAAAATGCTGGAGGATGCCTTCTCTTATGCGAATCAGCTCGGCGCGCGTCAGGGCGCTGGCGCGGTGTGGCTCAATGCGCACCATCCCGATATTTTCCGCTTCCTTGATACCAAGCGCGAAAACGCCGATGAGAAGATCCGCATCAAAACCCTGTCGCTGGGCGTGGTGATCCCCGATATCACCTTCCAGCTGGCAAAAGAGAACAAACCGATGGCGCTGTTCTCGCCTTACGACGTTGAACGGATCTACGGTCAGGCCTTTGGCGATATCAGCATCAGCGAGAAATATGACGAGATGCTGGCCGACGACCGCATCCGTAAAACCTATATTCAGCCACGCGACTTCTTCCAGACGCTGGCTGAGATTCAGTTTGAGTCGGGCTATCCCTACATCATGTATGAGGACAGCGTGAACCGCAGTAACCCGATTGCCGGTCGCATTAACATGAGCAACCTCTGCTCTGAGATCCTGCAGGTGAACAGTGCCAGCGAGTACAATGACGATCTCAGCTATCGCCGGATCGGCAAAGATATCTCCTGTAATCTCGGCTCACTGAACATTGCGCACGCCATGGATTCACGCGATCTGGCGCGTACCGTGGATGTGGCGATCCGCGCCCTGACCTCGGTGTCGATGATGAGCGAAATTGGCTCGGTGCCCTCGGTCGCCGAAGGCAATCGCCGTTCGCACGCCATTGGCCTGGGTCAGATGAACCTGCACGGCTATCTGGCGCGGGAAGGCATCGCCTATGGTTCACCGGAAGCGCTGGATTTCACTAATCTCTACTTCTACTGCATCACCTATTATGCGCTGCGCACCTCTAATCAGCTGGCACAGGAGCGTCAGCAGACCTTCGATGGCTTTGCGGAATCGCAGTACGCCAGCGGCGCCTACTTCGATAAGTATCTGCAGCGCGAATGGCTGCCGCGCACGGAACGGGTAGCGACGCTGTTTGCCGACGCCGGACTGACGCTGCCGACACAGGCGGACTGGCAGGCACTGCGCGACGCGGTGATGCAGCACGGACTGTTTAATCAGAACCTGCAGGCGATCCCGCCAACCGGGTCAATCTCCTACATCAACCATGCCACCTCCAGCATCCATCCGATTGTTTCCCCCATCGAGATCCGCAAAGAGGGCAAAACCGGCCGCGTCTACTATCCCGCGCCGTTTATGACCAATGAGAATCTCCATCTCTATCAGGATGCGTATCAGATTGGGCCGGAAGCGATTATTGATACCTACGCAGAAGCGACTCAGCATGTCGATCAGGGCCTGTCGCTGACGCTGTTCTTCCGCGATGATGTCTCGACCCGTGACATCAACAAAGCGCAGATTTACGCGTGGAAAAAAGGCATTAAGACGCTCTATTACATTCGACTGCGCCAGATGGCGCTTCAGGGCACGGAGGTTCAGGGCTGCGTATCATGCTCCCTGTGATGAAAATGATGAAACTAAAACAGATTCAGGCAATTAACTGGAACCGCATTCAGGATGACAAAGATCTTGAGGTGTGGAATCGTCTCACCAGCAACTTCTGGCTGCCAGAGAAAGTGCCGCTCTCCAACGATCTGCCCGGCTGGCAGACGCTGGATAAACAGCAGCAGCAGCTGACCATCCGGGTATTCACCGGCCTGACGCTGCTCGACACTATCCAGAACGTGATCGGTGCGCCGGGGCTGATGGAAGATGCCATTACCCCGCACGAAGAGGCGGTGCTGTCGAATATCAGCTTTATGGAAGCGGTGCATGCCCGCTCCTACAGTTCGATCTTCTCAACGCTGTGTAACACCCAGGATGTGGATGCCGCTTATCAGTGGAGCGAAGAGAATGCGCCGCTGCAGAACAAGGCGCGCATCATCCTGGAACACTACCAGGCCGATGATCCGCTGAAGAAGAAGATCGCCAGCGTTTTCCTGGAGTCGTTTTTGTTCTATTCCGGCTTCTGGCTGCCGATGTACTGGTCGAGCCGTGGCAAGCTGACCAACACCGCTGACCTGATTCGCCTGATTATTCGCGATGAGGCGGTGCACGGTTACTACATCGGTTACAAATATCAGCAGGCGCTGGCTGCCGCTGACGATCTGCGCCGCGAAGAGCTGCAGCAGTTCGCCTATGATCTGCTGCTGGCGCTGTATGAGAACGAAGTGGCTTATACCGAGGCGCTCTATGCCGATGTCGGCTGGGTAGAGGAGGTGAAAACCTTCCTGCACTACAACGCCAACAAAGCGTTAATGAATCTGGGCTATGAGGCGCTGTTCCCGGCGGAGCTGACAGCGGTGAATCCGGCCATTCTGTCGGCTCTGTCGCCCAACGCCGACGAAAACCACGACTTCTTCTCCGGTTCAGGCTCCTCCTATGTGATGGGAAAAGCGGTCGAAACCGAAGACGAAGACTGGAATTTCTAAGGGTTACCGGGTGCTGTTTTGTCAGCATCCGGTTTTCTCTGGCAGTGCCGTGTCAGCCGCGCCATTCCGTCTAATCATAAGAAAAAAATATTACTGCAACACAGCCTGACTATTTCACCGTTTGTTGATTTTCACCCACCCCGCATTTCCTTTTTTTACGGCCGATTATTCCACTGAACCCGATCGTTTCAGGCGTGATTATTTCCCTGCATCGGAATCCATTATTTCCGTAATATTTCACGTCGGTGACGCTTGTTTTTCTCCCTTTCAGCCGGCAAATCGGCTGAAATGCCAAAAACCCGCCGATGATTTCACAAAAAATTAATCCACGCTTATCCCTTGTGAGCACTGAAGATAATCGGCATCTGAATGTCCCGCGGCCGGTCAATATTCCACTTCAGGGTTGTCAGATAACGTCAGTGTGCTACGGTATGGCCTGCTTAAATTTCAGCGGGAACGACAGGATAATATTAGATATTTCAACCAGGATTTAATGACTGCATGGCTATTAAGCTCGAAGTAAAAAATCTCTATAAAATATTTGGCGACAATCCGGATCGCGCGTTTAAATATATTGAAAAGGGTGCGACCAAAGATGTCATTCTTGAGAAGACCGGGCTCTCCCTTGGCGTAAAGAACGCCAGTCTGGCCATTGAAGAAGGCGAGATATTCGTCATCATGGGGTTATCCGGTTCAGGAAAATCGACCATGGTTCGCCTTCTCAATCGTCTGATAGAGCCGACGCGCGGCCAGGTGATTATTGACGGTGTCGATATTGCCAAAATATCAGCCAGCGAACTGCGTGACGTGCGCAGAAATAAAATCAGTATGGTATTCCAGTCATTTGCTTTGATGCCGCACATGAATGTATTAAATAATACGGCATTTGGCATGGAATTAGCGGGAGTCGCACTGGCTGAACGCCAGGAAAAAGCACTGGAAGCGTTACGTCAGGTCGGGCTGGAGAATTATGCGCACGCTTACCCGGATGAACTTTCCGGAGGGATGCGGCAGCGCGTCGGATTAGCCCGCGCACTGGCCATCAATCCCGACATCTTATTAATGGATGAGGCCTTCTCCGCTCTGGATCCGTTGATTCGTACTGAAATGCAGGATGAACTGGTTAATTTACAAGCCAGGCATCAGCGCACCATCGTCTTTATTTCCCACGATCTTGATGAAGCGATGCGTATTGGCGACCGTATTGCCATTATGCAGGGCGGCGAAGTGATACAGGTTGGTACGCCGGATGAGATCCTGAATAATCCAGCCAATGACTATGTCCGCACCTTTTTCCGCGGCGTCGATATCAGCCACGTATTCAGCGCCAAAGATATCGCACGTCGTAGCGCGGGAGCGTTGATCCGCAAAGCGCCAGGTTTCGGCCCGCGCTCCGCCATTAAGCTGCTGCAGGATGAAGACCGCGACTACGGCTACGTGCTGGAGAAACAGAAGTTTCTTGGCGTGGTCTCCACCGACTCGCTGAAAGCCGCGCTGGCAGCAGGTCTGGGACTCGATAGCGCCCTCCTCGACTCGCCAGCCGCGGTGCCCGCCGATACCTCACTGAGCGATCTGCTCTCGCACGTCGCTCAGGCGCCCTGTGCGGTGCCAGTGGTCGGCGAGGAGAATCAGTATGTCGGTATCATTTCCAAAAGCACGCTATTGCGCGCGTTAGATCGTGAAGGAGCCCAGCCATGAGTCAGGAAACCACCAATCCGTGGGATAGCGGCACCGCCGCCAGCAGTCAGGCTGCGCCCACCAGCAGCGGCGGTGCCGATGCCTGGGGCACGCCCGATGGCAGCGCGACACCCGATGCAGCCAGCAGCAGTGACTGGCTCAACAGCGCCCCTGCGCCCGCGCCGGAACATTTCAATATCATGGATCCGTTCCACAAAACCTGGATCCCGCTTGATCACTGGGTGACTACCGGCATCGACTGGGTGGTCAACCATTTCCGCCCGCTGTTTCAGGGTATCCGGGTACCGGTTGACTATATTCTCAGCGCCTTTCAGCAGCTGTTGCTGGGGATGCCCGCGCCGGTAGCGATTCTGGTGTTTGCGCTAATCGCCTGGCAGATCGCGACGCCCGCCATGGGCATCGCCACGCTGGTATCGCTGATCGTGATTGGCGCAATTGGCGCCTGGTCGCAGGCGATGGTCACGCTGGCGCTGGTGCTTACCGCGCTGATGTTCTGCATTCTCATCGGCCTGCCGCTGGGGATCTGGCTGGCCCGCAGTGAACGGGCAGCGCGTATCGTACGTCCCTTGCTGGATGCGATGCAGACAACACCCGCCTTTGTCTATCTGGTGCCGATTGTGATGCTGTTTGGTATCGGCAACGTGCCAGGCGTGGTGGTCACGATTATCTTCGCCCTGCCACCGATTGTGCGTCTGACTATTCTCGGCATTAAGCAGGTGCCCGCCGATCTGATCGAAGCGAGCGAATCCTTTGGTGCCAGTCCGCGTCAGCTGCTATTCAAAGTGCAGTTGCCGCTGGCGATGCCCACCATTATGGCGGGCGTTAATCAGACCCTGATGCTGGCGCTGTCGATGGTGGTGATCGCCTCGATGATCGCCGTGGGCGGACTCGGTCAGATGGTCCTGCGCGGTATTGGCCGTCTCGATATGGGGCTGGCTACGGTGGGTGGCGTGGGGATTGTGATCCTTGCCATTATCCTTGACCGTCTGACCCAATCGTTTGGTCGCGATAGCCGCAGCCGCGGTAATCGTCACTGGTATCACACCGGCCCGCTGGGCCTGATCTTCTCTCCTTCGCGTAAAAAATAATCTGTCGGGCGGTGCCTGCGCGCCGCCCATCCTGACGCGACATCTGAAATAAGGAATGACTATGCGCAACAGAGCCTCTCTGCTCGCCGCCGTGGTAACCACGCTGGCCGTTTCACACGTCTCCGCTGCCGATCTGCCGGGCAAAGGTATTACGGTACAACCCATACAGAGCACTATCGCTGAAGAGACTTTTCAGACCCTGATTGTCAGCCGCGCGCTGGAAAAACTCGGCTATCAGGTCAGCAAGCCGAGTGAAGTGGATTACAACGTTGGCTACACCTCTATCGCCGCCGGCGACGCCACCTTTACCGCGGTGAACTGGCAGCCGCTGCATGACGACATGTACAAAGCCGCCGGTGGCGATCAGAAGCTCTATCGTCAGGGCACCTACGTTACCGGTGCCGCCCAGGGTTATCTGATTGATAAGAAGACCGCCGAGAAATATCACATCACCAATATCGAACAGCTGAAAGATCCTAAGATCGCCAGCCTGTTTGACGCCAACGGCGATGGCAAAGCGGATATGACCGGCTGTACGCCAGGCTGGGGCTGTGAAGCGGTGATTAATCATCAGAACAGCGCCTTCGGTCTCAGTGATACCGTGACCGCCAATATGGGTAACTATTCGGCGATGGTGGCGGATACGCTGGCGCGCTACAAACAGGGTAAACCGATCCTTTATTACACCTGGACGCCCTACTGGCTGAGCGATGTGCTGAAGCCGGGCCGCGATGTGGTCTGGCTGCAGGTGCCGTTCTCTTCGCTGCCTGGCGAACAGAAGGATGTGGATACTAAGCTGCCAAACGGCGCGAACTACGGTTTCCCGGTTAACACCATGCACATCGTCGCCAACAAAGCCTGGGCGGCGAAAAACCCGGCGGCTGCCCGTCTGTTTGCGGTCATGAAGCTGCCCATTACCGATATCAATGCTGAAAACTCAGCAATGCATGCCGGACAAAACTCAGAAGAGGCGATTAACCGTCATGTGGATGGCTGGATTAAGGCGCATCAGGCTGAGTTCGATAAATGGATCAGCGAGGCGCAGGCCGCCGCGCAATAACCTGAAAACATTTCCGCCCCGGGTGGTTGATAAAAGTGCTGGCTCAGTGAGCATACGCTTTTAGTCGGGCAGTTATCTGAGGGCAGAAATTTTTCTGCCCTTTTTTTATGCCTGCTTTCCCGACTGGTATGGCCTGTTAATAAACATGCGTGTGAAATAGTTTTTTGAGTTACTATTAACCTCAAATGATTATTAGCGACCGATGCTGTTTATGAATGCGACTCGCCAGGGTCTGACGCCTGCTTTAGTAATGCTGATGTCAGTAGCAACCGGCCTCTGCGTAGCCAGTAATTACTACGTTCAGCCATTACTGAATACCATCGCCCAACAGTTTGATCTCTCTGTCAGCCTCGCCGGATTTATTGTCACCACGGCGCAGCTGGGCTACGCCTGCGGTCTGCTGCTGCTGGTGCCGCTTGGCGATCGGTTTGAACGACGCAGCCTGATTGTTACGATGATCCTGCTGGCTGCTGCGGGCATGGTGATTATCGCCCTTTCGCACTCCTTTCTCTTTTTACTGCTGGGCACGGTGATGACCGGCCTGTTCTCGGTCGCCGCACAAATCCTGGTGCCGCTGGCCGCCACGCTGGCAGAGCCGGAGCGGCGCGGCAAAATAGTGGGGACGGTAATGAGCGGTTTGCTGCTTGGGATTTTGCTGGCGCGCACCGTGGCAGGCGGCCTGGCGCAGCTTGGCGGCTGGCGTACCGTTTACTGGACTGCCAGCCTGCTGATGGTGGTGATGGCCCTGGCGCTGTGGCGATCGCTGCCGCGCGTGAAACAGTCTGTGCCCATGAGCTATCCGCAACTGCTGGCCTCCATCTTTCGCCTGTATGCCGGTAATCGGGTGCTCCGCACCCGCGCCTGGACCGGCTGCCTCTCCTTTGCCAATTTCAGCCTGCTGTGGACCTCAATGGCCTTTCTGCTCGCCGGGGCGCCCTATCACTTCTCAGAGGGCGAGATTGGCTTGCTGGGGCTGGTCGGTGCCGCGGGTGCGCTGGCCGCACGTCAGGCGGGCGCGCTGGCTGACAAGGGTAAAGCGAAGCTGACCACCCAACTGGGCCTGCTGCTTATGCTGCTGTCGTGGGCTGCCATTGCGTGGGGCGCGGAGCAGCTTGCGCCGCTGATCGTCGGCATCCTGCTGCTGGATCTGGCGGTACAGGCCGTCCATATCACCAATCAAAGCGTGATCTACGCGCAGATGCCGGAGGCGCGGAACCGTCTTAATGCCGGTTACATGACCAGCTACTTTATGGGTGGCGCGGCCGGCTCACTGCTCTCCGCGACCGCTTACCATCTTTGGGGCTGGTATGGCGTCTGTGGCGCTGGCGCGCTGCTGACTGTGGTTAATCTGCTGATTTGGGCAACCGGATCGCGCTTTGAGCCGGAAAAAATCAACTGAAGCCTGGCCGGACAGCGCATTGCGTCTGGTCACAAATGGTTAGGTTTGTTATGGTTAGTAGCAAACCTATTCACTTCAGTTATTTTTCCCCGCGATATTATTAAATTTGCCCCCTTTTTGATCACGTTCCGGCACAGCGGCTGCCGCCGGACGTACGGGTTTTTGACCCAGGGCCAGGGAATGGCCTGGAATACCTTTGATGGTGAATAGTGATTCTGTCAGCGATCACCTGCCAAAAAGTGACTACGCTTATCCTGTCACCATAGTTATTATACAAGTTGCAATTAGTGAGGTTTTTTTTAATGGAAAGTTCGTTTACTCCCATTGAGCAGATGCTAAACATCCGTGCCAATCGCCATAAGGATTTTCCGTTGCAGGAAATTATTCTGACGCGTCTCTGTATGCATATGCAGGGTAAACTGCTGGACAACCGTAATAAGATGCTGAAAGCACAGGGTATTAATGAAACCCTGTTCATGGCGTTGATTACGCTGGATGCACAGGAAAACCATAGTATTCAGCCCTCTGAGCTCAGCTCTGCCCTTGGTTCTTCGCGCACCAATGCCACGCGCATTGCTGATGAACTGGAAAAGCGCGGCTGGATTGAGCGTCGCGAAAGCGATCACGACCGTCGCTGCCTGCACCTGCATCTGACCGATAAAGGGATGGAGTTCCTGCGTCAGCTGCTGCCACCTCAGCATCAGAGCCTGCAATACCTCTGGTCTTCGCTCTCCGTCGATGAGAAGTCACAGCTGGAAGGCATCACCCGTAAGCTACTTAATCGTCTTGATAAAATGGATGAAGATCAGCTGATCGCCTCGCTTTCCCGCTAATAGCAATAAGTGCGACACAATCACCTGTCGGAATCGTTATTTTAATTTCCTTTTTTATCTGGCCAGCGCTCAGTCGCTGGCTTTTTCGACTCGGGCGCTGGCGAAAAGGGATTTCTGCCGCCCGACTAAATGGAAAACGTGGAGAAAGACATGAGTGCAACGGCAGAAGCACAAAGCCCGCAACCGTCAGCCAACAAAAAGAAGAAGCGCAAAAGTGTGCTCATCGTGCTGGCGTTGATCTTTGTGCTGATTGGTATTGCCTGGGGAGTTTACTGGTTCCTGGTCCTGCGCCATTTTCAGGAAACGGATGACGCCTACGTTGCGGGTAACCAGGTGCAGGTGATGGCACAGGTCTCCGGTAGCGTAAATAAAGTCTGGTTTGAAGATACCGATTTCGTCAAAAAAGGCGATGTGCTGGTTTCACTGGATAAGACGGATGCGGAGCAGGCGTTTGAAAAAGCGCAGACGGCACTTGCCACCAGCGTGCGTCAGACGCATCAGCTGATGATTAATGGTAAACAGTATAAGGCCAGCATTACCTTGCAACAGACCGCTCTGGCGCAGGCACAGGCCGACCTGAAACGCCGTGAGCCGTTAGGCGCGGCTAATCTGATTGGCCGTGAAGAGTTGCAGCACGCCCGCGATGCCGTCGCGACGGCCAAAGCACAACTGGACGTGGCGATTCAGCAATACAATGCGAATCAGGCGATGATCCTCAACACCTCACTGGAAAATCAGCCTGCCGTGCAACAGAGCGCGGCTGAGCTGCGTGACGCCTGGCTGGCGCTGCAGCGCACCGAAATCCGTAGCCCGATGGATGGTTTTGTCTCCCGTCGCAGCGTGCAGGTCGGTTCGCAAATCTCCACCAGCACCCCGCTGCTCGCCGTCGTGCCTGCAACGAATCTGTGGGTCGATGCCAACTTTAAAGAGACCCAGCTGGCTGGCGTTCGTATTGGTCAGCCTGTCACCGTGGTTGCCGACATCTACGGTGACGAAGTGGTTTATCAGGGCAAAGTTGCAGGACTGGATATGGGCACCGGCAGCGCCTTCTCACTGTTGCCGGCACAGAATGCCACCGGTAACTGGATCAAAGTGGTTCAGCGCCTGCCAGTTCGTATCGAACTGAATCAGGAAGATATCGCCAGACATCCGCTGCGTATTGGCCTCTCAACGCTGGTTAAAATCGATACCACCAGCAAAGAGGGCAGCGCGCTGGCCACCAGCGCCCGTCAGCAAGCCGCTTACAGCAGCAACGCACTGGCGATTGACCTTGCGCCGGTCAATCAGCTGATCACCGATATCGTCCGCGCCAACGCCGGATGATGACGCGGAGGCTGTAATGGCACAAAAACCGCTTGAAGGAATGCCGCTGGTCCTGATGACCATTGCGCTATCGCTGGCGACGTTCATGCAGGTTCTGGACTCGACCATCGCCAACGTGGCTATCCCCACGATTGCCGGTAATCTGGGGGCGTCGAACTCCCAGGGAACCTGGGTGATCACCTCGTTTGGTGTGGCCAATGCGATCTCGATCCCGCTGACCGGCTGGCTGGCAAAACGCATCGGTGAAGTGAAGCTCTTTACCTGGTCGACCATTCTGTTTGCTATCGCCTCCTGGGCATGCGGCATGTCAGACAGCCTGGAGATGCTGATCTTCTTCCGCGTCATTCAGGGGATCGTCGCGGGTCCATTGATCCCGCTGTCGCAAAGTCTGCTGCTCAACAACTATCCGCCCGCCAAGCGCAGTGTTGCGCTGTCGCTGTGGGCGATGACGGTGATCGTCGCACCGATCTGTGGCCCGATACTGGGCGGCTGGATCAGCGATAACTATCACTGGGGCTGGATCTTCTTTATCAACGTGCCCATTGGTGTGGCGGTGGTGATACTGACGCTGCAAACCCTGCGTGGACGGGAAACCAAAACCGAAATCCGGCGGATCGATATGGTCGGGCTGGTGCTGCTGGTGGTGGGGATCGGCTGTTTGCAGGTGATGCTGGATCGCGGAAAGGAGCTCGACTGGTTTAACTCGTCCGAGATCATCGTGCTCGGGGTAGTGGCCGTGATTGCGCTGTCAGTCCTGCTGGTGTGGGAGCTGACTGACGATCACCCGATCATAGATCTGTCGCTGTTTAAGTCGCGCAACTTCACCATTGGCTGCCTGTCGATCAGTCTGGCTTATATGCTCTACTTCGGCTCGATTGTTCTGTTGCCGCAGCTGCTGCAGGAGGTCTACGGCTACACCGCAACCTGGGCCGGTCTGGCGTCTGCGCCGGTGGGCATTTTGCCGGTGATCCTGTCGCCGATCATCGGACGCTTTGCCCATAAGCTCGACATGCGACGGCTGGTCACGTTCAGCTTCATTATGTATGCCGTCTGCTTCTACTGGCGCGCGTATACGTTTGAACCGGGAATGGACTTTGGTGCCTCAGCCTGGCCGCAGTTTATTCAGGGCTTTGCCGTGGCCTGCTTCTTTATGCCGCTGACCACCATTACGCTGTCGGGATTGCCGCCGGAGCGCATGGCCGCAGCCTCCAGCCTGTCGAACTTTATGCGTACCTTTGCAGGCTCGGTGGGAACGTCGATTACCACCACCATGTGGAGTAACCGCGAGTCGATGCATCATAGCTACCTGACGGAGTCGATTACCCCTTACAACGTCAATTCGCAGCAGATGTATAGCCAGCTGGAGAGCATGGGGATGACGCAGCAGCAGGCGTCGGCCTGGATCGCGCAGCAGATTACTAACCAGGGACTGATTATTTCAGCGAATGAAATTTTCTGGGCGTCGGCGGGGGTCTTTTTGATTCTGCTGGTGCTGATCTGGTTTGCCCGTCCGCCGTTTAGCGCAGGCGGCGGTGGCGGTGGTGCGCACTGATGTGACAAAGCAAAACGGGCCTTTCGGCCCGTTTTTTTATGCGTTCTGACGCCACCATTCGGCGAGCAGTACGCCGGTTGCGACCGAGACGTTAAGGCTTTCTACGTTGCCGGTGCCGCCAATCGACAGGCTCATGTCACCCTGTTTGAACGCGGTATCAGAGAGACCTTCACGCTCCTGCCCTAACACCAGCACCATTTTCTCGGGCAGCTGAGCCTGCGCCAGCGGCGTGCCCTGATGGCTGGAGGTGGTGACGATGGTGTAACCCGCTTTACGGAACGCTTCCAGACCTTCACTGAAGGTTGCGCCGCTGATGGCCTGCACATGCTCAGCACCGCCTTCTGCGGTACGTACCGCTGCGCCGGACTCCAGCAGTGAGGCGTCGTTCACCAGCAAACCTTTTACGCCAAAGTGCGCGCAGCTGCGCATAATCGCGCCGAGGTTATGCGGGTTGCTGACATCTTCCAGTGCCAGCACGCAATCTTTGGTATTCGCCTGGCTCAGCCATTCAGAAACCGCCATACCCATGCGCTTTTTGATCAGGAAGCAGACGCCACCATGATGCTCAGTGCCTGACGCTTTGGTAATCTCAGCATCTTCCACGACGTGATAGGCTTTGCGGTTAGCCGCCAGCCAGCGCAGCGCTTCGCGGAAACGCGGTGTCACTTCCTGCACGAACCAGGCGCGAACAATCGCTTCAGGACGGCTCTGGAACAGCGCCTGACAGGCGTTCTCACCATAGACGCGCGTCTCTTCGTTACGCTGACGACGGATCTGCTCGGGATCGACGAAGCTCTTGCCGCTGATGCCGCCGTGATCCGGCTTATCGCTTTCGGTTGCCGGACGATCTGCTGATGGCGCGCGTGACACGGTGCGCCACGGGGAATCGCTGCTGCCATAGGCGCCGCGATTATCATCGCCACGATCGTTGCGGCGGCCTGCGCCATCGTCTGAACGGCGTGGAGCGCCACGTCCGCCTTCATCACGACGCGGTGAACTGCTGCGACCGGTGTCGTCGCTGCGACGGCCAGCGGAGCGACCACCTTCCTGACTGCGTTCAGTACGGGGGCCAGACGAACGACGATTATCATCCGAACGGGCAGCAGCGTGACCACCTTTGCCTGTACGAGGATTAGGCGCGCGCGCGCTTTTATCGTCCTCGCCACGCACGTACATCACCTTAACCTTACCGCTCTTGCCTTTAAATTCGTCGTTCATGTCTTCCTCCTGCATTGAGAGCGCGCAGATTACCTGATGTGCTGGCGCTTAGCTATCAACTATTGAACCTATAGAGCAATCCAGATTGAGAGGGAATCCGTCCCCTTTCATAATGAACAATATTTACCAGACTGACACTTTTCAACATCAGAGGTTCCTATGAATACGGTATGCGCTTCCTGTCAGGCAACCAATCGCGTTCCTGAAGAACGCCTTGCCGACGTGGCGAAATGTGGTCGCTGTGGAAATGCGTTATTTGATGGCGAAGTGGTGAATGCCACCAGCGCTAACTTTGACAAATATCTGCAGGATGATCTGCCGGTGGTGATCGATTTCTGGGCGCCCTGGTGTGGTCCCTGTGTCAATTTTGCGCCGGTGTTTAAAGATGTCGCCAGTGAACGCAGCGGTAAAGTCCGCTTTATTAAAGTGAACACCGAAGCGGAGCCGGCCCTGAGCGCCCGTTTCAACATTCGCAGCATCCCGACCATCATGCTGTTTAAGAACGGCGAGCGGGTCGACATGCTGAATGGCGCGATGCCTAAAGCGCCTTTCAATGAATGGCTGGATGAGTCACTTTAATCTTCAGAGGCCAGCCTGGCTGGCCTTTTCCTTTTCGCCTGCGCTTCGATTACACTGACGTTTTTCCTGCCCTGAATACTCATGTCTGATAATGCTGTTTTGCGCTTGCGCACCCAACGCCTGGCCCGATCTACCCGTCCTTTCCTCGCGCGCGGGAATCGGGTCATCCGCTGTCAGGGCTGCCTGCTGCCAGAGATCAACTGTCTCTGCAGTCAGATCGTGCCGCAGTCCGCCCGTAGCCGCTTCTGCCTGGTGATGTTTGATACCGAGCCGATGAAGCCGAGCAACACCGGCCGGCTGATTGCCGATATTCTGCCGGAAACTCAGGCTTTTGGCTGGTCACGCACCGAGACGGATCCGCTGCTGCTGGCGGCGGTGCGCAATCCCGATTATCAGCCGCTGGTCGTTTTCCCGGCATCCTATGCCGACCCCGGTCGCGAAGTGCTGACAACGCCGCCCGCCAGTGGCAAGCCGCCGCTGTTTATTATGCTGGACGGCACCTGGACCGAAGCCCGCAAAATGTTCCGTAAAAGCCCCTGGCTCGACGCCCTGCCGGTGATGTCGCTGGATGTCAGCACCCCGTCGCGCTATACGCTGCGTGAAGCCCACGGCGCAGGTCAGCACTGCACTGCTGAAGTGGCCGCGGCGCTGCTGGCGCAGGCGGGCGATCGGCTGGCGGCTGAGGCGTTATCTCACCATTTTGATCAGTTCCGCGCGGCCTATCTGACAGGGAAACCGCACCACGCCGGACAGGATTAATCGCCCTGTCACCTCCTGGCGGGAGCGTCCCTGCGGTGACAGAGATTAAAATCGGGATGCGCAGCCTGCGATCTGCCCGGAAGCACTGCCAGCAAAAAGCGTTTACAATCACGCAAATCCCGAACTCTGGAGAGCGAGATGAGCCAACGCGGACTGGAAGCGCTGTTACGACCTAAATCAATTGCGGTGATTGGTGCCTCGGTCACGCCAGGGCGCGCCGGATACTTTATGATGCGTAACCTGCTGGCGGGCGGTTTTAGCGGCCCGGTGTTGCCGGTGACGCCGAAATATAAAGCGGTCAGCGGCGTACTGACCTGGCCCACTATCGACAGCTTACCTTTCGCACCAGACCTGGCAGTGATCTGCACCCACTCAAAACGTAACCTCGAACTGCTGCAACAGCTCGGGGAGAAAGGCTGCAAAGCCTGCATTATTCTCTCTGCGCCCGCCAGCCAGTCTGCCGAACTCAAAGCCTGCGCCAGCCAGTGGCAGATACGTCTGCTGGGCCCGAACAGTCTTGGACTGCTGGCCCCCTGGCAGGGATTGAATGCCAGCTTCTCGCCAGTGCCGATAGAGAAAGGCCGTATCGCATTTATCTCCCAGTCCGCCGCCGTATCCAACACCATTCTCGACTGGGCGCAGCAGCGTAATCTCGGATTCTCCTGGTTTATCGCGCTGGGTGACAGTCTGGATACCGATGTCGATGATCTGCTCGACTTCCTGGCTCGCGACGGTAAAACCAGCGCTATCCTGCTCTATCTTGAGCACCTCAGCGATGCGCGTCGTTTTGTTTCTGCCTCACGCAGCGCCTCCCGTAATAAACCGATTCTGGTGATCAAGAGTGGTCGCAGCCGGGAAGCACAGGCGCTGCTGGGCACCCACAGCGGTCTGGACGCCGCCTGGGATGCAGCCATTCAGCGTGCCGGGTTACTGCGGGTGCAGGATACCCATGAGCTCTTCTCCGCCGTTGAGTCGCTGAGTCATATGCGGCCGCTGCGTGGCGACAGGCTGATGATCATCAGTAATGGTGCCGCCCCCGCCGCGCTGGCGCTGGATGAGCTCTATGCCCGCAACGGGAAACTGGCGCAGCTCAGCGAGCAGACGATTCAGCAGCTCGAGGCGCTGTTGCCCGCTGGCGCAGGCCGCGGCAACCCGCTGGATTTAAAAGATGACGCCACAGCAGAACGTTATGCCGCCTGCACAGAGATCCTGCTCGACAGCCATGAACTTGATGCATTGATGATTATTCATGCGCCAAGCGCGGTCGCGCCCGCGACTGAAACGGCCGGACATCTGATCGACACCATCGCCCGTCACCCGCGCGGTAAGCTGGTGACGCTGCTGACCAACTGGAGCGGCGAGTTCTCTTCACAAGCCGCGCGCCGAGCCTTTACGCAGGCGGGGATACCGACCTGGCGCACGCCAGAGGGAACGGTGACCGCTTTTATGCATCAGGTTGAGTACCGCCGTAACCAGAAGCAGCTGCGCGAAACCCCTGCCCTGCCCGCCACCCTGAACCTGGACAGTGCCCATGCACACCAGCTGCTGTCACAGGCGCTGGAGCGTGGTGTTACTGCGCTGGATACCCACGAAGTGCAGCCGGTGTTGCAGGCTTACGGGATGGCCACGCTGCCGACCTGGATCGCCAGCGACAGTAAGGCGGCAGTGGCGATTGCCGATCAGATTGGCTATCCGGTGGCGCTGAAACTGCGTTCACCCGATATCGCGCATAAATCGGAGGTGCAGGGCGTGATGCTCTACCTGCGTAATGCCAGCGAAGTGGAGCATGCCGCTGAGGCCATTTTTGATCGGGTAAAACAGACGCTGCCACAGGCACGTATCGAAGGGCTGCTGGTTCAGAGCATGGCGAGTCGTGCAGGCGCACAGGAGCTGCGGGTCGTGGTCGAACAGGATGCCCTGTTTGGCCCGATCATTATGCTGGGGGAAGGCGGCGTTGAATGGCAGGCCGATAAACAGGCTGCCGTTGCCCTTCCCCCGCTGAATATGACGCTGGCACGCTATCTGGTGATTCAGGCGATCAAGAGCGGAAAAATCCGCAGCCGCAGCGCGCTGAATCCGCTGGATATCCCCGGTTTAAGCCAGTTGCTGGTGCAGGTCTCTAACCTGGTGGTGGATTGCCCGGAGATCCAGCGACTGGATATTCATCCGCTGCTGGCGGCGGGCAATGATTTTACCCTGCTGGATGTCACCCTGACGCTGGCTCCGTTCCACGGCGATAACGAAGCACGGCTGGCAATACGTCCTTATCCTCAGCATCTGGAAGAGCAGGTGGAGTTAAAGGATGGGCAATTCTGCCTGTTCCGGCCCATTCTGCCAGAGGATGAGCCCCTACTGCGCGATTTCATCAGTCAGGTCACCAAAGAAGATCTCTACTACCGCTACTTCAGTGAAATCAGTGAGTTTACTCATGATGATCTCGCCAACATGACCCAGATCGATTATGACCGCGAGATGGCGATTGTGGCGGTACGTCAGCATCATGGGCGCCCCGAGATCATCGGCGTCACCCGCGCTATCTCTGATGCAGATAACATTGATGCGGAGTTTTCGGTGCTGGTCCGTTCCGACCTGAAAGGCTTAGGCATGGGCCGTCGTCTGCTGGAAAAGATGATCCGCTATACCCGGCATCACGGCTTGCAACAATTGAACGGTATCACCATGCCCCATAACCGCGGCATGATTACGCTGGCACGAAAGCTAAACTTTCATGTTGATATTCAACTGGATGACGGTATTGTCAGCCTGAAATTGTCTTTACAGAATGAGATCAACTAACCTTGTAGAGAAAGGTAAAAAACGTTCGAATCGGCGAAGTTGATGTTATTATTTGTGGTTATAACCCTGATTTGATGGCAAAAGGCCATGCAATGAACAGAGAAGAAGTGCACTGTGATGTTGTCTAAATTTAAACGTAACAAACACCAACAACACCTCGCACAGCTGCCGAAACTGTCACAATCCGTTGCGGATGTGTCGACACTTTACTCGCCTGCCGAATTTCGCCAGACGTTGCTGGAGAAGATTGCGGCAGCGCAGACTCGCATCTGTATTGTTGCGCTCTATCTGGAAAATGATGACGCCGGACGTGCCGTCATGGATGCGCTTTATAGTGCGAAGCAGGCGCGGCCGGAGCTGGATATCTCGATTCTGGTTGACTGGCACCGTGCGCAGCGTGGGCGAATTGGCGCAGCGCGAGGCGTAACCAATGCCGACTGGTATTGCGAAATGGCGACACGTTATCCGGATATTGCCATCCCGGTTTATGGTATCCCGGTCAATACCCGTGAAGCGCTGGGCGTGCTCCACCTTAAAGGGTTCATTATTGATGATATGCTGCTCTACAGCGGCGCCAGCATCAATGATGTCTACCTGCATCAGCATGATAAGTATCGCTATGACCGTTATCAGGTTATCCGTAATTCCCAGCTGACCGATACGATGTATGACTGGATCACGCTCAATCTGAAGTCAGCAGAGGCGGTAAACCGACTCGATTTTGCTGAGCGCCCCTCAAGTCCTGAAATTAAAAATGAGACACGCCAGTTCCGTCAGGACCTGCGCGGTTTCAATTATCAGTTTGAAGGGAATGCCGGCAACGATGAACTGACGGTCACGCCGCTGGTCGGTCTGGGTAAGCATAGCCTGCTCAATAAAACCATCTTCCACCTGATGCCCTGTGCGGAACAGAAGCTGATCATCTGTACCCCCTACTTCAACATGCCCGCCTTGCTGGTACGTAATATCATTCATCTTCTGCGGCAGGGAAAACAGGTTGAGATCATCGTCGGCGATAAAACAGCCAATGACTTCTATATTGCGCCCGATCAGCCGTTCAAAATCATCGGCGCGCTGCCTTACCTGTATGAAATCAATCTGCGTCGCTTTATGAGCCGTTTGCACTACTACGTTACGACCGATCAGCTGGTCGTGAGACTGTGGAAGGATGGCGAGAACAGTTATCACCTTAAAGGAATGTGGGTTGATGACGAATGGCAGCTGATTACCGGTAATAACCTCAATCCACGTGCCTGGCGGCTCGATCTGGAAAATGCGGTGCTGATCCACGATCCTCATCAGGAGTTAGCGGCTCAGCGTGAGAAGGAGCTGACGTTAATCCGGCAGAACACAACGGTAGTGACGCATTTCCGTGAGCTTGAGAGTATTGCTGATTACCCGGCCAAGGTGCGCAAGCTGATTCGCCGTCTGCGCCGGATACGTATCGATCGCCTGATCAGCCGGATTCTTTAATCGCTGCGGCCAATAAGGCATCTGCTATGCGAAGTGTGCTGCTTGCTGGGCTGTTGTGTAGTGGATGCGCCCATATGGCGGAAGATCAGTAGACCGGACGAGATAAAGCGGAGCATTTTGTCGCCTCTGCAGTCCTGGCCACAGCAGGCAGTGAATATGGGCAGCGCCAGCACCATTCTGACCGGCAAAGCCAGACTGTTTTCATTAACGCCTGGGGCGGGAAAAGAGTGGTATGACAGCCGCCCGAATGGCAGCGGCTGGAGCTGGAAAGATTTCGCCTGGGATGCCGCCGGTGCTGCCAGCGGCATTGCCCTGTGGAATCTGAGTCAGTAGCCTTCTCTGTTAAAGCTTAATCCCCTTACCGCGCTTGTGCAGCAACAGCGACACCAGAAATGCCACCGCGCCCATCGCTGAAACATACCAGAAGAAAGTCGTCTCAATCCCCTGCTGCTTCATCAGCAACGCAACATACTCTGCCGACCCACCAAAGATCGCATTCGCTACTGCGTAAGATAGCCCTACACCCAGTGCGCGTACCTGTGGCGGAAACATTTCTGCTTTAAGGATGCCACTGATGGCGGTGTAGAAGCTGGTAATCAGCAGCGCCAGCATGATTAACAGGAAAGCCACACCAGGGCTCTGCACGTTTTGCAACAGTGTCAGAATGGGGACCGTACAGATGGCCGCGCCCGCGCCAAAAATCATCATCGAGGTGCGACGACCGATTTTATCTGACAGGGCACCGATAATCGGCTGAATCAGCATAAAGACCAGCAAAGCACCGGTCATCAGGCCACTGGCCGTTTTAGGATCCATACCTGACGTATTAACCAGATACTTCTGCATGTAGGTGGTGAAGGTGTAAAAACTCAGGGAGCCGCCTGCGGTGAAACCCAGCACCATCAGGAAGGGACGAGTATGATTACGCAGTAACCCGATTACGCTACCCGCATCGCGATGTTCGCGGCTCGTCTTATCTGAGGTCTCTTCCAGTGAACGTCGTAACCATAATGCGACAACGGCGAGCAATGCGCCGAGGAAGAACGGAATACGCCAGCCCCAGCTTCGCAGTTCTGCATCCGTCAGCAGAAATTGCAGGACCACGACGGTGAGTACCGCCGCTAACTGACCACCTATCAGCGTGACATACTGGAATGAGGCGTAGAATCCTTTGCGTCCTTCCAGAGCCACTTCACTCATGTAGGTTGCGCTGGTCCCATATTCTCCGCCCACCGATAATCCCTGAAACATACGCGCCAGCAGCAGAATGACGGGCGCAGCCACGCCGATCGTTGCGTAACCGGGTAAGCAGGCGATCACCAGCGAACCAAAACACATCATGCAGACCGAAACCAGCATCGAATTTTTTCGGCCATGTTTGTCGCCGATATAGCCGAACAGCCAGCCGCCAATCGGACGCATTAAAAATCCTGCCGCAAAAACGCCCGCTGTCTGTAACAACTGAGTGGTGGTATCGCCCTGCGGAAAGAAAATGTGGGCAAAATAGAGTGAGAAGAAGGAGTAAACGTAGAAGTCGAACCACTCAACCAGGTTACCTGATGACGCGCCGACGATAGCCCAGATACGTTTCTTTGTATCATCCGTCTGAGTTTTATTATTTGTGGGTGCCATGCCTTACCTCTGTTCCTTGCTGATCAACAGCGTTTAAAGGAGTGAGTAAAGCATTTAAGTCTACTGAAGGTAAAGGCGGCGTAATCCGAGATTATTATTGTGAGCTATGTCGCTAATTATCGAAAAATCAGCGGGTTGCTGGTCATTCAGAAGTGAATAATGGGGAGTTAAGGGTGACATACCGCGTGCCTGCAGATCATATTTTCAGCTTAACGTGGCAAAGTGCAGACGTAAAAAAGCCCCGCACTTTCGTGCGGGGCTTCTTCACTTATTTAATGCCTGGCAGTTCCCTACTCTCGCATGGGGAGACCCCACACTACCATCGGCGCTACGGCGTTTCACTTCTGAGTTCGGCATGGGGTCAGGTGGGACCACCGCGCTAAAGCCGCCAGGCAAATCTTGGTGCACGAAACGAATCTTTTACGCCATGACCGCGTTGCCATCGCTCAGCCACACCGGTCACATACTTCAGTATGCTCCCGCTGACGTCCTCGCTCTGCGCCTTGTCACGCCGCAAAATCTTTCGTTTCCGCTAATTTTTATCCGGTACAGGCTGAAAATTGTGTCTCTCAAAAAACGCCTCTGGCGTTGTAAGGTTAAGCCTCACGGGTCATTAGTACCGGTTAGCTCAACGCATCGCTGCGCTTACACACCCGGCCTATCAACGTCGTAGTCTTCAACGTCCCTTCAGGACTCTCA